>JAEUVJ010000048.1 GCA_016787085.1 Chitinophagaceae bacterium | reverse complement strand
CGCATACTATTTTGATGAAACCATCGCAAATTTGTTATGCAAACGATTGTGTAGAATGAATCCGGGCAAAAGTAGTAACTTCAATTTTAAACCGTAAAAACCATTTGCCATGAAATATCAAATTTTACTTCTGGCATTCGTTGCTGCCGCTTTTGGCAGTTGTACTACCGCTTACAAGACCGGCCAAACTCCTGATGATGTGTATTTCTCTCCGGCACGTCCCGGCGATGAATACGTGCAGGTAAAAAAGCAGGACGACCGTCGTTACGAAAGTTTGGAGGAGTATTATGACGACCGCTTTCTCCGTATGCGGGTAGCCAACCGTTATCGCTGGTCAGCCCTGGATGATTATTATTTCAACAATCCTTACTATTATAATTATTACAGCAACTACTCCAGCTGGAACAATCCCTGGAACAGCTACTGGCTATGGAATAATTACTATAATCCCTACTGTGGCGGTGGTTATGGTTACGGCGGAGGCATCATCATCAAAAACCCGACAGCATATACTCCTCCAAGTAAACCGATTGCTTTTAATCCCAAAAGTTACTTAGGCAATACACAGACCGGGGTAAAGGGTAACAACAACGCTTACTACAACAATAATTCGTACAGTGGCGGCACCCGTTACAATAACAGTAACAACAGCTATAACCCGGGTAACAATTATAGTAACAACAATTATAACAGCGGAGGTTCGGGTTCTAAAAGCAATTCCAGCTATACGCCCAGCAGTTCCACGCCATCACGCAGCTATACGCCTTCGTCATCCGGCAGCAGTTCATCTTCATCCGGCAGCAGCAGCAGCAGCGGAAGCAGTGGTTCCACCAGGCCCCCAAGATAAACGCATATTAAACGAACTCATCATAGAAGGAGGAAGCAGATGTTAAGTATATACTTGATAGTTTCCTCCTTTGTTGTACCTGACCATGTATAAAAAGACGATCATGAAAAAAAAGATACTCCTCACCGGTCTTGTTTCTTTCTTCTCTGTTTCCATTTTTGCACAGATACCCGAAGACGTATTGAAATATAGCTGGCAGCCCGTGAACGGAACAGCGAGGATCAACGCTATTGGCGGCGCCATGGGATCGCTGGGTGGCGATCTCACTGCCACATTCGTGAACCCGGCCGGTATTGCTTTCTTCAAGACCACCGACATTGTATTGTCTCCCGGTTTCTCATTCCTGAATAATAAAAGCAATTTCCGCGGCACCGGCGCCAGTGATAAAACCTCTTTTTTTAATGTGGGCCCTACCGGTATCATCGGCGGCTGGAAAGGCGGTAACGGCTGGAACAATGCACTGAGCTTTGCCATCAGCAACCGCAGTTTCAGCAATAACATTTTTTATACCGGGCAAAATGATTTCAGTTCCGGTGCAGAACAGTATGCGGCTGAAGTAGCGGGCAGCGGGATACCTATTGACAATATACCTTTTAACAACCAGGTCTCTTTCGGCTCACAGATGGCCGTATGGAATTACTTGGTTGATACTACTACTTTGCCCGGCAACAATTCCCCGGATGTGATCAGCCTTGCCATGTGGGATGCCCTGAAAAATGGCGGACAGTTCTTAGTAAAACAATCCACCACCACTGAGACGTTTGGCAACTTTACCGATCTCGCCCTTGGTTTTGCCACCAATCATAATGACAAATTATATATCGGCGGATCATTCGGTCTGCCTATTGTGAAATACACAAAAGAAAATACATTCAGGGAAGAAGATGCCTCCGGTGATAATGACAACAATTTTAACTTCTATGAACTGAAGGAAACCTTCACTACTAAAGGTATCGGTATCAATGGTAAACTGGGTGTCATCTATAAACCCGCTGAATTCATGCGGGTGGGCCTGGCGGTCCATACTCCTACCTGGTACAGTTTCGAAGATTCGTACGATGCCCGTATGGATGTGAATCTCGATAACTATCGCACCACACCCGGAACCACATCTGTGACTGTCCGCGAACTATTCAACGGTAATATCCCTACCTACAAATATGAGCTGGTCACCCCATGGAAAGTGATACTGAGCGGATCGTATGTGATCAGGGAGATAGAAGATGTACGCAAACAAAAAGGTTTCCTGACTGCCGATATCGAGTATGTGACCTATGGCTCCAACAAATTCAGGAATGCGGAAGACTATGACAACGACGATTATTACAATTCCGTCAACGACGTGATGAACAAATACTATAAAGGCGCTTTCAATTTCAGGGTAGGTGGCGAGTTAAAATTCACCACGATGATGGGACGTCTTGGGTTCGCTTACTATGGTAACCCGTATAAGGACAAAGAACTGAAGGCAAACAGGATGTTCATCAGCGGCGGCTTAGGTTACCGCAATGCAGGTATGTTCATTGACCTGACCTATGCCCACGGCCTGCACAAGGATGTGAACTTCCCTTACCGCCTGCCTGACAAGGCCAATACATTTGCGACCACCAAAAGTTCCGGCGGCAATATTTCGCTGACGCTTGGTTTCAAGATATAATGACCGTATAAATAGCCATGAGAAAAGGCGCCTTCCGGCGCCTTTTGTTTTTTCTATGCTTAAATCAACTAACAATTTTTTTAACCATGATATCTCTCTGCAAACACTGACACTGGCAAAAACATTTATACAATAGTTAGATAACTGCTCATCGTTTGTACACTCACTAATCCACTCCCCCTTTTCTTGTCGGCGATCGTTTTTCCGGCCAGCGGCCCGGTTCGCCTGTTCGCGGACTAACGGGCAACACTGCTTTTTCTCTTGATGTCTTCTCCGGGTCTTCGCAGGCCATGTAGATCAGGATAGCCGTAAGAATGGCATTGCTGCGTACATCATCGAATACGATCTTATCATAAGTATCCCGGTTAGTATGCCAGGTATAAGAACCATAGAGCCAGCTATTGGAGCTTAATGAAAAAGCAGGAACTCCCGCCGCTACAAAAGAAGCGTAATCAGAACCACCACCACCCGGTGAACCCGGAAAGCGGGTCTCGATATTTCCCCTGATAGAAGAAGGCACTCTCGCCAGCCAGCGGCCGAGATAATCATACGCATGCAGAAAACCCTGGCCGGCCATGTTCACCACCCTGCCTGTACCATTGTCCTGGTTGAACAAAGCCTGGATATTGCTGACGATCTCCGGGTGGTCCTCCACAAAAGCTCTTGAGCCGTTCAATCCCTGCTCTTCACTTCCCCAATGGCCTACGAGTATTGTACGCTTCGGGTTAGGATATAATTTTTTCAGGATACGCATGGCTTCCATCATTACTAATGTGCCGGTACCGTTGTCCGTAGCGCCGGTAGCTCCATCCCATGAATCGAAATGGGCAGAGAGCATGACATACTCACCCGGTTTTTCGGTTCCTTTTATTTCAGCAACGGTATTAAAGGTGGGGGCCATTCCCAGTTCTTTTGAATCGGCCCGTACGCTGATCTTTGGTTTACTACCTGACTCTGTCAACCGGTACAGTAACCCATAATCCTCCAATGCAATGTCCACCGTCGGGATCTTCGTGGTATTGGCGCCGAATATTTTATTCACCCCGAAACCGGAGGACCAGTTGCTGGCTACAATACCGACGGCCCCTGCTTTTTCCAATGCCCGTGCAAGGTCTTTATTCGTCAAACCTGTTTTGCTGATGCGCTTGCGCCAGGCTTCTGTCTGTGCCGTACGTTCCTTTTTCATTTTCTCCACTGACTCTTTAAGGCCGAACTCTTCCCAGTTGTAATCGGGACGTCCTGTAGGCTGGCACATAGAGATCATCACGAACTTTCCTTTTACCGCAGGAAGCCATTGCTGGAAAGCCAGTGAATCGGCTACATCGGCCAGGATGATCGTTTCAGCAGTAATTGTTTTTCCTCCTGTGCCCGGGCTCCATGCCAGTTGCATTCCTTCCAATGATTTCACCCGCGGGTACACCATGTCAATATGGGTGACGCCTCTTTCCCATCCTCTCCACTCACCCCATTTCTCATTGCGGGCTTCTATACCCCAGCTGCCGTATTTGGCCACTGCCCAGTCATGCGCCTGTTTCATTTGCGGGGTGCCTGTGAGTCTTGGCCCGATGCCATCTATTAACTCATGGCCCAGTTTTTCGAGTTGTGAATTTTCGTTTGCTTCTTTAATGATCGCTGCCACGATGAGCGAATCTTTTGACTGCGAAAAACCAACGGCAGCAGGCAGCAACAGGACGAGCAGTAATAAACATTTTATTTTCTTCATGTAAGGATCGTTTACGGTGTAAAAAAAAGGAATGCCGAATGTAAAGAATCATGCCGAAATCCTGTCAAATGAAGGAAAGATGTAATAAGAGTAGCCGGTGAAGGGAAAAGTTAGTTGGCCGATATGTTCAGTTCGACGGATGATCGGTAAGTCCTGAAAGCAACAACTGACATGCGAAGAAGAGATGACCAACGGTGGATTGTGACAATATCAATTGGA
Organism: Chitinophagaceae bacterium; assembly: GCA_016787085.1. Taxonomy (GTDB): domain Bacteria; phylum Bacteroidota; class Bacteroidia; order Chitinophagales; family Chitinophagaceae; genus VBAT01. Next base: position 142,724 of record JAEUVJ010000048.1, on the reverse strand, counting down.
ATGGCGAAGATCAACTGTCTGAAAATCAAAAACCATTTTTCTTTAAAGGATGCCGGGAGTGTCATAAATTTACGTGTTGTGTGCAATTAGCGATTTAGCAAGTGTAAATTATGAGCAGCAATATATCTAGAACAAGACTAACTAAATCTCTCAAATCTTTAAGTCTCGATAAAGAAGATTTAAAAAAAATATTAGATATATTACAGCTTCGGGCTAAAGATGCTAGTGATATCGAATACAAAAAAAGCGACAAACTTGAGATAACAGAACCCAACAATCTTAGGGCTAATCTCGATACATGTGCTGAACTTAAAGTGACAATCAAAGGCTCACGAAATGAAGAGCTTTTCGGAACGATTGATGAAGTTTTTAAATTTCCATCCTTCCCAGAAAAAATAACCTCTGTTTATGTAAATAGCCGTTTAATATATGAATCAAATTTCGACCATTACCCCTCTAACTCGTTTAGTCTTTTAATTGATTTTAGAAAACATAAAATTCTTGATTTCTCATTTTCTCCTAGCGAACGAACATACAATGAATCTGAATTTATTGTAGAAGGGTCTGATAACATGTGGGTCAATGGAGTATATTTTGAAATTGATTCATTTATCAAAACCAAACCTTCAAAGTTTCCAAACATTCATAAAGGCGGGATTTATGACATATTAATTTGGTTTTTTGGAATCCCGTTTGGATTTTGGTTATGTTATCGAGTAATCCTATTGAAATTTTCATTTTTTTCAGCTCACCCTTTCATAGAGAATTTGTTTTTAACATATTGTTTCTTTGTTGGCCTATTCTTTTTGAGAATTTTATTTCATTATTTCAGGTGGGTTTATCCCATGATCGAATACAAAAATAAAAGGGACCGCTCACTTGGACATCAGGCAGCTATTCTTTCAATAAGCATCGGCTTGATTGGTAAAGTCATCTATGATTTCATACGATTAGTTATTGGTTCATAATCGGCACTGCACACAATATTGGTTTGGCACTATGGCGGCTGAACGAATATAATCTCATCGTCCCGTTCGTTACTCAGCTCCAGTTTCGGCTGACGAATAAAGCCGAGCTACAGAATATACTTTCAACTGCATTAACTTTACTCAGCAGCGGTTCGGGCTGACGATCACGGAATACCGCCACAACGCCAAGTCCTGGCCGTTAGCCGGCATTGAAAGATGCTCAAGAGTACCCAACACTAAACATTAAGGTTAAAAATGAGAAGGATAATTGCAGCAATTAATATGACAATTGACGGGTTTTGCGATCATACAGCAATAATCCCAGACGAAGAAATACATCAGCATTACACTGACCTGTTAAATAACGCAGACGTGGTGCTATATGGAAGGATAACCTATCAGCTTATGCAATTCTGGCAAACGCTGATAAAAGATCCTTCCGGTGAAAAATCAATGGACGACTTTGCGATGGCTATAGACAAAATCCCCAAAATTGTCTTTTCGCAAACGCTGAAAAGTACAGAATGGCACAGCGCAAAACTTGCAGATCGACCTATTGAAGAAGAAGTTTCAACACTCAAACAACAACCAGGCAAAGACATTTTCGTTGGCAGCCGGAGTTTAATTATACAGCTGATGAAACTTAATCTGATTGATGAATACCAGCTTTGTGTTCACCCTGTCCTTGCAGGAAGCGGTTTGCCATTATTTGAAAATATAAACGACAGAACCGTTTTAAAACTCATAAAGACCAAAACCTTTAGGGGTGGCGCCGTAACGCTTTACTATGAGCCATCCAAATAATAAACAACGAACCGCTAACATTGCCAAAGGCCGGGCTGACGCAATGCTAACAGGCTGACGGAAGTAATTCAACATTGGTAACTTTATTGAGCGGTAGTGCTGAAGACCCCCTTCAGCAATGCCCGAACCGTAAAAACAATAATATTGAGACCCTCACTACTCATTTTTGCAGCACTTTTTGGAGCGACAATTTCCTTTGCACAGCCCTCAAAGGAAAAAGACTTTTCAGGAACACTTAAAAAGGTGGTAGCGGCTCTTTCCAATCGTGACTCTGTGACATTGTCCCGTTATACTGACAAGAGCACAGGCATTTATATGCTAAACAGAATTGGCGTGTTCAATACCTACAAACACTATACAACACTGGGATTTAGTGACTCCACCTATCCTAACGTGCCTTTTTATGACAGCGTAAAGCTGACCCCGTTAAAGTATGCCAAGCTTCCACGCTACGACTGTGAAAAATGGACAAAAACCGGGACATTTGTGGACACCACCCGAACCGATCATTTGCTTTCTGAAACCGCTAAGTACCTGAACAAAGAGTTTACAAACGAAGTGCCGGTAAAAACGATCAATGACTTCTACAAGCTCGAAAATAAAAGCAGGAGAATTGTGATCGCTGAAAATAACGGGAATGAATTAATCATCTACCTGAGCTATATCAATAACAAATGGGTGCTGACAATTATTGATAAGGTCACTTGCGATTGCAGCACTTAACCGTAAACGGCGAATTACTTTGCCTGCCAGGCGTCCCTTTAGCTGTCTCCTAGATTTTTGTATTTTTAATCAGCCGTTGTGAGTAGTTTTTTCACAGACTGCCATTAAGTGTAATACTTTGGCAACATCCGGATAAAACAGCTTCAATAAAAATGAAACTACCAAAATACCCCCTAAAAGCAGAGAAGTCGCTGATGGTTTTCGAGTTCACCAGCGAAGGGCCAAAGGGGAAAATTAAAAAATTGGTTAAGTACAGTGAAACCAATTTAAAAGACTTATATAACCTGGCTTTTGGTGACAAAGACAACGTTACAGGTGAAATCAACGACAGTACCATTTCAAATAATGGAGATAGTGACATGGTTCTCGCTACTGTTGTTGCTACCGTATATGCATTTACCGACAAGTATCCTGATTCATGGGTATTTGCAACAGGTAGCACAAAAGCCCGAACAAGACTTTATAGAATTGGGATTTCAAAATATCTCCTTGAAATAAAGCGTGACTTTCAGGTGTTTGGGCTGAAGGACGAAGAATGGGAGCCGTTTGAAAAGGATGTAGTCTATGAAGCGTTTCTGGTCAAAAGAAAATAGTATTATATTTACAATATGAATATAAAGGAACTGAATAGTAAAAAAACTCCCATTGTAACAATTGACAAATCTCTTGAGAAATTCAAGAAGCAACCTTTATTTCAAGACAAAGTAGATAAGGCAAACGAAATACTCCGAAACGTAGGCTTACCTAAGAAAAAGAAGCATTACAGCTAATATGAATTGTTTACAGGGCCTGACTATTCTGATCAACGCATTGCACTAAACAGGCTCAGTAGTCACGCTTGTAAGAATGAAATCTCCCCTTACCTGTACACTCTCACATAATCCACGATCAGCCATTGCGGGAAATAGGTGGTAGCATCCGGGCTACCGGGCCAGTTGCCGCCGACAGCACAGTTGATGATGAAAAAGAAATCTTCATTGAACGGCCAGTTGAAAGCGCCGATGTCGGCCTTGTTGATCGTCGCAAACAGTATATCGTCTACATACCATTTGATCTGGTCCTGCTTCCACTCCAGCGAGAATACATAGAACTTATCATTGAATACGCCTGTTGGCAGCGTGTAGTTACGATTAATAGAAGTACTACCGGGGCCGGGGCCATAATGAATCGTGCCATGCGTACGGTTCGGCTCATGCCCTACCATTTCCATCAGGTCTATCTCACCGCTGGTGGGCCAGCCGCCGAATACATTGTTTTGCGGCAACAGCCAGAAGGCCGGCCAGATACCTTTTCCTCTTGGTAAAATGGCACGTACATCAATGCGTCCGAACTTAAATGATTTCTTTCCTCTCGTCAGTATCTTGGTGGAGGTATAATTCTTGCCACCATAACTTTCTTTCTTCGCTTCGATCACCATCTTACCATCCTGGAAGAATAAATTCTCCGGACGGTAATATTCCAGTTCATTATTTCCCCAGCCGCAGACAGATGGGCAACCATCTCCGTTCTCAAAGGTCCATGCATTCATATCCAGTGAACCGCTGTTGAACTCCTCGCCCCACCATAAAGTATAGCCGGGGTAACTGGTGGGTGCATCATAACCGGTATTGTTGTACGATATATTGACATCATCATTGGTGATCATACCGGAAGCCGTGAACTGGTAAATATTGGCATTGACGGAACCGGTCAGTATCACGCTGAAATCATCATCGCCTTCTCTTGCATTATCAGCCACCACGTTTATCGTAATGTTCTTTTCAGTCTCATCAGGCTGAAAGACGAGTGACTGATTGGTAACGGCCGTAAAATCCTGTGTGGCTTTGGCTGCCCCTTCGGCTGTAGAATACGTAACGGTCACCTGTTTGGAAGTAGAATTGCTGAGTTTGACCGTAAATACAAATGCGGTAGTCCCGCCGTTGCCTTCGGCCTGTGTTACATTATTGATCGTTACAGTGGGTGTGGGTTGCGATGTGCCGCCGCCGCTGTTTTTCTTACAGCTGACTATCGCTACAGCGAGTACCAGGATAATCGTTCTCGTCTTCATCTTCCTTTACAAGTTTGTTTTTATACCACATAGGCACATAGAAACATAGCTTACACATAAAAATCTATGTACTTCTCTCTATTGTGCACTATGTGGCTATGTGGTTCATCTTTCACTTCGTCGTTTACGGTAATATTTAATACATTTTAAAAAGTGGAAGCATTATACCCGGAGGGCAAATGCTTTCCACTCTCTGATTGCCTGCTTAACGAACCTAAATTGCTACATACACAAATTTCCAGGCGCCCCACCCATAATCTAATCTCAGCACCAGGCGGGTAGGCGTGATAGAAACAATATCATACGTGACACTGCCGGCAGGCGCAGGCAATGCGGCATCCGGTGGTGTCCCTGCTTTATATAAACCAAGGTGTGCACCGGTACCATTTACTTTCAGTTTGTTATTATTGATCACTTCAAAGGTGAACACCGCATTGTTGGCCCATGCCTGGAAACCGGCAGGGATGGCGCTGTTGGCATAGCAACCTACCGCCGGCATACCGGCCGGCCAGGGATTACCACCTTCTTCATCTACATAAAAATCTCCCTTACTGTCGAATGCCATTGTGCTGCCCGTTTTGGTGAACGTGTATTCATCATTGAATAAACAGGAACGGGTGGTAAGATCCGCTATCCCATTCTGCCACCAGGTAGTTCCCGGATCGGGTCCTATCCACAAGGCACCGGCTTCAGGAGCTAATTTCCATTTACGGGTGTTGTTACCTGTCAGCATTTTGAACGGTGTCAATGCAGCCGGGTCATCAGCCGCTACGGTAATGGTTTGTTTGGCGCTGTCTGTACCGCTATGACCAAATAAGAACAAACGAACCGTATAAGTACCGGCATCAGGAAAATAGGCGGTATCAACAGCCTTACCGGTTGCGTAATTGCCAAAACCTTTGTCCCAGTCGTAACGGAATCCGTTCTGTGAAGTACTGGAAAGCAGATACCGGTTGGTTTGCCCGGCTATAGGTGTGGCAGTGAATGAGGCCACTGGTTTTGGCAACAGGTCCCTTGTATCATATTTGCATGAAAAGAATATGAATACAGAGAGAATAGCCGTAGTGATATATAAAGAGTGTTTTTGTTCTATTAACTTTCTCATACCAAAAAAGTTGAGTTGTTAGTAAAATGATTACTGCGCATCAGTAATTAGGATTTTGCGCCAGCGCTGCTGTACGCACATCATAATCCGGAACAGGCAGCAGGTTGTGTTTGGCCGGCTGGAATCCCAGCGATCCAAGTTCCTGTTGCCCCAGCCCCCAGCGTACAAGGTCAGTGTAGCGGAAACCTTCGAATGCGAGTTCCAATTGTCTTTCTTTTACTATCGCATCAAATAATGCATTGCCTGTCGCCGTCACATCAGCCAATCCCCCTGCCCGCTGGCGGACCTGGTTCAGGTACTGGCGTGATTTGGTTTCGTTACTGGCCCGGAAGTTTGCTTCGGATGCCATCAGCAATACATCGGCATAGCGGATATGTCTCCAGTTAGTACCATAGTTCAGCTCGCTGATCGGGCCGCCGGTCTGCGCACCAAATGCTCCGTACTTACGCTGGAAATAACCTTCATAATCATAGGCAGTCGGGTTGCTCCATGCACCACCGGCAGTGGTCAGTTCGCCTACAGACATGATGATCTGTTGTCTTCTTTGCACATCACCTGCTGCGATAAATGCATCCCACAATTTCTTCTTTGGTAAATTGAATCCCCAACCTGCTATGAGTGAATCAGCCGGCGCTTTAGTATAGTAATCTCCTCTCGGCCCCATCAACTGTATGTGAATATTACTTTCCGGTGCACCGCCCCAGGGAAAATTGCCCCAGTCGTAACTGCGTGCATTGGTATAAGAAATTTCAAATACTGATTCCTGGCCAAATTCAAATCCTCTGGAAAAAGCAGCGCCTACCGAAGGAGCCAGCGAGAACTGGCTGGAAGTGATCACTGTTTCGAACTGTGCCGCCGCTTCTGCCCATTTCTGCTGATACAGGTAAGCTTTTCCAAGCAATGCCTGTGCAGCGCCTTTGGATACACGGAACCTGTCTGCACCGGTCAATGCATTCTTCAAAGGAAGAGTGGCTATTGCTTCCTGCAGGTCTTTTTCTATCTGGGTATATACCTCCGCTTTGGGTTTGCGGCCGGTGCCGGTGTACTGGGCCGGTGGAATATCATCCAGTACCAGCGGTACATCGCCCCACAGGGAAACCAGTTCAAAGTAATTGTAAGCACGAAGGAACTTTGCCTCGGCAATCAATCTTTTACGAAGATCGGTTTCCGGCGTTGTCCGGTTGATCACTTTATTGGCACGATAGATCGTGAAGTAACACATTCTCCATGCATCCCTTACTTTATCATTGGTCGCATCGAAGTTGTAGTTATCCAATGTCTGGTAACCGGGCTGGTCGCCGGCATCGCTGCCGCCGGCATTGCTTTCATCTGAAAGCATGGTCTTTACCATATACAGGCTGCCCCAGTTATTATTGTAGTGCGCCTGCATCATATCATACACCGCTGTCACTGCCTGTGTAGCATCCAGGTCCGTTTTATAAAAATCCTGCTCCGCATAAGCGCCGGGCACTTCCTGCTCGAGGAATTTCTTGCAGCCGCTGGCAAGTGTCAATGCGGATAAACAAATTATGCTGGTCTTTATCAAATAATTTTTCATTGCTGTCACATTTAATGGTTAAAAACTAAATGTTAACCCTACAATGGCCTTCCTTGGTACAGGATAACCACCCCGGTCAATACCGATACTGTTCTGCCCGTTGCTTCCGCCTTCCGGATCCACACCCGGATACTTCGTGAAGGTGAAGAAGTCATCCAACGATACATACACACGGGCCTTCCTGATCCTGAACTTATCCATGATGTTTTGCGGCAGTGTATATCCTAATTGCAATTGCCTGATCCTTGTATAAGCGCCGTCAAAGATCATCAGGTCGCTGTTGTAGATATAAGGATTGGACGTATTGGAAGCAAACCAGGTATTGGTGCTGCCTTCGCCTGTCCACCGGTTAGTGTAAAAGAACAGCGGCTTGTTTGCAGTACCGCGGTCGGTACGGTTAAAGCCCATCAGGATGTCATTCCCTGTTTGTCCCTGTACGAACACCAGCAGATCGAATCCTTTGTACGCTAATGTCAACCTTCCGCCGAACATCAGGCTCGGATGAGGACTGCCGATATTGGTCATGTCGCCGGGAGATATCTGTTTGTCGCCATTTACATCTACCACTCTCGGATCGCCGGGTTTTGGAGTATAACCGGTGATACCTGTTTTACTGAGGTAGTCAGCGATATCAGCCTGTGACTGGAAAATGCCATCTGTTTTATATCCATTAAAGAACCAGAGCGGAGAGCCGACCTGCATAGCTGTAGCAGACCAGCCTGTTCCGATACCGGCGCCATAAAGGATCGGTGAGTTGGGATCCAGGAAGGTCACGTTGTTATTCAGCGTAGAAAGGTTAGCTCCTATTTCGTAAGACAGGCCGTTCTTCGAGGCTGCCTTATGATTATAGGACAATTCGATCTCCAGGCCTTTGTTAACAACATTGCCTGCATTCTTTGTCTTTAAGGTATTACCGGCAATGATCGGGGCGTTACCATCGGTCAGCAGGTCTTTCGTGGTTTTCTTATAATAATCTACTGTTACATTCAGTTTATTGCTGAAGAAAGCAAGGTCAGCGCCGATATCAAATTGCTCACTGGTTTCCCATGTCAACTGTGGGTTGGCAAGGCTGGTAGGAGCTGCTCCTACGATCAGGTTGCCATTACCATCAGGATAAAGCATGTTGGCCCCGATAGCATTCAGCCATTCGCCGATACCGATCGAACTAACATTACCATTCTGTCCCCAGCTGCCTCGGAGTTTGATATAGTTGAATTTGTCTGACAGCACGGACTGGAAGAAATCCTCATTGGAAAGTACCCAGCCTGCAGAAACAGCAGGATACACTTTCCATTGATTACCCGGTGCCAGTTTAGAACTTCCGTCACGACGTATTGATGCGTTCAGCAGGTACCTGTCCTTGTAGGTATAAGAAAGTCTGCCGAACATGGAAGCCAGTGTATAATCAAATGCATTGCTTCCGATACGGTCCACATCATCCGGTACATAGTCAGCATACGAGAAGCGGTCGTCTTCCTTGAACAAACCGGAATAGCTGCCGCCTATATGGTACTCGTGTGTTTTGATCGCCGATACACCACCGAGCAGCGTGAAGCTATGTTCACCAAAACTTCTGCGGTAAGTAGCAAAGTTTTCCCATTGCCAGGTGTACCAGTTGTTATTGTAATCATATCCGTTGGCTATTGTATTCTGGCTTTCATCAGAGAACCAGAAAGTAGGCGTCCATCCATGTCCTGTCTGGAAAGCCGCGTCAATACCAAACCGTGAAGTGATATTCAGTCCTTTGATGGGTTCAATTTCCACGAATACATTACCCACGATCTTATTCTGCACGTTCTCTCCTTTGGCCATATCTATTCTTGCCAGCGGGTTACCGTATTCTCCTTTCAGGAAATTAGAGATGCCATAAATATTTCCATTGGCATCGCGGCGAAGCGGTTTACCGGCCAGCAATGCATTCTGTACATGTACCGGCAGTGTACCTGAATAGGTAACAGGTGTCACGGGGTCCATTACCAGTGCACTGGCCAGTATGGAGCCGAATTCATTATTATCCGATACAGCCCTGCGCTTGTGATGAGAATACGATAAACGATTACCAATATTCAGCCAGGGTTTGATCTTATGATCGCCGTTGAAGCGGACGGTATAACGGTTGAACCTTGACTTATCGCCGCCTACGATACCTTCCTGCGTGAACAATGTTCCGCTGACCAGGTAACTGGACTTGTCAGAGCCTCCGCTGAATTGCAATGAATGATGTTGCTGCGGAGCTGTTTTTACGGTTTCTTTCAACCAGTCGGTACCAGCGCCGATACCTGCAACATCGGCAGGTGTGGGAGCACTGGCCACGCCGGCTTCCTGTAAATATTGCTGGTATTGCTGGGCATTCATCATTTCAATGAAGCCATCCTTCACTGATTGCTGTGTATATTGCCCGCTGTAGGTTACTTCAGCCGAGTTTCTTTTACCTGTCTTGGTAGTAATGATGATAACACCATTGGCGCCTTCTGCACCATAGATAGCGGCAGAAGCAGCGTCCTTCAGTATCTCAATAGAAGCGACTTCAGAAGGATCGAGGTATTCGATACCACCCGCTCTTACACCATCAATGATGTACAGAGGGTTGGAGTTGCGGTTGGAACCGGCTCCCCTGATGCGGATATTCAACCCGGCACCGGGCTGACCGGATGTAGGCAATACCAGTACACCTGCAGTTCTTCCCTGCAGCGCCTGATCAAGACGAGTGGAAGAAACCGTACTTAACTGCTCGGCTTTTACAGACGAGATGGAACCGGTGACAAGGCTTTTTCTTGTCTGGCCATATCCTACCACTATCACTTCCTGCATATTTACATTGGATGCCTGCAACTGTATGGACAGCGAGGTTTTGCCGCCAAGACTTACTTCCTGTGCCAGGAAACCGATGTATGTAAATACCAGCACGGCATCTTTATTCTCTGTATTGAGAATGAAAATGCCTTCGTCATTGGTAGTAGTGCCGTTCCCCGTCCCCTTCTCTATGACGTTCACGCCGGGAAGCGGGTCGCCTTTTGTATCGGTCACCTTGCCGCTTACAGTCAGAAAGGTCTCATGTGCGGCGTCGGGGGTGATCACGATCAGGCTGCCACTCAGCTTACGGTAAGTAAGCGCCGTGTTCTTCAATATTCTTTTCAACACATCATCAAGGGAAGCATTCTCTACTTTTATACTTACCCGTTCATCACGGGGAAGTATGTCGTCCCTGTACACGAACCGGAAAGAGCCTTGCTGCTCGATCGCCTTGAATGCCTTTTTCAGGTTGACCTTTTCCAGTTTGAGGCTGATATTGTCCTGGCCATAGCCATTGCCAAAAGACTGGAAAGAAAAAGCAACAAGCAGCAGAATAGTAAATTTCATCATCAGCAGACATTTGATGAACCCATACGGCGTACCAGGCCATACGCCGGATACAAATTTTTTCATACCTTAGTTTTGATTTAATTGATAAAATTTGCTCTCGCCAGAGCAATTTCTGTCTTGAGTCAACGGAGGATGCCGCAAACATTCTCCGTTCTTATTAGCGGGGAGCTATGTTACATGTTTCATATGCAAGCAGTTTGGTTAAGCAATCAGAATTACAGCAGTATATTGACACGGCCTCTCCCGGTACAGGTGTCCGTCAGCGGCCGATTGTAACTTCCTTTTTATTAATATTAAACCGGGCTTTTTCCCCCACCCCGGCCTTCACCGCTTCCATTACCTGCTGCAGGTCTTCATCATCAAATACAGCAGAGAAAGGCACTCTCTTCAGTCTTTCATCGGCAATGATCACCTTTACATCAAACCAGCGTTCTATCTTCAGCGCTACATCTTCCAGGGCTTCCCCATCAAAAGCCAGTTTGTTCTTTACCCAAAGCGTTTCGATCACACTGCTGTCCTTTTTCTGGTAGTTCACTTTGCCCAGGGTCAGCAATGGCAGCTTTAATTCCGTTTTCCGGCTCTCGGGCTTTTCCGTCACCAGTTTCATATCGTTATTCTTTACGATCAGCTTTTCATTCGGCTTCAGTACGATCTTCTTATCGGGGTTATTCTTCAGGGTGATCTCTACAGAACCATGAATAAGCGATGTCTCGGTATTCTTCTCATCCTCATATGAGCGGACATTGAACGCCGTACCCAGCACTTTTACATCAATAGATTTTGTATGTATAACGAACGGTCTTGTTTCATCCCTGACCACATCAAAAAAAGCTTCCCCGGTCAGTTGCACTTCTCTTAATGTGCCCTGGAAATTCTCATTATACGTAATACGGCTGTCTGCATTCAGCCATACCTGTGTACCGTCCGGCAACTGGACCTTTGATTTGGAACCCCGTTTTGTACTGATGGTATTTTGTGCCAGTTGCGGGGGTTTTTCGGGTTTGCTTTGTTCCGGCTTATCAGTGAATAGTAACCAGCCAATGAAAAGAGAGGCCGCAATGCCAGATACCCATAATATTCTTTTGCGGAATAAAGAACGGACAGGCGCACCTGTTTCTGTCTCATCACCCGCTATGTCATTCTCGTATTGCAGTACGGGTTCGGCAAAATGATTGCTGAGCCGCTGCATGTGTTTATTAAAAGATGCTTCAATACTATCAGGCAAAGCTTTATGTTTTGCCTGCCAGACAGTATCCAGCATGCCGGCACGCAGTCCAAGCTCGGGATGCTGCTGCAACAGCATTTCCAGTTCAGCGACCTCTTCAGGCAGCGCTTCCCCTGATAATCTTAAACTTACTAACGACCAGAAACGATCTTCATTCATAGTTGACTGTCTGTATTGCTACAGACACAGGAATGAAAGCAGGTGTACCAAAATGATCGAAAAATATTTTTCAGCTGAGAATCAATGATTCAGGAAGCGGAAAAGCGGTTCAGCAACTGAACATCCTGGATATAGGCGGGTAATATTTCCGCCAGCTTGCGGACGGCGATGGCCAATTGATTGCGGACGGTGAACACAGATATATTCATCACTTCGGCCACTTCCTTGTACTTCATGCCATCTTCTTTCACTAATTGAAAGATAAGCCTGCACTGCGGTGGCAATTGCCGGATAGCTGTGCGTATCTTACCGGTTATCTCCGCCGATATGCACTGATCCTCCGGGTTGCCCGGCTCAACGACCGGTTCAATGTCCATTTCATCAATACTCAATGATGAGTTCTTATAATTCCGGTGGATATAGTTGATGGAAAAATTCTTGGTGATGGTGTATAAATAAACCTTCAGGTTATCAATTTCAGGCAGCCGGTCCCTGATCTGCCATATTTTGATGAACACATCTGACACGATCTCCTCGGCTACTTCTTTTGATCTGACAATGGAAAAAGAAAAACGGTGTAACCCGTCGTAAAGCAGGTAGTACAGCTCTTTGTATGCCTTCATGTCCTCATACAGAGCGATACGTTCTTTCAGGTTTTCTATTGTGAATGGCGGAAGCAATCGTTCGCAATTACATGCAATGTTATTACTTTTTATGATTTAAAAAAATCATACCCGGCAAAAACATACGCCCGGCTAAAGATTACAAACAGTACTTCAGATGTTTAAACCGGTAAAAAAAATCATTCAACAGATGTGAACCGATATGCACAACCTTCAAAACAGGTATAGACGGAAATCTCAAGTTTATTATCCGCCAGGGAATGCACAGGCCATGTATCCGTATTCGTGTTCAGTGTAGAAGACATGCTCAGGCTGTTGCCGGCAAAAGAATACCTGTTCAACTGCAAAGATGCCTTAGGAAAGCCGATACTGTAAGTAAATTCACCGTTTGCATGAAACTCAACGATAACAGGAAGTAAAGAAACAAATGGCTGCCAGCTACCAGGGCCGCCAATACTTACGTATTGTTCCGTAAGCCGCCACTTACCTGTGATGTCCGTGCGATCGGTGGGTTTCAGTTTCTTTGCACAACCCGCCAGCAGTAAAAAGCATACAGAAAGAAGAAGGACTGACCTCATGATGAAATTTATTGATGCTGACAGCAGCGGCGGAAAGAACGTTGCAATACCTGTTATTTTTTATTTCTTCTCTCCAGTTCTTTTTTGATCAACCGCAGTTCTCTTCCTGTTTGCCCACCTACAGAAGTATTTTCCTGCGCACGCCGCATAAGATAAGATAAGACATCTTTGATAGGCCCGAAAGGCAGGTACTTGCTGACACCGCAGCCTGCATGGGCTAAGTTGAAAGTAATGTTATCACTCATGCCATATAACTGGCTCCAGTGCACGTGCGGGTGGTTCAGCGGCAATCCTTTTTTCTGTAATAACTGTGCGGCGAGCAGGTTGCTTTGCTCATTGTGCGAGGCCACCATCAAAGCAATACGGTCAATATGCTCAATGCAGAACTCCACTGCCGCATTGTAATCACGGTCAGTGGATTCCTTGTCTGGCTGTATCGGGGAAGGGTAACCTTTCTCTTCTGCCTTTTTCCTTTCCTTCTCCATGTAAGCGCCGCGAACCAGTTTGGCCCCAAGTATGAATTTTCTTTCCAAAGCCGCTTCATAACTGTCTTTTAAAAATTTCAACCGGTCATGACGGTAGTGCTGCAGCGTGTTATACACCACCACCTTTTCTTTATTATAGGTGTCCATCATCAGGATGGTGAGTGCATCCACGGGATCCTGTATCCATGTTTCTTCGGCATCAATCAATACCCCGATATTCTTTGCAGCGCCGGTCTCGCATACACGTATCATGCGGCTGCGGACACGATGCCATTCTTCTTTTTCATCAGCAGGTAAACTATCAATGGCTTTCAGGTATCTTTTCATCAGTGTGCCTTCGTGGCTGTTCATGAGTGTATCGAGTTTTTCCAGCAGTCCGAAGCGGGCAAAACCAGTCACCTTTACACTCATGAAAGGGATATTCGTTTGCGTGCCTGCATAATCAATTACCCTGATGAACTCATCACAGGCATGATCAAAATTATCCTCCCCTTCTTTTCCTTCCACCCCGTAATCGAGGATCACCTGTACATGGTACTCCGCTAATTTCTTAGCGACCTTTGCGGTCTCGTCCAGTGTTTCGCCGCCTACAAACTGGCTGAAGATCGTATTGCGTATAATGCCTTTTACCGGCAGACCTACGTTAACAGACCAGGGAGCCAGTCTTGTTCCCAGTTTTACCAGCCAGGGCTTTCCCATCAATGAAAAAAGGAAACGGGCTTTCTTTAACTGTTTGTCCGACTTGTACTCAAAGGCAAATTCAGTATTATCAAAAGAAATAACAGGGTATGACTCCATAGCAAATTTTATAAGCAGCAAATGTAAAGAGAAGCAGGCAACCGCAAGTTGCCGAAAATCATAAGGATGGGGGTCTGAGGTCAGAAGCCGATAGAGTCATTTATTTCATTTTTCCCGCCTGGCCCTTTTAACTCCCGACTCGCGGCCCATAATCCCCTCTCATATCGCCTGGTGATTAAATGGCTGCAGCACCATTTCGCTGACGACGCCACTTACCGGTTGCTGGCAAAGGAACCAGATCGCTTTGGCCGCTTCTTCCCCACGGATCATTTTATCCCGCTGAACCCTGAGATCAATGGTATCCCAGAAAGATGAATCAACACCGCCAAGAAAAAGATTGGTGATCCGGATATCCGTTCTCTTTACTTCCTCCCGGATGCTTTGCATCATGCCCACCAATCCGTATTTGGAAGCGCTGTAAGCCGCTGCTCCTGCCATCGGAACTTTACCCAGTACACCCGGAATATTTATGATCAATCCTCTTTTCACTTCCTTCATTTTTGGCAAAAACGCTTTGACCAGTAAAAAAGCGCCGGTAAGATTTGTTTACAAAGACAATTGAAACTCCCCGGGAGACAAGGTCTCTACCGGTTTGATGATACCGATGCCTGTGGTATTGATCAATATATCTATCGAAGGGACCTGCACATGTATTTGATCAGCCAAACGCTGAACAGATGAAGCATCTGTGATATCAAATTCATATACCCGGCCGGGAGGTACGTTGGCTGCGGCTGCAACAGTTTTTAGTTTCTCTGTATTTCTGCCCGCAATATAAACATTGGCGCCGCTGCCGGTCATTAATTTGGCAAGTGCCGAACCAATACTCCCGGTAACGCCGGCGATCAGCACATTCTTTCCTTTCAGGGTTTCCATGTTTGGTTTTCCAACAAACAATGTGACCCTGAAATTGTTTATCCATCCTGTTATGAATGCTGCTACCATTATCTTCCCGCACCAGCTCTATAAAGAGCATCCTTCCGTTATTCCGGGCCAGGCTGTTTACCTTGTTGAAGAAGATTTGTTCTTCAATCAATATTTATTCCACAAACAAAAGATTATCCTGCACCGGGCAGCTATGAAATATTACCAGCAAATGCTGGAAAAGAAAAACAAGGTGGAATATATCGAGGCCATCAGCCCGCTATCAGATGTAAGAAAATTGACAGGCCATTTGTCGCAATTGAACATTTCAGCTATCCATTACACAGATACCGTTGACAACTGGTTAGAGAAACGAATACAGGAAAGCTGTAAAGAATATGGCATAGAACTTATCCGTCACCCTTCACCCAATTTCCTGAACCGGATGGAAGATGTGGAAGAATTTTTTGCCAAAAAGAAAACCTATTTCCAAACGGATTTTTATATCTGGCAGCGAAAACAAAGAAACTTGCTGCTGGAAAAGAACGGGCAGCCTATCGGAGGCAAATGGACATTTGATACCGATAACCGGGAAAAATATCCGAAAGGAAAGAAACCGCCTGTTGTTCATTTTCCGAAGGAAAATGCGTTCGTAAAAGAGGCAAGAGAATATGGGCAAAAACATTTCTCATCCCATTACGGGGAATCCTCCCCTTTTAACTACCCGGTAACTCATAAAGAGGCCGAAACCTGGTTAGATGATTTTCTGCAAACCCGCTTCCATGCATTCGGGCTGTATGAAGATGCCATGGTGCAAAGCGAAAACATACTGCATCACGCTGTACTTACCCCGATGCTGAACACCGGGCTGCTGCACCCGCAGGATATTATTGATAAAGCAATAGATGCCGCCACTCAGTTTGATGTGCCGCTGAACTCACTGGAGGGTTTCATCCGCCAGGTGACCGGCTGGCGTGAATTCATCCGTGTCGTATATGAAAAAGAAGGCTGCAGCCAGCGAACAACGAATTACTGGGGCTTTACCCGGAAGATACCTGTTTCCTTCTGGAACGGTACTACAGGCATTCACCCGGTTGATACAGTGATCAGGAAAGTATTACAGACCGGTTATTGCCACCATATTGAGCGGCTGATGGTCTTAGGCAACTTTATGCTGCTTTGCGAATTTGACCCTGATGATGTGTACAAATGGTTCATGGAAATGTTTGTGGATGCGTATGACTGGGTAATGGTGCCGAACGTATATGGCATGACACAGTTTGCCGACGGAGGGCTGATGACTACCAAACCGTATATCAGCGGGAGCAACTACCTTTTAAAAATGGGCGATTGGAACAAAGGAGCCTGGCAGGCAATATGGGACGGGCTTTTCTGGCGGTTCATGCATGTGCATCGTGATATTTTCCTGAAGAACCCGCGGTTGGGTATGCTGGTAAGAACGTATGATAAGATGTCCAAAGAAAAACAACAACAGCATTTGCAAAATGCAGAACAGTTCCTGGTTAGCTTATGAAAACAAGAAAGAAAACGGATCTCCCGGAAAAGATCTGCATAGTATGCCGCAGGTATTTTACATGGAGAAAGAAATGGCAAAAAGTATGGGATGAAGTAAAATACTGCAGCGACCGGTGCAGGGAAAACAAAGGGAACAGGTAAAAAGCATAAGAATATGCAAAGCCGGTAAAGGGATTCAGGCATGAACGTCTTGCGATGCCATACCCTGTTTGTTAAACAGGATAACTGAATAGACACGGAATACTTCAACAATATTTTTTGCGAAAATATTCTCACAACCAAAAAGCAATACCGTTGTTATAAAAGGGCAAATTTGTCACTATGTATTTCCCCGTGAAATATGATGAAATACTCAAACGCATTGAAGCGGTTAATCCGTTGAGATATGGCTGCACACGGAATTTTATTGATGGTGATGTCACTTATTTGTCCCCCTATATATCCCGCGGTGTTATTTCTGCAAAGCAGGTAGCTGAAGTGATGATGGCAAAAGGATATGCGCTGAGCGACATGACGAAATTCATCCAGGAACTGGCATGGCGGGAATACTTTCAGCGCACCTGGCAATACCTGCAGGACGACCTGCTGCATGACATCCGCAGAAGTTATACCGGCACAAGACATCGCCTGGTCCCCAAAGCAATGCTCTGTGCAGATACAGGTATTGACAGTATTGACGAAGCCATCAACACCCTGTACAAAACCGGTTACATGCACAATCATATCCGGATGTATGTAGCGAGTATTGCCTGTAACATCGGCAAGGCTTACTGGCAGATGCCTTCACAGTGGATGTATTACCATTTGCTGGATGGGGATATTGCCAGCAATGCCTGTAGCTGGCAATGGGTGGCCGGCAGCTTTTCTTCCAAACAATATTATTGCAACCAGGAGAACATCAATAAATATACTTACTCTGCGCAGCGCAATACTTTTTTGGACCAGCCTTATGAAGAATTACCAAAAATGGACATACCAGAAGTATTGAAAGCTGTCACGGGTTTTAATGCCAAAACAAATCTTCCGGAGGCAAATGGAATTACTATAGATCCCTCACTGCCTTTGCTGATCTATAATTCTTACAATCTTGACCCGCTCTGGAGAAAAGACGAGAAAGTTAATCGTGTGCTCCTGCTGGAACCCTGGCATTTCCGCCAGTTCCCGGTCAGTGATAAAGTGATACAATTCATACTGGCACTTGCCCAAAATATAAATGATATCCAGGTATTCGTGGGTGAGGTCAGCGGGATATCACATATAAAAGACATTACAAAGATTTACTCCAAAGAACATCCCGCCTTTGTCCATTATCCCGGCGCCAAAGATGAAAGAGACTGGCTCTTCCCGGAAGTAAAAGGACATTTCCCTTCTTTCTTTGCATTCTGGAAAAAATGTGAGCAGGCGCTGAAACAGAGGCAGCCTTCTGCCTCAGAACTGGCTGTTGCCTGAGTATAACTGCTATTGCAGGCTTATCTTTGCGCAAATCATCCATACATGAACGGAAAGAAACCTGCAGATAGTTTAGTGGTCATGACAGAACTGGTGCTACCCAACGATACAAATACCTTTGGCAACCTGATGGGCGGCCGCCTGATGTACTGGATGGATATTGCCTCCGCCCTGGCAGCAATGAAACATTGCGGCTCGCCGGTGGTCACAGCCTCTGTTGATAATATCTCTTTTGAATCGCCGATCAAGCTCGGCAATGTAGTACATATTGAAGCCAAAGTATCCCGTGCTTTTAACTCTTCGATGGAAGTATATATGAAAGTATGGGGCGAAGATGTGCTGCACCAATATAAATACAAAAGCAACGAAGCGTATTACACCTTTGTTTCCCTTGACCCTAACGGCAAGCCCCGCTCTGTTCCTTCTTTAACCCCTGAAACCGAAGAAGAAAAAAAATTGTTTGAAGGCGCCTTACGCAGAAGACAACTACGCCTGATACTCGGCGGTAAAATGAAACCGGCGGATGCGCAGGAGTTGAAGGCACTGTTTGGGAAGGAGTGAGTTGATATCAGAGGAGACACGGTCGGGAAGAAAATTTTCAGTTCTCTGCCTTCTCTTTCACCACCACCAGATCCCCCACTTCCACCTGCATCGGCAATAAACCGATCTTCACTACGGCCCTTTTACCCCGCATCTCTATCACTTCACCCACCTGGTGATTGCGTTTCATCTTTACCTTATCCCCCACTTTTATCTCACCACCCACTTCGGTAAACTTTGAATCTATCTTCTTCTGCATCTTGCTCACCGCTTTCTGTTCGTTCTTTTTAAAGAGCAGGGCATGCATTTGTTTGATCACTTTATTTTTGTCCTCTTCCTTTCTCCATTCTATCAGCATCTGCTTCAGCTTGCGCTCCATGTCTTTCAGGTAAGCGATGCGTTCTTCGGAGATGCGGTTCTGCTCTTTCAGCATTTCCACCTGCTGCCGGTGCTTTTCCTTATTGAGCACCTGTTCCATTTCTTTTTTCAGCCGCTCATTCTCTTTTAGCGCCTGCTGTACTGTCTTTTCTTTCTTTTCCAGGTCACGCAGGTCCTGCTCGGTACGGTTGAGTAATTTATCCAGCCGGAACTGGTCGTCGTCCACGAGATTTCTTGCTCTGTTAATAAGTCCTTTATCCAAGCCGATCCGCTCTGCAATGGAAAAAGTATAAGAACTACCGGGCTTACCGATGAGCAGTTTGTATTGCGGCTGCAGGTGTTTTTCATCAAATGCCATGGCGCCATTGATGATACCGGGCGTTTTGCCCGCCATCACTTTCAGGTTCAGGTAGTGGGTGGTCACGATACCGAAGGAATGTTTCTTAGCCAGCTCCTGCAATATCACTTCGGCAAAAGCACCGCCGAGATTAGGGTCGCTGCCGCTGCCGAGCTCATCAATAAAGAATAATGTCTTACCGTTCGCATTCTCCATGAAGTATTTCATGTGGATTAGATGGCTGCTGTAGGTACTCAGCTCAAACTCCAGGCTTTGCGTATCCCCGATATGGATCATCAGTTGTTTGAAGATGCCGAACTGTGAAGAAGGATGGACGGGTACCAGCAACCCGCTTTGCACCATCATTTGCAATAAGCCTACGGTTTTCAGTGTAACTGTTTTTCCCCCGGCATTGGGCCCGCTGATCACCAGTACCCTTTTTGCTTCATCCAATGTGATGGTAACAGGTATCGTAGGTTTCTGGCTGCGCTGATTATACAGGTAAAGCAAAGGATGACATGCCTGCACCAAATGGATATGCGCTTTATCCACTACAGCCGGGTACTCTCCCTTTATATCTGCAGAAAATTTTGCCTTCGCCCGG
The DNA here is from genome assembly GCA_016787085.1 of Chitinophagaceae bacterium. Classification (GTDB taxonomy): domain Bacteria; phylum Bacteroidota; class Bacteroidia; order Chitinophagales; family Chitinophagaceae; genus VBAT01. Next base: position 122,580 of record JAEUVJ010000048.1, on the reverse strand, counting down.
ATGAAATCGTATTCACCTACGACAATATGATAGGCAGTCAGCAAAGAGGCATACGATGAAAGACGTGCCGTCAGCTCCCGCAAAAGGCGATGCACTTCTTTCCGCTCCTCGTTTTCCAGCTCATATACTTGGTTATTCAGTTCTATTGTTTCTTCCGGCTCAACAAAAGCGGTCTTGCGGCTGTCGCTTTCACCGTGCAATATTCCCTTTACCGTTCTTTTCTGTTCGGCGAATACTGCTACTACTTTCCGTCCGCTCATAAAGCTCTCTTCTATCTCTGCGAGATAACCCTGTTTGTTCAGTTTAGCGACGATCTTTTCAAATACTCTTCTTAATTCATTTCGCTTACGGTACAAGTTCTGACGGATATCCCGCAGTTCCGGGGAAGCGTTGTCTTTTACCTGGCCATATTCATCCAGTACATCATCTATCAGTTCAATGATCACCTTCTCATAATACGTATGGCCGATCACCCTGGCCAGTGCATCATATGCAGTTCTCCTTTCGTTATCAAACCAACGGAATATCTTTTCCATACTTTCCGCCAGCTTTCGTATCTGCAGGAATTGTTCACCGGATAGAACAGCGCCGGGAATGGACAGTAGTTTTAATTCTTTGGAAAGGTTGAGTATGTAATCATTCGGGAAATAAATACCATTCTTTATCAGTTGGCTGTACTCATGGCTTTGTTTCAATTCCACATCAATAAAGTCCTTCCGCGTATGGATACGCAGTTGCTGTGCCTTTTCACGGGCATATTCGGACTGGCAATGCTCTGCCAGCAGGTTTCTGACCTTATCAAATTCCAATTGCAGGTATGCCGATTCCGGGTAGAGTCTCATTGCCTTTTCGCCCTCTGAATTTTAAAGCTCACAAAGGTAAGTCCAAAATCCTATCGGCTTACTTTCGAAGTAAACCCGTTTCTTAAAAGGCCTGCTATAAAATAGAGGAGAAAAAGCAGTTGCATCAAACCGAAAACGAACAGGACACCCGTCATGATAATCCCTACCTGTTTCTGAGACCCTCGCTGATCTTTCCATTGCTCTATTGTTAACGTATCACTCACAGCATCAGGCAGCGGCCATACTAAAAGAATACAGATCACCAGCAAAGAAAATACGGAGACCCATGCATGCCAGCTACATAGTTTTGCATTTCTCCATGATTTCCTAAGTAAATAGTAATGCATAAGCGTATAAAAAAGCATGGGGATCAAAAGCAGAAGAAATATATGCCATACTGCAATTACATACATGGTATCATGAATATGTATATCAATAGTACGATCCGGTGACCCCGTCCTGGTTATTAAGAAGAATAAAAAAGGTATGCCGGAGAGCAGCCATTCCGGTTTCTTTGAAAGCCTAAACATGTGTTAACGCATTAAACATTCAAACCAGACCGTTGTTATACCCGTAAATATGCCTGTTAATAAATATACAAGAGCAGCCCGGTTGTCAGGCAACTTACAAAAAGATGAGCGCATGATCCGGTAAATTGCACGAAATTTATGACAGCCAATCAAAAAACAAACACATGAATGGAATCCTGGGCATTGCTATAACGGCTATTACCGCCTTTACTTCCTGCGGAGAGCCCTCGTATGACCCGCCGGTCAAAAAAGTTAATTTCACCGATAATAATAAAACGACTATGACTAACATCCCACCAGGAACAACAGACACAGCCACCTTAGCGAACGGATGCTTCTGGTGCACAGAGGCTATTTTTGAACAGCTGGACGGAGTGATCAGCGCCGTATCCGGCTATACCGGCGGTACCGTAAAAAACCCAACTTACAAAGAAGTATGCACCGGCAATACCGGTCATGCAGAATGCCTGCAGATCGTTTATGATCCGCAAAAGATCAGTTTTGATGAATTACTGGAAGTGTTCTGGGAGACGCACGACCCTACCACGCTGAACAGGCAGGGCAATGATGTAGGCACGCAGTACCGCAGCGGCATCTTTTATCATAATGACGAACAAAGACAGAAAGCAGAAAAATACAAAGCTGAATTAGATAAGAGCGGCGCCTTTGACAATCCCGTCGTCACCGAGATCATACCTTTTACTAAATTTTATCCCGCGGAGAATTATCACCAGGAGTATTTTGAACAGAACGAGAACCAGAACCCGTATTGCAAGATCGTCATACGGCCCAAAGTGGATAAGTTCAGGAAGGTATTCAAAGACAAGCTGAAGAAAGAAAATCATTGACAAATAAAAAGAGGCGGATGGTACCGCCTCTTTACCTTTTATTGCTAACCGTCCAATTGAAATAATTCCTTCCTGTTCCGGACACTCATCACTGAATGATCACCCTGTCTGAGAATATTTTGTTGTGCATGTTTATTGAAATGATATAATGGCCTTTAGGGCTGTTACCTGCTGCGACAGATACACTGTTATCTCCTTTTTGCAAAGCAATAGTTTGCTTATGTACTACCCGGCCCGACATATCCGCCCATTGCAATACCGAAGACTGCGCTTTATCTGCATAGATATTGGCCGTAAAACTTCCGTTGCCAATGGTGGGATATACATTGATCGTTTGTTTTACCTGCCCGTCAAAGCGGAAGCTGAGGATATTGCTGTATTCTGTCTTGCCGGAAGCATAGATCAGCTTTAAGCGATAGTACACTTTTTCACTGCCAGGCTCATTGTCCGTATAGTTGAAAGAAGTGGTTTCCCCGCCCGGTTGCCATTCCTGTATGGTTTGAAAATCACCGGCAGCCTGTTTTCTTTCCAATTGTACCGTACTGATATTATTATCCGCCACGAGGGACCAGTCAAGTTTTACGGCATCGCCTGTTTTATTTCCAGTAAAAGAGATCAGTGCAGGAGAAGCCAGGTAAGAGTTCGGGTATTGAAAGCGCATGAAGTAAATACTGCGCAGCCGCTGCTGCGAACTGGTGGTCTGGTTATTGGCCCCTACCCTCACGATAATAGAACTGATGTTACCATTCACTACAGTGAACATTACCTGTTTGGCCGTGGTGTCAATTCCCGCATAGTCAATAGAGGCTGTATTGATCCCGGTTACCCAGCCTATGGGAAAACCAACGGAGAGCTCACCGCCGAGCATATCAAAATCTACATAACCGCTGATGAACTGCACCATATCATACTCGTTGATCGGCCTGCCTGATGATACCTGGCCGTCCACATCTATCGGCGTCAGCGGCACTTCGGTTTGCAGGGAGGGAAGTCCCGATACACCATCAATGAAATCAATTTTCATTTCCAGGTAACCGTTCATTCCTGCGGGCAGAACGATGACCGGTTGCAGTGCTTCGACAAAACCTGAACCGCCATCAATATTGTTTATCGTAAGCCCGTTGGTCATATCGGTGATCGTTACATTGGCGTGGATACCGGGTTTGACATTCTTGAAGCGGTAAACAGCGCCTACCTGCCTGTCTGTCCCGCTCAGCAAAGCCGGGCTACGAAAATCATAATCCGGCTGGCCGAATACAAGGAGGGAATATAAACTGATAAGAACAAATAAGATGATCCTTATGATCAGTATTTGTGTACCATTCGTTTTCATAAGCACGTCTTTTACAGGTTCACTAAAGATGTACGAACGGTTAATAACAGGATACGGTTTTTTATTGAACGACTATCTGTTTGGCATATTTCTGCTGAGCGGTATTGACCGATACGATATAATTTCCTTTCCTGAACTGGTCAAAGCCGGATAACTGGACACTGTTAGTGCCTTTCTGAAGCTGGATATTCTGCTGTTTCACTGTACGTCCGCTCATATCAGTAATCATGAGCACTGCATTCTCCTTTTCAGCAGAAGTAAGGCTGACCGTAGTAGCCGATTCTACCAGTGAAGGGTACACGGCCATCTGGCTCGTTGTCGTTTGCTGGCTGCGGAAGAGCAGAATATTGCTATACTCCATCTTTCCGTCTTTACCGGTTACCTTCAGGCGATAATAAACAGCCGCGTCTTTACCCTTTATATCAGTATAAGTAAACTCTTTCCGGGAGTCGCCATCTGTATTTACCCAGAATTCAGTTACTGGCTGAAAATTGCTACCGGTATTACTTTTTTCCAATACGACCCTGTCAGCAATATTATCCTGAGTCAACGTCCATCTCAGGTTTGTTTTATCACCATCAGCCGCGCCACTGAACGAAGCAAGATTTTTGGCAGAAAGAATAGCAAGGTTGGGATAATTAAAAGCTTTAAAATACAAACTGGCATAGCGGGTGCTGGAACCTGTTGTCTGGTTATCTGCACCGGCCCTGAATGTAAAAGACGTCACATTCACATTAGATACCGAAAACATTACTTCCTTAGCTGTTGTGTCCACTAAAGCTCCGAATAAGATACCGGTAAAATTAGCCCCGTCGAATGCAGTACCCACCTGGGCCAGCGTAAGCTGACTGCCAAGGAGGTTGAAAGTACATATACCGCCTCCCATATCAATCCTGTTGTATTCTTTAATAGCAAGACCACCCGAAGTGCTTCCGTCAATATCCAGGCCGCTTGCATCAACCTTTGGCTGTAACGCAGGGGTATTCGTTCCCGCAAGAACAAACTGGATCAGGAAATCAAAATATCCATTCTTCTGTGAGGCTAGTCTGAACTCAGGCTGGAATGCTTCATCATACCCATCAGCGGTACGATCAATATTCTGCAGGGTGATATTACCCACTCGATTTTGGATAGTCACCAGGGCATCATAATTAGTCCCGGAAGAGTACACATTAGGGAAGCGGTAAATAGCACCAGCTTGTCCTCCGGTCCCGGAAATAAGAGTAGGGTTTCTAAACCTGTAAATGGGAGCTTGTGCATGCGCAGTTGCCGTGATCGTTACGATTACAACAAGTAAGGCACAAATTCTAAGAGCAGCTTGGGTAGCATTTGCTTTCATAAGTACGGTTGTTTCTTAAAGGTTTCAGATTAAGGGGTCAGGTAGTTATTTCATTTTCCTTTCGCACATTTTCGACAATTCTTCGTGTGTTATCGCCGTAAAACAACTTACTTGACGATGTGAAAATATACTGGGGGTTTTGAATATGCAAGCCTGTAGCGGGTTTCAGAGGATTACCCAACAGGCAAGACAGTGCAGGTCAGAAGGTTACAGCCAAAAATATTTTTTCATAAAATACGGTCTTTCCCAAAAAACAGTCCGTATTTGTACGTAAATAATCCAGTAAAAGATGAAGTAAACATTCTTCCGATAATAGAAATTTACCGGCGTTAGTCTGTGATTTTTGCCCTCCTTAGCTCCAGTAAATTCAGCGCATTAGGGGTAAACCCCTGCACATTTGTTTGTACCAGCCGTACAGCCTTATCATACCATAAAGGAACAACCGGCGCATCAAGGATCATCAACTGGTCGGCTTCCCTGTAAAGGATGTAGCGAAGGGAATCATTGGTCTCGGTCAGGGCTTTCTCAAACAGTGCATCGAACCCTGGATTCTTATACCTTGTATAGTTAGGCGGGGCCGGGTTTTTGGAATAGAAAACAGACAGGTAATTCTCCGCATCCGGGTAATCTGCTATCCAGCTACCCCTGAAGAAAAGCGCCGTAGAGTTGGCGGTCATATCTATCAGCAGCGCTTTTTGCATGGTTTCTACCTGTACGGGTATACCCGCTTCTTCCAATTGCCGGGCTATAAAATTTCCCATTTCGGCATAAATGGGAATAGTGAAAAGTTTTATTGCAGGCAATCCTTTCCCTTCGGGAAAACCAGCTTCTGACAGAAGCCGGCGGCTTTTATCCGGGTCATAATGATACCCCTTTACAATAGAATCATTGAAAGACGGCAAACCCATCGGAACAAACCCTGACTCAGCGGCAGTACCCAGGGAATTGCGCAGGTAAAGGATCATTTTCCTGCGGTCAAAACCATAATTGATGGCCTGCCTTATTTTTTGAGAACGTAAAGGGGAATTTTTGACCAGTTCATTGGTAGAATCAACCAGGATACCGAGATACTCAATATTCAGGTAAGGAGTGGCCTGCAGCCTTATCTTGCCCTCCCATTCTTTGTGTAGCGTACCTCTTTTTGTCAGCACCTCATCCTTGAACGACGCATCAATATCATTGATGAAGGAAAGCTGCTTCTGCCTGAATAGAAGGAACTCAGTCGCTTTACTGTCGTAAAATGTGATCTTGATACCATCTAAATAAGGAAGCCGGTTGCCGGCACTATCTTTTTCAAAGTAATTCTCATTTTTTCTCAGCACCAGGGCCTGTCCTTCTTCCCATACTACAAATTGAAAAGGGCCTGTGCCAACGGGGTGGCGGCGGAAATCATTACCGTATCTGTCTACGGCTTCTTTTGCCACGATAGAACAATACTGCATGGACAATATCCCGAGAACAGGATGATAAGGTCGTAGCAGTTTTAACTGGAAGGTGGTGTCATCAATAGCGATAAACGGTCGCAGCGTATCCACCTTCCCGTTGAATATCCAGGCGCCGGGGCTGGCGGTCTGCTTATCCAGGATGCGGGAAAAGCTATACACTACATCTGCAGCTGTCATCTTTCTTCCCTTGTCGCCCGGAAACACTTCGTCATCATGAAAGAACACATCATTGCGGAGATGAAAGGTAAAAATGAGCCGGTCATCCGAAATGTCCCAGTATCTGGCCAGCGAAGGAACAATATGGAGACTGTCGTCCACCTCGACCAGTGTATTGAATAACTGATGGGCAGGCCACATCATGGACTGGTTCTTGGCAAATGCCGGATCCAATGAAGGGATGCCTGTATCTGCATTGTACCGGAAGATCATTTTGTCTGATCTTTTGCCGCTGTAGCAACCGGCAACCAGTAACCAGTAACCAGTAACCAGTAACCAGAACCCGGCAACCCTTATCATTCCATATCTTCTTTTAACAGGCATATTTCTAATGAACGATTAAATTTACAATCCAAACCCGTTCAATCGTGAAATACTTTTCCCAGACGATCCTCCTGCTATCATTTCTATTGGCCTCCAACTTATCTTTCTGTCAGTTTACGCAACAGGATACGTTGAGAGGTAGTATTACACCGGAAAGAGCCTGGTGGGATGTATTACATTATACAGTGAATGTAACTCCGGATTACACCACGAAAACAATCAAAGGCGCTTCGGAAATTGAGTTCAAAGTATTAAAGGAAGGCCACACGATGCAGATAGATCTGCAGCAGCCGCTGGTGGTTGACAGCATATTTATTTACGAGGATATGGGAAAATTTACAAGAATACCCATGAGTAACGTTAAAAGAGAAGAAAATGTATATTTCATAAAAACGCCAGGTTATAAACCCGGGACCGTCAATATTATTGTGGTGTACTACCACGGCAAACCCCGCCAGGCTATCAACCCACCCTGGGATGGGGGCTGGATATGGAAGAAAGATGAAAAAGGGAATCCGTGGATGAGTGTGGCCTGCCAGGGACTCGGCGCCAGCGTATGGTATCCCTGCAAAGACCATCAAAGCGATGAACCCGATAACGGTGCTTCCTTAACGATCATTGCACCGGATACTTTGACCGCCGTTGGAAATGGAAGGCTCACGAATAAGAAAAGTAATAATGATGGCACTACCTCATGGACATGGGAAGTAAAAAGCCCGATCAATAATTATAATATCATTCCCTATATAGGTAAGTATGCCCACTGGCATGATGAATACAATGGCGAAAAAGGGAAACTTGATCTTGACTACTGGGTACTCGATTACAACCTTGAAAAAGCAAAGCAACAATTTGGCCGTGATGTAAAGCCCATGCTGCAATGTTTTGAAGACTGGTTTGGCCCCTATCCTTTTTATGAAGATGGGTACAAACTAGTGGAATCACCGCATCTCGGTATGGAGCACCAAAGCGCTGTCGCTTATGGCAACAAGTATATGAATGGATATCTCGGCAGAGACCTGTCCGGCAGCGGATGGGGAAAGGACTGGGACTATATCATCATTCATGAAAGCGGGCATGAATGGTTTGGCAATAACATTACCACGAATGACATTGCGGATATGTGGGTGCATGAAGGTTTTACCAATTATTCAGAGCCGCTGTTTGTGGAATGCAAATACGGTAAGAAAGCCGCCGATGAATATTGCCAGGGATTGCGAAGGAATATTGACAATGACAAACCAGTGATCGGCCCCTATGGCGTTAATAAAGAAGGCAGCGGGGATATGTATGCCAAAGGCGCCAACCTGCTGCATACGATCCGGCAGATCATCGGTGATGCCAAATTCAAGGAGATACTGAGAGGGTTGAACAAAGATTTTTATCACAAGACCACTTCCTCGAAAGAAGTGGAAGCCTGCTTCAGCAAAAGATCTGGCAAGGACCTGTCAAAGATATTTCATCAGTACCTGCGTACCGTTAAGATCCCTGTGTTGGAGTATAAAATCAAAGGTTCTTCTTTTTCTTACAGGTGGACGAACTGTGTAAAAGGATTTAATATGCCTTTGCGCATATCCTCAGGCGGCACAGAAAGGTGGATCTCCCCAAAAGAAGAATGGCAAACGCAGAAAATGACCGACGGGTTTAAAGAAGGTAGCTTCCGTACAGATCCAAATTTTTACATTGAAGTTAAAAAGCGCTGATACAACAACGCAGTCCCTGGTCACGATTCACCATTCACTATTGACTATTCCTTATTGACCATTACCTTTACCGCATGAGCACTATTCGCAGGCAAAGCATCATTTCCTCCTTTATCATTTATATTGGCTTTGCAGTCGGCGCCGTCAATACCTATTTTTTCGGAAGAGAAGGCCAGTTCAGCGTTGATGAATATGGATTGACAGGAATTTTTGTAGCGATCGCTTCCATGATGATGGCTTTTGCCTTAATGGGACTGCCGCCATATATTTTCAAATTCTATCCCTATTATAAAGACCATCTCCCGCCGAAAAAGATAGATATGCTTACCTGGGCATTGCTTATATCTGCGGCCGGGTTCATTGCCGTCATGCTGGCCGGATGGTTCCTCCGGGATGTTATTATCCGCAAATTCGGCGAACGGTCACAGCTACTGGTCAGTTATTACTATTGGATCTTTCCGATGGGGTTTGGCCTCACTGTATATACCATTCTTGAAGTATATGCATGGAATTTCAATAAAGCCGTTCTGACCAGCTACCTGCGGGAAGTACAGTGGAGAATATTCACCACTATACTTATCGTTTTATTTTCGCTGCATATCATAAAAGACTTTGATCTCTTCATCAAGCTATATGCTTTTACCTACCCGGCCATTGCTGTCATATTGTTTGTGTACCTGGTAGCAACCCACAAAGCACATTTTACATTCACGGTGAGTAAAGTGAGCAAACGATATTTTAAACAGATCATCCGGCTATGCAGCTTTGTGTATGTAGGCAACCTGATCCAGACAACAGCCCTTGTTTTTGATTCCCTCGTCATCGCTTCCCTCGGAGGGTTAGCCAGTGCAGGTATATTCGGGCTGGCCCAATATGTCACCAGCGTAATACAGGCGCCGCAACGGGCTATTGTCGCCTCTTCCATCAGTCACCTTTCCCGTGCCTGGAAAGAAAAAGATATGGAACTGCTGCAAAGAGTTTACCAGCGTTCATCTATCAATATGCTCATTTTCGCCTGTGGCATCTTTATCCTGATCGCACTTAACTACCGGGATGCTATCATCACTTTTGGCCTGAAAAGTTCTTTTCTTCTGGGGTTCAATGCTTTTCTTATTCTTGGTATCACCCGTGTCATTGACCTGGGGGTCGGAGTGAGCTCACAGATCATTGCTACATCCACGAAATGGAAGTTCGAACTGACAAGCGGATTGATCCTGCTGGCTTTTATGCTACCGCTCAGTTATATTCTTGCCAAACAATATGGCATTATCGGGCCGGCGATAGCGAACCTGGTTGCTATTTCCGTGTATAATATCGTCCGGATCGGTTTTCTGTGGAAAAAGTTCAGACTTTTCCCTTTTACGATCCAATCACTATACGCCACCATACTGGCTGCCGCCTGTTATACCATTTGTTATTTTCTGTTCAGGGAAATTCACGGATTACCAGGGTTGGTCCTGCGCAGCCTTGCGTTCATAATACTATTCGGGGCAGGTGTAATAGGGTTGAAACTCTCTCCCGATGTAAAACCGGTCTGGCAAACGATACTGAAAAGAGTAAGGTTGAAAAAAGATTAGCGGTTACTCATGGGCTTTGTAATCCGGCCCACACCGAGAAAACGTTTAAGATAATAGGTTTCGAAAAGATCGCTGATCGTCACCCCTTTTGAAGAAGAAGCATGCACGAACTTGTTATTACCGAGATAAATACCTACATGCGATACACCACCGGTGGTATTAAAAAAGACCAGGTCGCCTTCTTTCATTTCCACGGCTGAAATACGGTTGGTAACCCTGAATTGTTCAAATGCCGTGCGGGGAATAGCCATGGCAAAAGCTGAAAGATAAACTGCCTGAACAAATGCGGAACAATCAATCCCGCTTTTCGTCATACCACCCATCTGGTAACGGGTACCATACCAATAATCAATGCTTTTGATCAGCTCTGAGTTTTCTATCATCTCCGGTTCAACACCCATGAGCTGGGAATACTTTAGCTGAAGGGATGAAAAATTCTCAGTTGACAGCTGGTTGACAGGAGATTTTGTTTCGGTATAACTGACGGTGGTGGCTGTTTCTGTAACGTCCGATTTTTGTTCACTGGCTGCCGCGATGACCTGGTTGTTTAACGTGATCTGATCGAGAAACTTTACGTCGTTCTTTTTAGTCTCAGCGGGCTTAGGTGCAGAATTTACTGATTTTGAAGCCGCCGGCTTATTGTTAGCTGTGCCTGTCGGCTTCATCGTAGCACAACCAGCAAGCAAAGTGAGAAATAGTGACGCAATGAATAAGTTTCTGATCATGAGACCTTTTTAGAGTTTCCGGGCTTGTTCAAAAACCCTGCCTGATCGCCGGGACGGTCTGCAAAAGTAACTCATATAACTCATAAATAACAGCCTGCTGCCACATCAAATCTTAATTTCCTGATTGTATATCAATAAACTAACCTGATCAGCCCTGATGCAGTGATGAAAACACCGTTGATATAGGTCAAGCAACACGACCCGCTTGGTTATTTTGAATTATATTGTCTCCTATAGATATGAGACAGGCGCTGCAATGGATCGGAGTATCCGTAATGGTTTATGGTTGTCATAGTTCGGCTACCGTTGAAAGGGGGGCAGAGGCATTATTACTTGTTGCAGGCGCTGATACAGTGATCGCCCCTACGATAACAGACAGTTTACCTAAACCGTATTCCCATCTCGAATACAGCAAGACCGAACTATTACATGCAGCGCCGGGCACCAAATCTGTTCTGTTCAATACAAACGGATCCAGGCTTTATGCCATGAACCTCGAAGGCATGAGTGTGTACGAGTTTGATCAGCCATCGAGAAAAGTGATCCGTGAATTCAAGTTCAAACCTACCAAGGGCACCGGATGGAATTACGTAACCGACAAACCCATTCCTTCCTACCAGGAAAAACCGGTGGAAGCCTGTTTTAGTCATGATGATAAGATATTATGGGTATCGCTGCATAACGCAGAAGGTATTGTGCCGATCTGGGTTGATTCTATCAAAGCAAATATGTCAACGCCTGCAACAGATATGCAAGGCGGACATGGCACAAAAAAACAGATCTCAAAAAGGATCAGGGTTATTTATCCTGGTCAGTCGCAGAAAGACTCATTCGATGTTCCACTCATTATAACCGGCAAAACACCCAAGATCATATCGAGAACAGCCGATAGCAAGTACCTGCTTGTGAGTAATTGGCATTCCTATGATGTAAGTATACTGGAGATGAATGAAAATGAGTACCCCTATGCCAAAGTGATCAGCACAGTGCCGGTCTCATCCATACCAAGGGGAATAGCCGTGGACGATAAAGCGCATCGCTCTTTTGTCGCCATCATGGGCGGAGCTTCCATCACAGTCATTAATAATACGGCATGGATGAAGGAAACAGACATCAGTGTAGAATCCAATCCCCGCCACATTGTTCTTGACACCAGCGGGCATCTTTTTGTATCATACAACAAACTGGCGAAGATAGCCTGTATCGACGCCGAGACAGGCAAGACATTATTTACGGCGCCTACGCATGCACAACCCCGGACCATCATATTATCCAAAAACCACAAATTCCTTTTTGTTACCTGCTACAACAGCGACTACGTGGATGTATTCAAGATAACCGATAATGGGTTTAAGCAGGTAGCTTCTCTTCCCTGCAAAGGCCACCCGGTAGGCGTGGATGTATTTGAAGACAACGATACACTCGAAGCCTGGGTATGCAGCTACTCCAATGGTTCGATCAGTGTTTTCAGTTTTGCTAAAAAATAGCTGATGGCTGCTAGCTAAAGGCTATCAGTGTACCCTTCGCCAATTAATTGCTCACAGATTCCCAACAAGCAAGAAATAACACTTTTTCAAATCACGAAACAATCGGAAATTCGCCGCCTGACCACTTTGATTGACTATTGACTATTGACTATTGACTATTGACTATTGACTATTGACTATTGACTATTGACTATTGACTATTGACCAGGTGACCATGAAATTCTCTCATCTCCACGTACATACCCAGTTCTCACTCCTTGACGGAGCTGCATCTATACAGAATCTATACAAGAAAGCGATTGCTGACGGTATGCCCGCATTAGCCATCAGTGACCATGGCAATATGTTTGGCGCTTTTGAATTTGTAGCGGAAGCCTACAAGCATAAAGGCGAAGATGGCAAGCCCAAAGTGAAACCGGTGGTAGGTTGTGAATTCTATATTACCGAAACAAGACATCAGAAGACATTTACCAAAGAGCAAAAAGATAAGCGCTGTCACCAGATACTGCTGGCCAAAAATGAAGAAGGCTACCAAAACCTGATCAAGCTGACCTCATTGGGCTTCATCGAAGGCATGTATGGTAAATACCCCCGCATTGATAAAGAGCTTATTCTCCGGCACCATAAAGGACTCATTGCCACCACCTGTTGTCTTGGCGCTTCTGTGCCGCAAGCTATATTGAAAAAAGGAGAAGAGGAAGGTGAGAATGAATTCAAATGGTGGCTGAATATATTCCAGGAAGATTATTACGTAGAACTGCAACGGCATGGAATGGCTGAGCAGGATAAAGTGAATGAAGTGCTCCTGAAGTTTGCCAAAAAATACAATGTAAAGGTCATCGCCAGCAACGATTCACACTATGTTGACCGGGACGATTTCAATGCACATGATATTTTATTATGTATCAATACCGGTGAAAAAATAACGACCCCCGCCCTTCGTGATTTCGTGGATGATGACGTGCATATAAAAGATAAGCGCTTTGCTTTTCCCAACGACCAGTTCTACTTCAAGACGACGGAAGAGATGAGCAAAGTGTTTCATGATCTTCCCGAAGCGATAGATAATACCAACGAGATCGTTGATAAAGTTGATCTGCTTAACCTGAAGCGGGATATCCTGCTTCCCTTCTTCCAGGTACCGAAGAAGTTCGCATCGCAGGATGAATACCTCGAACACATCACCTGGGAAGGCGCCAAAAACCGTTATAAAGAAATAACCCCGGAAATAGACGAAAGGATAAGGTTTGAACTGTACACCATCAAAACGATGGGGTTTGCCGGTTACTTTTTAATTGTAAGTGACTTTATCAAAGCCGGACGTGACATCGGTGTATTCATTGGCCCCGGCCGCGGATCAGCAGCCGGATCCGTGGTAGCGTATTGTATCGGCATTACCAATATTGACCCCATCAAGTATAACCTGCTGTTTGAAAGATTCCTGAACCCGGATCGTAAATCCATGCCCGATATTGATACGGACTTTGACGATGAAGGAAGACAAAAAGTGATTGATTATGTCGTTGACAAATACGGTAAGAACCAGGTAGCACAGATCATCACCTATGGTACCATGGCTGCCAAGATGAGTATCAAAGATGTAGCAAGAGTGATGGACCTGCCATTGCCGGAATCCAATGCGCTGGCGAAATTAGTTCCTGAAAGACCCGGCATTGAGCTAAGAAGAGTGCTGCATGCACCGATGAAACAAAAAGACGGTGAAAAATCACTTGAGGAAAAAGATGGACTGGGTAATGATGAACTGGAGAATGTGAAAAGACTGCGTGACATCTATAACCAGGAAACAACACTGGCCGGAAGGGTCCTGCATGAAGCAGAAAGGCTGGAAGGTTCGGTTCGCAATACGGGCATTCATGCGGCCGGCATCATCATTGCACCCAAAGACCTGACAGAATTAATACCGGTTGCAGTAGCAAAAGATTCGCCATTATGGGTAACGCAGATAGAGGGGAATGTGATCGAAGAGGCCGGTGTTATCAAAATGGACTTTCTGGGTTTAAAGACCCTCACCATTATTAAAAATGCGTTGGTACTTATCAAACAGAACCACGGCGTTGACATCAACATAGATGAGATACCCTTAGATGATAAAAAGACATTTGAACTATACCAGCATGGCGCCACCATCGGCACATTCCAGTTCGAAAGTCCCGGCATGCAGAAATACCTGCGTGAACTGAAGCCGGATAAGTTCGGAGACCTGATCGCTATGAATGCCCTGTACCGTCCCGGACCTATTGCGTATATCCCCAACTATATTGACCGCAAGCACGGCAGGGAGGCGATCACTTACGACCTCCCGGAAATGCAGGAATATCTTGAAGAGACGTATGGCATCACTGTTTACCAGGAGCAGGTGATGTTGCTGGCGCAAAAACTGGCAGGTTTTAGTAAAGGCGATGCAGACGTGTTGCGTAAAGCGATGGGTAAAAAACAAAAGGCGGTGCTGGATAAGATGAAATCGCAATTCATTACCGGCGCTACGGCAAAATTTCTACCCCCGGAAAAGTTGGAAAAGATCTGGACCGACTGGGAAGCATTTGCGCAATATGCGTTCAATAAATCACACTCTACCTGTTATGCGTATGTGGCTTATCAGACTGCTTATTTAAAATCACATTACCCTGCCGAATACATGGCGGCGGTATTGAACAACGCCGGTAGTATTGATAAGATCACGTTCTTCATGGAAGAATGTAAACGAATGGGCATTAAAGTACTGGGACCGGATATCAATGAATCGCTGAAAGGTTTTGCCGTCAATAAGGCCGGTGAGATCCGTTTTGGCCTTGGCGGATTGAAAGGTGTGGGCGAAGCGGCAGTAGAAAGCATCATTGAAGAAAGAATGAAAGGCGGGGCTTATACCAACATCTTTGATTTCATCAAACGCATCAATCAACGGACGGTCAATAAAAAAACGCTGGAAAGCCTTGCTTATGCCGGCGGCTTTGATTGCTTCCCGGAACATCACCGTGCTCAGTTCTTTCACCACCCCGAAAACGAAACCATTACCGGGCTGGAAAGGATCATCAAATACGGGCAGGTCATCACTACGCAAAACGCCACTACTGCCAATACATTATTCGGCGATCTTCCTATTACCATGGAGATCCCTCCACCCCGCTTACCTGAATGTGAACACTGGTCACTGACACAGCAACTGGACTTTGAAAAAGAAGTGACCGGTATGTTCCTGAGTGGGCATCCGCTGGATCATTACCGTTTTGAAATGAAGCACTACGGTATCACTGCGATCGCTGATTTTAATGAATTCAGGGAGGCGATCAAACTGCAACCCAATCCCGGCAGGATATTCCGCATTCTTGGATTGGTAGCCGATGCACAGCATCGCATCGCCCGAAGCGGTAACAAATACGGCAACTTCGTGATCGAAGATTATTCCGGCAAAACAGAATTTCCTTTATTCAGCGAGGATTACCTGAAAATATCACCGTTCCTGCAACAGGGAACCACGGTGATGATCACCGGGTACTTCAAACCCCGCTATAATAAGGATGAATTTGAATTCAAAGTACAACTGGTATCGCTGGCTGAAACATTAAAGAAAACCCTTACCCGGCAGATCAATATTGAAGTGCATCCGCAGGATATAACAAATGAACTGGTGGATTTTGTAGAAAAGAATATGAAGAACTACCGCGGCGGAAAGACCACATTGAATTTTGTACTGGCAGAACCCAAAAATAACCTGAAAGTGATACTGACAAGAGGTACCAATACGTTTGAGATGAATGAAGAATTGATTCAGTTCATTGAAAACAAACCTGAGCTGGAGGTACAGGTGTTAACGAATTCATAAGCAGTGCCTTTATAGCAGGTGTGTCAGGCAGTTGACAAAAAAGAATGACAAGTTTTGCACAACTTTCTGCCAGCTTTGCCTGTTATTAGTGACGGACTTAAATTTGCAGTCCTTTGATAACTAAAAAAATTAAAAATCTATACAATGGCAAAAGAATTCAATGATTCCAATTTCCAGGCTGATGTACTGGCTTCTGATAAACTGACCGTAGTGGACTTCTGGGCAGAATGGTGTGGTCCATGCCGGGCTATCGGGCCGGTTATTGAAGAGCTCTCTAAGGAGTATGATGGCAAAGTGAACGTAGGTAAAGTAAATGTTGACAATAACCCCCAGGTATCTATGAATTATGGCATTACTTCTATACCTGCTATCCTGTTCATTAAAAATGGCCAGGTAGTAGATAAATTAGTAGGCGCACAGCCAAAGAATAATTTTGTAAAAAAGATCGAAGCGCATATATAATTCACCTTCAACAGGTATAATGCTGAATGCCCCGCCGGTTGGCGGGGCATTCTTATGTAGCAGGTTGCCGGAACTAATATCTTGCCAATACAAGATCGTACCTCAACGGCGATTCGATCTTCATTGTCGGGCCCAAAAAAGTGACCTTAGATGGAGCACAGGGATATACTGATTGCAAACCGCAGGCGTACAAAACCGTAAGAAACATGGAGCCCCACTCATCTTCATTTACGAAGGTGCTTCCTATCGTACCGAACACAAGGTCTGTTCCGTTCTGGAATGAATATTGGCCGCCGGACAATATGTTTTTTCCGGTTTGCCCTGACACCGAACTGGCAGTAAATGTAAGTTTGATGTCCCTGTTATAACCTGCCGGTTTGAAGTAAGTAGTGTTGGTAACCTTATCGGTAACCGAAACCAATTTCCATCGCCCGATAATACCGGGCCCTGTGTTATCTTCCTTTTTGCAGGAAGCGGCCACTACAGAAAGAATAACAATAACGATTAGGATTCTTTTCATATCATCCTGTTTGTCCTTACTGACAACACGGGTGAAAAATCCGTTGCCTGTTCAAAAATTAATGTTGTACGCCGGAGATAGCTTTCGGGTCATGTTTGTGTTTGAATAATATAGTGAAAAATACAGCTACCACTAACGCATAGATCGCAAAACTAAGCCAGATACCATGCCAGTCGCTGTCTCCGTTTGGCAGTATAAAGTATTTGCCAATTACATATCCGCTGATCGTACTTCCCAGCCAGGCGCCAATACCGTTTGTCATCATCATGAACAGGCCTTGTGCACTGGCCCGTATGCCTGAATCTGTATTGGTCTCGATAAACAAGGACCCTGAGATATTAAAAAAGTCAAAAGCCATCCCATAAACGATACAGGAGAGAACGATCAGGGCAGTGCCGGACAAAGAAGGATCGCCATAGGCAAACAATCCAAACCGCAACACCCATGCCAGCATGGAAAACAACATCACCTTTTTAATTCCGAATCGTTTTAAAAAGAACGGGATGGTAAGTATAAAGACCGTTTCAGATATCTGTGAAATGGAAAGAATGACGGTAGAATATTTTACAACATATGAATCTGCATACTGAGGCTGTCTTTCAAAACCGGTAATAAAAGAATCGCCATACATATTGGTCAGTTGTAATGCAGCTCCAAGTAACATAGAAAACAGAAAGAACAATGCCATCTTGTATTTCGCAAACAGTTTGAATGCACTCAACCCCAATTGCTCTATAACTGAAGCATCTTTTGAGATAGATTTCGGCGGCGGGCATTTAGGCAGTGTGAACGAATACAACCCTAAAAGAATAGCAGCCACGGCCCCAATCAAAAACTGGTTTGCATTGGCTTTACTGCCTGACAGATTAGTGGTCCATAGAGCCGCAATAAATCCAATGGTACCAAAAACACGTATCGGCGGAAATGCTTTTACCACATCATAATGATTATTCTTCAGTATCGTGTAAGAAATGGTATTGGATAAGGAAATGGTCGGCATGTAACAGATCATAGCCGCAAAAATCACATAGTACAATGTATCCGGATCATTGACCTGCGGCACATAAAACAATACCGCCCCATACAGGATATGCAAAATGCCGTATAAACGTTCTGCGTTTACCCACCTGTCGGCAATTATACCGGTTAATGCAGGCATGAAAATGGAAGAAAGGGCCAATGTAGAAAAGATGGCGCCAAATTCAGGGAAGCTCCACCCCTTAGCATTCAGGCAATAAGTTCCGATCGTCAGCAGCCAGGCACCCCATACAAAAAACTGGAGAAAACTAAGAACGGTCAGCCTAAACTTAATATTCATCAGCAGAAGTTTTGGATTGAAAGTAGTCGTTGAATAACAACCGGAAGATAGGTATTTTCAGTTATTATTTTTTTGCCATACAAGCCGGGTTTAAGATAGCCTCTGAGAACGGTAAACTGATTGAAAATAAGAAAGTAATGCCCCTGTATATCCCGCTAAGATTTTTTTCCGGGTGTTTGTTTTATTCTGTATAATTGTAGCCTCTTTTCGGACGAGAGAACTTCCTTTTTTAAATTAAAACTATACTGCTTTGAAAAAATCTACTTTTCTGCCATTAACGGTTTTCTTATTACTTGGTTTTTCCGTTTTTGCACAGCAGCAAACGACCTTTTTATCACAGCTGCAGGAAACAGCTTCCGGAGCCCGTGAAAAGAAACAGCCTGACGATCAAAGGTGCGGAACGATGTCCCACCTGGAAGATGTTTACCGCCAAAACCCCAGCCTGAAACAGGCCAATGAAATGTTGCTTCAGCAATTGGAGCAAAACAGGGGTGGGCAGCAAGCCGGCTCTGGCAACAGGCTGAATGCTATTGTGACCATTCCTATTGTGTTTCACATTGTTCTTCCCAATCCTTACATCATTTCGGATGCAGACATCCAGGCACAGGTAGATCGCCTGAACCTTGACTACTCAGGTCTTAACCCTGATAGTACAAATGGTGTTAACTTTTACCCTGTCCGCGGGCATAGCCAGATCAGGTTCTGCCTGGCCCAGAGAACCCCTTCGGGTCAACCGACAAACGGTATCGAAAGAAGATCCAGTTCAACCACTTATAATGCCAGCAGCAACGACCCCATCAAAAGCACTGCTGCGGGTGGTTTAGATGTATGGGATTTTAATCAGTATTTCAATGTCTGGGTAGGCGGCGGTGGCGCTTTGTTAGGCTATGCCACATTCCCGGGAACCTCCAATGCGTCGCAGCAAGGTGTGGTGACAGATATTATCGGCACATCCAATAATCCCTGTTATGTTGACCCTAATTTTAATATGGGCCGCACTTTGTCTCATGAAGCCGGTCACTACTTCGGCTTATTTCATATCTGGGGCGATGATGGTTCTGCATGTACAAGTTCAGACTTCCGCAATTTGCCGGGGGCATGTGTAATCTCCGACGCTACTTTGGCTGGTGGAGCCAACGATCAGGCCATCGGGGATACCCCTAACCAGGCTGCTCCTACAGGTGGTTGCCCAAGTGGTGTACGCACTGATGCATGCTCTCCATCCTCTCCCGGTTTTCAGTACCAGAACTATATGGATTATACGGATGATGCCTGTTATTCTATGTTTACCACTAAACAGGCAGCCCGTATGGAATGGGTAGTGGCCAACTGCCGTGCAGGATATCTTACCTCTCCTGGTTGTTTACCCCCTGCCAGTGGCCCTAGCCTCGACGCTGCTCCTGTAGCCGTGATCAATCCTGGCGGAAGTGAAGTGGGAACCGGCTGTAATGTTATCACATATGGCAATCCTATTTGCCCAGGCACCATTACTCCAAGAATAAGGATCACCAATAATGGTTTGAATACGATGACGTCTGTTACCGTAGGTTCCAGGATCGGCACAGGTCCTGCTACCACCAATACCATTACCGGTCTTAGTTTAGCTGCCGGCCAGACCACGGTAGTAGCCGTACCGGCCGTTACACTAACCATTGGCGCTAATGCTCTGAAGTTGTTTACCAGCGATCCCAATGGATTGGCCGATGGTGTTCCTGCCAACGATACGGTGACGGTGAATTTGAATATTGCCGGTCCCGCCAATATACCCGTTTCGCAAAATTTTGACAACCCGTCCATAGCCCCCTGGACTATTGAGTCGAACGGAACACCGCCGATATGGCAATTAGCCACACCGGCAGGCGCACCACCAAGCAGTACCAGCAACGTGACCTCGGCTGTTATCAATCACTATGATTTCGACGGTGGCGGAAAGTTCGATGATATCCGCTCCCCGATCATTAATACTACGGGATTAACGGCTGCACAGATCAAATTTGACGTAGCCTATTCTCCTTTCTCTGCCACATTCAGCGATACATTGATCATACTGATCTCTAAAGATTGCGGCAACACTTATACAGAAGTATTTAAAAAGGGTGGTACCACCCTGGCTACTATACCGGGTTTCACGACAGCAGCGCCGTTCACACCTGCTAACAGCGGCCAATGGAGAACAGAGACCATCAACCTGGCCGCATCTGACCTTACCGGCCAGTTATTTGTCGTATTCAGAAGTAAAGCCGGCTTTGGCAACAGGATCTGGTTAGATAATATCAATATTGCCAATCCGCCATTCGTGGATATGGTTGCGAACAGCGTTACCCGTCCAAATGCGTTTGAGTGCGCCAGCTTTGCACCTACGTTTACTGTCAGGAACGGAAGCAATGAAAATGTCAACTCATTCAAGGTAGGTTATACCCTTGATGGTGGTACACCTGTCATACAGGCTGTCAACACGGTACTGGCTCCTACCGGTACCTATACGGCCAGCTTCCCGGCAATTACGCCTTCAGCCGGCTCACATTCGATCAAGTTCTTCGTGGCCGATCCGCTGACAGCTTCAGGAACATTAGATGCCAGCAGAGCCAATGATACATTGACAAGGGCCTTTACGATCGCTACCACCACATTCCCCAATGTGGTACAAGGATTCGAAGGTGCTGCATTTGCCCCTACCAACTGGACATTACAAAACCCGAATGCCAATATAACGTGGGTAAGAACTGCTCCGGGCAAGACCAGCGGCTTCTCTGCCTTCATTGACAACTATAATAATAATACCGTCGGACAATTGGATATTCTGGCAGCGCCACCTGTAAATACCGCAAATGCCGAGTCCGTAAACATTACGTTTGATGTGGCGCATAGAAACTATGATGATGGCAGCTTCCAGGCATTTGACAGACTAAGGGTATTGGTTTCTACCAATTGTGGTGCCACCTTTACCAGCGTGTACAGCAAGTCAGGCCCTACACTGGCTACAGCAGGAGCCAGCGATGCAGATTTCAGAAACCCAACCGATGCACAATGGAGAACGGAAACTATCGCCCTGAACAATACGTTTACCGGCGGCAGCCTGATCGTTCAGTTTGAGAACAGGAACGACTGGGGTAATAATATCTTCATTGATAATATCAATATTGCTCCTGTATTCAGGAGAGACCTGGAAGTGACCGCCGTAACACCGGATATCCAGTGTGCCACTGCCTATACACCATCTGCGACTGTACGCAACAAAGGAACTGAAGCAGTAACAGCTTATAAAGTTGTTTACAGGATTGGAACGGGGACACCTGATACCACGATTGTTACAGGTGTAAATCTTGCCCCGAATGCTACTGCAACAGTAGCACTGACTGCACGGACACTGGCAACCGGCGCCAACGCTATTACGGCTTACACTATTGACCCGGTCACTGCTGGCGGTACCGGCGACCAATACCGCGTCAATGATACGCTGGTCAAAACAGTTTACTCAGTATCCACAACCGCCGCTCCGCTGGTGGAAGGCTTCGAAGGAAGTACATTCATCCCGTCAGGATGGGCGCTCAGTAATGCTGACGCATCCACTACCTGGGCAAAATCCTCAGCCGGTTTCAACAGCAATGGCTCCGCCTTTATGAGAAACTTCGGATACCTCTCTGCAGGGCAAAGAGACGTTATGTATTCACCGGTATTGAGCTTTAGCGATGTTGACTCGGTAAAACTCACTTTTGATCTGTCTGCTGCTACCAAAGTAGCTGCTACAGGCACCATCCCGATGGATACACTGGAAGTATTGGTGACCAGGGATTGCGGCAACACTTTTACCTCTGTGTATAAAAAATGGGGAACTGCCCTGCAGACCATTTATGACAATACGCCCGTGGCCACAGAATACATTCCCAATGCATATTACCTGTGGAGAAAGGAAACGATTGACCTGACGGCTTACGCTCCTAACGGACCTTTACAGGTAGTCTTCAGGAATTCAAACAATAACCAGAACAACGTGTTCATTGATAATGTAAATGTCACTACCCGTACATTGCCATCCAGGTTAAGGGCAGACGGTTTTATAGTAACACCGAGTGTGTTCGCCGAGCAGTTCAACCTCTGGTGGGTACAGGCTCCGTCCGACCTTCGTTATGTGACTGTTTACAACAGTGCTGGCCAGTTGCTATGGAACAGGGTATTCGGCGGCAATGGCAGCGGCTCCAATGTGATCACTGTTGACCTGACCGGAAAATCTGCAGGCTTCTATATCGTGAACCTGGGTTATTCCGATAAGAGCAAGGATCAGCAGATCAGGGTCATGAAATCAAACTAACAAATAGCTAACTGATCTTACACCCAAAGCCTTCCGTTCATAAACGGAAGGCTTTTTTATGTGCATTGCGTAACTTTGCCTCCTGAATTTAATGTATGACCCCTGCCAGTAATTTGTCGCCCGAATTAGAAGCCATCCGGGAAAAAGTAATAGCCGGTACCCGTATCAGTGACGAAGAAGCCCTTCTTTTATTTGAAAAAGCAAGCCTTGGTCTTACAGGTAGCCTGGCCAACCTGGTAAGAGAACGCAAACACGGCGATACCACTTACTTCAACCGTAACTTCCATATTGAGCCAACCAACGTATGTGTATTCAGTTGTAATTTTTGTTCATACAGCCGGCTCTATGCCCATCGGGATGAAGGCTGGGAACTCAGCCTGGAGCAAATGATGAATATAGTGAAGAGTTACGACGGCAAACCGGTGACGGAAGTACATATTGTAGGCGGCGTCCATCCTAAAATGAACCTGGAGTTCTTTGCAGAATTGCTGAAAAAGATAAAAGCACACCGGCCGGGGCTGCACATCAAAGGTTTTACAGCAGTAGAACTCGACTATATGTTTCGCAAGGCGAAAATGAGTATAGAAGATGGAATGAAGTATTTAAAAGAAGCCGGACTTGACTCGTTGCCGGGGGGTGGCGCTGAAATATTTGACCCGAAAATAAGACAACAGATATGCGCCGATAAAGTAGATGCCGAAGGATGGCTGCAAATACATGAAACAGCGCACAGGCTTGGCATGCACTCCAATGCCACTCTCCTCTATGGGCATATTGAAAAATATCATCACCGCATTGATCACATGCGCCGGTTAAGGGAATTGCAGGACAGCACCGGCGGTTTTAATACATTCATCCCGCTAAAATTCCGGAATAAGGATAATGATATGAGTAATATTCCGGAAGTAAGTGTGGCTGAAGACATGAAAATGTATGCCATCAGCCGCATATATTTAGACAATTTCCCACACATCAAAGCTTATTGGCCGATGCTGGGACGGCAAAACGCACAACTTACTTTGTCTTTCGGCGTCAATGATATTGACGGAACGATAGATGACACCACGAAGATCTACTCCATGGCCGGTTCGGAAGAACAAAATCCGGCGATGAGCACGGCCCAGTTAGTTACGTTGATCAAACAAGCCAAAAGAAAACCTGTGGAAAGGGGTACGTTGTATAATGTGATCAAAGATTACAGCAGCGTAGATGTGAACAACATTGAAACCGATCCGGCATTGAACTGATCAGTTGGTACGGAATGAACGTGGATCAGGCTGTAAGGTAGTTCGAAAATTAGCGGACAGATTAAGCCCATATACGCTGACCTCCGGCTGTTCTCCGCTAAAGAAGATCATACTTGACACCTGCTCAGCTTTCGCTACATCATCAGAAACTTCGAAGGTCACACGCCGGCCATAGATATAATCACCCCATTTGTTCTTCTGAAGATACTCTTCCATACCCTTAATGATCCGCTGTGCTCCTGCAGAACTGGCTTTTAGCGGATAAAACGACACAATTTTTATGCGGGCCTGGCTATTCCGGCGAAGTTCCTCAAATAACGCATCGAATAACTTATCAAAGTTATTGTCGGGGATCCCCCTATTGTTTACTGTTACTTTGCTGACAAGCTTCCACTGCTGCTGCGGCGGTGTGGGCCTGATCTGTGGCGTAAATTGAATGGATTTTATAAACACAAACTTTGTAAATAACTCCATACTATCCTTATCAGTTAAGCGGTTATTTCTTATATCTAACGATCGCAGATTAACGAACTGGCTTAGTTCGGCCGGAATAGCTGACAAGTTCTGGTTGGATAGCTGCAGGTTACAAACTACCTTCGGATCAACACTCAAGGCTTCTTTGATGGAATAGAATATCCTGTCACAATCAGGCCTTACCAATGGCGGGTCGGGTTTAGTGTCCGGTTGCTGAGTGATCTGCAGTCTGACGGTAATATAATTTCTGTCAAAAGGCCCCGCCTGTCTTAACTCTACCCAATCATCATTCCTCAGATCATACGCAATGCCGTTATCCGGCAGGTATTCCAGCACCACTCTCTCATTAGCGGCGGCCAGATAACTTTTGTTCTCATAAATAGCTGTTGTTATTTTAACTTGTGTATTGCTCCTGGTATTAGCTACTATCGTATCGGCTATCTTCTCTATTTTCCTTCTTTCAGCCGGTTGAAGGCTGACAGGCTGTATGGGCAAATAAATACGGCTGCTGTTATTCTCATAATACAGTCCCATATCGTTCGACCATTGGCAATTGGCGTCCGTTACATCCCTTGCCTGTTCTGGTGTTGCATACAGGTTCTGGCATACGGATAAACTAAATGATGAACCCGAAAAATTCCTGATGAAAAAAACTCTGTATTGGTTATCTGCTGCAGTAATGATCCGATAAACACCTGCTCCATCACTGCACACTTCCCTGATGCGGTAGGTGCCATAGGTAGCTTTATCACCAGTAGAATAGTAAATAACCTTGTTTGCGACATTCATATTGAAAAGCCGGTTGCTGCTGCCGCCTTTCCATATTTCCGTCAATCCCTGCGGCAAGCTGGCAGCAGTGCATGTATTAACAGGGCTCTGCCTGAAGTATAAAAACAAGGTAGTGGCAGTTCCTGGCAGATTCACATATCTTGTTTCCACGTCAATACCAAGCTGGGCTTTTATGTTACGGGCTATCGCTGTGGCCACCCCGGCCTGGCTGTCGTCATAATAGACGATACGATTCAGTGTATCTTCTGTGTCAGTATTTCGGGTTGCTGTGACGTCATAATTTCCCAGTATGCTTTTCAACTGGGCTTCGGCAGTGAGATATTTCCTCTCATCATTATACCGGATGAAAACAGGAAGCAATGCCTGCGGCCCCGTCAATGAAACCTCATAACTTTCAAACCCGGGATTAAACGTGTTGCTAAAATTCAGTTCTTCCCCGCTATTGACGGTGATATGTATAGTAGAATAAAGAGAAGAGTCAACCGGAAGGTCTTTGATGCGGAAACTATCAGTGCCTTCTTTCTCAGCATAGTATTGTTCACCACCCATGATCACGGATAACCTGTCCACTTCTAACCCCTGCGATCCATTTCCGGAAAAACGTAATACCCTGTCTGCAATAACAGAAGGTATCAGCGGTTTAAAATTAAATACCTCAGTCAGCAATACTATTCCTGTAATTACCATCGCTGCCAGGCCTGCTGCAGCCTTCCACTGCAATGATCTTTTGGTCTGCCGGAATTCCCGGTGTAACTGTTCGGCATGAACCCGTCTCTGATCTTCTTTTTTTACAATATATTTTTCTAACGGAACAGTTTGCCCGGATTCAGTGAGCGGCGTATTGGCAAGCGGTTCATTCAGGTAAATCTCTGCCGGCTCATCCAACCGGCCTTTGTCAGCATACTCCTTCACGGCGATATAATCGCTATCCTCAAATCCTATTTCTCCTTCGCGGTAACTGCGGACCAGGAAACGGTTGGTAGCCCGTTGCAGGTCATACTCTCCGTATACTGCCGATGATGCAGGAATATCCTCTTTTATTTCTTCCAGCAAATGGCTTATTGCCTCCCTGGCGAGTATTTCTGTAGCGGGGTCCAGTTCTTTCAGCATTTCTATCCGCATCGTATCCGTGAGGTGCCCGTCCTTCAGCCATTGGATGCGGCCAAGCACCAGCAGGTTAGAATAATTGACCAGTTGCCCAGGGCTACATTTTGTTTGTTCTATAGCTTTGCCTGCAGCGATGGTCACTTCCCAGTTTACCTTCGGATACACCGCCGTAGCGCAAAGCCATTCTTTCAGTAACTGATAACCTGTTTCACCCGCAAGCACAGTATTATTTTGTATGCAGGCGTCATGCAGGTATTGCTTTACCTCTTTCCATTCATTGAAATTGACCAGGCGGGAAGAATAGGTATCCGGGATCACTGTTTTTTTCAGTTTTTGCCGGTCAATCATGTTATTGATCTCATCGCTTATCAACTGGTGAGCATTGACATCAGCCGGTACCACCGTAAACCCGGCCTGGTAAAGCTGCATTTCCCTGCTTCCCCAGTCTTTCTTTGCCACTGAAGTAAAAATAAGTTTGGTATCCCAGCCTTTGAATTTCTCCACTATTTTCTCCTGCAACCGCATATCGATGGTCCTGAAGAATGAGGTACCGTCAGTGAACAGGAAAAGGATCGTTCCCGGATAGAGGCGGGCTAATTTTTCAGCAGGGATCAGCAAATGGTTCAATGATTCATTGCTTAATAATAACGGCTCCCGGTAATAACTATAGGCGGTAAGGTTCACCTGCTCTTTTTTCAGGCAACTGATCACGTACCGGTATAATTTCAGCAGATGACTGTCAGGATACTCTGTGTCCACGAACAGTAAAAAATCAGCCGGCTGCGTACGCGGGGTAAACTCAAAGACCGGGAACCCGCCTTTCTTAATGGTCTGACGAATGGTTTTGCCAATACTTAATCTGAAAACATCACTGCTATGCCGCTTTCGCAATGTTTCAGCCAATTGGCTGACCGCTGTTTCCCTGGCGATCTTATCTTCCTGCGGTTTAAATTTTATTTCATACGGCTCCGTAAGCTGTACTGTCACTTTTTTTTCTATGCCCTTTACAGGCTTGAAAAATTTATTGACGAGCCCGGTAAGCTTTTCTTTATAGAACCGGTAAACCAAAACGCCCGGCAATAATAAACAGAGAATAAGTACGCGGCTCCAAAAAGCATCGTTCGTTTTCTTTTTGGGCTGCAGGGGAGTCATACCTTCTGCATTCAGGGTCAGTTCCGGTTCTTCAGAAAACTCAAACACCGATGAATCTGCGGCCTGGTAAGCTGCGCATTCCGGGTTAACATGCCCTTTTACTACAAGACCTACCTTGTAACTGCTTAACCAGTGAGCAGAATAATTCAGTACCGGCTGATCTGACCGGGTACTCGTAGTATCATTCGTTACCGTCCACACATAGGAATAGTGTTTTGCATCACCGGGGTTGATGAACTTTGCCCTGTACACCCTTTCTGCTTTTCCGTTCACTACTTTTGATGCAGCGCTGTCCCTTTCGATCTTTACCCATGGCGGCATTTCGCATAGAACCCTGATGCCTGTCTCCGTCTGTGCAACTATCTTCCCGTTATTCCCGCAAAACGCTTTGATAACATAATCACCCGGCTTTGAAAATATCTTTTCAACAGACCTTGCTGTGCCGCCGAAAACACTGTCGTTGATCTGCCAGGTGACGCCGTAAGTCTCTCCGCCAATAGTATCGGCTAAATAAGCATAGAAAGTAACCGGCTTGTTTACTACAATTTCATTGGGGGGCTCGTCATATACGTTAACAATTGCTGCTTTTGCTACAGAATCATCAGATTGATTTTCCCTGCTAATGCTGATAGCCGGCCCATCCGGAACAACCTGATCATCCTTACGATGAAGAAGAAGCCAGATTAAAAATGCCAATAAGCCAATACCTGTAGCAAGCAGGATGTAATTCCTTATTCTCTTCTGCTTTTTATTACTGATACCCGGAGGATCAGAAGGTTTCGCAATACCTATACCAATCCCTTTATCCGTTCCGGTATCAAGATCCTCTTTCACATCCGCCTTTATCTTCTCTTCATACTGGTCAAAAAGCTGGTAGAATTTTTCCTGCTCTTCTTTGTTGCGGGAAATAAGCGGGGATAATAAAAACTTTAAATGTGCTGTATCCTGCACATGGTTTTCGTCTAAGTGAGCTATTACTTTTTGCAGGTCGAGAATGGTGCGGGTGCTGATCTCAAAACCCTCTCCCTGCAGAATGGAGATTAGTCCGCTTAACGGAAATGATATGGAAGCAGGCGCAGACAAAATTATTTACATAAATGGATGAGCTTAATGAGTGGCCGACCGCTCCAGGTCCTCTTTACTTTTGGCAATGACCGGCAATGTATATCGTAAAATATTTTTTTGTTTATCGCTGAGTGTATCGAAATCAAGTTTTTCTTTAAAAAACCCTTCCGCTTCCAGCACTTTTATCCATTCTAGCAGTTCCGCTGTAGCCGGTTGTTTGTCCACCATGGCCGTGCGCAGCGATTCAAACTTGCGGATAGCTTTATCATATTTCTCACGCAGGTCATCCGTTATGGCAGCGCCGTTGGTATTTCCGGTCAGCCGCTCATTAATTTTCGCCATATAGGCACCCATTCTTTCGCATACGATATTCAGCAACTGGTCGTGCCCGGGCGAAGGGATATGATAAAAAAGGCAGCGGCGAAGAAAAGCATCCGGGAGATTCTTTTCAAAATTACTCGTCATGAATACGATGATGCGGGCAGCAGATTCTGATGGCTTAGCCCGTACTATTTCTTTACCCAGCTCCGTGATGGTAAACTTGTACCGTTCGATCTCGATCAGCAGGTCGTTAGGAAAATCTCGGGGAGCTTTGTCTATTTCATCAATCAATACCACTGAGCTCATAGGCTCTTCTTCCAGCACTTCTTCAAAATTGGAGAGGTGTTGCAATTCACTCAGTTCCTTATGCGCCCGGATAGCCCGCTTACCATAGGTTTGCAATATAGCTTTGCCCAATGCATTCAGTTTGATGTAAGGATGGGCAGTCAGCGCTTTTGCACCTGCATCTCCCTGCTCAATATGTCTTTTCTGAAAATGACCTATCGCATCGTAAGAATAAAAAAGATCAGTGGCCGTACAAGTGGTTTTGGTATCAAACACAAGGGGTGTTTCCCTGAAAGGGGCAAAGCCATTCAACTTATTCTTATCCTTTGAGAGTGAAAACAACTCAAAGGCCACCTTGGCAGCTAATTGTGTTTTACCGGTACCCGGGGCGCCGGTAAGTAATAAAGGTTTTTGCAGCCAGATGGACATGTCCACCGCTTTGCGCAAAGCTTCTTCAGCAATAATGTAATAGCGGGGATCGTGATCGGCCGTTGTCTGTATATCTTTCAGGTCAAACATGGTCATTATATATTTTGATTATTAAATTCATCTATCATTTTTTTCAAAGCACCTTCCAGTTCACTGTAATAAAACTCAGTACGGGCAGCATCTGGAATACTTGTGCTGATCAGTTTATCCGCGTCATCCGGGTTGGATTCGATATAGGTTTCTGCCAGCCAGTCCTTGATCTCACCGACAGATATTTTCGTAAGCTTAGGCAAATGATACCCGTATGAAATAGCTTTTACCCTATTGTCAAATTCTTCTTCTGTGATCTTCGATTTATCCACGTATTTGGCAATACCAAAGAAAATGATCTTCCTCTCAGTCCTGAACTGCTCATTGTAGGATTTATAATTCTCATAAAAAGAACGGATATGACTGAGAAAAGTATCATTCTTCCAGTAAATGCTTTGAATACGCCAGGTGATGACTAAGTAATGCATATTCATCTTTTCCAGCATCCGCAAGAGTCCGGGTATAGAGACAGCCTTCGCATTGGCAAAACCATGACCGGCAGGCAGTTTTCCGTAAATAGATGCTTTCAGCAGGTCGTCTAATACCGTAAAGTCTTCCGTTTCCTCAATGATCCTGTCCGTATGCAGGTCTAATAAAAGAGTAGATTTTTCATGTAATTCAAAATCTAATTTCTTCCTTTTAATAAAGTAGTGGGGCATATCCCTGTCATGACAATGCACCAAATAAAACTGTACAGGGTCGTTGGTGAAATTGGACTCAAAAAGAAGGTTGGGTACGCTCCGGTTGCAGGTCACTATCAGTTCATCTGACTTGGTGGTCGCGGTGACACGGGAAACATAGTTATCCATGTCTTTCAGGATCAGTTCAGGCAGTTTGTCCTCATCATCAAAAATGCGACACATGATATCCTGCGGGGCTTTTATACTTTGCTTTAGAGCCGTCAGACGTTCATCATCATCTTTCATCCCCGGAGTCTCTTTGATGTAGATAAGCCTTTCTATCCTTTTGCCAGCTTCTTTCTTCTTTTTAGCAGTGATGTATTCCCAGTGGGTAAAAGAGTATTTTTCTTTGTGCGTATTGGTAGGCAGGGCCTCTGAGCCATACTTATAGCCCAAAATACAGATATAGATACCTGTGTCATTTACATCTTCCACACATTTATCCAGCACCCTCCTGTCTTCCGGGCAATAGTTTTCCATCCCGGTGAGGGTATAAAGAGCGGCCCTTTCGGAGATATGCTCATATATACTTTTCCGGGTCTCTTCAAATTCCGTGAACACGGACGATATATAGACCTTAAAAGCCAGCAGGTCTGGATTTAATCAGGTAAAAATTAAACAATAAACAGTTTCAAGTCAATACTACTAAGCGGGTACATCAGGTAGCCGGAAACGGGCAGGGCAGGCGAAAAGAATAAACTAAAGAATCATGAAGATACACTATTAACCGGCAGTAGTAAAACAGCCTGTCAGCATTCCGGCAAACTCAGCGGCACATTTACTGCCAGGCCGCCGTCGGCAGTTTCTTTATACTTGCTGTTCATGTCAAGGGCGGTGTCCCACATGGTTTTGATCACCCCGTCCAAAGATACTTTGGCATAATCCGGTAAGCTTTGTAAAGCCAGTTGCGAAGCAGTGATCGCTTTGATAGCGCCCATTGTATTTCGTTCGATACAGGGCACTTGTACAAGGCCACCGATCGGGTCGCAGGTCATCCCCAGGTGATGTTCCATAGCGATCTCAGCAGCCATTAATGCCTGCCGTTGTGTGCCGCCCATGGCTTCTGTCAATGCCGCCGCCGCCATGGAAGATGAAACGCCTATTTCTGCCTGGCAACCACCCATCGCTGCAGAGATGGTAGCCCCCTTTTTAAAAATACTGCCGATCTCTGATGCTGTAAGCAGGAAACGAATGACCTTCTCGTCGGTATGGCCATTATTGAATACCACGTAATACAACAGTACGGCCGGTATCACACCGGCAGCCCCATTGGTTGGCGCCGTCACTACCCTGCCAAATGAAGCATTCTCTTCATTTACAGCCAGGGCGAAGCAGCTAACCCAATCGAGTATGTATTTGAAATCATGTCCGCCGCTGCGGATAGTTTCTAACCATGAGTCAAAATCCGTGTAAGTATAACCCCTGAGTAATCGTTTATTCAGATCAGCCGCCCTTCTTCTTACATTCAATCCGCCGGGCAGGGTCCCTTCTGCATGACAACCGCGATACACACATTCCTTCATTACCTGCCAGATGTCCAACAGACCTTGTTTTGTTTCCGTCTCCGCCCGCCACGCATTCTCATTTTCCATAACGATCTCATGTATGGAAAGTCCTGTTTTGATACACCAGTGCAATATATCATCCGCCGTATTGATAGGAAATGGGAACTGTGCTGCTTTTCTGCTTCCTGCCTCTTCATTTTCTTTGACCACAAAGCCCCCGCCAACAGAATAATAAGTATCAGAGAGAGATTCACCGTTCTTCAACGTCACCAGGAAGGTCAGCGCATTCGGATGAAAAGGTAAGGTCTCTGAGAACAGGAACTCAATATCTTCCCTGGGATCAAAATCCACTTCATGCAGTCCACCCAGTACAATTTGTCTCATAGAGGCGATATCATTCAGCTTGGCATGAATGTTATGCACATCAAACGTGACAGGGTCATCACCGCTGAGGCCAAGCTGGACCGCCATATCTGTACCATGCCCCACCCCTGTTTTTGCCAATGAACCATACAGCAAAACTTTCAGCGATACTACTTCATACAGTAGCTTATTTTCCTGCAATGAACGGGTAAACCGCTGGGCTGCCCGCCAGGGGCCGAGTGTATGCGAACTGGATGGGCCTATGCCTATCTTAAAAATATCAAAGACAGAAATGGGTTCGTATGTCAAGGGAGATCGTTTGAGACCAAAAATACAATTAAAAAAACCCCGGCGTTTCAACCGGGGTTCAGCAGGCAGTATTGGTTACTTATTGAACATCCACAAGGGTAATATCAAAATCCAGAATGGCATCGCCGGGGATACCTCCGTAGCCTGTGCAGCCATATGCCATGGAAGAAGGTATCAGCAGCCGGATACGTCCTCCTTCTTTGATCAGCGGGATACCAACTCTCCATCCTTCTATCAACTGATTGAGCGGCCATCCCGTTGCACCAGAATTGTTTTGCTGGTCGAATACTGTTCCATCCAGCATTTTGCCGGTATAAGTAATGAAAATAGTTGAAGTGGCTGTAGCGGTGGCCCCAGTTCCGGGGTCAAGGATCTCATAATAAAGGCCGCTGGAATGAGGCACTGCAATGATACCGTTCAGACCGGCATAAGTCTGTATGGTTGCCGCCTCGCTGGAAGGCATTTTGGGTGTACAGGTCTTATCTTTGAGACAGCCGGAACCAGATACAATTATCAGTAAAAGGAACAAAGGCAATACAGAATTCTTCACGATAGGTCTTGTTTTAAATAGTACTGAACATAATGACAACCCGCAATGCGTTTGCGCTGCAAGAATACTGAAATAAAATCAATCCTTGCGGGCCATCAGCTCCCGGTAATGCTGCTCATACATTTCCCACTTGTGACGTACAGAAAATACAACGATGAACGATACGATCAGCAGGGCGGCTATGATCACTACCAGGATAAGGCTGGCCTGTGAACTCTGCGACTGGGAGCGCAGCTCCATATCCGCCTTTTTGTACCACCCGGAAAAGAAATTGATCAGGATGGCTGTCACCAATATTACCCCCATTGGCAGCCCCAGGCTCAGTTGCCTGAATACCTTTTTCCGCCTGAGACGGTTGGCCTCCCAGTACACCATGAACTTTTTTTCCTCGTCAGTCAGCATAAAAATGCAAATCTAAAGTATCGGGTTCACCCTATTGCAACGGCGATACAAAATATATATATTGCGAGACCAATTCCAATACATTGAAACTCGCCTACCTCCTTGCCCAGTACCTATATACCCACAAGCGGCTTGACCTGCCCGGTATCGGTACCTTCACCCTCGACCCTTCCGTAATTATTGATTCCGATCATTCCCGTCACAAGAATACCATGCCGGAAGGCATCGGATTTAAAAGTGATCCTTCCATCAGGGAAGTGCCGGAGCTGATCAGTTACATTTCTTCCCAGACGGGTAAAATGAAAGCGCTGGCCATCTCCGACGTGGAATCGCATCTGGAACTGGTTCACCAGTTCCTGAATATCGGCAAGCCATTCACCTTTGAGGGCATCGGCAGCCTTGTTAAGATCAGGCCCGGAGAGTTCGAATTCACTCCCGGCGCCATCATCACCGATAAAGCAAAGGAGATAGCGCAAAAAGAAGTACATGGCCTGTCCAAAAAAGAGTCCACTGATGCAAAATACCAGGCATTCTTAGCCACCCCCGCTGTTAAGTCACGCTGGAAAAAACCGGTGGCTGTCCTGTTAGCTGTTTGCGGTCTTGGCCTCGCTATCTGGGGCGGCTATACCATTGCTACCCGCAATGCCCAGGGTGATGCATCCGTTTCTGACGTTACTACGGAAACAGCGACACAGGTAGTTGATTCATCTCAATTAATAAAACCCGACTCACTCACTACTCCGCCAAAAGCTGTCGCCAACCGCTACAAATACATACTGGAAGAAACGAATGGCAACAGGGCCTATAAGCGTTTCAATCAATTAAAGCAAACCAACCTGGCCAATTTGATACAGTTGGAAACAAAAGATTCTGTCCGGTACAAGTTATTTATCATGCTGCCGGTCTCCTCCGATACTACCCGCATCATTGATTCACTGACCATATTTCTTGGCAGAAAGGTCTATATTGAACACCAAAACTGATCATGCATCGCACGGCTGACTTCTGGATACAGCACCTGCAACTACAGCAACATATTGAAGGCGGATGGTACAGCGAAGTATATCGCTCCGCTTTACTGCTGGATAAAGAAAAGCTGCCCTCCGCATTCAGCAGTGAAAGAAACGTTTGCACACATATTTATTTCTTGCTGAAAAAAAACGGATTCTCTGCTTTTCACCGCATTAAGTCTGATGAACTCTGGCATTTTTATGCCGGCGATCCCCTTATCATTTACGAGATCATGGAAAATGGAGAACTGAAAGAGCACTTTCTGAGTAATGATGCAGAAAAAGGTCATTCTCTTTTTTGTGTGATCAAAGCCGGCAACTGGTTTGGCTCAAGAGTAGCTGACGGCGGAGAATATGGACTCGCCGGCTGCACCGTAGCTCCGGGTTTTGATTTTGATGATTTCGAACTGGCCGACAGAAATGAATTGATTGGAAAATATCCTCATCACAGTGAACTGATCAAACAGATGACTTACTGAAAAGATATATTTCGTTAGAGCACAGCATCAGCCAATATCTCCACAGGATGAAATGTTTTTCTGCCCACCCCATCTTTGATCTGGTGACGACAGGATGTACCTGAAGCAGCTATCCATACATTATCCGAAAGCGATCGTATCGTAGGGAAAAGAACGAGTTCTCCCACTTTTTGAGAAATAGCATAATGTTCCTTTTCATAGCCAAATGAGCCTGCCATACCACAGCAACCGCTTGGTATCTCGTGCACGTTGAAATTGACAGGAAAAGACAAAATGAATAAACTGTATTTCGATGAAGAAAGTACTTTCTGGTAACAGTGTGCATGCAAAGCAATATTCCTGCTATCCGTAGTGAATTGCTCTTTCCGGATATGCCCGGCATTCATTTCCTGATACAGGAACTCATCTATCATAAACGTAGCCGCAGCTATCTGCCGGGCTTTATCCCGAAGCGAAGGTTCAACCAACTCAGGGTACTCATCCCGTAATGTAAGAATAGCCGATGGCTCAACGCCAATAACAGGGACTTGTTCCTCAACCAGCGCTGAAAGCATGCGTACATTTCTTTCAGCAACAGCCTTCGCCTTTTTCACCAATCCTTTTGACAAATAGGTCCTACCGCTTTCTTCATGCTCAGGCATGATCACGTTATATCCCAGCTTTTCCAGCAACACAATAGCTTTCTTTCCAATTGCTGCATCGAGATAATTGGTAAACTCATCGCAGAAAAAATAAACGGTTCTTTTTTTATCCCGGCTAACTCCCGCTTTCCTTTTTGTAAACCATGTACGCAATGTCTCTTTTGAAAGTAGAGGCATGGTCCTGTCGGGATGAAAACCTATCAGCCTGTTCATGCTGCGTCGTAAGAATTGATTGGAGAGAACCGCATTGTATAATGAAGGCGCCAGGGACGCCAGCTTCATTTGCTTTGAAAAATTGCCGACCAGCTTTGCCCGCAACGGCACTCCATGTTTATCATAATACTGCTGCAGGAACTCCGCTTTCATTTTTGTAATGTCCACACCCGAAGGGCATTCTGTTTTGCATCCTTTGCAGCTAAGACAGAGATCCATTACATCTTTAATTTCTTCATGGTCAAATGGACGGGCATCATGCGGGTCGCTGAGAAATTGTCTCAATATATTCGCTCTTGCACGGGTCGTATTGAATTCATTCCTGGTGGCCATATAACTGGGGCACATCAACCCGCCCGAGACAGCACTTCGCCTGCAATCTCCCGAACCGGAACATTTTTCCGCCAGGCGGGTTATACCGCCCTGTCCTGAAAAATCAAAATGCGTATGAATATCGGTGCTCTTACCATCTTGCTTTACCCGCAGGTGTGTATCCATCGCCGGTGTATTCACGATCTTACCGGCGTTGAAAATATTATCCGGATCAAAAACATTTTTGACCTCTTTGAACAATCGCATCACCTCATCACCCATTACCGTGGCAATGAACTCGCCTCTCAGCCTGCCATCGCCATGCTCACCCGATAAAGAACCATTGTATTTTTTTACCAGCAATGCCGTATCGTGCAAAATACCCCGGAACAGCATCAGGCCTTCCGGCGATTTTAAGTTGATCAAAGGTTCTATATGCAATTCACCCGCCCCTGCATGGGCATAATAGGAAGCGGACACGTTGAACTTGCGCAATATCACCTGCAGGTCTTCTACGTAGGCAGGCAGGTCTTCCGGGGCTACTGCGCAATCTTCTATCAGGTTGACCGGTTGTTCATCCCCGGCCGTATTACGCAATAAACCGAGACCAGCCTTCCTGATCTCCCAGGCAGCCTTTGCATCGGCATTGAATAATACAGGATAAGCATAGCCGAGTTTGTTATTTTGTAAGGATTGTATAAGCTGTTGGGCTTTGTCTGATGCCTCCTCCTGCTGATGCTCCATGAACTCTACCATCAGGATAGCTGCCGGGTCTCCTTCAATAAAGTGGCGATATTGTTTGTACAAGGGATGCGCTGCCGTATAATCCATGATGCGCTTATCCACTAATTCTGATGCCATCGGTTGTGACCGTAATGCCACGGCATTGGCCAGCAAAGATTCTTTAATAGAAGAACAATGGATACAAACCAATGCTGAATGTACCGGCGGCAACGGCAACAAACGAAGTTTGACCTCAGTTATAAAAGCCAGTGTGCCTTCTGATCCTGCGATGAGTTTACTAAGATTGAAATGTTCTCCTCCTGTATTGAATGGCTGCAGATCCAATAACTGGTCCAGTGCATAACCGGTATTTCTCCTGACAACTGTTCTCTTCGGGAAATTATCCCTGATAATTGCCTGGTTATTCTCATTCCCTAGCAGTTCCATCATCTGCCGGCGTATCTGTTGCAACAAAGGGTTAGCGCTTTGATCATTCCTATCATCCTTTTCTTCTTTTAATACCACAACACTGCCGTCGCTTAGCACTACTTTCGTTTCAAGTATATGATCACGTACCGCTCCCCAGACAATACTGTGCAGCCCACAGGAGTTATTACCCACCATCCCTCCTATCATGGCCCTGCTGGCCGTAGATGTTTCGGGGCCAAACATCAATCCGTACGATCTCAGGTATGCATTCAGATCGTCCCTTATCACACCGGGCTGTACGATGACCCACTGTTCATCCGCATTCACCTCAAGTATCCTGTTAAAGTGATCGGAGATATCTACTACGATACCTTTTCCTACGACCTGCCCTGCGAGGGAAGTTCCTGCGGCCCTTGGTATCAGTGTTACTTTATGTTGCCGGGCAAAATCAACAAGCAGGCAGATATCTTTTTCTGTTTTGGGAAAAGCTACAGCCAGTGGTTCTTCCTGGTAAACGGAAGCATCCGTAGCAAATGCCTTTAACTGTGCACGGTGATATGCTGTATGATCATGAAATAGCCTGCCTTCGAGTCGCTGTGCAAGTATGGCTAACTGATCCTTCATTTTTTTGCTAAAATAACTCCCTTTCAGCTATTTCAGATCGTATCTCCCTTTCTTTTAGGTATTGAAAAAATATCTACCTGCCTTCTGCATCGATGAAGCAAGTACCTGCGGTATATACTAAAAACCATAAATGGGAAAAAGCCTATTGTGTCTTTTTAAAATCACTGGCCGCTTTATTCATCTCTTTTTCTGTTAATATACTTCCGGAGTGTATAATGATCCTGTAGCGAAAAGTAACAGACTCGCCGGGCTTTAAAGAAAAGTTGAGCTCTTCCGTTCCTTTACTGAATATCTTTCTTCCCAAAGGATTGGCGGCAAACAGGCCATAGCCTCTTGCGTGCCAGTAAGATGGGTAACCGGTATTGCCCGGATGATCTATGATGCCGATCGTGATATCTTTTCCCTCTTTTTTACCGGTCAGCATCGCCCAGGCTCCTTTAGTACCCCATACCGAATCGCCTTTCAGCCCTTCGCTGCTAACGTACATACCGCTAACATCTGCAGCAGATGGCGGCACCGCTGTTACATTTCCTTTATCATCTATGTAATTGCTTTTCTCTTTGGAGGGCATCTCCAGTTCACTGGCTACACGAATAGCCAGCAGACCGTCTTTGGCATCTTTAAATAAAACAACCGTATCCGTAGCTGTCAATGCTGTAACCCGGTCAATGACCAGTGTATTTTCTTTCACCGTAAAATGGAACCGGGTACGTTCGTTCAGCAACACTTTCCTGTCAGGTCGTATCCACGCAGCCGAAGCAGTGAATGAAGAAGCAGCACCACTGACCTGTATATCAGAAATACCCTGGTGAACGATCGTGCCGTAAAGATGTCTTCTATTGGCTGCAATAGCCGTTGAATTATTCCAGAAGTCGAGGCCATTCACCGATTCATAATTCAGCCATATACCCGTATGATGCGGGTGGTCAGTCCTTTCGCCTGGAATAATCTGAAAAGGAAAGCTGCGGGTAACGGTAATACCATCAACCGTATTCACAGGGAAAAGCACCGGTTTACGGCTGGAGTCGTAGTAGCAATAAGAGGTCAGCAGGCGCCCATTATATAAAATATCCCATTGCTTCTTTTCTGGTCTTTCTTCAATTGCAAACCCTGTCTTCTTCTGTGCTGGCACTATTACAGGCAACAGCATAAAAAGATACAGAAAGAATTTGCTCATGCGTTACAGCAATTAATATTTGAACACTTTTCCATCGGCCATCACTTCCTGTGTCTTTTCATCGAAGGTTACTTTAGCGCCTGTTCTTGCTGCCGCATTGGTCATGATGCAGGCAATAGAATGATAGTAGCCGGCTTCTACCGGTGCATTGGGCTGTTTGCGGCTACGCATACATTCCATGAAGTTGCGCATATGGTTACTGGTTAAACGGTCAGCGCCGGTATTGGCAGAGGCCACTACTTTTTCAGATGCTTCTTTCAGGGTCATTTCGGGCAGCAGGTTGGGTTGCATACCCATTGCTTTGGCATGATTCTCCCGCAGGCCGCCTTTGGGCGATATGGTATTGGTGATAAGGTTCAACTCACCACCATTCGAGTAATATATCTCTGCAGGGTTCTCATCGCCGTTATGCATGCGGGAGGAAAACGTCACCTGGAAACCCGTTGTCATATCGTTTGGTTGTCCATACTCGAATACTGCAGTAGTGGTATCCCAGTTCTTTCTTCCGTCCTTCCACATATATATCCCGCCATTTGCCACTACGCTGCGGGGATGTTTGAGACCGCTGAACCAATGCACCGTGTCTATCTGGTGGCTCATCCACTGGCCGGGCATGCCGGATGAGTAAGGCCAGAACAAGCGATACTCTAAATATTTCCGTGGATCCCATGGTTCAAAAGGACGGTTCATCAGGTAACGTTTCCAGTCTGTATCTTCTTCTTTACATTTAGCCACCAGCGCCGGTCTCCTCCAGCGGCCGGGCTGGTTCACATTCCATGTCAGTTCCACCATGGTAATAGCGCCAAACTTGCCCGACTGAATAAAATCTGCCGCCGCAGTGTAGTTGCCGCCGCTTCTTCTTTGTGATCCGACCTGTATGATCCTGTCAGTCGCCTTAATCGCCTTTAATGCTTCCCGGTTATCTTCCATCGTTTCAGCAAAAGGCTTTTCCACGTAGGCATCCTTTCCGGCCTTCACCGCTTCAATAGCGTGCAGGGCATGTTGAAAATCTGCTGTGCTGATGATCACTCCATCCAGGTCCTTTATACGATATAACTCCTCATTGTTCACACAGGCCTGCACCTCATGTCCTAATTTCTCTTTGAGAAAAGCCTGTCCCTCTTCCCTGCGCAGTTTCCAGAGATCACTGACAGCTACCATATCAAAATTCAGTTCCTTATAATGATTGAGGAATGAAGGGAACAATGATTGGCGAAAACGGTCAGAGAAACCGACCACGCCCAGGCGGACACGATCATTGGCGCCTATGATATTGCCATAGCTCTTGGCGCTAAAGCCCATCGCCGCCGCATACATAGCGGCAGAGGCCTTTACTGATTGCTTAATAAACCGACGGCGTGATACTGACATGATTGTATAATTTAAAAATAGAAATAATCTTATCGCTGCCACTGAGGCCTCATCCCTCTTATCCCTTCTCCAAAAGAGAAGGGACGGTGCTGCATTGCTAATCCAAACAGTATCACTACCACTTCATCTTTATATCGCTACCCGGCATTTTCGAATACTCCAATAAATTATTCGATTTGTCGAAAAGCAGGGCCTGTGCGTTGTTCCTCTCCTTCGGAGAGGCCAGGTGAGGCCCTGTACTCAGCATTTTTCAAAGACTCAAATTGATTATTTGAGTCGCCGGAAAGCAAGGGCTGTGTTCCTGCAAGTCCCCTTCAGGGGATTTAGGGGTTCAATTCCCTCACCTTAATACTCCTGTACGAAACCGCATTGCCGTGATCCTGCAGCAGGATATGACCTTTCGGCGCTTCTCCGAAATTTTTCCAGGTCACATATTTGCTGATAGCGACCAGGTCCCTGTATTGTTTTGAACCACGGATATACTCCAGTACTTTTATTCCGTTCAGGTAATGCTCCACTTTATCGTTGGGATAAACAATGATACGTCCGCAATTCCATTGCCCTGTAGGTCGCAAAAAACGTTTTTGCTTTTCTGCTTTGATCAGGTCATACAATGAGGCCAGTGTGCGGTTGCCCTCACGCCCAAGTTTCGCATCAGGATGCAGGGTGTCATCCAATACCTGGTATTCTAACCCGATGGCTGACCCGCTGCTTTGTTCCGCCAGCGTTACAAAATATTTGACCCCGCTGTTGGCGCCGGGGGTCAGTTTGAATTCAAAAGAAAGATCGAATGCAGCAAACTGCTCATTCGTTACAATATCACCGCCATTGGTGGACTCACTCCCTTCTGAAGCGAGGACGGAAAGCACCCCGTGATGAATAGCCCATCCTTTTTCAGGGAAACTGTTTCCTTTTGCGCTTTTCCATCCTTTGCTGGTATTACCATCAAACAATAAACGCCAGCCATTCCTCTTTTCATAAGCTGTAAGGCTGTTTGGAACAAGGTTAGCCACATATACATTCGCCGGAAAAGGAGTTGGCGTCAGCCCGGTCGTTTTGATACGGATGTTCTTATAGCAAACCTTTTTCCCCTGGTGGTCGGCCGAATTAATGGAATGCACCTGCAGACCGATAAATCCTTTTTCATTTATTGTATCCACCAGATAAGCTGCTGCTGTTCCGTTCACCCATGTTCTCATTTCATTGCCGATACATTCGATACGGATGTGATTATACACTCCTTTTTTATAGGCATTCTGCGCCGCTGCATTCAACTGCATAGGATACAGCCACTCTCTCCGGCCTTCATCATAGATACCTCCTGTCCACCGGCGGGGCGTGGGATCTATTTCGCATTGACGGCCATATACCCGTCCTTCTCCATTGAACGCAGCGGGATCCAGATGACTGCGGGTCTGCACACCGGCATTCCCTTCCTCATCCTCTACCCATGCATCCAGTTCGAGTATAAAATCGCCGTACTCTTTTTCAGTAATCAGAAAAGTGTTCCGGGTATTCATCACCGTTCTCCCGGTGATCACCCCGTTCTCAACGGAAAATTCGGCTATACCCCCGGCCCGTTTCCACCCGCTGAGGTCTTTACCGTTGAAAAGATTTTGCCAGCCTTTATCGGGCGATTGGGCGGAAAGACTTACTGACAACAGAAGAACAGGAGTAAAAAGAAGAATGCTGACTTTCATAAAGCAACTCAATAATTAGGAGGGTAAATCTACTTTATTATGCAGTAATGATATAAAATTATTTCTTCTGCCCCGGGAAGACATAGGCAATAACGGAAAGATGGGAGACACAGGGCAGGAACAAAACCGGACAACTGTATCAAAGCGGTTTTGCTGACCTGGCGACGGGAGTTTTAATTGTGCAAAGGGTTAGCCCTTTTGTGTTTGCTTTTGAAAGCATTAAAAATTGCAGCCAAAGAAAGTCTTTTGCAAGACCCCATTCAGAAATATTAGTCGTACCTTAATCATTGCATAACAGTAGGGTCTTTTAACTTCTGATCAAAAGAAGTGTTTATGATGTGGAAGAACCTGGTTTTACTCCTGGTAGTTTTTTCTTCAACTACCGGCCACCTCCTTTCACAGCAGGCTAAGCATCCTGTATTCATTATTGATTCGTCGTTTGACAAAAATGGCGGAAAAATCAAACTGGATGATAAGGTTTCCTATTTCATAGAGCAAGGTGAAGAAGTAGCTGTTGAAACTATGCTTGAAGCCGGCGCTGTGCCCGGATTCAAAACCGGTTTTAGTACGTTGCCTGCCGATAGCCTGTCCGGAAATTTCTGGGTTGCATTTACTCTTCTCAATGCGACGGATGATAAAAGAAGTCTCCGGTTTCATTTTGTGGCCGACAGGTTGAGTTTATATATATCCGGCAGCAACAATAAACTGACCCGTGAACGTGGTGGATTTATTCTGCCGTATGGCCAATGGCCTGCCATGAACACTGTACCAAAAGTTAACGATCCTAATGGTTACCCGTTTGAAATGGATGCACATTCTGCTCTTACCATTCTTGCAAGATCAGAGCCCATGGGCTTAACCTCTAATGAATTCAAAGGCATTTTTTTGTACAGTGAAAAAACATACCTGCAGGAAGTGGGTGCTCAGTTTACAACTATTTCCAACTTACAATTAATAGTACAGGGCATGTTCCTGATCATGTTGCTGTTTAATCTTTTTATGTTCGCTATTAATAAAGACAGGGCCTATCTTTTTTATAGCCTTTATGTTTGTTGTATAGCCTATTATTTATTAGCTGCGAATGGCTTTGAACGATTATTCCTCTGGGGCAGCCACGCACCTTTCAGTCTCCCTGTCTTTAATATGTCGGTATATGGTATCGGTATTTTTTATAGTTTATTTGCCATTCATTTTTTGCATCGGGGAGGATGGAAACCAAAACTGAGAAAATGGATGCGGTATTTCATTTATTTTTCCCTTGCAAGTATGCTGATCACTACCATTTACTTGTTCATGCAAGCCGAAATAAACAGGGCCGTATTTGATTTTATGAATTTTTCGAATATGCCCAGCTCCCTGCTGGGAATTGTCCTGTTTTTATATGTAAATATTGCATACCTGCGTTCCCGGAATAAAACGGCCCGCTATTTTGCCCTTGCAGGGCTGTCTCTCATTACAGGACTGGTACCCGTCACTATCGTAAATCTATTGCGGGTAACAAATATATTACCTGATACCAGCAGCAGCCAGGTAAGCAATATCACCATGATCATAATATACCAGGCAAGTTGCCTTGTCCAGATATTATTGTTCGCCCTTGCGTTGAGCTACCGCAGCCGCTTGATCGAAAAAGAAAAAACGGAGCTGGAGGTAATGGATACTACAAAGGCAAGGTTCTTCGCTAATATCTCCCATGAATTCAAGACCCCGCTTACGCTGATACTGGGACCGGCAGCCGAGCTTGGCAAACGAACAAATGATACCTATTTTAAAAACACATTAGGCATTATTGAAAAAAATGCCCGGCGGTTACTGGGACTTATTACCGAAATACTCGACCTCTCAAAACTGGATGCCGGGAAAATGAAACTGCAGTTGCAAAAAAAAGATATCATTGATTTTATTCAAAAGCAAACATTGCTTTTTTCATCACAGGCAGACAGTAAAAATATACAACTGGCATTTTCTTCATCTGTTGATTCACTCGCCATAGCATTTGACCCGGATAAAATAGAAAAGGCACTGACCAACCTCCTCTCCAATGCCTGTAAGTTTACTCCGGCGGGTGGTAAAGTTTCTGTACGGGCAAACAGGATCTCAAAATTGAACGGCCAATTTATTTCGATAGAAGTAAAGGACACCGGCGTTGGTATTTCTCCTGATCATCTTCCTCACCTGTTTGAAAGATTTTATCATGCCAATCAGAAAAATTATGTGACGGATCAGCCCAGTACCGGTATTGGCCTTGCCCTTACCGAAGAGTTGGTAAAAATGCACCGGGGAACTATTGAGGTAACGAGCAAAATAAACCAGGGAACTGTTGTCACTGTATTGCTGCCTGTTGATCTTGTACTGTCAGCTGATCAATATTTCGTTGATGAAGCTGACCCTCATTTATCCGCAGAAATGGCGAATACCCGGTTATTGGCGCCGGGCTTGCCTGAAAAAGAGCAGGTAGATTCAGAGTTACCCCAGGTATTAGTAATAGAAGACAATGAAGACCTCCGGGCATACATAGGTTCTTGTCTTGAATCGTACTATACAATTATCGAAGCAGGTGACGGTGAACAGGGAACGGAGCAGGCAATTAAGAATATTCCTGATCTCGTTATTACAGATGTAATGATGCCAAAGAAGGATGGTTTTGAAGT
The DNA here is from genome assembly GCA_016787085.1 of Chitinophagaceae bacterium. Classification (GTDB taxonomy): domain Bacteria; phylum Bacteroidota; class Bacteroidia; order Chitinophagales; family Chitinophagaceae; genus VBAT01. Next base: position 77,663 of record JAEUVJ010000048.1, on the reverse strand, counting down.
AACCCGGGACTTAAAACAAAATGAAAAGACCAGTCATATTCCCGTTATCATACTGACCGGGAAATCGTCCCAGGCCAGCCGGCTGGAGGGACTCCAAACCGAGGCGGATGTTTATCTCTCCAAACCGTTTGATGCAGACGAACTGCGTCTCCAGATCAGTAACCTGCTCAGGAACCGGCAGCGGATGCAGGAGCGCTACAGCAAAAAACTATTTCTCGAAACCAGTCACCAGGAAGTCACCTCCGTTGAAGAAGAATTCTTACAGAAAGCCTTAAGGGCAGTGGAAGAAAATCTCTCTGATGAAAATTTTTCTGTTGACCAGCTTAGCAAGGCTTTGTTTATGGACCGCACCCAGCTTTTCCGAAAATTGAAAGCCCTTACCGATCAGAACCCCAGCAATTTTATACGCAACCTCCGGCTGAAAAAAGCCAAATACATGCTGGAGAACGGGGCGGGTACGGTTGCCGATATAGCCTTTGCCGTTGGCTTTGGCAGCACTACCTATTTTAATAAATGCTTTAAAGAGTTCTATGGCGAGTCACCGGGCAGGACAAAAGCATGATCCCGGCGCTGATCTCATTTAATTCCCTCATTTAAGCTATAGGTTTTCACTGACTTATATCCGCTGCAACATAAGTATAACTCTCTACAACATAGTTGCTATCACCTCCCCTCCTTTTGGCGCCATCTTGCCGTTACAATTCATTACAGGTAAAAAAAATCATTAAAAAATTAAAAACACTCATCATGAAACAGCATCAATTAACCCGCCTGTTCCCGGTAGTTGCCGCGTCATTATTAATCATGGTATTGATACAGGCCTGCTCCAAACCTAAAAAATGTGAGACCAATAGTACATTTAGTCTCACGGTAAAAAACACCCTGCTGTCCGGTGGCATCCAGTTCAATGTGGACAGGGATTTTACTTCCATAAATGGACCCGGAGAATATTCGGTAGCTGCAGGAGAGTCCATCACCATTGACCTTAGCGCCGGTTCTCATGTAATAAAAGCAAGAAGTGTTGTCACTACCTGCAATGGCAACCGCTGTTCAATATCGGTTACAGCTAAACCGGATAAGACAATTGAACACCCGAGCTGCGCAGCAGCAACGCTGGTATATTAATACTATTTCCCGGGCCTGGCCGTTTCGCAGCGTAGATGGGAAAATCATATGCGTTGAACTGACTGCGGTTCACAGTTCCGGGAAATTCACTGGCATCTTAAATGATTTTAATTATCACTATTATTTTTTAACCCTTAAATATATATGTCATGAAAAAAATGAGCTATTATGGAATACTGCTGCTTGCAGTTTTAAATATCAGTCACCCGGGTAGCCTGCATGCGCAGGAGGGATCATATTATACATTGGGTGTGCAGAATGTTGCTCCTGCCAAAATCACATTTACCAATAACAGCAATCTCGAAGTGAAAGTGATACTTTACAAGGACAATGATAACACAATGAAAATCGGGCTAACCTCATTTAATATTAAGCCCGGAAAATCGCACAGCTACAAAACCGGCGTGTACAATGTAAAAATATTTAAACCCCAGTTTCTTGACAAACACCTGGAGACAAAGAAAAACGTAAGCGGCAACCTGAGGATGTCGGGTACCGAAAAAAAATTTTCCGCCGTAAGACTGTCGGCCCGGGAGAATACCGTGTTTAAAAACAACACCAAAGAGAAGATAAAGATCTGTCTTTATAAAAGCAGCGATGTAATGAAAACCATTCCAATTGCCTGTTATGAACTAAAAGACAATACCAGTACGGCCAGCTATAGCGGTGACGAGAAATCCTTTTTTGTTTCCGTTTTTGTCCCCGGCCTGATTGACCGCCTGCTTGTTTCGCAGATCTGTCCCGATCAATCAGTTATTACTGTAAATAAGAGCAATTAGATTTTCGCCGTTATAAGCAGTGCCTCCGTTCAAAATAAAGATGAAACACGAAGACATAGAGGCCCGAAGGCACGAAGTGATCCACACAGCATTGGCCTTCGTCTCTTCGGGCCTTTTCGATTCAATAGCGGGAAAAACCAAAATGCCACATTATCCTTAATAAAGACAGGACGGCGATCAGCACAAAAAATGTAATTTTAGCGTACATGCCTCCTGCACCAATTGACGAACTAAAAAAAGTGATAGCACTCAGCGATCTGCCGGGTGAGCACCTGCAATGGATCCTCGACCATTCTGTATATGTGGAATATGAGGATGGCGGGGTCGTCATGAGAACGGGTGAAGTTCCCGATTTTATGATGTTTATCATCGAAGGCCTTGTTTCCTTCTATATGGATAAAGGCGGCACGCTGGTACATTTTTTTGATTTTGGTAATGATACCGCTACCGGCGGCGTCACCGGTCTGCTACCCTATTCAAGAATGAAAACCTCCCCGGGTACTTCCTTTGCCGTTGGCAAGTTGCGTGGCTTCCGGATGCATAAAGATCATTTCCCGGAACTGGAACGGCTCAACCCGGCTTTTATCCAGCGGCTCATCTGTTATATGACGGAAAGGGCCCGGTCATTTGCCACTACACAACTGCAGCATGAAAAAGTAAGTGCATTGGGAAAACTCGCTGCCGGTATTGCGCATGAACTGAATAACCCGGCTGCCGCCATCAACCGGATATCTTCCGAACTGAACAAACGATTAAAAGAAAACTACGGGCTTACGGAAAACCTTTTGCGGCAGCCTGTCAGCGCAGAGTCCCTGCAACGCATCCGCCAGATGGTGGAACAAAAAGAAAAGGAATATGCCGGTAAAAAAAAGCTCAGCCCTCTTCAGCGGATACAAAAAGAAGATGAAATGAACGACTGGCTGGAAACAAACGGGCTCGGGGACAATCATGCAGCAGGAGAAACATTTGTGGAAGCCGGGTTTTCGGGAGAAGACCTCGAAGCAATCCGCAATGATGCAGGCAAGGAAGCATTTACCGATGTGCTGCCATGGATCGAAAACCTGTTAAGCTCCCGGCGGGTCATTAAAGACCTGGATGAAGCCTCATCCAGAATATCCCATCTCGTAGGCGCCATCAAGAGCCATGTGCACATGGACCAGACAAATGACCTGCAGCCTACCGATATTCACAACGATATTGAAAATACATTAACGTTATTGGGATATAAGCTGCGTGAAAAAAATATTACCGTCAAAAAAGTATTCTGTGAAAATCTTCCTGCCACCCCGGCTTATGTCGGCGAACTGAACCAGGTGTGGACGAATATCATTGACAATGCGATCTATGCCCTTCCCAAAGACGGTGAACTGACCATTGAAACGACCTGCGACAGCAAGAATGTAAAAGTGAGGATAATAGATAACGGGACCGGTATTCCTACGGAGATCATTTCGCGGATATTTGATCCGTTCTTTACTACGAAAAAGCAGGGAGAGGGCACCGGCATCGGGCTGGATCTTGTCAGCCGGGTGATCAAACATCATAACGGTGATATAAAAGTAAATTCCAGACCGGGGCAGACAGAATTTTCCATTTGCATCCCGGTGCTAAAAAAGGCGTAACGAATGAAACTTCCCTTTATCATACTAGTTGATGACGACCAGCAGGTGCTGAATGCTATTCACCGGGATATACGCAACCAATACAGGAGCAGCTACCGGGTGACTGCGGCCGACTCCGCTAATGAAGCGCTGGAACTGGTGAAAGAATTAAAATTGAAGAATGAAACGGTGGCCTTATTTATTTCCGATCAGCGCATGCCGGAAATGGAAGGCATCAGCTTCCTGGGAAAAGCAAAAGATATTTACCCGGATGCAAAATCCATTTTGCTGACCGCTTACTCCGATATTGAAGCCGCCATCAGGGCCATCAACACGATAAAGCTGGATCACTATTTACTCAAACCATGGAGCCCGCCGGAAGAAAAATTATATCCCGTGGTCAATGACCTGCTGGAAGAATGGCAGGCATTGTACCGGCCCGATCACGAAGGGATCCGCATCATCGGTTTTCAATGGTCGCCCAAATCACATTACCTCAAACAATTTCTTTCCGGGAATTTGATCCCTTATATATGGATGGACATTGAAAATAATAAAGGTGCAGAGAAATATTTGACCAGCGCCAAAGTGACCCATGCTGACCTGCCCCTTGTTATCCTGAAGGATGGTTCATTTATCACCGACCCTTCCCTACCTGCATTGGCCACCGGTATCGGGCTGCAGCAAACGGCCAGCAAAGAGATATACGACGTACTCATTATTGGGGCCGGACCGGCAGGCCTGGCCGCTTCCGTATATGGCTCCTGCGAAGGATTGAAAACATTGTTGATTGAAAGAAGCAACCCGGGCGGGCAGGCCAGCAGCAGTGCCCGCATTGAAAATTATCTAGGTTTTCCCACGGGTCTTTCAGGAGCTGAACTGAGCCGCAGGGCCATTACGCAAACACTTCGTTTTGGTACTGAAATATTAACGCCGCAGGAAGTAAAGGATATTACGGTGAAAGACGGATACAAGATCACCGAGATGATGGATGGAACAAAGGTGCACAGCAAGACCATCGTGATCGCCACCGGGGTAGCGTATCGGAAACTGGATATACCGGGAATGGAAAAATTTGCCGGCGCCGGGGTGTATTATGGCGCTGCCTCCGTAGAAGCGCATGCCTGCCACAACGAATCGGTTTATATTGCCGGTGGTGGTAATTCCGCCTGCCAGGCCGCCTTGTATATCAGCAAATTTGCCAAAGAGGTGAATATCGTGATACGGCGTGATGCACTTTCGCAAACAGCCGCTAATTACCTGGTAGAAAATATAAGTGCCACTCCCAATATCCATATCATTACCGGTACGGATATTATTGGTTGCTCCGGTGATGCCGTGCTGGAATGTATTACCTTGAAGAACAGGAACACGAATGAAGAAAAAACCGTACCCGCCAAAGCGGTATTTGTGTATATAGGTATGAAACCCGGCACGGCCTGGCTGAATGATATGGTGCTGAAGAATGAGAATGGTTTTATCATCACGGGCAGCGACCTGGTAAAACAAAAAAACTTTCATAGTTTCTGGAAAGAAGAACGGGAACCTTTTATGCCGGAGACCAGTGTACCCGGTATTTTTGCTACCGGCGATGTGCGGTTTGGCGCTATGACGGGTATTTCCGCTGCGGTCGGCGAAGGTTCCATGGCGATACGATTTGTAAGAAAGTATTTGGCGGAGGTGTAGGGAGAGGCGTGAGTGGTGAATGGTGAGTGGCTAGTGGTAAGTGGGGATGGTGCCCTTCGTCAGGCTCCCACGACATGCGTCGGGGCAGGCAGGGTCGCAAAACTTATAACTTATAACTCATAATTCATAACTCTACCTCATGGATCGTTACATGATCATTTCAGGGCACACAGCCGAAGACTGTCGGCAGGCTGTAAAATATTTTGCCGAGTTTCATGCCGGGTACATTACCCATTTTGAATGGGGTTGCAAAGACAACGACCACAATGCCTATGCGATTATTGAGGCGGACAGCCATGAGCAGGCCTTGCTGGTGGTTCCTCCTTTGTTCAGGGAAAAGGCAAGGGTTATTAAATTGGTCCGTTTCTATCCCAAAAAAGACGGGGATGAAGGCCTACATAAAAAAGTTTGAGGAAACATTGAGCATTATTGTTCATTATTCTTTTGCTATACTGACAATAGTGACACTTGATGCCGGAACTTGTATAAACTGAAATTGGTTCATGAGTACCGAACCAGGGCTGTGGGATTGCTTTTCGATCATTACCCTATCAACCTCATAAACTATGAATGAAGACAGGAGCCTCCAGGGAATATGGTTTTTGCCGGACAAACAATCGGCGGCGGTTGGCGGGGTATTTAGCTATTCCCGAAAGAACGGCTGCCGCCTTGAGCTGATCGATCAAAGCAGCGATGATACACTCAATAATAAGGATGTTGATATCATTCTCGGTATCACCAGTGATAGCACTCCTGTTACCCTCCTGCAATGCAGCCGGACATCCCGATCCACCAATATTAAAGGAGTTGAAATTATTAAGTACCGGGTGCAGTTTGCCCTTATCGGACATCACTTCCTGAGCAAAGAAGATGTCTTATTCGATAAACTGAAAGCATCAATCACTGATCTTGGAACCTGGGCCAGTATTTATGGGTTCAGCAAACTCGATGTGCGGCAAAAGGAATTTACTGTTAATCTTACATACAAAATACCGGGCGATTTGCATTTTCCTATTCCGGGCAATATGAAAGCAGGATTTGAGTTTGATGCTTCCTCCACCTGGATAAAAGAAACTGAACGTGCTGAAATTGATCAAAAGATATTCGCTGTTATCGTAACGGTGGAGCTAATGCCTTTGAATACGATACTAGCCGGTTTCTACACCTTTTATAAATTCTTTTCCTTGTCACATTATGATGCGCCGCCACTGTTATCACTTTATCTCCACAATTCAACTCTAAAAAATGAGTTGAACGAAAAATACCCATTCCGGGTAGAACTCCTTTACAGTGACAATTTTTACAACGCCAACTATAAACGGGATAAAATACCGCCCGACTTCCTGTTCCTCTATACTGATATTGAGAGCATTTTTCCCACTGTCATTCACCAATGGTTTAATCTATTTGAAAAGATTGGCCCGGCAATCAATTTATTAAACGAGCTATTGATGAAAAGAGGGCTGCCTATTGAAGTTCAGTTTTTAATCTCCATCCAAGCCGTAGAAACATTTCACAGAAATATTTTCGGCGGTGTGATGATTCCGGAAGATGAACATGAAAAAAGAATGGCCGCTATTTTAGCAAGCGTACCGGAAGAACATAAAAAATGGCTAAAAGAAAATTTGCAATTCAGTAATGAAACGAAGCTGCGAAAGCGGCTGGCCGATCTATACGAACGACTACCGGTAGAGATCACTGAACAACTAATGAAAGACAAGAAGGGATTTATCAATGATATTGTTAATACACGGAACTATTATACACATTACGATTCTTCGTTGAAAAGCAGGGCGATGGATTTCAAAAAAACATTTAATGCGGTACAAAAGCTCAAAGTGATCCTGATCAGTTCCGTGCTGAATGAACTGGGTTTTACGCAGGAGCAGGTTATCCAGGCCATGAAGATGCACATAGTTTACCCTTTCCTCGATTAATGAGTATCTCTTTTTCTTCCCCGCCGAGTCTTCCCACCCTTCACAGGCGATGTCTCAGCCAACAGTATTTAGCAACATTATGAATTTAGCGGCTGGACTCGCCGCCCCTACGGAGAAAGAAACGTTATTGATTGCCTCTGTTCTCCGTAGTGTTCTGCTCATCGAATCAGTAAGAAAAATAAAAATCATAGGGTTGTTATCCGAAGTTTACAACTTCGGATCAGCTTCAAAGAAGCTGTAATCGAATGCCAAATGAAATAAGCTGCAAGAAGTTCTACCTTCGCTAACATCATCCAGGAATAACTCATACACCCATGCTCGATATTGTTATTGAAGCCCGTCATGCTGCTATCAGCAAGTCCATGACCGTAAAACGGATTCTCCCATTCCGTCTCCGGCGGATGGTGGGGCCCTTTATCTTTATGGACCATGCAGGGCCGGTGGTGGATGTGCCTTCCACCGCCTCATCCTTAGATGTGCTGCCACACCCGCATATCGGGCTTTCTACGGTAAGTTATCTTTTCGGCGGGCAGGTAACACATCGCGATAGCCTGGGTGTAGAGCAGATCATCCGTCCCGGCGAGGTCAACTGGATGGTAGCCGGCAAAGGCATCGCCCATTCCGAACGCTTTGAAGACCCGGCTGCACTGGCAGGCGGCGAACTGGAAATGATCCAAACCTGGGTGGCGCTTCCGGAAAAAGACGAAGAAGCCATTCCGTCTTTCAATAATTATACCCCGGACCAGCTTCCGGTATTTACCGACAAAGGAGTATGGATGCGGCTCATTGCCGGTAACGCTTACGGATTGCGTAATGAGGTGAAAACAAACTCCCCTTTGTTTTACCTGCATGTGGTATTACAACAAGGTGCACGGTTTGGCTTGCCCAAAGAACATACCGAACGTGGTTTTTATATTGCCAAGGGCAGTGTGGAAGTAGCCGGAACCAGTTACCACGAAGGGCAAATGCTGGTATTCAACAAAGGCGTTGACCCGATCATCCTTGCAAAAGAAAATACCACGCTGATGCTATTGGGTGGTGAGCCATTGGGTGACCGGTTCATCTGGTGGAATTTTGTTTCTTCCCGCAAGGAGCGCATTGAACAGGCAAAGGAAGACTGGAAACAGGGACGCATTATATTGCCGCCTACCGATAATAAAGAATTTATTCCGCTGCCCAACGATAAGTCAAGACCTGCAGGCGGTGCACCGAAACCGGAACCACTATCTTAATGAGGTAAACAAGATCTGCTTCCGGCCGGCATTCATACTTTTTGCTTATCGCTTTTCAATATTCTTTGCAACTGCCGGGCTGTTTTAAACCCGCATTGCGCCGCTATATACTCAATGGTGTAGTCCGGGCTGTTCAGCATCGTACTGGCAAATTCTTTTCTTAATAAGGTAAGGTACTCCAGTACCGTTGACCCGGTCTTTTCTTTAAACACCCGGCTGAGGTTCCTCGGGCTCATCCCCACCAATGAAGCCAGCGATTCAATACTGTTTTCCTGCGAAAGATGATCAATCAGGTAATCCTGCACTTCATGTACCTGCGGGTTGATATGGTTCCGGTAATCGAGGTAAATACTTTGTTGCTTATGTGTGCCGCTCCTGCGGTGATAAACAACCAGGCCCCTGGCTACCTTATGTGTAAAAAGAGGGCCTTTCAGTTCTTCCATGATGGCAAGGGCCAGGTCTATCCCGGCACTGATCCCGGCGCTGGTATATACGTTATTGCTTTTTATATACAGGATATCCGTCAGCACTTTTGCCTGCGGAAATTCCGACTGCAATTGATTGACCCTTCTCCAATGAGTGGTACACTCCGTATCTTTTAATAAACCGGCATGTCCCAGGGCAAAGGCGCCGTTGCAAATGGAGCAAACGGTTATTTTCCTGGCTGAACATTCTTTTAACCAGTTAAAATATTCCCTCTCTGCTTTGAATGAAAGACTGTTGACATATTCAAAATTCATACCCGGTACAAAAACAAAGTCTCCTTCCTGTAACCTGGCTTCTTTGAAATGTTTGACCTCTCCAAATCCAAGCCCGGAAGTAGATACCGGCCCCTCCTGGTAAACATAAAACTCCATCTCAGCCTGGAATCCATAAAATTTGGCTTCCGTAAAAACCTGTACCGGACCGGCCAGGTCAAGGAGCTCAACTTGCGGAGGAATGATAAAGGCAAATTTTTTCATGATCGTTGTATGTATTTCAGATACCGATATAAAGGTAGGCGCTACCCGGGTGACGGAAAGGACAATAATGGGACGAAAACAGGCAAGTGTCACCACTTAGCGGGAAGAAAAGGCCAGGCTCCCCGTAACCGAAAATTTGATTCGGGCCTCCGGGTGTTTCTTCCGAAAACACTGTTGAATTTGTTTGCAGACATGAAAAGATGCAATGACCGCAAAGCCGGCAGAAGGATATTAAAGCTTTCATCATTGTTTGTTTGTACCGGTGATAGCCGGAATTGGTTTTTTATTGCCCCGGTAACTGATGCCTGCTAAATACAGCCCAATGGTAAAGTCAATGGACAAGCAAAACAGGTCGTAATGCGGGGGAATCAGATCCGAACCTGGCAATAAATGATACACAATGTCCCATGTTCCATGGAGAAAATACCCGGCAGCGAGGAACCAGGAACTTCTTTTAATTCCATAATACGCACAGAACAGGAAGAAGATGGATTGGATGGCATTCAGTACCAGGGCACGGGTATCTGTCCAGGCAAACCCTACATAAAGGAACCCGATCCCTGTAAGGACCAGTCCATACATTGTTTTTTTGTCCAGGCCTTTTAAAAGACCGATCACCAAAATGGTCAGCAGCCCGGAGGAAATTCCTATGATTATTGAAGTCATAACTTTTTAATTTAAAATACAGAAGATCTATTTTTTTACCCCACGAACAAATGGCTATCCGGATAAAGCAACTAGTAATTTACTTGAACCACATAGGCACATAGCGCACAATAGAAAAGAAACATTGATTAGTATCCACGCCTGCGGTGGGACAAGTTGTGAAGCCCTATGTTTCTATGTGCCTATGTGGTTCCATTTCAAGGTTATTGTATGCGAATAGTCAATTATGAACAAACTGTGAAGGCGAAAACTTCAATGGATACCCGTCCTGCAGGTGTGTCGTTGGCTGATCACTGTTGCATTTCAGTCCTGGGGAAGAGTTTCTTAAAGGCAAAATGATATCTATCGGTTTCCCCCATGCGTACAGGAAATGCATTCATGAAGATCCAGCCTTCCCTGCCCATATAATTAAGGGCATCAACAATGGTATTGAATCTTTTTATTTTCCCGGCTTCGGTTTTCAGCCGGTTGTCACGCCAAAAACTTCTTTCTTCTCCAAAGTCAATCGTAATGCTCACCCTGTTACTTAACAATCCCGGTGCGGCTATTACCTGGCAATATTGCTCCACTTTCGTAGTGTCGGTCTGGGCATTTGCAGCCAGCATACTAAATAGGACGATGGCTGTTATTAGTATTCGTTTCATGATCTTTTCTGTCCTTTTAATATACTGAATAAACCCTTTATGCCGGATGGGTCGTTTACCCGGGATGTTGAATGATCATTCTTCATGTCGTTACACCTGCAATCACTGCCGCAACTGCATTTTTTGCAGGTGCATTTTGGGTTATTGCATTGCTGGTCGCCTTTCAAAATTGATTGGTCTGTTTTTACAGCCGGGATTTCCTGTACCGCCTTGAGACCCCTGGTCATCAGGATGCTGGTTTCACCCGATTTTTCTTTAGCAACAGGCGAGCTGTGGGTTTCAGCCGACCGGCCGGTTTCATAATTCATGTCAAAAATTACGAAGGCCGGAAGTATGGCCATCAGGCTGAACACCTGTAATGCGAATGCGATCTGTTTCATTTGTATTTGTTTTTAATTTGATAGTGTAAAAGTAAACTGATGTGGAAAGCCCGGAAGGACGATAAGATGTCAGGAACGGACAACCCTGATCATTTTTAAAGGGCGAAAAAAAGCCACCCGGTCAGGAGTGGCTTATTGATAGTACCCGGTGAAAAATTACTTACCGCAATTCTTACAGGTACAATTGCTGCCGCAGTTACAATTTTCGCAGGTACAACCTGGATTGTTACATTTCTGTTTGTCTGCCTGAGTTGCTTGCTTCAATTTGAGTGCTGATTTCATACATTTTGTTTTTAATGATTTGATAGAACAAAAATAGTATGCACACAGGCCGTTGTTGTTACAGTACTTTGGGTAAGCTTTACAGAATTTTGGGGTTGTAGTGAGTATGCGTTACTGAACACGAAGAAAGGCTAACAGGGCTGCTGTTATCTGCTATATCAAAGATTAGATCAGGAAGGTGGAAACAAAAGATTCCGGAGTGATGGGCTATAGCCCGATAAGGAAAGAGTTATCAATAAAAGCCTTTTGTGAAATTGCCCGGGGCCTTATGCGGCGATCAGATATTATCGATCATTTTCCGCTTTGCGGAGCCCACTTTTCTGAAATGAGAAGGTGTAAGGCCTGTGATCTTCTTGAACTGGCTGGAAAGATGTGCCACACTGCTGTATTCCATATCAAAAGAGATGTCCAATAATGTCTTCTCGTTATAGACCAGCATTTCCTTGACTTTCTCCACCCGTTGCTCAATAAAATAATTTTCGATCGTACGCCCTTCTACGGAAGAAAAGAAGCTGCTCAGGTAGGTGTATTCATGGTGAAGCTGCTGGGAGAGGTAAACAGAAAGTTTTGTTTTCCGTTCCTTCTCCCCCACTTCATTCCTTGCTTTTTTAATGACCAGCTGTTTTATTTTTTCGATCAGGCTGCTCATCCGGTTATCGATCAGTTCAAGACCGATAGCAGCGAGGGGGGAGCTTAGCAAGTCATGTTTTTCACGGGATAATTTTTCTGCCAGGTGTATCTCTCCTGCTATCACTTTTTGGAAAGCTATGGCTGAATTCTTCAATACCTCTTCTACAGCCAGGACGCAGCGATGGCAAACCATATTCTTTACAAACAATACTTCCATATAAGAAAAAAGTTAAGCAGTAAGGTGTTCGCAGGCGCCGGTCATCGCAAGCCTTTCCTGGTATATAGCCAGGCATCCCTGTGAACAAAAATAAATACCAGCCGATCCCGGGTGTTTAGCCGCTTTTTGGGTTTCCAATATCAGCATCTTACAAACCGGGTCAATAAAAAAAGCGTTGTCGTTTTTATCAGCTATCTCAAAAATTTCTTTTTCTTCAGTGATATTTTTAAAGAAATGTTTTCCGGTTGACCTGAGCCCTGTTACCGGTTTTTCGGAAAGAGCATTTACAAATTCTTCCGAGCACAAAAAAGTACCGGCACCGGCACTGGCAGCGATCCGCGATGTCATATTGATAGCTGACCCAAAATAACTGTTGTTCCTTTTCAATACTTTTCCGAGATGAAGACCTCCGTGCACCAGCAGGAAATTCTCTTCTCCGGCAGCATTCTTCATGATCTTCTTTGAAGTGGCCAGTAAAGCATCCGGCGATGTTGAAACGATCATTACCTCATCGCCTGTCCGCTCGTGAAGCCTGCTATCGCCGACAAGGGAATTCTCCACCATGGCCAGGTATTTATCAATCAGGTCTGCCGCTGAAGCAGGGCCATGCGTTTCTGTAAGGGCAGTATATCCTGACAGATCAGCCATTAGTATCGCCATATTGTCTTCCATAAATCAGTTTTACCGGTGTTTTGATAATTGCACTACAAAATTGCTGCGGATAAAAATGAGTGCTGTGACAATAATGCGTCAAATACGGACAAATGAAAGGGGCTGGTATTATCCAAAACTTTGTACTGTCCTGTACATTACCGGAGGTCCGGGGCGGATTACCTGCAATGATCCGCTTTGGAAACTGTAAGGTCAAAATGAAAAAGTACCCTGCGGATCCATTCAAACAAAAAACAGCCTGGCGGCGGTTACTTCATTTATTGAGGTCCCGAGCGGATTCGAACCGCTGTAGGAGCTTTTGCAGAGCTCTGCCTAGCCACTCGGCCACAGGACCTTATAAGATTTCTGATTTCAGATTTAAGACTTTAGATTTGAAACCGGAAAGTGGACAAAGATAATCCTTTTGCCCAAATTATAGGTTATTCAATACAGATTATGAGCCGCATAGCCGAATCCGAACTGATCATCAATGCACGGGGAGCCGTGTATCACCTGGACCTGCGACCTGAAGAGATAGCAGGTACTGTTATCACGGTCGGCGACCCCGACCGGGTAAGAGAGATCAGCAAGTATTTTGATTCCATTGAGGTCAGGTCGCAGCACCGGGAATTCATCACCCACACCGGGCGTATCGGCAAAAAAAGGATCACCGTTCTTTCTTCCGGTATTGGCCCCGACAATATTGACATTGTCATCAACGAACTGGATGCCCTGGCCAATATTGATTTTGAAACCCGGGAAATAAAAAAAGCACTGACTTCCCTCAACATTATACGGGTAGGCACTTCCGGTTCATTACAGGCCGATATCCCGGTTGATAGTTTTGTTGCGTCCACGCATGGACTCGGTGTTGATAACCTGCTAAATTTTTACCGGCATGAGCAGAATGATGAAGAAAAACTCCTGCTGCAGTCATTCGTTACGCATACACAGATGCATGGCCAGATGAGTTATCCCTATATCAGCGGCGCTGCGGGTTCACTCTTGAAACATTTTGTCAAAGATTTTCACCAGGGCATCACGGTCACCTGTCCCGGCTTTTATGGGCCGCAGGGCCGTATCCTGCGACTGGGCATCCGTAATCCTGAACTCATCAACCGCCTGACCGATTTCCGTTACGGGCAGCACCGGATCACTAATTTTGAAATGGAGACATCGGCTATTTACGGGCTCGGAAAACTGATGGGCCATAATTGCCTTGCGATAAATGCCATTGTTGCTAACCGGGTCAGGAAAGAATTTTCCAAAGACGGGAAAGCAGCCGTGGAAAACCTTATTAAAAAATTCGTTGCGATATTTGCAGAAAGTATTTAGGCAAGAGGAAAGTGGCTAGGAGCTAGAAGGAAAGACACCTGGTATCATTAAATCTTATCTTATGTTGCAACTATCACACAAAAAACTTGATGTTTATCAACTATCCCTGAGGATGATAAAGGAGGTTTATAAGGCAACGGCAAAATTCCCGAAAGAAGAACAATATGTGCTGACCTCCCAGATACGGCGTGCCGTTATTTCCGTTTGCAGTAATATTGCAGAAGGGGCATCAAGGATCACCAAACCTGAAAAGAAAAGGTTTTATGAAATTTCAAGAAGTTCCCTCGTTGAAATGGATACCCAGTTTGAAATAGCGATCATCCTGGAATATTATAAAACCGGGGAAATGCAGGAATTAGAACAATCCCTTGAATCTGTATTCAGGATGCTCAGCAAGATGATTGATAACCTAAACTCTAACCCTACTGGCCACTAGCCATTCACTTCTAGCAATGATTATACATTTTCACAAATATCAGGGCACCGGGAACGATTTTATCATTGTGGACAACCGGAAGCATGAGTACTCTTCACTTACTTCTGACCAGATACGACGATTATGCGACCGTCGTTTTGGTATCGGCGCCGATGGCCTGATGATGCTGAATGAAAAAGCCGGCTATGATTTTGAAATGAAATATTTTAATGCTGATGGCCGGGAAGGAAGCATGTGTGGCAATGGCGGCAGATGCATTGTAAAGTTTGCCTATCATCTCGGTATTCACCGGGTGGATTATAAATTCTGGGCCGCAGATGGCGAACATGAAGCGGAGATAGACCCGGACGGGACCGTTTCACTTAAGATGAAAAATGTAGATAAGGTCATAAAGAAACATGGCGATTTCATGCTGAACACCGGTTCCCCGCATTACGTGAAACTGGTGAACGACGTAATGAATGAAGATGTGTATAAAAAAGGCAGGGACATCCGCTATAGCAAGGATTTTGAAGAAGAAGGGATCAACGTGAATTTTGTAGAGCAGGCTGGTGACGATGAGATATTCGTCCGTACCTATGAGCGGGGTGTAGAAGACGAAACCTACTCATGCGGCACGGGCGTTACCGCCGCGGCACTGGTCTCCTACCATAATGAAAACGGCTTTAACGAAGTGGAAGTAAAAACGCTGGGTGGCACGCTGTCTGTCGAATTCGAGCGCCTCGAAGATGACCGCTACGTCAATATATGGCTGACCGGCCCGGCAGAAAAAGTATACGAAGGGAAAACGGAAGTGAAATAGGAGGCGTAGTTACTGGTTCCTGGTTATTGGATGTTGGTCTTTAGTTGTGTATTGCGCTATCTTTGCGTACTTATTATATTCCTTGTTCCTTGTTCCTTGTTCCTTGTTCCTTGTTCCTTGTTCCTTGTTCCTTTTGCCTCACAACTCCCCCGCCTCCCCTACCTTTGCGCCGTCATGATCCAGTATTTCAAAAATATAGAGCACAAAACCGTTGCTATAGACACGCCTGAAGATGGAAGCTGGGTAAATGTGCTGCCTCCATTGAAGCAGGAAGAATTCTCTGAATTATCCCGGGAACTGGAAATACCTATTGACTTCCTGACCGACTCATTGGACATTGATGAAAGAAGCCGCTTTGAAAAAGAGGACAATGTCAGACTGATCGTGATCAAAACACCGACAGAGAATAATTCCTTCAACGAAAGTGATGCCTACTATATTACGATCCCTATCTGCATCATTCTTACCCATAACCAGATCGTCACGGTCAATTCATTTGAGAACCCGGCCATCAAGAAATTCCTGAATACTTTTCAGAACCGCCATCCCGATAAAAAGAATATGATGGTACTGAAGATCTTTGAGAAGATCATGCAGAATTTCATGGAATACCTGAAAGAGATCAACCAGCGGAGAAATGTAATTGAACAAAAACTATATGTTTCCAGCCAGAATGAACAATTGCTGCAACTGATGCGGATACAGAAAAGCCTGGTGTATTTTGTAACAGCCCTCCGTTCCAACGAAATGCTGCTGATGAAATTAGAAAGGACCAATTTCCTCGGGCTCAATGAGGACGAGAAGGAATTCCTGAATGACCTGGTCGTGGACAATGCACAGGCACTGGAAATGGCCAATATCTATACCAACATCCTGAGCAGTACGCTGGATGCCTTTGCCAGCATCATTGCCAATAACCAGAACCAGGTACTGAAAAGGCTGGCCGTTATTACCATCGTATTGACATTCCCGGTACTGATCGCCAGTATATTTGGCATGAATGTACGCAGTGGTTTTGAACATTCCCCGTATGCGTTTTATATCGTTGTATTCTTTTCTATGGTCATAGCGTTGGGAATAGGCTGGCTCTTCTTACGAAAAAAAATATTCTGAGTTCATATGAGTCTTTTCAACCTCCGTGTTTACGGCATTCTTATCAATGATAAAAAGCAGGTGCTGGTCAGTGATGAATATATCCGCGGCAACTATTATACTAAATTTCCCGGTGGCGGACTGGAGTTTGGTGAAGGGACAAGGGATTGTCTTGCCCGTGAGTTTATGGAAGAAATGAATTTACGTGTAGAAGTAGGCAGCCATATTTACACGACCGATTATTTCCAGATGTCGGCCTTTAACCCCGAACACCAGATCATTTCCATTTACTATTACGCAAAAGCCCTTGAGGAGATAAAGGCGCCGCTAAGAACAAAACCTTTCGATTTCGATGCGCAGCAACTGGCAGTCTATGAACAAAAAAGGGAAACCGAGACCTTCCGTTTTGTTGACTGGGATGTCTTTTCAGAAGAAAGTGTTACACTGCCTATTGACAAGATCGTATCCGGCATGGTCAAAGAAAGCGCTATTCATTTTGCATAGCCGCCTTCTTCATTTCCGCCGCCTGTTCATGTCCCAGGTATCGTTCTATACGGCCATGCACCAGGTAGATAACAGGTGTCAGTAGTATCGCCACAATGAATTTGTAGATATAGTTCACAATACAAATAGCGATCAGCTGGTCAAAAGGCCAGGGCTCCCCTTGCCCCTTCACTAATTTCGGGTAGAAATAAAAAGCGATCAGCAATACAATAAAACTATCTATCAGCTGCGAAACGAGGGTTGATCCTGTTGCCCTGAGCCATATCTTTTTTTCGCCGGTTATTTTTTTGATCCGGTGAAAGACCAGCACATCCACCAATTGCCCCACAAGAAAAGCGATCATCGAAGCGATGATGATACCAAGTCCCTGGCCATAAATACCGTTGAATGCGACATTCATATCACTGATACCGGCTTCCTTTTTACTGGTGATCCACCAGTCATTGGCCGTGGTCTGTATGGCGCCAAATACCATCAGGAAACCAAAAGCGATAAGGGCGATCGTTAACCAGCTAAGGAACTTAACGCCTTTAGGACCATAATACTCATTGATGATATCCGTCATGACAAACACCACCGGCCATAATAATACGCCACAGGTAAGATTGAAAGAATAGACACTGCCGAAGAGCCGGATGCTGACTGGCTGCCATCCCAGGGTCTTTTCCAATGAAAATATCTTGACACCGATAAACTCAGCGATCAGGGCATTCACCATGAAAATGCCGGCCAGTATGATGAATAACCGCGTAGGCTTATTTCTGATGATAGTATGGATCATTGAAATAAAATATATACAATATTAGTATCAGCAGGAAAAAGACATTGGCCGTCACCAACCAGGCAGGCACATACACGGACAGCTTTCTTTTGATAATCAACACGGCGAGGTAACAAATGTTCACTACCGGCACAATAATAAGCCCGATAAAATACCCGATGATGATGATCGTGGAAGAGATCGCTTCATCCTGTACCCAGTTCCGGATGAGTAACGAAATGGACAACAGGAAAAAAACACCACAGATAAAAGCCAGCCGGGACAAAAATAAAAGCCATCGCATAAGGCATAAATTTATCAACTATTTGTAATATTAGCGCAGTGAAAAAATTCCTTAGCATCGTCTGGTACCGTGTACTGCCGCCGGAATATGGCGGTCAAAAAGGAATAGCGTATTTCAACGAATATCTTGGCCGGAAAGTATCTTTGACTTGTCTTTGTTCCGAAAACAACAGCCCGGATCAGCCCCTGTCCTATCAGCTTGTCAATAAGCTGCCCTCTTCCCCTCTCCAGTTCTGGATGCCCCCGGCAAGGAAACAGGTCCTGCAATATATAAAGGAGAACCCGTTCACTCATATTATAATTGAGCACCCTTATCATGGCTGGCTGGGTAAATACAAAGAAAAATATGGCTTTCGTTTCATCGTTCATGCCCATAACATAGAACATCTCCGCATGAAAGCGAGGGGTAAATTATGGTGGCGCTGGATAAAAAGGGCAGAACGGTCAGCCTTCCGCTCAGCCGATCATATTCTTTTTAAAACAGGAACTGACCGGTCAGCTGCGATAGAGTTGTTCGGACTGGAACCCAGGAAATGCCATCTTGTACCGTATGGGCTCAGTGAAACAGCCCGGCTACCCGGGGATAAGAATTACAAACAGATGATACAGGAAAGACATGGCATTTCTCCTGATAAAAAGATCATTTTATTTGCTGCATCTCCCGATCATGAGCCGAACAGGAAGGCAAGGGATCTGATCGTGCAGCAGATCATCCCTTTGTTAGAAAAAAAACAATTCCGTTTTCATTTCATCATTTGCGGAGGCCTCCCGGTAAAAGAAATAATACTACTGAACCGGGTACAGGGTCTTACAGCGGCAGGTTTTGTCCCTTCATTGAATGAATACATGCAGGCGGCTGATGTCTTTATCAACCCGGTAGTAAGCGGATCAGGCATCCAGACCAAGAATATGGAGGCTATAGCCGCAGGCTGTAATGTGGTGACAACGGCATTTGCCGCTACGGGCTTGCCCTCTTATTTACTTCATGAAAAACTGTTTGTCTCTCCGGATAATGACTGGGATCATCTCACAGATAATATCATCAGGGCGGCTACAGTCCGTTCAACCGTTCCGCCACAGTTTTATATAGACTACGACTGGTCAAACATCATTGCCGGTCTATTACAAGACCTGTCGTCTGATGATTAAAGCCAAATCAGGTAGTGGATCAGTCTGAATTCTTCATTTTTTTACCACCCTTCATTCGCCAGGGCAGGCTGCTGCACAATAGAAACATCGGGTCACATAGTTTTATCACTTATGTGTATTCTATGTGCCTATGATCCTATGTGGTGAATTTCAAACTGACCTACTAAGCCAAATCGTAAAAAACCGTTATTTTGCCCCATTAAATCAAGCTTCATGAAGGCCCTGAACTGGAAAAAGATCCTGCCGCATATCATTGCTGTTGTCAGTTTTATTGTCATCGCCGCCCTGTTTTGCAAACCAGCACTTGAAGGCAAAACATTGTACCAGCATGACATTATTCAATATGAAGGAGGAAGCAAGGATATCGCTAACTATAAGGATAAGCACGGGGAAGCGCCTTTATGGACCAATGGCATGTTCAGCGGTATGCCTACTTACCAGATATGGATGCCTGCCAATAACGTCCTGCCGCATTACGTCAATAATATCCTGACACTGGGATTACCGCAGCCGATGCAATTCTTCTTTCTTGCCTGTATCCTGTTTTATTTTCTTTCGCAGGTAGCCGGCGTTAATCCTTATGTAGGGATTTTTGGTTCGCTGGCATTTGCCTATTCCACGTACAACCCGGTTATCATTGCCGCGGGTCATGTGACGAAGATGTGGTGTATAGCGTATATGCCTGCCATGCTGGCTTCGCTCATGCTGATCTACCGGAAAAAATATGTATTAGGCGCGGGCCTGCTTGCCTTATTTACCGCTACTATCATCGGGCTTAACCACCTGCAGATATCGTATTACCTGTTCTTTATCCTGGCATTTTACACAATTGCCATGCTGGTGAAATGGATAAGGAACAAGGAATATGCACACCTGGTAAAATCACTGGCATTTACCATCGTTGCCGCCCTTGTCGGTGTAATGGTTAACTCCGTCACATTGATGACCACTTATGAATATTCAAAAGAAACCATACGCGGAGGGTCTTCGTCAGTAAAAGATACGACCGCTTCTAAAAGTACCGGGCTGTCGAAAGAATACGCATTTGAATACAGCTACAAACCCATGGAAGCCTTTACCGTCATGTTCCCAAGAATATATGGCGGCAGTAATGGCATCCGTGAGATCGGGGAAGATAGCAAAGTGATGCAGAAAATGTCGGAGATACCGCAGCAACTGGCTCAGCAATTGAACGGTATTCAAAGCAGCTATTGGGGAAGCCTGAGCGCTACATCCGGCCCGCCTTATATCGGGGCCCTCGTTTGTTTCCTGTTCATCCTCTTTGTTGTGTTCATCAAAGGAGAAATGAAATGGTGGATCATTGCCGCCAGTCTTTTCGCCATCCTGATGTCATGGGGCAAATTCTTCCCTCAATTCAATTACTTCCTTTTTGACCACATGCCCCTGTACAATAAGTTCAGGGCGCCATCCATGAGCCTGGTAATACTGGAGTTTCTATGGCCCCTTGCAGCGATACTCGGGCTACATCATATCATAAATAATGTAAGCGATGCTGCTACCCAGAAGAAACTGAAATATGCCGGTATTGCTGCTGCCGGTGTATTTATCGTTATGTTCATGGCTTACCTCTCTTTCTCTTACGAAGATGAAGGCCTGAAACAATTAAAAGAACAGGTTGCCAAACAGCCGCAACAGGTCAGTGAACCTGTGATGAGTGTGGTAATGGCGCTGGTCGAAGACAGGAAAAGCATCTTTTTGAAAGATATTTTCAAAGCCCTGGCGGTCGTGGCTATTTTCTTTTTCATCATTACACTCTATACCCGTAATAAGATCAAAAGTGTGTCGTGGGTGCTGGCATCTGCCATCATATTGCTGTTAATAGACTTGCTGCCTGTCGGAAACACCTACCTGACCAAAAGAGGGAACGGGGAAGATGCTTTCTCTGATGCAGAAGAAGCCAAAAAAGAACTGGCGATGGGTAAGGCCGACCAGCAGATATTGCAGGATAAGAGCTGGTACCGGGTACTCAATCTTTCCGTTTCACCCTTCCAGGATGCCGCTACCTCTTATTTTCATAAATCCATCGGCGGCTATCATGCGGCCAAGATCGCCCGCTACCAGGATTTGTGGGAAAATAAACTCCTGGCCGAGATTGACTCACTGCGCCAGGATGCGACACTCGTATTCGGCCTCAGCCAGTCAAAATATACAGGATTGAATATGCTGAATACGAAATATATCATTGGCAGTAATCCACCACAGTATTCCAACGAACAGCCCTTTGTGATCACGAACCCGAATGCCCTTGGTCCTGTTTGGTTTGTCCGCGAAGTGCGTTTTGCCAATACACTGCAGGAAGAGATGGGTTTGCTGAATGGCATGGATGCTTCGCAGACAGCCGTTGTATCTGCTGCAGACAAAGGAAAGATCACCCAGCCTGTATATGATTCCACTGCCAGCATCAAATTAGACACGAACGATAACAACACGATAAAATATACTTCATCATCAAAGACAAGCCAGTTCGCTGTGTTCAGCGAAGTGTATTACTCTGAAGGATGGAATGTATATGTGGACGGCCAGAAAGCGGATTATGTAAAAACCAATTATGCGATCCGCGGAATGAATGTGCCCGCAGGCAATCATACCATCGAGTTCAGGTTTGAACCGGCTTCTTTCAAAAAAGGAAAACAATACACCAGCATTGCACAGATCATCGTGCTGCTGCTGCTGGCTGGCGGTATATTTTTAGAAGTAAAGAACAGGAAAAAAGTAGCCTGACAAGAAATACTTTCTGACAAAAAAAGGCTGTCTCAAAAATATTTTCAACACTGAGATACGGAGTAACAGAGAATCACAGAGTTTTGATCCTCAAATTCCTTTTCTCTGCGTAACTCAAAATCCTCAGTTACTCTGTGTTGAAATTTCTCTCTTTTAAGACAGCCTCTTTTTATTTTTTCTTACCGGTCAACCGCCAGTAAAGATTCTTCAGGAGAACGGTGGTGCTTTCCGGGTTTCGCAGATCAATGATCTTTCGCTGTATCACGGCATCCTTTAACTGCTCCCAGTAAAGGCCCTTATGTTTCTCCATGATGTAGTTCACGATCGCTTCCCGCCGAGGCTCTGACTGCGTCAGCAGCATAGATTTTTCCGTTACCCTGTAATGCAGCAGGTAATCTTTCAGCACATGCACTTTCCATCCTGCCGCTGTCAGCCTGATCCAGAACTCCCAGTCCTCATAGCCGCTTTTCATTTGCTCATCATAGCCGCCTGTCTTTTCCCAGCATTCCTTACGGAACATAGCGCTGGCACAGCTTTCCTGCCGGAATAAAAAGTTTTTGATGTCGCCTCCGAGCGGTTTCCAGGAGAATTTCTTTAATCCATAACCCTTCAGGTAACAGGTCACAGCACCAACGGAAGCATCCTGCTTTAAAACGGTTACCCCTTGTTTAATAAAAGCCGGTTCAAACCTGTCATCAGCGTCCAGCGTTACGATGATCTCTCCTTTTGCATGTCTTATCCCGTGGTTACGGGCAGAAGAGAGGTGCCCGTTCTCTTTATGCAGCACGGTTATTTGCGGGTCATTGAAAGATCCCAGTTTTTGGATCGTAGCCGCATCCGTTGAGCCATCATTCACAATAATGATCTCCGTATCGCCAAACGTTTGCTGTTTGACCGATCCCACCGACTCATCCAGGTACTGACCGTCATTGTAGCAGGGTATGATCACACTTACCAGCGGCATGGTCTTTTTTTGTTATTTTGCAAACTAAGGCAAAAAACACATACCGCCATCAAAAGCACCCATATTGAAGCCCCTGAGTTTTATCATTATTACCTACAACCGTCCTGATGATGCACTGGAACTGCTGCAGAACATTGCAGGCCTTGATGAGGCGGCATCTCTTTTAGAAGAGATCATCCTCGTCAACAACCGTTCAACGGTCAGTTATGAGAAAGTGCAGGCGTATGTAAAGGAGCAAAGTACATTACCTTTTAAGTACATAGAGGCCCCTGAAAACCTCGGGGTTGCCCGCGGAAGGAACTTTGCCCTGCAGTTTGCGACCGCTCCCCTGCTTATTTTATTGGATGACGATGCGGTATTGCAGAATAAAGATGCGCTGAGACAGACAATACAGGCATTTGAGCATATCCCTGAAAGTAGTACAGACATTAAACGGGAAACTGCGATTGTTTCTTTTAAAGTACTCTATTATGACACGCTGGCTATGCAGCAAAATGCATTACCGCACAAAAAATATAAGAAATACAAAGACCGGCATTCGTTCTATACCTATTACTATGCCGGTGGCGCCCATGCTGTCAGGAGGAATGTACTGGACCAGATAGGTTATTATCCTGAAGATTTTTTTTATGGCATGGAAGAATATGATATGGCCTATCGTATCCTTGACCAGGGATACGCCATTCAGTACAATGACAGCATCGTTATGCTGCACAAAGAATCGCCATTGGGGCGAAAACCAGCCAGTGAGAAATTAAAAATGATGTGGGTCAACAAATCAAAAGTGGCCTGGCGCTACCTGTCAAAAAAATATTTCTATACCACGGCTCTTTTCTGGTCGCTCCAGTTCCTGAAAGTGACCGGTTTTAACCTGAAGCATTATTTTCGCGGCTGGAAAGCGGTCCTGGCCATTCCAGGAAAAGAGAAAAGAAAGAAGATATCAGCTACTACAATGGCTTATTTAAAAAAAGTGGAAGCCAGGCTGCATTATTAAACCCGGAAATGAATGAAACAGTTTTTAGAAAGTATATTACCGCAGGCATGGGTGGATGCGTATAAGATTTACAAGAACAAGCATACCGCTTCCCGTGTCAGGCAGAAATGGGAAAATGCTGGGAAACCGGTTCCGCCTCCGCATATCATCAAGCAACAGGCGATACAGTACTATCAGAAAATATCAGGCTACAATATTCTCGTAGAAACAGGCACCTACAAAGGGGATATGATGCTGGCGCAAAAAGACCATTTTAAAAAGTTATATTCGATAGAACTGAGTGAGGCGCTGTTTGCAAAAGCCAAAAAAAGATTTCAGCGGTTCCCACATATCAGTTTGCTGCAGGGGAACAGCGGCGATGTGATCGCCAAAGTAGTAGGTGAGTTAAAAGAACCTGCCATTTTCTGGCTGGATGGTCATTACTCAGGTGGAGTTACAGCAAAGATCGAAAAATATTCTCCTGTCATGGAAGAACTGCAAACCCTTGCGGCCAATAACAAACCGCAGCACATCATCCTGATTGACGATGCCAGGGGTTTTACAGGAGAACATGGCTATCCTACTATGGAGGAGATGAATCAACTGACCATGAAATATTTTCCAGGATATCAGATGCATGTCGAAGCAGATATCATACGGATAATCCCTGGAAAAATAGCCTAGCTTACCGCCGTTAAGAAAATATTTGACCGAGTAATATAAAGTCTTTAGCAAAATCATGGACAAAGTTTCGCAGGCGTATTGGGATAACTCGTACTCAGGCTACAGGTATAGTATTGCAAACGACGAAGTGACCAAATGGCTAGACAAGTGTATCCACGATAAAAAAGGCACCGCCTTCGAAGCCGGCTGTTATCCGGGCAGATACCTGGCTTACCTCGGGAAAAAAGGATGGCAAGTAAGCGGCATGGATCTTACTCCGAGAATGGAAAGTGATTTTAAAGAATGGCTTTTAAAAAATGACATTACTTTCGGGAAAATAGAAAAAGGAGATGTACTTGAATATATGAAGGCTGGCAATGACAAATACGACCTGGTATGTTCATTCGGCTTTATCGAGCATTTCGAAAATTTTACTGAGATCATAGCTTTGCACGATAGAATTTTAACCCCAAACGGGAAGCTGATAATCACTACACCCCATTTCAGAGGCGCAGTACAGAGATTTCTTCATTCATGGCTTGATAAAGAAAATCTGAACAGGCATTATATACCGTCTATGAATCCTTCTTTATGGAAAAAGCAATTAGAATCTATGGGGTATACTGTAATATGGTCCGGCTATTTTGGCAATTTCGATTTCTGGGCAGACAGACAGAAAAGAAATCTTTTTAATAAGATTTCGCTGAAAATCATATACAAACTCACCTCATTGCTCCGGTGGTTGCCGGATTCCAGACTATACTCCCCCTATTGCGGTATCGTCGCAGAAAAAAAACAATCTTGAAGATCGCCATCCTTTATATCGCCACGGGCAAGTATATCATTTTCTGGAAGGACTTTTTTGCCAGTTCCGAGCAATACTTTATTCCCGGCGCCCGGAAAGAGTATTTTGTTTTCACAGATGCGGAAACATTTGAGTACGCCGGTAACGAAAAGGTGCATATCATTGCTCACCAGCAGCAAGGATGGCCTTACGATACCCTGATGCGTTTTCATACTTTTTCAAAAGCAAAAGAACAACTGGCAGGCTTCGACTATATCTTTTTTTTCAATGCCAATATGCTGTTTGTACAGCCAGTGACAGCCGATGAATTTCTGCCGGATGGCAAAAAAGATGATGGCCTGCTCGCCACCCTTCATCCCGGTTATTTTAACCAGCCGCTATCTGTATTTCCTTACGAGCAGGAGCAAACAGGCTCAACAGCTTTCATTGAAAAAGGGGAAGGCAAGCATTATTTCATGGGCGGATTGAACGGCGGCATAACAAATATCTATCTTGAATTGATCAGCGACCTGAAAAACAGGACGCAGGCTGACCTGGATAAGAATATCATCGCCAAATGGCATGATGAGTCGCAACTGAACAGGTATATGCTGGATAAGAACCCAAAGATACTTTCCCCAGCCTACGGCTACCCGGAAGGAAGAAAGCTGCCCTTTGAACCCAGGATCATCATCCGGGATAAGAACAGGTATGGAGGCCACTCATTTTTACGAAATGAAAAACGATCCTTACTCGAAAAAGTAAAATTCAAAATCAAACAACTCAGGCAAAAACTTTGATCATTGCAAGACTACAGGGAGGATTGGGCAATCAACTGTTTCAATATGCCGCCGCTAAAGCGTTAGCCGTTAAATTGAACGTACCTTTTAAATTAGACGCCTTCACCTCATTGCAGAAAGACAAGCAGCGTACGATCGCCCTGCATGATTTCCGTGCCGGCTTTGAGCTGGCTTCCAAAAAGGAAATAAAGGGCTTCATTTTCTTTCCTTCACTATACAGGCACCAGCCCGCATTCTTCGCCCGTTTAGGCCGGCATGTTTACCGGGAGCCGCACTTCCATTTTGATCAGCATTTCTCCCGGATTACCGCACCTGTTTTTATAGATGGCTTCTGGCAAAGCCCTCTATACTTTAAAGATATTGATGCGGTCATCCGGCAGGATTTTACAATAAAAGAAGAGTTGATAAAAAATGTAAAAGAAAAAGGAATAGAACTCGCCGGCAGGGACTCCGTGGCTGTTCATATCCGGCGGGGGGATTTCCTGAATCGCAAAATAAAGGCCTTCCATGGAGTAATGGATGTCGGGTACTATTCAAAAGCGATCGCTGTACTGCAGCAAAAGATACCCGGGTTGTCTGTTCATTTTTTTTCTGATGATATTGAATGGGTGAAAAAGAATTTGCCGTTCGATAATGCTGAATTTGTATCGGTTCATACAAGATCTGCCACAGAAGATTTTTACCTGATGACCCAATGCCGGCATACTATCATTGCCAACAGCAGCTTTAGCTGGTGGACTGCATGGTTGAACAATCACCCGGAGAAAATAGTGGTAGCACCAAAGAAATGGTTCGTGAAGGAGGAGATCAACACGGCTGACCTGGTACCGGCCGGCTGGTTACGGATATAGATTTACTGATCACTGCATTGCCCGCAAAGAGTGGATCAATGAGCGTTCGCTGCAAGAAACAACGGGTAGGTCTCTTTCAGTCCTTCTTTTAAAGACCATGAGTGTTTCCATCCCATGCTATGCAGCCGGGAGCTGTCCATCAGTTTGCGGGGAGTACCATCCGGCTTTGACGTATCAAACCGGATATCGCCTTCATAACCCACCACTTCCTTTACCAATAGTGCCAGTTCTTTGATCGTCACTTCTTCGCCTGTACCTATGTTGACAAACAGCTTGTCATTATATTGCTTCATCAGGAACACACAGGCATCGGCCAGGTCATCTGCATACATGAACTCACGCAATGGCGCCCCCGTTCCCCATATCTCAACGAAAGGAGCATTTCCCTGCTTTGCTTCATGAAACTTTCTTATCAGCGCCGGGATCACATGAGAATTCTGCAAATGATAGTTATCCCCCGGTCCGTACAGGTTAGTGGGCATCGCGGAGATAAAATTGCAGCCAAACTGGTCCCGGTATGCCTCGCATAATTTGATACCGGCGATCTTGGCAATGGCATAAGGCTCGTTGGTGGACTCCAACAAACCTGTTAACAGGTATTCTTCTTTTAATGGCTGGGGCGCCAGTTTCGGATAGATACAAGAACTGCCGAGGAACAACAGCTTTTTTACCCCATTTGTATAAGCAGCATGAATGATGTTCGATTCGATCATCAGGTTGTCATACAGGAATTCTGCGCGGTAAGTATTGTTGGCAACGATCCCTCCTACTTTAGCGGCTGCTAAAAAAACATACTGTGGTCTTTCTTTGGCAAAAAAATCATGCACTGACTGCTGATGACGGAGGTCCAACTCGGCGGATGAGCGGGTAATAATATTACTGAACCCCTTTGCCTGTATATTCCTTACAATTGCAGCACCCACCATTCCCCTATGCCCTGCCACGTAGATCTTATCATTCTTTTCCATTATTCAAATTGTCTTAACGTATGATAGCCTGATTCTTTCAGAATAACATCTTTGCGGAAATGCTCAATATCTGCATGGACCATTTCCCTCACCATGTCATGCAGTGTATATTTTGGCGACCAGCCTAATTTTTGTCTTGCTCTGGAAGCATCGCCAAGCAAAATATCCACTTCGGTAGGACGGAAATAGCGTTTATCCACTTCCACAACCACATCGCCTTTTGCCAGGCGTATTTCCGGGTCAGCCACTTTGGTCACCACTGCTTTTTCGTTCTCATCTTTCCCTTCAAATGCTACTTCTACCCCAGCATGGGCAAACGCCATTTTTACAAAATCTCTTACGTAAGTAGTGATACCGGTGGCTATCACAAAATCTTCCGGTTCGTTTTGCTGCAGCATCAGCCACATCGCTTCCACATAATCTTTGGCATGGCCCCAGTCACGCTGCGCTGATAAATTTCCGAGATACAGTTTTTTCTTCAGCCCCAGCACGATCTCTGCCACGCCGCGGGTGATCTTGCGGGTGACGAATGTTTCCCCCCGCAAAGGGCTTTCATGGTTGAACAGTATGCCATTGCAGGCATACATGCCATACGCTTCCCGGTAATTTACCGTGATCCAATATGCATAGAGTTTAGCAACCCCATACGGCGATCTTGGATAGAAAGGTGTCGTTTCGTTCTGCGGTATGGCCTGTACTTTACCATACAGTTCCGAAGTGGATGCCTGGTATATTCTTGTTTTTTTCTCCAGTCCAAGAATGCGGATGGCTTCCAGCAGGCGGAGCATACCTACTGCATCAGTATTCGCTACATATTCCGGCTCTTCAAAACTTACGTGCACATGGCTCATGGCGCCAAGATTATATATCTCATCAGGCTGCACCTGCTGTACAATGCGGATGATATTGGTAGAATCTGTCAGGTCGCCGTAATGGAGAAACATCTTTACATTCTTCTCGTGCGGGTCCTGGTACAGGTGATCCACCCGCTGCGTGTTGATGAGCGAGGTACGTCTTTTGATACCGTGTACTTCGTATCCTTTTTTCAGCAACATTTCCGCCAGGTATGCTCCATCCTGTCCTGTGATACCTGTAATAAGCGCCTTCTTCATGGTAAATATGAGTTTGAAGCAAAAGTAAAGTTTTGCTTTTATGTTACCGGTAATTGCTGGCTCTCACTATCCTTCTGACCGATGGCCTGGAGAAACCTGTTCATGCCCTTCTTTTTTCTCTCATCGAGATGATAACTCAGGTGAAGCGTATAATATTTCTTCAGGTCGTACAGATCAAATGGTATTTCAGCCACGATCTCATCAATATGCTGAAGTCCCATAGCATTGGCCTCATTAAAAAGACGGATAAATTCATCCGGCAATGGCCTGGTGCTTACCCAGGCAGCAAATACAAAGGGCAAGCCGGTAATAGCCCTCCACTCAGAACCGAGGTCATAGATAAAAGTGGAAATACGGCGCTGCTCCAATGCCCTGTCTCCTATTACCAGGCCGGCAGTACTGCCTTTGATCTCCTGCCGGTAGCCATCATCCGCTGCCTGTATGATCTCCGGGTCAATGCCCCATGATTCTTTCATCAGCCATTGCAGCAAGGCTACAGAAGAACGGCTCTGGTAATCGAGATAAACTTTCCGGATCTCATTCATCGGCACTTCGCTGAAAAGACAAACCGAAGCGATCTCACCCTCCGTACCAATGCAATGATCACCCGCGATGTACCATGATGGCAGGTCAGATATAGCTGCAACCGGTATCAGGCCCACATCTATCTCCTCGTCTCTGAGCATGCGGGCCAGCCTGGCCGGGTATTCAGCTACCAGTTCGATCTGTTCATTAATGGGTGGCCGCTGCAAGCCATAGATCAATGGCCGGGTATTCAGATAATTGACAATGCCTACTCGTATCTTCTTCAATTGGGTTACTTTTGCGGCTGCAAAGGTAATCGAAGAGGATTATTTAAAATCACGCCATGGAACTGAGCCCGCTTTCTGCCATTTCTGCTATTGACGGCCGCTACCGCAAACAGGTACAGCACCTCGATGAATATTTTTCTGAATATGCACTGATGAAATACCGGGTGATGATCGAAGTGGAGTACCTGCTGTTCCTGCAAAAGAAAAAATTCCTCACTCTTTCGCATAAAACCATCAAAAGCCTGCAAAAATTAGTGGAAGAGTTCGGGCCCGAGGATGCCCAGGAGATCAAACAAATTGAATACATCACCAATCATGATGTAAAAGCGGTGGAGTATTTTCTGAAGAATGAAACAGGCAAAAGCGGGGGCAAAGAAATAAAGGAATGGATACATTTCGGGCTTACCTCGCAGGACATCAACAATACAGCGATCCCGCTTCTCTGGAAACATGCGATCGAATACGAATACCTGCCTTCTTTGCTTAACCTGAATACCGAACTGAAACTCCTGGCAAAAGAATGGAGCGATATCCCCATGCTGGCGCATACTCACGGGCAACCGGCCAGTCCTACCACGCTGGGTAAGGAAATGATGGTATTTGTAGAAAGGATACAGAACCAGGTAGAGCAATTTATCGGCATCCCTTTCAGCGCTAAATTCGGCGGAGCTACCGGTAATTTCAATGCCCATCACGTCGCCTTCCCCAAGACCAACTGGGTAAAATCAGGTAACGATTTTGTCTCGGGACTTGGATTAAGCCGGCAGCAATTCACCACGCAGATCGAGCATTACGACAGTCTCGCTGCCCATTTTGACTGCATCAAACGCATCAATAATATCCTGATAGATTTCTGCCGCGACATCTGGACCTATGTTTCGATGGAATACTTCAAACAAAAAACAAAAAAAGGAGAAGTAGGCTCTTCCGCCATGCCGCATAAAGTGAACCCGATAGATTTTGAGAATGCGGAAGGGAATTTTGGTATGGCCAATGCGTTGTTTGAACATCTCTCTTCCAAACTGCCTATCTCCCGTTTACAAAGAGACCTGACAGACTCCACCGTTCTGAGAAATATCGGGGTACCCTTTGCCCATACCATTGTAGCACTAAAATCCATTGAGAAGGGGTTAAGCAAACTGGTGGTGAACAACCCTAAGATGTATGAAGACCTCGAAAACAACTGGGCCGTAGTGGCCGAAGCCATACAAACCATCCTGCGCCGGGAAAATTACCCGGAGCCGTATGAAGCATTAAAAGACCTGACCCGAGGTAACCAGCAAATAGATAAAGCAGCTATTCACAAATTCATTGATGGGTTAAAAGTTGACAACGAGATCAAAAAAGAGCTAAAGAAGATCACGCCACATAACTATACGGGGGTAAGCGCTTTATTCTAGCTGGCAACAAACGTATTATTCCGAAATTTCTGCATTTTATCCAGCCCGTCTGCTTTTCAAAAAGTACCTTTTATAGTTTGCCGTACTTTTTTTTAACCGTATTTTTATCCCCATTACACTAACAGGCACCTTAACCTATTCTGCTTATGAAGGGGTACCCGACCGGTAAATTCTGGACAACAATCGCCTTATGCTTTCTTTCCTATACTTGTATTTCACAAGTTAATCTCACCAGTGGGCTTGTAGCCCATTATCCTTTCAATGGAAATGCAAACGATGTTAGCGGAAATGGTTTTCATGGAACACTGCAAAACGGTACTACTTTTACAAACGATAGATTTAATAACCCAAATAGCGCTGCCTATTTTGACGGACTTGACGATTTCATTGAGGTCATTCATGACGGGTCACTATCCCGAAGAAGCGGTTTTTCTTTTGTGGTTCAATTCCGCACCGAGGATATTGTAAAAGTACAAACATTGATTGAACGAAGAGATCGGGTCACCGAAGCTAACTCACAGTTCCAGGCATTCATCAATTGGTCTAATCATCCAGGTTTTGGCTATGGACATCATTATACAAATAATGCAGATTGCAATAACGTTATATCAGTTTACAATCTCTATGTCAATACCGGCCCAAACACAATTCAACTAAATCAATGGCATTGTGTAGTGGGCACTTTCGATGGAATAAATCAGAAAATATATCTTGATGGTGTTTTAATGGAAACTTTAGCAACTCCATTGCCTTTGATGGATTCATGTGTGAATATTCCCATGTTAATGGGAAGGCATACCAATAGTTATCTTCAAGCCTTTCAAGGCGCTATGGATGAAGTACGGATTTATAACAGGCCGCTTAACCAGGATGAAGTAAATGCTCTATGTCAGACTACAGTCCTGGCCGATTTTTCCATTCCCGACACCGTATGTGTCAACACTCCCGTTACTATTACCAATACATCCACCAACGCTACTACCTATTACTGGAACTTTTGTTCGGGGTCGTTGAACTCCATCCCTGCTGGCACCAATTTCACTTCTCCTAATCTTTCCATGCCGGTTTTCATGGATATAGTACAAGAAGGAACCAATTTTTATGTTTTTGTTGTTAACCACACCGGCTCACTCGCCCGGATGAGTTTTGGCAACAGTCTGTTAAATACACCTGTCATAACCGATCTTGGTTCTTTCGGCGGAATCATTCCCTGGCAGGCAGAAGGAATAGAGATCAAAAAAGATGGTAACAACTGGATCGGCTATATTATCGGTGGCCAATTTGCTAATTCTCGTTTGCTGAAACTCAATTTTGGTACTTCTGTAGCCAATATTCCGGTTGCTACCAATCTGGGAAATGTGGGGGGACTGGATTACCCTGTTGACTTTACATTGATAGAAGACGGCGCTAACTGGTATGGCCTCACAGTGAGTGCAGATAATAATACAGTTACACGATACGATTTCGGCAACTCATTAAATAATGCTCCTGTCGCTGTAAATCTTGGCAACATTGGCGGATTAAACTACCCCGTAGGAGTATTTTTAGTAAAAGATGGAAACAATTATCATGTATTTATCACTAACCGGAACAGTAATAGCATAAGCAGGCTGGATTTTGGAACATCCATAGCAAATACTCCGACCGGCCTGAATCTTGGCAATCCCGGCAGCAACTTCAACTGGCCCAGGGATATTACCGTGATCAGGGATTGTGATAAAGTGTTCGGTTTTGTAACCAACGAAGCCACCAACGCTGTTACCCGCCTTGATTTTAATAACAATCTTCTTTCTGTACCCGCTACAAGTAACCTGGGTAATATAGGCGCCTTAAATTTCCCATCTTCCATTTCGGAGATATTCAGAACAGGCGATGCTGTTAATTTCTTCGCACCGAATGTAAATTCAAATTCAGTTTCAAGGCTCACGTTTAATAACTGTACAAACTCATCAATCCCTTCTCATTCCGGCCCAACTCCCCTGCCTGTTCAATACAGTCAACCGGGTACCTATAACATCTCGCTTTTTATAGACGAGGGTCTCTCCACCCAGTCAAGTATCTGCAAACAGATCGTGGTGATCGGTAAACCTGATATTGATTTCAATTACCAGTTAAATGTCTGCAATCCGCTTTCTGTTCAATTCAACGGGATCGGCACAGACACGCAAAACCCCTACTGGTCGTTTGGTGATGCTACCACTAATACAGGGAACCTGTCGCCTGTACATGTCTATCCGTCACAAAACAATTATACCGTCAGTTATACTGCAGGCACAAATGCTTCCTGCCCGGATACAGTTGTCAAAACGATAAGCCTTTCTGTTGTCCCGGATGACATTATCCGCACCGCCGATACCACGATTTGCCTGGGCACCACCAAACAATTGCTGACACAACCGGCATTGAGTTTTTGCTGGACACCCACTACTTATTTAAATGACCCGGCTTCAGCCAATCCCATTACCTCCACACCTCAAAACATCACTTACTATTATACAGCAGAAGTAACGGGAAATAATCTTATAGTGAATGGTGATTTCTCGCAAGGCAATACCGGGTTCAGTTCAGAATATAGTTATACGCCGCCACCCAATCTTACAGAAGCCCAATACTACGTAGGTACCAGCCCGCAGGTATGGAACGGTGGTTTAAATCCCTGCGGAGATCATACAAGCGGCAATGCCAATATGATGATGATCAACGGGTCGCCTGTACCTGATGTTAATGTCTGGCGGCAAACCGTAAACGTTACCCCCAACACCAATTACGCTTTCTCCACCTGGATACAGGCACTGGGTGCACCTAATCCTGCGCAATTAAAATTCTCGATCAATAATAAAGATATCGGTACGCTGATCACGGCAAGTCTGCCCGCCTGTACATGGACACAATTCTATACTACCTGGAATTCCGGCAACAATACAACCGCTATCATATCCATTGTCAATAAGAATACGGCTGTGCAGGGCAATGACTTTGCACTGGATGATATTTCGTTCGCCCCGGTTTTCATCAAGAGAGACTCGGTAAGAATAACGGTGGATACACCTTATGTCAGAACCAACGATGATGTAGCGGTATGCGAAGGCATACCTGTTCAACTGAACACCACAGGTGCTACCACTTATTCCTGGACACCTTCTGCAGGGTTAAGCAGTACAACGATTGCCAATCCCGTTGCCACACCTGCTACTACAACACAATATGTTGTTACAGGCATTAATGCTAATGGATGCACAGAAGATGATTCGGTCACTATCACTATATCTCCCAAACCGGTCATTACCATCACACCTGCTACTACGATATGCAGGAACACAACGATCCAGCTCTCGGCAACCGGTGGTGGCACCTATGCATGGACACCTCCGGCTACTCTGAGTGACCCGGCTATTGCCAATCCTGTTGCATCGCCGGCAGGTAATACCAAATACTATGTAACAGTAACAGGAGCTAACACCTGCACCAATATTGATTCCGTAACCATCAGCATCCATCCTGACCCGGTCTTTACTATAAGCAACCCGGCAACTATCTGTGATAAGGAAACCATTCAACTGCTTGCTTCGGGTGGTGATAGTTATACCTGGCAACCTGATCCTTCATTGACCAGTACCAATATTGCGAACCCGGTCGCAACTCCGTCCGCAACCACTACTTATTCTGTTCTTATTACCGAAAGCACCTGTAACAATTCCGCAACATTGCAAACTACAGTTACCGTAAATCCATTGCCGGATGTGCAAGCCACCAGCTCCAACGATATTGACTGCAGTAACGACCGCAGCCAGTTGAATGCTACCGGGGCTGCTACCTATATATGGACCCCTTCGGCCACTCTGAGTAATTCGGGTATTGCCAATCCTGTTGCCACACCTGCCAGCAACACAAAATACATTGTAGAGGGGACGGATATCAATGGCTGCGTGAATTATGACTCGGTTGTTGTGAACTTTTTAGCTATCAATGCCAGCGGTTATCACATGCCCAATGCCTTTACACCCAACGGTGATGGCCTGAATGATTGCTATGGCATACGATACTGGGGAGTGATACAGGAACTGGAATTCAGCATTTATAATCGCTGGGGAGAAAGAATATTTTTCACCAAAGATCCCGATGCCTGCTGGGACGGCACCTATAAAGGAGAGGCGCAGGATACAGGCGTTTATGTATTTATGATCAAAGCCAAAACCCTTTGCGGAGATACTTTTAAGAAAGGGTTGTTTACATTGGTGCGATGATCTATTATGCCAAACGGCGAAGCATGTACAGATGCAATGGCTTACCATCCTCTGTGATCATACTGTCAAATACAAAACCGTTCTTCAGTAATACATTTTGAGAAGGAATATTTTCCGGGAAGGTGATACCCGCTATTTCCTTCAGGCCGAGTGTATCGAATGCGTATTGTATCCCTCCTTTCACCGATTCTGAAGCATATCCCTTCCCCCAGTTTTCTTTTAGCAAAGCATAACCCAGCTGGACCTTATCTGATTTCTCGACAGGTATAACGGCAAATGAACCGATAAATTCATTTTGGTCTTTGGCAAACATACCCCACCGGCCAATGCCGGGTCTCTCTGTGTAGGCTGCGATAATTGTTTGTAAAAACTCCCTGCACTCTTCCATTGTCTTTGCAGGGCGTATATACCGCATCACCTCTTCATCCCCGTTCAGCCCGAAGAAATTATCCAGATCGTCCATGGTATATGGGCGGATGAACAATCTTTCTGTTTCAAATATTATGTGATTGGTGACTGCGTTCACTGTCCTTTTTAATATCACCCCTTCGGGGTTTTGATCTTTATTAATGTCATCCCTTCGGGATTTTAATCTCGAAAAGATATCAATTTTGATAACTTCCAATAAGGCCGGATGATAAACCCCGAAGGGGTGATATTGATATAACCTGGACATACAGGAACTGGTCTTAATCCCGAAGGGATGACATTAGACCATTGGCCCGTCTCTATACCGTCTCCTTATGTATCTCACTCGTAAAATGAAACTCAATATCGGGGTTATTCGTCCGCTCGGTATTCAGGAACCATTCACTTTGCGCCAGGTACACCATATGCCCATCTTTATCTTCGGCAATATTGGCCTGCTTGAAGCGTGAAAAATCCAGCAGTTTTTTCGGATCGTTGCTGGTCAGCCAGCAGGCTTTATAAAATGGCAATGTATTGAACACCACCGAAGCGCCATATTCATGCAGCAACCGGTACTGTATCACCTCGAACTGAAGTTCACCTACACAACCGATGATCTTTTTATTACCACCAAACTGCGTGAACAACTGCGCCACGCCTTCATCCGTTAATTGCAGCAAACCTTTTTCCAGTTGCTTGGTCTTCATCGGGTCCTTGTTCACCACTTCCTTGAAAATTTCCGGCGAGAAAGAGGGAATACCGGTAAAATAAAAATCCTCCCCTTCCGTCAGCGTATCGCCTATCTTGAAATTACCGGTATCGAACAAACCTACTACATCACCCGCATACGCATCTTCGATGATGCTTTTATCACGGGCCATGAAAGAATATGGGTTGCTGAACCGGACATCCTTATTCAGCCGCACATGATGAAAATACTTGTTGCGCTCAAACCTGCCGGAACACACCCGGAAGAAAGCGATACGGTCACGATGCTTCGGATCAAGGTTGGCATGTATCTTAAAAACAAACCCGCTGAGCTTAGGCTCTTCCACATCTACCCTCCTTGCTGAAGTTTCCCGGCTGCGGGGCGTAGGGGCAATGCGGATAAAAGTATCGAGCATTTCCTTTACCCCGAAATTATTGATAGCGCTGCCAAAAAATACCGGAGCCACTTTCCCGGCGAGATAATCTTCCACTTTCAGTTCACCGTGCACGCCATCTACCAGTTCCACATCTTCCCTTAACTGGGCTGCATCTTTCTCCCCCAGCTTCTGATCCAGTATGTCATCGGCCAGGTTGGTAATAGCAATGCTGTCCTCATCTGTTGCCCTGGTGTTGGCCGTAAATAATAAAAGATCCTTATCGTGCAGGTCATACACACCTTTGAATTCCTTGCCACTGTTGATCGGCCATGTCATCGGGTGAAGATGGATGGATAATTCCTTTTCTATTTCTTCCAGCAGGTCAAAACGATTCTTGCCGTCGCGGTCCATCTTATTGATAAAAACGATCACCGGTGTATCCCGCATACGGCACACTTCCATTAATCGTCTTGTCTGTTCCTCTACCCCGTTCACACTATCAACCACAAGGATAACGCTGTCCACCGCCGTCAATGTTCGGTAGGTATCTTCTGCAAAGTCCTTGTGACCGGGTGTATCGAGCAGGTTGATAAGAATTTTGTTGTATTCAAAACTCATGACAGAGGTAGCCACGGAGATACCTCTTTGTCTTTCGATCTCCATAAAGTCGGAGGTCGCAAATTTTTTGATCTTATTGCTCTTGACCGCACCGGCCACCTGTATGGCGCCGCCAAACAGCAGGAACTTTTCCGTCAGCGTGGTCTTACCCGCATCCGGGTGGCTGATGATGGCGAAGGTGCGCCGGCGTTGTATTTCGTTGTGATATTTCATTGCTTGATCCTGGATGCTGGATTCTTGCTGCTTGCAGCCCGAAATTCACAGCTTTTTTTGAGGCGCAAAGGTACGGTTGTTTATCCTTCCAAAGAAGAAGGAATCTGGGCTTTTATTTGGTCAACTGATTGCTACTATCTTCGCCTGTTGCGTCGCACACTTGTACGTTCGGTAATTCTATTCAGCATTGTAGCAACTGGGATTTAGCTTTTGAAGTATCTTTAATTCATGTCGTTGGTAAAACGAAAACTCCAAAGCATAGAGAAAATAAGGACAACATGGCTGGATTTCAGTTTAAAATCGAAATAAATCAAAGTAGCCCTAAAATCTGGCGAAGAATTGTTATACCGTATAACTATACATTCTATAAATTTCATCTAGCAATACAGGCTGCTTTCGGATGGGAAAACCGTCACTTGTTCCAGTTTTCTGAAAAGGGATTTATGGATAAACTTTGTTATGCGGAATTAAATGAAGAAAGTGATGATGACCCGAAATATATTACGAAAGATGCGAAACGGGCAAAAGTCAAGAATACGTTTATAAAACTGAACTATTTTAAATACATCTATGACTTTGGAGATAAATGGGAACACAGGATCAAACTTGAAGAAATAGTTGATGAAGAAATAGAAAGACCTTATTGCCTCGAGGGAGGTGGAGCCTGCCCTCCAGAAGATTGCGGTGGTTTAGCCGGATATGCGGCTATCGTTGAAAGCCTAAATACACCGGGCCATCCAGAGCAAGAAAAGTATATTTTATGGCTTGGCTTGCTACCAAGAGAAAAATGGGATGTAAATTTTTGCAGTGTGAGAGAAGTGAATAAGAGGTTATGTTTGTTAGAATGATAAATTCTACCATTGTCTAGTCATTAATAGTATTCTATTGCTATGACAAATTCAACTTTCATACTTGAAACAAAATTCCTTAATCATGATTACAGCAAAAAAAATTGATACAATAGTAAAAACCGGAGCTTTACATGCTCTTTATAGAGAAGATGGAAAATGGTATAATAATTTAAGATACTTCCCTGCAACATTGTTTGACATAAATGGCTATATCATTTTTAATAATGAATCCGAGTATCTAAATAACAAACATCTTAAACATGGAAAACGACTTAACATTTCAGTGGGAATATCACAAATAAGAGGGTACCAAAAGTTTACTGAAGATGTAAAAAGACAAGTTCTCAACTTACTATAGATAAATCATATTCAGTTTCCCTACTGGTCTTGCTCGTTTCTCACAGAACATTTTTTTAGTTTGTAGCCAGTCCCCGGGCCTTATGTGTTGTGAGAGCTCGGCGCTATTTCTTCCTCTTCCCTGCTGAGTCTTCCAACCTTATATCTTCATAGCCGAGGCCTCTCAACCCTGCCTTTGTGTAAAGAGTGAATCCGGCGTTACTCTTCAATAGTAAGATCAATAAGTATACGCTTCATTCCGATATTATCCCCGTTGTGCCATCGGCACATTTCATGGGTAACAACCGCTACAGAAGTGCTGTCACGTCCCGTAGGGACGTTTGGTGCTCCGTGTTTATGGTCTTCTGCTTACTGCACAAAGCGTCCCTCCGGGACGCCGGTTTCCGGTTAAGCCTGGTAGTTACCTACCAGATGTCCCTATGGGACATAACAGTATCACATCGAAAAGTCATTTCCCAAAGGCTCAATAGAAATACCGGACGCTGAAGTGAGTAACTCCGAATAACATGTCGGGGCAGGCACAACAGGCGATCATCCTTCGGCTTCGCTCAGGACAGCAAAGCAGCCCATTAACAACTAATTCATTTGCCACCAATACCCAAATACAACCAGTCATCGCAAACTTCCGGGTCAGGCCCGGCCATTTCAGTAAATTAATAGCATCACCTTAAAACATTACCGGTATGAATAACCTGCTGCAACGCCGCCGTTTTATCAAAAGCTCCGCTTTTGGCCTGATCGGCATTACAACGTTTAATTTTTCATCCGCACAGGATAACATGGTTTATAAAAGCGGAAGCACTGCTACCGGTGGGTCGCTGTTCTACCGCTACCCAAGCATGGATGATGAGATGGTGAGCGGTATTGTTGGCGCTGCGCATGGGAACATGGATAAAGTAAAAGAGCTGGTCGGCAAACGTCCCGAACTCGCCGGCGCTTCGTGGGACTGGGGTTTCGGCGACTGGGAAACGGCACTTGGCGCTGCATCACATGTAGGACGGCGGGATATTGCCGAGCTACTGATGAGCCACGGGGCCCGGCCGGATATTTTCACCTTCGCTATGATGGGTATGCTGAAAAGTGTGCAGGAGATCATTGAGACCGTGCCGGGCATTCAAAGCCATAACGGCCCGCATGGCATCACGCTGCTGCAGCATGCAAAGAACAGGCTCGGCGATAAGAATATTACAACAGAGGACAAAGCCAATGTCAATAAAGTGATCAGCTACCTCGAAAGCCTCGGCAATGCTGACATGAAACCAAAGAGCCTTGACATAACCGATGATGAAAAGAAAAAACTCCTCGGCGAATACCGTTTCGGCGATGGCGAAGACGAGATATTCGTGGTAGATCAGCACCGCCTGGGTTTTTTACAGGTAGGCCGCAAAGGATCGTCTCCGCGAAAACTGAACAAAGTGGAAGAACACAGTTTTTCCCCGGCAGGCGCCCCTTCCGTAAACATCATTTTTAAAATAAAGGATGATAAAGCCGTTTCGTTAAGTATACACGAACCGGAGCCGCTGGTGACGGCGGTAAGGATCTAGCTGTTTCTTTACAGTTATAAATTTTCATATTGTAAAATGAAGGCCACAGAGAACCGGTGAGGAACAGAGGGCCTCAGAGATGGTCACTACCTGCAGGCGCTCTGTGCAACTCTTTATCTCTGCGGCCATCTGTGGCCAATACCCTGCTGATCCACCACCTGCCCCGATCATAAGAGTGGTCCTAAATAATCCTGCTTAATTTTACTGTTCAATAAATATCCCATGGGCAAATTCCACGATTCCATCAAACCTGCACATAAAGAGTTCATCGAAAAGCAGCACATCTTTTTTGTCGCTACTGCACCGCTCAGCGCCGACGGCAGGGTGAACCTTTCACCAAAAGGTTTGGATTGTTTCAACGTATTGTCAGAAACCAAAGTGGCTTATATGGACCTGATCAGCAGCGGCAATGAAACATCGGCGCATACCAGGGAGAACGGTCGCATCACGATCATGTTCTGTTCCTTTGAAGGGGCGCCGAATATCCTGCGGCTATATGGAAAAGGCTTTACTGTTCTTCCCGGCACGGATGAAT
This sequence comes from Chitinophagaceae bacterium, assembly GCA_016787085.1. GTDB lineage: Bacteria > Bacteroidota > Bacteroidia > Chitinophagales > Chitinophagaceae > VBAT01. Next base: position 36,566 of record JAEUVJ010000048.1, on the reverse strand, counting down.
GGGACGAATATGCCCCGCATTTCAAAATTTACCCAAGTACAAGACAGCTCATAGTTGCCGATATTGATCTCGTGCAGACATCCTGCGGTTTTGGTGTGCCATTATACGATTTCATTGGTGACCGGGATATCCATTTTGAATGGGCGGAAAAGAAAGGCGCCGACGGCTTGTACGAATATGTACAGCAGAATAACCTGAAAAGCCTGGACGGACTACCCACTGACCTGGGACTAAAAGAGGCCTGAGCCGGGAGCAGGAGTATGAAGGCCATCAAAAATAATACCTGGCCGGCTCCTAACTCATAACTCTAAATTCATAACTCTTAACTCTCTCCGACTTCCTACCTTTGCCCCATGATCCGCCGTACGATAGAGATTATCAGCAGCAGTTTCAAAATGGCCATGCAGGAGTTGTGGAAGAACAAACTCCGCACCTTCCTTTCCCTGTTCGGCATTACGATCGGCATCTTCTGCATCATCGGTGTACTGGCTACGGTCAATAGTCTTGAACATAACATCCAGAACGAGATCAAATCGCTTGGTACCAATACCATTTATATTGACAAATGGGAATACGCCGGCGGCGGTCCCGATTATCCCTGGTGGAAATATGTGAAGCGTCCTTCCCCGAAATACGATGAGATCAGGCATATCAAAGAAAGAACAAAGACAGCCAGATACACGGCATTTGCTATCAACCGGCAGGACAACGTAGAATTTGCGGGCAACATACTTTCCAATATCAATATCTATGGTATCAGCGATGACTTTGAGAATATACAACCCTTTGATATCAGTTTTGGCCGTTACATGTCCGATGCAGATTTTAACCGGGGTACCAATTCGGTCGTGATCGGTAATGAAGTTGCAGAAAAACTGATCGGTGCGGCAGAAGTAGCCCCAGGCAAAGAGATAACTGTCCGGGGAAAGAAGCTGTATATACTTGGCGTTATCAAAAAACAGGGGCAGCAAATGATCGGGGGCTGGAATTTTGATCAGAGCATCGTGGTACCTTACCGCTTTGCCCGTACCATGATGAATGAACTTCGTTCGGACCCGGTGATCATGGTACAAGGACAGGATAATGTAACAAGCAAAGAACTGAAAGATGACCTGATGGGAACCATGCGGTCCATTCATCGCCTGAGCCCGACAAAAGATGCTGATTTCTCTCTGAACGATGTAAACGATTTCAGCGATGCGATCAGTGAAGCATTTGTAGGCCTGAATATCGGTGGCGCCGTGATCGGCGGCATCAGCCTGATAGTAGGTTTGTTTGGGGTTGCCAACATCATGTTCGTTACCGTTCGTGAACGAACACCGCAGATAGGATTGAAAAAAGCATTGGGCGCCAAGCGAAGAGTGATCCTGAGCGAATTTCTCCTGGAATCAGCTTTCTTATGTTTTATCGGCGGCCTGATCGGGCTGACATTGGTCTTCCTTCTTACACAGATACTAAGCGGCGCTTTGAATTTTCCTGTATATATCTCCATCACTAATATGGCATGGACTTTCCTGATCTGTCTTTTCGTAGGCGTCGTTGCCGGTATAGTTCCAGCGATCAAAGCCGCAAAGATGGACCCGGTAGAAGCGATACGAAGTAAATAATCGGCCGATTCGTAGATTTGCCGATGTGAAGATGGGCATGACTCCCGCAGTTATTTATTTCACAAATAAACTTTCATGCAAAGTACTGCTAAAGATAATTTGATTGTTAGTCTTACACTTGAGTTTGCGATTGAGATCGTAAAATACTGTGGCAACCTTGAAGAAAAGAGAAAATATGTGATAGCACGTCAGTTACTGAAATCGGGAACATCTATTGGCGCTAATGCGAGAGAGGTGCAGAATTCCGAAAGTAAACCCGATTTCATTCATAAATTTAAAATTGCTGCAAAAGAAGCAGAAGAAACCGAATACTGGTTGCTGATCTGCCAGCATTCTGCCGGATACCCGGAAGTAAGCATCCTGATGACTAAATTAAAATCCATCCAGAAAGTAATAAACAAAGTAATAGCCACGTCAAAAGCCAAATAAGGAAATCGGCATATCGGCTAATTAACACATCGACTCATTATGCCCTCAATATTAGCTATAGAATCCTCGTGCGATGAAACCTCCGCTTCTGTTTGCATTGACGGAAAGATACTTTCTAATTTTATTGCGAATCAAAAAGTACATGAACAATACGGTGGCGTGGTACCTGAACTGGCTTCAAGGGCTCACATGCAAAACATCGTACCCGTGGTAGATGCTGCATTGAAAACCGCCAACTGCAAACTCGAAACTATTGACGCTATTGCCTTCACCCGCTCACCGGGATTGATCGGCTCACTCCTGGTAGGCGCCCAGTTCGCCAAATCATTATCACTGGCCTTAAATAAACCATTGATCGCTGTGCACCACATGCAGGCGCATGTTCTCGCCAATCTTATTGCTGATCCCAGACCTGATTTTCCTTTCCTCTGTTTAACGGTAAGCGGTGGTCATACTCAGATCGTATTCTGCGAATCGCCGTATGAAATGAAAGTGATCGGTGAAACGATTGATGATGCAGCCGGCGAAGCATTTGACAAATCAGCCAAACTATTAGGCCTTCCCTACCCCGGCGGACCCTTGATTGATAAATATGCCAAACAGGGGGATCCCGGTCGTTTCAAATTTCCGGAGCCGCAGATACCCGGTCTTGATTTCAGTTTCAGCGGGCTGAAGACCTCTATTCTTTACTTTTTACAAAATGCAGGCAAGAGCTTAGTGTATAAAGAAGAGTTCATGGCGACGGAAGAAGAAAAGAAAAATTTCATTGAAAACAACCTGGCGGATATCTGTGCTTCCATTCAGCAACGGATCGTGACTATTTTACTAAATAAACTAACTAAAGCGGCAAAGGAGACCGGCATTACCGATATCTGTATAGCAGGCGGCGTATCGGCCAACAGCGGGTTACGAAAAGGACTGGAAGAAACAGGAAAGAAACATGGCTGGCGCACTTTCATTCCTGCTTTTGAGTATTGCACTGACAATGCTGCTATGATCGCCATCACGGCGCATTATAAATACCTGGCCGGCGACTTTGCTGATCTTTCTGCCAATTCATCAGCAAGAGCTGAGTGGTAATGAAACAATATGGAGTTCAAACAAACCATTACTCCGGTATTGCGCATCCTCGATGTGGACAAGGCCAAAGAGTTCTACGTGGACTGGCTGGGTTTTTCTATTGACTGGGAACATCGCTTTGGCGATAACTTCCCATTGTATTGCCAGGTATCCAGAAAAGATATTGTGCTTCACCTGACGGAACATCATGGCGACTGTATTCCGGGCGCCCGGATCAGGGTACATATCAGGGATATGCAGGCATATCATCGCCGGCTGACCGAAAAGGAGTATCGTTATTATAAACCCGGCTTCAATAAAACAGACTGGGGAACGATCGAAATGGCACTGCTGGACCCGTTCGGTAATCATATCGTTTTTGTAGAAGATATAGAAGAATAATGGCCAACCCGTATTTCCGTTTTAAGCAATTCATCATTCACCAGGACCGCTGTGCCATGAAAGTCACAACCGATGCCTGTTTGTTCGGCGCATGGGTAGCAAGAGAAGTTCTAGCCCGAAGTCATACTATCAGAAACATGCTCGATATTGGAACAGGGACCGGGCTGCTCACTTTGATGCTTGCCCAGAAGAACCCCGGCCTGGTCGTTGATGCTATAGAGATTGATAAGGCTACTTATGAGCAGGCAAAAGAAAATATAGCAGCGTCTCCGTTTAAAAATAAAATTTACCTCGAACACGGAGACATACTGAATGAACCCTATCAACGTAAATATGATATCATTATCAGTAATCCCCCTTTTTATGAAAAAGAGTTGCTATCGGCAAGCAGCAGGAAAAATGTGGCCCATCATAACGAAGGTTTATTATTAGAGGATCTGCTGCCTGTTATCAAAAACAGGCTTTTAGCTGCAAGCAGGTTTTATCTTCTGCTTCCATACAAACGCAAAAAAGAAATTGACGATCTTCTTAAAAAGAACAGCTTATACTTTACTAAAATAGTGTCTGTCCGCCAATCCGTCAACCATGATCATTTCAGGCTGATGATAGAAGGAGCCCTGTACAATGATCACCATGCGGAAGAAACAGATATCGCAATAAAAGATGAAAACGATCAATACACTCCCGGGTTCATTAAACTTCTCAACGAATACTACCTGTACCTCTGAGTCCAGGCTTACTATGCCTGACTCACAATCCATTACTTCTTCCTTCCGAGTAATCTCTCAGGTACTCGAACGGCTTTGTCAGGCTCCCATCTTTCACGATCATCGCCCGGTTAATGATATCAGAGCCTCCTTTTACCAGGTCTTCCAGCACAAATTTGATCAGTTGCTCCCCGAAATACCGGCTGGCGTCACGTGGTAATTCATTCGGCAGGTTGCCTACAGCCATGACATCTATTGAACTGCGTAGATAGGGCTCTGTTTTTTGCAACGTGCTTTTATCAACACCATATACCGGGTTTTCTAAGGTCTGGTCACCCAGGTTGATGGGAACAGAACCTCCGGCATCATCCGTAATATCAGCAATGGTCTGAATGATGAAGGTCTCGGCCTGTACATCATTCAATTCAAAGAGGCGGGGCACATTCTTATCCCAGTATATCCCGTTCATCAGGATATCCGTTTGCTCAGAGTAAGGTAAAAAGGTGCACTCATATTTTTCCGGGTGTTCATGAAAATCGGCACGGCTATACTTACCGGTGATCCTGCTTTTGTAGAGGTCGGCGCCTTTTAGCTGTGTATAGACAGGATAGGAAAACCGGCGGCGTACATAATCATCCGGTTCTACTTCATGAATGCCCATCAGGTTCATGATCTCAAGGATACCATGCGCTACCCGTCCCGAGCCCGTCACAGCGATCTTCACATTCGGAAGCCGCAAACCAAAATACGTATGTATCAGTTCACGGAAGCTGCGTTGTTTATATACCCTGTCCAATTTGTACAGACCGGTCCTGTTACCATACGCCATCATCCCGTTATGCGCCCCGACAATACCCGCGAAGAACCCAAACCCTATAATGCGCTGCCCGTCATCATGCTCTAAACATTCATAGTCTATCAGTGTGATTCCTTTTTCGATGATATTCCGTAGCAGTGCCTGGTTATGCGGCTGTTTTTTCTTGGTATGGGAAAAGAAGAGATAGGTCTTGCCGGGAATGAGTTGCTCCACCGGCACTTCCTTGATACCAAATAACAGGTCACAGTCACTCATATCCTCCTTCACTTCTACTCCTGCCAACTGGTATTCCTTATCTGCAAAGCAACGGCCGGAAGAATGCTGCACTGCTATTGCCACTTCCTGTGAATTCTTCAATATCCATTTGCACTGGGCAGGCGTCAGCGCTACCCGGTTATCTGCCGGTATTTTCCCCTCCCTGATAAGTCCGATCCTGATCATATTTCAAACTATTTATCCAAAGGTCAGGCGCAAAGTTGCCGTTTATCCCCATCCGAAACAAACTGATTTATCTCATGACAGCAGGCTGGATAAATGTTATAACTTTGAAAAAAACAAAAAAACCTGAAATCCCCGGTTACATCCGGGCGTTTGGGGTTGACACAACAAAAAGGGCCTTCATGGGACAGTACCGTAAACCAATCACCAGCTTGCTGGCGTTATCTATATTTTTTATAGTATCCTGCAGCAAATCTTCCGATGGCCCTTCCGGGCCTTACGATCTCAGCTATGGCGATTCGATCATTTACCTGAAAGTACAGTCTGGTGACTATATTGTAAAGCCCACCGAACACCGCGCCGGGATCTATGAGGGATTTCCCGATGGTATTGAAATAGATGATGTAACCGGCGAGATCAATGTCAGCAAAAGTGAGACCGGTCTCCGCTACCGCATTACCCACACCGCTCCCGACGGAACGATAACCACTGCCAAAGTGGTATTATCTGGTATCACATTCCCTGATAAATATTATCATCTTTCTCAAAATGACAGTATCGCTTTCCCGGTATATAATGCCGATGTGTCAAGGATATTGCCGGTCACCGGCTCCATATTCGATGAAGGCAACGGAGCCAATACCGGAGGATGCTCTGTCAAGACCACCAACGGGCAGATAAATTTGAAAGAAACGATCAGAAATGGCGTGTTTGGCAGCACTCCGCAAAACGATGTCCGTAAGGATTTTGACATTGCCTATCGCCTGAACGATGCCAGTGGCAAAGCGGTCAATAAGATCCGGGTACGTTTATATTATTATGAAAGGATGTCTGATGTGCCGGCTGACCTGCTAGAAACATTACAGGACCGGGCGGACCAGGGAGTATTTTTAAGAACAACCGGGACTGCCCGTATTGCAAAACCACGTCCGCCGTGTGTCATAATTGTTAACCAGTAATATTTTTTGCTGCTATATTTGATAAGCACATAGCTTATCATGGTTCGTTTCCTGGCTTTTGCCTTTGTATTATTGTTTCTCGTATTCGCCTTTTCGCAGCAACCTGTTGATGACAGGTCGTATGCGAAAGAATACCTTACTATTGACTCTGTCTATCGCCACGCAGAGTTACTTTCAGCCGATCCCGGTTATTCTGATGCTACGGCAGCAAAAGAAGAAGCCATGAACCGCGAAGCGTTACTTGGCTTCCTGCAAATCATTCCTTCTATAGAAAAAGCAAAAGACGATTCACTGGCTTTTCATTGTTATTATAAAGCAGGGGTATTGCTCCATTACTTTGACAGCCTTCCGGCCGCTAAAGAAAATTACATAAAGGCTATAGCTGTAAAATCAAGGCTCCCATACCTCGCTGATTCTTTTCTGTTCAAACCTTACCTGTTCATCGGCGGCATACAATATAACCTGAACCAATTCGACTCTGCCCTGATCCATTTTAAAAAAGCAGAAGAAATTGCCGCCCGGTATGCCGTGACACTTGATGGTATCAACCGGCTATATAATACACTGGGGGCCATGTATTTTGAAAAAGGTAACTACCGGCAGGCAAAAAACTATTTCGGGAAAGCGATGGCTTTACTGGGAATACCGGCCCCTAACTCTTCAGATGAAGCGCTGCTGATCAATTATAAAATTAACCTCGCCGCTACACTGACCCGGTTAGAAGAATATGATGAAGCGAACACACTGTACCAGGAATTGCTGAAACAGGACATCAACAAAAATGAGATACTGCATAATGTAGGGACCATCAACCTTCATTTAGGCGCCCCTGCCAAAGCCATCGGGTTCTTCCGGCAGGTAGCCTATACCAATAACAGGACGGTGAGACTCCTGAATGATATCGGCCAGGCTTTTGCCAATATGCATGAGCCCGATTCTGCCCGATACTACTATGGCCTGGCACTTGCTGAAAACAAGAAATGGAACCGCAACCAGAAAAATATACAGGCAGGACTGAGCCTGAAATATCTTGGTGATATTGATCTTGCCAACCATCAACAGGCCGAAGCAGTAAAAAAATACCAGGATGCCATCACGCATTTCGTTCCCGGTTTTAATGAGAAAGATCTTTACAAAAACCCCGCACAATACAGTGGTGTATTTTCTTACATCAATTTATTCCATACCCTGATCGCCAAAGCAGAAGCATTTGAAAGATGGTATGAAGCGGGCAAAACACTTCCTGCACTCGAAGGATCACTGGCGGCCTACCAGGCGGCATTCCAGCTTGCCGACCATGTGGAAAGAACCTACGATTCGGATGAAGCCCGGCTTTTCCTGAATAAAATAAAATATAATGTCCATAACAACCCGATAGTTGTATGTCTGCGCTTGTATGAATTGACACAGAAGAAGAATTTCCTTGAAGAGGCTTATTTGTTTGACCAGCGTAATAAGGCTTCCATTCTTTCACTCAGCGTACAGGAAAGCCAGTTAAAAAACAAAACAGCAACAGGCAATCGTCTTTTTGAAGAAGAATCATCCCTGAAAACATCTGTTACACGCCTGTCTTTAAAAGCTGCACAAACCCCCGACAGTGTACAACTGTCATCCCTGCACGCATCTATCCGGGATTATGAGATACGACTGGGAAAACTGCAGGAGGAAATAAAAAAAGATCCGGCTTACGGCGAAAAACACCTCGCCGCCCGTATCCCTTCGGTGACTGCCGTGCAGGCATTATTAGACAAAAAAACAACACTTATCTCCTATCATTTATCTGAAGTCGAACTGACCACGCTGATCATCAGCCATAACGTATTTGACTTTGTGCGTACGCCTATTGACAAAAATTTCTTTGCAGCCATTGATTCTTTTAAATTTTCGTTACACGACCTGTCACCGGGAAACCGCTATTCCGGGCAGCTGCTGTCAATGCGGTTGTACAACATACTGATCGCTTCCCTGCCATCCCGGATCGCCGGCGCCAGGCGGCTGATCATTATCCCGGATGACGAACTACACTACCTTCCCTTCGAAGCTTTGCAGGATAAAGAGAAAAAGTTCCTCATTGAAAAGTACTCGGTACAGTACCTGTATTCAACAGCCTTGTTGCAGCAAGACGAAAAGAAAAACAATAACACCGGTTCATTGGCTTTTGCTCCTTTCGCCTCGAAAGGGTTGACAGGCACTTCAGGAACCGGACTTGTGCAACTGCCTGCATCTAAAGACGAGGTCAGTCACCTGCAGGGAAAAGTTTTTATTGATGAAGCTGCCATAAAAAACAATTTTATGCAGGCAGCTAATCAATACGGTATCATACACCTGGCTACCCATGCTTATGTAAACAACGAAGATCCCCGGCAATCCTTTATTGCCTTCTATCCTGCCGACAGTGATGACCATTATAAACTGTTCTCGCAGGAGATCTATGATATGCGGCTGGATTCGACACAACTGGTCATACTCAGCGCCTGCGAAACAGGAAGCGGCCAGCTAGTGAAAGGTGAAGGCCTGATGAGCCTGTCAAGGGCCTTTGCGTATGCCGGTTGTCCCAGTATTATTACTTCACTATGGAAAGCAGAGGACAAAACAACGGCCTTCCTCACCCGGCGGCTGCATTATTATTTAAGCCGGGATATGACAAATGACCTGGCTTTGCAAAAAGCAAAACTTGATCTTCTATCCAGTGCAGAGATAGAACCATCATTCAAAACACCCGGCTACTGGGCCCACCTTATTTTTATTGGGCAGTATGAGCCGGTATCCCGGTCATACTTCTGGTGGTGGATCATCGGGGCCATTGTCTTGGCCAGCCTGCTTGTCATTCTTGTATCAAAGTATCAACTTCGCAAAAGAACAACCCGGCTCAACATACGATGAACCGGGATATTTTTTATTTCTTCTTTTTCTTTACCTGGAATGATCTTGAAATGTTAAACCCAAACTGTATATCTCCTTTTTCCCATTTATTCGTTGTTTCCAGCAGGAACACTTTTTCGTTCATGCCTGCGGCATTGGTAAAATGCAATTGAAATACATGCCCCCCGGTTTCAATATCAAATCCTACAGATAAAGGGTTCTGCGTACCATCTTCCGGGTTAGGATTCAACCGGTAGTAATAATCCACATTTAGTGATATTCTCTTACTTAATTTCAACCTGGCGCCTGCACCCATCGCCAGCAGGTCGTGAGGATCATTCTGTGTAGCCACAAGATTACGATGCACAATAGTAGGCATGAACTGAAGAGAAAAGCCTTCACTGAATTTTCTTCCGATAATAGCCTGCCCGTAATAACCGATACGGGAAGTAAAAAAATTCTTCCGGCTGGTATCGGCCCATTTCAGTAAGGTCATGCTGCTGCCGCCAACCAATAAAAAGGAGAATGGCATAGCACCTGGCCCTTTTGCCTGGTGAATAAGGCGATATTTGATGAACCCGTCCAATTCTTTTTTATTGGTGCTGCGCCCAATACCTGCCATCAGGTTCTTCGTGATGCCAAAATCAAAACCGAGGCGCATGGAGGCATTATCCAAACCGAAGAACTCATAAGCACCTCTGTTCACATTGCCGAACCGGTGCAGGATGCGCATATCCATTACACCCGGCCGTATTACTTCCATGCTATGACTCATGATCACCCGGCTGGACTTGAAGGCGTAATCCACATATTGTTTTTGTGGCTTCTCTTCGCCACCCACTAATTTTAGCAGATCTTCCTCCTGCGCATACAGCATATGGCCAGCAATCATCAGCAGGCATACAGTCAAAATATATTTTGCCATTCTCATGGTAGTAGTATTTATGTGTTAGTGTGCCGGTAGCAGGAACCCCGATCAGCTTTTCAGCAGATCAAGAGTGCAGTCAATTGTTACGCTTACTGTTTTCGAGATATTATCCTTGACAAGAGCGGGTATTTCGATTTTATAATCGGCGAGTGTTACATGAAAAACGGCATCTGTCTCTATCCTACCGCCTTTTACAGTAATCGTACCCTGCGTCTCTACTTCTTTTGTTTCACCATGAATGGTCAGCTTACCCTTAACTTTTGCGGTATAATTGCCATCCTTTGTATAACTGATCTCGTTGTTATTGATGACCTGTCCCTTAAATTCAGCCTTCGGAAATTTGTGGCTCTCTGCATAGTTTTCATTGAAATGCTCCTGCATCAGCGCTTTTTCAAATTCAAATCCTTTCATCAGGAGGGCAAACTGCATATTGCCTGTTTTTGTATCCAGCACACAGGTAACGCTTTTATTGTGCGCTTCAATATTTTCCATAGAGGTTTTGGAAGAGAAAACGATCTTACCGCTTTTGGTAAAATACTTATCCTGCGCCGGCAAAGAAGAGGCGGCAAATAAAATGATAACGGCTGTTAAGATTTGCTTTTTCATAATAAAGTGTTTTTTAAAGTTGGTAAAACAGGTAATGACTATTTTTCGATGACACAGCGGTTAAGGATCACATCCGATCCGAGTAATTCATCCGCAGTAAACCCGGTGCAGGCCCCTTTGACCGTGATAGACGTGCCTGCCGCCAGTGTGGTTATCTCTGCCTGGTGGTCCATATCCATACTGCAACGGACAGAAGACATAGAAGATGCATCGCCAAGAATAACGGAGTAATATCCTTTATCATCTTTCTCTATGCTTTTTATACTCCCCTTCACAGCGATCACTTTACCGAGGTACATCTCATTAGCGGTCTTTTCATTCATTTCAAAGGAGCTGATGAGATCTTCCGTACCGATCCTGGCCTGTGCCTTTACATGACTGAGATCCGTTACTTTCCGGGTATATTCCCTATACCCATACCATGCGCCGCAGAGGATGGCTACGGCAATGGTCAGCAGGATGATTTTTCTTTTTTTCATAACTATATGTTTTAATTGTTGGGAGCGCCTGCATCTATCCAGGCTTTGATGCGGTTGATGTTGCAGGCACTCATTTTATTACCTCCCTGCGGCATCGGCGGGTAGCCGGGTGAGAAACTGATCGCTCCGTACAGCGTACCATTCAATGCCGCTGTTCTTACATTGTTATATCCCTCCAGGGAGATATTGCCGGAAGGGGTGCTGCCGCTATGGCAACCCAGGCAGCCATTACTCTGCAAAGCCGGCAACACGGAAGAGGAATAGGTAGCACCATTGGTATCACAAGCGCCATTTCCCGGATAGATATCCTCCTCTATATCATAGTAGCAACTGGCTAATGTTCCGGACAGGGCCAGGAGTATGATCAGGGCTCTTTTCATTATTTGATTTTAATTATTGGGTGAACCTGCTTCGATCCATTTTTTAAACTGTGTGATCTCGCAATCAGAAAGTTTGGCCCCATTCTTTGGCATGGGTGAAAAACCGGCGTGGTGATTAATACTTCCCCATAATCTGCTATCGGTGATCTTTGCTTTTATTCCGTTATATGTGCTCAGGTCTATGCCGCCCTGTGCGGCAGTACCGCTATGGCAACCCTGACATTTGTTAGTGATCAAAGTCCTGATTGCACCGCTGTAAGTGAAACTGTTGCTGTCGCACATGCTCTGGCAAACAAGGTTTGGGGCTCCCTGCTGTATCCATTGCCGGATGATCTGTGTTTGTGACTGAGTTAAAGGATTACGCGGAGGAGGAGGCATCCGGTCGCCGGGATCTGTATCAACGATCACCTCATACAAATCGCTGCTGCCTGGATTGCCGGGGCTAACAATACCGGAAGCCATTACTTTTTCATAAGAGGTGAGAATAATTCCATCCTGATGTGAAGCATCATCATGGCATCCGCCCAATGCGCAGTTAGAGACAAGGATAGGTAATACCTGTTGCTGGAAATAGATCTTATTGGGGTCACAAGGAACTGCTGATCCCCCGCCACCATTGCCCGGATCGCTATTACCGGGGTCATTGATCCCGTCAATACGGTGTTTACAGGAAACAACCAGCAATAAGCTTGCTGACAAAAAGAGCATCACTTTCAGGTAAGTAGTGGCCATTTAGCAGAATTTATTAGTACGCAAAAGAGATGAATCGTTCCTTTCACTCTATCACTATTATTGAGTAACCGCCTCAAACGGATATGTAACCACATTTTCAAAAAAAAATCCGTCCCGCCTAAGGCGGGACGGAAAGTGTTTCATAGATATGATATCTTATTACTGATGTAATGTAATAGTGGGCAAATGGGTATCCTCCCGGTTCCGTACCACTACATTATTGATCGTGGTATCATTGTAATTATTCTGTCCGTCAATAAATACTTTATATGTTCCTGCATTCAACCCTACGATCTTGAACTCTCCATCGTCATCATCGGGTATCGCTGTGGTGGTATCTGTTCCATTGATAGCCATGACCAAAGCATCTGCGGCAGCGGGCAACACCTTTCCCTCAATTCTGCCGGAATGGCTCCGCGTAAAAATTTTGATATGTGACTTTAGCCGGTAGCCATTGTTATTACCGGAACCACTGTTGTCCACCTGTATAGAGCGGCTGGCATCGAAATCTATCCAGAAAAGTACCTGGTCTGGCGCTACGATCTCAAAGTTGCTGTTGTCAAGATGGGCGACCACTTCCCGGTCATTATCGTGTACCCGAAGCGGGAAACTTTGCCCGTCCTTCATCACACTGTTCTGGGTACCCAGGGTGAGCCGTACTTTTTTTACCCTGGCATTGGGCAATGTACCGGTAGCGAACAAGGTATCCAGCCCGTTGCGATAGCGAAGAATATTATATACCCCTGCATGAATGTTAAGATTAACCCAGCCACCGTTTGGCAAAGTATCATCTTCCAGTTTCACTTCTAATTTTCGCAGGTCAATAAACACACTGTCAAAGACAGGTGTCTGGTGATCGGTCAGGTAAATGGTCACCCTATGTGGTTTATTGAGATCTCCGGGTGAATTTGAACCATTGCCTGCATCCTTCTGGCAGGAATAGATCAAAAACATAGTACATACTAAGCCAGGTACGGTAAAACGGATCGTGTTTTTCATATTGAACGGTTTTAGTTTTTAGTAAATGTGAGGAATTCGTTGCTGGCAGGGTTATCATCGCCCAGCCTGATCTCTGTATTGCTGACAGATAGGATCAACCAGTCATCTGTCAGTTCGCCTAATGGTTTGTTGGCATCAGTTTTAGCACCAAGATCAATATTGAACTTATTGGAACTGCTGTTGATGCTCCAGGTGCCGGTTTGGGAAGTACTGTTTTTCTGAGCGGTGACAGTGCCACTGTTACTGAAGGTGAAAGTATAGCCGGCAAAATCGCTGGTCTCATCATTTCCGCTGTCGGTAAATAAAGTGACACGCCAGGTGCCGGAACTAGCTATCTGACCCGTACCGGATGATACACCATTACCGGGATCGCAGGATGCAAACGATAAAACCAGGGCAAGAAAAAGAAGTGTTGTTCTCATATGTCTAAATTTTATATTCACTGATTGGTCAGCGCCGGGGAGAGATTTGTAACCGGCATATAAAAAAAAGATCCTCCCGGAACGTGGGAGGATCGGTTACTGCTAAGTAACACTTACTCTACCTGAGTCTGTTTACCTTCCGGATCAGCTTGCCGGTTACCTTTTCATGATAGAGATGATCAGGATTGTCTTTGATCGGTTGCAGGATTTGAAGGGCCTTATCATACTGTTTGTCGAGGATACAGGCCAGGCCGAGATAGTATTCCGATTCTTCTTTAAAAGAAGCAGATCCGGTCTCTTTATCCATACTGAGTATTTTCTGAAAACCTTTGATAGCTTCAACAGGATCATTTAACTGAAGATAAGCGACTGAAGAGAGGAAAATGTATTTGGGGTTTGAAGACGTATCGGCCAATGCTGTTACCATACGAAAATCTTCTTCCTTATAGGCCTTTTCAATGGTAGGCACCCAGGTATAATCCCTGACGGTCGCCAGTTCATACAAACGGAAATTTTCTTTAAATACTTTTTCTCCGGAGATGGTAAAATAATTGTAAGCTGTGATCCCGGCGAAGATAACCAGGAGCCCGGCCGCTACAGACATTGTATAACGGATAATGCGCCGTGAAGAACCGATCTGCCGGAGGGGAGTTTGCATTTCAGTCATCATCTGCTGATGAATACCGGAGACCTCCTGTTTCAGTCCATAATTCCGGACCGCTTCTTTGGCCAGCTTCAGGTTGTCCAATTCTTCCTGCAATACCGTATCCGTAGCAAGCTGCTTTTCCAACTCAGCTTTCTCATTCTCCGGCAACACACCGTCTAAGTACAGAACCAGTTTTTCAGACATGTTATGGGTAGAATTACTCATGCAAAAGGTTTTTAAGGGTTTGCTTCAATGCAGGATTTGCTGCTATTATCTGCTCCAATTGTTTCAGGCATTTGTACTTTTTATTCCGTACTACCTGCTCATTCTCATAATTCAGTGATTCCAGTATATCTTTCATGGATGAATTGTTATAATAAAACATCACCAGTATCTTCCGGCAGGTCTCGCCCAGCTGGCCGACCAGGTTCATTACCTGCTCTTTTGCTTCACGGCCAGTCATAAAATGACTCACATCCATCTCGGTTCTATCCTGTCCTTTCTCATATTTCTCTTCTCTTGCCAATGCCCGCCCCCTTCGTTTTAACTCATTCAGCCAGATATGCCGGTTCAGGGAAAACAGAAATGTTCTGATACTGGATTCTCCCCTGAACTTATCTTTTTGCACCAGGTCAATAAAACTCACCACCACTTCCTGGAACACGTCTTCTGCATCCTGCCTGCTGCCGTTGTTATTTATTACATACCAGCTCAGGCTTTCGAAATGGTTCCGGTAAATGTCCTTAACAGTTTCGTTTATCTGGCTCCCCGACTGAAGCCTGCTGATCAACTCTTTGTCGGAGAGATTTTTAATGACCTCCATGCTTGATTCCATTATTTGTAACCAAAGAAGCTAAATTTGTAACCAATCTAAGCAATATTTGTTAAGTAACTGCCCGGCTAATACATAGAGGATGAATTATTTTGAACTATTTGACATACCCGTACAACTGAAAGTGGACATCAACCCCTTGCATAAGAAATTCTTTGAACTGAGCAGGAAATATCACCCGGATTATTTTACCAATGCGGATGAGCATACACAGGCAGAAGCCCTGGAAAGATCGGCTTTATTGAATAAGGCCTACAAGACCTTTAAAGACCCGGATGAAACGATCAGGTATGTGCTGCAGCAAAAAGGCCTGCTGGAAGAAGAGGAAAAATATGAACTGCCCCCGGATTTCCTGATGGAAATACTGGATATAAATGAACAGCTGATGGATGCGGATGACCCGGAGGTACGGAATACGATCAAATCATCTATTGACAATCTTCAATCTGACATATATGCGCCTGTTAAAAAAATGGTGGAACATTACCAGGAAGGTATTACTTCCGAAAAAGAGCTGCTGCAGGTAAAAGAGTATTATTTTAAGAAAAAATATATAGACCGTATACGGAAAGAAGTGGCGCTGTAAAACAGTTATTTTAAATTTTACGGTTCCCGTTTTACCTTTTACATTTGCACCCCTGCCCGGGTGGCGGAACTGGTAGACGCAGCAGACTCAAAATCTGCCGCCGGCAACGGTGTATCGGTTCGATTCCGATCTCGGGCACATCAACCTCGATCAATAGTCGGGGTTTTTTATTTCATTGATTGGCAGATGCACCCCGATTCAATCGGGGCGCCGGCAACGGTGTACCGGTTCGATTCCGATCCCGGGCACAAAGGCCCTGATGAAATATCAGGGCCTTTTGTATTGATGTGCTTTTTTGTCTACGTACTTTATTCTGAAGCCTTCGACAAGTTCTATGTCGGACAAACTAACGATATAGAAAACAGGCTGGCCCGCCATAACTCTGGCTCTGTACAGGCAACCCAGCCTTACCGGCCCTGGGTATTAAAATGGTATGTCGAAAAAGACTCAAGAGCAGAAGCAATGAAGCTGGAAAAGAAACTCAAAAACCTATCGAAACAAAAATTGATCGCTTTTATTCAGAAATATAGTTAGTGGCAGCGCCGCGAGATGTGTCCTGACTGTGAACGTCAGGATTCCGGGCACAAAGGCCCTGATGAAATATCAGGGCCTTTTGTATTTGCGCCCCTTATTTGTATTACATTGTTTTCTCAGAGTTTAAATACTCCATGCATGTTTAAAAATGCCTGGGTACCTGAATAAACACGCATCCTTCCCATCCCCTTTCAGTCCTTTTACCTGCCCGGTCATCGGACTATCTGCAAAGAGGCAAAGGATTTACTGCAATCACTATGGCAATGGCGGGTTTGTGGGTAGTTTCAGGCATTGAAAAAAATTGCTGTATATAATATCAAAGGCGGCGTAGGTAAGACCACTACTTCGGTCAATCTCGCCTGCTATCTTGCCAAAAGCGGTCTCAGCGTACTGCTATGGGACCTTGACCCGCAGGGCGGCAGCAGCTTTTTCTTCAACAAGCAGAACCATAATATCAATACACATAGCCGCCTGTTCGACCGCTATATCACCATCTATGATGTGATCCATCCGACGAACAGCTACCAGATAGATGTGATCAGCAACGACCCCTTGTTCTCCGACCAGTTCATCACCCATGCCTCGCGGATGACCACGGTGAATTTCTCCAATAACGAACTAATAAAGATCACCCTCGCCGAAGTAGAAGATGATTACGATGTGTGCATACTGGATTGCTCACCCGGGCGTTTCCTGTTGCACAATAATGTATTCAATGCCGCCGACTTGCTGCTGATCCCCAACCTGCCGGCGCCGCTGTCTGTGTATTGCAACAATATGCTAATGGATACACTGCAGGAAGACAGGTCGCTGGCAAAGAAAGTGCTCAGTTTTTATAACATGGTGCAGGTGCATAAAACACTGCATAAACAATACCTCGACAACCGGAAGTTCGCTTCCTGGATGCTGGATAACTACATCCCCTTTTATTCGGATATCGAACTGATCACGATGACGAAAGAGTCGCTGTTCCATCAGCCCAAAGAATGCAAAGCACAGGGTTATTACCAGACACTATGGGAAGAGGTTTGCGAACGGATGCAATGGCAGTTCGCCGATCAGAAAGCGATCGTGGTAGATATGGAACAGGAAGCATCCGCTACTCCCTTATTGCCACCCGCCAATATCGAAATTTCATTGGGCAAAACATTCAACGGCTGAGCGAAACACACCTTCCCCAATTAAAAGAGAATCCCCTGTCATTATCATTTGATCTCTCCCGCAATTGAAACACAAAGGCACGAAGACACGGAGTCACAGCGTTTTGATTTATTTGTGACTTAATGACTCTGTGCCTCCGTGGTCCATTCTTATCAGTTCTTTTTAGTGAACCTGTAAATAGCCGTATAGGGAACATTCGAGGTCTCTGTCGCACTTTGCGGCATTACAGCCGGGGCCTTCCCTCTTTGGGTGACAATTCGCTGTATGTACGATACATTAGCAAAGATACCGGTAGGCGTTTTGCCGTTCTTCGGCATTAATAATAACCAGTCAATGCTACCGTCAGGACTCGGCGTTGTCTTTGCCGGACTGAAATGCTGTCCGTAGATAGAATCCATGGCCGACAACTGCCAGGTGGGGCCGGCTGAATGGTTCCCGATCTTTTTATTGGAAGCATCATACAGGTCGGCTTCAGGGGCTACAAACGCCCACTCATACGTCACAGGGTTGCTCCCGGCTTTTGCCTGCGCCTTGTATTTCTGCACACCTGCAGCATAGTATGTCGCCACTCTTGCATTGCCACCGGGCAGATTAGCCGGTATTTCTATTGCAGCCGGGATGATCAGTTTTTCACTTTCCGCAATATAATGCGCCGGCGAATCCATATTGCTGTTCTTATCCTTTTCGCATGAAGCAACAATGGTGAATAAAAAAGGAAAGAGCCAGAGTTTACCGTAATGGTTTTGTTGTTGTATCATTTTAATAAGGTTTAATGAGGCCGCAAGATAGAAAGGGCAAAAAATGATAGAGACCGGTATTTGCAAACGGCAGTTGTTTTCTTCCCGGCGGTAAAAAGTAAGAATGCTCCGGATAAATAAAGTATCGAAAAAATGTCTCGGGAAAACAGCGAAAGAATAAACAGGAAAGGGAATAACCTGACTCCCGGCGCCAAACTCTCAACTCATAACTACTAACTCTTCTTTCTCTTCCCCCATCCCCATTTCAGAAATTCAGGCATGGCACGTCCCCAGGTAGGTACATCGTGTTTGCCATCGGCGAATTCGAGATAATACATATCGTTTTGTTTGTCGTAGCCTTTTGCTTCCAGCTCTTTGATCAGGTCAAGTGTATCATCAATAGAGTCTATAATATTGTTGTTGTTCCTGTCCATCACTTCATCCATATTACCACACTGAAAAAAGAATTTCAACCCTTCATGATAATATCCATGCCGTATCCGCTGATGCATGATCCGGTGTTTATGATCATCGTACTCCTCCTCTGTCTGGTCAATGCTTCGCCACCACAGCGAGCCGGAGAATACACCTACTTTAGAGAATTCCTTCGGATGATTCCAGGCAATATCCAACGCCATCAAACCGCCGAGAGAAAAACCGGCAAAAGCCATTTCCCTGAAAGAATGCAGCGCATAAGTGTTTTTGATATAAGGAATGAGTTCCCGCCTGATAAAAGACGTGTAAAGATCCGCTTTATCTCCCCTGCCGAGATAATCAGGGTGACCGGCGACACCATATTCTCTTTTCCTGTCCTTGCTGCAATGGATCGCCACGCATAACAACGGATGAATAGCATCTTCCTCCTGGTACAGCCTCGATAAAATACTTTCTAACCCCAGTTTCTCCATGTCCTGGCCATCATTGATCAGCAGCAGGCTCATTTGAGAAGGATCGGCCACATTCTTTGGCAGGAAAAAATCCACCTTTACTTCCCTTTGTAAGTGCTCAGATATGAGAACGGTATTTTCCACCAGAATACCGGATACATTGACCGATTGCATGGCTTCAAAAATAAGGATTTAGGCCCTATTTACCGGTGAGTCCGGAGGCAATAGTTAATTTGTTTATATGGGTCTTAAAAAATAAATTTGGTACAGCCGCTGCCGTTGCCCCGGCCCATTATCATCATTAAAATACTGTTTATGAAAAAAATCGGAATCCTGCACGGAAAAGAACGTTCTTTTCCCGAAGCGTTTGTGGCCAGAGTCAACAGCAAGAACATACCCGGTATCATCGCCGAGCCGGTGCGCATAGAGAAAGCGATGCAGGGCGAACCCAGCGGGTATGCCGTTATCATTGACCGCATTTCGCAGGACGTGCCTTTTTACCGCACCTGGCTCAAGAATGCGGCCCTTACCGGCACTGCCGTGATCAATAACCCCTTCTGGTGGAGCGCCGATGATAAATATTTCAACAACTGCCTGATGACGAAAGTGGGGGTGCCGGTTCCCAAGACCGCTATTATCCCTTCCCGTGATCTGCCGCATGATACTACAGCAGATTCATTCAGTAACCTTGCTTACCCGCTCGACTGGGATGGCATTTTCAACTATGTCGGTTTCCCGGCCTATATGAAACCTTTTGAAGGAGGAGGCTGGAAACATGTTTATAAACTGAACAGTGCAGAAGAATTTTTCCAGAAACATGCGGAAACAGGGCAACTGGTGATGCTGCTGCAGGAAGAGATCGTCTTTGAAGAATATTACCGCTGCTACTGCATCGGGGGCAAATATGTACGCATTATGCCGTATGAGCCGCGCAACCCGCACCACCTGCGTTATGTGGCCGATTTCAAACCTTCGCCGGAGAAACTGCAACTGATGACGGACATTGTACTGGCCATCAATAAATACCTGGGGTATGATTTCAATACCGTGGAGTTAGCGCTGCGTGACGGCGTTCCTTATGCGATTGATTTCTGCAATCCTGCACCTGATGCAGACATCAACAGTGTAGGACAGGAAAACTTTGAATGGGTGGTGGAAACAGCGGCCAATTTCGCTATTGAAAAAGCCATGAACAGCAACGGCGGTGATAACCTCACCTGGGGCGAATATGTAAGAAGAGGTTCAAATAAATTGCAATTGGTGTAAAAAGGTTTAATAGTTCCAGCGTTCCAAAAGTTGGTGCTGACTTGTTGCACATATGGAACTATGGAACCCTTGAAACTATGAAAATGTTCACCGTTTACGATATAGATCAAGATGTTTACACCAAAGTGGAGGAGCCCGATCCTTCGCTTAGCTATACCTATGCCGATTATCTAAAATGGAATTTTGAGGAAAGGCTGGAGCTTTTTCGCGGTAAGATATTCAGGTTATCAGCACCGAATACGAAACACCAGGCTACTGCAGGTCATCTCTTTCTTGCAATAGGTAACTTTCTGAAAAGGCAAAAGTACAAGCCGTTCATCGCTCCGTTTGACGTAAGGCTACCGGTAAAGAATGGCAAAAAAGACAATGAAGTGACCACAGTAGTGCAGCCGGACATTTGTGTTGTATGCGATGAATCTAAAATAGATTCCCGTGGTTGCTGCGGCTCCTCTGATCTGGTAATCGAGATACTTTCTCCCGGCAATACCAAAAAGGAAGTAAAACTTAAATACGAATTGTATGAAGAAGCAGGAGTAAGAGAATACTGGATCATTTATCCCGAAGAAGAAAATGTTGTGGTATTTTCCCTGAACGATACCAGCAAATATAATCCGGCCATTTTCTATGCCGGCGATGACATAGTTTATTCCAAAACAATCCCGGGACTTGCTGTAAGCCTGGCTGATATTTTTACCAAATAAGAATTATGAATCTTAATTACAAGAGCTTTACTCTCGGCGTGGAAGAAGAATACATGGTACTGGACCCGAAGACCCATGAACTCAAGAGCCATGAACAGAAGATCGTACACGAAGGACAAAAAGTGATCAAAGACAAAGTAAAGGCAGAGATGCACCAGGCCGTGGTAGAAGTAGGCACCGATATCTGCCAGGACATAGATGAAGCCTTTACCGATGTCAGCACCCTGCGCAAAACGATATCCGATATTGCAGGCAGTCTTGGTTTTGCGATGGGCGCCTCCGGCACACATCCTTTCAGTCACTGGGAAAGCCAACTGATCACCGACCACATCCGCTATAATGAAATAGTGAATGAACTCCAGGAAGCCGCCCGCAGCAACCTGATCTTTGGCCTTCACGTACATGTAGGCATGGAAAGCCGTGAAATGGCCAACCATATTGCCAACTCGACAAGGTATTTTCTGCCGCATGTGTTTGCCCTCAGTACCAACTCCCCTTTCTGGGAAGGAAGACAGACCGGTTATAAATCGTTCCGCACAAAAGTGTTTGACAAATTTCCCCGCACCGGCATTCCCGATAGTTTTGAAAGCATAGAAGCGTACGACAACTATGTCAAGCTGCTGATCAAAACGAATTGCATTGACAATGCAAAAAAGATCTGGTGGGACCTGCGGGTGCATCCTTTCTTTAATACCGTGGAGTTCCGCATCTGTGATGTACCGATGACGGTGGATGAAACGATCACGATCGCAGCCTTGTTCCAGGCCATTTGTGCAAGGATATACATGCTGCGTTCTAAGAACCTCAACTTCATCCAATACTCCCGTGCCCTCATCAATGAGAATAAATGGAGGGCCAGCCGCTATGGAGTAGATGGTCGCCTGATAGATTTTGGCAAAGAAGAAGAAGTGAATACCCGTGCGCTGATCTATGAACTGCTGGAGTTCCTCGATCCTGTTCTTGACCATCTTGGCAGCCGCCACCGGGTAGCGTATGTACATAAAATGCTGGAACATGGTACCGGCGCCGACCGGCAATTAGCCGTGTTTGAAAAAACAAAGAACCTGGCAACCGTGGCAGAGTATATCCATAGCCAGTATTTGGCGGGGGTGTGAGGGTTTGTTCAGTTCTGACCTGAAAGAAAATTGATTTTTGAACAAGTAGCGAACCAATCGGCAAGTTGGCAGTAACCTTAATGCAAATCATCAAACAATTACAAAACCTTTTTATGGCGTTACTTTTGATATTTTTAAATTTACAATACCTCTTACGCTGAAGTGACAGACACGACCGGGAAAAAAGAAATTGAATTTTAGGTTGACAAATTGGAGAATTTTAAAATAGCGAAACAGATTTTAAAGACTATTCAGGAGGTTACATCAATATTCGAAACATTGGAAAGACAGATAAAGACAGAGATTATACTGTTGATGATATTCCCGAAGACTTATTCGCAAAAGCTCTTAAAATCGATTACCCTTAATATGACATTACAAGCGCTTTATGAGAAGTTTCATCATTTTATTCTTTATTCTTTTTTCAAATAATGTTTTTAGCCAGCTAAAAGTATCTGACTTAATCCGGTTTAATATTGGCAGTGACCTATTTAGTTCAAGAAAAGAAATATCCAAATTATTTTCGACTAAGGGCAGTCTTTATAAATCAGAGACCTTTTCTAGTGTTTTCAAATATCAATTTGAGAACACTAGTTTCAATTATTGCGATAACGCCGATTACGAATTTCTATATGTAAACGACAAGTTGTCAAATTTAGATATTCAGATACGTTATGAGTATAATAAAGAAAAAAATGAATCAGCGAAATATTTGAAATCAATAGAAACATTGCTTAACGATTTTAAAGAGAATAATGGTTTGTTCCAAATTCAACCCAAGTTAAGCACCATCTTTTTTAAAAATGTTTCAAAAAAAATTGATTCTTTAGCATATTTCTACAATAAAGTACAGGATAATGAAATAGAAGACATAAAATATTTAGAAGAAAACACCTATTTCATCACTAGTAATAGTGGTGACCCCAGAATTTTGTTTTTAGGTACATCAATTATGGCGGGATATTCAAGCAGGAAAGTGAACCAGAACAATAGATCCACCAAAACGATTTACCTATTCATTTCGCTTCAACTAACAAGTAATAAATATCAACAGTATTACCAAAAGTACAGGTGGGGTACAAGCAAATATGTCGAGGAAAAAAAAGAAATCGATTTGACATTTGAAAATGGTGTATATAAGCTGCCAGTTAATCTTAACGGCGTCATGACACTAGACTTTACTTTAGATTTAGGAGCCTCAGATGTTTCTCTAAGCCCAGATGTATTCTTAGTGCTTTATCGCTCGGGCACAATTAGCGAAGCAGATTTCATAGGTATGCAGACATACAAGTTTGCAGACGGCTCTACTGCAAAAAGCAGTGTGTTTAATTTAAAGGCATTGAAAATTGGGGATGTTGAACTAAAGGATGTGCGAGCTTCTATTTCGAATAATATAAGTAGTCCTTTGCTGCTGGGACAAAGTGCATTGAAAAAGTTACCATCTTATAAAATTGACAATCAAAATAACAAATTAATCATCGAATGACATCATTATCCTGAATGTTCCCAACAATAAAGAAAATTAAAATTACGAGGTTGTTGCGCTGAGACTGCGTCTCAGTGCCGGCTTCAAAGAAGCCGTCAAATTATTCCTTACTGATTGCCGCTTTTTTCTTACGACACGGTTTATTGGGGGCATTCCCTAACATTTCCGATATTTATCCATAAACAATTTCTTTGTCAGCACCCGCCCAACTCAAACGCACCCTTACCCCGCTGATGCTCTGGGGCCTTGGCGTAGGTTATGTTATTTCCGGCATGTATTTCGGCTGGAACCTCGGGCTGGAAAAAGGCGGAACACTGGGACTCGCCATCGCCACTTTCTTTATCATCATTCTTTACGTCACCTTCACGTTCAGCTATACCGAACTGGCCTGTGCCATACCTAAAGCAGGCGGCGGGTTTGATTATGCCAACCGGGCATTGGGAAAGAACTGGGGGTTTATTGCCGGTATGGCGCAGAATATCGAATTTATCTTTGCACCGCCTGCCATTGCCTTTGCCATCGGGGCGTATTTCAATTTGTTCTTCCCGCAGATACCCGTGCTGGCCATTGCGGTTGTCTGTTATGTCGCATTCACAGCACTGAATATCTATGGAGTCAAGGCGGCCGCCACGTTTGAATTAATCATCACTATTCTTGCTGTCGGGGAACTGTTATTGTTTGCCGGGGTCACGCTGCCGCATTTTGAAATAAAGAATCTTACACAAAATGCTTTCCCGCATGGATGGGAAGGCGCTTTTGCTGCCACGCCATTTGCCATCTGGTTCTTCCTCGCTATTGAAGGTGTAGCCAATGTCGCCGAAGAAGCGATCAACCCGAAAAGAACGATACTGCTTGGCTTTGGTTCGGCTATAGCCACCCTGGTCATTCTTTGTATCCTTACATTCGGCAGTTCAGTAGCTGTGGCTGGCTGGGAAGCGATCGTCTATAAACCCGATGGCACGACCTCCGATTCACCATTGCCGCTGGCACTTGGTCATGTTGTGGGCAGCAACAATGTACTTTATCATTTACTCATCACCGTAGGGTTGTTTGGACTCGTGGCTTCTTTTCATGGTATCATCCTTGCGGCCGGAAGATCGAGCTTTGAATTTGGCCGGGTAAGGTTCGCTCCTGCCTTTCTTGGAAATATTCACCCGAAATTTCAGACACCGGCGAATGCCTTACTGCTCAATATGGGTATCGGTATCATTGCGCTGCTGACAGGAAGGACGGCCGACATCATTACCATCTCCGTATTCGGGGCGCTGACCTTATACATCATCTCCATGATCTCGCTGCTGCGCCTGCGAAAGACGGAACCGCAACTGGAAAGGCCATTCAAAGTACCCCTGTATCCCCTCTTCCCGCTGGCCGCTTTGGCGATAGCCCTGTTTTCTTTTGTGGCCATGGCGATCTACAATAAGGAAATGGCGCTGGTGTATTGTGCGATCCTTGCCATCTCTTACGGTTGTTTCCAATTATTTAAAATAAAACCCGGCAAATAATTTGTATTTTTTGGCCCGTAATAATAAGTAAGCACGGCTATGTGCCTATGTGTTTAAAATTAATGCTGATCCTTTTGCTGTGGACCTATACCACATAGACACATAGGAACATAGAAAATGCACATAGGCACGATTGGCAAATTCACGAACCAGCCCGAAATCTATGAATCAAAAAGATATCATACAATACGTCAAAGACCATCCGTCGGGAAAGGTGAAGATCGCTTTTACCGATATAGACGGCATACTGCGGGGAAAATATATTTCAGCAGAAAAATTTCTGTCAGCTATTGATAATGGTTTAAGCTTTTGCGACGTGATATTCGGCTGGGATGCCGCTGATGTGACCTATGACAATGTACAATATACCGGCTGGCATACCGGCTATCCCGATGCACCCGCAAGGATCGACCTTACCACATTCCGAAAAATCCCCTGGGAAAATGATGTTCCCTTCTTCCTGGGCGAACTGACCGATGCCAAAGGCAATCCTGCCTACGTTTGTCCGAGGCAATTACTGAAAAAAGTACTGACCGATGTGAACAAGCAGGGTTACACCCCATTCTTCTCACAGGAGTTTGAATGGTACAATTTTGCTGAGACGCCGCAATCAGCACACGACAAACAATACAAAAACCTGACCCCGCTTACACCGGGCATGTTTGGATATTCTATACTGAGAAGTACACTGGAGAATCCTTATTTCAGCGATCTGTTCGAACTGCTGAAGGATTTCAATGTCCCGCTGGAAGGGATACATACCGAGACCGGTCCGGGCACGTATGAAGCCGCCATTGTGTATGCAGGTATTCTCGAAGCAGCGGACAGGGCGACATTATTTAAAACAGCTGTCAAAGAGATCGCCTATAAGCATGGCATCATCGCCACCTTCATGGCAAAGATCAATGAAAATTTACCCGGCTGCGGCGGGCATGTGCATCAAAGCCTGTGGGACAAAGCAGCAAAGAAGAATCTGTTCTATGATGAGAAAGACAAGATGAAGATGAGTGAAACGATGAAGAGTTATTTAGCAGGCCAATTGTATTGTTTGCCGCACATGCTCCCGATGTTCGCTCCCACCGTTAACAGCTATAAAAGATTGGTGGAAGGTGCATGGGCTCCTACCACACTTACCTGGGGAGTGGATAACCGCACTGTTGCACTGCGCATCATCCCCGGCAGCAGCCGGTCATGCCGTTTGGAAACAAGAGTGCCCGGCGCTGACATGAACCCTTATCTCACGATGGCTGCCTGTCTGGCTGCGGGATTGTATGGCATAAAAAACAAACTGAAGCTGAAACAAACGGCCACTGTGGGCAACGGGTATAAGAATTTTTCCAATGGCGTTTTGCCATCCACATTGATAGAGGCTACGCAACAGATGAAGCAATCAAAAGTGGCTAAAGAGCTGTTCGGAGAGCAATTTGTGGAGCATTTCACCGCCACCAGGGAATGGGAATGGCGCCAGCACCTGAAAGCCGTAACGGACTGGGAGTATAAACGGTATTTTGAAATAATTTGATCTGGAGATGTGCTGATCTGGAGATTTGACAATGTTCCATTTCCAAATCATGTAATTTCCAAATCTCCAAATCATCATAATGACATTCGATAAGGTTTATCAATACAATTTCCCGACGACCATCCGGTTTGGTGCAGGGGCCAGTAAAGAGCTTGGTGATTATCTGCAGAAAAATAACTTAAGCAAGCCGCTGATCGTTACAGACCCTACGGTAGCACAGCTTTCTTTCTTCAAAGAAATCGTGACCGGCCTGCAAAAGAAAAATATTTCCGTTGAAATTTTTTCTGGTATACATAAGAACCCGGTAAAATCGGATGTATACAAAGGCACTGATGTATTTGATAACACAAAAAGAGACTCCATTATTGGTATCGGCGGTGGTGCCGCACTTGATGTGGCAAGAGCTATTGTATTAAGAGTAAATCACCGGGAGGATCTTTTTAAATATGATGATCTGATCGGCGGCGATGTGTATGTCACGAACGATGTTCCGCATTTCATCACCATTCCCACTACAGCCGGCACCGGCAGCGAAGTAGGCCGCAGCGCCATTATTGCCGATGATGAAACACATCAGAAAAAAATTCTTTTTTCACCAAAACTGCTCGCAAAGATCGTATTCGCCGATCCGCTGCTCACGATGGAATTACCGCCATTTATCACAGCGGCCACAGGCATGGATGCATTGACACATAACATGGAGGCGTATATTGCCAAAATGCCACATCCGATGTGTGATGGCATTGCACTGGAAGGCGTCTCCCTCATTCACCAGTCACTGGAGAAAGCGGTGAACAAACCAGACCTGGAATCAAGAAGCAAAATGCTGATCGCTTCACTGATGGGAGCTGTGGCATTCCAGAAAGGACTGGGCGTGGTTCATTCGCTGGCTCATCCCCTCTCCTCTTTATTAGATACGCATCATGGTTTGGCCAATGCGGTGAATATTCCTTACGGAATGGAATTCAATATTGCAGGCTGCGAAGAAAAATTCAGGCGAATAGCCCGTACACTGGACCTGAAAGAAGAGACCGGAAAGGCTGTGGTGAAATACCTGTTTGACCTGAACACAAAAGTGAACATACCTCACCAACTCCGTGATATCGGAGTAAAACAGGAGCATCTTGAAACATTAGCCGACCTTGCCATTGCTGATTTTGCACATCCCAATAATCCCAGACCCGTAAGCCGGGAAGATTTCAGAAATTTGTACAGCAAGGCGTTGTAGCTTTTAGCCGCAAGGATGTTGTTTATTGTCTCATCATTATGTGTTATGAAAAAGAGAATAGGGATCAGTTATACCCGGACATTATTTGAGAACTACTGGAACTGGTTCACGCCGGCCGACCTCGGTGATGATCTTGAATTAATTGAACTGTCCTTTGAAAAGAATAATACAGAAGATATTTATCGCTGCGACGGGTTTATCCTCACCGGCGGCGTAGATGTTCATCCTTCGTTCTACCATGGGAAAAAAGAATACGACAATCGTCCTGATACACACCAGGCAGAAAGAGATATTTTCGAAGCGAAAATTTATCATTACTCTCAGCTGAACAAGCTACCTGTTCTTGGTATCTGCCGGGGCATGCAACTCATCAATGTATTGCAGGGCGGCAAGCTGATACAGGATCTTGACAACGGAAACGAGAGACACAAAAAAGAAGAATCAGACAAAGAACACCCGGTCATCGCAGAAAAAGGTTCTTTACTCCATAGCATCGCAGGCCTCGGCAAAGGCCATATCAACAGCGCCCATCACCAGGCCATTGATCCGAACGGTATCGGCGAAAATCTCAAAGTGAATGCCTATGACGACGATGATGAGCGCATCATCGAAGGGCTGGAGTTTGCTGATAAGACCCACAAAGGATTTATGCTCTGCGTACAATGGCACCCGGAGAGAATAAAAGAAAAAGAACATAACCCCTTTTCTGAGAACCTGAAGAGACAATTTCTCACGGCTATAAAGGAAACGAACATGAAGAAACTTGTTATTATAAATCCTGCGACCGAAGAAATTATCGCAGAGGTAAATGAAGACACCCGGGAAAGCCTGCACAGTAAACTGACTTCATTACGTGCCGTTCAACCTGCATGGCACCAGGTGGCGTTAGCAGACAGGATTAAAGTGCTCAAAAATTTTGCTGCGTTGCTTGAAAAGAACACCGAACAGCTTGCAGCAGTGCTTACAGCTGAAGTAGGTAAACCCCTCCAGCAATCCTGCAATGAAATGAATGGTGCAAGAGCCAGGATACAATGGCTGACAGACAATGCAGCAAAGTATTTGTCGGATGAGATCATGAGCAATGGCAACAGCATGGAAGAAAGAATCGTCTATGAGCCTTTAGGTGTTGTCTGCAATATCTCTGCCTGGAACTATCCCTACCTCGTAGGTGTAAATGTCTTTGTACCCGCATTACTGGCGGGCAATACGGTAATGTATAAACCTTCCGAGTATTCGACGTTAACAGGATTGCAGATAGAAAAATGGCTGAAAGAGGCCGGTGTACCTGAGGATGTATTTCATGTAGCTATTGGAGGAAAGGATACCGGTGAAATATTATTAGAACTTCCTTTAGATGGCTATTTCTTTACCGGCTCTTACAAAACGGGTAAATACATTTATGAAAAAGTGGCGCCTAAAATGGTGCCCTGCCAATGTGAGCTCGGTGGCAAAGATCCTTTATACGTTGCCGATGACATTAAAGACATAAAAGCAGTAGCATCAGGAACAGCCGACGGAGCCTTTTATAATAGCGGGCAAAGTTGCTGTGCGGTGGAAAGGATATATGTACATGAAAAAGTGTATGATGAATATGTAACTGAATTTGTAAAAGAAGTACGATCATGGAAGATCGGCCCCCCTGCTGAAGATGGCGTGTACATCGGGCCACTAAGCCGGAAGGATCAATTGGCCGTATTGGAAAAACAGGTAACTGATGCTGCTTACAAAGGAGCGGCTGTGCTGGCAGGCGGTAATAAAATAAAAGGGAAAGGATACTATTTTGAACCCACCGTGCTGACCAACGTTAATCACAGCATGAGTTTGATGAAAGATGAGTCATTCGGCCCGGTGATCGGTATCATGAAAGTCAAAAACGATGAAGAAGCGATACAACTGATGCAGGATACAGAATACGGCCTTACGGCTTCCGTTTATAGTTCAGATAAAAAAAGAGCAGAAACCATTTTGCAACAGATCAATGCCGGTACCGGTTACTGGAATTGCTGTGACCGTGTCAGCGCAGCATTACCCTGGAGCGGAAGAAAACATTCGGGTTTTGGGGCCACATTATCGCATGCGGGGCTCAGGGCTTTCACCAAACCTAAAGGGTATCATTTACGCGGATGATATAAAAAGAAGAGAGCTCCCTCCGGAGCCCTCTCTTATCCTAACCCGTGAACACTGTTTCTAGTTTGTCTTGACCAGCCTCAGCACTTTCTTCTCCCCACCCTGTATCACTTCTACAA
Organism: Chitinophagaceae bacterium; assembly: GCA_016787085.1. GTDB lineage: Bacteria > Bacteroidota > Bacteroidia > Chitinophagales > Chitinophagaceae > VBAT01. The sequence goes on along the minus strand of JAEUVJ010000048.1, from coordinate 6,288 downwards.
AGTAGATACCGGCAGTCCAGTTGTGGCCGATCTGTATGGTACCTGCTGCAAGTTTCTGCCGGGCTTCAATACCTCGGCCGGAAACATCAGTCACCCGCAGGTGAATCGCCGCATCATTATTACTGCTGATCACAATATTGAAATAACCTGTACTTGGATTCGGCATGGCTTTTACCTGCAGGCTTTGACTGAGCAAAAGATCAGGTTGTTGTTTGCCTGGCCCTGATGCAGGTGGCGTTGTCCTGGTTTCTGTATTCGCTGCAGGCGGTGTTACCGGCGGAGCAGACGTAGTTTTGCCGGGCGATTTTGTATCAGTAATATAATTCCTTCCGTTGGCAGAGCCCGGAGCGAATACCACATCCACAAAATAATTGGTGGACTGGTAAGTTTCATCCGGGAAAATAGAAGAGGATGAATATTTATATACGCCATTACCGCCATCTTCACCATCGGCCAGTGCACGCAGCGGTCCATTAACCACCGCATCAGTAAAGTAAGAATTGGTATAGCCATATTTACCCAGGCTGCTGAAATAAGAAGCGACGTATGTTTCTCCTGCATTGATTGCAACCGGGCTGCTGAATAATACCTGTTGCCAGCCAGATGCTGTTTCATTGACAAACACAGCTTCACCCAGCATGGTACCAGAACTATTCCAGAGGTGACCGGTATGTGTTCCATCATTGCCATCTCCCTTGTAGAAACGAATACCCAGAATATACCCATCTACTGAACTATTGAATTTAACACCCAGTTCAATCGGCTGATCGGTAGTAACCGGTATGTCCGGTACGTCCGTCACTTCAAATATGGTCAGCGGGATAGTGGTAAAGCTCCAGATATAATCAGCCGCAAGGCTATTACCTGCCAGGTCTTTTACGCCTCCGCTGCCTCCGGTGATCGTAGCGGTGTATGCATTACCGTTGAGCAGAGCAGACGAAGGTGTCAGCCTTACTGTTCTTGATGCCGCATCATAATTGACCGCAGCGGTCACGGCTGTATTGGAAGCATCCCGTAATTGTACAGTAGTGCCATTGACTGTAGCGGCATTCATCGGTTCACTGAATACTGCTGAGACGGTTGTATTGAGCGGCACATCCCTATCCCCGCTTTCCGGCGATACGGATGTAACCGCAGGTGGCGTCACATCTGACGGGGCCATTGTTTTAAATGTCCAGGCATAGTTATTCACCATCGCATTGCCTGCCACATCTTTTACTCCCGAAGCTCCGCCCTTAACTGTTGCTTTATACTCGGCCGAATGGGCAAGGGGAGATGATGGTGTAAGCGTTGCTTTTTTAGCAGCACTGTTATAACTAATAGTAGCGGGCACTACCACATTGGCCGCATTACGCAATTCAAAAGTGGATGCATTGATCGTAGCCGCATTCATCGCTTCGCTGAATTTGACAGTCACTACTGTATTAACGCTGACGCCTGTGGCCCCCGCTGCCGGCTCTACAGAGTGAACAGTGGGCGGTGTCACATCAGCCGCCGATACGGTAGTGAATGACCAATGATAGTTTCCGTTCATCTGATTACCAGCAGCATCTCTTACGCCATTAGCGCCTCCTTTCACGATAGCTTTATATACAGCAGCGTTGGCTAAAAACCCTGATGGTGTCAAGGTCGCTTTACGCAAAGAAGAATTATAACTGACAGTGGCCGGTACCAGCGTATTGCCCGCTGTACGGAGTTCGAAGGAGGTTGTGTTGATAGTAGCTGCATTCATCGCCTCACTGAATACTACCGACACGGTAGTGGAAGTACTCACGCCTGTTGCACCATTGGATGGAGAAACAGATAAGACGGTTGGTGCCGTGAGATCAAAGAGCGGGATCATGATAAAGGTCCAGGTGTAATCATAACTCATAGGATTGCCGGCAAGATCTTTTACGCCGGATGTTCCGCCTTTTATCCTGGCAGTATATAAAAGCGAAGTCAGCGGTGATGCAGGGTAAATTCTCGCTGTCCGTGTAGAGGCAATATAGGTAACTGTTGCAGTTACCAATGAACCGGTCAGGGCATTACGCAATTCAAACGTGGTGCCATTGACTGTGGCTGCATTTATCGCTTCGCTGAACAAGGCTGCCACACTGGTACCCGCATTAAAGCTGATGGAATAATTGGCCGGCGAAACAGCTGCCACTGTAGGCCGGGTAACATCCGCCTGTGCCTGTGAAAGAACAAATGAAAAAAGAAGCATGAATGATAAGAATAGTTTTCCCTTTAGGTTCAGTTGCATAGAATTCCTTTCCATAAACTAAGTAATGGTTTAAAAATGAATGATGGTTCTTTACTGCCCGGGTTTTGTTAAAATGGGATATTCAATTTGATGGTCTAAGAAGGATATAGCTATTTACAGCCCGGGTGATATATTGGCCGGAGAAAGGTTTTGGCCAATATATCATCCTCTGTTATGGTGACTTTCCTTTCGGAAAATGTTTTCGTATTTAAAAATACATCATTACTCAATTCACTTTTACTAAACGCACTACTTTTTTCTTGTTGCCTTGCACCACTTCTGCAAAATAAACCCCGCTGGTCCATGACTGCCCGATACGAAGGATGCCGGTGGAAGCAATTCTTTGTTTTTGTTCTACTACCTGTCCATACATATTCAGTATGGTCACAGAAACCGGTGCAGCATCATTGCTGGCAATCAGGATACCAAACTGATCCCTGCTTGGGTTAGGCGATACCTGTACATAGAGTTTATCACCGAGGGCTTCGCTTTCTGTTGTTTCAGCCGGTTTAGCCTGTTCTGCCGTTACGGCCGGTTGTGATGCTACAGCCACTCTTGCTCCGGGATCAGAATAGGTTGCCACATAATTATGAATACCTGCCGCCGCATTGAAGAAGGCATACTGTATTCCTTTGATCGTTTGCGTGGTGAATGTAACGGCGCTGCCATTCCTTGTAACAGATTGCAATTGGCCTCCGTCCGAATTATAGGGCAGCATCGTCGTCAGGTTATAGGCATTGTTACGTGCCACAATAGTAAAGCTGAGTTGGTTGTTGCTCCATGTAATATTGCTGAAATAAGACTGGCTGCGGCTATCCAGCCAGGTCAATGCCTGGCGGGCAGTGATGACCGGCACATTACGGGCTTTGGCCGATGCGATCATGGCATCAGAGAAAGTCGGATCTGTGTAGTCATCGTGGGATCCGAATATTCCGTAATAACCCTGTGTGCCCAGTGCATTATCCAGCAATGTATTTACACTAAGGGTATAATTTACGCCATTCTCATTTACCAGTTGGCTGACACCCTGAAAAATATCCAGCATGGTGCCATCGGTATCAGCAAAACGCATCGGCATACCTGAGCCGGTGAATAAACCCGGGCGGCCGCTGACCCATGTTGAAGGCCAATAATAATAATCGAGACTGAAACGAATGCCACGTGACAATTCTACTTTGGCCTGTGTAGCCCAGTCGCTCCAGGTAAGGCAATGGAACCTGTGCGTTGACTGTGCAGGTAAACCCGGATAAGCGGATTGGAAATTCTGCATTTGCGTATTATAGCTGGCATCCAGGTTGGCAAAAGATGTGAAGTTCGCACAGTTATTCTGCACATGGACGCCCATTTCGAAGCCCTGAGAGTTAAACGTTACCGCCTGTGTGTTAGTAACCGGGATACCGACGTAGGACCAGGATGTGGCACGAAGACATTCCCAGTTATTGACAGAACATCCTACCGTACTATTTGTGGTCATTTTATTAAATATGGCAGAAGTACCGGTAGAAGTGCTATGATCATCCAGCGCATAAATAACAGCCGCTTTAATGCCATTGGGTAAATACCAGAATCGTGGAAGCGGTTTCTTCGACAGATTCGTTTGAAGAATAATGTTCGCCAAAAACCGCTGTTGCTCATCCGCCTGGGGTATGGCAATTCTGTTGAAATCAACCCAGTCGGCACCAGTACCTGCGGGCAGGCCAAAATAAAGGTCATCTGAACGTATCGGGCCCGTTGTCCCATCCCGTTTCTGACCAGCCCATGCAGGGTTTCCTTGCCTGGTGTAAATAACAGATCTCGGAAGATCATAGGCAAACGCTACAGCTACTCCACCGCTGGTCCCTACATTCCTTAACGTAACGGCAGGGTTAGTGGTTGCTGTGGTGGCGTTCGAATATAGTGTAGCAATACTGGTTGCCCCGCTTAATGTATGCAGGTTAGCTGTACCATGGTATTGCATCGTTTGATTGACAATACCTGCGCCCGGCCCGGACGAAGTATTCACCAACAAATACCTGTCGCTCAGCGTACCGGCAGATGCGGATACTCCCATCAACGCATTTAACTCAGCAGATGGCTTGAAAGCAACTAATTTACCTCCGGCATTCACCCAGTTGGTGAACATCGTTGCCTGTGCTGCCGTTACCGTCATTTCTCCCAGTATCACCACATCATAGTTGTTTAGTACCGTTGCAGTAACTGCAGAAATATCTGCTGCTGCAAAATGGTTCAATCCTTCTGCCCTTAATATTTCCAGCGTATAACGGCTGAACGGATTGGCAGATGAACTGACAACCAGTATAGGACCACCCGGGCCTTCCGTCATAGCGATCAATGGCGGCTCTGCTGATGTGAACGAACTGGTATAGTCGCTTGCCATAGTACCGCCTGCTGCATCTTTCACACCCGATGCCCCCCCTTTGATAGTAATTGAGTAAACAATAGAGTTCACCAGTACGGAAGATGGAGTTAAAGTCGCTGTACGTGTCGTCGTATTATATGTGACCGCTGACGGAACCAATGTGCCCGATGCATTACGTAATTCGAAAGTTGAACTATTGATCGTCGTCGCATCCATCGTGAGGTTGAATACGGCTGTAACCACACTATTGGTAGCAACATTCACAGCGCCATTTACAGGTGTTACCGCCGGCATAATCACATTCGAGATCGCTGAATTCATATCCGTTTGGATCTCTGTGGCCGTCAGCAGGCGTTTATAGAATCTGAACTCATCAACAGAAGCATTCAGGTATTCCCCAAAAGGCTGGTTGGAGCCTATACGGATATTAGCAGGGTTGATCGTAGCCAGCGTGCCTGTTGAACTGATGTCCGATGTCGCTGTTACATTCACTCCATTCACATAGATAGTGAACCGGCTGGCCTGCGCCACTGTTCCGTTGTATGTAACCGCTACATAACTCCATTGACCCGCCGTCAGTACATTGTTGGTACTGTGTACTCCCAGTTTATTTGATCCGCTATTGGCCCACCAGTAAACCGATATACCATTAGTTACCGGGCCTCCGTCTGCATCAGTCGTTGAGTGCGCAAAGAAATAGAAGAAGTTACTGGCATTGAGTGTCTGGCTCCATACTGTGCTCCATTCATTGAAATTATTATTTCTCACCCAGCCGCTCCACGTATAACTCTGTGCAGGATCCAATGTGAAGTTTTCATGATCCGCAATATTGACATAGTCATTAGTGCCATCAAGATTCACACCTTGTCCATATCGGCCGGCACCCCAGGTGGGTCCATTCGTCAAAGTACCATTGTGGCTGTTGCCTGATATATCTGTAGCAACAGTGCCGATACCTTCGTTAAAGTTAAGCGCCGCGATCAGGTTGGTATTGTTATTCACCGTCACTGTTACACCTGCCGATGTAGTGATATTACCTGCCGCATCCCGGGCTCTCGCCGTCAATGTATATGTGCCGTTGACCGCAGTTAACGTATTCCATGATACACTGTATGGCGATACAAGGTCTTCTGTTCCCAGGTTAGCCCCGTTCAGCAGGAATTGTACGCCCACTACTCCTACATTATCCGTAGCATTGGCATTTACATTGATCGTGCCGGTAACGGTTCCCGCTGCCGGTGCTGTGATACTCACTACAGGCCCCTGGGTATCGGGGATATTATTCACGGTTACCGTCACACCTGCAGAAGTAGTAATGTTGCCTGTTGCATCACGGGCTCTTGCTGTCAATGTATAGGTGCCGTTAGTTACTGTTGTCGTATTCCAGGAAAAACTGTATGGCGATGCAAGGTCTTCTGCGCCCAGGTTAGCCCCGTTCAGCAGGAACTGTACACCCACCACTCCTACATTATCTGTGGCATTGGCCGTAATGCTGACAGTACCTGATATCTCGCCTCCCGCAGGAGCTGTAATAGAAACTATTGGCGCTTCTGTATCCGGCGGGTTGTTCTGTACGGTTACCACCACTGCGGCAGATGTGGTAATGTTTCCTGCAGCATCCCTGGCCCGTGCTGTCAGTGTATGAAGGCCATCTGTTATCGTCGTCGTATTCCATGATACAGTG
>JAEUVJ010000045.1 GCA_016787085.1 Chitinophagaceae bacterium | reverse complement strand
TATCTCGAAGCATACAATCTGGAGATCGGGTTACTGATCAATTTTGGCAGTAAACGACTCGAATTTCACCGGTTGACTAATAAGAAGTATAGTCCGACAATAGTATCGCATCCTGTTAAATCTAATAAATCCCATTAATCAGAGTTCAGACGACTAATGAAAAAGATACTCCAGTTATTATTTGAACATAAGACGCTTGATCGTTCACTGGCAAAAGAAGTGCTGGTGAATATAGGTAAAGGCGTGTATAATGAGCATGAGGTGACAGCCTTCATGACCGTATATCTTATGCGGAGCATCACTATAGAAGAATTGCAGGGCTTCCAGGATGCCTTGCTGGAACTGTGTGTGAAAGTTGATCTGAAGGAATATGATCTTATTGATATAGTAGGCACCGGGGGGGATGGCAAGAATACTTTCAATATCTCGACACTGGCCTGTTTTATAGTAGCGGGTACCGGGCAAAAAGTAGCCAAGCATGGTAATTACGGCGCTTCGTCTGTAAGCGGCGCCAGCAATGTAATGGAACAATTGGGGTATAAATTTAAAAATGATAATGATAAGCTGAAGAAGGAAGTGGAGGAAGCAGGTATATGTTTCTTACATGCTCCTATGTTTCACCCGGCATTGAAAACGGTAGGGCCGATACGGAAGAACCTGGCGATGCGCACTTTCTTCAATATGCTTGGGCCGATGGTGAATCCCGCTTCGCCAAAATTTCAGTTGGTAGGTGTATATAACCTGGAGATGGCAAGGGTGTATAATTATTTTTTGCAACTGACCGGCAATTCATTTACTATCATTCATGGTCTTGACGGGTATGATGAGATATCGCTGACCAATGATACCAAAGTGATCACTAACGAAGGGGAGAAGATCATGACCCCGGAGCAACTGGGAAAGCGGATGGTATCAGCAACGGATATTTCAGGCGGAAGTTCCGTAGAAGAAGCGGCAAAGATATTTGCTACTATATTGAAAGGAGAAGGCACATGGGCGCAGAATGCGGTTGTGCTGGCGAATGCGGCCATGGCCCTGCAGTGCACAGGTAAGTACAAAGTATATGATGATGCTTATAATGATGCAGTGAGGAGTCTCGAAAGCGGTGCTGCTCATAAGGCTTTACAAAAACTGGTTTCATTACAATGAGTACGATATTAGATACAATAATCGCTAACAAAAAAAGGGAGATCGAAAAGTTCAAGCCATTGAGTAGTGTTGAACGTTTTGAACGTGATGGCTTTTTCTGGAAGTTCTCCAACCGCTCCCTGGTACAGAGCCTGCTGAAAGAAGGGAGTACCGGCATTATTGCAGAGTTCAAAAGAAAAAGCCCGAGCAAAGGATGGTTCAAAACAAAAGAACTGGAAGCGGAACCAGTAGTGGTGCCTTATAGCCATCTCGGTGCAGCCGGAATATCTGTGCTGACAGATGAAGAATTCTTCGGCGGCGACCTCGATGACCTTATACAAACAAAGGTGATCACTGATGTGCCTGTGCTGCGCAAGGATTTTATGATAGATCCCTGGCAAATAGCGGAAGCCAAAGCTTTCGGGGCAGATGTGATATTACTGATCGCAGCCTGTTTGTCACCCGCAGAGGTAAAACAGATGGCCGGCTACGCCAAAAGCATCGGGCTGGAAGTGTTGCTGGAGATACACAATGAAGAGGAACTGGACCATATCTGTGACGAAGTGGATATGGTGGGTGTGAACAACCGTAACTTAAAAACATTCGAAGTAGATATCCAAACATCGCTGGGACTTATTAACAAGATACCATCAGACAAACCTGCCATTGCAGAAAGCGGTATCAGCGATGTGGAAACTATTGTAACTTTAAAACAGGCCGGCTTCAAAGGTTTCCTGATCGGGGAAACTTTTATGAAGGAAGCCGACCCGGCGATTGCTTTTGCCAGTTTTGTCGAAAAACTTAAAGCAAAAGCGAATGAGAATTAAAGTCTGCGGTATGACATTGCCTGAGCAGGTGACGGCCCTTGATGAAATGGGCGTTGACCTGGCTGGTTTTATATTCTATCCCAAGTCTCCCCGGTACGTAGCCAACAAGATATCGCCGGAGAAGATGCGGCAGATAAAAGGAAAAATTGCCAAAGTAGGGGTCTTTGTCAATATGCCGTACGACGAACTGATGAGGACCGTGGAAGACTACCGGCTGGATATGGTGCAGTTGCATGGTGATGAATCGCCGGTGTATTGTGAAAAGGTAGCGAACTATATTACTGTCGTTAAAGCGTTCCGGCTTTCCGATAATGATCCGATAGAATGGATGGTAAAGCCATTCCACGATTCATCAGATATGTATATGTTCGATACACTGGGGGCCGGTTACGGAGGCACGGGTAAAAAGTTTGACTGGGAAGCATTGAAGAAGTCGGTGATCAATAAAATATATTTTCTCAGCGGGGGTATAGAGCCGGGTGATGCTGAAAAGCTAAAAGCTTTTTTGAATGAGCCGATAGGTAAAAAACTCTTTGCAGTGGATATCAACAGTAAGTTTGAGGTCAATGCCGGAATAAAGGATATGGAAAAGGTAAGAAAGTTTGTAAGAGAACTGAAAGGGGAAATAGAGAAGAAGGATAGCGAGTAGTGGTCTGAACCGGGATTGGGATAGGTTTAATGATTATTTAGAATTGAGGTGGTAATAAATACAATTAGAATGACTGAACAAGTAACACCCTTCGACAAGCTCAGGGTGACATATAAACAACCCAGCGAACAAGGCTACTATGGTTCCTTCGGAGGCGCATACATACCTGAAATGCTCCACCGGAATGTAGAAGAGTTGCGGACAAAATACCTGGAAATAATCAATGAAGAAGGGTTTCAGAAAGAGTTCCGGGAGTTATTAAAGGACTATGCCGGCAGGCCAACACCCTTGTATCATGCGAAGCGTTTAAGCGACCGGTATAAAGCAACTGTTTACCTGAAGCGGGAAGACCTTTGCCATACCGGGGCGCATAAGATCAATAATACGATCGGACAGATACTGCTGGCAGAACGGCTTGGCAAGAAAAGGATCATTGCAGAAACAGGGGCCGGGCAGCATGGGGTGGCTACGGCCACAGTTTGTGCATTGAAAGGAGTGCAGTGCATTGTTTATATGGGTGAAAAGGATATAGAACGGCAGGCGCCTAATGTAGCGAGAATGAAGATGCTTGGCGCTACTGTTATCCCGGCCACTTCAGGTAGTAAGACATTGAAAGATGCTACCAATGAAGCCATCCGCGATTGGATCAATAATCCAAATGATACACACTATATCATCGGTTCGGTGGTAGGACCGCACCCTTACCCGGATATGGTGGCACGGTTCCAGAGTGTGATCAGCGAAGAAATGAGATGGCAGTTAAAGGAAAAGACGGGAAGTGAACTGCCCAATTATGTTATTGCGTGTGTAGGGGGCGGCAGTAATGCGGCCGGCGCTTTTTATCATTACTTAGATGAACCTTCGGTGCAACTGGTCGCTGTGGAAGCGGCCGGTGAAGGTGTCAATAGCGGGAAAAGCGCCGCAACTACCCAGTTAGGCAAACCGGGCATTTTACATGGCAGCAAAAGCCTGCTGATGCAAACCGAAGATGGCCAGGTGGTGGAACCGCATAGCATATCGGCAGGGCTGGATTATCCCGGCATCGGCCCGTTGCATGCACATTTGTTTGAAAGCGGCCGTGCGGTGTTTATGAGCGCCACGGATAATAAAGCATTGAATGCGGCGTTTGAACTGGCAAAGCTGGAAGGTATTATCCCGGCACTGGAATCCGCCCATGCACTACATGCGTTAAAGATGATCAATTTTAAAAAATCAGATGTTGTAGTGATCTGCCTGAGCGGGAGAGGGGATAAAGATCTTGCCACGTATATGGAGCATATGAAATAGGAAGAAAGCCAGGTATATTAAAGTGGTCAAAGTGGTCAAATAAGTCAAAGTAAATGATACGTATGAAATTCACGAGTTTAATATTAGTAGTTGCTGTTCTGTTAGCGGCCTGCGACCGTAAACCTTTTGTAGAGCATAAACTGAAGTTTGAGAAAATGAATGCCAGCTGTGAGAAAGTGTCGGCAGCATTCAGGATGACCTCCAACTTTGGCGGCGAACGTTTTGAGTTTGAGAAATGCCTGCCTGCTGACTTTACCAAAAAACAGGTGACAGCATCAAGACAGGGTGATACGGTGCTGATCAGATTCAGGCAACCGGATCCCGGTAAAGCCGGGGATGCGTATACTATCACTTTAGATATTGACAGTTACCCGAAATATAAATACATCACGATAGACAATGATACGTACGCTATCATTCCTTCTAATTAATGACCATGAGCAGGATCAGTGAGTTATTTGCCAGAAAAAAAGAACGGGTATTGAATGTGTATTGCACGGCGGGCTTTCCGCAGGTGGATAGCACAGTAAAAGTGATGAAAGCCCTGCAGGCGCATGGAGCCGATCTTATCGAACTGGGTATGCCGTATAGCGACCCACTGGCAGATGGGCCGGTGATACAGCATAGCAGCAGTATCGCCATTGCCGGTGGAATGACGATTGCAAAGCTTTTTGAACAGTTAAAAGAATTCAGAAAGGAAATCAGATTGCCTGTTGTTTTAATGGGATACATGAACCCTGTTCTGCAATACGGGTTTGAAAAGTTTTGTTCCGATGCTGCGGCAGTAGGTATTGACGGCCTGATATTACCCGACCTGCCGATCTATGAATTTGAAACGGAGTATGGAGCGATCATTAAAAAGCATGGTCTTGATTTTATTTTCCTGGTGACGCCGGAAACGTCCGTTGAGCGGATCAAAAAACTTGATGGGCTTAGCAGTGGTTTTTTATACGCTGTTTCTTCTTCATCTACTACGGGCAGCAATAAGAATATCGGTGACACGGAACAGTATCTGCAGCAACTCAAAGGCCTCGGGCTCAGGAACCCTGTATTGGTCGGGTTCGGGATAAAAGATAAAGCCAGTTTTGACGCTGCCAGTAAACATGCCAACGGGGCCATCATCGGCAGTGCCTTTATTAAGGCATTGGAAACGAACCCTTCCGTCGAAAATTCTGTTAAAGCCTTCATGGATAGTATTTTGGTCAGGTAGCCGACTATACTGCCAACCAAAAAGCGATTATCTTTGTCTGTCTATGTATAAAAAACTACATCTCCCGGTGAAACGCATTTTGACGGTTGTTTTTCTTAGCCCCCTTTTCGTTTTTGCACAAAATAGTTTGTCTTTGACCGGCAGTATTACCGGTTTAACAGAAGGCACTCTTGTTTCCATTACGGATATCAATAACCCTACAGACACCATTGCCAAAAGCAAGGCGCAGAAAGAAGGCGCTATTGTATTAAAAGGTACCATGAAAGAGCCGATGCTGGTCTCTATGAACATGAGTGGCAAAAGGGCCAATTTATTCCTCGATAACTCGAAGGCGAAGATCACCGGTAATATCAGCGACCTGAAAACGGTAAAAATAACAGGATCTCCTTCGCAGGCTGCATTTGATGAGTTCCAGCGCCAGTTCAATCCATTGTTTGAGAAACTTGGAAAGGTATCGCAGCAGTTGCAGATGGGCGGTAAGCGGGATAGCCTGGAGACAGAGCTGAATAAAGTGAGAGGTGATATTCAGAAGGAAATTGATCTTTTTATCGGCAAACACGCTTCTTCAGCTGTCAGCAGCTTCCTGCTGGCGATAACGATGCAGTTGAATGAGGACATCTTTCTGACCGAAAAACGTTTCAGTTCATTACAACCGGCGGCTGTTAAGAATTTTTACGGCAATTATCTTGTGCAGGCTATAGCCGAAGCAAAGTTCCTCGCAGTGGGTTCTGATGCGATAGAATTTACACAGGCCGACACATCAGGCAACCCGGTTGCCCTTTCATCTTTCCGGGGCAAATATGTATTGATTGATTTCTGGGCAAGCTGGTGCGGACCCTGCCGCCAGGAGAACCCTAACCTGGTTAATAACTTTAATAAGTTCAAAGAAAAGAATTTCACCGTGCTTGGTGTTTCGCTTGACAGACCCGGTCAAAAGGATAAATGGCTGCATGCGATCCATACAGATCAACTGAACTGGACACAGGTCAGTGACCTTAAATTCTGGGAAAATGCAGTAGCACAGCAATACAAAGTCAACAGCATACCTCAGAATTTTTTGGTAGGCCCTGATGGTAAGATACTCGCCAAGAATTTACGAGGATCAGACCTTGAGTCCAAACTTTGTGAATTACTCGGATGTAATTAAAAGCAGTCTCAAAAGGGTCTTCCAACACAGAGTTACTGAGCGACAGAGAAACACAGAGTTGTGAATATCATTGTACTTTTCTCTGCGAAACTCTAATTCTCTGTTCCTCCGTGTTAAATTTCTCTCGTTTCGAGACAGCCTCTACCAATATCGAATAATGAACAGCGAATGTTGAACAGAAGAAGTTCCCTTCGATTCAACATTCGGTATTCCTTGTTCTTTATTCATTATTCTCTCAGTTCACATCTTTTCCTGCTTTCAGCATTTCGATCATTCCCTCCACCTGTGTCTTTGCCTGTTGCCCTGGCGCCGCAGCCAGTGCCATGTTTGCATATTTCAATGCATTCTTGTAATCGGCATTCGCTGAATACCCTCTTGTGAGCCCCATCAGTGTGGTAAACTGGTTAGGGTTCTTCTGGTAGTTGGCCTTGAATACTTCCAGCGCTTCTTTTACTTTCTTATCCGCCAGTAGTTGTCTGCCGTATTGATGTATCTGCTGCATGGTGCCCATCGGTACCGCTTTCTTCATGATAGAATCGGCTTCAGCCTGGCGACCAAGTTTGGCTAACAGAGTGGCTTTTGTGGACAGTGTTCTGAAATTAGCCTCACCGGCGAACGGATCACTGATCGCCTGGTCGACCCATTTCAATCCTTCTTCCAGGGCGATGTTCCTGTCGGCAGTGTATTGAGCGGCCTGCTGGTACGATTGCCAGCCGGGGCTGAAACTTCTTTCGCCTCTTAGTTCTCTGCGGAATGATTCCAGTTGAAGTTTATCGAGGTCAACCTCTACTTTGAATGGTATCATCATCTTTTCCCACTGCAGTGAGATCGTTGCAGCATTTTCGGTCTCATTTATGAATTCATATTTCAGCCATTCTATACTTTTATCCAGTGCAACAGGTTTTACTTTTACCCGCAGCACATCTTCTTTTTCGTTATAGAAATAGCTGCCCCAGGAAGTATGATTTTTGGAAAAGATCAGGATACACTCTTCTGGCTGGTAAGCAATAAAGAAACCGTATTTGCCGGCAGGTAAGAGTTGTCCTTCTATTTTTACCTCGGTAGAAAATTCGATGGTGGTGTTCTCATTCGATCCGGCCCGCCAGGGGGCGGCCTTGCTGGTGCCAAAGCCAAGATCGGCAAAACCTTTATGTACAAGATTGCCCCAGACCTTTCCTTCACGCCCTTTTACACCGGGCCGGTCATAGTGAATGGTAACATCGGTGATACCGATACGTTCACCCACCATGGCTTTTTTGTTGCCGCCGTCGGGTGCTGTTGCCAGTTGAGAAAAAGCAACAAGAGTAATTGATAGTACAAAGCAGAGAGAGACGATCTTTTTCATATGCATGTTTTATAACAGAAAGCTAAAGATAAAAGCTATCGCTGTCTTCTGATTATTACCAGCGAGTGAGGTGGCTGATGAAGTGCATTAATGCATGATATGAGGTGCAGAAAGGGCAGCCAGAAAGACGTTAGCGCATTCGTTAAGAGGACAAGTTTAGCGTTCTTTGCGCTGACTTTGCCTCTTTGCGGTTTCAAAATGCTACTTTGAATAAAAAACTTACCTTGTTGCCATGTCAAAACTTACACCCGAGCGGGCCGCAGGCATGTATTACCTGAATGATGTAAAAGAAACGGCCTCAGGTTTCAAACTGGAAACAGACGGGACGTTCAGATTCTTCTTCACCTACGGAGCTATTGACCGCTATGGTTCCGGGCGGTGGGCACTCGAAGATGACCATGTCATTCTTCAAAGCCGGCCATGGACGGGAAAAGATTTTGCATTAGTGAGAAGCGGTCCTGTGAACGAAAATGCTATCATATTGAAGATGACGGGTGCCAACCCGGTATTGCAACGACATGTATTGTTCAGTCTGCAGAATGGCGCTTCAGGCACCTGGTTACAGGCCAATGCAAACGGGGAAGTACGATTTGCCCTGCAGCAGGTAACCACCATTACCGTGGTGTTTGAGTTTTGCCCGGAACGGTTCACGCATTTCATTATTGATACCCCGGACCACAACTATTTTGAGTTTCGTTTTGAGCAATGGCTGATGGAAGTTTTCTTTGATCATTACCGGCTGAAAGCTTCAAAATACACTTTGTCCGGCGGGCACCCGCTGATCAAAGGGGATAAGTTTATTTATGAGAAGACGTGATTTACCAGTGGATTAGTCTGGAAGAAATAAATTCGCAAATGATCAATTCATCATCGGATTCTAAAAATACGACAGTATATTTCCTTCTGTAGGAAGTACATTTATATCCCAGCGATGCCCTTACAGGCTCTCTGCAAAAAGAATAAGATTTTCTGTCGTCAGCCAGTTTCAAGAAGAAATCATATACAGCATCAGCAAACTTTTCTGCAGTAGCAACCATGCCTTTTGATTCAATATATAAGGCAATAGCGGCAATGTTTTCCGCAGCAGATCGTTTGACAGTTATTTTTCTGCTGCCCATTTGCGAATGAGTTTTTTGCTATATGCACGTGCCTCATCCAGTGGGAGTAATTTTTCAGGTTTTGTTTTCGAAGCTGCTTTTTTTTGCAAGGCCTCATATTCTTTCTGAGGTATCAACACGTATTTCTTTTTATCAATTATTATCCGGGTCATCTGGCATTTTGAGTTTGTTATCAAATTTACTGGAAAAGATCAGTTCCTGCAAGCCTACGCAAGAAATGGAGATTAACAGGTTCTATAAGGTATGGAATTACATGCTGATCAAAGGGGATAAGTTTATTTAAGAGAAGGCGTGATGAATAGCTATTTTCCGGACAGTGTCCTTTCCCTGATGGTCTGATATAAAGTTAAAAACCCCATCAGGCAATAACAAGCAAAGGACAGGAACGTTAAAAGCGAAAAAAAGATATCCTTGAAATCTTTTTCGAAGCTCACACTTGTATTGCCAGCGCCCAAAGCCAGAAATACAATACCAATAAATATGGCAAAAGCAGCATAGAATAGACATAGCGGCTCAAGTATATATTTTTTAATAATCCCTGACCTGTATTTGTCCCGATCTGAACTTCTGTATAGTTGATTCGCAATCGAAATAATTCCCATAAGGATCATAATGGCGCAGATGGGTTTTAGAAACAGTTCCTCATTATCCTGGATTCTGTTTTCGTCAACCCATTGAAATTTTCCAATCCTTTTGTAGTCCTCAAAAAGCACATAAGCACTTCCAAGCGTAAAGAAAATGTTCAGGGATATAATTGATTTTTTTATCATGCTGACTAAAAATACAAAAGTATAAAGATGCAGGCATGAACTCCGCTTTCAACAAAAAATCCCACCTGCTCTCGCAAATGGGATTCTCTTTTTAATAACAATAAGCTTATGGAAATATTCCCAGCTCGGCATACGTAGTCGCTACTTTGTTGATCGCTACCACATACGCTGCTGTACGCATATCCGGTATGGCCGGGTTGGCCTTCCACTCATTCATGATCTCATGCGTAGCGCTGATCATCGTTTCTTCTAATCCGCTATACACAAGATCCACCTCATCGGCCCCGTGTACTATGTATTCCCTGTCACGGCTGGCTACTTTTTTACCGGTCAGCCCTTCTATCTGGCCGAGGATATGCATGTTCATGTTTTCATTGAATCTTTTTTCCATACGGCCGTAACGGACATGGCTCAGGTTCTTCAGCCATTCAAAGTAAGAAACGGTCACACCACCGGCATTGAGATACATATCCGGGATAACTACAATGCCTTTTTGGGCAAATATTTCATCTGCTTCCGGTGTCAGCGGGCCATTAGCTGCTTCACCGATCAGTTTAGCTTTTACTCTTGGAGCATTCTCGCCATCAACTACGTTTTCCAATGCAGCAGGAATTAAAATATCACATTCCAGTTCCAGTGCATCCGTATTCTTCGCCAGGTTGGTTGCCCCGGGGAAGTTCAGTATCGAGCCAGAGTTTTTGCGATGGTTGAATACTTCATCTACGTCAAGTCCGGCAGGATTTGTAATGCTTCCTTCATATTCTGCCAGGGCAATGATCTTTGCGCCTGCATCCTGGAAGAATTTGGCTGTGTGATAACCCACATTACCCAATCCCTGTACTACGATCTTCTTTCCTTCCACACCAACAGGCATGCCGAGCTTTTGCATGATGTCCGGCATATTGCATACCTCACGGATGCCAAAGAATACACCGAGACCGGTGGCTTCACGACGTCCGCGAACACCGCCTTGTGATACTGGTTTACCGGTCACGCAACCGGCCGCATCAATTTCACCAGGGTGCATGGCGGTGTAGGTATCCACGATCCAGGCCATTTCTCTTTCTCCGGAGCCATAGTCAGGGGCAGGTACATCTGTACCGGGGCCGATAAAATTCTTTTTGATCAGCTCGGCTGTATAACGGCGGGTGATCTTTTCCAACTCATAGGCCGAATACTTCCTTGGGTTTACTTTGATCCCGCCTTTACCACCGCCGAAAGGCACATTTACAATAGCGCATTTGTAGGTCATCAGGGATGCCAGGGCCATTACTTCATCCTGGTTTACTTCCGCAGCGAAACGGATACCTCCTTTACACGGTGTTTTGTGCTGCGAATGTTGTACACGATACGCTTCGATCACTTCAATGCTTCCGTCATCTCTTTTGACCGGGAACCTCATTTGGTAAACGGCATTGCAGGCTTTGATCTGCTCTAATATCCCTTTTTCCCATTTGGTGAATTTGGCTGCTTTGTCAAAACTTTTTTCGACAGCGCCAAAGAAACTGTAATTCTTGTCAGACATGTGAGTTGAATTTTTTGTTTAGCAATCGTTAAAGCAAGCTGTTAGCTTATAGCCATTGGCTAATAGCCGTATCTTAATTTTCTTTTTCCAGTTTACTGATCTTGCGATCCAGGCGCACAACGTATAATACAAGCCCAAGAAGGATGGTGACCATTACGGCTACTACAACATAAATACGTCCGTTGCTGCGCATGGTTTCCCCGAAGTCGTATTTCTTTTCCTGCGCAAATACAAAAGTGGCATTTGCCAGCATGAATAAAAGGAGCAACAGGTGTCTTACTATTTTCATTGTGACAATTTTTTCTCTTTCAATATGGTTAAGCGAATTTTTAATGTCGTGATCCATACGCCCAGTAATGTCCATCCTATGACAGCCGGGTAGAATATAGTTCGCATATGGGCATCAATATCCCGGGTGTCCAATGCCGGGTTTCCCTGTGCGCCGGGATGGAGACTTTCCATCATCCTGGGCACTATCCAGATGGAAGGAAACAGCATAGCATATGCGAAGATGTTATAGACAGCGCTTATCCTCGCCCTTTTGTCCATATCATTGATCGAGTCACGCAGTACCATGTAGGCGAAATAGATCAGCAATGCTATGGCTGCTCCTATAAGCTTTGGTTCTCTTGTCAATGAGCTGAAAGAAGCCGCCAGTTCACTATTAGGATCAGCCCATGTATAGCTCATCCAGATAGCGCCGGTAGCATAACCAAGTACCCCGAATACTATACCACTTGTTGCGTAGTTGCGGGCATAGATATCATACTTCAGGTTGAAGGTGCGGAGATAACGGATGGAATTGACAACAGATACGGTAAAGAGTATCATCATGCAGAACCACATGCACACATGGAAATAGAGGTTGCGGATGGTTTGTTCCAGCGCGGGCAGTTCGGGGATCTTGGTCAGCAGGCCTGCTGTAAAAGTGTAGATGAGTAAAACGACAGCGGCGATCTTCCACCAGTTTTTCTGCATAAAGCTTTTATTATTGGCCATAGGATCGTTAATGAGTTTTGCCTGAGTGGCAGAATAAAGTCAGCAAAAATAAGGGGAATTAAGAATATAGAACAAAGAACAGGGAATAATGAATGGAGAAGGAATAAAACCCGGATGTATTTCGTATTTCAAAATTCTTTATTCGATATTCATTATTCTATCAGTCTTTCCATAAAAAGGGAAATAATATCACTGCGAGCATAATGATCATAATATCCAGGGCGCCGAGAAGCAATAGTATATTGACCGGCATGGTCAGCACTGGGTTGAAAGCGGCATTGGAGAGTTTCATCAGCAAAAGCAGTTGCGGAATGATAAGAGGAAAACCTAAAACCGCCATGATAGCGGCATTCTGCTGGGCTTTAGCGGCAATGGCTGCCAGAAAAGAAAAGACTAAGCTCAGGCTCCATCCGCCTAAAAGTACCAGCCCAATAAAAGGAAGCGCTTTTTGTATGGGGTTGCCAAGAAAAAGAGTGAATAACAGTAGGCTCAGCAGGCTCATCACCAGCATCAGCAGGGAGTTGAATAATAGTTTGGACAGAACAAAATCAGCCGGGGAAGCCACAGTATAGAAATAGAGCATCCTGCCTTTGCTTTCCTGCAAGAAACTTTTGGCCACCGCGTTGATACAGATGAATAATTGTATCACCCAGAACAGGCCGTTCCATACTTTATCTTCAGGTTCATTAATGGCCATCTGCAATACAAGCACTGTTGCCCCTATGTATAATAAAATACCGTAAAAACTGTATTGCTGCCTTATTTCGAGCAGCAGGTCTTTTTTGAAAAGAGTGAATATATGCCGTGAAGATCCTATCGGGTAAAATTTGGTGCGAAAATAGCATATATTAATAGTAACAAACAGGACTAATTGTCTATTTTGCCAGCCTTAAAACTTTATACATGAAAAAAATCTTCGCCCTGTCAACATTGATTACTCTGGCTGTAGTTATCACAGGGATACAATCCTGCAAGTTTTCCCATGCATCACCTGCAAAATTGATGAAGTTCAACCTGGAGAAAGGGAAAGGGTATGACTATGAAATGGTTTGGGATATGGACCAGAAGGTCATGGGTAATGATACAAAGATCAGTATCGGAGGTATGTTTTCCGTACTCGTAACAGATGATAACGGGACTGAGAAAACAATGACCAGTACCTATAAAAGATTTGTCATGAACATGAAGATGATGGGCATGGAAATAGATGTGGACACTGATAAACCGGCGCCGGCATTAACGCCTGAAGAAATGGAAGAAAACCCGATGAGCATGATGAACAGGATGTTTTCGGGTATTGCCGGGAAATCATTTGTCATGAAAGTTGACCAGGAAGGCAAAGTGACAGAGGTGAGCGGTTTCCGGGAAATCATACAATCTATGGTTGATTCTGTAGGCATAGGCGAAGAGATGAAACAGATGATGACGGCTTCCCTGAATGATCAGTTCAATGATCAGTCCCTGAAGGACCAGTTTGCACAGGTGTTCACTATTTTTCCCAATAAGGAAGTAAAAGTGGGAGATAGCTGGGAGAAAAGTTATTCAACAGGCGGAAAGATGGCGGCTAAATTCAATACGCATTATACTGTCAAAGAAATGGAAGGGGATATCATAACCCTGGATTCAAAAACACGCATCGAGCCAACAGAAGATAATGGAAGCGGAGCCAATATAAGCGGAGACCAGACGGGGATCATAAAAGTAGATACCAGGACGGGGTTAATGATTGCCGGTGATTTTGATCAGAAAATGGATATAAAAGCCAGTGGTGTCTCGATCCAGATGAACGGGAAAGGAAAGATAAAAGGGAAAGCCCATTAAACTAACTATATCTTGTCTTAAATAATAATAAGGCCGCCCATAGGCGGCTTTTTTACTTCTCATGATAACATACCCTGCATCTCGGCTCATATACATCCGTAGCCCCGAGCATCACCTGGTCTTCGTTCGGTATTTTTCTGTAAGAATAGTTAGCGATATTCCCGCATTTCATACAGATCGCATGGAGTTTGGTAACGTAATCGGCTTTGGCCATTATGAAAGGCATCTGGCCAAAAGGCTTTCCGGTAAAATCCATATCCAGCCCGGCTACAATGACCCGGATGCCCCGGTAGGCTAATTCGTCGCATACATAGGGCAACTGGTCGTCGAAGAATTGAGCTTCATCAATCCCGATCACATCCACATCCTGTCCCATCAGCAGTATTTTCTGCGAATTATCTATCGGGGTTGACTGTATGGCATTGGTGTCATGGGATACGATCTTTATCTCATCATAGCGTATATCAATGGCGGGCTTGAATATTTCTACCTTCAGGTTGGCGATCTTGACCCTTTTCAGCCTGCGGATCAGTTCTTCCGTTTTACCGCTGAACATAGAGCCGCAGATCACTTCTATCCACCCCCGGCGGCCACCCTGTAAATTTGGTTCAATAAACATTGTTAAGATTTGTTTTTCCCTTTCCCGTAAACAGTTTATTGGCAAACTGTTTGTAATTTTAAAACACTTTTCCCGTTCAGTAGAAAACTTTGTCCGGATTGCAAAGAAAGGGAATTAAGGATTTGAACCTGTTTCCTGTGATGATAAATTCTGACCATTGAAAATTTTATTACCCGATAACACCAGTCAATGCAAAGGATAGAAAGCCTGATAGCAAAATTGAAAGCCCAGTACGATCAGCATGCTGAACCATCTGATCTGCTGGCCACTGTCCAGGAATTGCAGCAGGAGCTGTTGCAGCTTCAGCCAAAGACCCCCAGAGTACTGGGGACATCCAAAGTAGCCGTGATGATGCCGGCCGGTGCAGGCCATATTTCTGCAGAGCATGAGCGATATGCTCCCAGGCCAGCCGCTCAGCCTGTCAGGGAGGTCCGGGAAACGGTGCTTGTGGATAAAGGGTCGGTGGCGATCGTGAAAGATAACGGACAGTTGGATATGGTATTTGACCCGATGATGGAAATACCCACTTTGTCGCAACAGGTGCAGGAAGTGAATACGGCAGCTGCCAACCCTGCTGAACAGGAATCTTTGAATGATAAATTGAAACAGGGGAAAACCGAACTATTAGAAGTATTAAAAGAAGCGCCTGTAAAAGATCTTCGCAAAGCGATCGGTATCAATGACCGGTTCCTGTTCATTGACGAGTTGTTCCGTGGCGATGAAGCCATGTATGAACGGAGTATCAAAACCATCAATAGTTTCAATATCTATCCCGAAGCTGAATATTGGATCACCCGTGAACTGAAAACAAAACTGGGCTGGAATAACGATAACAATGCGGTCCAGCATTTCGATCAGATCGTCAAAAGACGTTTTTCCTGAATGAACTGAATGATCTTTTCTGTGGCGCCCTTGTTTTTCCAGACATAATGGTGGGAACAGGCTGCACAATCTTTATAAAACACCTGGTTGGAAAGCAGCCTTTGTATAGTTGCTGAAAATTCACCTGCATTATTGACGCATATACCACCTCCTGAACGGATCAGTTCAATGGCCTCGGAGTATTTTTCATATACAGGCCCATAGAGAACAGGCTTACCGTGGACGGCCGCTTCCAGTACATTGTGTACCCCGCTTCTGCGGAACGAACCGCCTACAAAGGTTATATATCCATAGTGGTATAGCCGGGAAAGCATCCCTATATTGTCAATGATGAGTATGTTACTTGTTGCAGGCTGCTTGTTGCCGGTTGACAATGCTGAAAAGAGGGTACAACCCGGAAATAGCTTTTTTAATTCGTCAATATGGGCTTCATCTATTTCGTGTGGCGCAATGATCAGTTTCAGAGAACTGTTGCCGATGGAAGAAAAGACCTTTTGCAGCACTTCTTCATCTTCTCTCCAGGTACTGCCGGCGATAATGGCGTTGTCATTGCCGATAAATTGTTCAATAACAGGTATAGGCTGAAATTTTTGGGATATTTCTATCACCCTGTCAAACCTTGTATCACCGGATACGCTGCAGATATCTCCCAGTCCGATATGATTCAGCAGCACTTTGGAATCTTCATTTTGCACAAATAAATGATCAAAGCGGGAAAGCATTTTTCTTTGCAGGCCGCCGTACCATTTGAAAAAGATAGTGTCCTGCCTGAACAAAGCAGATACCAGCAACAAAGGTGCTTTGCGATACTTTATTTTTTTCAGGTAATAGAACCAGAATTCGTATTTCACAAAGATCACAAGCGAGGGATTGACGATCTCAAGGAAACGCCTGGCATTGCGGGGGCCATCAGCCGGTAAATAGAAAACCCAGTCAGCGCCTTTGTAATTTTTCTGTACCTCATAGCCGGAAGGGGAGAAAAAAGTCAGCAGTATCTTGTAACCTGAATATTGCGTTCTGAGTTTTTCTATCAGCGGTCTTCCCTGTTCAAATTCACCAAGAGAAGCACAATGCATCCAGATGACCTTATCATGCTGACTGATAACGGACGTAAGCCTGTTAAAAATATCCTTTCTGCCGGTCACCCATTTTTTGGCCTTTGGGTTAAACAGGGAAGCTCCATGAATACCTGCTTTCAGAAAAACAAGGAAGATATTGTAAAGAAGAATGCCCACCGTTTTTAAATAAGGGGCAAAAGTAAATGCAATCTGCTAAACTAACGTGATTTCGCTATTTTTGCGCCGCTGAAAAGACAGGCAAGTCAGAGGGTCAAACAGGTCATTCCGGCATACACTCACAATAGTTCACCGGGTACTTTTTGACTTATATGGCCCGTGTGACAATTAGACAACTCCCCTTTAAAAGACTGAACATGCGCCCTATCCAGATGGTAGATACTAAGACCCAGTATCAAAAAATTAAGAAGGAAACAGATGAAGCGGTATTGCAGGTCATGGAAAGTTCTGCTTTCATCAATGGAAAACCGGTGCATGATTTTGCGGCAAACCTGTCTGCCTATCTTGGAGTAAAACATACCATACCCTGCGCCAATGGCACAGATGCCTTGCAGATAGCGATGATGGCACTTGGATTACAGCCGGGTGATGAAGTGATCACTCCTTCATTTACTTATATCGCCACTACGGAAGTAATAGCGCTGCTGCGGTTAACACCGGTTTTTGTAGAGGTTGATCCCAGGACTTTTTGCATAGATCCGGTTGCCTTGGAAAAAGTTATTACCCCAAAGACAAGGGCCATTGTTCCCGTACATCTATATGGCCAGGCGGCACCTATGGAAGAGATCATGGCAATTGCCCAAAAACATAACCTGTATGTGATAGAAGACAATGCCCAGGCTATCGGATGCGACTATACTTTTTCTAACAACACAAAAAGAAAAACAGGAACCATCGGCCATATCGGGGCTACCTCTTTTTATCCATCCAAGAACCTCGGGGCTTTTGGTGACGGCGGGGCCATCTTTACGCATGATGATATGCTGGCAGATAAGATGAAGATGATCGCCAATCATGGACAGAGTAAAAGATATTATCACGATGTGGTAGGGTGTAACAGCCGGCTGGATACCCTGCAGGCGGCTATTCTGAATATTAAGCTAAAGCACCTGGATGAATATATCGTGGCAAGGAGGAAAGCGGCTGATTTTTATGACCAGGCATTTGCAGGCCACAAAATTCTGCGAACACCTCACCGGGCAGGCTACTCACATCATGTTTTTCATCAATATACTCTTCTCATTGACGGAGTTGATGACCCTGGAGCATTCAGGGATGGGCTGAACCAGTTCCTTGCAGGCCATCAGATACCTTCAATGATCTATTACCCGGTGCCGGGCCACAGGCAGCAGATGTTTAGCCAGTTCAATACTACTGCCAGGGATATGCCGGTAACAGACTGGCTGACCAGGCGGGTAATATCACTGCCAATGCATACAGAACTGGATGAAGAGCAGCTGGCTTTTATTGCCGGGAAAGTGAAGGAATATGCTGAAAATTAATTTTTTATTTTATATTTTGGCGACCGAAACGATATAAACATCGTCAGGGCATCCCGCCGCAGGCGGGATGCCCGATTTAATCATTAACCGAATAACTTAAAAACGTTCTCATGAAAATTGCAGTAGTCGGCACCGGCTATGTAGGTTTGGTAACAGGCACTTGTTTTGCAGAAACAGGTAACATTGTCACCTGCATTGATATTGATACAAAAAAAGTGGAAAGCCTTACCAATGGCGAGATTACTATCTATGAACCGGGGCTTGAAAAACTATTTCTGCGTAACCTGAAAGAACAGCGTCTCCGGTTTACCACCAACCTGGCCGAAGGGATCAAAGATGCCGTTATAATATTCCTGGCTTTGCCTACTCCTCCTGGCGAAGATGGCTCTGCCGACCTCAAATATGTACTGGGTGTAGCTGATGACCTTGGTAAAATACTCACTGATTACAAAGTAATAGTTGATAAAAGCACAGTACCTGTAGGAACGGCAGAGAAAGTTCATACAGCCATTGCAAAAAACTGTAAATCAGAATTTGATGTGGTAAGCAATCCTGAGTTTTTGCGTGAGGGAGTGGCAGTGGAGGACTTCATGAAGCCTGACCGGGTAGTGATAGGCACCAGGTCTGAAAGAGCAAAAAAGATCATGAATGAACTATATGCGCCATTTGTTCGCCAGGGCAACCCTGTAATATTTATGGATGAGAGATCGGCCGAGCTGACCAAATATGCGGCTAACTCCTTCCTGGCTACCAAGATCTCTTTTATGAATGAGGTGGCAAAGCTTTGCGAGCTACTCGGCGCTGATGTAGATATGGTGCGAAGGGGTATTGGCAGCGATGACAGGATCGGGAAAAGGTTCCTGTTTCCCGGTATCGGCTATGGCGGCAGTTGCTTTCCCAAAGATGTGCAAGCCCTTGTGAAGTCATCTAATGAAGTGAAATATCAGTTTAAAATACTGAATGCAGTAATGGATGTGAATGAAGCGCAGAAAGTGCATCTGATACCCGGCATTAAAAAATATTTCAATAACGACCTGAAAGGAAAACATTTTGCTTTGTGGGGTCTTGCTTTTAAGCCCAATACAGATGATGTAAGAGAGGCCCCCGCTTTATATATGATAGAGGCACTATTAAAAGAAGGGGCTACAGTCAGCGCTTTTGATCCTGAGGGGATGAAGAATGTCAAAAAGACCATCGGGGATGTGATCACGTATGCTGAGGGGCAATATGAAGCGCTGAACGGGGCGGATGCACTCATCATTGCCACAGAATGGAATGAATTCCGTACCCCGGATTTCAGCCGGATCGGTTCCAGTCTGAAAAATAAAGCGATCTTTGACGGCCGGAATCTTTTCGACCTGCAGGCTATCGAGGACCTTGGTTTCCATTACGAAAGCGTAGGCAGAAGAATAGTTAATTAAATTGAATTATGAAACGTAAACGTGTATTAATAACCGGTGCTGCAGGTTTTCTTGGTTCTCATCTGGCAGACAGGTTTATTAAAGAAGGTTACCATGTTATCGCGATGGACAACCTGATCACCGGTGACCTGCGGAATATCGAACACCTTTTTAAGCTGGAGCAATTCGAATTTTATCATCATGACGTTTCGAAATTCATTCATATTTCCGGCGATTTGCATTTTATCTTACATTTTGCTTCGCCTGCCAGCCCGATTGATTATCTGAAAATTCCTATCCAGACATTAAAAGTGGGTTCATTAGGAACACACAATTGTCTTGGTTTGGCTAAAGCAAAGAATGCACGGATATTGGTAGCTTCTACCAGTGAAGTGTATGGCGACCCGCTGGTTCACCCGCAAACAGAAGAGTACTGGGGAAATGTCAACCCGGTAGGCCCAAGGGGAGTATACGATGAGGCTAAGCGTTTCCAGGAAGCGATGACCATGGCCTATCATACTTTTCACCAGGTGGATACCCGCATCGTACGCATATTTAATACCTATGGTCCAAGAATGAGGTTGAATGATGGCCGTGCCTTACCCGCTTTTATCGGGCAGGCCCTCCGGGGAGAAGACCTCACTGTATTCGGCGACGGGTCACAAACCCGGAGCTTTTGTTATGTGGATGACCTGATCGAGGGCATTTACCGCCTCCTGCTGAGCGACTATCATTTCCCGGTCAATATTGGCAATCCGGATGAAATATCCCTCCTTGATTTTGCCAAAGAGATATTAGAACTGACAGGTAATAAAGTAAAGATCATCTTCAAACCGCTGCCGGTAGATGATCCCAAACAACGGGAGCCGGATATTTCCAAGGCCAAACAGATATTAGGATGGGAGCCAAAGGTCAACCGAAAGGAAGGATTAAAGATTACCTATAATTATTTTAAATCGCTGCCGGAAGAAGAGTGGAGAAAACAGCCAAAAGAGTTTGTCAGCAGTAAGTAATCGAAATGATTTTTTTGTCAGATACATGCTTCCCGTTTCCCTCAATATATTTACAAACTTAACTTTCAAACAACCCCTAGAAATTCCGTTATGTACCAGGATCTTGTTGATAAAAAAGCAAAACTCGCCCTTATCGGCCTGGGCTATGTAGGCCTGCCGATCGCACTGGAATTCGCAAAGAAAATATCCGTTATCGGATTTGATATCAATGCCAGGCGTATTGACATGATGAAAAAAGGCATTGACCCGAGTAATGAACTGGATAAAGAAGCTTTTGAAGGCTGCGATATAACTTTTACCGACTCACTGGATGTATTAAGAGAAGCAAAGTTTTTTATAGTGGCTGTGCCTACGCCTGTGGACGATCATAATGTGCCGGACCTTACACCGGTGCAAAAAGCATCGGAAACTATCGGGAAAGTGATCAAGAAAGGAGATTATGTGGTGTATGAATCTACCGTGTATCCCGGTTGCACAGAAGAAGATTGTCTCCCTGTCATCGAAAAATTATCAGGACTGAAAGCAGTGACTGATTTTAAGATCGGTTATTCGCCGGAACGTATCAATCCGGGAGACAAACAGCATACGCTGGCAAAGATCATCAAGGTCGTTTCAGGTTGTGATGCCCCATCGCTTGATGTCATAGCAAAAGTGTATGAACTGGTGGTGCAGGCGGGTGTGCACAGGGCCTCTTCCATCAAAGTAGCCGAAGCCGCCAAGATCATCGAGAATACACAGCGTGACCTGAATATTGCTTTGATGAATGAACTGTCCATCATTTTTGATAAAGTAGGTATCAATACCTATGAGGTGCTGGAAGCGGCAGGCACAAAATGGAATTTCCTGAAGTTCCAGCCCGGGCTGGTAGGGGGGCATTGTATCGGCGTTGACCCTTATTACCTGACTTATAAAGCCAAAGAACTTGGGTATCATTCTGAAGTAATACTGGCCGGCCGTAACATTAACGATAGCATGGGCAAGTATGTCGCTAAAAAAGTGATCCAGCATATCATCAAAAACAGCGGGGATGTTAAATCTTCAAAAGTGCTTGTGAAGGGGGCTACTTTTAAGGAGAATGTAAGTGATATCCGGAATTCAAAAGTAAGTGATGTGGTAAAAGCGCTGAAAGAATACTATGTCAATGTAGAAGTAGAAGATCCGCATGCCGATTCAGCGGAACTCGAACATGAATACGGGTTCGGACTGGTGAAAAAAACAGCAACGGATTATGATGCAGTTATCATCACGGTGCCCCATGCCAGTTATGCCAGCCTGGATGATCAATACTACAGCAGCATTACCAGGCCGCATGGCATGATCGCAGATCTGAAAGGAATGTACCGTAACAAAATTAAGAACCGCCACTACTGGAGTTTATAATATGTCTTTTGTTGAAACAGGTTTCCCGGGATTACTGGTTTTTGAGCCAAAGGTATTCGGCGATAGCCGGGGCTACTTTCTTGAATCGTATAACGAGAAAACTTTTGCCGGCCACGGGCTGCAGATAAAATTTGTGCAGGATAATGAATCATCTTCCTGTCATGGGGTGATCAGGGGATTGCATTACCAGCTTCCGCCATTTGCACAAACCAAACTGATCCGCGTGGTGCAGGGCAGCATACTGGATGTGGTAGTGGATATCCGGAAAGGGTCACCGTCATTCGGAAAGAGTTTTTCACTGGAATTGACGGCAGAGAATAAAAAGCAACTGTTCATTCCTGCCGGTTTCGCTCATGGATTCTCCGTATTAAGCCCTCAGGCTGTTGTTCAGTATAAATGCGATCAGTTCTATAATAAGCAAAGTGAAGGGGGAATACGGTTCGATGACCCGGCCCTCAGCATAGACTGGAAGATACCGGAGGACAAAATTATTGTTTCAGAAAAAGACAGATTGCTTCCCCTGCTTGCAGATTGCCATGCAAATTTTCATTTCAACAACTGATGAATAAACCGGGAATACTCGTCACAGGTGCCGGCGGCCAACTGGGAAGTGAGCTGCAGCAACTGGCGCCATCTTATCCGCAATATGAGTTTGTTTTTCTCTCCGGAAAAGAGCTTCCCATCGATCATACTGAGCAGGTAAGAAAGGCATTCAGTTCTTATCATCCCCGCTATTGTATCAATTGTGCTGCCTATACAGCAGTGGATAAAGCGGAGTCAGAGAAAGAACAGGCTTTCATGGTAAATAGTGAGGCGGTGGGTGTGCTGGCATCGGTATGTAAAGAATACGATAGCCGCTTCATACATATTTCTACCGATTATGTTTTTGACGGGAAAGCCGTTGTTCCCTATAAGGAGAATGATCCTGTAAATCCCCAAAGTGTATATGGAGCTTCCAAGCTGGAAGGCGAAAGGCAGGCCATATTCGCTGATCCTGATACCGTCATTATCCGCACATCCTGGGTATATTCTGCTTATGGTAAGAATTTCGTGAAAACGATGATGAAACTGATGGGTGAAAGGAACGAGGTCAAGGTGGTCAGCGACCAGCAGGGATCTCCCACCTATGCCGCCGATCTTGCAGAAGCCCTGTTAACCATTATTGGTAAAGATCAATCGCCGTCGGGTGAATGGCATCCCGGGATTTATCATTTCAGCAACGAAGGGGCTATTACCTGGTATGAGTTAGCTGTCGCTATCAGGGAAATGACAAATGCCGGTTGTGTTGTGAATGCCATTCCCACTTCACAATATCCGACTCCTGCCCAACGACCAGCCTATTCAGTACTGGATAAAAAAAAGATACAACAGGTATTCGGGATTCAATTAAAAGAGTGGAGACAAAGCCTTTCGGGCTGCATACAAAAGATAAAGAACTCCCCCAAATAGTAACAGGTTTTCGCTGGTATTCTTTCTTCTGACTTAAATATTTATGTTGCAGACTGCCTGATGTTAAGAACAGAGGGTATGATCACAGTTTCTTTTTTAAGACTGTAATTTTTTTTCTCTAATGCTTTGAAAAGAACGGTAGCCGCCATTTTTCCCATTTCAAATGCAGGCTGTGTAACTGTTGTAAGAGCAGGACTGAGTATCAACGCTGCCTGTAGGTTGGTAAAGCTGATCACCTTGATCTTGCCAGGTATGGATAGCTTCAGGTCGCGGCAGGCCAGGTAAATCGGGGTAGTTAGTTTTTCCACGCAGGCGATCAGCGCATCGGGCCGGTTTTTTTTCTTCAGCAGCTTTTTGATGATATCATAATTTCCGGTCGTATTGCTGTCGCAGAGTACGATCAGGTCTTCCTGTATAGTGATATCATGATCAGCCAGTGCCTTTTTATAGCCTTCCAGTCTTTTATTGTTTATAGAAAGACTGCGGGAAGTATAGATATAGGCAATATTCTTACATCCGTTCTGGATCAGGTGGGAGGTGGCTTTATAACTGCTCTCCATATCATCTGTAATGATCTTGGCGGTTTCCACATCATCACAAACCCGGTCAAAGAAAACAACAGGTTTGCCTGAAGCGATCACCTGCGTGATATGATCGCTGTTATTCGTCTCACTGGATACGGAGATCAGTATCCCATCCACTCTTCCGCTTTTGAATTCGTTTAGTATCGCTTCTTCTCTTGCAAAACTCTCATGGGTGAGATAGATCAGTACATGGTAACCTTTATCCTGCGCTACTGATTCAATGCCGTTGATGGCTAATGAAAAAAAACTGTCTGCCACTTCCGGCAGCACTACTGCTATGGTTTTACTTTTTCTTTTCCGCAGACTGCTGGCGTAGGGGTTGGGAACATAATTGAGTTTACGGGCAAGCGCCAGTACTTTTTCTTTGGTCTCTTTGCTTATTTCATGACTGTCGCGTAATGCTTTGGATACAGAAGCTACTGACAGGTTCAGTTCTTTGGCTAATATCTTAATGGTAGTATTACTCATATTAATATGGCACGGTTTGAAACGCTTCAGGGCCTGTAACCAGGTAAAGGTAAGCTTCTGAGCGAAAACGGTTTCGTAAATAAACATCATATGACCTGGGTCAGGTATTATAAAAAATATGCAATTTAACATCCGGAATCCTTCATCACCTTTCAAACGATTGCCATAATGTTACCAGGAAACTGCACTGATATTTCTTTCAGTACCTATTTTATCATCAATCATATTATTCACTTATGAGTACCAACAATCCCATGGAGGCAAACCCATTGCCCAGTCTTGACGCCTGGGAGGAAGATGTGCTTCTTCGTTATCCCGACCCGGAAGCTATTGCTACTTCCAAATCCACCGAGGAATACCGGAACTATGATGCTCCTGCCAGGGATACGGTAAAAGAATTTTACCGGTTGAATCATACTTACCAGACCTATGATTTTGTGCAAAAAAAGCGCAAAGAGTTCCTGAAGTTTGACAGGAAAGAAATGACCGTATGGGATGCATTTGATTTCCTGAACCAACTGGTGGATGACTCAGACCCTGACACCGACCTGGATCAGCTACAGCATTTATTACAAACATCAGAAGCCATCCGCCGGGATGGACATCCTGACTGGATGGTGCTCACAGGACTAATGCACGACATGGGAAAAGTGCTTTGTCTTTTTGGCGAACCGCAATGGGCCGTAGTAGGAGATACTTTCCCCGTAGGTTGTGCGTATTCGGATAAAGTGGTTTACCCGGAGTTCTTTAAAGACAACCCCGATTTTACTAGCCCGGTATTTAAGACCCTGCATGGTGTGTACGAACCTAATTGTGGTTTACGTAAAGTAGATATGTCATGGGGGCATGATGAGTATGTGTACCAGATGCTGAAGGATTATATCCCTGAGCCGGGATTGTATATGCTGCGTTATCATTCTTTTTATGCCTGGCATCGCGAAGGAGCATACGACCATCTGCTGGATGACCATGACAGGGAAATGCTCAAATGGGTAAAGTTGTTCAATCCTTACGACCTCTATTCCAAAAGTCCCGAGCCGCCTGACTGGAAAAAGCTAAGGCCCTATTATGAAGGTCTTGTCGGTAAATACCTGCCGCCAACACTTAAATTCTGATCAATAAATGCACTATTATTTTTTTGCCTGGATGATTAGTGCCCGACAAACAATTACAGGCCTGTCCATGAAAAGCTAACCATATTGCTTAATCAAAAATTGACTACTTATGTTACGAATTGCTTTGCAACGCCTGCTAAGTTTACGTAGTCCCGGGTTAATGCTGACAATTGCTTTTGTATTGTCGTCATTTGCCATGTATGGACAACAACAGATCCGTGGATCGGTGAAAGACAGTAAAGGAAGCCCTGTTCCATCAGTAACTGTAACGGTGAAAGGAACGACGAATTCTGCTATCACCGCCGATGACGGTTCTTTTTCTATCAATGCCAAAGAAGGAGATGTATTGGTATTCAGCGCTGTTTCTTTTGAGCCCACAGAAATGAAAGTGACATCTTCTGCCACGTATGCAGTGGTACTTACAGCAACATCCGTTACCCTTGCCGATGTAGTAGTGGTAGGGTATGGTAAAAGTTCAAAAAAGAATTTGTCCAGTTCAGTCACCACACTTAAACCGGAGGACCTGAACCGTGGAGCTATCGGGGACGTAGGCCAGTTGTTACAAGGTAAAGTGGCTGGTCTGAACATCACAGCAAGCGGCGACCCCAATCGTCAGGCTGCGGTCATTCTGCGTGGCGTTTCCACTGTAAATAGCCCCGGCGCACCTTTTTATGTAATAGATGGAGTGCCCGGTGCTGATATCGCAGTGGTAGCTCCAGATGACATTGTTTCCATAGATGTCTTAAAAGATGCTGCAGCCACTGCGATCTATGGTAACCGTGCTGCCAGTGGGGTGATCATTGTTACTACCCGCCGTGGTAAAAAAGGACAGGCAGTTGCCTCTTACAATGGATATGTGGGTGTGGAAAGCGTCAGCAGCAAACTTGACCTGATGGATGCAAGCCAACTGCGTGCCTATATTACAGCTAATGGTGCAGCGTTTTCGCCCAATGATGACAAAGGAGCCAGCACCGATTGGATGGCTGCTATTCAACGGTCAGAGGCCATCTCCCATAATCATAATTTATCTCTGAGCGGGGGTAATGAAAAGAGTACTTATAGTGCCAGCCTGAACTATTTCGACAAACAAGGTATCCTTAACCGCAGCCACCTGCGACGTATCATCGGACGCCTGAGCCTGGAGCAATATGCCCTGAATGATAAAGTAAAATTCGGCTTGTCTGTTTCTAACGCAAACAGCAATGCGAACTATGTCCCGCTACAAAATGTAGTCTTACTACAGGCCGCCAAACACCTGCCAATATCGCCTGTAATGAATGCTGATGGTACATACTTTGAAAACCTTGGCACCACCGGTTATTTCAATCCTGTGGCTATTGTGGATAATGCAAAAGATGATACCAAGTACAATACCCTGATGGGCAGCTTCACTACCGAGGTAAAACTGCCATTTGATCTGACATATAACCTGAGTCTGTCTTATCAGAATACAACGTCGCTGCATGGGGAGTATTATGGCAGCTACTACGGAAAGTATCCCACTTCGAATTTTTATAACAATCCTGATCCGGGTATTGGTATTGCACATACACTGATCGGGTCATTATTTGGAGTGAACGGATCTGCATTCCGAAGTTCTTTTCAGAATACATTTAAGACAGCGGAATCCTATCTGACCTGGAACCGTAAGTTTGGCGACCACCATTTGAATGTTGTAGTAGGTTACTCCTGGCAGGAAACTACTTATGGAGAAGGACTACAGGTTTCGAGCACTAATTTTCCTTCTGATAACCTTGGTTATACCAACCTGGTGTTAGGTAATCCTTATGCGATTTCCAGCTACAGGATAAATCTGGGAAGCGACCTGACCTATGGACAGATTCGCTTGATCTCCGATTTTGGTCGTCTGAACTACAATTATAAAGACCGTTATCTTCTCCAGGCTTCTCTCCGTCGCGATGGAAGTTCAGTGTTCGGGGAAAATAACGCCTGGGGTTATTTCCCTTCTGTGGGGGCAGGCTGGAGGATCATCAATGAATCCTTCATGAAGGATCAGAATATCTTTAACGACCTGAAACTCCGATTCAGTTATGGTGTGACTGGTAACTCAGGTGGTATCGGCGCTTATACCAGCAAGCTTATCTATGGTATTACCGGTACTTATTATAATAATGGGGTACAGGATAATGCCTATGGCCCGATACAGGGTTCTAACCCGGATCTGCAGTGGGAAGAAGTGGCGACTACCAACGTAGGTATTGACTTCACCATTTTGAGAAACAAACTCAGTGGGTCACTCGACTGGTACAATAAGAATACTACCAACATGCTGTTTAACTACAGGGTGTCCGCTTCATTAGTACCCGGTGGCAACTTATGGGCAAACGGCGGCAGTATTAATAATAAAGGCCTTGAACTGACCTTGAATGCTACCCTTGTCAGCAACAAGGTGTTCACCTGGAATACCACGCTGAACATGGCGACCAATAAGAACGAGATCACCAGTCTACAGGGGCCTTATGCTAATGGTGACTCCATTCGCTATTCCGATCCCGAAGGACCTGGCCAAACCGGCGCTACGCTGCAACTGCTGAAGGTTGGTAAACCCATCGGTCAGTTCTTTTCCCTGCAATATGCAGGTAAAGATCAAAATGGTATTTCACAGTTCTACAAGCGGGATGGAACTCTCACCACTAACCCGGCGATTGGTACTGATTATTTTTATGTGGGCGATGCACAACCCAAATTGCTGATGGGCTGGAACAACAGCTTCCGGTATGGCAAATGGGACCTGAACCTGTTTTTCCGTGGTGTATTCGGCCACAAAATATTTAATGCCACAAGAGCCGATCTTTCTTATGTGATAGCAGCAGCGCAGAACAATATTCTGGAAAGCGCCAAGGATGATAATATCACCGATAATCGCAATTCCTTTTACTCCACCCGTTATATTGAGAAAGGCGATTATATCCGTCTGGATAATGCCACCCTTTCTTATACATTCGGCAGCCCGGTTAAAGGCATCAGCAATTTGCGGGTGTATGCAACAGGCAATAATTTACTTACGATCACTAAATATTCAGGTATTGATCCTGAGATCAACCAGGGCGGTGTTTCTCCGGGTATTGATTACAACAATTTCTATCCGAAAACACGTACGATCATGTTTGGTGTCAATATTACTTTTTAATGAATTTAAAAAACGAATTATGAAAAAGACTATAAACCGTTTGGCTTTCCTGGCGCTGCTGGCGGGTGTGTTCGCTTCCTGTCATAAGGTGGAAGTGGGGGTGGTATCGGAACTGACCCCGGAAACTTTTCCCAAGACAGAAGCGCAGTACAACGCTGTAATGGGACCTATCTATACCACACTTCGTGGTGCATATACCACCGATATATTCTTCCTGCAAAGTCAATCCACCGACGAGTCGGCCCTGCTGACGTACGGGTCTGACTGGGTAGATGGTAACCGTTATAAAGATCTCCACCTGCATACATGGACCAAAGACCATCCCAATGTGGGCGGTATGTGGGGCTTCTGGACCAACCTGATCGGTATGGCTAACCAGACCATTTATATTGTTGGCCAGTCGGATGAAGGAAATGTGAAGAATACCAGTCTTGCAGAACTGAGAACTATGCGTGCATTCTTCTATTTTAATTTGATGGATCTCTATGGTGGCGTGCCATTGGATACTGTTTACGGGAGCAGAGAACTAAAAGCCAGGGCGACAAGAACAGAAGTATTCAATTTTGTAGAAAGCCAACTGAAAGGAGCTATTCCTTTCCTTAAAACAGCCTCCGGTTCGGTTACCTATGGTAAGCCCACCCGTTATATGGCGTATGCACTGCTGGCCAAAATGTATCTTAATGCACAGGTGTACACGGGCACAGCTAAATTCAATGAAAGTATAGCAGCTTGTGACAGTGTATTGAATGCTGGTGGCGGCACCCAGTATGCACTGGAATCCCGTGCCACATACTTTAATATGTTTGCTCCCACTAACGGGCCGGCTTTTAAGGAATTTGTTTTCGCTATTCCCTTTGATCCCGCCACGTCTAACGGATGGATGTTTTTTGCCCGGTATGACCTGAACCGGAACCTGGGAATTAAATACCGTTATTCCGGCTCTACGCCCGGAAGTTATTCTTTTAACCAGATAACATTGAATTCGACTACAGGTAACGGGTTGGTAAATAACCGACCCAGCGGCCCCCGCTGTACTACCAATGAGTTTTACGCTCATTTCAATGACCCGAATGATATCAGGAATAACCAGTGGCTTACAGGGTTACAATACTGGCCTGATGGCAGCCCTATTATGGTACGCACCACCAATCTGGGTTATGATCAGTTCTATACAGGCGGTAGTCCCGGGACAGCATATACGTATCATTTGAACATCTCTCCACTTGGTAACGTTAGCCGGCTCGGAGCAGGCTCTTATGATGTAGGCAGGGATGAACTTGCCTGGAATACAGGTTACCGGAATAGTAAATACCAGGCAGATCCTGGTTCAATTACCCGTAACCAAAACAATGACATTCCTGTTTTCCGTTTGTCTGATATTGTGTTAATGAAAGCCGAGGCCATTCTGAGAGGGGGAACAGCTACCCTGGGCCATACAGCGTTGTCATTGGTAAATATGGTAAGAGCGGTTCGTACAACCAGTGCAGCCTGGACCAGCGTTACATTGGATGATCTGTATGCTGAGCGCAGTCGTGAAATGTCGTGGGAATGCTGGCACCGGAATGATATGATCCGTTTTGGCAAGTATGAAAATACATGGGGTTTAGGTAAAACCAACGCAGATACCTATCGCCGCATTTTCCCGATCCCGACATCGGCTATTGCTACCAACCCGAATCTTGCACAAAACACAGGCTATTAGGTTAAGCAGTTAATTATATAGCAAGCAGTCATTACAAGGCCCGGGGTTTTCCAGCCCCGGGATTTTTCTATAGTTTATATTTATAACTATGAAAAATATCTACAGAAGCATTGTTGTTATTTTCTTTCTGTTGCCCGCCTGTCTTACCTTACCTGCACAGGTATATGTCAGGGATTCAGCAAATGTACCCGGAGAGGGAGCTGCGCTGATCAGAAAAGAAAAGGCTCTGCATTTCATAGCCATGGGCGACTGGGGACGCAACGGCGTCGACCACCAGAAGGAAGTGGCAGTGCAAATGGGAAAGACGGCAACGGAAATAGGGTCGCAGTTTGTTATTGCGACCGGAGATAATTTTTATCCCAGCGGTGTGATCAGTGAATGGGACCCGCTATGGAGATATTCGTTTGAAGATATTTATACGGATTTTCATCTTCAGTGGGATTGGTACCCGGTACTGGGTAACCATGATTATAAAAGCAACCCCGAAGCACAGGTAAAATATTCAAATATCAGCAGGAGATGGAAGATGCCTGCAAGGTATTATTCCAAAAAGTTTTTCATCAATGGTGATACTACACAGGCCGCGCTTATTACATTTATTGACACCAACCCGCTGATCCCGGAGTTTTATAAAAATGCAGAATACGGGCCAAATGTAAAGACGCAGGATAGTGCCCGGCAAAAACGGTGGCTGGCGAAAGTATTGAATGACCCTTCGCCCAATATAAAATGGAAGGTCGTGGTGGGGCATCATCCCATGTTCACCGGCGGGAGCAGAACAGATGGGTATGATACAAAGGCTATCCGCAATACATTGAAACCTCTGTTTGATAAATATGGAGTGGATGTTTACCTGGCCGGGCACGAGCATAACCTGCAGCACATGGGCCCGGTAGGAAAGACACATCACTTCATTTCCGGTGCTGCTTCAGAAAGAACACCGGTAAAGCTGCTTGACATAAGCAATATGTCTGCATCCGAATACGGATTCATGGTATTTTCTGTAACGGGCAATGAAATGCTGGTGCAAACCATTGATCATACCGGGAAGATCATCTATACAACTACCATCAGCAAATAAAAGCTTATACATGATGGAAACCCCGGAAAATATTATCACCAAAAAAGACAAAGCGGTACGATTACATTCGCTGGATGCGCTGCGGGGTTTTGATATGTTCTGGGTCGTTAGCGGGGAGTTTATCTTTCATGGGATAGCGTCAGTGGTCAAACAAAAACATTCACTTGAGCAAAGTATAGTTGACTGGCAGATAATCACGAATGATAGCCTGAATAGTATCGAACGATTTTTTGTAGGTGTCAGTAACCAGCTTCATCATTCGCCCTGGAATGGGTTTACGTTTTATGACCTTATCTTCCCGTTGTTCATATTCATCGCGGGTGTCAGTATGCCTTATTCTTTCGGTCAGCGATTGGAAAAAAGCGGTATCAACCTGGCAGTTGCCAGAAAGACCATCTACCGGTCATTGCTGAAGCGGACATTGCTTTTAGTAGTACTGGGTATGGTCGTAAACGGGGCTTTGCAGTTCAGCGGGTACGAGAATACGAGGTTTGCCAGTGTACTAGGCAGAATTGCACTAAGTTGTTTTTTTGCGGCTATAATTTACCTGAATGCAGGTGTCCGTTACCGGGTAGCCTGGTTCATAGCTTTGCTTCTTGGTTACTGGGCAATGATGATGTGGGCGCCTGTTCCGGGTTTTGGCGCAGGAGTATTGACCCCGGAGGGAAATTTTGCAGCCTATGTTGACAGGGTGTTATTACCAGGCAAACTCCACAGGACAGTCTATGATCCGGAGGGGCTGCTATCCACCATTCCAGCTATAGGTTCCGCCTTGTTAGGTATTTTCACAGGACAATTCTTACGGTCATCGTCACAAAACTTGTCCTCGTCGAAAAGAACGATGATCCTGTTGGTGTCAGGAGTTGTTTTGATCATAGCAGGATGGGGCTGGGGACTTGTGTTCCCGGTCAACAAAACGATATGGACAAGCTCATTTGTATTGTATGCCGGTGGTTGGAGCGTTTTATTATTCGCTATGTTTTATTTTGTGATGGATGTAGCGGGATATAAGAAGTGGAGCATGCCATTTGTGTGGATGGGAATGAATGCTATCCTGATCTATGTCGCGGCCCACGGGCTGGTGAGTTTTGAATCCACTTCACAGTTCTTGTTTGGCGGGCTCATCAGCAGGGCGCCGGGAATATGGCATACGGCTTTGTTGTGGGCAGGAGTGGCAGCGATACAGTTTGCCGGGTTATATTATTTGTACAAGAAGCGAATTTTCCTGAAAGTATGATCCTTTCAGCCGTTTATCACCATCAACGATTTAATTTTTGCCGATGAACCAATTGCAGACAGCCGATTATATTGTTTTCTTTATCTACTTTATAGCTGTATCGGCTTATGGCTATTATATCTATCACAAAAAGAAGTCGGCCACTACCAGCAGTAAGGATTTTTTCCTGGCTGAAGGATCACTGACCTGGTGGGCCATCGGCGCATCACTGATTGCATCAAATATCTCTGCCGAGCATTTTATCGGCATGTCAGGTTCAGGGTTTAAACTTGGCCTTGCCATCTCCACGTATGAATGGATGGCGGCGGCAACCCTGATTATTGTAGCCGTTTTCATCATCCCTATGTACCTGAAGAATAAGATATACACGATGCCGCAGTTCCTGGCGCGGCGGTATAGCGATAAGGTGAGTACCATCATGGCAGTTTTCTGGCTGCTGGTATATGTTTTTGTCAATCTTACTTCCATCATCTACCTGGGATCGCTGGCTATATCTTCCATCTCGCCTATCAGCTTTGAATGGAGCATCATCGGCCTTAGCGTATTTTCTATCATTGTTACTCTTGGTGGAATGAAAGTGATCGGTTATACGGATGTTGTGCAGGTTGTGGTGCTATTGTTAGGCGGCCTGGTTACTACCTATCTCGCCTTATCATTGCTGGCAGACAAGTTTGGTTTTGACGGGGATATTCTGAAAGGACTGGGTGTACTAAGAAAAGAGGCGCCGGATCATTTCCATATGATATTTGATAAATCAAGTCCTCATTATAAAGAACTGCCGGGCCTGTCCGTGCTGATCGGGGGTATGCTGATCAATAACCTGGCTTACTGGGGATGTAATCAATATATCGTGCAACGTGCATTGGGCGCCGATCTGAAAACAGCAAGAAACGGGATACTGTTCGCTGCTTTTTTAAAATTACTGATACCGGTTATTGCTGTGTTGCCGGGCATCACGATGTACGTGTTGCATCAAAACGGGATGTTTCAGCAGGAGATGGCGGATGCAGCAGGCAAGTTAAAACCGGATCATGCTTATCCTACTTTGATGAATTTGCTGCCTGCAGGATTAAAAGGTGTAGCCTTTGTGCACTGACAGCAGCCATTGTTGCCTCATTGGCCGGTAAGGCAAACAGTATTTCCACGATCTTTTCATTGGACATTTATAAAAAATATTTCAACAAGGAGGCATCGGATACAAAAGTGGTCAAGGTTGGCCGGTGGGCTGTTATCATCTCCATGCTGCTGGCAGCCATTGTAACACCCGCTTTAAAATCATTGGACCAGGCGTACCAGTTCATCCAGGAATATGTCGGTTTCTTTTCACCCGGTGTGCTGGCGATATTCTTATTAGGTATGTTCTGGAAAAGGACGACAGCCGCGGCGGCATTGGCAGGTGCGATACTTACCATTCCAATCTCTACGGTGCTGAAGTTTTTACCGCAATGGACAAACGGGGCTTTCCCTGATTATCCTTTCCTGGACAGGATGACGATCACCTTCTTTGCTGTGGCGGCCATCATGATCGTTATGAGTCTTACCAGGCCAAAAAATGAAAAGGATATTCATACGATCGAAACGGACCCTTCCCTGTTCAGGGTGCCAACTGGTTTTGTGATCGGCTCATTGATCATCTGCGGCATATTGGCTGCATTATATTCGGTGTATTGGTAATAGATTTTTAAAACAATGGAGTATGAAGCGGAGTGATTTTTTAAAAATGGGCGCTTTGACAGCGCTAATGCCATTGTATGAAAAAATAATGGCCGGCCAGATCCCGTCTGGCTATACTGCCGGCATAGATGAAGCGATGCTCAAACGCCTTGCGGAAGCCAATGATAAACAGGTAACCCGGTTACTGCAAAGTATCAGTGCAAACACATTGCGGTTCAGCAGAAGAACGGCGTATGATTTCTCCATGTTGTCGGCATCCTATTGTTTCCGCGGTTCACAATATTACCATGCCTCTTCTCTTGTATCCAAAATGGAGTTGCTGACAGCATTCTTATTGGCATCGCAGTCTGAAGATGGTACGGTGAATGTAGGCAATCTCGAATCTCCCCCGGATACAGCATTCGTGATGGAAATACTTTGCCCGGCTGCTGTTATTTTAAAAAAGGATGGTTCTGCGGATCTCGCTGTGGTCAATGAACAATTAAAGAAGATCATCACGAAAGCAGGGGAGGGGCTTGTAAAAGGGGGTGTACATACACCCAATCACCGGTGGGTTATCTGTGCAGCATTAGCCCTGGTCAATGATCTCTACCCGGATAAGAAATATATAAACCGCATCAATGACTGGCTCGGGGAAGGGGTCTTTATGGACAGTGATGGGCACTATCCCGAACGTAGCGGCACGTATTCAGCCGTAGAGGATACGGCATTCATCACCATGGCTCGTTTGCTCAAAAGGCCAAAGTTGCTGGAACCTGTCAGGAAGAACCTGGTGATGATGTATTATTATATGGAGCCCAACGGCGATCTTGTAAGCAATGATTCACGCAGGCAGGACCAGTATGCGGCCAGGCAAAGCAGTTTATTTTACCTGCTGTACCGTTATATGGCCAATCATGATAACAATGGTTTTTTTGCGGCTGTTGCAAAAGAAATAGAAACGAAGAAAGGGTTTCATGAAGCGGTAATTGACAGGTCTTTGTTCTATTTCCTGGAGAATGAGGAGCTACAAAAAAGCTTGCCGCCGCCAACTGCGCTTCCGGATAATTATGAGAAACTGTTTACTACCTCGCACCTGCTGCGTATAAGACGAAAAGATATTACGGCTACTCTTTTTGGCGGAGTGGATCGGCCTTTTATTATCGCTTCAGGCCGTTCGAACAGCCCCGATTTCTTTTCATACAGGAAAGGCGAGGCTATATTGAAATACATGCGGTTGTCCAGTAATTTTTTCAGCATGGGGTATTTTTATAGCGAAGGGTTAAAGAAGGAAGGGAATAGGTATATCCTGCATAAGAAACTGGAAGTGCCGTATTACCAGCCATTGCCAAAAGAAAAGCGGAACAATAAAGGAGATTATAAATTGTCTCCGAGTATAGATGACCGATTCTGGAATAAAATGGATTTTAAGAACAGGCCGGTAAGTAATGTAAAGACACTGGAAACAACAATAACATTTATTGAGACAAACGGAACGGTTGAACTGGAATTCGACATCAGCGGATTGAAAGATGTACCGGTGACCATAGAACTCTGTTTTGCAGAAGGTGGAAAATTATCAGGTGTGTTACAGGCAGATAGTGATAATAATTTTTTGGAGAAAGAGTTTGCTGAATACCAGTTGGGAAACGATATAATACGGTTTGGGCCGGGAACAATGGCGCATAAGTCCATTACCGGTTTGGAGGGAGAGAGATACAGTACACATTTCGGAAGTTTGCGAACAAAGGGAATGCATGTATACCTGACCGGGGTAACACCATTCAGGCACAAACTTTTGTTCAGTTAATATCTGCGGATGTTAAATAATTTAAAATGAAGCGAAGGATAGTTATTAAAAATCTCGTTGCTGCCGCCCCGGCTATCTGGCTCAGCCAGTCGCTACAGTCCATTTCTCTTTTTGAATTCAGCAGAATACATGAGCCTATGGCCAAAGGCCCGTTTGAGCCTTCGTGGGATTCGTTGAAGCAATATCAAACCCCTGATTGGTTCCGCGATGCCAAGTTTGGTATCTGGGCGCACTGGGGACCCCAATGCCAGCCGGAGTTTGGTGACTGGTATGCCCGCAGTATGTATATTGAAGGGAGCCGGCAATATAAATACCATATAGAAAAATATGGGCATCCTTCAGCTTTTGGGTTTAAAGATGTGATCCATCAATGGAAAGCGGAAAACTGGAACCCGGAAGAATTAATGGAGCTGTACAAACGAGCCGGGGCCAAATATTTTATGGCTCTGGCTAACCACCACGATAATTTCGATAACTACAACAGCAAATACCAGAAATGGAACTCGGTCAATCTCGGCCCGGGGAAAGATCTGATCGGCGGGTGGGAGAAGGCTGCAAGAAAGAATGGATTACGTTTTGGGGTAAGCGTTCATGCTGCTCATGCATGGACGTGGTTTGAGCAGTCGCAACAGGCAGACAAGACAGGGCCATTTGCAGGAGTACCCTATGATGGAAAGTTAAAAGGGAGTGACGGGAGAAAGACATGGTGGAGTAAACTGGATCCGCAGGAATTATATGCACAAAACCATCCGTTGAGCGATGGCAGTGATGACGAAAGAAATATTCATAAACAATGGAACTGGGGCAATGGTGCGGCAGAACCATCAAAACAATACTGCGATAAATTTTATAACCGTACGGCAGATCTCATCAATAAGTATGATCCTGACCTTGTTTATTTTGACGATACGGCGTTACCCTTATGGCCCGTGAGTGATGCAG
Source organism: Chitinophagaceae bacterium (assembly GCA_016787085.1). Lineage (GTDB taxonomy): Bacteria > Bacteroidota > Bacteroidia > Chitinophagales > Chitinophagaceae > VBAT01. The sequence goes on along the minus strand of JAEUVJ010000045.1, from coordinate 80,330 downwards.
GATTACGGGTAGCAGCGCATTATTATAACCGCAGCATTCAAAAGCGTGGAAAACTGGAAGTGGTTATTAATGGAAAAATACTTGATGAGGAGCAACGCAAATGTATGGTGTGGGATATAGAAAGGGGGCAAAGCAATACAATAGAGCCATTGCCCTGGCAAACGGATACCTGCATCGGCCACTGGCATTACGACCACCCTTTGTATGACAGGCATGGTTATAAAACAGCAAAAACTGTAATTCATACATTGATAGATGTAGTAAGTAAGAATGGTAACCTGTTGCTGAGCGTTCCTGTTCGCGGCGATGGTACTATTGATGCAGATGAAAGAAAAATAGTGGAAGGTATTGCCGGTTGGATGCAAATAAATAATGAAGCGATATTCAACACCAGGCCCTGGAAGATATTTGGGGAAGGCCCGGCTATTGAATCAGCAGCCCCGTTAACTGCGCAGGGTTTCAATGAAGGGAAAGGAAAACCTTTTACTCATGAAGATATCCGTTTTACGATAAAGGGAGATATTTTGTTCGCTTTCCTGTTAGGCTGGCCGGGAGAAAAAGAGACAGTGATCAAGTCACTCGCAGCTACATCTCCTCAATTGGCAGGAAAAAAGATCAGGGATGTTTCTTTAATTGGGTATCATGGAAAATTGGAATGGCAGCAGACAACTGAAGGCCTGAAAGTGAAAATGCCGTTACAACCCCCTTGCGAAAACGCATTCGTACTAACTATTTTCGGGGCTATATAAAATGCGTATAAGTAAAAAAATCATACTACCTGTTTGTCTACTGATGGTGGTGAAGGGGGCAACACAAAGTTTATTGGACTATGTACAGCCTTTGTCCGGGACAGCGCCATCCACTACCATCAGTGCTATGAAACACAGCGAAACCGGCAGTAAAGAGTCGAACGCCAATACCATCCCATCGGTCACCTTGCCATTTGGCATGACGCAGTGGACTGCGCAAACAAGAACTACAGAGGTAAAATGCCAGCCTCCTTATTATTATAAAGACTCGCTATTAAGCGGTTTCCGTGGTACACACTGGATCAGCGGATCCTGTACGCAGGATTACGGCAGTTTTACCATTATGCCGGTGACAGGGAAGCTCAAAACAACTGTTGATGAATACGCAGTGCCATTTTCGCATGATGATGAAGTGACGTCACCTTCTTATTACAAAGTTGATCTGCCTTCCTCTCATCTTACTGCAGAAATGACGGCCACGCTGCGTTGCGGTATTATTCGCTTTACCATGCAGCAGGATGATAGCTTATACCTGCTTGTCATGCCGAACAGTGACGAGGGAAAAGGTTTTGTAAAAGTGAATGCCGCAACGGGTGAAATATGGGGATACAATCCTGTGCACCGCATTTACCAGGGATGGGGGCAACCGGCTGGATTCAGCGGATGGTTTTATATCAAAGTAGAAAAGATGTTTTCGAAAAAAGGAACATTTAGCGGAAGTGAAATAGCTGATGCGGACAGCGTGTTGGATAAAAAAGAGAGCGGCGCCTATGCCGGCTTTTCTATGAGAAAAGGCGAGCAGGTTGTTTTGAAGATCGGCACTTCGTTCAGCAGTCTTGAAGGGGCGAAAAAGAATTTGCTGACCGAAACCGGGGCAGACAGTTTTGAAAAAATATTGACTAAGGCAAACAGCATTTGGGAAAAAGCATTATCAGGAATTGTAACCGAAACAGGCAATCAAAAGTATAAGCGGGTATTTTATACGGCGATGTATCATGCTATGCAGCACCCGCGGCTGTTCAGTGATGTGGATGGAACGTATCCTGAGTTTTCCGGGAATTATAAGTTAAAGAAAGCAGTTGACGGGCATTACTATGATGATTTCTCCATGTGGGATATTTACCGGGCGCAGTTACCCTTACTGGAAATAACACAGCCATCGCTGATTAACCAGTTTGTTCGTTCAATGATCCTGAAGGGGCAACAGGGCGGATGGTTGCCGATATTTCCCTGTTGGAACAGTTACACGGCAGCGATGATCGGCGACCATGTTACAGCCTTTATTGCATCGGCATATAATAAAGGTATTCGTAACTATGATGTAAATGCTGCTTACCAATTAATGAGGAAAAATGCCTTAGAAACACCAGCCAGTTTTGAAGAATACAAGAATGGGATGGGGCGCCGGGGGTTGCCATCTTATTTGAAGTATGGCTTTATACCTATGGAGGATAGTGTACAGGAAGCTTTTCACAAAAAGGAACAGGTAAGCAGGACATTGGAGTATGCCTATGATGACTATGCATTGAGTATGGTAGCCGGCGGATTAGGTAAAAAGAAGGATCAGCAGCTGCTCAGGCAGCGTTCTTTCAATTATCAAAAAGTGTATGACCCTGCAGTAATGATGATGCGTGGCCGTCACAGTAATGGTAAATGGTTTGAGTCGTTTGATGCAGATAAAAGGGAAAGCTATATCACAGAAGGGACGCCGAGGCAGTATACTTTTTATGTTCCTCATGACATACCGGGTCTTGCCGCATTGATGGGAGGTACAAAACAACTGGAAATGGCGTTGGATAGCCTGTTCACCAAAAATGAATACTGGCATGGCAATGAACCTGGTCACCAGATACCCTTTTTGTATAATTATACGGCTTCTCCGTGGAAAACGCAGAGGGAGGTAAAGAAGATATTGGAAGAAGAATACAGCGACGGGCCGGGCGGGTTAAGCGGCAATGATGATGCGGGACAAATGAGTGCCTGGTATGTATTTGCCGCCATGGGCTTTTACCCGGTGAATCCTGTTTCAGGCGAATATCTTTTGTGTTCGCCCCTGTTTGATAAGATGATCCTGCAATTACCCGGTAAAAAGAAATTTGAGATCACCGCACACAGGACATCCCGTGAAGCAATGTATATCAGCAAAACGATGTGGAATGGTAAATCGTACCCTAAGAGTTTCATTACTTATAAAATGATCATGCAGGGCGGGCTTCTGGAAATATGGCTTGCGGATAAACCCACTGCCTGGGGCAGCAGTATTAATAACCGGGCTTCCGGCTTATCTAAACAACAGTAACATGAATAGTATGAGAAACATATTGATTGCCTGCTCATTTCTGACGGCAATTACGGGGTATGGGCAAAAGGTCTTCAATGTAAAAGATTTTGGTGCTGTTGGCGATGGCAAGGCAGATGATGCTACAGCTATTCAAAAAGCCATTGATGCCTGCAATGCTGCCGGTGGCGGGCAAGTCTTAGTCCCGGCATCTTACACTTTTCTGGCAAGTCCTTTTAATTTAAAATCAAATATTGACTTTCATATCCAGGGAGGAGCAAAAGTGCTGGCCAACCCTGATGAGAAAGTGTATACCAAAAGTGCCTTTCGGCAAAACCCGGGTGAGGGAACGATCTGGATCGGCGGTGAGAGTATAGAGAATCTTACGATAAGTGGTACAGGAGAGATTGATGGTAACGGTATTTCATTCATGGGAGCTGAACTGGATGATTCTTATGAATTAAAGCCGTTCAATGTAGTGGATCCCCGTCCGCATGTATTGACCATTGTTGGTGGAAGGAATATCCGGATCAACAATGTACATATCGGTAACAGTGCTTACTGGACCATACATTTAGTTGGTTGCGATGACGTAGTTATATCAGGTATTACATTATTAAACAGTTTAAAAGTTCGTAATAGCGATGGTATTGATCTTGATCATTGCAAAAATGTACGCATAAGTGATTGCTATATCGAAAGCGGGGATGATTGTATTTGTTTAAAGAACAGAAGAGAGTATGAGGAGTTTGGCCGTTGCGAGAATATCACCGTAACTAACTGCACAATGACCTCGAGAAGTTGCGCAATTAAAATCGGGTCAGAGAATATGGATACGATCCGGCAGGTGTTGTTTAACAATTGTATCATTAAGAAAAGCAACCGGGGTGTAGGTATTCAAAACCGCGACGAAGGCGTAGTGCAGGATGTCATTTTTTCTAATATGATGATTGAAGGGCATTTGTTCAGCGATGTATGGTGGGGAAAGGCAGAACCCATTTATGTGACAGCATATCGCAGAGCAAAGATCGATCATAAAGATGCCAGCTGGCGTTTCCCGAAAGGCGCAACAGAAGGCAGGGTAGGAGAGGTAAGGAATATTTATTTTACCAATATAAAATGTATCAGCGAAAATGGAGTGTATGTAAGTGCTGAGTCGGCGGATAAGGTATCCAATATTGTATTTGACAACGTGGATGTCTTTATTGATAAGACGACTGCCATTCCCGGGGGTATATATGATCGCCGCCCGGCCAATGTGGGAGGATTTGTAAAAGGAAGTACTTCCGGTTTTTATTTCGACAAGGCTACGGGTATCACTGTAAGGAACTCTTCCGTGCTATGGGGGAATAATAGGCCTGTTTATTTTGCTCATGCCCTGGAAAGTCATGCTGTAAAATCATTGAAACTGGTTAATCTTGCAGGCCCGCCTGCTTTTCCGCAAAAGCTGAAGGCTGTCAGGAATGTTCCCTGACAAAGTGCTATTGCTGATCTCAAATAATGAATTATAAAATGAGAACTCTCTTTACCATATGTGCCAGAAAAGCATTTTTTCCTGCTTTTCTTTTTTCATTTGTTGCCGTTCAGTCCCAGAAAACGATGCAGGTTGGCAGCCCTGATAAAAAATTGCAGGTTGATTGTAAGGTCACAGCAGATGGTAAGCTAAGCTATACTGTTACCTATAGGGGAGCTGTTGTTCTTCAGCCATCTCGCCTGGGAGTAATAAGGAACGACGGCGATTTTGCATCCGGCATCACTTTCTTATCCGCCTCAGCAATGCAACCGGTAAAGGATAACTATACCATGGTGAATGCCAAAAAAAGCCGCATCACTTACATAGCGAACAAAAGAGTATTGCGTCTGAAAAATTCATCAGGGCAAAAAATGAATATCATCTTCCAGGTATCCAATGATGGGGTAGCATTCCGGTATGAGTTTCCTGAAAGATCTGTTGATGTGAGAACGATCCATGAGGAACTGACCACTTACCATTTTGACAAAGCGGCCAAAGCGTGGTTGCAGCCCATGAGCGTAGCCAAATCAGGCTGGGAGCACAGCAACCCGTCTTATGAGGAGCATTACAAGCAGGATATTCGTGTGGGTACAGCTTCTGCAGCGGGCTGGGTGTATCCTGCCTTGTTTAAGGTCAATGATACGTGGTTATTGGTAAGTGAAACTTTCCTGGACAGCAGTTTTTGTGGTACAAGGTTAGTCAATGATTCTGCGAGCAACGAGTATAAGGTTGGTTTTCCGGACCCAAGAGAAGTGTTTACCGGGAGAGGATTACTGCCCAATTCATCGTTACCCTGGTTTTCACCCTGGCGTATCATTACCATTGGCAACCTGAAGACCATTGCGGAATCTACACTCGGCACAGACCTTGCACGGCCGGCTATAACTATGAACACTTCATTTGTCAGGCCCGGGAAAGCTTCCTGGAGCTGGATCAATTCAAAAGATGATTTTATAACTTATGATGAACAAAAAAAGTACATAGACTATGCAGCTGATATGCGATGGCAGTATTGCCTGGTAGATGTGAACTGGGATACAAAGATCGGGTACGATAAAATAAAAGAGCTTGCCGGGTATGCGGCCACAAAGAACGTTGGTTTGATATTATGGTATAATTCCGCCGGCGACTGGAACACGACACCTTATCATCCTAAAAGCATGTTGCTGACGCATGAGCAAAGGGAGAAAGAATTCAGCCGGTTGTATTCTATGGGCATTAAAGGAGTGAAAATTGATTTCTTTGGCGGTGACGGGCAATCCATGATCAAGTATTATCATGACATATTGATTGATGCTGCCAAACATAAACTGCTCGTGAACTTTCATGGCGCTACATTGCCAAGAGGATGGCAGCGAACGTACCCGCACCTGGTGACGACAGAAGCAATCCGGGGGTTTGAGATGGTCACATTTGGTCAGAAAGATGCAGATGAAGAAGCCAGTCATTGTACGATGCTGCCCTTTACCCGCAATGCTTTTGACCCGATGGATTTTACGCCAGTCAATTTATATAAGATACCAACACGGGTGCAGCGCAGGACCACCAGTGCTTTTGAACTGGCTTTGTCTGTTCTTTTCTTATCAGGTATCCAGCATTTTGCTGAATCACCAGAAGGAATGAGCCATGTGCCGGAATATGCAAAGGATTTTTTACGGTCATTACCTGCTCATTGGGACAATGCCAGGTTTCTTGACGGTTACCCGGGAAAGTATGTAGTGATCGCCAGGAAGAGCGGTGAACGATGGTACATTGCAGGCATCAACGGACAGAACACTTCGCTCGCCATTCAACTTTCGCTTTCCTCTTTTCAAAAATCTAATGCTACACTGATAACGGATGGCACAGAAGGGGCTATGTTTTCCAGACAAAATTTTGCGGTAAAGACTGCCGCTCAAAAGATGATCAATATGCAGCCACGCGGTGGTTTTGTTATGGTACTGGAATAAGAAACCCCGGAGAGTTTCCGGGGTAAGCTCAGTTGCCTTGCAAGGATTCGAACCCTGACATACAGAGCCAGAATCTGTCGTACTACCATTATACTACAAGGCAATCAGGAGTGCAAATGTAAGCAATGAGGAAAGAGTAAAAAACGAGGCTATTCTGCCATTTCTTTTGATTTTTTGCAGTCAGCGGGGAATAATTTTAAAATCTTTCAGGTATAGCTTTAAAAGAGAGCAAAAGAAATAAATAGTATAATGGCATTGTCTTTCAATGAGGATTGAAAAAATGCCACAGTTATACGTGTCTCATCAAAGACACAGTATTGTATCGGGTAAATATCCGTGATTAAGACTGGCAACGATTGCGTAGTTTTTTTGGGCTATTTATTGGTTCTCAGGATACTTCAGGATGGTTTTTTAAGAATTATTTATCACTTTCACCCCCGATTCAAGAACTATTGAGTTTTGAAGCAACAGGCTCCTGCCAACCAAACCGGAGAACCTGTAGTGTGCCAAAAATTGCTATACGATTGCCATGCGACTGCTGTTATTAAGTTTACAAAAAGTTATACTGTACTGTATATTCACAGTAGCCTGCGTAATTCTTTCCCTTTTCCGGTTTCCCCTTTCTTCCCTTGTCTATTCATATCCATGTCAACATATACCCGCCAGGCGGGAGGTGCTGATTTTTTTTGCTCTCAAAAACTTATCAATTTATGCTACGAAGAAATAGACTGACATTTCTTTTACTGTTTCTTTTGCCTGTTGTCTTTATTCAGTGCAGGAAAAAAGCGCTTGACGACTATTATGGACGCCCGGAGGGGCTGGAACCGCCCATTTACCAGGTATTGCAGGCCAAAGGAAATTTTAAACATTTTCTGGCGGCAGTGGATAAGGCCGGGTACAAGCAGACGCTTGGTGCTGCCGGTTACTGGACATTGTTTGCCCCGCATGATTCAGCTTTTCAGGCCTATTTTACTGCGAATAGCCTAAGCGGCATTGATGCGCTTGATTCTTCAGCCTGCCGCCGTATCGTTACTTATTGCCTCGTATATTATGCGTATAAAAAGGAGCGGCTGGCCGACTACCAGAGTAACCTGGGATGGGTAGCCAATTCTGCTTTCAAAAGAAGGACAGCTTACTATACCGGGGTATATAATGATGTCAATACAACAGGAGCCCCCATCAAGGCCATAGCATCCAACAGGAACAATAACGGCGTAGTGTATTATATAGATGCTGACAATAACAATAAATACATCCCTTATTTCGAGACCGGTTTCATGAGCGGTAAATCGTTGACGGCGTACGACTATAATTATTTTTATCCTAATTCAACTTACACGGGTCTCAATGTGGCCGAAGGCTGGATCGTGGAAAAAGACATTCCTGCTGAAAACGGCGTGATACATGTCATCAACAGGGTCATTACGGCCTTACCAAGTATTGACCAGCACATCGCTTCCGATCCCCGGTACAGCGAGTTCAAAAAGATATTGGATAAGTTCCTGGTACAATATGTCTATAATGCTACCGTCAGCGATAACTACAAAAATATTCATGGCACCCCTGCCGACATTTTCACGAAGATATATAGTGCCAGTCTCGCTTTTTCACCCAATAACGAGAACTTTTTAAAGCTGCAGGACAATGATGGCCAGTCGGACGGCTATACCATGTTTGTGCCGGAGAATGCTGCTCTCACGAATTATGTGAACACGGTATTACTGGAGCATTATCCGAGTCTTGAATCACTGCCTATTAATATTATCAATGATTTTGTCAATGCGCACATGTGGAGAACGGCGGTATGGCCAAGCAAATTCGCCAGCACCTTTAACGCAGCAGGAGAAGAAGCCCGGTTCAATGCAGCCACCGACATCATTGATAAAAAGGTATTAAGCAACGGCATGTTTTACGGCGCCAATAAAGTACAGGAAGCAAATGTATTTACCAGCGTGTATGGCAAGGCTTACCTTGACCCGGATTACTCTATCATGACGAGCCTGCTGAACTTAGACCTGAAATTCCAGATATCCAATATCAACCAGCAGTACACCTTGTTCCTTATCAGCAATGCGGCTTTCAATGCTGCGGGCTATTTCGCTGATCCGACGGTAAGCAATAATGTGAATGAACAATGGCGCTATATTCCTCCGGGCGGAGGGGCGCAACTCACAGGGTCATCAGCCCTGGTAAGGCTTCAGCGCATCCTGAATATGCATGTTATACCGGGCCGGAACATTACCGACCTGAATGCACCGGGAGTAGCAGCGGCTTACTCAGGGGAGTTTGTAAAGTACAGCAGCAATACAGTGATGGCTGCCGGTAATGCGGATGCCGGTAATGTAGCTACAGTGGTCAATTCCAAAACAGCAAGGAATGGAACCGTCTATTATCTGGACAGGATACTGGAGTTCAGTGAAAGGACCATTGGCCGCCATATTGAAGCGCTGGGTACGCCTGCTACTTCGGAGTTTAAGAACTTCTGGGAGTATCTCAGGAGGTCGCCGATCTATAATACCACTACAGGAGAGATACTGCAGATAGCTTCGGGCAGTTTTTATACCTTCTTTATTCCGAACAACGCATCAATAGTAGCGGCTGTCAATGCAGGTTTATTGCCGGGGACAGGTACTGCGCCTGCGATGGTGCCGAATTTTAATCCAACAACTCCGGCCGACAGGGAAAAGGTTTCTAATTTCATTTACTACCATATCCTGAACAAAAGGAATATCGGGAGTGACGGCCAGGAAAGCGGAACCTTTGAAACGATCTTTAAATTTCCGAACGGGGATCCTTCTACTTTATTCGTGAATAACTCAACGCCGAATGCTATTGTGCTGAATGATATGATGAACCGTTCGGGCAATGTCATAATCGCCAACAGCAATAACCTGAGCAATAGGTGTATGATACACCTGGTTGATAATTATATGAGAAGTAACTGATATACTAACTCCGCCAAATAAAAATATATGCAGAAGAGTATTTTAAAAATCGGGTTGTCCTTCGTAATGGTGGCAGTACTGGCCTTGTCAGCTACTGCACAGCAGATGATACGGGGTAAGGTCACTGATAAAAGTGGTAAAGCCATTCAGGGGGCTTCTGTGTCTGAACTGGATGCAGATGGACGTATTGTACATGGAACATCCACCGACATAGAGGGAAATTTTATCCTGAAAAATGTTAACCCGAAAAATAAGATATCCATCAGTATTATCGGCTATAAAAGTTTGACACAGGATATCGGCAGCAAGGCCGTGATCAATTTTTCATTGGAATCGCAGCAGACAGACCTTGGTGAAGTAGTCGTTATTTCACGCCCGACCTCTTCCAATGGTATGGTAAACATTCAGGAAAAGAACCTTACTACAGCCGTATCCAAGATCAGTGCGAAGGAACTGGAGGAAATGAATTCAGCCAGTATTGACCAGGCCCTGCAGGGCCGCCTGAGCGGTGTGGACATTACTGCGGCGAGTGGTGACCCCGGTGCGGCCATGAATATTCGTATCCGTGGTGTTTCTTCTATCAACTCCACCGGTATCCCGCTGATCGTACTGGATGGTATGCCGTATGATACTGAAATACCCAGTGATTTTAATTTTGGTACAGCCGATGAGCAGGGCTATGCCCAGTTACTTAATATCTCTCCGGCTGATATAAAAGATATTACTGTATTAAAAGATGCAGCAGCAACCGCAGTGTGGGGTTCCAGGGCAGCCAATGGGGTGCTTGTGATCACTACCAAAAGAGGAAGTATCGGTAAACCTTCGATCAATTATACTTTTAAGGGATCTGTTTCATTGGTGCCGGAGCCTATACCACTGCTGAATGGCGACCAGTATTCTACCCTGATACCTGAAGCTTTTATGAACAGGATAGGCACTACTATGAGTTCTACCGGTGTCCGTGAATTTAATTACGATCCTAATGACCCCTACTGGTATCATAATTACAGCAACAATACCAACTGGGTGGATGCTATTTCCCGGACAGGAACATTGCAGGATCATACCGTGAGCCTGAACGGCGGCGGTGAAAAGGCCAAGTACTTTGCCTCTGTCGGCCTGTTTGATCAGAAAGGCATCACGATCGGCACGGCCCTGCAAAGAGTCAATACCCGTATCAATCTCGACTATACTGTTTCTGACAAGATCAAATTCTTTACCAGTATCGCCTATACACACACCAATCAGAGCAGGAACTATCTCGGGTCCAATGCTGCCAGCGGCGAAGCATCCATCAGGGGGATGGCGTATATCAAAATGCCGAACATGAGCGTATTTGAATATGATGAGCTCGGCAACCTGACCACGAATTATTTTTCACCGGCTGGAAATGTACAAGGACAGTACAGCCGCATTTACAACCCTGTGGCTATGGCCGACAAGGCGATATACGGGGTGATCGGAGAAAGGATCATTCCCCGTTTCCAGATTGATTATGACATTATCAAACGGGTGCTGAAAGCCACATTTGATATTCAGTTTGATATCAACAATACCAAGAATAACAGCTTCCTGCCCCAGATAGCCACGGGCAGGCCGAATACGGAAACAGTCGTGAACAGGGCCTATGACGGTGATGTGGATGCGTTCAGCGTAGGTACCAAATCCAACCTGGTTTATACACCCAGGTTCAAGAACGAGAACCATTCTGTTATTGCATTTGTTTCATTGCTCACCAATGATTATAAAGCGGTTTACCAGGAAATCATGACCTCCAACACGGCTTCTTCGTTACTGATAGATCCATCTGTGCCGTCCCGTACACAAAATGCAGAGTTGAGAGCTGTGTCAGGTATGTCGCAAACCCGCTCAGTAGGCGGCATCATCAGTGCGCAGTACGGGTTCAAGGATAAATATCTTTTCAATGCTACAATAAGAGGAGATGGTAATTCACGTTTTGGTCCTAATTACCGTTACGGCTTATTCCCTTCGTTATCCTTCCGCTGGAGAATATCGGATGAAAAATTCATGCAGAAAGTCAAAAATGTAGATGACCTCAGTTTCAGGGCCAGCTATGGTATTGCCGGCGAAGCACCAAGGTATGATTACCTGTTTTTTAATACATATACTACTTATAACTATACTTATCTTGGCCAGGCCGGTGTATTCCCGTCACGCATGGAATTGAAAAACCTGAAGTGGCAAACGCTTCACGGTGCTAACATCGGCGCTAACGTAAGCCTCTATAAAGGGCGCCTGCGGATGGACGCAGAAATATATCGTAACAGGACTCAGGATATGTTCTTTGACGGGCTGCAGATCGCTTCCTATACCGGATACAATTCTGTTTTCATGAACGTGGGCACCATGGACAACCAGGGCTGGGAACTGGCTGTATGGACACAGCCGTATAAGGGAAAAGATTTTGCTGTCAATTTTGATTTCAACATTTCAGCTAACCAGAACATCATCCGGGAAATATCCCCGCTGTATCCCAATAGCCGCGGCGATGTGACCAGGAATGGTGAATACCTGCGCCTGCTGCAAATTGATAACCCCTTTGGTTCATTTTATGGCTACAAGTACAAAGGAGTATATAAGGACAAAGAATCCACTATTGCCAAGGGCCCTGATGGCAAACCGATCATAGGACCCAATGGCCAGGTTATTTATATGCGGTTCAGCTATCCTTCATTGGATTATATATTCCAGCCCGGCGATGCTATGTATGAGGATATCAATAATGATGGCAACATCAACTATATGGATGTGGTGTATCTCGGCAACAGTAACCCCAGACTATCGGGCGGGTTCGGGCCGTCATTGACCTGGAAAAATTTACGGATCAGCACCTTCTTCAGCTTCCGGCTGGGGTATGATGTGGTGAACGGGACCAAGATGAACACCAGCAACATGTATTATTTCGATAACCAGAGTACTGCTGTATTGCGCCGCTGGAGAAAAGAAGGAGATGTGACAGATATACCCCGTGCGCTGATTGCCGGTGGCTACAACTGGCTGGGCAGCGACCGGTATGTAGAAGATGCGTCGTATGTCCGTTTCAGAACGATAACAGCCCGCTACACCTTTGACAAAAAAATATTATCAAAACTGAAGATGAAAACGCTCAGTGCTTATGTAACGGCTGAGAACCTGCTGACTTTTACGAAGTACACCGGCCAGGATCCTGAAATATCCAGCAGGGGGTCCGATCCGTTCCGCGTGGCCTTCGATAATTCAATGACGCCGCCGGCCAGGATCATTACGCTGGGACTGGTAGCAGGATTTTAATTTGATAGATGGTAGAAAAAAAGAAATAAAAAATGAAAAGAATTATTCAGTATTCGTTGATGGCAGCCGCGGTGCTGGTAATGACGGGTTGCAAAAAATGGCTTGACCTGAAACCCCAGGACGGGATCATTAAAGAAGAATTCTGGAAAACGAAGGAACAGGTAAAAGCTTCGGTATTCGGTATCTATTCATCCATGATGGAAGGGTCAACCGGTAACTATAGTTCTACGGGATATATACCTTCCCTGTCCGAGTTATTATTTGTGTGGGGAGAAGGCAGGGCCGACAATATTGCACCGGCAACTTTTGCCAGCAGCGATGACCTGGAACTGGTAAATGTCAATACCCAGCCTACTAATGTCAATGCCAACTGGAGGCCTTTCTATCGCACAATCAATTTTTGCAATACCGTGATCGAAAAGGCGCCTGAAGTACTGGCAAACGACAATACATTCACGCAGGCTCAACTGGATAATTATCTCAGCGAAGCGCTGACGATAAGGGCCCTGATGTATTTCTACCTGGTCAGAAGTTTCGGCGATGTGCCTTTGAAATTAGATGCCACACTCAGCGATGAGAATATTAATCCTATTGCGAAATCCAGCCGGGATACCGTGCTGAACCGCATCGTTGCTGATCTTAAGCTGGCAGAAGGAAAGGCAGTGACGTCTTATGGGGATGTAGCTTCTGATAAAGGACGGGTCACCGTTTATACTATCAATACAATATTGGCCGATGTATACCTGTGGATGGACAAGTACAACGAGTGTATCGCCGAGTGCGATAAGGTGATCAATTCACAAAAGTTCGGACTCATCAGGGGTGCTACGGTGAATGGACCGGTGATCGAGTACAATGATGGCTGGTTCAATACGCTTTATTATAATGGCAACTCTAATGAAGGGATATTTGAACTCCAGTTTGATGCACAGGTACTGAATCCTTACGTCAGGATGTTCTCTTCCGGTTTCAGCACCCGCCGGTGGATCATGGCGGCTGATATTATGGACAGGGTATTCACGGTTGACTTTACCAACGATCAGAATTATGATATACGGGGAGACGGCGCTTCGGTAAGGGCCGCCACCACCACTATCTGGAAATATGTGGGGGTCAATGCCATATCATTTCGGGTACTTGAGCAAAGCTACGCACACTGGTTCTTTTACCGCTATGCAGATATACTGCTGATGAAAGCAGAAGCACTGAATGAGATCAATAACGGCGCCGATGCACTGGCTCTTATTTATACCATCCGCCAGCGGGCCAATGCACTGGATGCAACCGACCTGGCTCCGGCCCCGGGCGATAAGAACCTGATCCAGGATTTTATTCTGCAGGAAAGGTCACGGGAATTTTGTTATGAAGGCAAACGTTGGTATGATGTGCTGAGAAATGCCAAAAGAAATAACTATGCAAGACTGGGTATTCTGCTGGCATCGGTATCACAAAGTGTGCCCTCCAATATGCAGCAATCGGCCCAGGCTAAAATGCAGGACCACAATAGCCATTATTTTCCGATATACCTGTATGAAATGCAAACAAACAACCTTCTTGTTCAAAACCCCTTTTACAGATAACCAATCAAAATCTGCAGTATATGAAAAGAGTTTTGCTCCTGTTAACAGCTATCATCACCATCGCAGGTTTCATCTTTGTTACCGGTTGTAAAAAGATGAACATAGTGGAATCCACTACAGATGATGTGAATATAGTCGGGTACTTAGACAAGCACCCCGATTCTTTTTCCCTTTTCCGCCAGATACTGGAGCGGACAGGAAACGCTGCTTTTCTGAATGCTTACGGGGCTTATACCTGTTTTGCACCTACCAACAGTGGTGTCAGGGCATATCTTACCAAGATCAGCGCTGCTTCGGTTGAAGCGGCCGACCTGAACACACTGAAGGATATGGTAAGGCTGCACCTGTTGGAGGATACTGTTTTCAGCAAATCTTTTACAGATGGCAAATTGCCCGTGATCACCATGTACGGACAATACCTGATCACCTCGGTAGCGAATGACCAGGGAGTTTCCAGGTATATTATCAATCGCCAGGCATCAGTACTGGAATCGAATATCAGGGTCGGAAACGGCATCATCCATGTGATCAATGCCGTATTGCTGCCGGCTACCAAAACACTGGCGAAACAGTTAGAAGAAAAACCGGAATACTCCATATTTGTGCAGGCATTGCAGGAAACAGGCTACTACACCAAGCTGAATACGGTTGACCCGGACCTGTCAAGAAGATGGTTCACCGTGTTTGCAGAAAGCAACCAGGCACTGGCAGATAGCGGTATTACCAGCTATGCCGCATTAAAAGCAAAATATTCTCAGACAGGCAATCCGGCCAATGCAAATGACAGTCTCAATATGTATGTGGCCTACCACGTATCTGACGGACTGAAATTCCTGGGAGATATCATCGGTACAGCTACACATGAAACATGGCTGCCACAGGAAGTGGTCAGCGTGAAACTCATCGAGCAGGAGGTGATACTGAACCAGGATGTATTTAACGGGGTGCTGGAGATTGGGGTGAAACTGGACAGGCCAAAGAGCGATAATGCTGCTACTAACGGTGTATGGCACGATACCAAAGCGCATTTCATGGTGAAGTACCGGAAGCCAACAGCCTTGTACTGGGATGTATCGGCTTTTGAAGAGATCATGAAATTGCCGGCTTACTACAAGAGAGCCAATTATAATTTTGCCAGACCTACTGAAGCAGATAAGCCTATTAAGGATCATTACTGGGGATGGGGTCCACTGGCAGGCACCAATACACTTTCCTACCTGTACTCCACTTCCAGTAGTATCAGTAACTATTCAGTGAATAATGATGTGAACATGCTGCCGATGGGGCTGCCTAACCGGCCTGTTTGGTGGGAAATGAAAACACCGCCCATCATTAAAGGAAGGTATAAAGTATGGATCTGTTATTCCTGGCAAAAACAATCATCCAGTTCCAATATGCTTTGCCAGGTAGAGGTTAACGGCGTGCTGATGCAGCGTACCATGAACTTTACTGATGCAAGACCAACCGGCACTGATGCAGAACTGGAAGCCATAGGCTGGAAGCGTTATATAGAGAATGCAAGCAACAGCAACCGGCAGGCGGCCAGACAGGTGGGCGTGATTGATTTCCCAACAACACAACAGCAAACGGTGCGCATCACGCCGCTGGTAGGTACACAAAACAATAACAATCTGGACATGATCCATTTTATCCCGATTGACCAGGACCAGATACTGCCAAGGTTCAGGCCGGATGGTACCATGGTCTATTTTTAACCGAGTGAAATATAGCAGTGATAGTAATTTAAATATTAACCAACCATGATGTGCAGGTATAGAAACTGGATCATTTGTTTGTCGGGTGCATTCACCTTGTTTGTTACAGGCTGTAAAAAACAGACCGATGATCATAATGCAATAACCGATGATGCGCTGAAGAATAACCTGTTTGAACTGATAAGCGCCAATCCGGATCTCAGCACCTTTACTAATTACCTTAAACAAACCGGGTATGACCAGGTGCTTGCTTCATCCCGCAACTATACGGCCTTTGCACCTACCAATACCGTTTTGGCTACCCTGGATCCGGCTATATCAGGCAATGCGGATAAACTTAAAAAATTCATTGCTAACCACCTCGCCGGCCAGTTATATTATACTACCACTGTGACCACAGCAGCCCGTATCCTGATGCAGGGGGGGAAGTATAATAATATGCTCGGGAGCAAGATCGGAGAAGCTAACATTACAGGAAAAGATAAATATGCTTCCAATGGCGTGTTGCAGGTAATAGATAAATTGCTGCCGGCGCTGGATAACTGCTGGGAATTTCTGAATAATAGCCCGTTGGCGCCGGTCAAACAGAAAAACTTTATGCTGTCCCTTTTCCGGAACGTGTTCGATACGACGAATGCGGTAGTGATCGGTGTCAATCCGGTTACCGGCGACCCGATCTATCAGCCGGGTACAGATTCCGTTTATACCAATCTTTTCTGGAACAGCGTACATGATCTGCGGGATGAAAGCAAAGAGTTCACTTTATTCATGCTGACAGATGCCGCCTGGGATGCAGAAGTAAACAAATACAAACTGTATTATGTAACCGGTACAGCAGACAGTACAACCAATGCAGCCAGTTGGAGCGTAGTAAAGGATTTTGCTACGGATAAGGTATATGACCCGGCTTCTATACCCGATACGGTACTTTCAAAATTCGGCACTAAAGTTCCCGTTAGCGCATCAGCCATTATGCAAACGATCAAAACCAGCAATGGTATCATCTATATCCTGAACCAGGCGGATGTTCAGCCTTTCAGTAAGTTCAAACCTTACCTGATACAAGCTGAGAGCTATGCCGCTACCAGCCACGACCGGAGAGGTAATACCTATTTCCGTGACAGGTTCAATACCGTGACCGGTAAAGATTTTACAGATGTGCTGGTACTTGGCCATGGCGTAGCGCTTTTCAATATCCGGTATGATATCAGGGAAGTACCTTCCATCAAATACAAAGCTTATTGGGTAGCGGTAAATGATTTTCAAACGGCCACATTTACCCAGAAACTTGGAATAGGCACCGCCACTTCGACCACGTTTGGATACACGACGGTAGCGCTGAATAATTTCAATGAAGTGTATATCGGTGAATTCACCATGTCGCAATACAGGCCCTTATTTAATATTTACCTGACAGCGGCCAATAGTACAACGGCGGCTGCTAACCCGCTTGTATGTGACTATATCCGCCTCGAACCATCATTGTAAAAGGAACAGAATAAAACAATAGCACGATGTTTCTAATTAAATCATATAATCTGAAAAAAGCGGCTGCCGCACTGGTGTTGCTGCTGGCGATGAAGACAGGTGGTGCCCAGGTGACTAAACCGGATGCGGCTAAAGTACCTATTACAGGTACCATTACCGATGCAGCTACCGGTAAAGGATTGGTGGGCGTCCGGGTGAGTGTGGAAGATTTTTCTGCCGCCATTACCGATGAGCAGGGCAAGTTCTCATTGAATGTACCGTCCTTATTCACTGATATACTCATCAGCGGCGACGGATATGAGACCAAACAGGTATTCCTGAAGGGGAAAAACAGCATCATGGTTTCTCTGCTGGATGAGGATCATCATTCTTTCCAGGAAGCAGTAACCCTGCCTTTTGGCAAAACGATGCAGCGTCAAATCCCTGGAGCGGTGGCTAAGTATGATGCCGCCGGTGAATGGGCAAGGCCCAATGAAACATTGGATGCGTTGCTGCAGGGTCGTGTGGCCGGGCTGAACAGTATCCGGAGATCGGGTACCCCGGGTGTAGGTGCCAATCTTTATTTGCGGGGATATAATTCTTTATTTGCTACTAATAAGCCCCTGATCATTGTGGACGGTATGCTGTTTGACGCAAACGACTACGGCGAGAGCATCATTGCCAACAACTATACCAACCCGCTGGCCTTGATCAATGTGCAGGATATTGATAACATCACGGTGCTCAAAGATGCTTCTTCTATCTACGGCACTAAGGGCGCCAATGGAGCGATCATCGTTACTACGGCAAGAGCCAGACAGCAGGCTACTAAAATTGATGTGGGTATTTATACCGGCATTACTGCGGTTCCTGACAGGCTACCTGTGATGAATGCAGCCAGCTACCGTTCGTATCTCGGCGAGATATTGCAAAGCAAGGGCCTGAGTTCTGCTGAAGTAGCGGCCATGCCGTTTATGGTTGACGACCAGTCGCACCCGGAGTACTACCGCTATCATAATAACACTGACTGGCAGAGCCAGATCATGAAGGCCGGTGTCAACAGGAATTACTTTCTGAAGGTAACCGGCGGGGATAATATCGCTACCTATGCATTGAGCGTTGGCTATATGAAGAACGAGGGTATTATTAAGAACACTGACCTGACGAGATACAGTACACGATTCAACGCCGAGTTCAATTTTTCCAAAAAATTTACCGGGTCGGCTAATCTCTCTTTTACTTATAATGAACAAAATCTGAAAGACCAGGGCATATCGGATAAAACAGCCCCGGTTTTCCTGGCCCTGACCAAAGCGCCTTTCTTAACGGCTAATGAGGTTAACGATAAGGGCGTATTCTCTCCTAACCTGGAAGATGCGGATATACTGGGCGTCAGCAATCCTGCCGTGTTGATAGACAATATGCAGGCGTTTAACAAGTATTACCGCTTTTTTGGTTCTTTTAAGTTCAACTATGCGATCAGTAAAACACTCAGCGCTTCTACTTTATTCGGAGTGGTGTATGATAAAGTGCGGGAGAATACTTTTATTCCAAGAAAAGGGGTGGCCAATGATACACTGGGCAATGCCATTGCTGACAGCCGTCTTGGCTCACAGGTGAAAAGACTGTTCAGTGTTTTCTCGGATTCCCGTTTAGAGTTCAGCAAAGTATTTAACCGGACACATACTCTTTCTTCCAGGCTCGGTATCCGCTACCAGCATAACCAGGCAGAACAGGATTTTGCCCTGGGCTTTAACTCTGCCACTGATGAACTGATCAGCGTACAGAATGGCGCAGGCGCTTTGCGCCAGATAGGCGGCGGCATTGGCGAATGGAACTGGATGAACACCTATTTTAATACGGATTATGGTTTCAAAAATAAATTCTTTGTTTCCCTGAACGTAGCTATGGATGGATCTTCCCGTTTTGGTACAGAAGCTGCTAATGGGCTGGCTATTGGCGGTGTTAAGTATGCACTGATGCCTTCTCTGGCGACCGCCTGGCTGGTATCTTCTGAAGATTTCATGAAGGGTTCATTCATTGACCTGTTAAAGCTGCGGGCATCTTACAGCTTTACCGGTAATGATGACATAGGCAACTACACGGCCAGGCAGACCTATATGTCCCAAAACTTATTAGGTATGCAGGGACTTGTACGAAATGGTATTCCTAATCCTGCCATACAGTGGGAGACCAGTAAAAAATTGAATTTCGGGGTGGATGTGTCAGCCTGGAATGAAAGAGTAGGGATCAGCCTGGATGTTTACCGTTCCAAGACGGATAATATGCTGATGTATGAGACGATGGTCAGTCCTACAGGGGTAAATAATATTCTTACCAATGAGGGAAGCATGGAGAACCTTGGCTTTGATGCAAGCGTCAATGTACGGGTGATCAATAGTAAGGACTGGAAATGGGATGTAGGTGTAAATGCCGGTACATACAAGAATGAAATATTGACACCGGGTGGTGAGTTTGAGACCGAATTTGCCGGGGCTACTATTTTAACAAAAGAAGGCAATGCTGCCAATCTTTTTTACGGGTATAAAACAAACGGTGTTTTCAGTACCGCGGCTGAAGCCGCTGCGGCTGGCTTACAAAAGAAAAACTTTGATGGTTCCTATAGTTATTTCGGCGCCGGCGATATTCATTTTACCGACCTGAACGGGGATAAGATCATAGATGCGAATGACAGGCAGGTGATTGGTGATCCTAACCCGGATATTTTCGGGGGCGTTACGAGCCGTCTTGCCTGGAAACGGTTTGAGTTGAATGTGCTGTTTACTTTTTCAGCAGGTAATGATGTATATAATTACCTCCGTTATCGTCTTGAATCAGCCAGCGGAGTAGAGAACCAGTTGAACAGTGTTGCCAACAGGTGGCGGGCGGAAGGCCATGTGACCAACATGCCTAAAGCTACTTACGGCGACCCGATGGGGAATAGCCGTTTCAGCGACCGATGGATCGAAGATGGTTCTTATTTCAGGTTGCGCAATGTTTCACTGAGCTATAACATTCCGTTAAAGACAGGTTTTGTTAAATATGCCACTGTATATCTTACAGGCAATAACCTGCTGACATTTACAAAGTACATGGGATACGATCCTGAGTTCAGCGCTAGCCCCAGTGTATTTGCGCAGGGAATTGATACAGGACTTGATCCGCAATTCCGTTCGGCTACCATGGGGGTGAGGATCGGTTTATAAAATTATCTTTTGAAACATACGCCATGCGTATGATCTGACAAACGAACTACGAAAATGATGCATATGAAAAAAATTGCTGTATTCAAACTGGCGCTTGCTGCCGTACTGATCACCAGTGTGATGGGCTGCAAGAAGATATTTGATATCAAACCCGAGGATCAGCTGGATGTAAGCCAGGCTTATCAGAATGTGTATGATGCCGATGCGGCCGTGGTGGGTATATATGGAAAATTCATGAAACTGGCTGACCGGTATATCATATTGAATGAGCTTCGCGGCGACTTGCTTGATGTTACGAATAATGCGGACGAATACCTGCGCCAGGTAAGTACACATACTGTAGCGGCAAATAACCCATATGTGAGCCCGAGACCGTTCTATGAATTGATCATCAACTGCAATGATGCATTGAAGCATTTCACGATCATGTTCAAAGAAAAGCGCATGACGGAAGATGAGTACTATCAGCGTTATTCTGATATCGGCGCTCTTCGTTCATTCATCTACCTGCAGTTAGGCATTCATTATGGTGAGGTGCCTTATGTGACCAGTGCATTGGAAAACCTGGATGCGTTAAGGGACATATCGGCTTTTCCGAGGCTTTCTTTTAATGTATTGCTGGACAGCCTGGTCAATTTTACAGAGGCGTTGCCTTTTAAAAATGTATACCCCGCCGGCACTAATTTGAATATTACCGTAGACGGATACCCGACAGAAAAGTTTTTTATCAACAAACAATGTCTTCTCGGCGATCTGTACCTGTGGAAGAATGATTATATCAAAGCAGCGGAATACTATCGCAAAGTGATGGAATTGGCCACACAGGGCGCAGCAGGGGAAAACTATTATTCGCAATATAAACTTGGATGGGCCGGAGGATTTAATCACTATGTGAGTTATTCAAGGGCAGGTGATGCATCTACGTTGGTATATAATGACGGATGGCGTATAATGTTTGAAAGCGCCTGGGCATCTGATGGGTTCAGAAGAGAATGGATATGGGTATTGCCTTTTGATAATAAGTTTCAGCCGGAGAATAACCTGATAAAATTATTCTCACCCATTGGCGGTAACTACTTGGTGAGACCGTCGCAGGAAGTGATGGAGATGTGGGAAAGCGAGCAGCAGGTACCGGCACAGGGCACACCCGGTATTCCGTATGATGCGAGAGGACGTTTAAGCTGGAGGCAGATCGGGGGGCAGCCCGTTGTTATGAAATTTTTATACAATTACATTAATTACGTTACTAACCTGCCGGCTAACCAACTGGTAAAAGACGGCAAATGGTTTCTGTACCGCCAGACCCACCTGCATGCCCGCTTTGCTGAAGCAGCTAACCGTGCAGGCAGACACAGGCTCTCCTGGGGTTTATTGAATAATGGTATTGCCGGTGCTTACCCGGCGCCTACCAGCAATGTGACCGACTATCACAATACACTTTGGGACGCCACTCCTTTTAATTTTGATGCCCGTAACAGCGGTGGCAGCGGTGTTCCTTATTACCGTGCTGACTGGTACAGGAACATTGGTATCCGGGCCAGGGCCAATTTAGTTACCCTTGCCATTCCTGCCGCCGATAGTTTGAATAGTATTGAGTCAGCATTGATAAGGGAAACAGCTTTGGAAAATGCATTTGAAGGTACACGCTGGGCCGATCTGCTTCGTGTAGCTATGCGCCGGAATGATCCGGCTTTCATTGCTGACCGTGTGTATAATAAACTGATCAAATCCGGAATATCTTCAGGCGCCGCTTCCTCAGCCAGGGCAAAACTGATGGCAAAGGACTGGTACCTCCCGTTCAAATGGTAATATTATTGACTTTCGGATAGTCCGATACGTTTTTCACGCAAGCAATCGTCAAGGCAAAGGCAGGGAGTGTTATACGACCTGCCTTATTTTTTACTCATGAAATTAATACGATAAAAATTCCGGGTAAGACAACGGGTACACAAGGAAAAAACGTCCAATACAGCACACTTTAAAAGCTGCTATTATGAAAAAAATCTCAACCGGCATATTACTTATCCTGACAATGCTTTCGGGGCTTCATGCCCAGCGAATGATGGAATACCTCGACAGAGGCGTGGTAGCTGTTCGTAACGCAGAAGGAAAGGTTTTTGTGAGCTGGCGGTTACTGGCGTCTGAGCCGGATGACATTGCCTTCAATGTGTATGGTACGGCCAATGGCAAAACGGCAAAATTGAATAAGACACCTGTTGTAAAGACAACAGGCTTTACTGATGCCGTCACTGACACGCTTCAAAACAAAAGTTATTTTGTAAAAACAGTCATAAAGGGAAAAGAAGGGGCGGCCAGTAAGTCATTTACAGTAAAGCCGGGCAATGCACCCTATTTCTTTATTCCTCTGCAAACGCCACCCGGTTATTCTCCCAATGACGGAAGTGTAGCTGATCTGGATGGCGATGGAGAATACGAGATAGTACTGCACCAGGCCGGAAGAGGACGGGACAATAGCCAGGCAGGGGTCACTGATCCCCCCGTTTTCCAGGCCTATAAATTTGATGGCACTTTGCTTTGGACGATCAATCTTGGAAAGAATATTCGTGAAGGAGCGCATTACACACAATTCATGGTATATGACCTGGATGGAGACGGCAGGGCAGAAGTAGCAATGAAAACAGCCGATGGTACCATGGATGCAAAGGGAAATGTGATCGGTGATTCCACCAAAGACTGGCGGAATGATAAGGGATATATTCTTGCCGGACCAGAATATCTTACGGTGTTTGATGGATTGACCGGTATCGCACTGGCAACAACTGATTATATTCCTGCACGTCATCCTTCTTCCCTGAACCCCACAACTGACCAGTTGAAAGAGATATGGGGTGATGGATATGGGAACAGGATGGATCGCTTTCTCGCTGCAGTTGCTTATCTCGATGGAAAGACACCGAGCTTAGTGATGACGAGAGGATATTATACCAGGTCTGTTTTAGCTGCATGGAACTTTAAGAACGGCAAGCTTTCTCATGTATGGACATTTGACAGTGATGACCCTGCTTCAAACAGGAATTACCGGGGACAGGGCAATCATAACCTCAGCGTGGCAGATGTAGATAATGATGGTAAAGATGAGATCATATTTGGCGCTATGACCATTGATGATAATGGCAAAGGATTGTATTCAACGGGTCTTGGGCATGGCGATGCATTGCATGTATCGGATCTTGATCCTTCACGTCCGGGACTAGAAGTATTCGATATACAGGAGCGGTTTGATGATGCAGGCGCCAACTTTCGTGATGCGAGAACAGGTGAAGTACTTTGGAAAAAGGCTTCTGTCAAAGCGGGTGCGGATGGAGAAGGGCCTGGAAGAGGCCTGGCATTGGATATAGATCCCCGTTACCCGGGTTTTGAATGCTGGGTAGCAGGCGCCGGTATCACAGGCATATTTGATAGCAAAGGAAATAAGATAGCAGAAAGAACGCCTGCCTGTAATATGGGCATCTTATGGGATGGTGACGTTTTAAGCGAAATACTCAATGGCACTTCTGTAGAGAAATGGGATTATGCCAATGAAAAAACGGTAAAACTGCTCGAGGCTTCGCAATATAACTGTGTACGCAATAACGGGACGAAGTCCAATCCTGTTTTGTCAGCAGATATTTTAGGCGACTGGCGGGAAGAGGTGATCTACCGTACAACAGACAATAATGAGTTGCGGATATTCGTCACTTCTATTCCTACAGAGCATAAGTTTTATACATTGATGCAGGATCCTCATTACCGGCTGAGTATTGCCTGGCAGAATGTGGCGTATAACCAACCCCCGCATACCAGCTTTTATTTCGGAGAAGGGATGAAGAACCCGCCGAAACCTGCTATAGTAATAATAAAGCCAAAGACAGTAGCAAAGGAAACGGCTGTCAAGTAAATAATGAGAGCGCCTGTTATATTTTTCGTTTTCTTCTTTTTGCCATGCATTGTTTCGGCACAAAGGATTATGGAGAATCTCGACCGGGGAGTAGTGGCAGTAAGCATAGGAGAGGGGAAGGTGTATATCGGTTGGAGGTTATTGGCCAATGACCCGGATGCTGTTTCTTTCAATGTGTATCGTACAACCGGGAGTATAACAGTTAAATTAAATCAGCAAGCTATCAGCGGTAGTACCAATTTTATTGACACAAAAGCTGATCAGTCAAAACTGAATAGCTATTTTATCAAACCTGTTGTGAATGGGAAAGAGCTTTTGCAAAGTACACCGTATATTTTGCCTGCTAACAAGCCCGCTCAGTCATACATTTCTGTTCCATTACAAATTCCGCCGCCCGGGGAAGTGATGGGAAGTAAATACACATACAGCGCCAACGATGCAAGCGTTGCCGACCTCGATGGCGATGGCGCCTACGAGATCATTTTAAAATGGGAGCCATCCAATGCAAAGAACCCGCCGCAAACTGGTTTTACAGGCAACCAGGTCATAGATGCCTATAAAATGAATGGTCAACTGCTTTGGCGTATTGATCTCGGAAAAAATATCCGTTCAGGCGCTGCCTACACACAATTTATGGTCTATGATCTTGACGGGGATGGCAAAGCAGAGATGATATGTAAGACTGCGGATGGTACGATAGATGGGAAAGGAAATATTGTTGGCGACAGCACAAAAGATTGGAGAAGATATGGCGATCCGCAAGGGAATATGTATGGGAAAGTAGCGGACGGCCCTGAATATATTACTGTGTTTGATGGGGTAACGGGAGTCATATTGGCAACGGCCAGCTATATTACTGATCGCTACCCATTGAATGGATGGGGCGGTATCGGTGGCAATGGGGGCAATGATAATACGGCCAGCCGCTCCGATCGTTTTACCGCTTGTGTTGCCTATCTCGACGGAAAGCTGCCAAGCGCTGTGTTTGTTCGTGGCTGGTATGGAAGATCGGTATTGGCTGCATGGGATTGGCGGAACGGGAAACTCACTTCAAGATGGGTATTCGATTCAAAGGATAAGGATAACCCGTATTCAGGCATGGGTAATCATAACCTGAGCGTGGCAGATGTGGACAATGATGGTAAGGATGAAATTTGTATCGGCGCTATGACAGTGGATGACGATGGCAAAGGACTTTATACGACCGGGTTGAGGCATGGGGATGCGATTCACTTAAGTGATCTTGATCCGTCAAATCCCGGATTAGAAGTATTCGGTATTCATGAGAATGAAGAACGGACCATTGCATTGAATACACCAGGAGTAGCACAATTTGATGCACGTACGGGGAAAGTTCTTTTTTCACTGGCTCCCGGAGTGGATGTTGGAAGAGGAGTAGCTGCTGATATTGATCCCCGTTATCCCGGTTTTGAAAACTGGGGCGGCCCCGGGGGACTGCGGGATACAAAAGGAAAAACGATATCAAACAAAACGCCTTCGTCAGCCAACTTTGTAATATGGTGGGATGATGACCTGACGAGAGAATTGCTGGATAAGAATCGTATTGATAAATGGGATTGGAATAATGACACAACTATTAACCTGTTGACGGCGGAAGGATGTGTTGCTAATAACGGAACAAAAGCTACTCCCTGCTTATCGGCTGATCTGTTTGGCGACTGGCGGGAAGAAGTGATTTGGAGAACGGCAGATAATAAAGAACTGCGCATCTATACCACTACGATCCTTTCTTCCAAACGATTCCATACGCTGATGCAGGACCCGCAATACCGCCTGAGTATTGCCTGGCAGAATACATCGTATAATCAGCCGCCTCATACCGGTTTTTATTTTGGAGAGGGAATGAAAGAGGTGCGGAAACCTGTTATTCAGTTTCCGCAAACCAGTAATAAATAAGTATGATGAATATGAATAAGATCATTAAAAGAACAGGCCTGCTCACAACGTTATTCATCATGAGCAGTATCATTTATTCTTTTAGTTTACTGCAGGAAAAAAAACCGGTGCTGTATATCACAGGTGATTCCACTGTAAGAAATACCAATAAAGAGCAATGGGGATGGGGCACACTGATCAGCGATTTCTTCGATAGCAGCAGGATCAAAGTGGCTAATCATGCCATTGCAGGCAGAAGTTCACGTAGCTTTACCAATGAAGGCAGGTGGCGCAGGCTGGATTCATTGTTGAAACCCGGCGATTATGTGATGATGCAGTTTGGTCATAATGACGGCAGCTATCCTGATACAAGCAAAAGGAACCGGGGAACATTAAAAGGAACCGGGGAAGAAGTGATCGAACTGGAGTTTGCCGATGGAAGAAAAGAGACGGTTCATACATACGGCTGGTATATCCGGCAATTTATCCGCGATGCAAAGGTAAAAGGAGCCATACCTGTAGTGTTATCCATGATACCGAGGAATATCTGGAAGGATGGTAAAGTACCCAGGGCGAACAATGATTTTGGTAAATGGGCAAAGGAAGTTGCAGAACAGGAAGGAGCATTCTTTATTGATCTGAATGCGATAACTGCCGGTAAATACGATCAGTGGGGCCCCGATCGGGTAAAGCAATTATTTCCCGGAGATCATACCCATACGAATAAAGAAGGGGCAGCAGTGAATGCGGCTTCTGTAGTGGAAGGAATACAGCAAAACCCGGCTATCGGGCTGAATAAATACCTGGCCGGACAATAACAAACTTCATATGAAAAGTAAATCAACTTTCGGGGAGAGGATCAAGCTGGTAGCAGGCGTGTTGCTTCTCCTGGCACTTTGTTCTTTTGCCCTGGGTAAAAAAGAAAAGCCCGTGTTCTATATCATTGGCGATTCTACAGTACGGAATGGCGATGGCACAGGTAAGAACCAGCAATGGGGTTGGGGAAGTTTCATCGCAGATCATTTCGACACTAATAGAATAAGTATCCGCAATCATGCTATCGGCGGAAGAAGCAGCCGTACGTTCATTACCGAAGGAAGGTGGGACCGGATATCTAAAGAACTGCAGAAAGGAGATTATGTGATCATGCAATTTGGACATAACGATGCAGGGCCGCTGGATGATACGGCAAGAGCAAGAGGAACGATCCGGGGCATCGGTGATGAATCGAAAGAGATATATAACCCGATCACCAAAAGGCAGGAGGTGGTACGTACTTTCGGCTGGTATATGAGAAGGTATATCAGGGAGGCAAAAGATAAAGGAGCTGTCCCGGTTGTCTGCTCACTGATCCCCCGTAACAACTGGAAGGATGGCAAAGTGGTTCGTGCTGCCGATTCGTATGCCTTATGGGCAGAACAGGTAGCTAAAGAGGAAGGAGCCTATTTCATTAACCTGAATGAACTGGTGGCTGCAAAGTACGAAGAGATGGGAGCAGACAAAGTAAAGCCCTTTTTCCCGGTGGATCATACGCATACCAACATTGATGGCGCCAAACTGAATGCAGAGATCGTTGTCAATGCCATCAAAGAGGTCAAACCGGGTAAGCTGAAAAAGTATATATTGGGTAAATAAATCCAACCCATAAGCATGAATACCCGCAGAACAACTTTCTTTCTTGCTTTCTTTTTTATCGTTGAAGTCACTGTTTATGCCCAGCAAATATCCCTTGCAGGCGAATGGCGTTTTGCAATAGACCGGCAGGATAAAGGCATTGTTGAAAAATGGTTCAGCCATGTATTAACAGAGACGATCATATTACCCGGCTCTATGGCGCAGAGGGGTAAGGGTGATGATATTACATTGCAAACACAATGGACAGGAAGCATCTATGATAGTTCTTTCTTCTTCCGGCCCTCACTGACGAAATACAGAACAAAAGATAATCTGAAGATCCCTTTCTGGCTGACGCCTGCTAAACATTATGTGGGCCGTGCATGGTACCAGAAGGAGATCAGTATTCCCGCTGACTGGAATGGAAAGCAGGCGAAACTTTTTTTTGAAAGAGTGCATACACAATCGCGGGTCTGGATAGATGCAGTTGAAGTGGGCAACAGCAATTCTTTATCCATTTCTCATGGTTTTGATCTTGGTAAGTTGAAACCCGGAAAGCACCTCCTTACGATCAGCATTGATAATCGTATCAAAGACATGAATGTCGGGCCTGATTCGCATAGTGTGTCCGATCATACGCAGGGGAACTGGAATGGTATTGTTGGTAAAATGTATATCGAGGCTTTGCCGGATGTGCAGATCGAAAATGTACAGGTATATCCCGATGTAAAGAATAAACAGGCGAAGCTGAAAATATGGGTGCTGAATAAAGGACAAAATGAAACAAGGGCTATCATCACGGCCTCCGCTGAAAGTTTTAATACCAATGTATTGCAGCATACGCAGGAAGTGTTTGATAATATCCCGGTAAAGCCCGGTGATACAACTTTAGTTGAGTTGATGCTGCCCATGACGGACAACGTGGTATTATGGGATGAGTTCAACCCGGCTTTATATCGCCTTACGGTGAAGGCAGAAGCCAATAGTACTATTGCGACAAAAAGAGTACAGTTTGGAATGAAGGAGTTCAGTATCCGGGGTACGCAATTCATGATCAATGGGCAGCCTGTATTCTTAAGAGGCACATTGAACAATTGCGAGTTTCCGTTAACTGGTTATCCATCTATGGATGTGCTTGCATGGGAAAGGATATTCCGTATTGCCAAAAGTTATGGACTGAATCATATGCGGTTTCATTCCTGGTGCCCGCCGGAAGCGGCATTCGTGGCAGCAGATAAGACAGGCTTTTATTTACAACCTGAAGCGCCGACATGGCCCAATCACGGCACATCGGTAGGAGATGGCCGGTTCATTGATCAGTATATCTATGATGAAACGAACAGGATAGTGAAAGCATATGGTAATTACGCTTCATTCTGTATGCTGGCTGCCGGTAATGAACCTGCCGGGAGAAACCAGGCAAAGTATCTGGCTGATTTTGTCAATTACTGGAAAGCGAAGGATAACCGCCGTGTTTATACCGGTGCATCAGTGGCCATGAGCTGGCCATTGGTTCCGGAAAATCAATATATGGTCAAATCGGGCCCCAGAGGATTAAGATGGACGAATGCAGCGCCGGAAAGTAATTCCAATTATTATTCCGCTGTCAAAGATTTCAATGTGCCCTATGTGACGCATGAAATGGGGCAATGGTGTGTGTACCCTAATTTCGATGAGATCAAAAAATATACAGGTGTATATAAAGCCAGGAATTTTGAATTGTTCAAACAGGACCTGGAAGATCATGGAATGGCAGACCAGGCAAAAGATTTCCTGCTTGCTTCAGGCAAACTGCAGGCTTTATGTTACAAAGCCGAAATAGAAAAAGACCTGCGTACACCCGGGCTGGCGGGATTCCAGTTATTAGGGTTACAGGATTTTCCCGGGCAGGGTACGGCGCTGATAGGTGTACTCGATGCATTCTGGGATGAAAAAGGGTATATCAGTGCAAAGGAGTTCAGTCGTTTTTGTGCTCCGACCGTGATACTGGCAAAGCTGCCTAAGTTCGTTTTTACCAATAATGAAATGGTGGAGACAGAAGTAGAGTTGTTTCATTTTGGCAAAGTGGAATTGAAGAATGTGATACTGCAGTGGTCATTGAGGAATGACAGGGGAGAGGTGGTGCGCAAAGGGAATTTTGCCCCGCAATCTTTTGTTACAGGGGCCAACCAGTCTGCAGGTAAAATAAGTTTTCCGTTAAATGATATCCCGATTGCCGGTCATTATAAGTTGGAAGTGGGATTTGAAAAATTGCCCATCGCCAATGACTGGGATGTATGGGTATATCCTTCATCGCTGCCACCTGTTACGTCTGATGTCTATTATTGCACATCATTGGATCAAACGGCAGAAAGCATTTTGGAAAAAGGGGGCAAGGTTTTTTTGAATGCGGCAGGTAAGGTGGTGAAAGGAAAGGAGATTGCGATGCAGTTTACTCCCGTATTCTGGAATACTTCCTGGTTCAAGATGCGGCCGCCGCATGTGACGGGGATTTTGGTTCAGTTCAAACATTCTTTGTTTACCGATTTTCCGACAGAGAGCCATAGTAACTTCCAGTGGTGGAGTATTGTGAATAAATCGCAGGTCATGCACCTCGAAGATTTTCCTAAGGGATTCAAACCGCTGGTGCAGCCCATTGATACATGGTTCATGAACCGGAAACTGGGTTTGGTATTTGAAGCAAAAGCGGAGAATGGTAAACTGATCGTCAGCAGCGCTGATCTTTCGGATACTTCTTCTTTTGCTGCCTCGCGGCAATTATTCTATAGCATCAAAAAATATATGTCGTCGGATAAATTCGATCCAACGGATAAAGTGGAATTGCCCGTCATAAAAGACCTGTTTATTTCACCGTCGAAAGAAACATGGGATAGTTATACCAAAGACAGCCCTGATGAGTTGAAACCGGTGGGGAGTAACAAGTAATTGGCAATAGGCAATAGAACCGGATAGCTGAGAATTGCTTATTGCCAATTGTCCATTGCCCGTTTTGTCAGGATACTACAGGATACCTGAACCCTCAAAATGAAGTAACATGCAGCATATTTTTAACTCTTATTGCCGCTATATGAAACGAGTATTTTTTTTACTTCTTCCGCTATTTGTTGTTTTTGGCGCTGCTGCGCAAAAGCTTCCTTCTAAAAAGAAAATAGTAAAGCCTTTACGGCTTACCAACCAGTATTTCATGAATAAATGGCCCGATGCAGGGAAGTCTATTTTTACCAATATCGAGCGGCCGTCGAATATCTGGACAAGAGCGGTGTATTATGAGGGATTAATGGCCTTGTACGGTATTGATAAGAAAAAAGCGTATTACGATTATGCCTTGCAATGGGGCGAAAAGCATAAATGGGGATTGCGGGGTGGTATCCGAACCCGCAACGCAGATAATCAATGCTGCGGACAAACGTATATTGATATGTACCTGCTGGATGGGAAACAACATCCCGAAAGAATACGGGATATCAAAGCCTCTATTGATTCCATGAAGCTGACCGGCAAAGTGGACGACTGGAACTGGATAGATGCTTTGCAGATGGCCATGCCCGTATTCGTTAAACTGGGCAACCTGTATAACGACACAAGTTATTTTAACAGGATGTATGAAATGTATGCTTTTACCAAGTACAAACATGGTGGAAAGGGTTTATATAACCCGGCTGATAAATTGTGGTGGAGGGATAAAGATTTTGTGCCGCCTTATAAAGAACCCAACGGAGAAGATTGTTACTGGAGCCGTGGCAATGGATGGGTGGTGGCAGCATTGGCAAAAACATTGGAAGCATTGCCGAAAACAGATCCTCACTATAACGAGTACCTGGAAGATTTCAAAGCTATGTTATCGGCATTGCCTGCCATACAGCGGGAGGATGGTTACTGGAACGTAAGCCTGCACGATCCCAATCATTTCGGCGGGAAAGAAGTAAGCGGCACTTCTCTTTTCATTTATGGAATGGCGTGGGGTATCAATAACGGGGTAGTGGATAAGAAAACATACCTCCCTGTTATTCTCAAGGCATGGAATGCCATGGTGAAAGAATGTGTACATCCCAACGGCAAGCTGGGTTATGTGCAGGGAACGGGTAAAGAACCGAAAGATGGCCAGCCTGTGAATTATGATTCCACACCTGATTTTGAGGATTACGGCCTGGGTTGTTTCCTGCTTGCCGGAACAGAGTTGTATAAAATGAAATAGCTGCGTTTAAATTCATTGTTGTGATCAGACATACTATAGTGATTCTTTTTGCCTGTATTTTTTGCTATGCAGGCCATTCTCAGCGGGTAAAATACAATTTCAATTCAGACTGGAAAGTTTTCGTGGGAGATGATTCTGCTGCTGTGTCAGCCGGCTTCAATGATGATGGGTGGAAAAAAGTAACATTGCCCCATGCCTGGAACGAAGACGAAGCTTTTCACAAAGATATCAGGGACCTTTCAACAGGTATCGCCTGGTACCGTAAAAGTTTTCGTATTCCGGCTGAACACAAGGGGAGGAAAGTATTTATTGAATTTGAAGGCATTCGCCAGGCAGGCGATTTTTATGTGAACGGGAATCATATTGGTTTGCATGAAAACGGGGTGACCTCTTTTGGGTTTGATATTACGGACCTGGTGAAATTCGGGGAAGAAGACAACGTGATCGCTGCAAGAATAAATAGTGACTGGGATTATAGGGAGAAAGCCACAAATACAAAATATCAATGGGAGGATAAGAATTTTAATGCCAATTACGGAGGTATCAACAAGAATGTTTTTCTCCACGTAACAGGAAAAGTTTACCAGACACTGCCGCTTTTTTCCAACCTGGGAACCACAGGTGTTTATGTGTTTGCAGACAGCTTTAATATTAAAGGAAGAGCCGCAACAATACATGCCGTATCGCAGGTAAAAAATGAAAGCGGGAAGGCGCAGGAGGTGCAGTATGAAGTAGTAATGACCGACCTGTATAACAAACCTGTGAAAAAATTCGCTGGCGATAAAGTGATGATCCCTGCCGGTAAGACGAGGACAGTGGCAGCGGTTTCCCGGGTAAAGGGTCTCAACTTCTGGAGCTGGGGCTATGGATACCTGTACAATGTACAAACCATCCTGAAGATTGACGGTAAACCCGTGGATGTTGTTCATACAAAAACAGGATTTCGTAAGACCGCTTTCAAAGACGGGATGATCTGGCTGAATGACCGGGTCATACTGGTTCATGGTTATGCGCAGCGAACATCGAATGAATGGCCGGCGATCGGTCTGTCTGTACCAGCATGGTTGAGCGATTATAGTAATAAACTGATGGTGGAAAGCAATGGTAACCTGGTAAGATGGATGCATATCACTCCGTGGAAGCAGGATGTGGAGAGTTGTGACCGGGTGGGACTGATGCAGGCGATGCCCGCAGGCGATGCAGAGAGAGATGTGGAAGGGGTGCGATGGGAACAGAGGACTGCCGTAATGCGGGATGCGATCATTTACAATAAGAATAACCCCAGCATCATCTTTTATGAATGTGGCAACGAGTCCATCAGTGAAAAACACATGCAGGAAATGAAAGGGATCCGTGACCAATACGATCCGCACGGGGGAAGGGCTATTGGTTCAAGAGAAATGCTGGATAGTAAGACTGCTGAATACGGCGGTGAGATGTTGTACACCAACAAAAGCGCTGATATACCGATGTGGGCCACTGAATACTCCCGGGACGAAGGACTGCGTAAATACTGGGATGATCATACACCCCCTTATCATAAAGACGGGGACGGCCCGCTGCATAACGGGCAGGATGCTTCCTCGTACAACCGGAATATGGAGTCACATGCAGTGGAAAATGTAAAACGGTGGTACGAATTCTGGAAAGAAAGACCGGGAACAGGTAAGCGGGTAAATGCGGGTGGTGTTAATATCGTCTTTTCTGAAACGAATACACATCACCGGGGTGCAGAGAATTATCGCCGGAGCGGTGAAGTGGATGCACTTCGAATCAAAAAACAAAATTTCTATGCCCACCAGGTAATGTGGGATGGATGGGTGAACCCCAGGAGGCCAGGCATACATATAATAGGACATTGGAATTATGCGACTGGTGTGAAAAAGGATATCTATGTTATTTCATCTGCAGAAAAAGTGGAGCTGAAAGTAAACGGGCAATCAAAAGGATTCGGACAAAAGAGCGACGGGTTCCTTTTCACTTTTAAAAATATTGAGTGGAAACCAGGTACAATATCCGCGCTGGGATTCGATGTGAACGGGAAACAGGTGTGCAGTATGCAAATAAATACAGCAGGAACTCCGGTGGCATTGCGGTTGACCAATATAAAAAGACCGGTGCCTTTCAGGGCCGATGGTCATGACCTTGCCCTGGTAGAAGTAGAAGTGGTGGATGCAAAAGGCAACCGCTGTCCCACGGCTCTTGATATGATCAGTTTTACGATGGATGGGCCAGCGGAGTGGAGGGGTGGAATGGCACAGGGGCCCGGTAATTATATTTTATCAAAGGAGCTTCCGGTTGAGAATGGCGTGAACAGGGTATTGATACGATCCACCACTACGCCGGGAGCTATCACTATTAAGGCCAGTGCTGATGGGTTAAAGAGTAGTACAGTATTACTGACAACAAAAGCTTTTACTTCCAAAAACGGATTGTCTGAAACGTTACCTGCTGCAGGCCTTCCCTCCAATTTAGACAGAGGACCCACTCCTTTGACTCCCTCTTTCAGCCCAACAAGAAGAGCTATTACTATTGCAAAAGCCACTGCGGGGGCTAATCCTGATTCCGCTTTTAAGAGTTATGATGACAATGAATTATCAGATTGGGTGAATGATGGCAGCCTGTCAACTGCGTGGATAGAATATGAACTGGAAAAAGAAACTTTGGTCAGCGAAGTAAATATGAAGCTGAATAATTTCCGGTCACGCAGCTACCCTTTGCAGATAACCGTTGACGGCAAGGTGACATTTAATGATACTACCCTGCGGAGCCTGGGTTATTTCAACGCAGTATGTACACCGCAGAAGGGAAAAAAGGTCAGGATACAATTACTAAAACCCTCTGTACTAACATCGGATAATGCCACCGAGGTGTCAGGGAAGAAACTGGATGATGGCGTGGCAAGGAATGACGCCAATGCCAAAGGGACGTTGAGTATTATCGAGGTGGAAATATATGAGGCCCTTAAGCCAAATAAATGAGGAACGTTTCCGTCATAGCACTGCTATTGTGTTGAAATAAAAGCGCTATCCTCTTATATATGAAAGAATACCGGTTGCTTTTTATACTATTGCTTTTTTGCTGCCATATCGCTTCGGCACAGAAAATAGAGTACAGCAAAGGTGTTGTAAGAATACCGGCCACAGATGATGTACAGTTAATTGCAGATATAGACGGTTATCATCACCTCATTCATTTTCCGCCCTATAGTAAACCGGTCGTTTCCGTTTTTAATGATCAGTTGCATTTGGATAAAACAATTGAGTTAAACATCAACCTGCCGGCAAACAGTGATGTAAAACTAGTGCAGTTCAGTGCCTATTATATTATGTATGTTCACACCCGTCGCACAACCCGGCATCAACTGATAAAAATTACAGGCGACGGCACATCCGAAGATATTTCTTCGATTGTAAATAAGCCCTCTGATTCATTATGGAACAGGAGCGCTGTTCCTTTTCAGTTGTTCAACATTGATGATAGCCTGTATTTGGTTTCGCACTCTTACCATGACCAGATAAAAAAGGTCAGAACGGCTATAGTTAAGCTGAAGAGAGCACAGGATATACCGGAAGTAAACCAGGTTTTTTCCCCGTTTGATTCCCGTTACGATGCATTAATGGAAGTTACCTTGCTTGAAAATAAATTACTGGTATTGAAGACAAGTAAAGACGAGGAAGAAAATAACACTCTTACTTTACTAAAATTTGACCTCTTAACGGGCAAGCAGCTTTCCAGGCAATTTGTAAACGGCAAGTCTAAATATATCAGTCCTTCAGTTCGGTATAGTGCTGCGGATTCAGGTATTTTTATTTATTCCCTGTTGACAAAACCTTTGGGAAATAATGAAGCCAGACCGGGAATATTTATGACAAGATTGAATAGTTCGTTAAATGAAGTTAACCCGGTTAGCATTTTGCCTGATGTATTCAGGGATAACACTGCGGCTACTTTTATCGCAGAACAAACTCAAACATCTGGATGGATAAGTTTCTCATACCGGGTGCTTGATGGGTATCCCGCTACAGTTTCACCTGCAGGCATATTTATGATGCTTTTAAACAACCGGCTGGAAAAAGCAAAAGACAGTCTTATAAAAAACAAAGGAAGATATTTTAAAATTCACCCATGGCCTTATTCGCATTTTGTTCTGAATAACACATCTTACCTGTTCCTGGTGGAGGAACTGGCAGCCAGAAGAAAAGGACTGCTCCTGGTGTACCCGGGTAAAAGCAGCTTTGAAACAATTTCTGTCCGTGCCTATCACCGCTATAACTTTGCCCTTCATTTGCTGCAGCCCGTAAAGGATAAATATTTTATAGTTCCGTTTACCAGTAAGAAGGAGATGGGATTGATGAAAGTAACTTTGAACAATTAACATGATCCGCATTTTTTTAGTCATATTTTTTACCTGCCTGCTAAACAGTTCTTCGGTTGTAGCGCAAAAGCCGAATATCATTTTGATAGTGGCTGATGATCTGGGTTATGGCGACCTGGGTTGCTATGGACAGCAAAAAATAGAAACACCTCATATTGATAAACTGGCGAAGGAAGGAAAGAAGTTCACGCAATTCTATGCGGGTACTGCTGTATGCGCACCTTCAAGAGCCAGCCTGATGACGGGTTTGCATACCGGCCATGTGTCAATACGAGGTAACAAAGGAACAAAGCCTGAAGGACAAACACCCTTGCCTGACTCTACCACGACCTTTTTACATCATTTACAGAAAGCCGGATATGCCACCGGGGCATTCGGAAAATGGGGATTAGGGTATATTACAACATCCGGTTCTCCTGATAAAATGGGGTTTGATCAATTCTATGGATACAACTGCCAGACACTGGCGCATAACTATTATCCTGATCATTTGTGGAATAACGAGGAACGTGTTGAATTGAGCGAGAATAAAAAATCCAATACAGTGTACTCGGCCGACCTGATCCATCAGCAGGCACTGCAATTCATACAGGGTAACAGCAGCAAACCATTTTTCCTTTTTCTGCCTTATACCATGCCGCATGGAGAGGTGATCGTGCCGCATGACAGTCTGTACTCTTACTACATTCAGAAGTTGGGTGAGAAGCCGGATACTTCAAAGCGGTTGTATGAAGGACGTCAGCTTGATCCCTATCCTCATGCCAGTTTTGCGGCGATGGTGACAAGGCTGGACCGCTATGTTGGCGAGATCGTCCGGTTGCTGGAACGAAACAGGATGGCTGATAACACGATCATTCTTTTTACCAGTGATAATGGCCCGCACAGGGAAGGCGGTGGTGATCCGGATTTCTTCGATGGCAACGGGCCGTTCAGGGGTATAAAGCGGGACCTGTATGAAGGAGGGATCCGTGTACCATTCATTGCTTACTGGAAAGGGAAGATCAAACCAGGTATTACCAAACAGCTCGCCGCATTCTGGGATTTGTATCCCACATTCCTGAAACTGGCCGGGATACCACCTGTAAAGAATACAGATGGTATTTCTATTGTGCCAACGCTTTTAGGAGGTGCAAAACAAAAACAGCATGACTATTTCTACTGGGAGTTTCATGAGAACAATGGGAGACAAGCCGTCCGATGGAAAAACTGGAAAGGGGTAAGGTTGAATGTGGGTAAGGATGAAAAAATATCAACAGAACTATATGATCTGAAGACTGATCCGGGCGAGCAGAATAATGTCGCCTCAAAATACCCTGCTATCGTAAAAAGGATAGAGCAGATATTAAAAGAGGCACATGTGCATAACAAGGACTGGCCACTACTGGTGAGTGAAAAGTAGTTCAGTGCAGTTGCCATATTCTTATGTGATCTATCGCCTGTCTTGATTTGGTAGAGCGGAAACCAAAATAGCCTCTTGTTAGAACTGCAGGGTCTGTATATACAAAATATTTTACTCCATCAACTATATAGCTGACAGCCGCATCTTTTATTTCGATCACTATCTTGTATGCTTTGTTGGGCTGAAGAAGATGTGCCGTGTCTGTATATTCTTTCAGCAAGGTACGTTCTCCATTTCCCTCGTATTTCCGGAACCTGGTGGTGCGGTTGGTATTTCCTCCCATGCCTACATAATACATCTGCAGGGAGTCATAGCTTTCCAGCACACCATTCCTTGTAAATAAATTGCTTCTCTTCGGATCTGTGGCCATCCAGAATGTATTGAGATCGGAGAGGCGGTCGTTGATCCCACTGTCAACAATGACTCTCCTGGTGTATTCTATCCGGATATTACCTTTTAGTTCCCGGTTCAACCAGACAGTAACACCGCCTTTGGTGTCTAAGAAGAGTTGCCCGTCTTTTATGTACACCTTGGAATCCGGTTGAGGTGCTACTTCAGCGACCCACAGCTTGCTGTCAAGTATGTCATTGAATTCGTCTTTGAAGATAAGCTGTTCAGTTGTCCTTCCGGCCTTATGTAAATAACAGGAAGACATCAGCAATAAACTACCAGCAAAGACAACAATACGTATCACTCCCTAAAAATACCGGAAGACACTAATAAGATAAAAAAGGATTCGTCTTTCTTCTTCTGTATATCGGGTATTCATCGGTTCTTACTGCCCGGCCGGCGGTGTACCGGCCCTGGTTACAGATACTGGTCATAGATTTGCCCGGCTGAGGAATATCAGCAGATAAAACAGGCGTTTGCAGTACTATTACGGTACTAAAGGAGATTTTTGATCGTTTTAACAGCTATCAGGAAGTGCTTTTAAGGGTTTTGGATAATTTTCTGACGGGAATACTGCCATAAATAAACTGGTGGCAGAATGTTCAAATCATAAAAGGCTATTTGTAGGGTTATGGCGAAAAGATGGATAAAATGGCTGATATTATGTACAACCGTACTGATTGCAGGAAATACTTTTGCCCAGTTACAGTCATGTCCTGTCAATATCAGTTTTTCTTCCGGTGATCTTTCGTTATGGGCAGCACGGACAGGCTTAGTGAACGGGAACAACCAGAACTACCCTGCACCCAATACCGGCGTTACAAGTATACCTGAGTATACTATCTCCACTACAGGTATCAGGGTGATCACGACACCGGGTACGGATCTATATGGAAGTTTTCCCACCATTCCGAGCATCAATGGGTATGCATATAGCTATTCGTTACAAATAGGCTCTACAGCTACCTCCTGGGATTTGAATTCAGGGAGTTCGAACCCGGGCGGGTTTACCCGTTCGGTTACTTATACTATCAATGTTCCGGCAGGGCCTGCTTCGGTACCCTACACTATGACGTATGCCTATGCCCTGGTACTGGAGAACGGAACACATAATTCCAATCAGCAACCCATGTTCAGGGCTACGCTTAACACACCCGATAGTGTTATCACCTGTGCATCGCCTCAATACTATCTTCCCACTTTCAATAATGCCGGAGGCGGAGGTACGGGCTCAACCGGGGCGACATTAGACACCGCTACAGCGATCGCTAATGGATTTACGCTTAGCCCGGTTTTGTTTTTATCACACGCAGGTACCGGCGGTAATGCGGGTACACTCTTACAGGATGTATGGACAAAAGGATGGACAGAAGTAACATTCGACCTGTCGGCTTACCGCGGCCAGCAGGTAACACTGACATTTGAATCGTTGAACTGCACCCCTGGTGCTCATTTTGCCTATGCTTATGTAGCGCTTCGCAATACCTGTGCAGGTCTCCAGATCAGCGGCAATCCTGTTGCGTGCGCCAACAGCACTTTCACCTATTCTATTCCTTCACTGGCCGGAGCAACTTATAGCTGGACAGTACCTGCCGGATGGACCATTAATTCCGGTGCCAATACAAACATCATTACTGTAACGGCAGGTAATGCCGGCGGAAATATCATTGCACATGAAGTAAACGGCTGTGCTGATCTCAGAGATACATTAACTGTAAGTGTAGTGCCGCCTACAGTTGCCGGTCAATTGAACAGTAACAATACTGTGTGTTCGGGCAATAACAGTACATTGCTGACTTTGACCGGCCAGACCGGCAATATACTAAACTGGATATCTTCCACTGACGGAGTGAACTGGACCACTATTGCCAATATGGCCAATAGCTATACTGCACAAAATCTTACGACCACTACGCAGTTTCGTGCAAGGGTGCAGAATGGAAGCGCCTGCAGGATAGATACCAGCACTGCTGCGGTCATCACCGTGGATCCCAGGAGCGTTGGCGGCATACTAAGCCCTGCAAACTTTAGCATCTGCGCAGGACAGAATGCGAATAACACACTTACACTGACAGGCAATACCGGCGCTGTGGTGAACTGGCAGGTATCAAATGATAATACAAACTGGAATAATGTTATTCCTGTTAACACAGGTTCGACGTATACTGTCGGGGCGATCAGCTCAACTACATATTACAGAACGATCGTACAAAGCGGGGTGTGCCCGGCCGATACCAGTGCGACGGCTGTTATCAATTTCATTAATGTACCTTTTCCCCAGGCAGGGATATCTCCCGATTCAATAGCGATCTGTTATGGCAGATCTGCCGCCCTGAATGCGACGATCAGTACCGGTACTTCTTATACCTGGAGTAATGCAGGTACCCTGGCCGGACAAGGCAATGGTACGGTCAGTTCATTGCCGCATGTGATTAATGCAACGGCTACACCGCTTATATCCACCAATTATGTGCTGACGGTGGTCAATGCCGGTTGCCCCAATGCGCTGACAGATACTTTCAAGGTCAATGTAACGCAGCCCATCATCGTTTTTGCGGGAAATGATACGGCTGTCGTCGCCAACCAGCCATTGCAGTTCAATGCCATTGTCAATGATCCTGCAGCCAATATTTTTTCCTGGACACCCGTAACAGGTCTGGACTTTACAACGATCAATAACCCGGTTGCCACGCTGGGGGCTGAAATAGACTATATCACTTATATAGTAAGAGCCACCAATGCGGCAGGCTGCTATGGTGAGGATGATATCAGGGTAACGGTGTTCAAAACAGGGCCGGATATCTTCGTGCCTTCCGGGTTTAGTCCTAACGGAGATGGTCGTAATGATATCATCTATCCCATTTGTGTTGGTATTAAGGAGCTGAAGTTTTTCCGCATGTATAATCGATGGGGACAGTTGATCTTCAGCACCAGCCAGATCGGGAAAGGGTGGGATGGAAGGATCAGCGGGACGCTGCAATCCAGCGGGAATTTTGTATTCATGGTACAGGGGGTGGATTATACCGGGAAGATCATCTTCAAAAAAGGAAATATCCTGCTTATACGTTAATCCCTCTATTGTAAAGATTTAAATAAAAAAGCAACCGGATGACCAGTTGCTTTTTTGTGTTGAGCCATAAGGATTCGAACCTTAACAGACAGAACCAAAATCTGTAGTGCTACCGTTACACCATGGCTCAATACCCACACCAATACCTTTCGGTTTTGGGAGTGCAAAAATAGGGCTATGAACCTGAGTTGCCAAAAGGTTTTTGAAAAACTTATACCGGATGGGAAGCCCTTACCGGGCCTTTTTCCTCCCGCTCCTTGAGTTCTGCGATCTTGTCCAACGCACCGGCCACTACGTCACACATAATGGTGTATAAGGCACCCGGACGATGATTGGCATAGATATATTCCAGTGCTTCATTTTCATTGGCAATGGTGGTGGTAGGAATATCCGGGTTTACTTTTTCGATCCCTTCTTTTAATAAACCAATGATCTCATCTGCCGTTCTTCCCCGCAGGTTCTTATCGCAACGGATAATGATCTCATCAAAATATTGAGCAGATATCTCCCCCAGTTCGCGGATGTCTTCATCCCGCCGGTCGCCGGTGCCGCTGATCACACCCACTTTGGCCGGGTAATCCAATTTGCTGACGAAATCACAAAGCAGTTTCAGTCCATGGGGATTATGTGCAAAGTCGGCCAGCATGGTGAAATTCTTAAAATGGAAGAAATTCAGCCGCCCCGGGGTGAGGCTTTCAGAAGGAATAAACGTTTGCAACCCCGTTCTTATATCGTCAATGCTGATATCCCGGTATAAATAGGTAGCCAATACAGCCGGTAAGCAGTTATTGACATTGTGCAGGGCCTTTCCTTCATAGGTCAAAGGGATCTTCTTAACGGGTAATACCCTCACTTTCCAGGTTCCTTTCATGATGGTAACATAACCGTTCTCAAATACAGAAGCCAGCCCGCCATCGCCACAATGCTTTTTGATACGAGGATTGTTTTCATCCATGCTGAACAAGGCCACATTACACTCCAGTCCTTCTTTCATTTTATATACCAGGTCATCATCTGCATTCAGTATGGCATATCCATGCGGGAAAACGGTTTCAGGTATAACACCCTTGAGTTTTGCCATCTGTTCTAATGTGTTGATACCACCAAGGCCCATGTGATCAGCCGCTACATTCGTAACGATTGCCACCTCACAATTCTGAAACGCCAGTCCTGATTTTAAGATACCACCCCTTGCACATTCCAGCACAGCAAAATCAACCGTAGGGTCTTTCAATACAAAGGCAGAACTGATAGGGCCTGTGCAGTCGCCTTTCATCATCAGTTGGTTCTGGATATACACGCCATCGCTGGTAGTATAACCTACTTTCTTACCGGCGCTTTTGGCGATATGTGCCGTTAACCTTGTAGTGGTTGTTTTTCCATTTGTGCCCGTCACCGCTATGATAGGGATACGCCCTGCACTTCCTTTGGGGAACAGCATATCCACCACAGGTTCTGCTACGTTACGGGGCAAACCTTCTGCAGGCTCTATATGCATGCGGAAGCCCGGTGCTGCATTGACTTCAAGAATAGCACCTCCGTTTTCTGCAACGGGTGTACGCAGATCGGTAGCCATTACGTCAATACCGCAGATATCCAGCCCGATGATCTTTGCAATTCTTTCGAACATGAAAATATTAGCGGGATGAACTTCGTCTGTTACATCGGTAGAGGTGCCGCCGGTGGAAAGATTGGCGGTCGGTTTTAGTAAAACCAGCTCACCTTTTGCCGGCACTGTATCCAGCGTATATTTAAGATCGTCCAGCATTTTTTGAGTGAACTGGTCAATGGTGATCTGTGTAAGAACTTTTTCATGACCATAACCGCGGCGGGGATCTTTATTTGTTTCATCAATCAGCCATTGAATGTTATGCACACCGTCGCCCACCACTGATGCCGGTGTTCTTAATGCCGCACAAATGAATTTGTAATTGATTACCAGGCAACGAAAATCGAATCCTGTAATGAATTTTTCCACTATCACATTGCGGCCATAGTATTTGGCTGCTTCCAGCGCTTTGGTGGCCTGCTCCCAGTTGGTAATATTGGTGGTGTTGCCTTTACCATGATTGCCGTCAATCGGCTTTATCACTAATGGGTAACCATATTTTTCTACGGCTTCTTTCAATCCTTCTTCGGAGCGTATCACCGTTC
This sequence comes from Chitinophagaceae bacterium, assembly GCA_016787085.1. GTDB lineage: Bacteria > Bacteroidota > Bacteroidia > Chitinophagales > Chitinophagaceae > VBAT01. The sequence continues at coordinate 36,643 of JAEUVJ010000045.1, read as the reverse complement.
CTCTTGGAACCGGTATCTCGGCCGCTTCCAGCAGCATTTTTGTTTCTTCCTTATCGCAGGCTATGTCCACTGCAATATTGGAAGTAGTAGAGGCAATGGTGGCACGGATACGTTTCTGGTTAACGCCATATCCTAACTGCACCAGGCTTTGCCTGTTCAACCGTATATAAGGGATGCCTCTTTTCGCTGCTTCTTCCACAATGCATCCTGTAGAAGGACCGAGCCTTGTATCCTCCCTGATCTCCCGCATGCGCTGAATATCCTCATCAAGATTATACTCCGTTCCATCCACCAGCGCCTGTGCTATCCTTACGGCGGCTTTGGCTGCATACACGCCGGCGTCTTCTTCCATATAACTAAAGATTACATGATAGACGCCTTCTTTTTCGCCCGTTCCCCGGGTACGCCCGAAACCTGTGTCCATGCCGGCCAGAGTTTGTATCTCCAGGGCGATATGTTCGATCACATGGCCCATCCAGGTACCATCTTCCACGCGGCTGAAAAAACCTCCGGGTTTGCCTTCGCTGCAATGATGCTCGTATAGTGATGGCAATAGTTTTTCCAATCTTTCTCTGAATCCGGGAATGCTGTTGGTAGGCCGCTGTTCCATTTCTTCCAGGTCCAGCTTCATCTGTATCAGTTTCGGGCGGCGCACACTCCAGTAATTGGGGCCTTTGAGCACTTTGATCTCCAGTATCTTCATATAAGCAGTTTTAGATAGCCTTCAGCGGCAGATTGGAAGTTAGTTTTTTTTGCTTAGGTGACCAATTTTGGTAATGCTGTTCATCGCACTTTGTGTCATTTATTTCAGTCGTGAATCTGCTGGTCTGCCAACTGGTAATGTTTTTGTCTGGATCAGGTTACCAAAAAGCGGCTCGCAGATGTGTAGCGGGTACTTTTACCTGCCGAAGAATGCCCGGCAGTATTATACTCCCCATCAAATTTTAAGCAAAGAGAAATGAGTTGAATATATTTGGACTGTTTAATCAGCAAAAGTGCGTTTTTCGCGACGACATATTTTTTTACTTACAGGGATGATAGCCGTCATACTGAGTTTTATTTTCTTTGGCCGGCGGCAGGGTCTGTATCATGCAATATTGCTGGTTGGGCTATTACTGTCTCTTCTGTCTTTCCTAAGAATCCTGCTGGCTGATAAAACGGTAAAAAGTAAGCTTATATGGACTTTTATTGTGATCGCTGCTGTTGTCGTTCAGCAAATGTCCGAGCAAATCCTGATAAGACAGTCTTACAGGATATTCATCAGTAAACGGCACAAAGCATTAGACAAGGTAAATAGCATTTTTGAGTCAAAGGATGGGGATGCTGTTTTTACAAGGGAGCCGAACGGAATGTCGAGGAGCGAATTTTCCCCGGATGAATTGAGGTATCTCGATAATTTTTTAAAGAAGGCAAGGGTCAGGCTGATTGTCAAAGATGAGCAGAAAATATTTTATATAACCGGTGGCTGGGTGGATATATATCATGGGGTATATTTTTTTTACGGAGCACCACCTGCCGGGGAGAATTATAAAAGAATTAAAGATAGGTGGTACTATTAAATAGTTCACCCTTCTTTTCATGTTTCACTGTCAGGATAATTCCCTAATTTCCCTTTCCTGTTCATTCTTTCAAAACTAAACTGCAACGGTTATGAAACAGCTTTGCTTTATTGCTGCATTTATTATCCCTTTTTCATTGATAGCACAAAAAGATGCCAAAGAATGGAAAGACGGTAATCTCTCAATCACCAAACATCAGGTGAACACTGCCGGTGGGGTATTGAACTATACTGCTACTGCCGGGTATATGACCATTAAGGATGAGAAAGACACACTAAAAGCCAATCTTTTTTTCATTGCTTATACTAAAGATGGTGAACCAGATCCTGGCAAACGTCCTGTTCTCTTTTCATTTAACGGAGGACCCGGATCTTCTTCTGTATGGTTGCACATGGGTGCATTTGGGCCTAAGGTAGTATTGATGACAGAAGAAGGCAATACGTTGCCACCTCCTTATAAATATGCCGATAATCCTAATACCTGGCTTGATAAAGCCGATATCGTATTCATTGACCCGATGATGACCGGTTATACAAGGCCCGCCGGTAAATCTGTGCAGGGTGAGTTTACCGGTTATGAGAATGATCTTCGTTTTGTCGGCGATTTTATCCGCTTGTACATCACACGCTACGGCCGCTGGAGTTCGCCGAAGTTTATCGCAGGTGAAAGTTACGGCACTACGAGGGCAGCAGGCCTTTCCGGTTATTTGCAGGACAGGTATAACTTAAACGTCAACGGTATCATTCTCATTTCTGCCATTCTTGATTTCGGGACAGTAAGAACAGACAGGGGCAACGATGTGCCTTTTCCTTTGCTGCTACCCACCTTTGCGGCAACTTCCTGGTATCATAAAAAAGCAAACAGCCGCTATAGTAATCTTTCTTCGTTCCTGCAGGAAGTGCAGCAATTTGCCACTACAGAATATGCGGCTGCTTTAATGAAAGGTGATAAAATAGCTGAAGCGGAGAGAAACAATATCATCAATAAACTGCATGACTATACAGGCCTGTCAAAAGAATACCTTGACGAAACCAATTTGCGCTTATATGTTGGTCGCTTTAATAAAGAGTTACTGCGCAAGGAAAAGAAAACAGTAGGCCGCCTGGATTCCCGTATCACAGGCCAGGATTATGATAATGCAGGAGAGCAATACGATTATGATGCGAGCCTGGATATAGCGATCAATGGCGGCTATACGGCAGCGATCAATGATTATATCAAAAGGGAGTTGAAGTATGATAACGACCTGCCTTACGAGATACTGACCGGCCGTGTACGCCCCTGGACCAACAGCCAGGATAAGTACCTGAATGTGGCAGAGACGCTTCGTGGCGCTATGGTCAAGAATCCTTTCCTGAAAGTATGGGTATGCAATGGTTATTATGATATGGCCACACCCTTCTTTGCCACCGATTATGTACTGCATCACATGTTCCTTCCTAAGAACCTGCAGGGGAATATTACGAACACGTATTACGAGGCGGGACACATGATGTATATCCACAAGGCTTCATTGCTGAAGCTGAAGAAGGATTATGACCTGTTCATGGGTGAAGTGCTTTCAAATAAGTTTTGATCATTGATAGCTTTTGTAAAATAACTCTGGTATTATGCCGGTCATGTTGAAGTGGATATTCTGGTTTTTTTCTGGCCATTTACTATTGATGGATAAATAAAACAGACATGGCAAGAAGTACGCTTACCGGTCTGCTGCTTTTTCTTTCAATTGGAATAGCAGCTCAACCCATCGCAAAGCTGCAAAGATTTGTTGACAGCATTTTTAAACCTGTCGCCAATATTATTTCTCCCGGCTGCGCTGTTACTATTATTCAGAACAACAAGGTAGTTGTGAAAAAGGCTTATGGTATGGCAAGCCTGGAACACAAAGTTGCCTTTACGCACAATACCGTGGTCCGGTTGCCCTATTCAGAAGCAAGAGAGTTTATCTCTCTTGCAGCATTGTTGATGGAAAATGACGGTATTTTGAAATTGGAAGACAAGGTTCATAAATATTTTCCCCTGTTGCCGGAATGGGCAGCGCCTGTAACTATATGGGATCTGCTGAATCACCGTAGCGGATTTGCAGATGAATGGGCTACATTGTTGCTTTCCCAGAACAGTATGTCAAACCGGTTCGAAAAAGATCAGTTCCTGCGATTGTTGTATCATCAGCCGGAACCTGAAGTGGAGCCGGGAAAAGGATATTTATATTCTAATTCGGATTTCGGGCTTCTTCGCCTGATTATGGAAGCAGCATGCGGCAACAACCTGCCCGACTGGATGAGAAAAAGGATGTTTAACCCATTGAAAATGGCAGCCACCGGAATGCAGAAAGACCCATTGGAGCTAATACCTGGCCGGGCAGATATGTATGCTGCAGGAAGTACAGGCCGGTACATGCACGGACGTGTACAAAAGACGTCACCCGGGGGAAATTATTTTATACTTACTACAGCTGATGATATTCAAAGATGGTTTACTGTATTAAGTGATAGTACTTCTGAACTTGGAAAGGCATCAAACCGTTTGTTGCAAAATGTGCGGATGATACCAGGAAAAGAAAGCCACCTGGTAACAGGGTACTCTGTGCCGGTTTATAATAGCCGTATTGTGATCATGCATGAGGGGGTTAACGGGTATCTCTATCTCAGCAGGGTGCCTTCAGAAAGAATGGCTGTGATCACGATTGGTAACAGGGACGGTGATGGGTTTGGCGGCGAGAACAAAGCTATTATCAGGTATTTGCTGAAAGTTAAGGCGCCTGTACTTCCAAAACTTATTACAGTGCCAATCCGGTTGCCAGTAGTGGAATTACAAAAATATGAAGGAAATTACCGGTGGGCCAATGATGTGTCATGGGAGAATGGCGGGCAAACAAGAAAGTTCAGCAGTTTTTTTATCGAGGGCAATACATTGAAAGTTCGTTACATGGGGAATTATGTAATTGAACTGACTCCGGTAGCAAAAGACATTTTCTATTATAATGAAGGGTTTGGAGTTCAGTTTGAGTTTACACACTCTCCGGGTACACCGATGAAAGTGACAGTAACATTTGATGACGGTTTCCCCGGTGCTGAGGTGGAAAAGGATGGATCAACATGGAAGCCGTCGAAAGATGAACTGGCCGGGTTTAAAGGAAAATACCATAGCCGGCATCTCGATTATTACTGGTACATTGTACAGGATGAAAATGGCGGATTACTGTTGCGAAGGTCAAATCTTCCCGACGTGCCGATAACGCCTGACGGGATCAACCAGTTTCATTATACCGGTGAAAAGTATCCCGATGCAGGGTTTGATTCATGGATACTTTTTAACAGAAATAATTCAGGTGAAATAACGGGTCTTACGGTGTGGTCAGGCAGGGTGATGCACCATCGGTTCGCCAGGGTAAATTAGGCCGGGAAAAGCGATTCGTCGTTGTAAACCGGCATTCGTCTCAGTGCTTTTCGATATTTTATAAATAAAGAATTATTATGCTTTCAGCCAGCCGTCGCCGCTTTTTAAAAAGAGCAGGAGCTTTTTCAGCAACAGCTTTCTTTACATCATTGGCAAAGCCTGCCTGGTCAAGAAATATGGAGAGTGCCCTGCGTGATGCAGAAGGCATTTCAGCCGCTGACCTGGCTACCGAAGAGGATTTCTGGTATTATATACAGCAATCATTCACGGTATCACCGGGTATTATCAATCTGAATAATGGCGGTGTATCGCCTGCACCCAAAACAGTACAGGAAGCGATGAAACGATATTATGATTACAGCAATGAAGCGCCGAGTTATTATATGTGGCGTATTCTTGATCAGGGCCGTGAACCGCTGAGAAAAAACCTGGCTAAACTGGCAGGATGTGATGCGGAAGAAATTGCGATCAACCGCAATTCATCCGAAGGGCTGGAGACCGCGATCTTCGGTTTACAATTAAAGGCCGGTGACGAAGTAGTGGCGGCTAAACAGGATTATCCCAATATGATCAATGCGTATAAGCAAAGAGAACTAAGGGATGGAATAAAAATGGTCTGGATAAATCTTGAACTGCCCAGTGAAGACGAGAATTACCTGGTGCAGCAATACGTAAAAGCATTTACTTCAAAAACTAAGGTTGTTCATATCACCCATGTCATCAACTGGAACGGCCAGGTACTGCCGGTAAAAAAAATTGCACAGGACGCCCATAGAAGAGGAATTGAAGTTGTAGTGGACGGCGCCCATTCATTTGCTCATTTTGATTTTAAGATACCGGACCTTGATGCTGATTATTTTGCCGCCAGCCTGCATAAGTGGCTGTATGCACCTATCGGCAGTGGTATGTTATATGTAAGGAAAGACAAGATCAAAAAACTCTACCCGTTATTTGCCACCAGCGATGATCCGCTGAAAGATGATATCCGGAAGTTTGAAGCGCTGGGTACAAGACCTTTCTTTATTGAGCAGGCGATCGGTAAAGCATTGGAGTTTCATGAAATGATCGGCAGCGAAAGAAAAGAGAAACGGCTGCATTATCTCAAGAACTACTGGATGGAGAAAGTGAAGCATATTCCGAAAGTCAGATTAAACACTTCGCTGGATCCGAAATGGGGATGTGCCATCGGTAATGTAGGTGTCGAGGGCAAAAAGCCGGGAGAACTGGATTCGTTTCTTTTGGATAAGTATAAAGTGCATACGGTAGGTATCGAATGGGAAAATATCAAGGGTATCAGGATAACGCCCAATGTCTATACAACAATCAAAAATCTTGATGTGCTGGTAGAAGGAGTTACAGCTTTTGCAAAGCTGGTATGAAATTAAATCCTGATAGTACTACATTTTTAATATCACCCCTTTGGGATTTTGTTACCTACAGGTTTGCTATTATATTACTAACATCCCTTCGGGATTGTGGCAAACAGGGGTTAAATTACAGGGTCATTTCACATGTCAATACCCCAGACTAACCGCAAGATCAACCTGCTCCAGGCCACATCTATCAATATGATTGATATGGTAGGCATCGGCCCCTTCGTGGTGATGCCGTTCGTAGTGGCTCAATTCGATAATGGCCTCTTTCTCTGGGCATGGATATTCGGCGCTTTCACAGCACTGGTGGATGGTATGATCTGGAGTGAGCTGGGTGCAAAGTATCCATTGGCAGGCGGTACTTATAATTTCCATCGCATTGCTTACGGCGAAAAAGGCGGCAGGCTGATGAGTTTCCTGTTCGTCTGGCAAACATCCATACAGGCGCCGCTGGTGATAGCTTCAGCGGCTATCGGATTCTCTCAGTACTTTACTTATATCGTTGACCTGACCCCGGTTCAACAAAAGGTCGTTTCCGCCGGGCTGGTCATCTTTGTTCTGCTCTTATTGTACCGGAAGATCGAGACCATCGGGAAGATATCTGTTGTCTTTGGCGTTATCGTTATTCTGACCATCGTGTGGATCATCATCAGCGGTCTTTCCCATCAGCAGCAGGCTATCAAAGTATGGCCGACGGGAAATGAATCTTTTTTCCAGTTCGCTTTCTGGTCGGCAGTAGCACAGGGTTCGTTGAAAACGGTGTATAGTTATCTTGGATATTACAACGTTTGTCATCTTGGCGGCGAGATCAAACGGCCGGAAGTGAACATTCCCCGCAGTATTTTTATTTCCATCTTCGGGATAGCTGTTTTATACCTGCTGATGAATATTGCCGTGATGGGAGTGATGCCCTGGCAATCGGTACGATCAGATGATAAATACCTTGTCAGCAGTTTCATGGAGCAGTTGTATGGAAATAAAGCCGCGGTAGTAGTAACGGTGCTGATCCTTTGCATTGCGATGTCGTCTTTATTTGCAGTGGTGCTGGGTTATTCAAGGGTGCCCTATGCAGCCGCAGTGGACGGAAATTTTTTCAGGATTTTCGGTAAACTGCATCCCACCAAGAATTTTCCCTATATCTCCCTGCTCGTGCTTTGCGGCCTGGGTCTTATTTTCAGTTTATTGATGAAGCTGAAAGATGTGATAGACTCCATTCTTGCCATGCGGATCGTGGTACAATTCATGGCACAGGCAATAGGTGTGGTACTATTACGAAAAAAGATTGGCAGCTCAGGATTGCCATTCAGCATGTGGCTGTACCCGGTGCCTGTCATCGTATCACTCATTATCTGGTCGTACCTGCTTTATCATAATGAGTTTGCATTGTATGGAGGGATCATTGCCATTGCAGGCGTTGGCGTATATTTCATTAAAAAGAATATCTCAAAACATGATGAGTAACGAACGGGACGTACAAGGGAGTGACACAACAAAAGACGATAGTAGTACAGGAGCCGGCCAATACAATATCTTCTCCACATATTCACATACTACAGATGCTGCTGCTGCGTTAAATCATTTTTCTGTTACATTTGTCCATAATCAAACCCCATTGAATGAGCCATCCTAAGGGAAAACTGATAGCCATCGGAGGAGCAGAAGATAAAGGAACCGACCTGGAGAAAGGAGAAATACACCGTAATAACCTCAATTTTTTTGAACTCGGCATTCTTCGCCGGGTGGTGGAAGAAGCAGGAGGAAAGTCAGCCCGTATCGAAGTCATTACCACCGCCTCCATGATCCCGTATGAAGTAGGCGAACATTACCTGGATGCATTTGGTAAGATCGGGTGCACCAATATCGGCCTGCTGCATATACGTACCAGGCAGGATGCGATGAACCCGGAGTATGTTGACCGTATCCGTACATGTGATGCGGTGATGTTCACAGGAGGCAACCAATTGCGGTTAAGCGCAACCGACGGAGGAACGGAATTTCTTGCTATCCTTCGTAAACGATACCTGGAAGACAAATTCCTGATAGCGGGTACATCTGCCGGCGCCATGGCGATGAGCAATACCATGATCTATGAAGGTAATGCGACCAGGGCGCATCTGAAAGGTGAAGTTAAGATCACAACAGGTTTAGGTTTTATCAATACAGTTATCATTGATTCGCATTTTGAAAAAAGAGGAAGATTCGGAAGGCTGGCACAGGCTGTTACCGCCAATCCGTCCTGTATAGGTATCGGACTGGGAGAAGACACCGGTATGCTGATCACAGAAGGAAATAAGATGGAAGCCATTGGCAGCGGGCTGGTGATGATCCTGGATGGACACGAAATTATGCATTCCAACATTGCAGATATACCCGATGGAAATCCGATCAGTCTCGAAAACCTGAAAGTTCATTTCTGCGAAAAAGGCAATGGCTATCTTATTAAAGAAAGAAAATTTTTGCCTGAAGCCAGTGATGGGGCTGTTGTCAGGAAGCAGGTGGATGTAGAGTAAGAGCCAGAAGTTAAAATTCAAAGCTAAAAGAGAGTTGTTTCTGTACCTTAGATGGAAATTGCAGGTATGAAAAGATATCTTCTTCCCCTTCTCTTTATTTCGTTTGCCTTTATGCCCCAGAAAAAATCAAAGATTATCTTCTTTGGTGATTCGATCACACAGGCAGGTGTGCAGCCGGGTGGGTATATTTCCCGTATTGATAGTATGTGTAAGAAAGAGAACCTGGGTGATAAATATGAATTCATCGGTGCAGGTATAGGTGGCAATAAGGTATATGACCTTTACCTGCGGATGGAAGATGATGTGCTGGCAAAGAGCCCGGATGTGGTGATCATTTATATCGGGGTGAACGATGTATGGCATAAATCATCTGCAGGGACAGGAACGGATGCTGATAAGTTCGAAAAATTTTACCAGGCGATCATCAATAAGCTGAAAGCAAAAAATATAAAAATCATTTTAAGCACACCGGCAGTGATAGGAGAGCGGATTGATTTCAGTAATCCGCAGGATGGGGATATGAATCACTACAGTAATATTGTCCGTGCTATAGCTGCTAAGAATAATTTACCATTAGTGGATCTGCGCAAAGCTTTTCATGAATATAACCTGAAAAATAACCCGGAGAATAAAGACCGGGGCATTCTTACCTCTGATAGGGTTCACCTGAATGCAAAAGGGAATCAGCTGGTAGCTGATGAGATGTGGAAGGCGATAAAGAATTCAAACTAATTTCCTGAGAAGATCAGATATTTCTTTGTGATGATCCAATGGCAATACATGACGGCCATCGGGAATGGTATAGTCTGCTTTTACCAACTTATAGGGTAAGAGTTTGTCGCCTGTACCATGGATATGCGTCAGGTTTTTCGGTACTTCTGTATTGTTCCAGTGAAGAATGGCGTCAACCGCCCATTTTACAAAATCCATATCTGTTTCCCGGATAATGTCAAGGATGATCTGTTTCTGGACTTTCTCATTTCTTCCCAGCACCCATTTGAATGCGTAAGCTGACCTTTTCAGTAAAGGGTTGGGCAGCCATTTATACACAGGAAAATACTTTGAGGCACGCAGGTATTTAGGAAATTCTGTAGCCGATTTATTACTGGCAATGATGACCGATTTGATAGCCGGGTCGGTCTTTGCCATTTCGGTAGCCAGCATGCCGCCAAATGAAACGCCGACAATGGTTGGATGTTTGTCCGGGATCGTGGCAAGAAGCCGATGTGCATAGCTTTCCAGTGATTCATTTTTCAAAGGGGCTATCCATTCAAGGAAAACAGGCTCACAGAAGGAAAGGTCAAGAAAGGAAAACACTCTTTTATCAGCGCCCAAGCCGCTTATGAAATAGACCTTTTTCATAAACATTTTTTCATCCCTGATCAATCAGCCTTCACCAGGTAATAGTGCTTCTTGCCCTTTTGAACCAGCAGGTATTTGCCATGAAGCAGGAGTGAGGTGTTTATTGCAGATTGCACATTATCCACTTTTTTTCTGTTTATACTTATACCGCCACCCTGAACCATTTTCCGGGCTTCGCCTTTACTTGGAAATATCCCGGCTTCAGCCAGAAAAGAAACTACATCAATACCGGCAGCAATCTTTTCTTTGGCAAAATCACTCTTTACTACTCCTTCCATTCCTTCAAGATCTTCTACGCTTAGTGATTCTGCCGGGGCATTCTGGTTAACAAATAGCTTCTGCGTTGTTTCTACTGCTTTTTCATGTTCTTCTTTTCCATGAACAAATACAGTGATTTCCTGCGCCAATGTTTTTTGTAACACCCTTGCTGAAGGATCCATCTTATGTTCATGGATCAGCATATTGATAACATCTTTTGAAAGAAAAGTAAATATCCTGATCCATTTCTCTGCATCCGTATCACTGGCATTTAGCCAGAACTGGTAAAACTGGTAGGGAGTGGTTCTGTTAGAGTCAAGCCATACGTTACCACTTTCTGTTTTGCCGAATTTTCCTCCATCTGCTTTTGTAATAAGCGGGTTGGTGAAAACAAATGCTTCACCACTGACTTTTCTTCTTATCAGTTCCGTGCCGGTGGTCATATTGCCCCATTGGTCGCTGCCACCCATCTGCAGCTTACAGTTCTTATGGGTGTATAGCCAATAGAAATCGTAGCCCTGCATCAACTGGTAAGCAAACTCTGTATAACTGATACCGGTTTCTCCTTCGATTCTTTTCTTCACGCTGTCTTTGGCCATCATGTAATTCACGGTGATATGTTTGCCCGCATCCCTCAGAAAATCAATAAACGAAATATTTTTGAACCAATCATAGTTATTGGCCATTTCAGCTGCATTGGGAAGTGCCGGATTGAAGTCCAGAAATTTTTCCAGTTGGGCTTTTACGCCGGCTACGTTTTTCTGCAAAACTTCTTCGCTAAGCAGGTTTCTTTCTTCGCTTTTACCACTTGGGTCGCCAACCATGCCGGTGGCGCCACCCACCAAAGCAATAGGTTTATGCCCGGCCTTTTGAAAGTGTACGAGTAATAATATCGGGACAAGGCTACCAATATGCAGACTGTCAGCCGTCGGGTCGAAACCGATATAGCCCGTCGTCATTTCCTTTTGCAATTGTTCTTCAGTTCCGGGCATGATGTCCTGTATCATTCCCCTCCAGCGTAATTCTTCAATGAGATTCATTGCTTTATATCAGGATTTTGCGGCAAAACTAAGGGATAAAAATAAAGGCTGTGTAGCGAAGCAATATTTTTCTAAACTATTCGTTTTCAGGCGATAGTCTTTTCCCTTAGTAAAACTATGATTTTCGGAGGGCTTAAACTATTTTTACAAGCTGTCCGTATCTATAGAAAACAAACTTGTTAATTGCTTATAAGAAAATTATCCGAATGAAATCTCTCCGCCTATACTTCACCCTATGCGTAATTGTTATTTCCATATCTGCCGCTGCACAATTCCGTAAGTACTCCAACGAATTTCTCAATATCGGCGCCGGGGGTCGTGGTCTCGCTATGGGCGGTGCACAGATCGCTTCCGTCAATGATGGTACAGCAGGTTACTGGAACCCCGCAGGATTAGTGGGCGTAAAAGATCATCCGCAACTGAACCTGATGCACGCCGAGTATTTTGCGGGTATCGGGAAATATGATTATGTCGGCTTAGCGTTTCCCGCTTCCAATGGGAAAAGAACGTTTGCCGTTACAGGTTTGCGTTTTGCCGTGGATGATATTATGAATACCCTCTTCCTGGTAGAGCCGGATGGTTCTATCAACTACAACAATATCCAGGCTTTTTCATCTGCTGATTATGCTTTTCTTTTATCGTTTGCACAAAAACTGAAAGAAAGTGAAAAGAAGAACGTGCACTTTGGAGTGAATGCGAAAATTATACACCGGAGCGTGGGAAAGTTTGCCAAAGCCTGGGGCTTCGGGTTGGATGCAGGTATACAGATCATTCAGAACAAATGGCGCTTTGGTATTACCGGCCGCGATATCACTACTACATTCAATGCCTGGTCATTTAATTTCACAGAAAGGGAGAAAGAAGTATTGTACCTGACGAATAATGAGATACCTGTCAAGTCAACAGAACTCACCGCTCCGCGTCTTGTATTAGGCGTGGCCCGTGATTTTAAATTAGGCAAAACGACCAGCCTGATGGCCGAAGCGAATGTGGACCTGACCTTTGACGGAAAACGAAATACGGTGATCAGCGCAGACCCGGTTAGCGCCGATCCTAAACTTGGTCTTGAACTGAATGTGAACAGTGTGTTTTTTCTGCGGGCGGGGATCAATAACTTCCAGAAAGCATTGGCAGACGGGGACACATTGAACCAGAAAAAGGTGTGGATATACCAGCCCAGTGCAGGCGCCGGGTTTAAGATACAGAATGTTACTATTGACTATGCATTTACTAACCTGGCCAATCAATCTAATCCGCTGTTCACCCATGTATTCTCCTTGCGTTTAGACCTGGTGAATGATAAGAACAGAAATAAAAAGAACAAATAATCGTACCCGTAAACCCTGATAAATGAAACGAATTTTACTTTTATTGTTGTTGTTTGTAACTGTAGCTGCCGCGGCGCAGGTGCACAACAATGAATGGATTGACTATTCTAAAACCTACTATAAATTCAAAGTAGGGGCTACCGGACTTTACCGTATCAATCAGCCCGTACTGGCAGGGATTGGTCTCGGCTCTGCGTCAGCTGAGCATTTCCAGTTATGGAGAAATGGCAAACAGGTCCCTGTATACACCTCTGTGCAGACCGGGGTAATGGGGGCCGGTGATTACATCGAATTCTGGGGAGAAATGAATGATGGTAACCCGGATAGTGTCATGTACAGGTTGCCGGACTATCAACTATGCCAGAAGTGGAGTTTACAAACAGATACTGCCGCCTATTTTCTGACCATCAATGCGGCCAGCGCTAATTATCGTCTGACGCCCACTACGAATAATGTGGCTGGCAATACGCTTCCTGCTGAGCCTTTTTTTATGCATACGCAGGGCACATATTTTAAAAGTAGAATTCATAATGGCAGATCTGAACTTGTAGGTGATTCCTACACTTATTCTTCATCGTATGATTACGGAGAAGGATGGGCAAGTTTTGATATGGCTGCGGGTGCGATGAATTCAGTAACCTACAATAACCTGAATGTTTATACGGGGCCAGGCGCACCCGGATCGAGTATAAAAGTGCATGCTGCCGGAAATGCAGTGAATCCCCGTTATTTCAGGGTGAATGTAAATGGAGACTCTGTTGCAGGGCAGACGTTGAACTATTTTGATTATGCGAAAGTTACAGCTCCGGTACCTATTGCATTAATAAGCGGAGGTAATGCCATTATTCAGGTGATCAATAAAGGTACACAGGGGAGTGATCGTATGATACTCTCAATGATAGAATTGATCTATCCCCGCCAGTTCAATTTCGGGGGCGCCAGCAACTTTACTTTTGAATTACCGGCCAATACATCCGGGAATTACCTGGAGATATCCGGTTTTACCTATAGCGGTTCCGCACCTGTTTTGTATGACCTGACCAACGGGAAAAGATATGTAACGGATAATACCATTGCCACACTGCTGAAAGTAGCGCTTGAGCCTTCTTCCGTCACACGTAAACTGGTACTGGTAAACCAGGCACCATCAAATAGTATAGCTGTCAATTCTTTTGTGCAGCGGAATTTTGTGAACTATGCCCTGGCGGGTAACCAGGGAAACTTCCTGATCATTACCAACCCGGTATTGACCACGGCGTCCAACGGCTCCAACCCCATTGATGATTACAGGGCTTACAGAAGCTCGCTGCAGGGCGGCAGCTATAACGCCAAGGTATATATGATAGACCAACTGGAAGATCAGTTCGGTCTGGGTATCAAAAAACATCCGCTTTCGATACGCAATTTTCTTCGCTGGGCAAGGGCTAATTTTTCTTCTCCGTTGAAAGATGTGCTGATCATAGGGAAGGGATTAAACTATACACAATTCAGGACTTATGAAAGCAATCCGGATGTCGAAAGACTTGACCTGGTCACCTCTTTCGGATATCCTGCCTCAGATAATATGCTGAGTGCCGTACCGGGAAGTTCCGTGCCGCTGACGCCGATCGGCCGTATTTCGGCCATCAACGGAGATGAAGTAAATATTTACCTCAATAAATTAAAGCAGTACGAACAATTATATACTTATTCATCACCTTTGATTGCAGACAAAGCATGGATGAAGAACCTTCTTCATGTGGTTGGAGCGGGTGATCCTACAACGGAAAACATCCTTAAGACATCGTTGAACGGTCACAGGAGGATCATTGAGGATACATTGTTTGGCGGTTATGTCACTACCTTTTCCAAAGGATCTGCTGATGCCGTTCAGCAGGTAGATAACTCCCGCCTCGCAGAAATTTTTAACGAGGGAGTGGGTATCCTGACCTATTTCGGACACTCTTCTGCCAGTACATTAGAGTTTAATCTCGACAACCCGATGAACTATACCAATGCAGGCAAATATCCTGTATTTGTAGTGATGGGGTGTAATGCGGGTAATTTTTTCAATTTTAATATGGCAAGGTTCTCTACTAAAGAGACCTTATCTGAAAAATATGTACTGGCACCGGAGAGAGGCTCGATCGCTTTCATGGCCAGCACCCATCTGGGTATTGTACATTACCTGGATATTCAAAATAAGGAGAACTATACAACCATGTCCACCGATAATTATGGCAAAACGATCGGGGAGGTCATGGACGCTACTATCGCCAGAGTTTTTGGTATTACTACAGAGAATGATTTTTATGCCCGTTTCCACTGCGAGCAATTCACCCTGCATGGCGACCCGGCTCTGAAACTATACGCTTTTAGCAAACCGGATTATGCGATCGAGGACCCAATGGTGAGAATATCCCCGGCCTTTATTTCTGTTGCTACGGGGCAGTTCAATGTAAAGGCTTCCTTTATGAATATCGGGAAAGCTGTATCTGACAGCGTGATGATTGAAGTAAAACGCACTTATCCGAATAATACGACAGAGGTGGTTTACCGGAAGAAGATCAGGGGCATTCGCTATATTGACTCTCTTTCACTGGATATCCCCATTGACCCCAACAGGGATAAAGGCCTTAATAAGATCACGATCACGATTGATCCGGATAATGAAATAGATGAATTGTATGAAACAACTGTCAATAATATTGTCACTAAAGATATTGTGATTTTTGAAGATGAGGCCCGTCCGGTATATCCTTACGATCTTTCCATTGTCAACGACCCGGCCATAAAATTTGTGGCATCTTCCGCCAACCCTTTTGCAGCACTGCGGGATTATATCATGGAGATGGATACAACTATGCTATTTAATTCACCGGTGAAGATCACCAGGAATACAAGTTCAACCGGGGGAGTATTTGAATTTACGCCCGGTATCGCATTCTCGGATAGTACAGTCTATTACTGGAGAGTGGCTCCGGCGGTTTCATCCGGGTCGCCTGTATGGAATACTTCATCGTTTGTTTATATAGCCGGGCCCTATACTGGCTTTAACCAGTCACATTACTTTCAGCATGGACAGTCTTCTCTGGAACGCACTATCCTTGCACCTGAAAGAAAATGGGTTTTTGATTCTGTGGGACATAATATTTTTGTCAAGAATGGTGTTTTTCTTACGGCAACTACACAGGAAGGAGACCTGATCGTCAGCTTAGACGGGGATCCATTTATCCGAAGCGCTTGTGTGGGCTATTCCCTGATCTTTAACATCATTAACCCGAATACGTTTATTCCGGTAAAAAATGGCAGCACGGGTCCCGGTGACCCCGCTGATTTCGGGGCAGCCCCAAGCTGTTTTGGCAGCCGCGGATGGAACTTTGAATATTCCTTCAGAACTGTGGCGGGAAGAAAGCTGATGATGGACTTTATGGACTCCATCCCTGCGGGTTACTATGTGATTGTCCGGACTATTAATAATAATTTACAAACGGACGGTTACATCAATCAATGGATGGCCGATACCGCTATTTACGGACCCGGTGTTTCATTATACCATAAGTTAAAAAATGCTGGATTTAATGCACTGGATTCTTTTACAGGACCAACGCCAAGAGCATTAGCATTTATGTACAAAAAGGCTGATAATGCCTTTACACCGATGTCTGCAGCTTCCGTAGGTATCTATGACATGATCTCGCTGAACAGGGATATAAGGACACCGGACACTCTTGGTTATATCACATCACCCATACTGGGCCCGGCCAAAGCATGGCAGGAACTGAAATGGAGGGGAAGTATGGAAACCACACCCGGCGATAGCGTATCAGTAGATGTAGTAGGCATAACCAATAGCGGAGTAGAAACGGTTTTATATAGCGGACTCGGCCTTTCCCAGCAGGATTTTGATCTTTCTTCTGTGGATGCGGCTGTTTATCCGAAGATGCGATTGAAAATGTATACTTCGGATACCTCACACTTTACGCCTTACCAGCTTCGTTACTGGAGATTGTATTATTCCCCGGCACCTGAAGGGGCCATCGCTCCGAACCTGTATTTCTCTACAAAAGACACCGTGGATGTAGGAGAGCCCTTCAATTTCGGGATCGGGTTCAAAAATATCAGTAAGGTCAATTTTGACAGTGTAAAAGTAAAACTCAGAATAACGGATAAGAATAACAGGGAGACAGTGTTTAATTACCGTGTAAAGCCTCTGACCACAACAGCCCCCAACGATACTATTCGCCTGAATGTGCCGGTAGAAACAAGCACTATCCCCGGCAGTAATGTACTGTATGTTGAGTTTAACCCGGATAATGACCAGCCGGAGCAATATCACTTCAATAATTTTGCATTCAGGAACCTCTATGTAAAACCGGATAGCCTGAACCCGCTGCTCGATGTTACATTCGACGGCATCCATATTTTGAACGGTGATATTGTTTCTTCCAAACCGGGTATCCTCGTCAAACTGAAAGACGAAGCAAAATGGATGATACTTGATACGGCCGGCTTGCTGACGCTTAAAGTGAAGTATCCCGACGGAACGATCAGAACGTTTATGACTGGCAACGATACACTTCGTTTCATACCGGCAGGACAAGCGCCAAGTACGGACAACACGGCTACGCTTGATTTTAAACCTTATTTTCCGCAGGACGGACGCTATGAACTGATCGTGAGCGGAAAAGACAGAAGTAGCAACAGCGCTGGTAATATTGAATACAGGGTATTCTTTGAGGTGATCAATAAGCCGATGATCTCCAATATGCTGAACTATCCGAACCCGTTCACTACTTCTACTGCCTTTGTCTTCACCGTCACGGGCAGCGAAGTACCGCAGAATATCAGGATACAAGTCCTGACGATCACGGGCAAAGTAGTCCGGGAGATTACTAAAGATGAACTCGGGCCTTTACATATAGGCCGGAACATTACAGAGTTCAAGTGGGATGGCACGGACCAGTATGGACAAAAATTAGCTAATGGTATCTATCTGTACCGGGTGATCACCAACCTGAATGGTAAATCATTGGATAAATACAAGCATGCAGATGATAATACCGATAAATATTTCAACAACGGGTATGGTAAAATGTACCTGATGAGGTAGGAAGGTATTTCTTGATAAGTTTGTAAAAGGAAGGGTATCTTGCCCTTCCTTTTATATTTTCAGTGCTGGCCCCGCTGCATGGCTGTAAGTTCGTACATATCATACTGGCTGAGAAGATCAGGACTGCTTAGTATCGCTGAGAATATCCGCTACCGGGTTCACCAGCTTCGTTTCTATGCACAGAACCGTGCGTTCCGGAAAGACCATCCTGAGATCATTTTACCACCTGATTTCTATATTTATGAAACATACAGGCTTAGTTGCAGCGAATATTATTATGATGGATTGGAAACGGCTAAAGAGATCCTGTCTGCTATGGGAAAGGCCACCGATCTGACTAAAAAAGAGATGGCCATACTTGACTGGGGTTGTGGTCCGGGCAGGATCACCCGGCATTTGCCGGCATTACTTTCGCAAGCGAAGGTGTTTGGCGCCGATTATAATGAAAAATACATTAACTGGTGCGCTAATAACCTGCCGGGAATTACTTTTCAGTTGAATGGCGTCACCCCGCCTTTGGATCATACAGCTGATTTTTTTGATGCAGTTATTGGAATATCTGTTTTTACCCATCTTTCTCCTGCCGGACACCACTCATGGATAAATGAACTGTACCGGATAATAAAGACCGGCGGTGTTGCATTTATCACTACTCAGGGAAGTGCTTACCGATTAAAGATGCTGCAGCAGGAACTGGAAAAATTTGATCTGGGGCAATTGGTAATAAGGGAAAATATTTCTGAGGGCAACCGGTTGTATTCTTCATTTCAGCCGGAAACATTTATCCGGCAATTAGTAGCCGGAAAATTTGACGTAGCCGAATTTGTAAGCGGGCATATCGCTACAGGCGAACCGGCACAGGATCATTGGGTTTTAAAGAAGATATAGCAAAGTTTCCCCTTTTCACAACCAACCCGTGCACGGTTTGTTTTACATTCGCATTTTCAATTACGGATAATATGGCTAAGATCGGTATCAATATCGCAACAGGGAGTTTGCAGCAACAAGAAATGATCGTAGGGATAGATCTCGGTACTACCAACAGTCTGGTAGCGATCATCCACCCCGAGAGTAAAAAACCGGTAGTACTAAAAGAATTTGACGGTAATGCACTGGTGCCTTCTGTTATTCATTTTGGGGAAGCGGGAACTGTTACAGTCGGCGATGAAGCCAGGCAGTATCTTATTTCGGAACCGCATAATACTATTTTTTCTGCCAAAAGGCTGATGGGTAAATCGTATAATGATGTCAGGGATCATGCGTCTTACTTCACCTACAAGGTAATTGATGACAATACAGAAAGTTTAGTAAAGGTGCAGGTGGGTGACAGATTCTATTCACCTATTGAGTTGTCATCGCTGATATTAAAGGAATTAAAGAAGCGGGCAGAACATATTCTTAAAACCCAGGTCACAAAAGCTGTCATCACTGTCCCTGCATATTTTAACGATGCACAGAGGCAGGCAACAAGAGATGCCGGTAAACTGGCAGGATTGGATGTGCTGCGTATAGTGAATGAACCGACTGCCGCCAGCCTGGCATACGGACTGGGCATGAGCAAAGAGGAAACAAAGACGGTGGCTGTATATGATCTTGGAGGAGGAACGTTTGATATTTCCATACTTAGAATCACCAACGGCATATTTGAGGTGCTTTCTACCAATGGCGATACTTATCTCGGTGGCGATGATTTCGATCATTTGCTGATCCGGCACCTTGCTGAAAAATTCGGTTACACGGCATCTGCCATAATGAGTGATAAAAGTCTCTTCTCTCATTTGCGCCAGGTAGCGGAAAAGATCAAAAAGGAATTAAGTGAAAAAGATGAGTTCACCGGCATATGGATGGAAAAGGTGTTTAAAGTAAGCAGGAAGACGTTTGAAGATCTGATTCAGCCTTTAGTAGATAAAACCATTCAATGCTGTAAGAACGCATTGGCAGACGCACAACTGGATATTTCTCAAATTGACGAGGTCATTATGGTGGGCGGCTCTACGAGGACGCCCTTTGTCAAAGCATCTGTAAGTAAGTTTTTCAATAAGCCGGTTCATGACGCTTTGAACCCGGATGAAGTAGTGGCATTGGGTGCGGCAGTGCAGGCAGATATACTGGCAGGAAACAACAAGGATTTTCTTCTGCTGGATATCACGCCGCTTTCTTTAGGTATCGAAACCATGGGTGGGCTGATGGATGTACTGATCCCGAGAAACTCCAAAATACCCGCCAAGGCAGGGCGGCAATATACCACACAAAAAGACGGACAAAGCGGTATGCGCATATCGGTGTACCAGGGAGAAAGAGATCTGGTGAGGGATAACAGGAAGCTGGCCGGGTTCACCCTGTCGGGCATACCGGCAATGCCTGCGGGTCTTCCAAAAGTAGAAATATCTTTTCTCGTGAATGCGGATGGTATATTAGTGGTAAAAGCAAAGGAGTTACGAAGCGGTATAGAGCAAAGTGTAGAAGTAAAGCCACAGTATGGCCTGACAGATGAACAGGTAGAGAAAATGCTGCTGGATTCGATCACCCATGCAAAAGAAGATATGCATACCAGGGCGCTGGTGGAAGCGCAAACAGAGGCGAAGATATTGTTGGACACTACTCATCAGTTCATAGACAAAAACAGGTCTTTCCTTTCTGCCGGTGAACGGGAGCAAACGCTGGGCGCTATGAATTTATTACAAAAACTTGTGGATACGGGAAGCAAGGATGAGATACAGACAGCTATTGAGCAGCTAAATGAAATATCCAGGCCTTACGCTGAGCGGCTGATGGATCATGCGATCAGCACTGCTATGAAAGGGAAGAAGGTGTAGTTTTTTTCCTTACCAGGTAAGTCAGCGCCTGCCATACAAAGTAACTGATGATAATGAAGTGCAGAAGGAGGGCAGACAGCCATGCAAAATTTCGTTCATATTTAAAATCAAGCGTTCCTTTGCCGGCCGGTATGCTGACAGTGATACCTGCTTTGTTATTTTTTTCCGTGTCAATTCGCCTGTCATTATAAAAGACTTTCCATCCGGGATAATTGTTTTGCAAAAGCGTAATGGTGGCAGGTTCTTGAAAATCAACAGAGGCACTGATGTGAGCAGGTTTTTGCAAAAGCAAGTGGATATTTCCGGTTTCGCCTGTTTCAGCAAACAATAGGGGCCAACTGGTATATAAAGCCCTGCCGGTGTCTTCATAAAGCCGGTAAAACTGGTTTAATGTCAGCGGGCCGCGGTATGAATCAGCAGCCGAAAATTCTTTATTAAAAACATTTATATTGAACCACCGGTTTCCTTTCGGATCTGTAAAGGTTGCGGGGGCATCGCTGACGCTGACGGTTTGTACAGGGAATCCCTCTTTTGAATGCAGGATTGTATTTACCTCGTCTAACGTATAGCTGCTCACAGAAAAGAAAGGAGTGCAGATCAGGGTATTGATCACCAGGTCGGACGCAAGCACCCATTTTACCAGCCTTATTTTTTTTATTCTTGCAAAATTCCAAACGGCTAACAGGATCAGTAACTGTATGCAGGAGCTGACTAATAATGTTTGTGATAAACTGATATTTTTTACTGCTGACTGCAGCGAACCGGTTAATATAGCTGCAAACGATTGAATGTTTCCCAAAAGCACAATAAGAAAAATAATAGCCAGTATTCCGGCTGTACTCAATATTGCCTTTGTAAAACGGGGGTTTTGGAGATCAAGTATTGCCCGGAAAGAATAATCGTGCCATGCCATGGCGAAATACAGCAATAATGTCAGTATAAAGAATAGCCTGAAGATGGCCGGGTTTCTGAAGAAAGAAAATCCCGGAAGAATATTGAAAAGGTCCCTGACAGGTGTCATTCCACCAAATGATAATAAAAGAAAGAGCAGCGAAGCGCTTAAAATGAGTAATGCGGCTTTATTTTTTTCACTGATGGTCTTAATAATGGCAGCAGGCAGCAAAAGTAATACAAAAAGACCGGCGTAGCTATGGATCATCGTGCCTTCCGTGTTGGCAAAACTCATTCGTACAGAGGAAAAGGGCAGCAACATATTACTAAGCGCTGCAGGGTGAACATAGTTTGAATTAAAAAACCCTGCATTGTTCTCAATCGAACGGCCCCGCTCAATGTAATTCAGCAGTTCTGCTGTGTAATAAATACATGGCCCGCAAAGCAATAATGCCAGCAATGCCGCAGCTGACAGGTAGCCTGCCGTAATCATTTTTGAACGCCTGCTTCCTTTTATATGATACAGGTAAATGGCTGCGAAAACCAAAAGTGCGTATGTAGCGATGATCGTAAAGGCGGCATACACGCTGGTGAACATCAATGTATAAACCACAGCGAGAAGAAAAGTGTTCTTAAGGCAGGGGTCTTGGAACAACCTGAGCAGACAGGCTATGACAAAAGGCAGGAAAGATGCAGCAGTGATGTACAGCAGCCATTGGGTAGAGCCGACCATAAATCCTGAAAGCATGTAACAAACCGCCAGCAGCCAGGCTATGTTTTCATCTTTAATAATGTATTTCTTCAGCAGATAGTACATGCCCCATCCGGCTGCCAGCAAAAAGAACATGAATTCAATGTGAAGCGTATAAAGGTTGTAATCGAAAAGTGAACAAAAGATCATTTGCGGGGTACTGTAAATGCCCCATGTAAGGCCGCTATGTAAAGGGAAACCCAAGCCCCAGGTATTGAACCAATAAGATATTTCTCCATTGTGGATGCACTGGCTGATAAAGTAGTTGATGGGATATTCGATGGCAACAATATCATTTTTCAATGACCGTAGCATAAAGCTGACCGGAAGGAATGCCAGTA
This sequence comes from Chitinophagaceae bacterium, assembly GCA_016787085.1. Lineage (GTDB taxonomy): Bacteria > Bacteroidota > Bacteroidia > Chitinophagales > Chitinophagaceae > VBAT01. The sequence goes on along the minus strand of JAEUVJ010000045.1, from coordinate 13,923 downwards.
TGCCAATAATGGATAGGAGAAGGTAGGGGCGTATGGTTCCGGAGAGTCCGGGTCTTGACTGGAGGCTCAAATCTGTTGATTTAGTTTTTTTGTTTCAGCTTCCACCTGCCATTCATTAATCTGTCATAAATAAAAGCCGGTAAAAGCCGCTGAACATGATATGCTAACCACCATCTTTTTGTGATAAAGGCTCTTGCTCTTTTTCCGTCAATGGCTTTCTTCGACTGCCGGGCGGCTTTTTCCACGGATGCCATCCAGAAAATACGGCCCCCTTTTCCCATAGCCGTATCCATGTAACCGGGAATCAATTCGGTGACCGTAATACCCTTTTTATCATGTTTGGCTTTTATCCTGAGGCTTTCAAGATAGGCAGATTGAAATGATTTACTTGCATGATAGGCCGGGGCATTTTTATTGCCTCTCGCCGCCGCTATAGAAGTGACTCCCACAATATGACCTTTTCCTTTTGTCAGGAAGTACTGCCAGGTGGCAGCTATGATCCTTGTAAAGCCAGTCACATTGGTGCTGATGGTATCCGTGTCAGATATATGGCCGGGCTCCTGGTTTAATTCAACCATTGAGGCAGTAATGATCAATATGTCTATGCCATTCATCGCCTGGATCAATTCCATGATCTTACCGCTGATATCCTTATCAGTAATGTCTGACTGGCAGATATGGATGTTATCAGGAAATTGCTGCAATAGCTCCTGCAGCAGGTTTCCCCTACGGCCTGTTACACCTACCTGGCAGCCTTCCGTTGCATACAGAATGGCTAACTGTTTTCCCAGGCCCGATGTGCCTCCTATGATCAGAACGTGGCGACTCATTTTTCAGGAACGCATCAATTGTTTATAGGTCTTTCTTTTTTCTTTTTCCCACCAGTAATAACCGAGCATCTTCCCGGTTACAAATTTCCCAAAATACTTTTCAAAACTTCTATATAGAACAATATCATACTTCCGGTGAAAATTTATCCAGCAGGCATTACAGTTCCGGGAGTAATGCTTTTGCTTTTTTTGTGTTTCCATGCCATTGAATATCTCGTCTAATGAGTTGGTGAAAACATTGCCGATGAGCACATTCAGGTGCTGGCATACCGGCACATCACCGTCAGGCAATATTACAATACTCTCCATGATACTGTTACACGTAAGACGGGTGCCACCCTTGCGCCATTCATCATACAAAACCAGGAAATCGAAGTTCTCGGAAAACTCCTGAACGATATCCGGAATGTTTTCTCTTATAGGGAGTGTTTTCTTTTCATTGCCGGGATAGGCAGTTTCTGCAACGTTTTCTTTTCTGACCCTGATCAGTTGTTTGGCCTCATGGAAAGAGCGGGGCAGTTCATTTTTTTGAGAACCGATCTCTGTCAAATGGGCGGTTTCGATGGTGTCAAAAAGCGGGATATCGTTATACACGCCTATCCGCATGTCAATACCTTCTCTTTTACACAACTCTGCTACATGCCGCATATCCTGAAAATCATTATATGGCGTAAGCGTGAACATAACGGAAATGGGGACAATATCTTTCAATTCTTTTATGACTGTCAGTACATGGTCATAACCGTCTTTGCCGCGCATATTCAGGTAGGTGTCTTTATCACCATCTAATGAAACCCATAAACGTTTAGGAGGGAATTTTTTTACCGCTTCGATCAATGAAGCGGGTTTCAGGCAATTGCTTAGCAGGTCAAACTTAGGATGGTGCTTCCTGAGCCATTCTAATATCTCCAGGGCGTCAGGATGCAGCATAAATTCGCCGCCTTCTAATCCGATGGTTGTTCGCGGGGTGATACATTTATTACCCTGTATGAGTTGAAATATTTTTTCCTTAGGTAAATAGGTAACCGGTCTTTTGGTCCATATCTGGCAATGTTTGCAGGCGCTATCGCAGAGATCTGTGGCGTAGATCATCACGGTGGACAGTCTTTTTCGGGACGGGAACATTTTATTGTGAAGAAATACAGCGCCTCGTTGCCAGTAGTCTTTGAAACGGTACATTACAGGGATATGATTTTTGTAAAGATAACTAAAATGAAGGCCCCTGTAATACAAGTCTGCCATCTGTCTCTGCCGTCAGAACTTTTCCGGGTCTAATTGGGTAAACTTCTTTCTGCCGCGGAAGTAATAATCGGCGAGAATACTTTTCTTGTAAATAGCGGTTGTTTTCTTTATAGCCCGTTTATGCCTGACCGGTTGTTTTTTTACAAATAGCAGCCAGTAAAAAGAGGCAAACAAGGAACGTATGACCAGCCATGCTTTTTTAAAATAACCGCTGATCATAAAATGAAATGCAGCAGCCATATTCAGCACAACCCTGGCCGGTATGATCCACATTTTATCGTACAGGGTAAGGTTACGGAGCAGCATTATTAAGTTATTGCGGAATACATAATAGATCCTTGCGGGCGACTGGCTGGCGAAATCATCAGTTTCTTTATGAAAGACAACAGATGATGGACAGCAGACTATTTTCTGCCCTGCTAAACGGGCTCTCCAGCACAGGTCAACTTCTTCTGCATACATAAAAAAATAGTCGTAAAAACCGTTCAGTTCCCGGAAGAGCGATGCTTTGATCATGAAGCAGGCGCCGCTTGCCCAGAATATTTCCCGGACATCGTTATACTGTCCGTTATCTTTCTCCGATGTGTCAAGGATGCGGCCGCGGGCAAACGTGTAACCATATTTATCCATAAAGCCTCCGGCTGCACCGGCGTATTCAAACTGATGACGATTTTCCAGCGAAATGATCTTTGGCTGGCAAATGCCGGCTTCCGGTTTGTCGCTCAACAGATGAACCAGGGGCTCAATAAAGCCATGCGTTACTTCAACATCTGTATTGAGCAGGATAAAATAATCGGCAGTTACATGCTGCAGCCCCTCATTGTATCCTCCTGCATATCCTTTATTGGCAGGCAACTGAATAAGCTGTATGCCGGGATAATGGCTTTGCAAAAAAGCGGCCGATCCGTCAGACGAAGCATTATCAATTACTATGATCTTTTTATTCGGATACGAGGTCTGGATGATATAAGGCAGGTTCCTTTCGAGCAGTTCTTTCCCGTTAAAATTAAGCAGGACGATCGCTATAGAAGGCCATTCATTCATTAGTGCCGGAAGTATTTGTTTCGGATACGTACCAGGTCATACATCATTCGGAAAAAATAATGATACCGCAGTTTTGAATCCTGTTTTTCTGTCCATTGGCTGACGGCTATCTCGGTGATGCTGTTCCGGAAGGCCTTTGAACCGTATTTTCGTTTATAGCGGGATAATATTTCCACGTCAAACAGCCATCTACTGATAAAGGCTTCTTCAAATAACTCTTTTGCTGTTTCTCTTAAAAAAAGTTTGGCGCCACACTGGCAATCATAAACAGGTTCATTGATCACCTTGCCGATACCGGTAGCAATGATGCGCCCGAACCAATGGCGCAAAAGGCTGCGCTCTATATTCTTTCCAAGCATTTGTATTCTTGAGCCCAGAACCATACGTATATTTCTATCTTCCTCCATTTTATCCCGGAAAGTGAAGAATTCCTGCAAGGGGGTAGAAAGGTCGGCGTCTGCAAAACCGATGAAGGTAAAATCAAAATGCTGAAGGCAATACAGTACCCCCTGTCTTACTGCTTCTCCTTTCCCTTTGTTTTTCTCTAAGGAGATCACTTCAGCATTACGGGCTTTCTGCTGCAGCCCTTGCAGTAAAATGGCGGTATTATCCCTGCTTCCATCATTGACAAAGAGTAAGAAAATATCCGGATTGGATAACAGAAATCCTTCGTAAAAATCAAGATACAATCTTTTTTCTTCGTTGTAACAGGGAATGATCAATATGGTTGAATAGGCTGGTTTCAAGGAGAAATAAATGAGCGGGTGAAGTCAATGCTATTCATTATCAGGTGAACCGGGTTTTATATTTTAAAAAGAAACTCTCAATATATTTATAACTGATCACACTTATTCCAACTGCAATAGCTGTAGCGGCTACAGCACCGGCGGCTTCTGCCAGTCGACCGGATATGATTCCTGTGGACCGCAGCAGTTTGTTCAGCAATGGGAACAAAAGAATATAAACAGGCCAATGATAAACATACAGCCCATACGATATTCTGCCAAAGAATTTCAGTAAGCGGTTGTCCAGGATGAGGCGGACGAGTTTTGATTCTCCGGTAACTGCTTCATGAACCAGCAAGCCGAATAAAACAGCAAAAGTAGTATACCCCGCTACTGCGAGATACGGTAATGTAAATGCCAGGCGGCCATTAATAAAATAAAACCCAAAGTTTATCGCCGCCATAAGCAGTACAATGACGGTGGTATATTTTTTCAGGAAGCCGGGATAACGGTGCATCAGCAAGGCCAGCATGGCGCCCACACATAAGCCGTCAATCCTGGTAAAAGTATAAAGACTGGCGTAGGCAAGGTCTTTTATCTGGTATTCCCATAATAAAAACCGGACAATCCCCGTCATCACCAATATAAAGCCAGCCAGCATCAGCAGAACTTTCGGTTTCCGGATCAGGAGTATGGTTAACGGCCAAATAAGATAAAACTGTTCTTCAACTGCCAGCGACCAGGTATGAAGCAGCATGGGGGTGCCTCTGGGGGATTCAAAAATAAAAAGCCAGTTCTGCAGGTATGTCCACAGCCATACCTGGTTGGAAGTGTAATAGCCCATACTGACATAGGTCGGGAGAATATGGGGCAATACAAGAAAGCAAAAAATAAGGGTGATATAATATATCGGAAATATCCGGAGCATTCTTCGCATGTAAAAATTACGGAGGAAGTGCTTTTGGCCAGCTGTTTTCAGCAGAATTTCTGTGATCAAAAAACCGGAGAGCACAAAAAAGAGATCAACACCCAGCCAGCCGAAAAAGAAATAACTGAGGAAACCAAAATTGTGAAGAAAAACCACCAGCAATATGGCGACGCCCCTGAGGCCATCCAAAGCGGGGTAGTAAGACCTGTTAGCTGGTAATGACGACATGAACGGGTAATGGGTTATTTACTTCTCTTTCAAAGATAGGCTCCTGAGAAGATACTTGCCCATAATATCAAATTCAAGGTTTACTTCATCCCCGGTATTTACAGCTTTGATGTTGGTGTGCTCAAACGTATAAGGGATGATCGCTACGGCAAAGCTTTTCTTTTTTACATTAAATGCTGTCAGGCTGATACCGTTGACAGCTACAGACCCCTTTTCAATTACCAGCTCAGCCATTTTTCTGGGAAATTCAAATTCAAATTCCCAGCTGCCGTTCTTTTCAGTTCTTTTCAGGCAAATACCGGTGGCATCCACGTGGCCCTGTACGAAATGGCCGTCTAAACGGCCATTTAACGCTAAGCAGCGTTCGATATTCACGATGAAACCGGGCTTCCAGGATTGAAGATTGGTCTTTTTAAGCGTTTCTTCAATGGCCGTGACCCGGTGGCTGTTTCCCCGAACTTCTTCCACCGTCAGGCATACCCCGCTATGGCTTACGCTCTGGTCTGTCTTTAGTTCTCCGGATAGGGGAGATTCGATCCAGAATGTTTTGTTTGACCCGCCTGATACAACCTCTCTAACTATACCTGTGGATTCAATAATGCCTGTAAACATGCTGCAAATTAATGGTTATTACCGCTTGCCGGACAGCGAAGCCCCGCAAGTGTAAACTTTCCTGCCAGAAGTCTTTTGGTTTCCGACTTTTCCTCATATCTTCGCCGCTCCTAAAAAAATACCAGGGAGGTATATAACATGTTAATCATTGACTCAAAAGATTGCGAAAACATTGACAAAGCGCTGAAGAAGTACAAGAAGAAATTTGAGAAATCGAAAGTGCTGCTTCAGTTGCGTGAACGCCAGAGTTTCACCAAGCCGTCTGTGAAGCGCCGTGGTGAAGTACTGAAAGCGATCTACAAGCAAAAGATAGCCAGCGGCAAGATAGAAGGTTAATTACCAGATATTTTCCAGATATATTTCAGATAGCTGTCCTGTCCCGGACAGCTATTTTTGTGTAAATACTGTAGCTTTACAAGGCCTATATGCCTGTACAAACCCGCCCCGATATCCGCTCCTTCCTGGATTACCTGAAATTTGAAAAAAGGTATTCTGTACATACCATCACCGCGTATCAGACCGATCTCAAAGATTTTGTGGATTATTTATCCGTTCAGTTTGGTGAGAAAACACACCTGCGTGATGTCACGCACAGTTTTGTCCGTAGTTGGCTGGCCGGGTTGAAAGAAAAAGGGATTACTGCCAAATCCATCAACCGGAAGATATCCAGCCTGCGTTCATTTTTCAAATACCACCTGAAACTGGGCCATATAGCCGCTACGCCTATGACAAAAGTCATTTCTCCTAAGATTGGTAAGCGGTTACCCGTATTTGTAAAAGAGGAAGACACAAAAAAATTGATCAAAACGCTGAGCAGGGCCAGCGAAGACTGGAAAACATTGAATGCGAAAATGCTGATCCTGCTTTTTTATAATACGGGGATGCGGCTGGGGGAGCTGATCAGCCTGAGAGAAAAACAGCTTGATTTTGGCAGATCACAGATCAAGGTGCTTGGAAAAGGCAATAAGGAGAGGATCATACCGGTAAGCAAAGAACTGATCGGCAATATCAATGAGTACAAGCAATGGAAAAAAAAAGAGTTTGAAAGAACCGACGACGTATTGCTGGTGACGGAAAAAGGCAGGAAAATGTATCCCAAATATGCTTATTTGCTGGTAAAGCAATATCTCGGCGAGGCGGGTACACTTGATAAAAAAAGCCCTCATGTGCTTCGTCATACATTTGCCACCCACCTGATGAACGGTGGTGCTGACCTGAATGCGGTAAAGGAATTGCTGGGGCACAGCAGCCTTGCTTCTACCCAGGTTTATACACATAACTCTATTGAAAAGCTCAGGAATGTTTATAAAAAGGCCCATCCAAAGGCCTAAGAATTTTTTCCCTCAGGGCAATAAAATTTTGCTCTTTTTTATTTGTTTAAGCCTGTTATTTATGTAATTTCATAGCAGAAGCCCTCCCCGGGTTATCAACCAACTTTAAGCTCTTTTATTTATTGTTTCACTGATTAAAATCTCACGATTATGAATGTAAACATTCAGACTGTTCGTTTTGATGCGGACACCAGGCTAGTAGAGTACATTAACCGTAAACTCGAAAAACTGAATACCTTTCACGACCGCATCATTAAAGTAAGTGTGTTCCTGAAACTCGACAATGTTGTGCATACCATTAAAGACAAGATCGCAGAGATCAGAGTACACGTACCCCGTCACGATTTTTTTGTTAAATCAACCAGTAAATCTTTTGAACAATCTTTTGACGATGCATTTGAATCCATCGTCAGCCAGATAAAAAGAAAAAAACAAAAGCAGGCAGCTTAAAAAAAAGATATCAAGACCTCCCACGGAGGTCTTTTTTATTTCAGGCTTTGTCGAAAAAGTTTCAAGTATTTCTCTGCGTTCGGAAGTCATCAAAGCTCTCATCTTACCAATAAAATATCGCTGCCGGCAATAAGAAAAATCATTCAGGTAAGTACTCCGGGACGGGTATAAGGGCCGGCATTTAGAAATCATACTAACAAAGATTCTGCATTATTCACAACTAACTGAAAACAAACAAAAAAATCCCGGAGCAAAATTTTTGCAATATCCAAATTCCCTTACCTTTGCCTTCCCAAAAATTTGGGGGTAGTTCTTTATTGTTTATTTCGTGCCACTTTGCTCAGCCGGTAAAGCATCCCGATCAGTATCGGGAAGGTCGTTGGTTGAAAAACAAACCGCAGGCATTTGAAATAAAGACAATTGCCACTTTAGCTCAGCCGGTAGAGCAACTGATTTGTAATCAGTAGGTCGTTGGTTCGATTCCGACAAGTGGCTCCAGATATGGGCAAGTAGCCAAGTGGCCAACGGCAACAGACTGTAAATCTGTCCTCTTCGGAGTTCGGTGGTTCGAATCCATCCTTGCCCACAGTTCTTTTCAATTGAAAATTTGAAATAATCAATTTTCAACTGTTTTGCGGGAGTAGCTCATTTGGTAGAGCGATAGCCTTCCAAGCTATAGGTGGCGAGTTCGAGCCTCGTCTCCCGCTCTGACAAGGCCGTCATACTAAGTCAAAAAGGTCAGAGGTCATTCAACGGTTTGACTTAATATGGCCTGCTGGCTTCAATGACTGTTCAAAAGCCGTTGTAGCTCAGTGGTAGAGCACTTCCTTGGTAAGGAAGAGGTCAAGGGTTCAATTCCCTTTAACGGCTCTGAAGATTTTTGAAAGATGAATTGAGTTGTAGTTCTGAGACAGAGCATCCCGCTGGAAAGCGGGAAGGTCAAGGGTTCAATTCCCTTTAACGGCTCTGAATGGTTACCAGTTTCCCTGTTACTGGTTTCCGGTCGAGCTTAAACAATAGGAAAGTCATACCGGCGACTGAGAACCAGGAACCGGTAACTGGTATAAAAAACAATCATTGCTAAAACACAATTAAAAACCGATAACAATGGCAACTAAAGAGACCTTCAAAAGGGACAAGCCCCACGTTAACGTTGGTACCATTGGTCACATTGACCACGGTAAAACAACTTTGACTGCCGCAATTACTACCATTCTCGCTAAAAAAGGTATGGCTGAGGCTAAAAAGTATGATGAAATCGATGCTGCGCCTGAAGAAAAAGAACGTGGTATCACGATTAACACTGCTCACGTTGAGTACCAAACGGTCAACCGTCACTATGCTCACGTTGACTGTCCCGGTCACGCCGACTATGTTAAAAACATGATCACCGGTGCTGCCCAGATGGATGGCGCTATCCTGGTGGTGGCTGCTACTGATGGTCCTATGCCTCAAACAAAAGAACACATCCTGCTGGCCCGCCAGGTAGGAGTTCCCAAGATTGTTGTGTTTATGAATAAAGTGGACCTGGTTGATGACCCCGAGTTACTTGACCTGGTTGAAATGGAAATTCGTGATCTCCTGACTTTCTATGGCTTTGATGGTGCCAATACACCTATTATTCAGGGTTCTGCGACCGGCGCATTAGCTGGTGACGAAAAATGGGTAAAAAGTGTAGAACAGCTGATGGATGCGGTTGATAGCTTCATACCTCTGCCTCCACGCCCTGTTGATCAACCATTCCTGATGTCAGTTGAAGATGTGTTCTCTATCACTGGCCGTGGTACTGTTGCTACAGGTCGTATTGAAAGAGGTCGTATCAAAGTAGGGGAGGCTGTTGAGATCGTTGGTTTGATAGAAAAGCCCCTTGCTTCAGTTTGTACAGGTGTGGAAATGTTCCGCAAGTTGCTGGATGAAGGTGAAGCTGGTGACAATGCCGGTCTCTTGCTGCGTGGTATTGAAAAAACACAGATCCGCCGCGGTATGGTTATCGTTAAACCTGGCTCTATCACTCCGCACACTGAGTTCAAAGCTGAAGTATACGTACTGAGCAAAGAAGAAGGGGGACGTCATACTCCATTCTTCCAGAAATACCGTCCTCAGTTCTATTTCCGTACTACAGATGTAACCGGAGAGGTGGAACTGGCTGCTGGTACAGAAATGGTAATGCCTGGTGATAACACGTCATTGACTGTGAAGCTGATCCAGCCGATCGCTATGGAGAAAGGTTTGAAATTCGCGATTCGTGAAGGTGGTCGTACAGTAGGTGCAGGCCAGGTGACAGAGATCATAAAATAAGTCTTAAGCTACAAGCTGTTAGCTTTTAGCAGTAAACACTTTGCAAAAGATTATTATCTTTGCGACATATAGTCTAAAAGCTGTTTCGGTAACACGGAATAGCTTTTAGCTTTCTACGGGCATAGTTCAATGGCAGAATAGCGGTCTCCAAAACCGTTGATGGGAGTTCGAATCTCTCTGCCCGTGCAGCGGATGTTTAATAGTTTAATGTTTAATAGTTCAAAGTTCCTTTATAAAAGTTACTGCCGACCTTAGACTTTAAGCTTTGAACCTTAAACCAAATAAAATGAATAAGATCACAACTTATTTCAAAGACTCTTACAAAGAACTGACAGAGAAAGTAAGCTGGCCTTCCTGGACACAGCTTCAGCAGTCAACTATGATCGTACTGGTGGCAACTTTGGTCATCACCGGCCTGGTATGGGTGATTGATATCCTTACAAACGGGTCTTTGAAATTCATTTACCAACAACTTTTTAAGTAATGACGGAAGTAACAACCAATAGTACGGAAAGCACACAGCAGCAACAAGAAACCAAGTGGTTTGTGCTGCGTGTAGTGAGCGGAAAGGAGCGCAAGGTGAAGGAATACCTTGACAAAGAGATTTCCCGCGGCGGATGGAGTGATGTGGTCAAACAGGTTTTCCTCCCGGTTGAAAAAGTGTATAAAGTAGCCAATGGTAAAAAGGTAGTTCGCGAACGTAACTATTATCCTGGCTATGTTATGATTGAAATTACAGATGGTAAATTAAGCGATGATCTTCGTGATACCATTAAGAATACTAATAGTGTCATTCATTTCCTTGGAAAAGAAAACCCAATTGCATTACGCAAAGCTGAAGTGAATAAAATGCTGGGTAAAATGGATGAAATGGCTGAGAGCGGTGGTGTCAGTATGGTGGAGCCTTTTATTGTCGGTGAGACCATCAAGATCATTGAAGGACCGTTTAACGACTTCAATGGCGTAATTGAAGAAGTAAATGATGAGAAGAAGAAATTAAAAGTGACCGTAAAAATATTCGGACGCTCTACACCGGTCGAACTGAATTATATGCAGGTAGAAAAGATCAGCTAAGACTTTAAAATTTATCAGACAAAGCCATCTCTTTCCGGGATGGCTTTTTTGTTGCCTGTTAAGGCTTTCCTAAAAGGGGTGTCTTATACTATAAATGCCTTATTTGTTTTGATGGGCGGTAACAAAACCACCTGTTTGTACGTATATCTTCGTAATACGACTGTTCATCCACTGTGTAAACCAAGTACCATCGTTATGAAGAGAAGACACTTTCAGCTTCTTTGCCTCACATTGTTATATTCCGGCGCTATTTTTTCGCAGACGCCGGCGCCAAGAGAGTTACCCGCCAAAAGAACCACGCAGAAAGTAACAATAGATGGTTCACTTAATGAGCTGGCATGGAAAGATGCAGCTATGATGACAGACCTTGTTGAGTTCAGGCCAAAAATGGGAGCAAAGGAGCAATACGAGAACAGGTCAGAAACATGGTTGATGTATGATGATGAAGGGATTTATTTTGGAGGCTACCTTCATGAAAGAACCAGGGACAGTATAGCTACAGATCTCAGGGGCAGGGACGGCTTTGGTATGAATGATTATATCGGGATCATCTTTGATACTTATTATGATAAACTAAATGGATTTGAATACTTCGTAACCCCGCTAAACGAACAATGGGATGCAAAGATGGCGCCTGCAGGTATTAACAGTAATAATGGGGGAGAGGACTTTACCTGGAACGCTGTCTGGCAAAGTGGGGTAGTGATACATAACGACGGCTGGAGTTTTGAAATGTTCATTCCGTATTCGGCTATCCGCTTTGGCAAAAAAGAAGTGCAGAACTGGGGGTTTAATATTACCCGGAGAAGAAGAAAGACAGAACAGCAATATACCTGGAACCCGATTGATGTTAATGTCAATGGCTTTTTAACCCAGGAGGCCATCTGGACAGGGGTCACGAATATCAAGCCACCTGTCCGGCTACAATTCTCTCCCTATTTCTCTGTATATGCTAATCATTTTCCGGCCAATCAACCCGGGCAGAAGAACTGGACCGGGCAAGTGAACGGAGGGCTGGATGTGAAATACGGGATCAACCAGGCTTTTACATTGGATGCGACCCTGATCCCTGACTTTGGACAAGTGCAAAGTGATAACCAAGTATTGAATCTTACTCCTTTTGAGGTCAGGTTCAACGAGAACAGGAATTTCTTTACGGAAGGGACGGAACTGTTCAGTAAAGGCAATTTGTTTTACTCAAGAAGGATAGGTGGGACACCCATTCGTTTGTATGATGCTTATGATAACGTAAATGGGAATGAAGAGGTAGTAAAGAATCCGACAGAGTCAAAACTGATCAATGCATCCAAGATATCAGGAAGAACTCAAAAGGGGCTTGGTATCGGGATACTTAATGCTATTACCAAACCACAATATGCTACGATCGAGAACACCATTTCAAAAGAGCAAAGAAGGTTTGAGACCGATCCACTCACCAATTACAATGTCTTTGTACTTGACCAGACGCTAAAGAATAATTCAAGCATATCGCTGGTAAATACAAATGTCTGGAGAAGCGGAAGTGACTATGATGCGAATGTGACAGCGGCATTATTCAGCTTTAGCGATAAGAAGAATATCTGGAACATAGCAGGCCAGTTGAACAATAGTAGCCTGTTTGGCTATGACGCCGGTGATAAAACCAAAAGCGGGTATAGCCACCATTTCAGCTTTGGCAAACGAAGCGGCCGGTTTAATTTCAATGTATGGCAGGATCTGACAGATACCAAATACACCAGCAACGATCTGGGATATTTTACCAATAACAATTTTCTCGATCACGGTATTTATGCCGGCTACCGGTGGATACAGCCCAGGGGATGGTACAACCGCATTTTCATTAATTTCAATGCGAGTTACAGCAAACTTTTTCAGCCTATCGGAACGATCAGGGAAACTTATCAGCGATCGAATATCAATTTCAATTTTAATGTACAGGCCAAAACCTTACACTGGTTTGGTTCATTCTGGAATTACACCCCATATCAAAATGATTTTTATGAGCCTCGTCGTGAGGGGTGGTTTTTCCGCAGGGGAAACAGTTTACTAGGGGGCGCCTGGTTTGAAAGCAATGCTTCTAAGAAATACTCTATTTCTACAGAAATAGCGGTAAGGAATTATTTCAAATTTTATGACATGCTGGCCATGGATGTGTTGTTTTTCCAGAATTACAGGTTCAGTAGCAAGTTTGCCCTGTCGCATCGTATCAGCTTTATGCCAAGATTCAATAACGTTGGTTATGCCTGGTCCGATGCTTCACAGATCATTTTCGCCAGGAGGAAAGTAAATACGATCGAAAATATCCTGAATGCGAAATATAGTTTTACCAACAAAATGGGTATCACATTCCGGTTGAGGCATTACGTCAGCGGGGTAGAAAATAAGGAGTATTTTACCCTTCAGCAGCATGATGGCAAGCTGGCTTCAGATCCATCATTTACCGGCAATGTTGACCGGAATGTCAATTTCTTCAATATAGACATGGTCTATACCTGGCAGTTTGCACCGGGCAGTTTTTTAAATATCGTTTGGAAGGATGCAGGCTATACCTATCATGACTACGTAGAAAGGAGTTACTTTAAGAACTTTGGAAGAACCATAGAATCCGATCAGAATAATAATATCTCCCTGAAAGTGATCTACTTCCTCGATTATCTTGATCTTAAAAAGTGGCGGAAGAAGGGGAAAAGTATAGCCAATTAGCCTGTCCTTGGGTATTTAAACCAGGCCAGGAAGCATTTAAAATACTTCTCCAAAACCTTCCAAAATCCGTTTCACTGCCTTACCTTTGCCGCCCCAATTAGTTCTTTTGAGATCCCGTCAAAAACGGGAAAGAGGAATTTGGGAGACCAAGTAGACATCCTCCGACAAGCTTCCACGACATACGTCGGGACAGGCAGGATGGCGAAAAAAGGTCGTTAACACCAAAAAGTATTAAAATGGCAAAAGAAATCACCGGCTTTGTAAAGCTGCAGTGCAAGGGTGGCCAGGCCAACCCGGCACCTCCGATCGGTCCTGCATTGGGTTCCAAGGGTATCAACATCATGGAATTCTGCAAACAGTTCAATGCAAGAACACAGGACAAAATGGGAAAAGTTCTCCCGGTATTAATCACAGTTTATTCTGACAAGAGTTTTGAGTTCATCATTAAGACGCCTCCT
>JAEUVJ010000031.1 GCA_016787085.1 Chitinophagaceae bacterium | reverse complement strand
TTTAAACGCATAGAACAGGTATTGGTCTGATAAGAAACTACAGATCATGCCTCTTTCCTACAACGGATTCGGACCTGCAGCCATACTGATCATGCTGGCATGCTTAGTACTGTCAGAAGGGTATAAAAGATATAAGCAACGCCAGCAGGTCAAGTGAAGAACAGATCGGCGGCAATGCCATCCGCCAGCAGCTTTCCTTCCTTCGTCAATACAAAACGATTTCCTTCCTGTAACATCAGTCCGCGTTCTATATATTGTTCTGCTTTTTTGATTATCTCATTCCCCTGTTTTTCTCCTGGTTTATCAATATCCAATCCTTCGCTGGTGCGCAATGAAGTCATGATGTACTCGTTCAGCTTTTGTACCGGGGTGAGTATTTCTTTTTCAAACGGGATCATTCCCTTGTTAAGCGACTCAATGTAAATATTGTTATTGGGGATGTTCCATTGCCGGCTGGTGCCATCATACGAATGGGCAGAAGGACCGATACCAAGATATTTTTTACCCCGCCAGTAAGAAGAGTTATGGCGGCTGCGAAAACCGGGCCTGGCGAAATTGGATATCTCATAATGCTCATAACCTGCATCTGCCAGCCATTGCATCAGTAATAAGAATTGCTCTGATTGTTTATCCGGATTTACATCTTCTGCTTTTCCAAGACGTATCAGCTTTTGTAAGGGAGTTTTAGGCTCCACGGTCAGGGCATAACAGGACAGGTGAGGGATATTCATAGCAATAGCTGTATCCACATTCTGTTTCCATTTTTCAGTGGTCAGCCCGGGTGTTCCATAGATGAGGTCAATCGTGATGTTTTCAAAATAGTTTCTTGCCAACTGCAGGTTGCCCAGCGCCTGTTCAGCGGTATGTGCCCTGTTCATCCACCTGAGGTCTTCTTCAAAAAAACTCTGGATGCCAATACTCAGGCGGTTAATACCTGTTTCTTTCCAGTCTATAAGTTTTTCTTCTGTTATATCGTCGGGGTTTGTCTCCAGTGTGATCTCGGCATTCTCGTGTACAGGAAACCGGGTATAGACCTGCTTGACCAATACCCTGATCTGTTCCATTTCCAGTAAACTCGGGGTACCCCCGCCGAAATAAATGGTTTCAACTGTCTCACCCCCAAAATATTCCTGCCGGAGCGCTGTTTCTTTCAATAAAGCAGCAACCAGTTCGTTTGTATGTCTTAATGAAGTGGCGAAATGGAAGTTGCAATAATGACAAGCTTGTTTACAAAAGGGTATATGTATATAAATACCGGCCAATGAGTTTGTGATTTAATGAATATTTTTAGCCCGTTTCCTGTACCTGGAAGATGCTATGACAAAACTACGACTGCAAATATCGGTGCTTGTTTGTTTGTTACTCCATTTTGAGCTGTCGGCACAGAATGAATACCGCCTTACCGTACGGAGCATTGATAAGGACTCTTCTTTTCTCGCAAACGATATTGGCATACCCCCTTCTTTTTCTACCCGTTTTTCCTGCCAGGAGTATGTCAATAAGCTTCCTTCTCTTTTACAGGGCAAAGGATATGTGACAGCTTCGCTGGATAGTGTCAGGTATGATTCCTCATTTGCCTATGTGGTCTTATTTGCCGGGGATATTTATAAATGGGCGCAGGTGGACGCCAGCGAGGTAGATATTGCCCTGCTGCAGGCCATCGGCTGGAGGGAAAGAATGTTCACTGACAAACCCATGGATTTTTCGCAGGTAGCATTCTGGCAGAATAAAATATTGGGTTACCTGGAGAATAGCGGCTACCCGTTTGCACGCGTCTATTTAGACAGCCTGCAGATGGACAAGGAAAAAGTATGGGCCAGAATGAAACTGGACAAGGGGCCATTGTATAAGATTGATAGCATACGCATCATCGGCAATGCCAAAATATCCAATGACTACCTGCAGCGGTATCTGGATATACGAAACGGAAGTATTTTCAGCAGGGAGAAACTGGTGCGTATCAGCAGAAGGATGAAGGAACTCTCGTATGTAGAAGAGACACAGCCTTCCAAACTGATATGGCTTGGCAACGGCTCGATCCTGGAAATGTACCTGAAGCAAAAGCGAAGCAGCCAGGTGAATGTGCTGGTGGGCTTTCTGCCCAATAACGACCAGCTTTCTTCCAAAAAACTATTGGTGACCGGTGAGGCAAATATGAATTTTAAAAACGCACTGGGTGCCGGGGAAACGATCGGGCTCAACTGGCAGCAACTCCAGGTAAGATCGCCCCGGCTGAACTTCCTGTTTCAGTATCCCTACCTGTTTCATTCACCGGTAGGCCTCGATTTTTCTTTTGACATGTTTAGAAAAGACAGCACATTCTCCAATATCAATATGCAGTTAGGGGCGCAATATGTGCTGAATATTCACCAGTCGGGTAAATTATTCATCCAGCGGTTTCAGACCATAGTGAATGGTATCAATACTAATTACATTTTACAAAACCGGCGCTTGCCTGATGAGGCCGATGTAAGTGCCGTGAACCTGGGCCTGGATTACGAACTGAATAATACCAATTACCGGCTTAACCCGACATCCGGAAACGAACTGCGGATTATTACAACCGTGGGCACAAAAAAGCTGAAAAGGAATAACCTTGTACTGGAGTTAAAGGACCCCGGTGATCCGGCTTATGATTTCGGTAAACTATACGATACCATGAAGCTAAAGACCTACCAGTTCAGGGTAAAAGCCACTGCGGCTAAATATTTTCCGGTGGGCAAACAGAATAAGAGCACCGTCAAAACGGCGATCAACGCTGGCTTTTTCCAAAGTGGAAATGTTTTCCGGAATGAGTTGTTCCAGATCGGGGGATATAAAACCCTCCGGGGGTTTGACGAAGAAAGTCAATACCTTTCACAGTTTGCCATTGGTACGGTCGAATACCGGCTGCTGATAGACCAGAACTCTTATTTCTATGTGCTGGCGGATGGGGGATGGGGCCGGAATAACAGCCAGAACAGTGATGTAAACTATACTTATTTCGGAACGGGTGTTGGGCTGGCCTTTGATGCCAAAGCAGGCATTTTTAATCTTGCCTGGGCAGTAGGTAAAAGAAATGATACCGAATTCAACTTAAGGCAATCCAAGATCCATATTGGTTTTATCAGTTATTTTTAATGCTGTTGTTATTTTGTCTTTGTCATCCGTACCATGCCTGTTATTTTTGCCAAACAACCTGCTTATTTTTTGCGTAATTTTTTACCATTCATTTGTTTATTGATTTTGATGCAGACAGCATCAGGGCAATCCAATACGGACACCACGGTGACGCCAATAGATTCGTTCCCGGCTGCGGTTACAGATACGCAGGCTCAAATGCCGGATTTACCGGCAATGGAAATAGCATCCGATTCTGTTTCCAAAAAACCCTGGCAATTTGCCGACTGGGACATTGATTGGTGGCTGCCCTTAGCCAGCCAGGTGCTGAAAAGGCATCCCTACTACAGTTATAATTCCGATCCGGTAGTTATTCTCACAGGGCTGAAAACATTTTACGGGAAGGAGACTTTGTTCTATGCCCTTACCGGGTTATTGCTGGCTTTTGCTTTACTGAAGCAGTCTTTCCCTAAATATTTCAATGATCTTTTCAGCCTGCTGTTCCGGACCACGCTCAAACAAAAGCAGATAAGGGAACAGTTGATGCAGACGCCCCTGCCTTCCTTTTTGCTGAATATCTTCTTCGCAGTTAGCGGGGGACTTTATATTGACATATTGATGCAGCATTTTGACAAGGCCCCGGTTGAGAATTTCTGGCTTTTGTTTCTGTATTGTGCCCTGGGCTTATCCATCATCTATTCTGTCAAGTTTGCCGGGCTGAAAATATCCGGCTGGCTTTTTAATATGCGGGAAGCAGCGGACAATTACATCTTTATTGTTTTCCTCATTAACAAAGTGATCGGCATATTCCTGCTTCCTTTTTTACTGTTACTCTCTTTTACGAAAGGCAATGTTTACCAGGTTACGCTGGTGTTATCCTGGTGCGGAGTAGCGGTATTATATATTTACCGGTTCCTGCTCACTTACGCAACAGTTCGTAATCAGGTCAGATTCAATCCTTTTCATTTCTTCCTTTACCTGGTGGCTTTTGAGGCTGCTCCCCTATTGCTGATTTACAAGGCTTTACTTTTCTTTTTTCCATAGAACTATATACCTTTGCACACTACTTTGGCCGAACCGCATGGTAAAAAACGGAGGTTAAGGCAGACTTAGAGCCTATGAGTATTAAAAAGATCCTGATTACCCAACCGAGGCCTGATAGCGAAAAGTCGCCGTACTTTGAGCTAGCCAGAAGATACAATATTACTCTGGAGTTTCAGCCTTTCATCCGGCTGGAGGGAATACCAGCAAGAGAATTCCGTAAGCAGAAGATCGAGATACAGAACTATACCGGCGTGATATTTACCAGCCGTAATGCCATTGACCATTTCTTCCGCACCTGCGAGGAAATGAAAGTAAGCGTGTCGCAGGACACCAAATACTTCTGTATCACTGAAGCCGTTGCGCTGTACCTGCAGAAATTCATTTTATACCGTAAGCGCAAAGTGTTCTATGGGGCTGATGGCACCAATAAGAGCATGTTTGATGTTATCAATAAACATAAAGGCAATGAAAAGTTCCTGTATGTTTGCTCTGAGAACCAGCAGGATAATGAGATCGTGAACTGGCTAAAGGCAAATAACTGTGAATATGCATTGGCGTTCATGTACCGCACACAGAGCAATGATGTAAAGGAACTGCTGACCAAAACAGAATATGATGTGATCTGTTTCTTTACACCAAGTGGGGTAAAAAGTTTGTTTGACAATTTTCCCAGGTATAAACAGAATGGTACTGTGATCGGGGCATTCGGCAACAATACCTTTAAAGCAGCAGAAGATGCAGGGTTGAAATTAGAGATCAAGGCGCCTCAGCCGCAGACGCCAAGCATGGTAGCTGCTTTAGAACAATTTCTTTCAGGAAAGAAAAAGTAAAGACCCAAACTAATTGTGAAGAAGACGTCCATAGGGCGTCTTTTTTGTTTTGCCACCTTATTACCTCAATTTCGCTGATGACAGTAAAAAACAACGGATGGCCGTACATACCAATCACCTGATACAGGAAACAAGTCCTTACCTGCTCCAGCATGCGCATAACCCGGTGAACTGGTACCCCTGGGGAGATGAAGCATTACAGAAAGCAAGAGAAGAAAACAAACCGATATTGGTAAGTATTGGCTATGCGGCTTGCCACTGGTGCCACGTAATGGAACGGGAGAGTTTTGAAGATGAAGCAACTGCCCGTATCATGAACGACCATTTTATCAATATCAAAATTGACAGGGAAGAGCGGCCCGACCTGGATCATATCTACATGGATGCTGTACAGGCAATGACCGGTAGCGGAGGCTGGCCGTTGAATGTATTTCTTACTCCCGATGCCCGGCCGTTTTACGGGGGCACATATTTTCCTCCGAAAAAAGCTTTTAACCGCCCTTCGTGGCAGGAGGTGTTGTTAAGTGTAAAGCAGGCATTTGAGGAAAGAAGACATGAGATAGATGCGCAGGCAGAGAATCTGACAGCACACTTAGTTCAATCTAATTCATTTGGCCTGCAAAAAGATAGTGATCAGAATGATCTGTTCAGAAAAGATAAGCCGGATGAGATATTTCAGCATATTATGAAGTCTGCCGACAGGGAATGGGGAGGTTTTGGAAGGGCGCCTAAATTTCCACAGACATTTATCATACAATACCTGTTGCGCTATCATTATGTCACTGGCAATAAAGAGGCGTTGCAGCAGGCATTGCTGAGTCTTGATAAAATGATCGCAGGGGGTATATATGACCAGGCGGGCGGAGGCTTTGCCCGCTACTCGACCGATACAGAGTGGCTGGCGCCGCATTTTGAAAAAATGCTGTACGATAATGCGTTGCTGGTATCGGTATTAAGCGAAGCATTTCAACTGACCGGCCATACCCGGTACAGGCAGGTAATTGAAGAGACCATGCAATTTGTGAAGCGGGAGTTATTACATCCGCAAATGGGCTTCTATGCAGCATTAGATGCGGATAGCGAAGGGGAGGAAGGGAAGTTCTATACCTGGTCTTATGAGGAAGTAAAGAAAGTGGTACAGGATGATGCTCCCCTGTTTTGTCAATACTATGATATCAATCCAAAAGGCAACTGGGAAGGAAAGAATATTTTACGGGTAAAAGTTCCATTTGAAGAATTTGCCGTGCAACATAACATCTCGGCAGAACAACTGGCGGCATTATTGAACAAAGCAAAAGAAAAACTGCTTGCAGAAAGAAATAAGCGGGAAAGGCCGCTGCTGGATGATAAGATCATCCTTGGCTGGAATGCCCTGATGAACACCGCCTGCAGCAAAGCCTGTATGGCTACAGGTAACGGGGAGTATAAAAAACTAGCCATAGATAATATGACTTTCCTGCTGGATAAATTCAGGGACGGCAATACGGGGCGGTTCTTTCATACCTGGAAAAACGGACAGGCAAAGTATCCCGCTTTTTTGGATGATTACGCCTTTCTTATTGAAGCGTTGATCCACCTGCAGGAGGTCACGGCCGACCAAAACTGGTTGATCATGGCTGCAGATATTGTTCATTACGTCACCGGTCATTTTTCAGAACCGGACACCGGCTTCTTCTATTATACCGGCAAGGAGCAGCAGGATGTTATTATCCGGAAAAAGGAAGTGTATGACGGGGCGGTTCCTTCCGGGAACTCAATAATGGCTTATAATCTCTACCGTCTTTCCATACTTTTAGACAGGCCAGATTGGAAAGCGAGGAGTATGGATATGTTATCATCCATCGGTGTGGCCGTTAGCCGTTACCCGGTTTCTTTTGGTATATGGTCTTCTTTGTTGCAGGAAATAGTAGCCGGAACTTTTGAGATAGCCGTGGTGGGAGCCGGATACGAGAAACTTATGAAAAAAATTTCCCATGTCTATTTGCCGCACAGGGTATTGACCGCAGCATCAGCCAGTCATCCCGGATTCCCTCTTTTGAGCAATAAGGCGTTGTCGGATTATCCGCTTATTTATTTGTGCAAGGACTATGTCTGCCAGCAACCCGTTGATTCAATTGAACGTTTTATGTCGCTGATAAACAGGGAAAAAATAACCGATTAATTTCTTGTTAATACAATAAAACAGGCTTCGTAGGCGTTAGAGTTTTTACGTCGTAAAACCCGATTTGTATTGAAAAAATAAAATGGTATCCTTGTGATAGCGATTAAACCAAAATATTATATTTGCCCAATACCCTCTAAGTGTATGAATAAACCGAAAACCCTCTATTACTCCCTGTTAGCAGTGGCAAGCATGGTTATGCTTTCAAGCTGCGGAATACTGGGAAAGAAAAACAAAGGTGGCAGCCTGCCCAATGATGGCCAGGTACACGGAATCGCTCCGGGTAACCGCTACACCCTCCCGAAACCTCCGGGCATGGTGTACATTCCCCAGGGTACATTCCACATGGGTCCCAGCGATGAGGATCCGGCGTATGCCTTCAGTTCCCGCAACCGTTCTGTATCAATCAGTGGCTTCTGGATGGATGCCACAGAGATCACCAACAACGAATACCGTCAGTTTGTATTCTGGGTTCGTGACTCTGTAGCTGCCCGCAAGCTCGGCTATGTAAAAGCCGGACCGAATGGTATAGAGTATGTTGACCGGGAAAAAATGAAAAATCTTAAATGGGATGACCCAAAGACAATTGAAGCGCTGGGCAATACCGATATGATCCTTTCGCCCGATGACCGCATCTTCGGAAAAATGGAAATTGACCCTACCAAGATCATTTACCATTCTGAAGTGTTTGACCTGAAGAGAGCTGCAGAAAGAGCTAACCAGGGTCAGCCCCGCTCCAAGTTTATCGTTAAGAAAGATGTTCCTATCTACCCTGATACACTCGTTTGGATCCGTGATTTCGCTTATTCCTATAACGAGCCTATGACCAAACGTTATTTTTCTCACCCGGCCTTTGGTAACTACCCTGTAGTAGGGGTGAACTGGAAACAGGCAGTTGCTTTCTCTGAATGGAGAACACACTATCTGAATTCATGGCTGGACGGTAAGAAAAGAGTGCAGGAGTCGGATTTCCGCCTGCCTACAGAAGCTCAATGGGAATATGCAGCCCGAGGCGGCCGCTCCCAGTCAATGTTCCCCTGGGGTAACTATTACCTACGTAACAAGAAAGGATGTTTGATGGCCAACTTCAAACCTGGCCGTGGTAACTATCCGGAAGACGGTGGTTTCTATACAGTACGTGCCGATGCATACTGGCCTAACGATTTCGGTCTGTATTGTATGTCTGGTAACGTAGCTGAGTGGACCTCTTCCATTTACTATGAAGGCCGCAATAATTTCCAGCATGACATGAACCCGGATGTTCGCTGGAATGCAAAAGATGATGATCTTCCGCTGATGAAGCGCAAAATAATCCGTGGTGGCAGCTGGAAAGATGTAGGGTATTATCTTCAAACCGGTACCAGCACGTACGAGTACCAGGATTCAGCGAAGTCCTATATCGGATTCCGAAACGTGATTGACTTACCCGCAGCTCCGCAAAAAGGCCGCCGCAAAGGATAAAAATATTTTCTCCGAAAAGAGGTCTTTCCTAAGACCTCTTTTTCTTTTTTTAAGACAATTTTTGCACGTTAACACCGTTTTCATATAAATTCAATAATCATTAAAACGAACCCGTTATGATGTTCTTTAAAACCCACAGAGGTCAGATCGTTCTCAACTTCTTGTTCAGCTTTTTTGCTGCCGTGGTGATCTTTGCCGCCATGATGAAAATCCTTCACTGGAAGGGTGCTGATGAAGCGATCATGATCGGATTGATCTCAGAAGCTATTGTGTTCTTAGTAATGGCCTTTTTAGTTCCTCCTCCGGAAGAACCACATTGGCAGCGTTATTTCCCTGACATCAACTTACATCCTGACCTGGATCCTAACTTCAAACCCACTCCGCTGGCATTGTCAAACGGCAGCACAGGCAACCCTGCGCTGAACAAACTGGAAGACATGCTGCGTGATGCAGATATTACTCCGGCTAACCTTGGCCGCCTGAGCGAAGGATTCAAAAAATTCGGTGGTACTGTAGATAAAATGTCTGATATCACTGATGTGGTAGCAGCAACAGGTGACTATACATCTAAAACACGTGAAGCAGCCACAGCATTAAGCACCATGAAAGATGCTTATCTGGGCGCTGCGGCAAGTATCCAGCACTTTAACCAGGCTGCTGATGGTACCAAACAGTTCCATGAGCAGGTACAGGTACTGACCAAGAACCTGTCTTCCCTGAACACTATTTATGAACTGGAATTGCAGGATACCAACAACCACCTGAAAGCGATGAACAAATTCTACAGCAACCTGACACAGGCTTCTGAAGCCATGCAGGGCAGCGTAGAAGATGCTCAGAAAGCTAAAGAACAGATCGCTGCGCTGGCAAATAACCTTGGCCGTCTGAATAATGTTTACGGCAACATGTTAAGCGCTATGCAGGGTCGCAACTAATAAACTAACGGTTACAGGTTCGTTTTTTAAGATCCGTATCCCGTGATTTTGAATGTCACCATTACTCATTAAATTAAAACCAAACAGTCATGGCTTTACCTCGCGAGCCGCGGCAAAAGATGATCAACATGATGTATCTCGTTCTGACAGCCCTGCTGGCTCTGAACGTATCATCTGAGATATTGAATGCCTTTAAGACGGTAAATAGTAGTTTAGAGACTACTAACGACGTTGTTAATAAGTCAACGGATCAGATTATGAAATCCCTGGATGAGAAGAGAAAGGATCCAAGTTCCTCTTCTTATGCAAGAGCTAATATCTGGTATCCCAAAGCTGCGCAAGCTCAACAATTAAGTAAAGATGTTTTTGCTTATATACAAACGTTGAAAGACCAAATTCTTCAGGAAGCCGGGGGAGATCCCAAAGACCCCAATAAAAAATATAAGGAAGGCGACCTTGATGTTTCAACAAGAATTATGATCGAGAAAGGAGCAGGGAAAAAACTGGAAAAAATGCTGGCCGATTATAAAAAGAATATCCTTGGTATAGATATTTCCATAGATTCTGCTTTCAAGACTACACTCCCGATCAACCTGGAGAAACCAAAAACTGGAACCAGGGCTGGTAAAACATGGGAAGGCGCTTATTTCCATATGGTGCCTGCAGTTGCCGGATTGACTATCCTCAGTAAATTTCAGAATGATGTGAGAACATCTGAGAACAGGGTAGTCCAGTTCTGTCATAATAAAGTAGGAGAAGTAAATGTAGTGTTTGATAGCTACGGCGCAGTAATCGGGCAAAGTTCCAATTACCTGATGCCCGGACAAGAGATTGAAATTACAGCAGGGGTAGGTGCATTCAGTAAGAAAGCACAACCAACTATTGTAATTGGCGGATCCACGGTTCAGATCGATGCAGATGGAGCAGCGCATACCAAACTGCCCGGTGGTGGCATCGGCTCCCATACTATTCCTGTTAAGATTACTTACATGAACCAGGAAACTGGTAAACTGGAAGTTATTGAAAAGACAGTCGAGTACAAAGTAGGCCAGGCCAATGCTGCCATATCACTTGATAAAATGAATGTGCTTTATATCGGAGTGGATAACCCGGTATCTATTGCTGCCAGTGGTGGTGGTGATGATAAGATCCAGGCAAGTATCAGCAATGGTACCCTGACGAAAGTGGGTAGCGGTAAGTATATTGCCCGTGTCAGTAAAGTGGATGATAATACAAAGATCACGGTGAGTGTAGATGGAAAGGTAGCAGGTGTATCTGAGTTCAGGGTTCGTACGATACCTGATGCACAGGCTTATATCGGCGGTCAACCGAGCGGTACGGAAGTATCAGCCGGCGCCTTTAAAGCCCAGCCTGGTGTAGCTGCCGGTATCAAGAACTTCCCTTTCCAGTTAGACTATGAAGTGGTAAGCTATAACTTCACCTGCGATACAGATGATGATATCGTGTCTATTCCTGCTACAGGAGCTCTTTTCCGGGATGCGGTAAAAAGGGCTATTGACCAGCATGTGAAAGCAGGCCGTATGGTGACCATTGAGAACATTCGTGTGAAAGGGCCGGATGGTCGTGTTGTAAGTGTACCTTCTATTTTCTATTACATTAAATAGTGCACAAAATGAAAAGTGTTTTGTTTAAATCGGGAGTGTGTTTACTGGCTGCAGCATTACTGGTTAACCAGGCCGATGCACAGCGCAGGTCAAACAGGAGGGGTAATACCCAACCAGAAACAACCAATCCTACCCAGCAGCAGACCAACAATAATCAGCAGCCTGCCGGCTATGATCCCTATGGTGGTTTACCGATCACGGTGGATTCTTCCGGTATGACTGATAATACAGTGAGAAAGTCTCTGCGCCCGGATAATGCATATGACAAGAGTAGTGTGAGTGCCCGTACGCCGCTGACATATGAGCACTTGCGGGCTGACGACGCTCTGTTTGCGGAGAAAGTGTGGAGGGAGCTGGATCTTCGTGAAAAAATGAACCAGACCTTTCGCTATGAAGCGCAGGACGACAACGGAAGCCAGGTCTTTGTAGATATGGTTTTAAAGTCGGTAATGAGTGGAGAGATAACTGCTTTTCAGGACGACAGGTTCTCTATACCGATGCCGATCACTGATATCCAGCAATTGACCATGGGAAAAGCAGATACGACGCCTGTTTATGACCTTAAGGATATGACCAAAATCACAGGATACAAAGTGACCCGTGCCAGCTTTGATCCCAAGAGTGTAAATAAGCTCAGGCTGAAAGAAGAATGGGTATTTGACCGCGAATCAAGTCGCCTGTTCTGTCGCATCCTGGGAATAGCGCTTTTGAAAACAGAATACATCCCTAACACTACAAAGGAAAGAGGTACTTCTTCTATGTTCTGGGTATACTACCCCGATCTTCGCCCGATGCTGGCCAAGTTTGAAGTGTATAATCCCAAGAATATGGGTCAGAGCAGAATGACCTGGGAGGAATTGTTTGAAAGTCGTATGTTCAGCAGCTATATCGTAAAGTCAACGCTGGATAATGCCGCCAATAGGAACATCAGGAACTATATCAAGGACCCGATCCTGGCGTTATTGGAAGGCGATAATATCAAGGACAAAATATTCAATTACGAGCAGGACCTCTGGTCTTATTGATCACTGTTCCAACATCAGAAAATATCATGAAAAATGCCCTTTTTAAAAGGGCATTTTTCATTTGTAAAACTTTCTTTTTAAATAGGTTAAAAAAACTTTCAAAAAACGTAGAACCCCTATAGGAAAATTGGATAATTGTTGTATTTTCGTTTCGGTTTTTCATAGGATATTGGATTTTAAAAACGGGGCTGGATTTCTATCCTGGCCCCATTTTTTTTGTGCCCCTTTCGGAATTTTTTTCAGAGCCCTATTTCCTGCTTTTGTCCTGAAAATAATTGTACACTATCACCCCCTTTGACCAGCCCACTACGGCGGCCAGTTCTTCGGTATTTTTTTCGCGGATATTTTTCACCGACCTGAACGTTTTCAGCAACAGATCGGCCGTGGCCTTGCCAATTCCGGGGATATCCTCCAGTTCATTTTTAAAGGTGCCTTTGCTTCTTTTTTGCCGGTGAAAAGTGATGCCGAAACGATGTACCTCATCCCGTATCTTACGAATCAGTTTCAGGCTGCTGTTATAGGGCAGTTTGAGCGACTCACTATCTTCTGCAAAGAATATCTCTTCTTCATTTTTAGCCAGGCCGATAAGGGTTGACCTCCCGGCAGCACCCAGTTCTGTTACCGCTTCCATAGCGGCGTTTAATTGTCCTTTTCCGCCGTCAATAATGACAAGCTGGGGAAAGGGCAGGGCTTCTTCCTGCAGCCGTTTATAACGCCTGTAAACGGCCTCTTTCATGGTAGCAAAATCATTTATACCTTCTACCGTTTTTACGTTGAATTTCCGGTAATCATTTTTACTGGGTACTCCGTTTTTGAAGCAAACCATAGCCGATACAGGATAACTTCCCTGGAAATTGGAATTATCGAAACATTCGATATGAAAAGGCAGTTCGGGTAGTTGCAGGTCTGCCTGTAACTGTTCGAGTATTTTGATATGGTCAACATTCCCCGATAGCTTCAGCCGTTCTTTATTCTTAATCTCTTCAATGAAATAGGTTGTATTCTTTTCAGATAATTCAAGTAATTTCTTTTTATCGCCTCCTTTGGGTACTGTGACAGTTATTTCCGTTTGCGGGAAATCCGGCGTAAAGGGTACGACTATTTCTGTCGCATCGCTGTTAAAGGTTTCTCTAAGCCGGGTAACAGAAAAGCCTAATATTTCTTCTTCCGTCTCTTCCAGATGAGTTTCCGCTTTGATGGTTTCTGTTTGCACAATGGTGCCGTTCCTCACCATCAGGTAGTTAATAAAGGCTATTTCTTTTTCTTTGACGATGGAGAATACGTCCACATCCAGTTCTCTTGTATTCGCTACAATGGAACGGGCCTGGTAGTTTTCCAGGAAGTCTATTTTTTTCCGTATGATCTCTGCCTTTTCAAAGGCCAGTCCCGAAGCAAGATCTTTCATTTCATCCCGGTAATGCCTGATCACGGGAGACAGGTTTCCCTTTAGCATACTTTTCAGCATAGAAAGATTCTCATTGTAAGACTCAGACAGTTGCAGACCTTCACAAGGGCCTTTGCAATTACCAAGGTGATACTCTAAACAAACTTTGAATTTCTTTTTGGTGATATTCTTTTCTGAAAGATCCAGGGAGCAGGTACGTAACTGGATGGCCTGCCGTATAAAGTTGAGCAATTCCCGTACTTTTTTAACTGAAGTAAAAGGCCCGAGATATTCCGAACCGTCATTGATCTTTTTACGTGTCAGGAAAACCCGGGGAAACGGTTCATTCCTGATAACGATGTAGGGATAGCTTTTATCGTCTTTTAAATTAATATTGAATACAGGCTGAAACTGTTTGATAAGCGAGTTTTCGAGGAGGAAAGCATCCTGTTCGGAATCAACAATAGTGAATTCTATCCGGGCTATCCGTTGTACCAGCTCATGGGTCTTATAGGAGGTAAATGTTTTGCTGAAATAAGAACTGACCCGCTTGCGGATATTCTTTGCTTTACCGACATAGATCAGTTCACCGGCAGTATTGTAGTATTTGTAAATACCCGGCTGCAAAGGAAGCGATGATGCAATATGTTGAAAAGCGGCACTGGTCATTAATATGTTTCATCCTCGTTCCAGATCACTTTGAAAGTGGTATTGGTCTCCGGCCGGCCGGGTAACTGCTTTGTAGTGACTACCTGGAAGCTTTTATCTACCTGCCAAAGCAATCTTTTTTGGACCATGCTGTCCTTGTTACTGGCAAAGTGATCAATAATGATGGTAGAGACTTTATCACCCTCAGGCGCCGGAGTGATCAGTATCTCCTGTCGCTGTATCTCTTCTTTTTCTGGGTTTACAGGAGTGTAGGTGATGATGACCTTGTTAAGCGTCTGATCGAATTGCTTGTATTCTTTGAACCGTTCGCTGAAGGTATCATCAAAAATGTCTGGAATATTCAAAAAATCAACGGCCAGTTCCCGTATATGTTCACGACGGTAATAGGTGGTATCTGTGCGGATGCTGTCAATGAATGTGATTTTTTTCAATGAATAGAGGGAGGTATCTATATGGGCTACCTGGCTTTTGATATAAGAAAGGACCGGGAAGAATTTTTCTTTAGCAGGGGAGTCTTTCTTTTTGGAATGACAGGCAAAAAGTAAAACCAGAAGGCCTGGTAGGAGATGGCATACCGCTTTTTTCATGCCGCCAAAATTAGTATAACCCTGTAAAATAAAACCCGCCATGTTGAAATTCAGGGCGGGCAATGTGAATGATTTTATAATCAGTTTATTTATTCAGGGTAACTCCCAGTTTTACACCGAAATCAAACAGGTTTTCTTTTACCGGGTATTCGTTATTGAAACTGGAGAGTACCTGGTAACGTACCTGTGGTCCCACCTGCCATTGGGTTTTGTTGCGGGAGGTGAAGCTGACAAACGTTTCAAAACTGGTATTCACATTCATACGGCGTACCAGCCAGGGAACTTTTGCATAATTCTTATAATCGGTGGAAATAAGGTAGGCCTTGTCGCGGAGAATATACGTAGGCTGAACAGTACCCGCAATACCGATACTTGTTCTGTTATTACCGGCCAGTTTTAGTTCTGCGCCTATCGGGGCAGAAACAGAGAAATAATAATTCTTCAGCCAATCTGATTTATAGCCATTATAATTGCGGTAGTTCGTCCAGGCAGTAACCGAATTATTTCCATCCCCATTCAGGTTGATGGTGGCCTGCTCACCGTTATAAACATAGGCCTTAATATCATATTTGTTAATATTAAACTGCAAGCCGGCTTTTAGCTTTATGATCCTTGATACGGGGTACCTGGCAGCAAAGCCAAGCTGAAGTCCCATGTCCGGCTTATGAGTCACGGCTTTGTTCACATCCATAAGTGCAGTGAACGGGTAACTGATCGGATCGGCAAAGGGGCCTTCATTCGCTGCCGATTTATTAGCACTTAAGCGGCGATAACTGACCGTAGGGGTGAAATAGAGCTGCCAGGAAATCTTCTTTGGTAGTTTTATGGGTTTATACGCATTTACCACACTCTCTATAGAAAGCGGGTACATGATGGCCGGGTGATGCGCTTTGTTTTTTTCAACGACAGAAACCGGTTGCTCAATGAAAAGGTTTTCGTCATGGGTCAGCAGGCTGAAATTATCATTTATTGTAGCCGGAGAGGTCGTTATAGCAAGATCGCTATTGCTGACGTTCTGCTTCCTGCTTTCAGCCGCCGGGGAAATAGCGGTTACAGTTATTTGCTCAGTCGTAAAGAGAAATTCTTTTCCTGTTAATTCATTTTTCAATTCTGTATTTTCAACCGCATCATTGACAGGTACCTGTACGACATCAAATTTATTAATGGAAAGCAGGGAAGCGACATCGGTTGAAGCAGGGCTTACAGCTTTTTTATTCGGAGCAACTGCCGGAACAGCAACAGGCATTTTCTTTTCTTTATCCGGAACAGGGTAGCTGGTGATAGCCACATTCCCGTTCTGTTTGCCGGGGTCAGGATAACTAAGCATGACCCATGTAACAGAAACGGCAGTCAGTAGCAAAAGTGAAGAAAGGCCGATCGCATACCATCTTCTGCGGGTATGTAAAGCATTATTAATACCCTTCCACACCCTCTCAGAGGGGATCATCCGGTATTGATCAGCATTTTTTTTGATATACTGTTCAAACTCCCTGTTATTGTAATTTCTCTCCATAACCAGTCACAAATTCAGGATACGAAAATTACCGGTGGCTGACAGCGACCAGCCAATCGATATCTTGTTTTGGTCTTTGCAATATTTTTTTTCTTAGCAGGATGTCTTCCAGCATAGCCTTTGCCCTTGTGTATTGGCTTCGGCTCGTACTTTCTTCAATATCCAGCATTCCTGCTATTTCTCTGTGGCTATACCCTTCCACCGCGTACAGGTTCAGTACGGTTCTGTAGCCGATGGGGAGTAACCTTATACATTCCACCACCTGTTTGGCTTGTACGATGGCCGGCACGCTGTCTTCCCTTACCTGCACACCGGTGGCATGAATGATATCCACACTTTCATTGAACTTCTTATTCTTTTTGAGGATGTTGATACAGGTATGAACAACAATGCGGCGTACCCAGCCTTCAAATGCCCCCCTGTTTTCGAAGGTATGTATCTGTAAAAAGACCTTGATAAAGCCCTCCTGCAGCATATCTTCTGCATCCTCCCGGTTGTGCGCATAACGATAGCAAACGGCCAGCATTTTTGAACTATACCTGTTGTATAGTTCCCTCTGGGCAGAGGCTTCGTTATTTAAACAACCTTTTAAAATGGCTTCCTCAGTCATAAGTGCCTTTGGTTGCCTGTAATTTAGACATTTTTCCCATACAAATGCTGCATGGAAATGTAAATTTTCATCCGGAATTACAGGGGATTTACGCTTAATTTTTCCTTTTCAGGCTGTCAATGGGGTATTTTGATTCCATTACACTCATTACACTCCCGGCCCAATTGAGCAATGTATTCTTTTCCGCATCGGTCAGTTTGGCGTCTTTGTGTACCCATGTATAGGAATTGAGTGGCATTTCGCCTTCCTTCACCATTTCGATGGTTTCTTCCATTTTATGATATTGATACCGTAGGCTCCTGTTGGTGTATTCATCGTAATTCAGATGTTTCTTACCGTCTTGTATGTGCTTATCCAGCCACCAGTCCACAGGCTGTAGCTTGCTGTACCAGGGGTATTTGGTGTTGTTGCTGTGGCAATCATTACAGGCCTTGTCCAGTATCAGTTTGACATCACCAGGAACAGCATGCACTTTACCAATATAGTTGGGTTGTTCCCCGCTGGCTTTGTTGCGTTTCGGATGAATGAACTGGATAACAATCAAAGCCAGCAGAAGAAAGAGGAGGATTTTTTTGATCATGAAAAATTGTTTTCTGAAAATTAAGGCTTATTGATCAAAATATCACCGGTCATTTCATTTGGTATGGGTAGATCCATCATAGTTAAAATGGTGGGGGCAATGTCTCCCAGCTTTCCGGGCTTGATAGACCCCTTCCAATCGCTGTCAATGATGAAAAAGGGAACAGGATTCAATGTATGCGCTGTGTTAGGAGAGCCATCTTCGTTGATCATATAGTCCGAATTGCCATGATCAGCAGTCAGGAAAATGGTATAACCATTTTTTAGCCCGGTGGTCACAATTCTCTCCACACATTTGTCAACGGTTTCGGCAGCTTTTATCGCAGCTTCCCATACCCCGGTATGGCCGACCATGTCCGTATTGGCATAATTCAGGCAGACGAAGTCAGCTGTCTTATTTTCAATTTCTGGAATCAGGGCGTCTGTTAATTCATAAGCACTCATTTCCGGTTTCAGGTCATACGTAGCTACTTTGGGAGAAGGAGCCATAATCCTTTTTTCACCCTCAAAAGGAACTTCCCTTCCACCACTGAAGAAAAAGGTGACATGCGGATATTTCTCTGTTTCTGCAATACGGATCTGTTTTAACCCATGTTGTTGTAAAATTTCTCCAAGGGTATTTTTTAGGTCGTCGTTTTGAAAGATGACATGTACATTCTGATAACTCTGATCATATTGCGTCATCGTGGTATAATGCAGCGATAACCTGTGCATGTTCTGTTCGTGCAGGTCCATTTGTGTCAGTACCTGCGTTATTTCCCGGCACCGGTCGGTGCGGAAATTAAAACAGAGAGCAACATCGCCATCTTTAATAACCGCCAGGGGTTGCTGCCCTTCGTCAACGATCACAGTGGGTAAAATGAACTCGTCGGTAACATTGCTCTTATATGAATTTTCCACTGCAGCGATGGCGTCGGTTGCTTTTTGTCCCGATCCATTCACCATAGCATCGTAAGCCAGCTTGATCCTTTCCCATCTTTTATCCCTGTCCATGGCATAATAACGACCATTGACTGTTGCGATCTTGCCTACAGTCTTGTTGAGATGCTCTTGCAGCTCCGTTATAAAACCTAAGCCGCTTTTCGGGTCACAATCCCTGCCATCAGTAAAGGCATGGATAAAAACTTTTTCCAATCCCTCGCTTTTGCAGATATCAATGATCGCTTTTAGATGATTGATATGAGAATGAACTCCTCCATCACTCACCAGGCCAAGAAGATGAAATGGCTTATTATTGATCTTAGCATACCGGAGAGCGCCCAGAAATGTTTCATTTTTGGCAAAAGAGCCGTCACGGATCGCCACATTGATCCGTTGCAGCTCCTGGTAAACGATACGACCGGCGCCCAGGTTCAGGTGACCTACTTCGGAATTGCCCATCTGCCCGTCGGGCAGGCCGACGAGCTCGCCACAGGTAGTCAATGTGGTGTTGGGATATTTAGAATACAGGGAGTTAGTGAACGGAACATGTGCATGCTGAATAGCGTCTGAAGATGCAACTTTGCCCAGTCCCCAGCCGTCCATGATTACGAGAATAACTTTTTTTTTAGCCATTTGATTAACAGGAGTTTACGTTTTCGTAGTATTACATTGAATTTGTGGGGGCAATGCGCCGCAAAACTACATTCAATTCATGTATTTGCCTTGAGAATGTGCGAAAATGACGGTTTTTAGTAATTTAGAGGAGTGCAGGTATGGCATATTTTTAGATTAAATAACCTATGAAAACATTGTGATATGAAAGCATTAATGACTTCCTTACTGGCTGCTGTTATGATTGTCATGTCTTCCTTTGCTCAACCCGGGGGGATAGATGATGTAATAGGGGCTTTGAAATCCGGAGATGCTTCGGGTCTTTCCAGGTTTTTTGACGATAATGTTGAACTTACATTGCCTGTAAAAAGTGACAGTTATAGTAAAGCCCAGGCCGAAGTGATTTTAAAAGATTTCTTTGGAAATAACGGTGTGAAAGGATTTGAATTGAAACACAAAGGAGATTCTCCCGGCGGCCATTATTGTATTGGTACCCTTCAGACAAAATCCGGTAATTTCAGGGCGCATGTTTTCATGAAAGCCAAGGGTAGTAAAGAAGTAGTGAAAGAGATCCGCTTTCAGTCAATCGAGTAACGGAGGTATTCCGGGAATAAATTATACTGGCCTTCCCTTTTCGGAAGGCTTTTTTATTGGTTGCCGCTTAGTCCTATTTTTGCTTTATGAGTTTTGATGAACAACTGCATCACCTGATCAATGAGGCGCTGAAGGAAGATGTCGGCGACGGCGATCACTCCACACTTTCCTGTATTCCTGCCGGGGCAAAGGGCAAAGCGGTACTGAAGATAAAAGAGGAGGGAATACTGGCGGGGGTGGACGTAGCGGAAAAGATTTTTTCCTATAAAGAAAGCAATAGTGTACTGACCGCATTCCGTAAGGACGGGCAAGCAATGAAAGCCGGCGAAAAAGCATTTGAAGTAACGGCTTCTGTGCATACGATATTGCAGTGTGAAAGACTTGTATTGAATTGTATGCAGCGTATGAGTGGCATAGCGACATTAACCAGGAAATACACGGATAAACTCAAGGGGTACAAAACCCGGTTGCTGGATACCCGAAAAACCACTCCTAATTTCCGTTTACTTGAAAAGGAAGCAGTGCGTATCGGCGGCGGGGTGAATCATCGCTTTGGTCTGTATGATATGATCATGCTGAAAGATAACCATATTGATTTTTGTGGCGGCATCGAAAAGGCTATTCAGCAAGCCGATAAATATGTGCAAATTCAGAAACCGGGATTAAAGGTAGAGGTAGAAACAAGAAGCATTGATGATGTGAAAAAAGTGATGGCCTGTGGAAAAGGAAAGGTCTTCCGGATCATGCTGGACAATTTTACACCGGTATTGATAAAAGAAGCGTTAGAGATCATCCGGGGAGAATTTGAGACAGAGGCCAGCGGCGGCATTAACCTGGATAATATACAGGAGTATGCTGCGACAGGTGTGGATTATGTAAGTGTGGGCGCCTTGATACACCAGGCCAGGAGTCTTGACCTGAGCCTGAAAGCAGTCATTGAAAAATAAGAACTACGATGGGCAAGAAAAGTAAACCCGACAACCGCGGATTTGTATATAGTACTGATCCGGATTTTGTTTTTGAGCCGGAGCAGGAAAATGCGGAAACATTGCCTCCCGCACAGCAAAAGCTGCGGATAAAACTAGACACAAAACAGAGAGCAGGCAAAGCGGTGACATTAATAGAGGGTTTTATGGGGAAACAAGATGACCTGGAAGAGCTTGGCAGAAAGCTGAAAAATTTTTGCGGCACCGGAGGCGCTGCAAAAGA
The DNA here is from genome assembly GCA_016787085.1 of Chitinophagaceae bacterium. GTDB lineage: Bacteria > Bacteroidota > Bacteroidia > Chitinophagales > Chitinophagaceae > VBAT01. Next base: position 143,414 of record JAEUVJ010000031.1, on the reverse strand, counting down.
CGGTGAGATCATAATCCAGGGTGACCAGCGGGACAAAGTGCAGCAGTGGTTACTTAAAAACGGGTATAGTAACTCTAAAAAGGCAGGCGGATAATGTCATGGCTGCTATGCATTACGGGCATATTGTTTTGCCTGGCAGGTGTTTACCTGTTTCATAAAAATGCTTATGAAGAAAAAAGTAATTTACAACCTGCCATAGCTGCGATGATCATAGGAGTGTTGCTGATCGCTATTGGCACTGCAAAATATTTCCACCTTATCCGGTAAATGTTTTATCCTTCAAATCCTGTTCTCCGGTGACTGCCATCGCAATAAGGTTTATTGCCTGATGAGCCACACCGGCATAATGCTACCGTTCCGGTTTTTGTTTCTTCTTTACCATCGCTGTGTACGATCAGGCATTCAGTTTTGATCAGGTAAGGCCCCCTGGGAGAAACTTCTATTTTTAAAATACTGGCCGATTCTTTTACCACTTTATCAGGATCATCAGCGGAAACCTGTCGTTCTTCATTCAGAAAATAGCTTAACGCACTACTGGGACATTTTCTTACCTGTTCAATGATCTTTTCTGTACTGGCCCCATCCATTTTTATCCAGGGTTTTTCCCTTGGATTGAATACTTCGATCAGCCCTTTCCAGCAAAGGGTAGAGTGGATGCAGACATTGGGTTTCCATACTACCGTCACTTCTCCATTAGTGTATTTGTGGGTATCTTTTGGCATGACAGAGCTAAGATTTATAAGATTCAAACGGATGTTGATGAAATATTCAGCTATTACAGTACCGGTAATTTACAACAATCAGGAGAACAAAAAAGGGAATGAATCATTCATTCCCTTTAAATGAACTCATCGTGAAAATCTTACTTCTCTTATTGTCCCTGCGCCAGCGAATAGGCTTTTTTATCTCCCCATTTGTTCAACAGTTCCAGCGAGCATATTTTAAAATTACCACTCAGGCTTACATATAGCCCGATAATATCCTGCTGATTGAGCGGAGATTCATCAATACTTTCGAAACGGACATTGTACTGGTTCACCAGATTGGTAAACACCGATCCGGTCGGCCATACCTGCGTGCCCCGGTTGCTGACATTGATCAGGTTGAATTTTACACCCGCATGACGCTGGCATTTTTGCGCAATTATTTCCGGCTGTTCAGCACTTTCGATGAACATATCTACTCCGGCAATTGACTCTTCTTCCATTTCCTTTGATACCAGCATCGGATTTTTTTCCAGCTTGAAATGTGTATTGGTGGCCGGCATGTTTGGCAATAACGGTTTGGCGTTTATTCTGGGCTCTTTACCGAAATTGCTGATGATCGCTTCAGCAAATTGTGTAGTGTTCAATGATGGTTTGGTTTTATCACCGAAGTCGCCGGTACGTATGCCCTGCTCCAGCGTATAGAGCAACGCATTTTCGATCACAGCTGCATTTTGCATATAGCCTAAATGCCGCAGCATGGCCAGCCCGCTTAACAGGAGCGCAGTGGGGTTAGCAATATTCTTCCCCGAAATGTCAGGAGCAGTGCCATGCACCGCTTCGAATATGCAGATATGATCCCCGATATTGGCAGAAGGGGCAAAGCCCAAACCTCCCACCAATCCTGCACACAAATCAGACACAATATCACCCTGCAGGTTGGTCAGTACGACTACATCAAATGTATCGGGTCGTGTTACTAATTTCATACACAGGTCATCCACTATCACATCATCTGCTTTCAGATCAGGATATTCTTTAGCCACTTCATAAAAACACTCGAGGAATAATCCATCCGTGATCTTCATGATGTTTGCTTTGTGCCCGCAGGTGATGCGTCTGGCATTTTTCTTTTTGGCCATTTCAAAGGCATACTTGATCACCTGCAAACTTCCCGGCCGGGTGATGAAACGGCGGCTCAACGCCACATCGTGTGTGAGCATATGCTCTACACCGCCATAGGTATCTTCAATATTCTCCCGCACTACTGTAACATCAATCGGGATACCCGCTTTGCTAAAAACAGTGTCCACGCCATGCAGGGTCTGGAACACTCTCTTATTAGCATAGGTGTTCCAGGTTTTGCGGGCGGTTACATTCACACTCTTTACACCTTTTCCTTTCGGTGTTTCCATCGGGCCTTTAAACAGTATGCCTAATTGCTCAATCGTATTTTTCGCATCCGGTGTCATACCGTTTGAAAAGCCTTTATCAAATACCCATTTTCCCATCTCTACGTAATCATACGATAAAGGAACCTTATTCGCCTGAAATACACTGAGTACGGCCTCCATGATCTCCGGACCGATCCCATCTCCTTTTGCTACGGCTATTTTCATATTGTTATATTGCTTAAATTGTGTAACGAGTAGCAGCAAAAATAATTACGGATTCACAGACATCATTCTTTTTCTTTACTTTTACGAAAAGCCATATTTATGAGCAGCATCATCTCCGAAGGTGTACAGGTCAGTGTGGTGACGTTCTACCAGCCTGATTACAGCAACCCGCTGCAGTCGGAGTTTATGTTTGCTTATCGCATCACGCTGGAAAATCACAATTCATTTCCGATCAAACTTCATCGCCGCAACTGGCAGATATTCGATAGCAACGGCACGCACCGTGAAGTAGAAGGTGAAGGTGTTGTCGGTGTACAGCCTGTACTGCAACCCGGCGAAACATATCAATATGTAAGCGGCTGTAACCTGCGCACAGAAATGGGAAAAATGAAAGGCACCTACCAGATGGAGAACCTCAGCAGCAAGCAGATGTTTGATGTAGACATCCCTGCTTTTGAGATGATCGTTCCCATGAAAAATAACTGATCATCCCTTTCACTTCTTATTTCGGCTTATACTTAGCTTCTTCAAGAATTTTTTTTGTTTCCGCCCGCATTACTTCCTCCGGTTTTATACCCGGATTTTTCTCTGCATATTTCCTGACGATCTGCCAGCCGACCCACTGACCGATATTGCCCGGTGAAAGTTCCTGTGAAAAGACCGGGGTGAAAGGCGCCTCGCCGATATAGGTCTGCAGCGTAGCCGCATTGACCGAGTAGAGATCTTCGTTTTTGATGATATAGCTCCAGATCAGTCCTTCGTTCTCCTCGCACCATTTCAGCTGTTCTTTTGTATAACCGGTTTTAACAGAATCAGGTGTTTCGGGTAAGAACTTATCCAGCAGCCACCATTGTTTTCCTCTTTCGATCATTTGTTCGATCAGCGGTCTCCCTTTGCTTTTATCGGGGAAAATATCTTCTGCTACCAGCTTGATCACGTCAGCGACAATGTATTCCTTTGAAAAACGGCGGCTAACATATAACGGGGCTACGTTATTAATGAAATATTCATGCTGGTAAAGTGAAAAATCTCTTCCGAGATAAAACTGCAGGCTGATACCGATGAAACCAGGTCCCATAAAGTCGGGCGTATAATCTCCGTTCCCCATCTGCGCCATATCCTGTCTTGAGTTCATGGCTCCCACTGTAGTAATAATAGCCGACGGCTCTTTATATTGCGGAAAATAATGTTTTACATACCTGAATGCCTGCTCTATTTGTTTTTTTACAGGACCAAAGTCGTCATAGGTTATTTGTGCAGAATCAAAGACCTGTTTATACCGGCTGTAAAATTCCTTTGCGCCAACTGCATCCGAAACGCCAATGATAGTTTGCAAAAAAAGCGGCAAAAAGACGGGATATTTTACTTGCAGGGCAGATAAACCTTTTTCAATACCCGTTGTGTCAATAGCGAAAAAATCTTTATCAAACCGCTGAATATTCAGGTCAACTTTTATCCCCGACACATCGGGAATATTCTTCTTATTATTACAGGAAATGACAAGGATAAGGGCCAGTAAACAGGCAAGGAAATTTTTCATAGCCTTTATTAAACGAAATGGGTTCAAAAATGTTGCCTGCGAAGATAGCGGAAACCTGAATTGACAGCGATGATTGCCTGCAGGGGTGTAAATTTGTTATATGAAGATCGCCTTAGCACAGCAGAATTATCATATCGGGAATTTTGAGAATAACCGGGCAAAGATCATCGAAGGGATCGGCCTGGCCAAAAAGCAGGGAGCCGACCTGGTGGTCTTTTCGGAGCTATGTATATGCGGCTATCCTCCCCGTGATTTTCTCGAGTTTGATGATTTCATTAACAAATGTTACGAATCCCTTGACGTGATCAAGCAACATGCTGATACGATCGGTGTGCTGGTGGGCAGCCCGGCCCGCAACCCGCTGAAAGAAGGAAAGGATCTGTTCAATGCCGTTTTCCTTTTACACGAAAAAGAAATAAAAGCAGAAGTACATAAAACATTGCTGCCAAACTATGATGTCTTTGATGAGTACCGGTATTTTGAACCGGCCTTTGAATGGAAGATAATAGAATTCAAAGGGAAAAAACTGGCCGTAACGATCTGTGAAGATATCTGGAACATGGGGGATAATCCATTGTACCGGATCACGCCGATGGAAAAACTGATGCCCTTTGGGCCGGATGTAATGATCAATCTCTCAGCTTCTCCTTACAACTATGCACAGGATGTTGTCCGCAACAGCATTGTCAGGGCGCATACACAGAAATATCAATTGCCGATGCTTTATTGTAATACTGTCGGCTCGCAAACGGAGATCGTATTCGATGGTGGCAGCCTGGTATATGATGTAAACGGGAGCAAAGTAAAGGAGATGAAATACTTTGAAGAGGACTTCCAGGTCTTTCAGTTGGAAGAGTTATCAAAAGTGAATGCGTCTGCCGGCAAAGCAGCCGGGGGAAGCTATTTTTACTCGGCCAAAGAAGCAGGTGCAGGTATCAACACGCTGGATTATTTATCTGATGAAAAGAATATCGGTGAGATATACCATGCGCTTATCCTCGGCATCAGGGATTATTTCCGGAAAATGGGTTTTACCAAAGCCATCCTGGGATCTTCGGGTGGGATAGACAGTGCCGTAACGCAGGCGCTGGCGGTAGCAGCCCTGGGAAAGGAAAATGTCAGGGCTATATTGATGCCTTCCCAGTATTCAACATCGCATTCCGTATCAGATGCAGAGCAGCTTTGCAAGAACCTGGATAATCCTTATGACATTATCCCGATCAAAGATATTTACGGGTCTTTCCTCTCGGAGCTGAGGCCCGTTTTTAAAGATCTTCCGTTCAGTATTGCCGAAGAGAATATACAGAGCCGCACACGGGGAAATGTATTGATGGCAATTGCCAATAAGTTTGGCTATATATTGCTGAATACTTCGAATAAAAGTGAACTGGCAACAGGCTATGGCACTTTGTATGGGGACATGGCCGGAGGCTTGAGTGTTCTTGGGGATGCCTATAAAACGCAGGTATATGCTCTCGCCAGGTATATCAATAAAAAGCAGGAGATCATCCCGGTCAATATCATCACCAAGGCACCTTCCGCAGAGCTAAGACCTGATCAGAAGGACAGCGACAGTCTGCCGGAATATGATACACTGGACAGGGTGCTATATGAATATATTGAATTGCGCAACGGACCAAAGGAGATCATTGCCAAAGGATTTGATAAGGTGCTTGTTGACCGTGTGCTGAAACTGGTCAACACCAATGAGTATAAGCGAAACCAGTTCTGCCCGATCATCCGTATCAGTTGTAAAGCATTTGGGATAGGCAGAAGGGTGCCGATCGTAGGAAAATATCTTTCCTGAAGATTTTAATGTTTGAAGGTTACTTCAATCGTTGTGGCAGGGTAAGGAGCAATGGTCATTGTTTGTGAAAGAACCATGCTGGTCTCGGATAGAGAAACAATAGTAAAATCTGGCGAACCTCCGGTAAAAAGTGTGAAACTCAGGCGGAGAATTGTTTCGCTGCTCAGAAAACTCCAGGTAAAATTTGCCGGTGCTGGTGTAGTGCAAACATTGGCCCCTTCACTAATAGTTCCTGTCAGATTGGAGGAAAAAGTCATAGTGTTGTCAACATAACAGGCCAAGGCAGGTTGTGATGATATATCGCCTACACCGCTTGCGGTAGCTTTGTCAAACTTCCATGTTCCGGAGCAAATCAGTTCCGTTTTTGTTTTGGTTGGCGTAAAGTCTTTGTCCTTTCCGCAACTTGTAATCAAAAAAAATACAAGTGCAAAAAATGATAAGGTAATGGTTTGTTTTCGCATAAACATGGATTCAGATTTCAAAATAATCAATCTTTACCATGAAATATAGGGTAGAAGTACTCCGTTTTAGATAGTATTTTTTGCCACAGGGATTATCGGCAAATAATTTGCTAAGCCTTAGTTCGTATTTTGCAGCCACTTATTAAATTCATCCCATGCTAAAAACCGCAGAAGATATCCGTCAGTTGAATGACCGCATCAGCCATGCCGGCCAGTTTGTAGATAAACTCAGGGAAGAAGTAGGACATGTGATCGTGGGCCAAAGCCACATGCTGGACCGCCTCCTGATCGGCCTCCTCAGTAATGGACACGTCTTATTGGAAGGTGTGCCGGGACTAGCCAAGACACTTACCATCAAATCACTTTCGCAAGCTATTCATGCTAAGTTCAGCCGCATCCAGTTCACTCCTGACCTGTTGCCTGCCGACGTGATCGGTACCCTGATCTATAACCAGCAGCGGAATGAATTTGTCGTCCGCAAGGGGCCGATATTCGCCAATTTTATTCTTGCCGATGAGATCAACAGGGCCCCGGCCAAAGTGCAGTCGGCTTTGCTGGAAGCGATGCAGGAACGGCAGGTGACCATAGGCGATACGACCTATAAACTGGAAGAACCATTCCTGGTATTGGCCACGCAAAACCCGTTGGAGCAGGAGGGAACCTATCCGCTGCCCGAAGCACAGGTGGACCGTTTTATCATGAAGGTGATAGTGGGCTATCCAAAAATGCATGAAGAGCAGATGATCATCCGGCAGAATGTACAGGGAGCCGCCTTTGGGTCCGTAAAACAAGTAGTGTCTGTACAGGAAGTAGCGAATGCAAGAGAACTGGTAAAACAGGTGTATATGGATGAGAAAATCGAGCAATACATACTGGACATTGTTTTTGCTACCCGGAATCCGGAAAAATATAACCTGGAAAAGCTGAAGCCATTGATCTCCTATGGGGCATCACCTAGAGGTAGTATTAACCTGGCGCTGGCCTCCAAATCACAGGCATTCCTGAATAAAAGAGGTTTTGTTATCCCTGAAGATGTAAGGAGCATCTGTTATGACGTGCTGCGTCACCGTATCGGCCTGACCTATGAAGCCGAAGCAGAAAGCATCAATGTAGAAGGTGTGATCGAAGAGATACTCAAACAAATAAACGTACCATAAATACAAAATTGTCTTTTGTCACCTGTTGCCGGAAACTAATAACCAGTAACTGGTAACCCGACACCTCTCATGCTGACCACATCAGAAATAATAAAAAAAGTCCGCCTGCTGGAGATCAAAAGCAAGAAACTGACCAGTGATCTTTTCACCGGGGAGTATCATAGTGCTTTTAAAGGAAAGGGCATGTCTTTTAAAGAGGTCCGGGAGTATGCAGCGGGTGACGATATCCGTTTTATAGACTGGAACGTATCTGCCCGGTTTGGTCATCCGTTCAGCAAGGTATTTGAAGAAGAACGGGAACTGACCGTGATGCTGCTGGTGGACATCAGCGGCAGTTCATTGTTTGGTACCGTTCATTCCAACAAACGGGACATCATCACAGAGATAGGTGCCGTATTGAGTTTTTCGGCAGTGAACAATGCTGATAAGATAGGCGTGATCTTTTACAGCGATAAAGTGGAAGCGTATATACCTCCCAAAAAAGGAAGGCAGCATGCTTTGTATATCGTTCGTGAGCTGCTGAGTAAAGAACCAAAAGGAAAGGGGACTCAGGTAAGTTCGGCGCTGAAGTTCTTTAATAATGCCACCAGGCAAAAAAGCATCGCTTTTGTCCTGAGTGATTTCCTGGATGCAAATTATGAACAGGCACTTCGGGTGGCTGCCAAAAAGCATGATATCATCGGTATCAAGATCTATGATAAGATGGACATGGAATTACCCAATGCCGGATTGCTGCAGGTGCAGGATGCAGAATCAGGGAGTACCAAATGGGTGGACAGTAGTAACTCATTTGTCCGTCATCAATACCAGCAGGAGTTTTTCCGGGTGACGGAATACAGTACACAAACGTTTAAAAATGCAGGCAGCGACCTGTTGCACGTACGCACAGATGAGGACTATGTGAAAGTGCTGCAGAAATTCTTTATCAGCCGCAACCGGTGACCACTTTGATCCATGAGCAGAACCATTTCCTATAAAGCCATCTTTTCCTTTCTCCTGCTATTATCAGCATTATTTACCCATGCGCAAAAGACGGTGATCAAGGCGGCTGTTGATAAGAATAAAATACTCATAGGAGAGCCCATTCAACTGACACTGGAAGCGGATATTCCCGAGAATGAAACGATCCGTTTCTTCGTGATAGATACCATCCCGCATTTCGAGATACTGGAAAAGCAAAAGACAGATACTTCTGACACAGATGAAGGAACCCTGCTGAGACAGGTGATTCGCATTACAAGTTTTGATTCAGGCCGCCAGGTAATACCTTCATTTGTGTATGCGGAAGGCATTGTAACCGATTCTATCCCGGTGGAAGTAGTATTCACTGAAGGTTTCAACCCGGACCAGGACTATCATGATATCAAAGATATTCTTGAAGTATATCCCGAAAAGAAGAAAGACAAATGGTGGTTATGGTATGCCATCGGGGGAGGAGCTCTTCTTATCGCTTTGCTGTTGTATTTCTTATTCAGGAAGAAAAAACCGGTGGTACCGGTAACAGCACCGGCCATCAGCCCGTACGAAGAAGCGATGAAGGAGCTGGAAAAACTTTTGTCGCAGCGGATGGAACCTAAAGAATATTATTCGAAACTCGTGGATATTTTCAGGCTGTATGTAGAAAAGAAAAAAGGAATTCATTCGCTGCAGAAAACAACAGATGACCTGGTGGTGCAGTTGAAAACAATACCGATAACCAGGGGCCTGTTTGAAAAATTATCCCAGTCGCTGCGACTGGCAGACTTCGTAAAGTTTGCCAAATACGTTCCGTCTGATGATGATAACAGGAATACATTTGAGATCATTAAAAGAACGATCAGCGAAATAGAACAACTGAACTGATGCTGTACAATTGGTTAAAAGAAATAGATTTTGCCCAGCCGCTGGTGTTCGCACAGTTTGCGTGGATACCGGTTTTGATATGGTGGTATGTAAAAAAGTATAACCAGAAGCAGGCGACGATCCGGGTGTCAGCCATACAGTCATTTACCGTATCAACTGCGAAGAACCGGTTCAGGCATCTTCCATTTATCCTTCGCCTGCTGGCTATCAGTTCTCTTATACTGGCATTGGCAAGACCACAAAAAAGAAATGACCAGTCGCAGACGGAGGGAGAAGGAATTGACATTGTTTTATGCATGGACGTAAGCGGCAGTATGCTATCCTCTGATATCTCGCCTTCGAGGCTGGAAGTAGCCAAGGAAGTAGCCGCCGATTTCATCCGTAGCCGGCCGGTTGACCGTATCGGCCTGGTCATCTTTTCCGGTGAAGCATTTTCGCAGGTACCGCTTACTACCGATAAGAACACATTACTGGAACAGGTATTGTCGTTGCAAAGCCGGAAATACCTGATGGACGGCACCGTGATCGGCGAAGGCCTGGCTACTGCGGTGGACAGGTTGTCCGAAAGCAGTTCCAAAAGTAAAGTGATCATCCTGCTGACCGATGGCAAGGAAGACCCGCCTGAAACACGACTGATAGATCCACTGACAGCGCTGGAGATCGCCAAAACAAAGGGGGTCAGGGTCTATACGATAGGAATGGGAGCCATGCCCTCTACTATCGTGGAAAGACAGGAGAATACACCTGCTCCTAAGAATCCCGCCATTGATTTCATAGATGTCCAGCTTTTGCAGAACATAGCAGAACAAACAGGCGGACGTTACTTCCGGGCAAAGGATAAGGAAGCATTGCAATACATCTACGACCAGATAGACAAACTGGAAAGATCCAAAGTAGAGGTCATTTCTTTCAAACGGTATGAGGAAAGGTTCCTGCCCTTCGTGCTGGCTGCCCTGGGATTTGTTTTTCTTGAAATACTATTGCGCCTGACCGTTTTCAGAAAGTTCCCCTGATCACCGGCATCCTTCATTCATTCTCATTCCTGTAATTTAGCGGCCTGATGAAAGCAATAGTTTACAAATCAACCGGAAGCTGGTACACGGTGAAGGATGGAACGGGCCGATGGCATAATGCCCGTATGAAGGGTGTTTTTAAGATTGACGAGATCACCAGCACCAACCCGGTAGCTGTAGGGGACGAAGTGGATATTGATGTAGAGGATGAGACCGAAGAAACAGCGATCATTACAGAGATCCTAACAAGAAGAAATTACATCAACCGGCAATCGCCGAGGTATAAGCACCAGCACCATATTGTAGCAGCCAATCTCGACCAGTCATTGCTGGTGGCTACCTTAAAAGAACCCCGCACCTCGCAGGGTTTTATTGACCGTTTCCTGGTGGCTTCTGAGATGTACCATGTGCCCGCTATCATTGTTTTCAATAAATCGGACCTTCACAGGAAGAAAGAAACGGAGAAGTATGAACAATGGAAAGATATATATGAGCGGGTAGGGTATAAAGTTTTTCTTGCCAGTGCGGCCAACCAGGAAGGGATAGAGGAAATAAAGAAAGAACTGACGGGCAAGACCACCCTGATCAGTGGCCATAGCGGTGTGGGCAAATCCTCTTTGCTCAATGTGATACTGCCAGATGCGGAGCTGAAGACGGGAGAGATCAGCGGCTGGAGCGGCAAAGGACAGCACACGACTACGTTTGCCGAGATGTTCGATCTGCCCGGCGGAGGCAGTATCATTGACACACCGGGTATGCGGGAATTCGGCCTCGTGGATATTGAGAAACAGGAAGTGTCACATTATTTTCCGGAGATGCGGGAACGGTTGGTGAACTGCCAGTTCAATAACTGTTTGCATGTAAATGAACCGGGCTGTGCTGTAAAACAGGCTGTGGTGGATGGAGAGATATCCGAAGACAGGTATGTCAGCTATGTCAATATTCTTGATTCGATAGAAGCAAAGACCTATTAGCCCATTAGCGTACAGAAAGATGAAGTGTGCGACGCAACAATAGCCGATAGCAGTACGAAAGCCGGCGAAAATATATTCTACGCAATATTTCTCCTGTTCTCTATATTGAACAGCTTATTCTCGATCTGGTTGGCCAGGTCAACCACCGCCTTATTGTCTTTGTTCAATGCATCACGGGTCTTTGTCGGGAAAAGAGAAATACCGTTATAGATGCTGTAATGAAGCGTCATCTGGTGTCCTTTGTATTTGAACTCCCAGTCAATAGCATCGAAATCGTCTTCTTTGTGGATAAAATGAATGCGGAAATCGTTGTTGAGGATGTCTGCTACCTGGTAGAATCTTTTGAGACCGCCGTCATCAGCAATGATGGCTTCGGTGCATCCCAGAGTTGTTCGTAGGGTAAGGCCCATAGTAAATAAAGTTTAAGTGTTTGATGGTTGTTTACTATTAGACCCGGGTACGGAAGCAATCGCTGCACTTAATCTGAAATTAATCTGCGATCAGCTCTTGAACTTCTTTGCTTTCCGTGCTGCCTTTTCGGCTGCCGGATCGCCGCTCACCAGTTTTTCGGCGCCAACATTCTTACCGTTGGTCGGACAACCCGATCCTTTTTTGAACAGGCTGCATGACGTTGCCGTCATCACAAAAAAACTGAGAATGGTTACAATTAAAACTGGTTTTTTCATTGGTGTATTTTCTATAACTGTCATAACGAATTTACAATTTAATAATTGCCTGTGCCAGAGTAAAACTACCATGACAAGGGGCAACAGGCAATTGGCAAAATGAGATACTGAAGGCTTATTGTCAATTGCTTATTGCTGTTTTTCCCTGAACCAGTCCGCATATTTAACGTAATTATTGGCTATGCGGTTGATCTCACCGCTGACTTTTTCGGCCGAAATGTCTTTCACCTTTTTGGCCGGTACGCCGGCATAGATGCTCCCGCTGTCGCAAATAGTGCCCTCGAGTACTACAGCGCCGGCGGCAATAATCGTATTGCTGTGCACTACCGCATTGTCCATGATGATAGCGCCCATCCCTACCAGCACATTGTCCTTGAGTTCGCAGCCATGCACGATGGCATTGTGCCCGATGGAGACATTGTTGCCGATCGTGGTGCCGCAACGCTGGTAGGTGCAGTGGATACAGGCCCCGTCCTGGATATTCACTTTATTACCTATACGGATAAAATTCACATCGCCGCGGACAACGGCATTGAACCAGAAACTGCAGTCGTCACCGGTCACCACGTCGCCGACGATGGTGGCATTGGAGGCAATAAATACGTTCTGGCCGAATTGCGGGTGTTTGTTCTCTACAGGAAGTATGACGGGCATGGGTGTGGTTGAAAGTTTAAATGTTTAAAGTTAGCGCTTCACTCTGTTAATCCCGATAGGTTCTGTTCAAGAGTTATAAAGCAAAGTGCAAATTAGATAAATTCTTTGCTCCTGAACTTGTCGAAGGATTGCGTGGTCTTTGCCTTCTCGCGGGTGCAGTTCAAATTAATTATCGCTGCCGAAATAGGTATATTGGGCTAAAGCCCGGGTGCTAAGTATGCTTTTATTGCCCGGCCTTTAAAGGCCGGGCAATAAAGAAGAAACCAAATGGGCTTTAGCCCAAACGAAAATTTGGAATACACCCTTCTCCCGCCCACAGCCGTACAGGTTTGCTGTAATGAACGATATTTGAATCATGAACCAGCGTGAACTTTTCCTGAAGCATGTTGCACAGACCTCCCCCTCTCCCTTAGCGCTGGAGATCGTAAAGGCGGAAGGGGCACTGCTGTATGATGCAGCCGGGAAAGAATACATTGACCTCATCGGGGGTATCAGTGTGGCTAATGTGGGTCACCGCCACCCGAAAGTGATCGAAGCGATAAACAGGCAGGCAGAGGCGTATCTCCACATCATGGTCTATGGCGAATTTGTAGAAACGCCGCAGGTGCAGTATGCCAAACTGCTGACGGATCATTTACCGGCTTCCCTGGATTCCGTGTATTTCACCAACTCCGGCGCCGAAGCGGTGGAAGGCGCCATGAAACTCGCCAAGCGGATGACGAACCGGACACAGATCATTGCGTTCAATCATTCCTATCACGGGTCCACACAGGGAGCGCTGAGCATCATAGGTGATGAATACTGGCGTAATGCTTTCCGGCCTTTACTGCCGGATGTTTTACACGGGGAGTATAATTCTTTTGCATCGCTGAAAGAAATAACAGAACGGACCGCCTGTGTAGTCGCCGAGACGGTGCAGGCCGAGGCGGGCATCATCGTTCCTTCTTTGGAATGGATGCAGGCGTTGCGGAAGAAATGCACAGAGACCGGGACATTACTGGTGCTGGATGAGATACAGACCGGTTTTGGAAGAACCGGTAAACTCTGGGGCTTTGAACATTTTGGTATCGTCCCTGATATGCTGTTACTGGGCAAGGCCCTGGGCGGCGGGATGCCGCTCGGCGCTTTTATTGCTGACAGGAAACTTATGTATGCATTGACCGATGCACCGGTACTTGGCCATATCACTACGTTTGGCGGCCACCCGGTTTGCTGCGCCGCCGGTATGGCTGCTATGAAAGCCCTGCTGGAAGAAGGCATGATCCGGACAGTGAAACAAAAGGAACAATTATTCCTTTCCTTACTGGTTTCTCCGAAAATAAAAGCCATCCGTTCATTTGGTCTATGGCTGGCCGTGGAGTTTGATTCGTTTGAGACGAATAAAAAGGTCATTGACAGCTGTATTCACCAGGAAGTATTGACGGACTGGTTCTTATTTGCCTCCAACTGTTTGCGGATATCGCCGCCGCTGGTGATAACGGAAGAGCAGATCAGGAAGGCTTGTGAAGTGATTGGGAGGGCTTGTTAGTGGCAGTTGTTTATTGCTGTATCCAGGCCGATTTATCTACTCTTGATGTATCCACTGTCGTTTTAAAATAGAAAACACCCAGGAACGGAGTCTTTTTGTAATAGCTGTATTTTGGAAAATCACTGTCCCAGGCACCACAGCCAAAGCTTCTTGCAACAATAATTGAGGAGTTGGTGCGGTTTGTATAAATGATCTTATCAGTTGAGTCACACATCGTTTTTTTGAAAAACGAAATAATTATAATCGGAACTGAAATTAGTATGATGATAATTGCAAAAGCATTTGATTTGAAATGAAAGATTTGATTACCTGTCCAAATAATGCTAACCGGCAAAACAATACACAGTATAACGAAATATATGGATCGCATAGTTGGTTCGGCAAATTCAAGAGGCAAGTCGTCGCCAAAAATAATCGTAATTAAGCAAATCGTTATAAGGACCAAATTAAAAATAGCATATCGACTGAAGGTAGGTTTCATAATTGCCGGTTACTTATAAATATGCGACACTGCTTGTACAATTTTATACCGATAGCCAGCGAAAATACGCACCAGCGTCATGATTTACTAAATCGCCTTAAACACAAGCGCCGCCAGTACCGCCCCGATCACCGGCCCCACAACAGATATCCAACTATAACCGTAGTCGCTATCTCATTTAACGCTAAGATAAAACACCATTGCTCTCCTTGAATGAGTATAGCAGGTCAGCCCTTGTTTTTCCTTTTATGCCTTTCATATATACCCACTCCATACGCTATCAATAGAATTGGAGTTAGTATTGCGGAAAGACCAGTTAAAATCATAAGAACCATGTAGGAACTGTCGTGAGGAGAAGGATTTCTTATTCCTCCCATAACTTCAAAAACAACCTGATGAAGATTGAGGAGGGTCAGAACTGAGATGATCAGGCAGATCGGCATGAGTGTGACAGTTAAGATATTGCCTGCACTTAGTCCTGTAAAATGTTTGAGGAAATGATAAAGTAATCCAAGTCTCCAGGCGGCAACAATCGCAAGAAACCAAACATTCATTGTGTTTGCCACCCGGGTTGAAAAAAAGCGTTCAACAGGGATTGCATAAAAGATCGCCGGAAAGGAGGTAAGGGATATAAAGACCAGTACAGTAAAATAACTCCATTTATCAATCAAAAAAGGCTTCAGGATGATCCAGATAAAACCAGCCAAAATAAAAATGTAGATTACAGAGCCCAGCCCCAGGTGTTGTAATAGACTGGCCTTTTTATCGTCCCAATACCTCCCCATTCCAACGATCCATGTTCCAATAAGACCGGCCACGAGGTGGCCTTTATTGAACTGCAGTATTTCTTCACGGGTGATCTTAAAACTTAATAGCCTGATAATGGTTTGTACTATACTCATTTTGTTTAAAGGCCGGCTTGGTCTGTATTTAACTAACCTCTTTTTATGCCAGGTGTATTACCCTGAAGCTTCACTAAATCGCTTTAAACACAAGCGCCGCCAGTACCGCTCCGATCACCGGCCCCACCACCGGCACCCACGCATAACCCCAGTCGCTGTCTCTTTTTACCCCGATAGGTAAAATAAAATGAGCAATACGTGGTCCAAGATCTCTCGCCGGGTTGATGGCATAACCGGTAGGCCCGCCCAATGACAAGCCGATACCTAATACCAGCAGGGCAACAGGTAATGCATCCAAAGCGCCCAATGTATCTTTAGACTTTGACATGGCTAATGCGCCAAACAGTAAGACAAATGTGCCGATGATCTCGGTCAGCAAATTATATATCGGGTTGCGTATGGCAGGTCCTGTACAAAAAATAGCGAGCTTCAGGTCTTTGTCCGTTGTTTCATCAAAGTGCTGTTTATAGGCAAGCCATACTATAACAGCCCCTGTAAAAGCCCCGGCAAACTGTGCCAGGAGATAAGTAAGCAATAAGGACTTGTCAAAATCGCCAAAGGCAGCTAAGGCAACAGTGACCGCCGGGTTCAGATGCCCGCTGCCTCCCAGTGAATTGGATGCGTATACACCAAGGAATACTGCCATCGCCCATCCGAAGGTGATAACGATCCATCCGCTGTTGTTTCCTTTTGTTTTGTTCAGCACAACATTGGCCACCACGCCGCCGCCCATGGTGATCAGCAAAGCCGTTCCGATAAATTCGCCGGTAAATGGTGACATAGCAATCAGTTTATAGCAGGAAGATAATGCCTGGCAATAGCATTAAAGGTATTGATTTGTTCTTTTTCCCAGTGGTTATCCCTGTTCATTTCTTTCGCCATGATAGTGGCTGCAGCGGGGGCCGACGCCATAGCAGCTTTGGCATCAAGCAGCAGGCTCCTTGTTCTTCTCGAAAGAAGATCTTCCACGGTCATGCACATTTCTTCCTGCACCGCTGTTTTAATCATCGCCTGTATTCTTTCATCCGGCAGACCGGGCAGGGCAGCAGGTATGGCAGGCTGGTCATGGCCATATAATTTCAGCTCCCGGGTGATACAGGCTTTTTGTGATAAACCATTTTTCTCCATAGCGATATTGACGACATCTTCTGCCATCTTCCGGTAAGTGGTCCACTTACCACCGGTGACGGTGATCAATCCTGAACCAGATATCGAAATGAGGTGATCTCTTGACAACGCTGCTGTTTTCTTACTGCTGCCTTTTACCAGTGGCCGCAACCCGGCGAACATACTTTTTACATCTGCTAACTGCGGGTCTTTGGAAAGATAACGGCCGATATGTGTCAGGATAAAATCAATTTCCTCTTTCAGCGGTACAGGCTCAAGCAATGAAGCCGGGTCTTTTGTTTTGACAGGGGTATCGGTGGTGCCAAGAACTATTTTATCATGCCAGGGCACGGCAAACAATACCCTGCCATCATCTGTCCTCGGGATCATGATGCCCGTGTTGCCCGGTAAAAATTCCTTATCCACTACGAGGTGAATACCCTGGCTCGGGGATATCATTTGTTTGTGCTTCGGTTCATCCATGTTCATCACAGCATCCGTAAAAACGCCTGTCGCATTGATGACCACTTTACTTTTTATCTCGTATTCCTTATCGGTGAAATGATCTTTCGCTTTAACCCCGCATACTTTCTTATGTGCTTTCAATAAACCGGTGACAGGAAAGTAATTCAGTAAAGCCGCATGATGTGCTGCCGCTGTTTGTGCCAGGTTGATCGCCAGTCTTGCATCATCGAACTGCCCGTCGTGATAAACGATACCTCCGCGTAATCCTTCCGGGTCAAGTGTGGGGGCTAGTGCCAGTGTTTCTTCTTTGGATAAGAACTGAGAAGGACCCAATCCAAGTTTGCCCGCCATCCAGTCATAGATCTTCAAACCGATGCCGTAAAAGGGACCTTCCCACCATTTGTAATTCGGTACAACAAATTTCTGGTTATGTACGAGGTGAGGTGCATTCTTAATTAAGAGACCTCTTTCCTTCAGCGCTTCCATCACCAGTTTGATATTGCCCTGCTGTAAATAGCGGACACCGCCATGTACCAGTTTGGTAGAGCGGGAGGAAGTGCCTTTGGCAAAATCGTGCTGTTCGAATAAAACGGTTTTGAATCCCCTGGTAGCGGCGTCAACGGCCGTGCCTAATCCCGTAGCCCCGCCTCCAATGATACAGATATCCCATTCGGGAGTGGCGGAGAGTTGTTGTATCATGGAGTGGCGATTCATTTTTTCAACACGGAGGTACAGAGAAAAAGAGTTACACTGAGTTCAGGTTTCCGTTAATTCGCCTCCGGATACCATCCTTCAGCAACGTTACATTGAAATTAATCAGTAACCCCAGTTTTTTCCCTGATAATTTCAGATATGTAACTAACTGGGCTTCATGTACAGGTAATATAGCTTCCACAGATTTCAGTTCAAGGATTATTTCTTCTTCCACCAACAAGTCAAGAACAAAATCTTTTTCAAGCTGTTTGCCTTTGAATACAACAGGAAGAATAACCTGGCTTTTAATGAATAATCCCTCGTCAGCCAGTACTTTCTTCAAACAAAGTTCATAAACTGATTCCATAAGCCCCGGGCCAAGTTCTTTATGTACTTCAATAGCGCATTTAATTATTCTCTCTGTGACAGAATTGTGCCATTGCTCATTTTTCGTTTGCATAACTGTTCTTTTTTCTGTGCAACTCCCTAACTCCGCTACTCTGTGTTGATAACTAGTTAGCCGTTTGCCCAGCTTACAGCAGCTTTCACTGCTCTCTGCCATCCATGCACCAGTTCCTCTCTTTTTGTATCAGCCATAGATGGAGTAAAGGATTTCTCAACCTGCCATTGCTGTTGTATCTCATCAATACTTTTCCAGTAACCCACTGCTAACCCTGCTAAGTAGGCAGCGCCTAATGCAGTTGTTTCGGTGATGGTCGGGCGCACCACTTTACAACTCAGTATATCGCTTTGAAACTGCATCAACTGATTGTTGACCGTAGCGCCACCATCTACTCTTAATTCCTTTATCTGTATGCCTGCATCCGCTTCCATCGCTTTCAATACATCATAGGTTTGATATGCAATGCTGTCTAATGCTGCTCTCGCAATATGCGCATTACTGCTGCCCCTGGTCAATCCAAAGATGGTTCCTCTCGCATAGGGGTTCCAGTGTGGCGCCCCCAAACCGGCAAAGGCAGGAACGATATAAACTCCATCAGTATCCTTTACCTGTTGTGATAACTTTTCTACCTCTGCTGATTTGCGGATGATCTTCAGTTCATCTCTCAGCCATTGTACCACAGCACCGGCAATGAATACACTTCCTTCCAGTGCATATTCTACTTTATCATTTATTTTCCACGCAACAGTGGTCAACAGGTTGTTTTTGGATGCAATGGCTTTTTCTCCTGTATTCATCAGCATAAAGCAACCGGTTCCATAGGTATTCTTTACCATACCGGGCTGTGTACACATTTGCCCGAACAAAGCCGCCTGCTGGTCGCCGGCAATACCTGCAATGGGAATACGTGAATCAGGGACAAAGCTCCCCGTACTGCCATAAATCTTGCTGGAGGGTTTTACCTCAGGTAGTAAACTTTCAGGAATGTCAAATAGTTTCAACAGTTCTTTGTCCCATTCACAGCTATGAATATTCAGCAGCATGGTGCGTGATGCATTGGAAACATCCGTCACATGTAACTGGCCGCCGGATAATTTCCAGCATAGCCACGTATCTATTGTACCGAATGCCAGTTCACCATTGGCTGCCTTTTGTCCGGCGCCGGCTACATTATCCAGTATCCATTTCAATTTGGTGGCAGAGAAGTAGGCATCAATGATCAGTCCCGTTCTTTCCTGTATGCTTTGCGCATGACCGGCTGCTTTTAGTTCATCACAATACGAAGCCGTTCTCCTGTCCTGCCACACAATGGCATTATAAATAGGTTTACCTGTTTTTCGTTCCCATACCACGGTTGTTTCCCGCTGGTTGGTGATGCCGATACCGGCTACCTGCCGCATGGTGATATTGGCTTTGGCGGCGGCTTCGGCCATCGTCCCGTATTGTGTGCTCCATATTTCCTCGGCATCATGTTCTACCCATCCCGGCTGCGGGAATATTTGTTTGAATTCTTTTTGTGCCACACTGATAATGTTTCCCTGTTTATCAAACAGCATGCTGCGGCTGCTGGTAGTGCCCTGATCAAGCGCAAGAATATAATGGGACATACGATCCTGTTTAGAGAAAGGAAGTTAGTGAAAAGTTTTTAGGATAAAGGAAGAGGTGTGATGTTAGAAGCTCAGCCGGAAACTACCGAATACACCAAAGCGTTCCGTGGTGGATTTAGGTAATCGGGTGGGCAACAAACGCCAGACAAAGTCCACCCGGAGAAAATGAAAGATGTTATCAATACCGGTTCCCATTTCGAGGTAGGTTTTTCCATCGAGTGTCTGGAAGAGATGTCCGTCTTTGAAGTTGAAATTCTTATTGTCTTCAGACAGGCTGCCCCAGAGCGTTTTTGCTGTCCAGAATTGACGAAGTTTTAATTTGGGAAACAGGCGGAAGATACCGTTGCCGATAATATGTTCAAAGTTGATACCTGCGTACCGGTCATGTATGAACTCAAAACGGTTCATCATATTGAATGCATATTTATTGTAATAGTACAATTCATTCCCCGGGGCGATATCGAGCAATACATAAGGCAATGTTCCGAATGTTTTACCCGCGTATACCTGGAACGAGATGCTGCCTACCGGTGGTATCTTAATGTAGTCTGACACGCTGCCTGATATCTTGGTATAGTCATAACTGCTTTTAAAAATTCCGGAGAAACCTTTGGTTATTGTTAGCTCCCCGATAGGATAAGGACTGCCAAGACTGGACCGGAAGAACTGGTTCTCCAGGAACTTTTCCAGGTAAGCAAACCGGAAACGCACTGAGACTTCTGCTGATGCCAATGGTGTTCTCCCGTTATTCAGGGCAAAAGAATCTTTGGGTATGAGGTTCTTCAGCGGTGTTTGCCTGGTGTGAGTCAGAGCGAACTTCGTGGAAAAACCTGAACGGGTCTCATTGAAGAACTCAAACCGCTTTTCATCCACTTTCAAAAACTTGAGGGGGATATTCTGTTTACGTACTGCCAGGGCAAAAACATTGTCCTGTGTTACTTCACCATAATAATTCTGTCCGAAGTCAAGGTCATTTGTGTAAGAACCGTACAGGTACAGGCGTGGGTGTTTTTTGGGCAGGAAGAATAACTCGGCTTTTCCTTTTAGTTTATTGTCTCCAAAGCCATAAGCGAGATAGGTATGCCACCACCATTTTTTATCGAAATGTTTATTGGTGCCCAGGTCGAAGCGCATGCGGAAACCTTCCCATGAGTTGGAGGTGATCCAGTTGTACCAGGGGCCTATCTGGAAATTGCCGGTATTCATATAACCGGTGGCGATGAAGTTGAGCCGGTTCGTGAATTTCTGGAATACCGGGGCATTGGTCAGGGTATCTATCATCCGGATGATCCCTTTCTCTGTTTTGCTTAGTTCTTCATGACGAGACTCTTCCCAGTACGATTTGTCTTTTTCATCAGCGCCGGGCAGTGTAATGATCTCTTCTGATTTTTTATTTTTATCCAATTCAGTCACTACGGACGGATCATTTACCATTACATTTTTGTAGGTGGAGGTCTTTCTGCCGATCACCCCCGGTTTCTCTTTTCCGATAGGAGATACATTGGCCACAAATTTATCTTTGGCGATGAACCAGGTGGAATCGTTGATACGGCCATATTCCTGTATCATGCTCAGGTTCTCCAGGAAATTGATATTGGCGTCTTTTCCCAGGCGCAGGTTCATTTTCTGAATGGCAAATGTACCGGCGTGTACCCAGCAATCGCCTTCAAAAGTGCTGGTGCCTTTGCGGCGCGGGGTAAAAACAAGATGGTAATAACGGTCATTGGCCATTTGCTGGGTATCCACTACCCGGTAGTTGTAATACAGGTCGCCATTATCACTGGCCGGGCTGATGAATTGTTTGTCAAATACCGGGATAAAATTATTATACACGTTCACTACCTGGTCCATGCCGCCCAGGAATTTGATCATACTTTCATTCTTAATGCCGTTGGTATTGGCGCCCTTGATCATTTCCCGCCGCTTCTGCGGTTTTTTCTGGTAATAATAATCCGATATGGCTTCGGTGAGATAGGCGGGCAGGTATTTACTGCCTTCAGAAGAGTCAATGTTTCTGTTGATCAGTTCTCCTGCCGGCCGGAGTGGTTTGAACTTTGCCAGCCGGTTAAAATTCAGGTTCTTTATATCTAACTCCAGTTTGTTATAAAGCTCGTAGGAGAAATTATCAAACCGGTAAGGATTGTTATCGGGTTTATGCTGTACGATCTTTCGCCAGAGCAGTAAACCTTTATTGACCCTGGTCTTTATTTTCACCCCTTCATTAAAGGTGCCTCTTTCCAGGTTAATGATCACCCAGGCGGTGTCTTTGTTTTTATCTATCGGGTAAAAGAAGGGAAGATAACCAACGCAGGTGATCTCCAGCGTATCTGATGGCCACTCTTTAAGGTAAAAAGAGAAAGCACCGGAAGAGTCCGTCTGTTTTCCCGTGGTAGTTTTTTTGAATTGAACTGAGGCGAACGCCACCCCGTCATCGCTGTGTGCGTCTTTGATGATACCGCTGATCTTTTTTGATTGGGAAAACACCTGCAGGGCAGGGCAGAGGAAAAAGAGGAACAGGATAAGATATGGGCGGGTTCTCAACAGGCTCATGGGTAACAAAACTACTCACTGAAGATGAATTTTTTGTAATCAAATTGACAGATAGCCGGAATGAACCGGTAAAATAGATTTGGAAATTGGTATTTCTTCTGTTTACTTTGTATTACAAAGTGCTTTTTATGAGCGAAACCAACCAACAACAAGACACCTTGCAGGATGTCAAAGACATTCGCCGGCTGATGGAACGATCCAGCCGTTTTATCTCACTCAGCGGCTTAAGCGGTGTGGCCGCAGGCGGCTTTGCCCTTATCGGCGCCTGGATAGCCCGGTATGTCATATTTGCAAAATACTATGATCAATACAATACAAGGGGGTCTTTTTCTGCAGAGGATTTTGTAAAACTGGAGATACAGTTAATAGGTTTGGCGGCAGGTATCCTGGCGGCGGCTTTTTTATCCGCATTTTATTTTACCTGGCGGAAAACCAATAACCAGGGACGTTCCATGTGGGACCTGAGTTCCCGTCGCCTGTTCTGGAATATGATCATTCCGCTTATTGCCGGCGGATTGTTCATTATGGGGATGCTGCAGTATGATGAATGGCGTTTTGTATCGCCCGCCTGTCTTATATTCTATGGATTGGCATTAGTGAATGCAAGTAAATACACGTTGACGGATATACGGTATCTTGGTTATTGCGAAATAATACTGGGGCTTGTGAACATGCAGTTCATCGGATATGGGTTGTATTTCTGGGCATTGGGTTTTGGTGTACTGCATATCGTGTATGGAGTGGTAATGTGGTGGAAGTATGAGCGAATAAACCCTCTGTCCTCCTAAAGGGAGAACTTGGTTTGAATAGCTCTTGCTATAATTTGGTTTATTTGTTATACAAGATTGATGTAAGCAAATTGTTTGAAGTTTCTCCGTGTCACGGAGGTTATTAAAGCCCCTTTAGGGGTTGGGATATATGAAAAATCCGATAACAGGTTTAAATAAAGTGTTTGATAATCGTATCCGGCTGGGTGTGATGAGCATACTGGTAGTGAACGATGAGGTCAGTTTCAATGACCTGAAGCAGATGCTTGAGGTGACTGATGGGAACCTGGCTACACACCTGGTAAGCCTGGAGGAAAGCGGCTATATCAAAGTCCACAAAGGGTTTATCGGCAGGAAAACAAATACGACCTATTCCGTGACAAAAAATGGGGAGAAAGCATTTACGGATCATATCACGGCATTAGAGAGTATGATCAAAGGAGTGAAATAATTTTTTTTGCATTTATACTTTGAAATACAAAGTGCTTTTTAAAATGAAAGAACAAAAAACTATCAGGCGCTGGATCATCTTTTTTATGATCATGCTTTTTCTCAGCGGGCTGACGGCCATACCTGCCGAAACAGGACTGGGCTTTCTTTCCCGCTGCTTTGCGCCCGATACGGTGATCGGGGGATGGGTTGAAAAGGTTTATATAGGTGTAGCGAATACCAATAGAGATTATCCTTTTATTGCTTATGGGTACGACTGGCTGGCATTTGCGCATTTTGTACTGGCTGTTCTTTTTATCGGGCCACTGAAAGATCCGGTAAAGAACAAATGGATCATCGAATTCGGGATGATCGCCTGTTTACTGGTTATTCCTTTTGCCGTAGTGGCGGGCCATTTCCGGGGTATTCCCCTGTGGTGGCGTTTCCTGGATTGTTTATTTGGCATCATAGGGCTTGTGCCACTGGGTATTTGCCTGAATCAGGTTCATCAGATGGAAAGATCAACAGATAAGGAGATAGCGTATTAAAATTAAAATGATGGTCTATTGTATTGGCTTAACTATTTAAAAAATCATTTATGTTCTTACATACTTTTTATACTTGGCTGCTGGCTAACGCACTTCATCCGGCTATGTTTATGCTCTCTTATCTTGTCCTTAACGGAGACTATGCCAGTTTCTTTGATGCTGATACATGGGCATTTTATTGGCTGTTCCAGATCTTTTCACTGGTGTTATCACTCCCGGCTTTGTTGGCAGGCTGGCTTTTGCTCGGGGTGATCGTCCTTTCCAATCATACCGCAGTTGCCAGGTTCTTATTATGGCTGCTATGTGTATCAGCGCTGGTACCGGTTAGCTTTTTACTCCTTTTTCTTTTAGCAGGGGAACATCCTGACCGGGAAGTTTTTTTTCTTTCTATTCCCGGGGTCTCGGCTGTACTCATAACTATATGTATCCGGTACAAACAATTCGGCCGGCTTATCTCGTCACTTTATCCAGCTGATCAAAATGATCAATGGCCTGATCCCGTAAAATCCGAGTAAATGAGAACAAAAGAATTTTCACTCAAGGCAAGGATCCGAAGTTTCCGGTTTGCATTTGATGGTGCCAGGCAATTCTTCCGGCAGGAACATAATGCATGGATCCACCTGGCAGCGACTATTCTTGTGTTTGGAGCTAGTTGGTATTACCAGCTTAGTTATAGTGAATTTGTATTGCTGCTTATTGTAACGGGGTTTGTATGGACAGCCGAAATATTTAATACAGCAATCGAAAAACTGGCAGACTTTCTTTATCCGCAAAAGCATGAGTCAGTAAAATACGTTAAAGATCTTGCTGCTGCGGCTGTATTGGTGGCTGCGGTGATAGCGCTGGTAACAGGCGCTATTATTTTCATTCCTAAAATCTTTTGAGATGCAACAATGGTTTTACAAACAGGGGAACAAAGATGTTTTTTCATTTAATCAATGGCTTTTTATATCCTGTAGTTTCAGCTTCCTGCTGTTGACCGGCCGGGTGGCAGCCACCGGTTCACTTACCTATGTTTTCCTGTTATGGAATTTATTTCTTGCTTTTATCCCTTATGGTATTACCTGCTGGCTGTCTGGTAATATCCGGGTGATAGAAAATAAAGCATGGCTGGCGCTGGCACTATTGCTATGGCTGCTCTTTATTCCCAATTCATTTTATATACTCACTGATCTTTTTCATTTGCGTAACATCCGGTCAGCTCCCCGCTGGTTCGACCTGCTGCTGCTATTATCCTTTGCCTGGAATGGCCTTGTCCTCGGTATAGTGTCTGTCAGAAGAGCGGAGATCATATTAGAAATGGTGTTTAGTAAAAGCTTTTCGCTCTTCATGCTGTTTGTCGTCATGTGGCTGAATGCCCTGGGTATTTACATCGGGCGTTTTCTCCGGTACAATAGCTGGGATGTGGTGGCACAACCTTTTTCCTTATTCATGGATATGTTCGATATGATCCTTCATCCGCTGGCAAGTTTGTCAGAGTGGGTGATGATAGCCTGCTATGCCCTGTTCATGACCTTACTATATATCACTGTGAGAAAATTATCTGAAAGTTTCGCAGACCGTCAACATTAACAACGTTTAAATAAACACAAATGGAAACAATCGCTGCCAGCGTATGGCAAAAAAGTAAACTCCTTATCAAAGGGCTCATGATCGGCGTACTGGTATTATTATTACTGATACCCGCTTTTTTTGTACAGGACCTGATCAGGGAAAGAGAAGCGAGACAAAAGGAAGCAGTAGCGGAGGTTAGCAGCAAATGGGCCGGTCGCCAGAATATTACCGGGCCGGTGCTCGTCATTCCTTATAATGAAAATACCACAGGGAGTGATGGCAAACCACTCATCGTCCGGCACCAGGCATATTTTCTGCCGGATAAGCTGGATATCCGGGCTGAAGTAAAACCCGAGAAAAGATATAGAGGTATCTACCAGGTGATGTTGTATTCATCAACGATCAATATTAGCGGGAAGTTCTCTCCGGTTCAACTGGAGAAATTGAAACTGCAGCCCGATGCCCTGTTATGGAGCGATGCGCATATATCCATGGGTGTGTCTGATGCCAAAGGGCTGAATAATGAGATACAGGTGAAATGGAATGATTCATTGATCGGCCTGAACCCGGCTTCTTCCGGCAATACTTCATTGGGTGAGCTGTTCACGGCGCCCATTCAATTAACAGCGGAGGATATCGCAAAAGATATTTCCTTTTCTTCTGCTCTTAGCCTGAACGGATCGGAGCAATTATTGTTTACTCCCGTGGGCAAAGAAACGACCGCAGAGATGCGTTCCTCATGGCCCGATCCGAGCTTTACCGGCAGCCAGTTGCCGCTTACTTCTGATATTACAAAGAATGGGTTTACGGCCAGGTGGAAGAACCTTTCGCATACACGGAAGTTTCCGCAGCAATGGACGGATAATGTTTATACCATGGGAGGAACGGTTACGCCGCATGGAATGGATACGATGAACAGCATTTCGTCGGAAGCTTTCGGCACCGGTCTTTTTGTACCCGTAAGCGGTTACCAGAAGACGATGCGTTCAGTGAAATATGCCATACTATGTATCCTCCTGACCTTTGCCGCTTTCTTCATTATCGAAACAGTGAATAAAAGATCCGTTCACCCGTTCCAGTATGCGTTGATCGGCCTGGCGCTGATCCTGTTTTACACGTTACTCTTATCCTTTTCAGAATATACCGGTTTCAATACCGCCTATATCATGGCATCGCTGGCCACCACCGGGCTGATCGCCTGGTTTGTCAAAGGCCTGTTGCAATCGTCACGTCTTACCTCAGTCTTATCAGTGATCTTAGTGCTGATGTATTCCTACATCTTTACTATACTCCAGTTGCAGGATTATTCTTTATTGCTGGGAAGTATCGGTTTATTCCTGACACTGGCTGTCATCATGCATTTTTCCAAACGGATACAATGGTGACGCCGTAAAGTTGGTTGGTTGGTTTTCTCAGCCCCCTATGGGCAAAAACAAAGTCTCCCCGCCACGGCGGGGAGACTTTTGTTGTTTTAAATAAAATAGGTAGTCCGGTCAAAAGTCCAATCCCATGGCTACATACCACGAAGGTTTGCCCCTGAATACGCCGTTCATTTCCCAGGCGGCATCTACTCTAAGGAAATAACCTAATAAAGTACTCCTGGCCCCAAAACCATAACCACCGGCAAACGGCCCGATACCACCGGCCTTTATCCTGACAGTAACAGGAGGCGTGCCGTATATCACCTGCGGCCTTTCGATTTTGTCAAAGGCCCCGTTCCAGGCAGCGCCAAGATCAAAGAACTGTGTGATCTGGAAATTGCGCAGGAAGGCATTGTTGATCGGCTTATTAAAGAAGGTAGCAAATACAGGCACCCGTATTTCGCTGTTCAGGACTACTGCATTGTTCCCGTTGCTTACATTTTGCGGGAAGCCGCGCAGGTTAACGGCGAGGGTTTGATACGTGTAATCGTTATCCGGATCAGGTGTATTGGCATTATTGAATTTTGGCGAGAACCAGTTGTCAACACCACCTAAATAATAGATCACTTTCTGGTTACCCCATGAAAAATCACCGGCTGCCCTTACGGCCCATATCAGGTTGCGGTATATCGGTAAATAATGACGGGCATCAAAACCTGCATTAAAGAGGAACTTTCCATCCCGGTTGCCAATATCGCTTAGCTGTGTGAACCAATCAGTGAATATTTTATAGCGCAGCCCATGCCAGATATTGGTAGCAGGGTTCAGGGTGTTATCATACACATATTCCAGGCTCACCTGCCCGTGTGTAGTAGTGAAATCTTCTGTTTCCAAAGAGAACCGGTCACGGGAAGTGACTACCGTTCTGTCAAAACGGGGCCCGATAGTGGCCCGCAGGCTTCTGGTTCTGTCAAAGGGGTATCTCAGGCGGACAAGGTAGTAGTTCTCAAATTTTTTCCCGACATATTGAGGGGCATTGGAAAACCCTACCTGCAGGCTGCTGCGGTAATAGGTAACGCCCCAGTCCAATCGTTTCCGGAAATTATAGAACTCAAACAGCACATCATTATCACGAAGATTAGATGCGATCCTGAACCCGCCGGTGAACTTGACGTCTTCCATCAGGTCGGAAGTACCCATACGGATCAGTCCGTTGAAATCATTGCCGTTCGATAACTGAACAGGACCTGATCCGCCGGCATAAGGCTGAAATTTATTTACCGGGAATACGGAATTGTTGAACCCGGTCACTACATAGTCAGCAAAGAATTTGGGTGGCCGGTATTCATACAGTTTCGCTTTGCGCAGAACGGTAGGTTTGGTTATTTCCTGCGATTCCACCACTGTTCCTTTTTTGCTGGCTGTATCTTTCTTTTCATCCTGGAACTCGCTTTGAAAGAAATCATCTTTTTTGGCAGCCGTGTCCGATTCATTTTCTTCTTCCTCCGCCGATATTTTCTGCATGGCCCTCCGGTCAGCATCCATCACCTGTTTCATGTATTCAGTGGGCCGGGCAGCCACATTGCGGCGTCTCAATACGTTTTCATCAACCCGGAGACGGTATAATAATTTAACATCTCCCAGCTTCACTACCTCACTTACCTGCTGGTTATCGCCGGCCGTTCTTGTTTCCAGCAAACTGCTTTGGTAATTGGTAATAGGGAATACATATGATGAATCGTTGGTAACGGAAAAAAAGCCTACCGAATCAATATCTGTTTTATTCCATTCTTTCAATACACTGTCCACTTCCTGCAGACCCGGGTTACGCAATATTTCATCCCCGATGAACACTAACGTATCAAGCCCGGCCCTTTCTGTGCGGAAGAAACCTGCATAGCGGTTGTTCACGCCATTCTCATCGCTTACAAAAGTGAAATGCGAGGTATTGTATTGTGAAGGGAAGCGGGCATTGCCATAGCGCAGGGCGGATAGCTGTGATATCTGTTTGAATTCAGATTTATTCCAGTTGTCCACCAAAAAAATATTGAAATGCGGAGCAGGTAATGAATCATCGCTGCTTACTGCATTGGCAGAGGGCCTGTTGCTGGAAAAAATGATACCTGTCTTATTCGGAAAAGCTACGAATGACGGATCAAGATCATCATACACATCATTCGTGATCTGTTCGTAGGTCTGTTTATCTATCTTATAGGTATAAATATCCGTTTGTCCACTACGGATGGCGCTGAATAAAAGCGTATTAGCGTCCAGCATGTATTTCATATCCTGTACCTGGTCGAACATCGGCAGTTCCTGTTTGACGACCTTGATGCGGTTCACCACATCATACACGAACAGTTTGAGTTTGCCTTCTTCACTGTAGAATACAGCGAGCCTTGTTCCTTTTCCATCCCATGCAAGGATCGGGTAGTTGGGGTTCTTTTCATCTTCCCTTGACCTTGTTCCGAACTTCAACAATATTTTACGGTTCACAAAATTCTCCATCAGCACCACGGAATATTTTCCCTGGAAGAATTCTACCAACGCATAGGTGAAACTTCTTGGCTGCGGGTTGGCATTAAAGCGGATGAAATCTTTTTTGCCGATCACTTCGCTGATAGATAACTGGCCCTTGGGCGTATTACGTCGTCCGCGGAGATCTTTGTAATAACCCTGCGGCACTTCCAGCATAAAATCTTTCAGTATATCCTTGAATTTTTTCTTGGCGACTTTTTGCGAGGCGCTGTTCAGGTTGCGATATACCCTGGAGAGATACAGCATGTAAGTAGTCTTGCTTTTACCATATTTATCGGCAATGTATTTCCAAAAAGCGTGCCCTGCCAGGTTGGGTTTTTCAAAAGCAAACTGGTAAAACTTGGTGTATTTGCCGGAAAGCATGATGCCGCGAAGGTCATCATCAAGGGAAGGGCTCCAGTTCTCGGCAGCGTATTCAATATAGCCATCGGTCAGCCACTTGGGAAGATCCAGTAATGCCTGGTTGGCGGCAAATTCACCGAGATCATCGCCAAACAGGATATTTTCTACCAGCACCCGTGCAATGCCCTGGCGTATCTGGCGGCGAAGATTATCATGATTGCCGTCGAAATAGACCAGCATTTTATTGTTCACCAGTTTGGTGACACCGCCAGTGTTCTGCCAGTCAATACCGAGCCCGATATTGGATTGCTGCATCTCATCGAAGTTGTTATACACCACGATATTGGTGCGGCGCTGCAAACCGTATTCGACAAATTCTTCCAGCCCCGGCAGTTCATTCTCTGCGATCTGCGCTACGTATTTACCCAGCCCAAGACCATCCTGGCTGAAATAGGTATTGAAGTTTTCAGTCTGGTAATACTTCCATTTGAATTTCTGGTACTGCACCCGGTTCTTTCCGAATTCTACCGCATTGACCTGCGCAGATGATTGTATAGAATAAAAAAGGGAAACGCAGGCAATCAGGCTTGATAGTTTCTTCATAAAATCATTACTGTTTCTGAATCTTAATTAAATCGTACAGTTTTTCCTCTATGTTGCCGGTTGTGGTTTTATTAACTAAAAGACAGGTTATCCTCAGGGAGGTCCAAATCCCGTTCAAATTACGATGAAATGACCAATGAGGATGTATCTTTATTTTTGGCGGTGCCTTCACCGTAAAAGACTTTTAAAAGTACAAAAAACCATCCATGTTAAGCGTTAAGGCGTTCACATTTAGCCCCGTGCAGGAAAATACCTATCTGCTCTATAACGAAAAAAAGGAATGCTGCATTATAGACCCCGGCTGTTATTTTCCCGAAGAAGAGGTCGAACTGAAGGCTGCGGTGGAAGACGCCGGGCTGAAGCCGGTATTGCTGTTGAATACCCATTGTCACCTTGATCATGTGTTCGGGAATAAGTTTGTGTATGGGACGTGGGGGCTTACCCTGCATATCCATCCCAAAGAGAAGCCGGTACTGGACTATGCACCCGTTTCCGGCCAGAACTGGCAACTACCCTTTGATAATTATGATGGCCCCTTGGCCTGGTTAGAACCCGGAGCGATCGTAAAAATTGGGGAGAATGAACTGAAGATCCTGTTCACACCCGGTCATTCACCCGGCAGTGTTTCCTTTTACCATGAGCCGGGACATTTTGTGATAGGCGGCGATGTACTCTTTAATGGGAGCATTGGCCGTACCGACTTGCCGGGTGGTAGTTTCGAAACCCTGGTGAACAGTATCCAGACACAGTTCTTTACCCTGCCGGATGAAACGAAAGTGTATTCGGGTCATGGGCCGGTGACAACAATTGGTTTTGAAAAAATGAATAATCCGTTTGTGAAATTGTATTAACCGGGAACCTATTTGATAAAGCGTCCTATCACCGGAAGTTTCTGCAATTCCTTTCTCTCCATCTTTGTCACAAAAGCAGTAAACGCCAAAAGCAGGGCAGTAGCCATCCCGATATTGAACCACCGGTTATCCCATAGATAAATAAACCCGCGGTGTACAGCGTATATCAAAACCACTAATACGATATAGGCAATCAGCTTTTTCCGGGCATAAGGAACGGGGTAATATTTCTGTCCCATCAGATAGCTCACGATCATCATGAACAGGTAGCAGCAGAAGGTAGCGATAGCAGCGCCGAGATAATGCCACTGCGGGATCAGGATTATATTCAATACAATAGTAATGACAGCGCCGCCGATAGTGATCAAGGCGCCCATCATATTCTTATTCGTAAGCTTATACCAGATACTCAGGTTGTAATAAATACCGAGAAAAACATTGCCCAATGCCAGCAGCGGAACGATATTCAACCCTTCTACCCAGGCTGCTTTATCAATCGCTTCGAAGAACCAGCCGAATATATCAATGTAGAGGCTGATCAATAAAAACATGAAACAGCAGGCGATGACAAAGAACTTCATGATGCGGGCATAGGTCTTTGGTGCATCGTCATTTTTACTTTGGCTAAAGAAGAAGGGCTCGGCCGCCATACGGAAGGCCTGGATCATGATGGTAATAAGAACAGCGAGACGATAGATATTGCCGAAAATGCCCAGTTCATGTTTGGCCTGTTGTTCCGGCAGGTCCACCACATGCTGGTAAATGAGACGGCTCAGCATATCATTTACCATACCGCCCATGCCTACGATCACCAGCGGGTATGCATAGCGCAACACCTTTTTCCATAAAATGCGGTCGAAATAAAAGCTGACCTGTCTGAACTCTTTCCAGAGAATCAGAAAAGTAAGTATGCTGCCGCAGAGATTGCCGATCAGGTAGTAGCCGATCCCAATATCTTTATTGTAGAAGGTGCCGATAAATGTATCGGGGTTGCTTTGTGCATATTTCGGAATGACACCTAGGAACAATACCACTACCAGGATATTCATGATAACGCCGGCTATTCTTGCAAAGGCATAGCGTTTTGGGCGGTTCTCCTGCCGCAGTCGTGCAAACGCAAGAGTGCTGATGGCATCAAAGAAAATGATACCCGCCATCCAGGTAATGTATTCGGGGTGTTTGTCAAGATTAGCCCATTCTGCAATATTGTCCTTGAAAACAAACAACAACCCTGTAAAGAAAATGGTGGAACCGATCAGCGAAACAGAAAGGGTGTTATACAATCGCTTCTGATCAAAATCCTGCGAGAACCGGAAATAAGCTGTTTCTAATCCATAGGTGAAAAGCACATTTAAAAATGGGATGATGGCATATACCTGTGTCAGGTCAGCGGTTTTGGATGGTTGTGCAAAGATGAGCGGCAACGAGAGATTCATCAGGTAGCCGAGAAAGCGGCTGGCGATGGTGGGTACACCATACCACAGCGTCTGCCCGGCCAGTTTTTTAATACCACTCAAAGGATGGGGATTTGGTCAGCAAATGTAATCGTTGCATTTTCAAAAAACGAATGGGTGCGGTGGAAAAGGATTCTTTAACAGGCTTGCAACGCATTTTGCCTTTATTCTATCTTTGCAAAAAACCATTGTTATGAAAAGAATGTTCCTGTCCTTGCTGGCTGCGGCTGTTTTTTCCTTTCCTGTTTTATCCCAGGCGTATGAAGGGACCATCGAGTACTCCAAGAAAAAACAACAAGCCTTCGTGATTGATTATCCTTACCCGCCGGAAGCGGTGGAAAATGGCATCATCAAAAAAATGGAGGATCTCGGTTATAAAGGCAAGGAAGAAAAAGGTCTTTTTAATAAAGACAAAGGGTTCAGGGTATATAAAGGGGCTTTTATTACGGATGTTCTGTCCAGCAGTATGGATTATGCCTTCAAAGTAGAAACGAAAGGCCGGAAGGATAAAGACCAGTCGGTTGTTTACCTGATCATTCTGAAAGATGGCGAGAATGCCAAAACAGCTTTTGAGGCGGCTGATGTGGACAAGGCTAAAGCATTTTTGAATAACCTTCAACCCTATATGGAAGCTGCCGATCTCGAATTGCAGATCAGCAACCAGGATGAAGTAGTGGCCAAAGCAGAGAAAAAATTAAAGGATCTGAAGGATGACCAGTCCGATATGGAAAAGAAGATAAAGAAACTCCAGGACGACCTGAAGGATAACGCAAAGAATCAGGATAGTCAGCAAAAAGAAATAGAGGCACAGAAGCAGGCGCTGGAAGCATTGAAGTCAAAAAGAAAAGCCTGAGACATTAAGGCTGCCCGTAACGGGGGTCGGTAATAAAAGAAGAATCTGTCAGCGTGACCAGAAATGACCGCAGGTCGTTAGCCTGTGTTGTGTTCAGTATAATTCCATTAGTCAATAGCGGGTCCAGCGTGCCGCTTTGTTGTATGCCGGTACGATAGTGATTGATGCATTGTGCCAGTGTATTGAAGCGGCCATCGTGCATATAGTTGGAAGAGATATATACATTCCGCAAAGTGGGTACTTTGAACTTCAGCGAATCCGTAGCATTTTTTGTAATACGCAATCGCCCATAATCATTTAAGAAAGGATCAACCGGCAGGCCAATATTCCGGAAGCTGTAATCGGTAAACATGGGTTCAGGATGACAGGTGGCGCAGTTGGCCTGGTATACCTGGTAACCGTTCAGTTCCTGTGCAGTAAACGATGCCTGCCCTTTTTTGTAGCGGTCATATTTTGAGTTAGCTGAGGTCATGTAGCCCGTGAACTGGGCCAATGCTTTCAGTATATGTTCCGGGCTGATGAATTCACTTCTGAAAACACGTTTGAACTCTTTCCTGTATTCCGGGTCTTTCTGCAGTTTAACAATTACACCATTGAATGACTCCGCCATTTCTATATGCCCGTTGATCGGTTGTGCGGCTTCATCAAACAAGGACCGGAACTCACCATCCCAGTGAAAACTGGTTTGCCAGGCAAGATTAAAAAGGACCGGAGCATTTCTTAAAGTATGCGAATTATTGTAGCCATGGCTGCGGTCATGTTCAAATGTGCCGAAACTTCCTATTTGCTGGTGACAGGAAGCGCAAGGGAAATTGCCATCCTTAGATAAGCGACCATCATAAAATAATTTGCGGCCCAGTTCGAAGCCTTCTTTGCTGAGCGGGTTATCCGTATAGCGATATACCGGATCAGGGAAGCCTTCGGGTATCTCCTGTTCCATCATCGCCAGGTTATTGGGATTGTCTTTGCGGCAAGCACCTAACCCGTAAGCCAACAGGATTACCAAAGTAAGAATGAGCGCTATGGCCAAAAGACTTTTAAGCATTTATTATCTGACTTATACTATTATATTTATAACGTCCTGTTTTATGAAAATGATGTGAAGCATAAAGAAAACCCGTGTCCAAGCTCCCTTTTCCTTCGATTTCACTCAGGACTGACAGGGCATCATTCTTCCCGTCTGAATCTTTTTCGTCCTGCCTTTCTCTCTGCGTGTTTCTTTTTAGACTCCAGTCGCTTTTCTTTAGCTGCTTTGCTTACTTTGGTAGCGATCCTTGGTTTTTTCTTCTTCAATGCATCCGTTACCAACTGGTTGATCTTTTCGATGACTTCATCTTTATTGGCCAGTTGTGTGCGGTGTGTTTGTGATTTTACCTGCAGATAACCATCGCCTGTGATGCGGTTGGAGAGCTTTTCCCTGATAACCTGTTTTTGTTCATACGACAAAAGGGAAGAAGCATCTATGTGCAACGAGCCAATGACGGCGGTTTCCACTTTGTTGACGTTCTGACCGCCTTTGCCGCCGCTGCGGGTAGTTTGGAATTGGATTTCTGAGGAAAGGTCAATGAGATAAATCATGGAGGTCAAATAAGTCAATAGTCAATAGTCAATAGTCAATAGTCAATAGTCAATAGTCAATAGTCAATAGTCAATAGTCAATAGTCAATAGTCAATACATTTGCAAATCGTAAAGATACAAATTATGCGGGTAGTCATTCAACGGGTCAGCAGGGCCAGTGTAACAATTGAGGGTAAGGTTCATTCACAGATCGGCCATGGCTTGCTGGTGTTGCTGGGTATCGAAGAGGCAGACACACCAGAAGACATCGGATGGTTAAGTGGCAAGATCATCAACATGCGCATTTTCGATGATGAGAACGGGGTGATGAATGTGTCAGTAAAAGATAAAGAGGGTGGAATATTACTTGTCAGCCAGTTCACCCTTCACGCCTCAACGAAAAAGGGGAACCGTCCAGGTTATAGCCGTGCTGCAAAACCGGAAGTGGCCATTCCTTTATATGAACAGATGGTTCACCAATTGGCACAAGATTTAGGCAAACTGGTTCAAACCGGCGTTTTCCAGGCTGACATGAAGGTAGAGTTACTGAACGACGGACCTGTAACAATAATAATAGACACAAAGGATAAAGAGTGATGAATCGATAGATGCTCCAACTCCCCCTTTCCTTCGCTTTCACTCAGGATGGCTGGGGGTTCATATCCCGATCTTCTCTGTATAAGGCTTTGACCCGTCAAACTGGATCATCAAAAAGAATACTCTTTCGGAAACGTTAATATGGAAGGAGAAAGTGAGTTCGTTCACATCTTTTTGCTCGACGATACGGTGGCCGCTGGCGGTCCACACCATGATATTCCTGATATTTTTCGTGCTTTTGACTGTGATCTGTTTACCGGAGGTCAGTATCTTATACGGTTTGCTGTTGCCTGCTTCTATAGAAAGAGGCTGCGCCTGCGACAGGATGGTTAAACAAACGATGGCGATAATGGCCACTATTTTACGGACAGATGAAAGCATCATAGAATACCAAATTTGATCCTGAGTCCGGCGAAGGACGATAGTTTGATTTTATTGCTTTCAGGGGGTAGGGCCGTTTCAGAACGGGTGGGTAAAACGGCAATAATCGTGCTATATTGCAATTCTTCTGAAAAAATATTGTTATGACTATTGCCAATGCCCAGCAGCAGGTTGACCAATGGATAAAAACAACAGGTGTTCGCTACTTCAGCGAGTTGACCAATATGACGATCCTGACGGAAGAGGTGGGGGAACTGGCCCGCATCATGGCCCGGAAGTATGGCGACCAGTCATTCAAGGAGTCCGATAAAGACAAAAACATGGCAGATGAGATGGCCGATGTGCTCTGGGTATTGATCTGCCTCGCCAACCAGACGGGGGTTGATCTGACGCAGGCTTTGGAGAAAAATTTTGAGAAAAAGAACATCCGTGATGCGGAAAGGCACCGGAATAATGAGAAGTTGAGATAACTAGAAAGGTTTAAAAATGGATTGATGATTTTCGGACTTCAATCTTGAATAGAATTCTATTGCATATCTATTTGTCATGGTCGAAATATAATCTGCAATAACTCTTGGTTTATCGATTTCGGAGGAGTTTTCATGCATAGTTCTAAAATCTCTAGGCAATAGTTGTGGGTTTTTTATAAGCGTCTGGAAAATGAGAGTTACAATTTCTTCTCCCCGATAATCTACAATTTGTAATCGAGCTGATTTAGTCTGAGATACAAAAATGAATTGTTTAAAGGCCTCTAAAACCATATAGGCCGGTTCATTTAAATGGACACTTGAGAGAGGAGGAATAGTTTCATTTATTTCAACCTCTATTGAGTCAATGAAGTATTTAATCAACTGTGATATAAAGTATGATCGAAAATATCCATTTTTGATGAGTTTCTGTGATAAAATATATAACTCACGTGATACATTAAATCTCCCAATTTCTGTTAAATGAGTTTTGTTATTTCTCTTGTAAATATCCTTTTTCGGTATAGGCGGGTTATTTATCCATCCAAGGATAATGAATGGATAGCTTAGGACATATTGAAAATCCTTTATCCCTGACTCATCTAGTGAATATAATTTAAAGGGTAGTTGATATAGGTTTTCGTTATTTGCTTTTTCTAATGAGTGATTGAATTCTGTAATAATTTTTTTCAGTAAAACATCGTCTGTGTTGTGTAAAAAATCAAGCATATTAACGAAGCGACCTTTAAAAGCATCTTCAAGATCATATGCAGTATAGCTAATGTCGTCAGCTACATCCATTATTGAGCATTCAATTGTTTTAAATTTAATTTTATTCTTTTTTAAGAATGCAGCAGATTTTCCTGTAGTATTTAATTTTATTCGATCTACTAAACTCTTTTCCGTTTTATAATAACCTTTTTTTGAGTTTACGTTATCGTCCATTAGTTCATTATCGTACTTAATTATAGAAGCCAAAGATCTGTATGTTAAATTCAAGCCTATTCTGTAATCTTTTTTTTCTAGTATTCCTTCATTTTGTGCAAATAACGGGAAACTCCTGTTTGGGCCTTCTGGTGCTATATTGACAAATTTTTTCTCGAGTTTAGTTAGAATCCTTAAAGTTTGAGCATTCCCCTCATATCTTAAACCAGTATTGTATTTTTCTTTGTTAAGCTCATCTTTTCTAAATGCAATTAACGCTTTGTTAAGCGCCCTTTCTCCTACATGCCCAAATGGGGGATGACCTAAATCATGTGCTAATCCTGCAAAACGAACTAAGTTTATATTGATTCCATTTTCTTTGAAATATGGATGTTCATGATTTAGTTTTTTTGCAATCTTTGTGGCTATATCAGCTACTTCAACTGAATGTGTAAGCCGATTCCTGAAATAATCATTTTCCATTTCTGGAAACAGTTGTGTTTTGCCCTGTAAACGTCGGAAACAAGCAGAATGTGTTAGATTTGACAAATCAAAAGAAAAATCACCTTCAAAGGGGTAAGCTAATTCTTCAGGGGTTCTGTCAAACTCCCTTTTATAGTCATAGGCAGGTCTATACAGCGGCTTCATAAAAAAGTTATAAAGCCTTAATATATAAAGAAAAAGGCAAACGTCTTATTTTTTCTTTGATTCCTTTTTCTTAGATTTTCGTTTATTATCTGCTTGCGAATGGGTGTGGCCTTCTAAAAACTTTTTTGACTGCGGGGTTGTTCTGTAAGCCTTTTCGGAAGTATATTCCCTTAGGCCTTTAAGAAGATCGTTGAAAGTTGCGACAGCCATTTCTTAAGATTTAAAGGGGTGCAAAGGTAATGACATTAGTGAAAACAACCAAAAATAGATTGGCTTTAATATAAAGCAGAATAAAAATAATAACTTAACGCCTTCCTCAAAGAATTTTGAAATTAATTTTTTTAAAATTTATACACTTGCGTTGAAAACTACTAAGGAATTTATCTTTGCCGCCTTACTTGTATTACGAAGCTTATGGGAGAAACGGGCTTCAGCTTAAAACAGATAGCAAACTAATATGGCAAACGATCCGAACAGGTTCCAGGCGATCATTTCGCATTGCAAAGAGTACGGTTTTATTTTCCCCAGCAGTGAGATCTATGACGGGCTGCAGGCGGTGTATGACTACGGCCAGTGGGGTAGCGAACTGAAAAAGAATATCAA
Source organism: Chitinophagaceae bacterium (assembly GCA_016787085.1). GTDB lineage: Bacteria > Bacteroidota > Bacteroidia > Chitinophagales > Chitinophagaceae > VBAT01. The sequence continues at coordinate 104,743 of JAEUVJ010000031.1, read as the reverse complement.
AGACTACTGGTGGGACAGTATGACCCGGATGCATGAGAACATCGTGGGTATTGATGCTGCCATCTTTATGCACCCGACCACCTGGAAGGCCAGCGGCCACGTTGACAACTTCAACGACCCGATGATAGATAATAAGGACAGCAAGAAAAGATACCGGGTAGATCATTTGATAGAAGCTTTTAGCGATGAGCTGCGGTCTGGGAATCAGAACGACAAAGCTGATGCGGTTCTTGCTGATATGGACGCATTGCTGGCCAAAGATGATTTTGCAGGGTTAAAGAAGCTGATTGAGGATAATAAAATAAAATGTGCGGTCAGTGGTACCTGCAACTGGACGGATATCCGCCAGTTCAACCTGATGTTCTCGACTGAATTCGGTTCTACTGTTTCTTCAGAAGATGAGAATAATAAAGTATACCTGAGACCTGAAACTGCACAAGGCATTTTCGTCAATTTTTTGAATGTACAGAAGACCGGTCGTATGAAAATACCTTTTGGTATTGCCCAGATCGGTAAAGCATTTCGTAACGAGATCGTGGCCAGGCAATTCATTTTCCGTATGCGGGAGTTTGAACAGATGGAGATGCAGTTCTTCATCCAGCCTGGTACGCAAAAGAAATGGTATGAGTTCTGGAAAGAAGAAAGATTGAAGTGGCATACAAGTCTGGGTATTCCGTCTGATAAATACCGTTTCCATGATCATATCAAGCTGGCGCATTATGCTGATGCGGCCTGTGATATCGAGTTTGAATTTCCGATAGGCTTTAAAGAACTGGAAGGTATCCACTCCCGGACAGATTTTGACCTGCGCAATCACCAGGAATACAGCAAAAAGAAACAGCAGTATTTCGATAACGACATTGACCCGGCCACCGGCAAGCCTTATGGTAATTATATACCGTATGTGATCGAGACCTCCATCGGACTTGACCGGATGTTCCTCGCAGTGATCAGCCAGGCTTATACGGAAGAGGACCTGAGTACAGCAGAGAAAAAAGATGATCGTGTGGTATTGAAGCTACCACCCAGACTGGCACCGATGAAACTGGCGATACTGCCGTTGGTAAAGAAAGATGGTTTACCCGAAATAGCGAGACAGATCATGGATGAATGTAAAAAGCATTTCCGCTGTTTTTATGAAGAAAAGGATACCATCGGTAAAAGATACCGGAGAATGGATGCTATCGGTACGCCTTTCTGTGTGACGGTGGACCATCAGTCCAAAGAAGACAGCACGGTAACCGTTCGCTACCGGGATTCTATGAAACAGGAGAGAATACCCATCAGCCAGATCAAAGAACTGGTATTAAATGCCATTAGCTGACCGGTGCTAAAATCATCAAATACAGGCCTGGAGCGATTCTCCGGGCTTTTTTGTTTTTAGTATATCCGAAAATCAAGTTTTTGCCTGACCAATATCATCCGGCGGGGAAATACACCTTTCTACTTTGCAGCGTCTTTCCATTGTTCTTTAAAACAATTGTTATGGAAACTATTACCAAAGCTGCAACATCTGAAAAAATCCCCGGGCAAAAAGAGGCTGTTTCCGCCATTATGGACGGAAATGAAGCTGCTTCCTTTATTGCGTACAAGACCAGCGAGGTCTGCGCCATCTATCCCATCACTCCTTCTTCTGCCATGGGCGAGTGGGCCGATGAATGGAGCAGTAATGAGATAAAAAACATTTACGGGGATGTTCCTAAGATAATAGAGATGCAAAGTGAGGCCGGTGCTGCCGGCGCCATTCACGGCGCATTACAGGGGGGAGCTTTAGCCTCTACCTTTACCTGTTCGCAGGGCTTGCTGTTAATGATTCCCAATATGTATAAGATCGCCGGTGAATTGACACCTGCGGTTTTTCATATTGCAGCAAGGGCTTTGGCTACACATGCCCTTTCCATTTTCGGCGACCACAGTGATGTGATGGCGACCAGGTCCACCGGGTTTGCCCAGTTATTTGGCAACAACCCGCAACAGGCCATGGACATGGCAATGATCGCCACTGCCGCTTCATTAAAAACAAGGGTCCCGTTCCTTAATATATTTGATGGGTTCCGCACTTCACATGAACTGGCCAAAGTAGAAGTGATACCGGATGATATCATCCGCCAGATGATAGATGAAGAAGATGTGGCCAAACATCGCAAAAGGGCCCTGAACCCGGAACATCCTTTTGTTCGGGGTACCGCACAAAATCCCGATGTGTTCTTCCAGAGCCGGGAAGCAGCCAATAAATATTACCAGGTAGCGCCGGAGATCGTGCTGACGATGATGGAAAAATTTGAAGAGCTGACCGGCCGTTCCTATAAATTATTCAACTACTACGGTCACCCGGAAGCGGAACGTATTATTATTATTATGGGCTCAGGTGTAGGTCCTGTGCATGAAGTGACCGATTACCTGAACACCCAGGGTGAGAAGGTCGGTTACCTGAACGTCCATCTCTATCGCCCCTTTTCTATCAGGCATTTTATTGATGCGATACCTGCTACAGTGAAAAAAATTGCTGTACTCGACCGTTGCAAAGAACCCGGGGCTATCGGCGAGCCATTATACATGGATGTGGTCAATGGGCTGCATAGTGGCTGGAAGCATGAAATGCCGGTGGTGATCGGCGGACGGTATGGCCTTGCTTCAAAAGAATTCGATCCAGGTATGGCCAAAGCCATTTTTGATGAATTAAAGAATGAAAAACCCAAGAACGGTTTCACGATCGGTATTGAGGATGATGTGACCCATACCAGTTTGAAATGGGATAAGAAATTTTCTCTTGAAAAACAACACCTGTTCCGCGGTCTGTTCTATGGACTGGGCGCTGATGGTACAGTAGGGGCCAATAAGAATACCATCAAGATCGTCGGTGACGTAACCGATGATTTCGTTCAGGGCTATTTTGTATATGATTCAAAAAAATCAGGATCGCTGACCGTATCACACCTGCGTTTCAGTGAGCATCCTATCCTTTCTACCTATTTGGTAAACTCGGCCAATTTCGTTGCCTGCCATCATTTCAATTACCTCAGGAAATATGATGTATTGAGATATGCAGAGGAGGGAGCTACCTTCTTATTGAATGTTCCTTACAATGCTGAAGAGGTATGGGAGCATTTGCCCAAAAAGATCCAGGAAGAGATCATCCATAAAAAACTAAAATTCTATGTCATCAATGCTTCGAAGGTCGCTAAAGAAACAGGTATGGGTTCACGGATCAATTCCATACTTCAAACTTGTTTCTTTGCTATCTCCAATGTGATGACCAGGGACCTGGCGATACAGTATATCAAGAGCGCCATCAAGAAAACATATGGACGTAAAGGGGAAGAGGTAGTACAAAAGAATTACAAAGCAGTTGACCAGACATTGGAAAACCTGCATAAGATAGATTATTCAAAATACCAGGTAGGTAACAGGGAGATCGAAGCGCCTGTTTCACTGGCAGCCCCGGAATTTGTACAACAGGTATTAGGCAAGATAATAGCCGGCGAAGGAGATGAATTACCGGTAAGCGCTTTCCCGGTTGACGGAACTTATCCTTCCGGGACCACTAAATGGGAAAAAAGAAATATCGCCGAACAAGTACCTGTCTGGGATCCTGAACTATGCTCTCAGTGCGGTAAATGCTATTTCGTCTGTCCTCACGCCGCTATCCGCGTCAAAGTGTATGATCGTGACTGGCTGCCCGATGCACCAGCCTTCTTTAAACATACAGCGCCAATAGGTAAAGAATTCATCAAAGACAAAGAGGCCTATACTTTACAGGTGGCAGTAGAAGATTGTACCGGCTGTAAACTTTGTACAGAAGTTTGCCCGATAGAAAGTAAAACACAAGCAGGTCATAAGGCTATTGATATGATGGATGTGATCCCGCTCAGGGAAGAAGAAAAGAAGAACTGGGATTACTTCCTTACTCTGCCGGATATTGACAGAACAAGGGTGAATAAAGCTACTGTGAAAGGTTCGCAGTTATTAGAACCATTGTTTGAGTTTTCCGGCGCCTGCAGTGGTTGTGGTGAAACCCCTTATATCAAACTGCTGACCCAGTTATTCGGCGACAGGATGCTGGTAGCGAATGCTACAGGTTGCTCTTCCATCTTCGGAGGAAATTTACCAACCACTCCATATACGACCGATCATGATGGTCACGGACCGGCATGGGCCAACTCGCTGTTTGAAGATAATGCAGAGTTTGGTCTTGGTATCAAACTGGCAACCGATAAGAAAAGAGATATTGCGATCCGCCTGCTGAAGAATCTTCGTGAAGAAGCAGGCAGCGAATTAGCAGACACTATTTTGCAAAATGCCCAGAATTCTGAAGCGGAACTGATACAGCAACGTAACCTGGTGAATGAACTGAAGAAAAGACTGCGCCAGATACAGACGGAAGAATCGTATCGCCTTTACCAGGTGGCAGAGTTCCTCGAAAAGAAATCCATGTGGATCGTTGGCGGAGACGGATGGGCTTATGATATTGGTTTTGGCGGATTGGATCATGTACTCAGCACAGGTGAAAATGTAAATATACTTGTACTCGATACGGAAGTGTATAGCAATACCGGCGGGCAAAAGTCCAAATCATCACCGGTAGGTGCCAGCGCCAAGTTCTCTATCAAAGGAAAGACCAACAGCAAGAAAGACCTCGCTATGCAGGCCATTGCACATGGCAGTGCGTATGTAGCACAGATAGCGATGGGCGCTAATGATGTACATGCATTAAAGACTATACTCGAAGCGGAAGCTTACCCCGGTCCTTCTATCGTGATCGCTTACAGCCATTGCATTGCACACGGCTACGATATGTGTCATGGCCTGGATCAGCAGGACCTGGCTGTGAAGTCCGGTTACTGGCCGCTGTTCCGCTACAATCCTGTAAAAGAAAAAGGACAACGGTTTGTGATAGACAGTAAACCACCTTCCGTGGCGCTGAATGAATTCCTGTATCATGAAAACCGATTTGCTACTATCAAGAACACAGATCCGGAAAGGGGCGCCGAATTCCTCGGCATGGCCAATGAAGGTGTTCGTTTGCATTGGGAAAGGATAGAAGCATTGAAAGCACTCTGAGTTCTCTATTGCAGCTTTAGGTATACATAAAGGCCCCGGATTCTTCCGGGGCCTTTGCTTTCACTAAGTAAATGAACGAATTTTGATACCGAATTAAGGAAATGGCTATAAAACAAGAATACAGGTTTTTGATCACCGGCATCGGCAACACCCTCCGCGGCGATGATGGCATCGGGGCATATATCTGTTCAAAAATTGAAACACTGGACCTGGAAGGAGTAAAAACGATCACGGTACAGCAATTAGACAGTGACCTGTTAGATGAATTCCTGGAAGCGGATCATATCATACTGGCAGATGCCTTTGTGGAAGGCAAGCCTGTTCATTTTTACCCGGTAAAACCGGATGAATCACCTCTTGTATCCTCATCACATCACATGAGTGCAGCCCTGCTGATGCAAATGGCGAAACTCGTTTACAACAGGGAATTATCCATCATGATCTGCGCTGTGGGCGGATTTGATTTTGATATAAAAGAGGGATTGTCGGCAAGAGCCAGAAGAAATGCCGATGAAGCGGTCAGGACCATCTGCGACTGGATAGCAAAGAACCGTTAACCTCTTTCGATCCTTTTTATCAGTTCCCCTTTTTTGTTTGTCAGTTCTATTACCATCGGCATTTGACCGATGGCATGTGTAGAGCAGGATAAACAAGGATCATAGCAGCGGATGGCGGATTCCACCCTGTTCAGCATCCCTTCTTTGATGTCATCTCCTTTTACATATTGTTTGGCCACTTCGAGCACCGAACGGTTCATGGAGGGGTTATTCTGTCCCGTTGCAATAAGTAAATTCACTTTGACCAGTTTCCCGGTCTCGTCTGTTTTGTAATGATGGAATAAAGTACCCCTCGGCGCTTCGGAACTGCCGATGCCTTCATCATAGTTCCAGCGTCCATGATGCTGAATGTGTAATGAAGTGACCTGCGGATCGTTCAATATCCTTTCGGCATCTTCGACATCGCTTAATGCTTCTATCAGGCGGGTATAATGAAAATAAAAAGTACCGTGAACCGGTTTGCCTCCGTTCATAGATTTGAAAATCTCAAACTCTTTTTGTGCCAGCGGTGTTCTCATCTTACTGGCGACGTTCAGTCTTGCCAGTGGCCCTACGCGGTAAAAACCTTTGTCAAATCCATACGGTTTGTAGTATGGGTATTTCAGGTATGACCAGTTCACTGAACGTTCGGCAATATAATTCAGGTAATCCGTGGGAGATACCTGGTCATTCAGGATAGAGCCGTCCGCATCCATAAAGCGAAGCTTGCCATCATAGAGCTCATGTTCACCGTTGGGGCCCACCGTGCCGAGATATAAAGTCGGCGAAGGTGCAAAGGAATTGACCATGTCTGCGTTCTCTTCATGAAACCGTTTGATGATGCTCAATCCGAGTTGTACGGTCTGCGTTGCTTCGGGTATCCATTGAAGCAGGGCCTTCCTGTTCTCTTCTGTCAGCGGATAAGCCATGCCACCGGGAACAATACCCATGATATGGATCTTTTTACCGGTAATGCGTTCACTGAGCTCCTGCCCGAATTTTCTCAGACGGATCCCTTTAACAGCAATATCAGGATATTTTTCAGCTATGCCGAGAATATTGCGTTTGGCAGGATCACTATCATATCCCAGTAAAAAGTCGGGCGAGGAAAGGTGGAAGAAGGATAGCGCATGTGAAGATAAGTTCTGGCCAATATGCATCAGCCTTCTTAAAAGATTGGCAGTATAGGTTGGTTGTGTTCCCTGTATCATCTCGCAGGCCTTTACACTGGCGAGTGTATGGCTGGTAGGGCAGATGCCGCAGATGCGTGGTGTGATCGTTGGCATTTCCGTGTACATACGTCCTTCGCAGAATTTTTCGAAGCCCCTGAATTCATTAACATGAAACAATGCATCTTGCACGTTGCCATCATCATCCAGTTCAATAGTGATGTTGGCATGCCCCTCGATCCTCGTTACCGGCGATATAAATATTCTTCGCTTATCCATATTTCAGTTTTTTGGCCTTGCTTAAATTAGGAAAACGGTCATGCAGGAATTCAAATAACACATAAAAGATCGCATCGGCATCGGGCGGGCAGCCGGGTATCACAAAATCCACCTTCACCACTTCCTGCAGTGGTACCACTTTTTCATTCAGTTTTAAAAGAGAAGGATGATCCGGCACCTTTCCTTCCTGATCGTTGCTGATGGCATTACGGTAAGCCGTATCAAATACATCTTTCAAATGAAAATAGTTCCGCATGCCTGTTACATTCGTCATTACGGCGCAATCACCAAAAGCGATCAATGTCTTTGCCTGTTTGCGTATATGCAGTATCTCCCGGTAATGTTCGTCGCTGGTGATAGCCCCTTCCACCAGTGCGATATCCACCGGCGGCATTTCTTTCCCGTCCACTACAGGGCTTTTCACGATATCCGCCAGCTTTGCTACATCCAGTATCCTTTCATCAATGTCCAGCAGCGACATGTGGCAACCCGAACAACCGCCCAGCCATACCGTTGCTAATTTTTTCTTGTTCATTATTTTATTTTGGCCATTAAAACTTAACTACTTACTGCTTCATTTTCTTTATTCAGGGCATGTCATTTTTGAGATTTTAGTTGCGTTAACGGAATAACGATTGCCAGCAACAGGGCTATTCTAAAACTTGTTTCCCAATCAATAGCCACACCCTTACTTTTTATAAAGTAACTCCAGCACATACTTATCGCAGCGGTTGCGATTAATGCAACCGTAAATGTTATAAAGAATCCTATAATGATTTTTTTGCCTTCACAATTTCATTTTTCGTTTTTCCATGAGTTCACTGAGCATTTCCGGTTTCTTTTCCAGCTGACCCTGTACAATAGCTTTGGGCCATATTGCCCCGGTGGGACAGGCATGCAAACATTTGCCACAGGAAGTACAAGTAATAGACTCTCCCCATGGTGTATTGAAATCAGAGATGATGCGTACCTGGTGACCGCGGTTCATCACATCCCAGTTGTGAGCGCCTTCTACTTCAGTGCAAACACGAACACAACGGGTACACATGATGCAGCGGTTATGATCCATCACATACCACGGGTGCGAAGTATCCACTTCACATTGCGGGAACAGGTGGGGATAACGGATATGATCGAGTTCCACTTTATAGCCTAACTGCTGCAGTTCACATTTACCGTTGGCCACACACACTGAACAAACGTGGTTTCTTTCTGCAAAGAATAATTCAGTAGTGATACGCTGGTATCTTTTTATCTTGTCTGTTGCTGTCCGGACGATCATATTAGCGTTTACCCTGGTAGTGCAGGCCGACATCAGCTTGTTCGCCCCTTCCACTTCTACCAGGCATAAGCGACAGGCGCCGATATCCATCACCCCTTTCAAATGACACATGGTCAGCATTTCGATATCATTCTCCCTGCAAACCTCGAGAATCGTTTTGCCGGGATCAACATCAAGTTTTTTATCATTAATTATTACAGGTATTGTGTTCATACATCATTTTCGTTGTAAGGGTTAATCATGCTTCACGATCCTGTTCTCATATTCCTGACGGAAATGCCGTAGCGTACTCAATAATGGGTTTGGCGCAGAACCACCCAGACCACAGAGGCTTGTTTCTTTTACATATACCGCCAGTTCTTCCAGCCTGTTAAGATCAATCTGTGTCCCTTTATTATCACAGATCTTTTGCAGCAGGTCATGCATCATTCTTGTTCCCACACGGCAGGGCACACATTTACCGCAACTTTCATCCATGCAGAATTCCATGAAGTAGCGGGCCACATCCACCATATCGGAACTTTTATCCATAATGATCAGGCCACCGGAACCCATGATAGAACCAAGACTGACCAGCGATTCATAATCCATTTTCACATCGAGGTGTTCAGCAGGAATGCAACCACCGGAAGGACCGCCTGTTTGTGCAGCTTTGAAATCAGCATCATTCTGCATACCGCCGCCAATATCAAAGACGATCTCACGAAGCGTGGTACCCATCGGCACTTCAATAAGGCCTGAATATTTTATTTTTCCTGCCAACGCAAATACTTTGGTGCCGGCACTTTTGGGAGTGCCTATTTCACTGTACCATTCACCACCATTATTGATGATAGGGGATATGGCAGCGAATGATTCCACGTTGTTGATAAGCGTTGGCTTTCCCCATAATCCTGACTCTGCAGGAAATGGCGGGCGGGGACGGGGCGTACCTCTTTTACCTTCGATGGAAGCGATCAGTGCAGTTTCTTCACCGCATACAAATGCGCCGGCGCCAATACGGACTTCTATGTCAAATGAAAAGCTGGTTCCAAGAATATTGTTTCCCAGCAATCCCATTTTTCTTGCCTGTTTGATAGCTAATTCAAACCGTTTGATCGCTAATGGGTATTCTCCCCGGATATATGCATATCCTTTGCTGGCGCCTACCGCATAACCGGCAATGGCCATTCCTTCTAATACACGGTGCGGATTTCCTTCAAGAACACTTCTGTCCATGAAGGCGCCGGGATCGCCTTCATCGCCATTACAGATAACATATTTCTGGTCGCTGACATATTTATAAACAGTTTCCCATTTGAAACCCGTCGGGTAACCCGCGCCACCCCGACCACGCAAGCGGCTTTGTTTGATCTCTGCGATCACTTCTTCAGGACTCATTTCAAACAGTACCTTATCTAATGCCTGGTAACCATTATGTACGAGGTAATCTTCAATTCTTTCAGGATTGATATGCCCGCAGTTTCGTAAAGCGATCTTCATTTGTTTTTTAAAGAAAGGGTCTTCCTGTGCGTCCAGGAAAGGTTTTTCTCTTGAATCAGCGAACAAAAGCAGGTCTTCAATAGGTTTTTTTTCTGTCAGTTGGCTTTGGACAATTGCGGATATATTGGAACAGTCTATTTTCTGGTAAATATTGTATTCCGGCAGGAACTTCATCAGTGGCCCCTGGTTGCATGGCCCCATACAACCTGTGGGCACAACCTCTACTTCATTTTCCAAACCTCTTGTTTTGATCTCTTCCTGCAGTTTCTTCATTACTTCTTCTGATCCGGAAGAGATACAGCTTGCGCCACAGCATACGCATATCTTATGCCTGTATTTATTGTTTTCTTCTTTTGTCTTTTCTGCGTAGATGATGGTCTTTAGATCATGCCTGTTCATACCGTCCCGATTTTAATGTTGATCTTTTTTATGATTTCATCCGGGCTCACTTTGGCCTGTACTTCATCATCCAATACTACTGCAGGTGCTAAACCGCAGGCGCCAATGCAGCGGGCCACCTGTACACCGAGTTTATCATCAGCACTGACCTGCCCTGCTTTCAATCCTAATTTTTTTTCAATTTCATTTAGTATAGCCTGCGCCCCTTTTACATAGCAGGCCGTACCTGTACACACCAGGCAGGTATGTTCACCTTTTGATTTAAGTGAGAAGAAATGATAGAAGGTTACTGTTGAGTAAACTCTTGATGGCGGCAAATGCAATGCTTTGGTGATATAGGCAAGCACTTCTTTAGGCAGGTAACCATAAGCGTTCTGAGCCGTATGTAATATTTCTATCAGGGCGTCAGGCTTATAGTTCTCTTTTTTCATCTTGGCTGCGATCAGCTTAACGCGGGGGTCCGTTTTCGACAGTTCTTTGGTATGGACAGCTGTGCCACTTTTCATACTGTGATCTTGTTTTTTGTAGATAAATATGCAGCAGCAACAGCAAGCAAATACAGTGAGTTGTTCAGGGTATTTTTTGCTGCTGGTATGATACGAAGCTACCATGGACTGTCATCGCCCAATATGATTAAAGTCAATGGCAAAACTGTTGTTAGGCAAATAAGGATAGCGTTGTCTTAAATTATTTTTCTTTTCGAATGGAGAAGGCTTTCTCAGGTTCACATTCACTGCTTACAACCGGGCAAACCTCGCCTGGAAGAAGCGCAGGTATTTAGGCTCATATATCATTTTAAGACCTTTGATATGATGACGTCGCTCAAATACCCGTGCTGTTGATTCAGCGATCACATCCATGTGCGCCTGTGTATAAACACGACGGGGAATAGTAAAACGAACCAATTCCAGTTTTGGATAATAGTTTTCACCGTTCGGTTTTCTTCCGGCAGAAACAACTCCTCTTTCCATGGTTCGTACGCCCGAATCAAAATATACTTCAGCGGCCAGTGTTTGTGCCGGGAACTGGTCCTGCTGAATATGCGGGAGAAATTTTTTGGCATTGACAAAGATGCCGTGACCGCCGATGGGTTTTACAATCGGTACACCATAGCTGATCATCTTTTCACCAAGATAAATGACTTGTCCAACCCTTGCATGAATGTGGTCGTCATTGATGCTTTCCATGATGCCGATTGCCATAGCTTCCATATCACGTCCCGCTAACCCGCCGTAGGTATGCAAACCTTCATACACCACTACGAGGTTTCTGGCTTCTTCAAAAACATCCCAGTCATTTACGGCCAGGAAGCCTCCGATATTTACCAGCGCATCTTTTTTGGCACTCATAGTAGCGCCATCTGTCAAAGAACAGATCTCTTTTACAATTTGCCGTATGGGTTTATCGTGATATCCCTTTTCTTTTTGCTGGATGAAATGAGCATTCTCTGCTACCCTTGTCATATCGTGAATAATGCGGATACCGTGTTTTTTGGTGAATGCCCTCAGCTCTTTCAGGTTTTTGATACTGATGGGCTGACCGCCTGCCATATTCACACTCGTCGCTATACTGACATAAGGGATTCTTTTCGCCCCGTTTTTTTTTATAATGCGTTCAAGTTTATTCAGGTCCACGTTGCCTTTAAAGGGATATTCACTTTCGGGATCATGCGCTTCGTCAACGATAATGTCTTCAAATTTACCTCCGGCCAGTTCCTGGTGCAGTCTTGTAGTGGTGAAGTACATATTGCCGGGTATGATATCACCTTTTTTGATCAGCACCTTTGACAGGATATTCTCAGCACCGCGGCCCTGGTGAGTGGGTACAAGATATTTATAGCCATAGATATTTCGCACCACTTCTTCCAGGTGATAGAAATTACGGCTGCCTGCGTAGGCTTCATCGCCCATCATGATACCCGCCCATTGGCGGTCACTCATCGCAGAAGTACCGCTATCCGTTAGCAGATCAATATACACATCTTCAGACCGTAACAAAAAGGTATTGTAACCGGCTTCCTCCATAGCTTTTTTACGCTGGGCAGCTGTGGTCATTTTCAGCAGCTCTACCATTTTTATCTTGTAGGGCTCAGCCCAGCTTTTTTTGATAAATTTTTTCATGATAATTCCTTTTGGTTATTCTGTAACAGGTTTCAGCTTAACAGTAAAATGCCGCAGTATCGGTGCTTCTTCAATAATGCTTAGCCCTTTTATGTTATAACGGTTATTGAAAACTTCAATAATCACTTCGGCTACATAGTCAATATGGCTTTGCGTATATACTCTTCTCGGAATAGCGAGACGTACCAGTTCCATTTGTGCGGGGATGAGTTTTTTGTTGTCATCATATTTTCCAAACATCAGCGAACCGATCTCCACGCTGCGGATACCTCCTTCCGTGTATAACGACCCGACAAGAGCCTGGCCTGGATATTGTTCAACGGGGATATGTGGCAGAAATTCTTTAGCATCAATATACACAGCATGGCCACCGGCAGGCTGCATCACCGGGATACCTGCTTCGATGAGTTTGTTGGTCAGGTATTCAATACTGCGGATACGATACTGCAGGTAATGTTCATCCATTACTTCATTTAACCCGATGGCAATGGCTTCGAGATCACGCCCTGCCAAACCGCCGTAAGTAGGAAAACCTTCTGTAATGATGAGGAGGTTACGGCATTTGGTGGCAAGCTCTTTGTCATTCATGGCCAGGAAGCCGCCAATATTGGCAAAGGCATCCTTCTTGGCGCTCATGGTGCAGCCATCGGCATAAGAGAATATTTCATTGGCGATCTCCTTGACAGACTTGTTGGCGTAACCTTCTTCACGTAGCTTGATAAAATAACTGTTCTCGGCAAACCGGCAGGCGTCAATGAACAAGGGTATATTATTTTCGCGGCAAACCTGTTTTACGTCCCGGATATTCTTCATACTTACCGGTTGTCCCCCACCTGAATTATTCGTAATGGTCAATATGCACAGGGGGATATTACCAGCCCCTTTTTCAGCGATGAACTGTTTCAGGGCATCTACATCCATATTCCCTTTGAATGGCGCAGGAATGATGGGGTGTTTTCCCTCTTCGCATAGGAGATCAACACCTTCGGCACCCGAAAATTCAATATTGGCTCTCGTGGTATCAAACAATGTATTACTGGCAAAATATTTTCCTTTGCCTCCAAGGATGCTGAACAGTATCTTTTCGGCAGCCCTTCCCTGGTGAGTGGGGATTACTTCAGGCATATGGGTGATATCCTGCACTGCACTTTTAAAAGCATAATAACTCGGGCTGCCTGCATAGGATTCATCACCTTTCATAATGCCTGCCCACTGGTGACTGCTCATGGCAGATGTACCACTGTCGGTCAGCAGATCAATCAATACATCGTCTGCATGAATGAAAAAGGGATTATAATACGCTTTCTCTAAAATAGAAATACGCTGTTCCTTTGTAGTAAAATATATCGGTTCTACGGATTTTATCCGGAAGGGTTCTATGATCGTTTGCATATAAACATATTTACAGTATCGCTGTGTTAAATGGAATAAATAGAAATGATGATAGAAAGCTGGATGCGATCTGTAACTAGGAAGGCTTGCGGATGATATTTTTCCAGATGGACATAAATAAACTTGTCCAAAACTATAGCTGATCGCCGTACGGTCTTATGATTATAATCAGCCGGGCAGCCTGATTATACACCAAATTGCCTTAAAGGGTGATCCATGTGTTTCCACATGCTTTTACCCCAATGCCGCCGGCTGTCAGGTGACAGTCTATTCAACCGTCCGATCATTTCAGTCCAAACAGCGTTGTCAAAAAGGCTCTTTACTTCCATGCTGACTAAATTTGAAATTTTCCCAGTGTTTTTTTAAAAGATAGCCGGATCAGCATATCCGCGGTAATTGTTCACCTGCCAGGTAGTTCACTACACGACGGCCGCCGATACGGCTTTTCATGATCACCTTTCCGGGATGGTCAGTAACGACTTCACCTATTATCGTCGCATTCCTGCCATTTTCATCTTTTTGCAATAAGGATACCATATCCTCTGCCATTTCGTTTTTTACCACAGCCATAAAAACACCCTCATTAGCGACGTATAAAGGATCTAGCCCCAGCATTTCGCAGGCCCCTTCCACCTGCTCATCAACGGGCAATGACCTTTGGTCTATTACAAAACCTAAAGAGATAAGTTCTGCAATTTCATTCAATACAGAAGCTACGCCTCCACGGGTAGGATCGCGGAGAAATTTGATGTCATTTCCAAAATGATCCAGCAGATTTTCTATCGTTCGGTTTAAGTTGGTGGTATCACTTTCTATCGCTGATTCGAATTCCAATCCTTTTCTCACACTCATGATAGCAATACCATGTGTGGCAATATTACCACTGATGATGATCTTGTCTCCCGGCTCAATATTCTTATGATGGATGTCGGCTTTGGGATGGATCAGTCCGATGCCTGATGTATTAATGAATAGTTTATCACCTTTTCCTTTTTCCACTACTTTGGTATCGCCGGTTACAATTTTGACACCAGCCCTTTGAGCAGCTTCTTTAATGCTTACCAGTATTTGCCGGAACTCGTCCGTAGCCAGCCCTTCTTCGATAATGAATGCCAGGGATAAGTATTTTGGGGATGCGCCACACATAGCGAGGTCATTCACTGTTCCATTAATGGCCAGTTCGCCGATGTTACCTCCCGGAAAAAAAGCAGGTGTGATGACATAGCTGTCGCTGCTGAAGGCGACCGGCCCGTTCAGCATAAAACTGGCGCCGTCATGCTGCTGGTCCAGTAATTCATTTTTCAGTATATCAAAGACACCGCTTTTCAACAGCTGGTGGGTTAGCAAACCACCGCTTCCATGACCCAGAGTGATCACGTCAAAATCAAATTTCGGTATGGGGCATTCCAGTTGCATAATCAGATGATTTCTTCCTGCTCTTTAGCAGAGGCATAATGATAATACGCCGCACAGGCTCCTTCACTGCTCACCATCGGTGCACCCAAAGGATGCTCAGGCTTGCAGGACATGCTAAAATTGGGGCACTGAAAAGGTTTTTTCAACCCTTTCATGATATCACCGCTGATACAGTCTTTGTTTTCTTCTGCAACAGGTAGGTTTAGTTTGAACTTTACTCTGGCATTATAT
Source organism: Chitinophagaceae bacterium (assembly GCA_016787085.1). Classification (GTDB taxonomy): domain Bacteria; phylum Bacteroidota; class Bacteroidia; order Chitinophagales; family Chitinophagaceae; genus VBAT01. The sequence goes on along the minus strand of JAEUVJ010000031.1, from coordinate 89,376 downwards.
TGTTTGTATTGTTCGTTCACTTCGTACCCGCTTTGCGGAATATTCCCGATACCTCTCCATACCCTGTCGCTGACGGCAAACACTTCCATCATCGTTTCTTTGGCCAGACGGTTACCTTCCCGCTGCACATACCGTGCATACTGGTTCTCCACTTTGTATTCACCTTTCTCCAGTTGTTGTACCGCCAGCAGGATGCCCTGCAGGAGATCAACAGGTTCAAATCCCGTTATAACAACAGGCGTCTTATATTTTTCAGCAATGGGGTAATACTCTTCCATACCCATGATAGTACACACATGGCCCGCTGCGAGAAAGGCGTCTATCTCATTTGCGTCATCACTTAATAAAGCTTCCATTGCCGGTGGTACTAATACATGCGAAGCGAGAATGCTGTAGTTGTTGATTCCTGATTGGTGTGCCTGTACAATACTCAGGGCATTGGCTGGGGCAGTAGTTTCAAAGCCGACGGCAAAGAATACGATCTCTTTACCCGGATTTTCTTTAGCTAAACGAACGGCATCCAGTGGCGAATAAAGAATACGTACATCTGCTCCTTCTGCTTTTGTTCCCAGCAGACTTTTCCGGGAACCGGGTACACGGAGCATATCTCCAAATGAGCAAACAATAATACCGGGTTGCTGCGACAGGTAAATGGCTTCATCAATGATGCTGACCGGGGTTACACAGACCGGGCAGCCGGGGCCGTGCACCATGGTGATCTGCCCGGGCAGCATATCGAGAATACCGTTCTTTACCAGGCTGTGTGTTTGCCCTCCGCAGATCTCCATCAGTTTCCACCGCTTTGTAGTGACATGAAAGATCTGTTCAAGGTATTTTTTCACCAATTCAGGACCCCTGTATTCAGATAAAAATTTCATTGAGGATGCTTTTCTTCCTTCATTATTTCATCTGTCTCTCCCATTTTTTCCAGGTATTCAAAAGTTAGCCTGGCTTCTGCTTCATCCACTTTGCCGATAGCCACACCTACATGCACCAGTATATAATCACCCACATCGGCTTCAGGCAACATCGAGAGATTCACTTCTTTGATGATGCCGCCAAAAGAGACCTTTCCCTGCCGGAATATAGTATCGGTGTCTGCAGTGACTGATATCAGTTTACCGGGTATTGCCAGGCACATAGTTTTTGTTTTAGATCAGTGAGCCGCCGGCTTCTGCCAGGTGGCGGTTATTCTTCTCCTTTTGTTCTTTTAGTTGTACATAAGCTATCTGTCCAAATCCAATACACTCGTCATTCGGGCTAAGCTGCTTATGAAAATATAATTCAAATTCTTCCTGCATCAGTTCGGTAATGAGATCAACCAGCAATGCATTCTGAAATACACCACCGCTGAACGCAATTTTTTTGACACCTGCCCGTATGGCCACATTCCTGATCAGCATCGCAAGAGATACAAATACCTTCCGGGCAATCACAGGAACGGCTATATCATCTTTTCTATCTATCATTATAGCATCGGTCATCACTGACCAGTCGAGCCTGTTCTTATTGACAGGAATAGCATAGTGATCAAATGATCTGTTATCACATGTACGGGCTGCTGCTTCCAGTTTCATAGCTGCCTCACCTTCGTATGTATTGAATGATTGAATGTTCAGCATCGAAGCGATACCATCCAGCAAGCGACCCACGCTGGATGTCAGCAGGTGTTGTGGCTGATCCAGCAGTTTCAGGTAAAATTCCCTTTCCTCTATAGAGAACTGGTCACGGATCATCATCAGGTGGTCCATATTCTTCCGCAGCAATGAGACAGCGCTTATTCTTGGTTCCTTGCTCATCTTATCACCCAGCAGTTGAGGGAAATAGTCGAGGTGCATATACCGGCTAATGTCACCATCTTCCAGCAAAAGGAATTCACCGCCCCATATTTGCTGATCATCACCATAACCCGTGCCGTCCCATATTACGCCTAATACATTTTCTTCATTCAGCAGGTCATTCTCTGCCAGTACTGCACAAAAATGTGCTTTGTGATGCTGGACGGCCGATACGGGTATCTTCAGTTTTTCCCCGATGTCCCCTCCCAGGGTTGACACATAATAATTCGGGTGGCTGTCAATGAGAATTTGACAAGGTTTGAAATGCAGCAGGGCTGATAAATGACGGAGCGTATCCTTGTAACTTTCCTGCGAATCAAAACTGCCCTGGTCGCCGAGATACTGGCTGACATACAAATTATGATCATCAAGCAGTGCAAAAGAACTCTTCAGCTCAGCGCCCATTGCCAAAATGTTGTTTTCAATTTCAAATGGCGAAGGAAAATAATTGGGCGCCAGCCCTCTTGACCTTCTTATTACAATACGGTGTTCGTATCGTTCCGAAAACTGTAATACACTATCATCCTGCGGGGTGACAATATCCCTGTCAAAAGCCAGGATAAGATCGGCCTGGTCTCCTAGCCAGATCAAGGCATCTTCATCTGTATAAATAACAGGAGAGCCGCTCAGGTTACCACTGGTAGCTATTAAAGGATGAGCAAAACGTTTGGCAATTAAAAAAAGAAGGGCGGTGTAAGGCAGCATAGCTCCTATTTTATCAAGGCCGGGAGCAACAGCATTTGTACATAACCCTGTAGCTGGTTCTTGTTTTAGTTTACATAGGACGATGGGCGACACTTTTCCTGTTAATGCTTCTCTTTCTTTGCCAGTGATAATAAGGTCTTTTTCCATCATGGCAAGGGAGGAATACATCACTGCAAAGGGTTTGGCAGGCCGGTGTTTGCGTTCACGAAGAGTTCTGATGGAATGTTGCCGGGTGGCATCGCAAAGTAATAAGTACCCTCCGATACCTTTTACCGCAACGATTTTTCCTTCCTGCAGCGCCTGGTGTACCAATACCATCGCACATTCGGTGTCATGGCAGATAGCTGTTCCCTGATTATCGAATAAATGTACAGGGATGCTGCAATAGGGACATGAATTGGTCTGGCTGTAATGCCTGCGGTTGTTGATGTCATTATATTCTGTATCGCAACAGGCACACATTTTTAATTCAGCCATGGTTGTGTTTTCACGATCATACGGTAGCGATGATATGACCGAATAGCGAGGGCCGCATTCAAGACAAGTAGTAAAAGGATATTGAAAACGGTTACTGACGGGATCCTGTATTTCGTGGAGGCATTGATGGCAGATCGCTATATCCGGGGCCAGCAGCATATCAGGTTTTGCGGTTGTGTCACTCGCCTGTATCGAAAAATCATCAAATTTTTTAGGATGGGTCCTTTCGCAATGATGTATCCGGATGATGGCATTGGCAGGAGGAGAGTTGACCAATTTGCTATAGAAGGCGTCTGCCTGTTCGCCAGTGGCATTGAACAGGATATGAATGCCGTCATTCCCGTTGCTGACACAGCCCTTTATACCCAGAGTGCCGGCCATACGGCAGACATAAGGCCGGAAGCCGACCCCCTGTACCAATCCGCCGATATGGATATGCCAGGTGTTCATGGTGATCAGTAAGAAATGAGCCTGTCAATTTTATACAGTTGCGGGTACAAAAACTTTTTCTTTCAGCCATTGATACCACTGTGCCATCCCTTCACCCGTCGTGCAGCTTAGTTCAATGAATACCAGTTCAGGATTTACCTGCCGGGCATATTCTTTTGCTTTCTCCAGGCTAAAAGAAACATAAGGCAGCAGGTCAATCTTATTAATGATACATAGCGTTGAAGTATGAAACATGTCAGGGTATTTGAGAGGTTTATCATCGCCTTCTGTCACGCTGATAATAACCACTCTTTCTTTTTCGCCGAGATCAAACATAGCAGGGCAAACAAGATTGCCGACATTCTCAATGAAGAGGATAGAATTCTCAGCGGGTTTCATGCCTTGCAGTGCATGTAGTATCATGTGTGCATCGAGATGACAGCCTTTGCCGGTATTGATCTGGGCTACTTTAGTACCGGTCGCATGTATCCGGTCGGCATCCCTTGATGTCTGCTGGTCGCCTTCAATTACGTAAAAGAAAAATTCATTCTTCAGGTCTGTCAGAGTTCTTTCCAGTAAAGTTGTTTTGCCCGATCCCGGCGAGCTGACAAGATTCAGTGCCAGAATATTCCTGGCGTCAAAATAACCCCTGTTGCGCTGAGCCAGCAGGTTATTTTCATATAACACATCCTTCTCTACTTGCACGATCTTCTTTTCATGGGAATGGTGATGATCGTCAGGATGTGGATGTTCATGATCAGTTGTATTGCAGCCGCATGTAGAACACATATCATTTATGTTTTAACGGGTGATGCCATTTCAGTTAAGTACCAAGGATCTTACTTTTAGTTCTTTCCCTTTAGTGACTGTTATATAATGTTTGCCACAAACAGGACACGGATCGTATAAGCGGTGCATCGGGAATACAGCCTCACATTCTATACACTGCCCTTCACCGGGTATATGATTTATTTTCCTGGCTGATCCGTCAAGCAGGGTGGATTTGATGGCCTGTTCCCAGGCAAATTCGAATGCTGATAGCTCAATGCCGCTTAGTTCGCCGATATCCAGTTCTATCTCCTCCACCGCCGATGCATTATTCCTGGCTGATTCTTCTTCAGCGATCTGGATAATGTTCATCACGATGGAGAGCTCATGCATGGCATTATTTTTTGGCCGCTGATCGTCTCCGCCTCCTTACCCATACGATCACTGCCACAACCGCAATTGCCAGCGGAATGAAATGCTCCGGCTCTGTGAAATAGTGAGTGATCGTAAAGCCTTCAGTATGCCCATGCCCTTCATGAGCCCAGACAGGGGAGATGGCTGAAAGCATCAGCAGGAGGGACAGGAGTTTGCGCATATTCCTTTTTTAGCGGTATCAATATTAACATCCCCCGGGAGAATGGGCGCTGACTTTTATCACAATTATCCGTGACAATACTCATCGCCGGGCACTGCTGCTGTGTCTAACTTGCTGAAAGAGAAAAATGAGGGCAGGGTTATGCCCTGAACGACTTATACACTTAGAACACGGACGAACAAATGAAATAGCCTGCATTAATCGCTGCAGGCTATTTTTATTATACGACCGGTCTTTTGCGTAAATGCAAATATGTCTTAGTAATCAGGCCGGCAGTACTTACCAGTTTCTTATTGAGTTTTTAAAATTGCGATAATACATACTGCATCAATTCGTCAATAACTTATCGCAGACATAATTTTATAAAAAGGCCTGCAGCATCACTGCTGCAGGCTTCGTTCTTCCTGAGCGCAGTATTATTATTTTTTCTTTCTCGGAGTTTCAAGGGCAGCCTGTGCCGCAGCTAAACGTGCAATAGGCACCCTGAACGGAGAACAGCTTACGTAGTTCATTCCAATACGGTGACAGAACTTCACACTTTCAGGATCGCCGCCATGCTCGCCGCAGATACCTACTTTCAGGTTAGGTTTGTTCACCCGGCCTCTTTCTGTTCCTACTTTTATCAACTGGCCGATACCTTCCTGGTCAATGGTCTGGAAAGGATCATCAGGCAATATTTTCAGGTCAAGATATTTGGGTAAGAAACCTCCGATATCGTCGCGGCTGAAACCAAAGCTCATCTGCGTGAGGTCGTTGGTGCCAAAGCTGAAGAAATCAGCTACGTTCGCCATGAATTCAGCACGCAATGCGGCTCTTGGTGTTTCGATCATCGTACCATAGAGATAGGGTATCTTTCTTACACCCATCTTCTGGCAAACTTCTTTATATACCTGGTCAACGATCACTTTCTGGTGACGCAGCTCATGGGCGATCACTGTTACCGGCACCATGATCTCGGGGAATGCTTTCTTACCGGCCTTGTTCAGTTCGGCAGCGGCTTCAAAAATGGCCCTTACCTGCATCTCGGTAATCTCGGGATAGCTGATACCCAAACGAACGCCACGGTGGCCGAGCATCGGGTTATTTTCATGTAGTGCCAATACTCTCCTGTTCAGCATACCCATGCTGATGCCTAATTCTTTGGCAAGTTGTTTCAGCTTGTCTTTGTCATGAGGTACAAATTCATGCAGTGGCGGATCGAGCAGGCGGATGGTAACGGGATAACCATTCATCACCTCCAGCGTATCCTTTACATCTTTCTTTACGTATTTGAACAAACCATCCAGCGCATCTCTTCTTTCTTTCTCGGTTTTGCTGACGATCATTTTACGCAACTGGAACAACGGCTCTTCACTTCCTTCTCCATAGAACATGTGTTCTGTACGGAACAAGCCAATACCTTCTGCGCCAAACTTCACTGCATGAACAGCATCTTCCGGTGTTTCCGCATTGGCCCGTACACCGATCTGCTTGGTTTTGTCCACCAGTTTCATCAGGTCTTTATAAGACTGGTTCTTGTCAATATCAATATCCACCAACGCCATACTTCCTTCATATACCAGGCCCTTGGTGCCATTCAAACTGATCCAGTCGCCTTCCTTTATGGCCACGCCGTTCTTTGCATGGAAGACTTTGCTTTCACTATGTATCTCTATATCACTGCAACCAACGATGCAGCATTTGCCCCATCCTCTTGCTACCAGTGCAGCATGTGATGTCATGCCACCCTTAGTGGTAAGAATAGCCTGTGCCTTATGCATGCCATCTACGTCTTCGGGGGAAGTTTCTTCTCTTACTAAAATGACTTTTTCACCTCTGGATGCCCATTCTACAGCATCAGCAGAAGAAAACACTACACGGCCTTTAGCGCCACCGGGGCCAGCCGGTAATCCTTTGGCAATAACAGGAGCTACCTGTTCAGCTTTGGGGTCCAGCATTGGCAATAACAGTTCCACTAACTGGTTTGGAGCAACCCGCATCACAGCTGTCCTTATATCTATCAGTTTTTCTTTGAACATTTCAGTGGCCATACGTACAGCAGCCACACCATTGCGTTTGCCCACCCGGCACTGCAGCATGTAGAGTTTCCCTTTTTCAATAGTGAACTCGATATCCTGCATGTCCTTATAGTGCTTTTCCAGTTTCCGCTGTATCGTAAAGAGTTCTTTATACTGGGCCGGCATCAGTTTTTCGAGTGTTTCAAAATGTTCACTCTGCGCATTCTTTGAATATTCATTTACAGGTGCAGGAGTACGGATACCGGCTACCACATCTTCTCCCTGTGCATTTACCAGGAATTCGCCATAGAATTTATTTTCACCATTACCCGGGTTTCTTGTAAAAGCAACACCTGTGCAACTGTCATTGCCCATATTACCAAATACCATCGCCTGCACATTTACTGCAGTTCCCCATTCATCAGGTATTCTTTCAATACGGCGGTATTCGATAGCTCTTTTACCATTCCAACTGGAGAATACGGCGCCGATACCACCCCATAACTGGTCGTAAGGATTTTCAGGAAACTCTTTGCCTAATACTTTTTTTACCGTGGCTTTATAATCTTTTACCAGCGCTTTCAGGTCATCCGCTGTCAGGTCGGTATCACTGTTGTAGCCTTTAGTATGTTTTACTTTTTCAAGTTTTTCATCTAATTGTTTGCGGATACCCTTACCATTTTTTATCTCGATGCCTGCCGCTTTCTCCATTACCACATCTGCATACATCATGATCAGCCTGCGGTAAGCGTCATACGCAAAACGTGCATCACCGGATTGTTTGATCAGGCCTTCAATGGTCTTTTCATTCAATCCTACATTCAATACGGTTTCCATCATGCCCGGCATGGACCTGCGGGCGCCGGAGCGAACTGAGACAAGCAGGGGGTCATTTACATCACCAAATTTTTTGCCCATTAATTTTTCCATTCTTTCCAGAGCGGCCTGTACCTGCAATTTCAATACAGGAGGATACTTCTTTTTGTTCTTATAATACGAGGAACATACTTCTGTGGTTACGGTAAATCCCGGGGGAACCGGTAAACGGAGTTTAGGGTGACCAGCCATCTCGGCGAGATTGGCGCCTTTGCCACCCAACAGGTTCTTCATAGATTCATTTCCATCGGCTTTACCACCGCCGAAGAAGTACACGTACTTTGCTGCTTTTTTTGTCTGTGCCATAATCAACTTTTTTCGTGACACAGAATTAAGGCTTAATCGGTCTTTATTGAAATACCCTCGTCAGACAGAAACCTGATTGTTGTCATTAAATACATGACAAATCACGCAGGGAAGTCATTTTTTTATATGAAACAATGAGAGAAAAGACCGGTTAATTCTCATAATAAGGCGCCTCGTCATGGCTGACGCTGTCCTTTTGCTGCCAGTAAGCCAATGTAACGACATGGCTATCTTTTGTTTTCAGTATCCGGCCGAATATGGCATTCACCCAGTTGAAAGTATAATCGGTAACACCAAGGGTAAATGTTTCCGGTGCTGGTGGGGCCGGCGGCGGTGGAGTGGCTGCTTCTCCTTCTTTAGGAGGCGGAGGGGCAGGAGCTTTGGGGGCCGGTGTAGGCACGGCGACGACAGTATAACCATTGTATTCAAGCAATTCTTTCAGGAATGCCAATCTTTCCGGTTTGACATTCTTCTCCACGATGCCGCATTTGACACCGTTCAGTTCTTCGAATTCGTGGTTTTTATTAAGTGCCATAAGAGATAGTTATGAGTTAGGAGCCGGGAGTTGTTTTAATTCAGCTTTACAATATAGTCATATACCCAGCTTAACAAACCGGTCAATATGATACCCGCTGTACAGATGAGTAATGCCAGCCGGGCAGAGGGATCGGGTCGTAACTTTTCAATAGGTTGATCATTCTTGTCCATGAACATGGCCCTGGTGATCCGCAAATAATAATATAAGGAAATGATCATGTTCAATGCGGCCACGGTAACGAACCAATAGTCAGCTTTTGTAGCGCCGGCAGTTAATAAAAACAGTTTACCAAAGAAACCGGCAGTGGGCGGCACCCCCGCCAATGAGAACAGTGCTAATGCCAGCACCCAGGTAAGGAAAGGATTGGTTTTGTACAGCCCCTTATACTCATCAATGTTTTCCCGGCCTGTTTTCTCCGATATCACCGAAGCCACACCAAAAGCAGCGAGATTGGAGAATACATAGATCAAAACAAAATATACCACGGCCGAAAGACCCGCCGGACTGTTGCTGCTGATAGCCACCAAAATAAAACCGACCTGCGCTATGGAAGAAAAGGCGAGGAATCGTTTGATATTTTGCTGACGTAAAGCAAAAAGATTACCGATCACCATGGTGGCAATGGCCAGCACTACGATCATGTTGTACCATATTGCTTCCATTGGCTGGAACACTTTGTACAACGTGCTGATGAAAATAAAAGCGATCGAGCCTTTGGAAATAACCGATAAGAAAGAAGTAACGGCGATCGGCGACCCTTCATATACATCGGCTGTCCACAGGTGGAAGGGGACGATGGAGAGTTTAAACGCAAATGCGGTGAACAGGAAAACGAATGCCATGATCTGCAGCGGGCTTCCGTCTAACTGCGCTGGCAGTTCCGCAAAGCTGATCGTACCGGTAGCACCATATAATAAGGAGATACCAAAAAGCAGTATGCCGGATGAAAAGGCAGAAGACAGGATCATCTTCATGGCTGCTTCGGATGATATTTTTTTCTCCAGGTCAAAATTGGCCATAGCGGCGACAGGTATAGTGGCAAGCTCCAATGACAAGTAAAACATCAGCAGGTTGCCGCTGGAGATCATAAAGAACATGCCCAGCAGGGCTGACAGCATCAGCATGAAGAATTCAGGAAGATGAGGAGTTTTCCTGAGCCAGTCCGCACATAGCAATGAAATAAGATAAACGCCAAGGTTCAGGATGTTCTTCTGGAACACGATCATAGAGGTGCTCGTATAAAGCCCCTCAAACAATACTCCCTGTTTATTAAAAAAGAAACCCAGCAGGAAGTTGAGTAATAACAATACCTGTATCAGCGGCAGCAAGGTTTCATTCTTCATCCCTTTGCCGATCTTGATAAAGAGCAGCAGGAACAGAATGACAGTGACTGTCAGTTCGGGTTTCATCAATATCAGAAAATCGTTCAGCATATCTTAGAAATATCGAATAATGAACAGGGAATAATGAACACCGAAGCTGGCGTTTATTTCATCATTCGATATTCCTTGTTCTTTGTTCATTATTCTTTTTTAGTTAACTGATGCCAGTTTTTGCATGATCACTTCAATGCCCGGCTTCAGCAGGTCATTCAGCCAGAAAGGTGCGATACCAATGGCAAGAATACCGGCGAGTAATAATATGGCTGCCAGTTTTTCATTCCAGTTCGCATCTTTCAGTTGTATATATTCATTTTTAATAGGTCCCATGACAGTTTGCCCTACGGCCCTTAATATATAGACCGCTGTTACCACAATGGACATAGCCGCTGCAATAGTGGCAATACGGTGAAATGCATCCGCATGTTCCCATGATCCGACAAAGACGGTCATCTCTGCAACAAATCCGCTCAACCCGGGCAAGCCTAATGAACAAAGGCCAACAATAAAAAATACGGTGGCAACGAACGGCATTACTTTCATCAGCCCGCCCATGTCGGCGACCATACGTGTATGTGTACGGTCATAGATCATTCCTATCACAGCGAAGAACAGGGCTGTCATCACCCCATGTGACACCATCTGCATCACAGCGCCGGTCATAGCCGTTTGTGTCAGCATGCCGATCCCCAGCAAACTGAAACCAACGTGGCTGACGGATGAATACGCATTGATATACTTCAGGTCCTTCTGCATCATCGTAGCGAAAGCACCGTATAAAATGGCAATAGCAGATAAAACGATAATGATGTTCGCATACTCTTTTGCTCCTTCCGGTAATAAATAAGTGGCTACACGCAAACAACCGTAACCTCCCAGTTTCATGGAAATACCGGCGAGGAACATAGAACCGGCTGTCGGTGCGGATGAGTGACCATCGGGCACCCATGTATGAAAAGGGAACAAAGCGGTAAATACGCCAAAACCTATGAACAGCAATGGGAAGAGAATATGTTGTGTAGTGGTGTCAAAACTCATTTTCGACAACTGTAGCAGGTCAAAACTACGGCCGCCTTCAAAGTACAATCCCAGCATACCTACCAGTATCAACGCCGAACCACCCATCAGCATCAGAGCCAGTTTATTGGCGCTGTATTCTTTTTTGCCACTGCCCCAGATACCGATCAGCAGGTATTTGGGGATCACCGATATTTCCAAAAAGAAGAAAAGAATGAACAGGTCAAGCGAGATAAAGAAGCCATAAGCGCCAAGAGCCAGCAGTATCAAAAGAAAATAAAACTCTTTGGTCATCTTTTCTACATTCCATGATACAAGTACACCTGCAACCAATACAAAGGAAGTGAGCAGGATCATAGCGATGGAAATACCATCCACGCCCAGGTGAAAATTGATGTTCCATGCCGGGAACAATGCATGTTTCTGTTCAAATAACATTTGTGCAGTATTCCCTGCCGCCCTTTCCGTTTTGAAAGCAAACAAAAGGGCAAATGAGGCGATCAGCTGGGCTGTTGCCCCGGTCAGCGATATCCATCTTACCTGTTTTGCATTGCGGGAAGCTAATACCGCTAATGCTGCAACGAGAGGTATTCCTATGAGTAATAAAAGATTCATTCCATTTTCATTAAACTATTTCCATACATAAATAAACAATACAGCCAGTACGATCACCCCACCGAGGAAATAGATCGCATACTGCTGCACTTTCCCTGATTGCAGTTTCTTTATTGCACCTGATACTGCTTCTGTGCTGTTGCCGGTCAGATTCATTAATCCATCTACTACATTCCTGTCGAACCAGGCTGCAGGCCTGCCTACCAGGTTGAATAACACTTTCTTTGTGATGAACAAATACAGTTCGTCAATGTAGAATTTATGATATGCTGATTTGTATAAACTGCTCAGTGAAGCAGCCAGCTTTTCAGGCCGGTTAGTGGGTTTCAGGTATAACCACATGGCTGCAACAATACCCACTACACCCAATGCAACGGGTAAGGCAGAAAAACCGATGTCAATATGTGATTCCAGCGGAGAACCATCAGTGCTTACATATTTTCCGAATGGAGTAAAACCTGCCCCGGCAGCACCGATGCCTAATAAGATCAATGGAAGCATCATGGCAAAACCGCCTTCACCATGTTTTTCTCCGTGGAGATGAGCTGGTTTGTTCCAGAAAATACTGAAGTATAAACGGAACATGTAAAAAGCAGTCAGCCCTGATGTGAACAATGCGATCCAGTAGATGGCAGGGCTATTTTCATGAGCAGCGAGTAGTATCTCTTCTTTGCTGAAGAAGCCTGCGAAAGGAGGAATACCTGCAATGGCGAGACAGGCAACCAGGAATGTGATATGTGTAATGGGTAAATATTTTCTCAGGCCACCCATATCTTTCATTTCGTTACTGTGTACATAATGTATCACGGCGCCGGCGCCAAGGAACAATAATGCTTTGAACATGGCGTGAGTGAAAAGATGGAACATGGAGGCGGTATAACCTAATCCTGTCTCACCTCCGTATTTGGATACGCCCAGCGCAAACATCATAAAGCCGATCTGTGACATAGTAGAATAGGCGAGTACACGTTTGATATCTGTTTGTGTACAGGCGATGACAGCAGCAATGACGGCGGATACAGCGCCTACCCATGCGACCACTTCTAAGGCAGCCGGATCACTGATGGCAAATACCGGGAATAAGCGGGCAACAAGATACACACCGGCCACTACCATCGTAGCTGCATGGATCAATGCAGAAACAGGTGTCGGGCCTTCCATGGCATCGGGTAACCAGATATGCAGCGGGAACATTGCACTCTTACCGGCACCGCCCATAAATATCAGCAACAATGCCCATGTCAGGCCGCTTAATCCAAGGAAAGAAGACGTGATGGCTGATTTTAACTGGTCTGATTCCGGCGATGTCATCCTGGCGATCAGCGTATTGAAATCAAGTGTGCCGGAATACCAGGAAAGTATGAGTATGCCTATCAGAAAACCAAGGTCTGCAAACCGGGTTACGATAAAAGCTTTTTTGGCGGCGGCCACAGCCGATGGTTTATTATAATAAAAACCGATCAGCAGGAAAGAGGATACACCCACAAGTTCCCAGAAGATATAGATCTGGAAAAGATTGGATGACATCACCAGGCCGAGCATGGAGAAAGTAAAAAGGGAAAGAAAGGCATAATAAGTGGGGTATCGTTCTTCGCCTTTCATGTACCCAAGACTGTATATATGCACCATCAGGGAAACGAAAGTGACCACGACCAGCATCATCACTGATATCGGATCCAGCAATACACCCATGTCTATGGATAAGGTATCCGAAAATTGCAGCCAGGTATAAGTGAAAGCTATTTCCCGTGGACGAATCGTAGCAGAACCGGAGAAATAATCGTAAGCGACATAAACAGCAAGTGCCGCGGACGCCAATAAGAACAATGTGCCGATAATGCCGGAACTGTTCTTGAAAAATGATCTGCCGAAAAGCCCCAGAAGAATAAATCCTGCCAGGGGAAGTAAGGGGATAAGCGCTATATAAAAAGAAGAGTTCATTTATTTTACATTTCCCGACTCCCCTTCAGGGGGCGAGGGTTAATACTTTAATTCTTCTGCATTCTCCACATCTATGGATTGATGGCTGCGGTACAGGTTAATGATGATCGCAATAGCTACTGCTGCTTCGGCAGCGGCGATCGCTATAACGAAGATGGTAAAGAATAGGCCATCCATCCTCCCAGGCCACAGGTATTTATTGAACGCAATGAAATTCAGGTTCACACTGTTCAGCACCAACTCCACACTCATCAGCATGGTGATCAGGTTTCTTCTTGTAAAGAAACCATACACGCCGATAAAGAATAAGGCAGCACTGATGAACAATAACTGGTATAGTCCGGGTTCCATACTTAATATCGAATAATGAACAGGGAATAATGAATAATGATTGTTTTGCTGTCAGGCATTATTATTTTCTTTTAATTTATTTCTTTTTTCAGCTTCCATATTCTTCTTTGCCGTTTCTACGCTTTTCATAAAGATGGAAATCAATTCATGACATTCCGCCAGTGCTTTTTCTACATTCTCCATTTTATCAGTCAGCGGAACTTTATGGATGATAAGCAAAGCGCTTTTTGTTTCTCTCAATTCTTTCAGCAACACTTTAAGCTTATGAATAAAATCAGGCCTTGATTCAGCGCTTTGGGCTTCACCATAATGAAGGGCAGGCGAAGTGCCAGAACGAACCAGCTGGCCCCCAATATGGATACCTGCTTTTGTGTTATAAAGGCTTTCAGTAATCTGAATGATTAAGACCGAAAAATCAATCAGCCTTTCTTCCAAATCATATTTTCTCTTTTGCTCCATTAATTATTTTCCCTTTTCAACTTCTTTATTCAGTGTTCCCTGTTCGATATTCATTGTTTTATCCCTCATAGCGATCACAATACATCCGATCAATGCTGCCAGTAGCAAAATACTCACCACCTCGAATGGCAACGCATAGCCGCCTTCTTTCACGCTCAGCATCCGGTTGCCGATATTGGCCACAGTGGCAGGTACGGGTTCATCGGCTGTTTCATAAAAAGTATGCTGGTAAAGCTGCAGCATGGTCAGCGCAAAGGCACAGAACACGGCCAGTGCTGAAAATATTTTTCTGTCTATTCTTTGTTTCGGCAATTTCTCCCCTGCCTGTTGTGTCAGGAAAATGGAAAAGATGATCAGTACCACGATACCACCAACATATACCACTATTTGTACGGCGGCAATGAACTGGTAGTCCATCCAGAAATAAAGACCCGCTATGCCAATGAGGGAGAATAAAAGATAAATGGCAGCCCTGAAGATCTGTCTTGTGGTAACGGATAATACACCGCATACCAGTGTAAGGGTGGCCAGCAGGTAAAATATGATAGTTGCTCCTTTCATTATTATTCTACTCCTTCCATGATCTTTGATCCCGGGTTATTTAAAACTTTGGTCAGCTGGCTCCTGTCATACACACTATGCTCAAATGTCTGTGCCATTTTGATGGCATCAGAAGGGCAGGCTTCGATGCAGAGGTTACACATGGTACACAGCTCAAGATGATAGACCAGCTTATCAATCGCTTTTTTCTTTTTGCCTTCCGGAGTCAGGTCATTTTTAAAGATCACTTTAATGGTTCCGTTGGGGCAGGCCAGTTCACAGGCCTGGCAGCCGGTACAGCGGTGCTCATTGTTCTCATTATGCGGCATTACCACTTCACCTTTGAACCGTTCAGGTAAGACAAGGGTATCTTTGTTGTCAGGGTATTGCTGCGTGATGATCTCTTTGTGATGCGTAAAGTAATACAGTGTCCGCTTCATACCGATGGACAACGACTTTACGGCACCGAAAATGTCTTTTATGTATTTTACTATGAACATAAGCTACTAGCTTTTAGCTGTGAGCTATGAGTTTGTTTTATTCATTCACTATTCACCACCCTCATCAAAAATGCCACCCCATGATTGCCATCAGTGTTGCGAGCAATATGTTGAACATACTGATCGGCAATAAATATTTCCATTCAAGGTTCAGTAGCTGGTCTATCCGCAAGCGGGGGAACGTCCACCTGAACCACATAATGACGAATATGAGGAAGAATGTTTTGCCAAAGAACCATACGCTGGAGGGTATCCAGTCCATCGCATGATTGAAGCCTTCCCAGTTACCGATATGAAAAGGCATCCAGCCGCCCAGGAATAGAGTAGCGCCGATAGCACATACGATGAATACATTCATGTATTCTGCTAAAAAGAACAAAGCGAACTTCATTCCTGAATACTCGGTATGGAAACCGGCGGTCAGTTCTGACTCGGCTTCTGCCAGGTCAAAAGGCGCCCGGTTGGTTTCTGCTGTTACAGCAATGAGAAATATGATAAAGGCAATAATGGCGGGTATATGTCCTTTGAATATCCACCAGCCATCGGCCTGTGATCTAACGATATCGGGAACGCTTAAACTGCCAGTGAATACAACGATGGCGAGTATAGATAAGCCGGCAGACAATTCATAGCTCACGATCTGTGCCCCGCTGCGCATGGCGCCCATCAGCGAATATTTGTTATTACTTGACCACCCGGCCATCAGTATACTGATGACCATAATGGATGATACTGCAGAAACATATAACACGCCGATGTTCAGGTCCCATAACTGGAAATCTCTGGCAAATGCAATGGGGGCGAACAGAAGCATTGCAACGATCATGGCAATGAACGGTGCCAGGTTGAATAAGAATTTATCAGCCCCGTTGGGGGTCATCCCTTCCTTCACCAGTAATTTCAATGTGTCTGCCAAAGACTGGAACATTCCTTTCGGTCCTACACGATTGGGGCCAAGACGAATCTGTATCCATGCAGATACTTTCCTTTCCATGATCACCAGCACCAATCCCAGTGCGGCAAACAGGCCGATCACGCAGACACCGGCGATCACCATTTCAATGATCAGCGTCCATGTCGGATTGAAGGTGCTGCTTAACCATTCGTGAATCTGATCTGCTATGTTTGAAAAACTCCACATAATGTGAAATATCGAATAATGAACAAGGAATAATGAATATCGAAGTTTCCTTATTACTGATTACGTCTATTGTTATCATCTGTCAATATCCGGTATGACCAGGTCCAGTGTTCCCATCATCGCTACCAGGTCGCCGATTTTACTGCCGCGGGCAATATGATCCAGTACGGACAGGTTCGAAAATCCCGGTGAACGGAATTTGATCCTGTATGGCGTCGTACCACCTTCACTGACTATATACACACCCAGTTCACCGCGGGCTGTTTCCACTCGGGTATAAAATTCTCCTTTGGGTAATTTCAATACGGCTTTTGTCTTTGCCTGGAAATCACCTTCCGGTATATTGTCAATTAACTGTTCGATTATCCTGATGGATTCGTGCATCTCCCGGATACGGATCATATAACGGGCAAATGAATCACCACCCGTTTCCAGCACTTCATCAAACTCCAGCTTGTCATAGATCTCGTAAGGATATAATTTCCTGATATCAGAACTGACACTGCTCCCTCTGGCCGTAGGCCCGGTACAGCCATAGGATATGGCATCTTCCGGCGACAAGTATCCGACACTTTTCATCCTGTTCTGGAATATGATATTGTCCGTCACCAGTTCATCGTATTCGTGGATCTTGCGTTTATAGAGCTGAATAAATTCTTTGACCCTTTTTTGAAAATCCGGGTGAAGGTCCTGCATTACGCCGCCGGGTACCATGTAGTTCATGGTCAGCCTGGCGCCGCAGGTCTCTTCCATGATGTCATTGATGGTTTCTCTTTCTCTGAAAGCATGAAAGAATGGAGTGAAAGCGCCGAGATCCATAGCCATCGCTCCCCACCAGAGTTCATGGGAGGCGATCCTTGTCAGTTCATCCATCAGCACCCGTATCACCTGTGCTCTCGCGGGAACTTCTACCTGCAATCCTTTTTCGACACACAATGCGCAGGCATGATTATTTATATGCGCAGAGAGGTAATCCATCCGGCTGGTAACATAGATAAACTGGCGGTACGTCAAACTCTCACACATCTTTTCTATCGAGCGATGAATATATCCCAGGTGAGGCTCTACTTTCTTGATCGTTTCCCCGTTCAGTGTGATCACAAGATGTAATACTCCGTGTGTCGCAGGGTGCTGCGGCCCTACGTTGATGACCAGGTCCCCTTCCTGCGGAGAGATACGTGAATCGCTTATTATGTCGGTCTGCCTGTACATTCTATTTATAGCTTGATCATATTCACCGGGTCTTCGAAATCTTTCCTCAACGGGTTCTTTCCTTCCCATCCATCAGGGAGTATCAATAATCGCAGATCGGGATGGTTCAGAAAATTCACGCCAAACATTTCATACACCTCTCTTTCATGAAATTCAGCGGTTCTCCAGATAAAAGAAACGGTTTCTATTTCAGGTTGATGCGTATCTAATTTTGATTTGACAACAATATTGTGGCGGTATTTTGTGGAAGACAAATGATACACCATGGACAGGTGTGTTTTCCAGTCAATGCAGGTGAGGCAAAAGAGGTAATCAAAGGATAAAGAAGGGTCGTTGCACAGTTGCTGTGCCAGTGTCAGCCAGTCTTTGGCATCAGCATGGACATTCAGCCATTCGCCTGTTTCATCAAACGTAGCAGCAGGCAGTAATTCAGCGATCTTTATTTTCAATTCTTCCTTTGTCACCTTTCTATGTATTTAGCCTTCCTTTCTTATCTGTTCTCTTGTCAGGCCGCTTTTTATTTTCTGTTGTAATGTGATCAATGAATGTAACAGGGCTTCGGGTCGCGGAGGGCAACCGGCTACATACACATCTACCGGTATCACATGGTCAGCACCTTTTACTACGGAATAGGTATTATAAAAGAACGGGCCGCCGCTGATAGCGCAGGCACCCATGGCGATCACATATTTCGGATCGGCCATCTGGTCGTACAATCTTTTTAATACCGGCGCCATTTTATTGACAATTGTGCCGGCGATAATGATCACATCGGCCTGCCGTGGGGTAGCCCTGGCTACTTCAAAACCAAACCGGGAAAAATCATATTTGGCGGAAGCGGTAGCCATCATCTCGATACCGCAGCAACTGGTGGCAAATGTCAGCGGCCACAATGAATTCGATCGGGCCCAGTTGATGACATCGTCCAGTTTGCTTAGAACGATACCGCCACCGGGTGTTTCATGTATCTGCCCGGGAAAATCTTTTGTTGTATGAGTAGTTTGTCCGGTCATTTGTGATTACTTACTACATCCACTTTAATGCCCCTTTCTTATGCGCATATAAAAAGCCGAGGAACAGTATGAATAAGAAAATGACAATTTCGACTAATGCGATCCATCCTAAACTTTTGGCTACTACTGCCCAGGGGTACAGGAAAACCAGTTCCACATCAAATATCAAAAATATCAGGGCGAATAAATAATAGCCCACATTCAGTTGTACCCACGTTTTACCCCTGGTAGGAATACCACATTCATACGGCTCCCCTTTCTGTTTATTGGTCGTAGCTTTCAATACAATTTTTGAAATAAGAATAGCAATGCCGGAGAAGGCGATGGCTGCAATGATCAGTACTATAAGGGAAGAGGCTCCCATTTTTTAATTTTGATTGGACAAATTTATCAAACTACTTAATAAAAAAGACCATGAGACATATCAGCACACAGGTTGTTAAATATCATCTTTTATTTCAACGATGCTGAAAATATTTGCTATCCATACAGTTCCTGGTGGATGCTTTTTTTATCATATCCCATTTCCTGTATCCTTTTTTTAGCTTCATCTATCATATTTTTCCAGCCGCACAGAAAAAAGTATGCCTCCTGCTTTTGCCGGCATAACTCTTCATATACAGGATGGACATACCCGTTGTGTCCCGATTCCCAGTGCTCACGGGATAAAGCCGGATGGAATTGAAAACCGGGCATCTTTTCTTCAAGACTTCTTAACTCTTCGTAATACAGCAGGTCTTGTTTTCTGCGGCAACCAAAAATGAGATAGATATTTTTGAACGAGATGTTGTGCAGGTGCATATAGTTCACCATGCTTCTGAATGGCGCTATACCGGTACCGGTGCAGATCAGGAAAAGATCTTTCTCCAGCGGCTCTGGTAGCGTGAACACTCCCTGCGGGCCACGAAAGATCAGTTCGCTTCCTACTTTTGTTTCATTAAAAAGGTACGTAGTACCAAGCCCTTTTTCAGCCAGTACGATCAGTAATTCAAATACATTGGTACCATCGGGCCATGAAGCGATGGAATAGCTGCGCCAGCGTTTATTGGGTTTTTCGTGAATGGGAAGATCAAGCGTAACAAACTGACCGGGAATAAAATCAACTTTCTCCAGCTCGGGTACCTGGATCCAGAATCTCTTGGTATTGTGTGTGTGATCGTCAATTTTGATCACTATTCCTTTGCGCCAGGGTTGCAGGGCCATGCAGTCGTTTTAAAGGGGAAATATACTAAAGAAGTAGATTAGTCAGCCACATGCAGCCTATTTACCTTCTGAATTATCCACAAATAATGCTGTTGGCATAGAGTTGGCGACCTGATTATTCAAATCTTAGTTATGAACAAGGTTGTGATCGCCTGCGCTGTTGCATCCATTGTCATCACCGCTCCCCGGGTGTATAAAGAATCCTTACAGGCAGCCCGGCAAACCACGTCTATTTCAGGAAAGATCAGTCCGGCTAAAGAAGCTGATATGGTAAAGATCGTAAGCGGTAAAGATTCCATGCGGGTAACCTTGGTCGCTGGCAATTTTTTTGTACAGGTAAAACCCGGTAAGTACAAACTGATCGTAAACACCAGGGCCCGTCATAAAGAAGTGCAACTGGATAACCTGGTAGTAAAGCAGAACCAGTCGCTGGATATAGGAGAGATCATCCTGCAGTAATAACATCTTCACTCATATTCTAACAGGACGTTTCATTTTAAAAAAATCCCCCGGTTTCAATGCCGGGGGACTTTGTTTGCTGGATGCTATTATTATTGTGTGACTACGATCTTCTTTACATACATCTTCTTATCATGCTGTACCTGCAGGTAATACATGCCTGCTGCCAGCTTACCGGGTTTGATGGTTTGTGATAAGCGTCCGATAAAACCGGGAGTGGTGGAGTGATACACTTTTTGCCCCATCGTATTCACCAGTGAAATATAGAGGTTGGATCTTGTATCTGTTTCCAGCTGCAGATTGAATTCCCCGGTAGGCGTGGGATTGGGCGAAACGATCATCCCGATCGCAGACGGATCAACATTGGTCACCGGTGTTGCCGTAAAGTTGATCTCATTGGAAACGGCTGTACAACCGGTAGCGGTGGTTTGTACTGTATAGATACCCGAAGCTGTGGCGGTATAACTCTGGCTGGTAGCACCGGCGATGGGCGAACCATTCAAGTACCATTGGTAATTCGGGGCCACGGTACTGGTCAGTACATTGCCTGTTTGTGTAATAACGGGTGAATTGACCGTAGTGGGAACAACCGCTACTCTGTTTGAAGGACAGGCAGCCAACTGAACCTTTATATCATAGAAGAAATAATACCATTGCTGGTAATAATTGGGATTTGTATTATCAACGGCGCCGTTGCCGGTAATGGACATCACACCCGGGATGGTATAGGGATAAGGATTGACTGCAATATCCCGGTTGCGATACACCGAAGCATTGCCGGTATTGCTCATAATGATAGCCCACGTTCCGGCTTCCGGAATATCAATACCCAGGTGATAGATGGCGCCCAGGTCGGCCGGGTCATTAATGTTAACACCGGGCGTTGGGGTAGAAGGAGAAGTAGCATGTGCGTTGATGGTGTATGTCTGGTCAAAGGAAGGGAAATAACTATAAGCACCGGTAGTGAAATTGAAGTTGGTGATCTTGCGTACCAGCAATGTCACTGTTCCTGCCTGGCCAAAATACATTCTCGCTGTTTCAATGGTCAATGGTACATCAGTAGTAAAGATGGTCCTCGGTTGCCCGTTGGTGCCAAACTGCAGGTAGCTTCCGGTAGCGAAGGCTAATTTATTCGCCGGGCCGATATGCAGGCTGGTATCGTTCTTCGACACATAATAAGTAGCTGCCAGTGTAGCCGTGCTGGTATTGGTCCCGTACGCCGCGGGGTCAATACTGTTGGCAGTCGTGTACCATGTATAGAAACCGCTGGTGGGATTGGTTACATTCAGCAATGCATTGTTATTACAGATCACGGCAGTAGCGATCGGGTCGGCTGTATTGGCATTGATGATGATCGTTGAAATATTCTGGTCATTGCTGGCATCCTGGTCACCCGTCATGGCCGAATGACTGGTGAAAGTATATGTAGTGCCCGGCGCCGCTGAAAAAGGTGCCTGGTAGGTATAAGTGGCATCGGTACCTGCAAAAATGGTATCGGTATAATTATAAGTAAGCGTAGCTACAGTAGTAGCACCCTGTTTGATCACCGTGGTGAGCGGTACATCTTTTACATCAGTCGTACCGAAGTTGCGGATGCGGATCGTAACATATTGCGTTCCTTCTGCACAATCGGTGGGCCTTGGGTTTACAACAGCCGTCACACCCACATCTTTGGCGGGCGCAGAGATCAGTACCCGGTAATCCTGTGTTTCGCCGCGGGTGTACGTACCGCAGGGATTTACATCAGCCGCATTATTCGTTTCCTGCACCACTATTCTCATGATGGTGTATTTGCCGGGACTTAATCCGGCCGGTATGGTGATGTTGGGGGTATAATCGCCATTGCCATTGATCACATTGCTGGTAGCAATATTTTCACCCGCATCGGTAAAATCTCCATCAAGGTTCGCATCCATATATACTTTGACGATCTTGTCAACGCTGGTGGCGTCGCAACTGTTCAGCCGTACAAACAAGGGAAGTGTTTGCAATGGCTGCATATCGCCCGTCAGGTTGGTAAAACTGCTGTAAGAAGTGCAGCCTGCTACATTCTTGTTGCGGATATTGGAAAAGGAAACACTATCTATCCGGGCGCCTGCATTATTGGTTGGACCGGAATTGCAATAAGCTTGTCCGCCTACGCCGCTGGCAATAAGGGAAAAGGCCTGTATTCCTCTTGCCAATGCTCCTTTACGTGTTACCTCGATCGTATAAGTCTCGCCGGGTATCACATCCGGTAATTCCACTTTCTCTACATTGTCTCTTGTGTTGTCACCGGTAGTGGCGGCCAGCGATGGCGCTGCAGGATTCAATATCCATGGGCGATAGGTGGTAGCGCCTCTTTTGATCACTATATCCAAGTCATTCACGAGTTTCAATGTGGGATTGTTCAATGCGGTGGCGGCTGGTTCTACTATCTCCGATTTAGGGTCCGTCCAGCTGATGGTAGCGCTGATTTTGCCATTGCCGGTAGCAATCACCGGCAGGGAATAACTGGTATTGTCATTATTGTTCAGTTGCAGCTCCTGTACCAGGTGCGTCGTGTTATTGGCGGTAAGAACAGCTGCTGCTTTTTTCATATTGATCAGTCCCCAGCCATGCTGGTAGTCGGGCCCGGGGTTAAAGCCAGCTTCATCCGCCGTATGAATGATCAGTCCTTTCAGCGTAGCTGCCCGCATAAAATTGCCGCTGTGGAGTTGCGAATAATATTCCTGCAGTAATAACAAAGAGCCGGATGCATTGGGCGAAGCCATGGAGGTACCGCTGAATGCAGCATAGGAGTTGTCTGTTGAAGCAATGCTGGACAACAGGCCTACGCCGTCTGCCACTACATCGGGTTTGATACGGCCATCATCCGTGGGTCCCCAGCTGCTGAAGGAAGACATTACCACATCGGTGTTTTTGGTATAACCGTTCGGGATCGGGTTGATGGCGCCAATGGTGAGTATGTTCTTGGCTGTTCCGTAAGTGGGGATGATATCGTAAGCGTCATTGCTGCTGATACCATCCGGGCGGTTGCCGGAATTGACCATGGTCCCGCCGGCATCAAAGCGCCAGTAGGGCGAACCCACAGCCGGGCCATTCTCATTTCTTTTATTGCCTGCCGATTTTACGATCAGGTAAAAAGGGGCATTATAGGCAATGGAGTCGAATACCTGTGCTTCACCGGAGTACCAGCCGAATTTGTAATCTTCATTGGCATCAAAACGGCCATAGAATTCCCAGCGGTTCTGTGCATCATTAAAGGTCCAGCCGGCGATCGTACCATAGCTATGATTGGACACTAAGAGGTTCGGCGCTTCGGTCAGCATCTCGGAGAGGTGACTGCCGAAATCATAGGCCACCAGTTCCTGTTGCCCGAAACTCATCCCTTTGGCCAGCGGGTTCACCCCGGCAGCTATCAATGTACCGGATACATGGGTGGCATGGTCGCTGAAGCTGGCAGCCGCATCCCGTTGCACCACTCTCCCGGTCAGTTCGGAGTGGGTATTGCGTACTTTACCGCCATCCCATACGGCGAGTTTATTCTTGACATTGTTTGAAGCGCCGGTCAGGCTGAGGCCGAGACTGCCACCGGGCCACAGGGCATTGGTGCCGATAGTGGCGGCGGCTACACTGTTATTATCCGTGGCGGTATATAAGGGGTTGCCCAGCTCATCCATCCCGGTCAGGATCATGATGCCTCCGTTAGGTTGCTTTCTTGTCATCTCCCAGCCTTTCTGCCGGGCCAGGGTCTGCAGTTGCAGGTAGAGGTTCTTTTCTTTATCCGCCTGGAGAACTGATGCTCTCTTCAACGTTTCGGTGTTGGTTTGCGTCTGAGAAAAAGAAGGGTAACAGAAGCTTACGGTGACCAGTACCAGTAAGACCCGGAAAACGAATTGTTGCATGTGTGTTTATTTGGTAAGAAACAGGCGGACCCTGTATTGGAAAAACAGGCTAATTTACAGTTTTTAGGGACAGGATTTGTAGCATTAATTCTACTTACTTTTAAATGACAGGAATATGAGAACCTCACTTATTTTATCGGCTTTTACCGCACTCGTAATGACGGCCTTCCGCCCGGCGGATACGGAATGTTTCCGCAAACAGGGCATCAAAGGCCATGTCTATCTCGTCAAAGGCAACCAGATGCCTTCCCCCGATGTGCCGCCTTCGCCGGGACGGGGTTTTGCCACTACCCTGTATATCTATGAATTGACCCACAACAGCCAGACCACGATACAGAACGGGGCCTTTTATACTTCCGTTGCCACCAAACTGGTAAAAGAAATACAAACAGCCGAAGACGGTTCTTTCAAAGTAAAGCTGAAACCGGGTAAGTATTCCTTATTTGTCAAAAAAGGCGACCTGTTCTATTCCAATGTTTTTGACGGCAACAATAATATCCATCCTGTAGAAGTGAAGAAAGGCGAGTGGGCGGAAGAGGATTTTAAAGCGGATTATGATGCGGTGTATTGAGAATACAGGATTAATATGAATAACATTTTAATATGGATACAAGAGTGGTATAAATCTCAATGTAATGGCGATTGGGAGCATCAATACGGGCTCACTATAGATACACTTGATAATCCCGGCTGGAGTATTGAAATTGACTTAGCTTTTACGACACTAGAAAAGCTGGTAATAGATAGAGTATTTGTTGAGAAAAATGAAAATGATTGGTTTTATTATACTGTAAGTGACGCTCAGTACATCGCCTGTGGCGATCCAAATAAGTTAGAATTTTTACTTGAACGATTTAAAGAAATAGTAGACTCAAACATTAGTCAAAAATGATGTTTTAGTGTCTAATTGCAATCCTTCCTGCCACTATTTATCCTTACCTTTGCTCCCGCGGAATTATGATGCAGGACTTGTTGAAGCGTTTCCAGGATAACCCCCGCCTTTTCCAACTGGCGGACAGGCTCTCTTTTGCCCAGCCCCAGAAAATTTACCTCGAAAATCTTGTTGGCAGTTCGCCGGAGTTTGTGGTCGGCGCCACTTTTCTGCACGACAGTTGTTCCCAGCTCAATCATTTGGTTGTGCTCAATGATGCGGAAGAAGCCGCTTATTTCCATAATACATTAGAGAACCTGACCGGTGCGCTGGATATCTTCTATTTCCCTTCTTCTTTCAAGAACCGGAAGAACTACCGGCTGCTGAACTCCTCGCATGTGATGCTGCGGACGGAGGCATTGACAAAAATTGCGACCTCACCCCTTACCCCTCTCCAGGGGGAGAGGGGAATTGTTAGCGTGAATCGTAAAGTGATCGTCACTTTTCCTGAAGCATTATTTGAAAAGGTGGTGGTGCCGAATGTGCTTTCATCGAATATCATCCATATCAAGACCGGCGATGTACTGAATGTGCAGGATACCCTGCTGAAGCTGGCTGATTATGGTTTTGAGCGAACCGATTTTGTGTATGAGCCGGGACAGTTCGCTATCCGCGGCGGCATTCTCGATATTTATTCTTACGGCAATGAAAAGCCGTACCGTATCGAGCTGTTTGGCAATGATGTGGATTCGATCCGCATTGTTGATCCCGAAACACAGCTAAGTGAAAGAAAGCTGTTGCAGGTCAGCATCATTCCGAATGTAGATACGCAGTTTGAAGATGAACAGAAAGTTTCGTTGCTGGATTTTCTGCCGGAGAATACGATCATATGGATACAGGACCAGGAATGGTGCAGGGAAAGATTGAAGGATTGCGAGGAAGATCTTCAATTGTTTTTAAAGATCATTGAGGAAAGCAAGGAACAAGGCACCGGAGAAAAGGGGCAAGGAACAAGGAACAAGGCACAAGAGGAAGATGATTCTTCATCTATAAAGAAAGAGGTTAGGGCAGACGAATTCATCACTGCAACTCTTTTCGAAGAGCAACTGTTGCCCAAACATGTAGTAGAATTCGGCTACAGGAATTCACTGACAACTGACAACTCACAACTGACCATCCGATTCTCCACCAAAGAACAACCCGCCTTCAACCGCCAGTTCGAGCTGCTGATCAAAGACCTGAAAAGCTGGGAAGGTAAAGGATACGAAGTATACATTTTTGCTGAGAACCCGAAACAGTTAGAACGCTTACGCACCATCTTTGAAGACCTGAAAGCGGCAATCGTTTTCAATCCCGTTGCTACGTCTATTCATGAAGGATTTATTGAAGAGGACCTGAAGATCGTTTGCTATACGGACCACCAGGTATTTCAGCGTTATCATAAGTACAGGGTCAAGCAGGCGTACAATAAGAACAAGGCTTTAACGCTGCGGACACTTCGGGAACTGCAGCCGGGGGATTTTGTAACGCATATTGATCATGGTGTTGGTGTCTATAGCGGTTTGCAGAAAATGGAAGTGAATGGCCGCCTGCAGGAAGCGGTACGTATCATTTACAAGGACAGCGACATTCTCTACGTCAACATCAACTCGCTGCACAAGATCGCCAAATACACGGGTAAAGAGGGAAGTGTTCCGAAGATCAACAAGCTCGGCAGTGATGTATGGAATAAGCTGAAAGAAAAAACAAAAACAAAGGTCAAGGAGATCGCTTTTGACCTGATCAAGCTCTATGCTAAGCGGAAAGCGCAACAGGGTTTTGTGCATACGCCGGATAACTATATGCAGACGGAACTCGAAGCTTCATTCATTTACGAGGACACGCCTGATCAGAGCAAAGCGACAGCCGATGTAAAGAAGGATATGGAGTCGGCATCACCGATGGATCGTTTGGTGTGCGGCGATGTAGGTTTTGGTAAAACGGAAGTAGCGATACGGGCTGCCTTCAAAACATGTATTGACGGCAAACAGGCTGCTATACTGGTACCGACAACTATCCTTGCCTTTCAGCATTATAAAACCTTCAGCGACCGTTTGAAAGATTTCCCCGTAACGGTGGATTATATCAACCGGTTCAAATCGGCGAAAGAAAAAAAGGAAACACTGAAGAAATTAGAAGAAGGAAAGGTAGATATCATCATTGGCACCCATGCCTTGCTGGGAAAAGAAGTGAAGTTCAAAGATCTCGGTTTGCTGATCGTGGATGAAGAACAGAAGTTTGGTGTAGGGCATAAAGAAAAGATCAAGACGCTCAGAACAACGGTTGACTGCCTGACATTGACAGCAACACCGATACCCAGAACATTGCAGTTCTCGCTGATGGGCGCCAGGGACCTGAGTATCATTAATACACCGCCGCCCAACCGGCAGCCGATACAAACGGAAGTGCAGCTATACAACGAAGACTTTATCCGCGACGCTATCTATTATGAAACAGAAAGAGGCGGGCAGATATTTTTTATTTACAACCGCATCAGCGGGCTGGCAGAAATGGCTTCGATCATACAGGGCTTATGTCCTGACCTGAGTATCGGGTATGCGCATGGGCAAATGGAAGGACATGTGCTGGAAGAAAGAATACTTGATTTCATTGATAAGAAATACGACGTACTCGTTTGTACCAATATCGTTGAAAGCGGGGTGGACATTCCGAATGTGAACACGATCATTGTAAACAATGCGCATCAATTCGGATTAAGTGACCTGCACCAGTTAAGGGGAAGGGTAGGACGCAGCAATAAGAAAGCGTTCTGTTACCTGCTGGCGCCGCCGATGAGTACCCTGCCTGCCGATTCAAAGAAACGATTGCAGACGTTGGAACAGCATAGTGAACTGGGCAGCGGTTTCCAGATTGCGATGCGTGACCTGGATATCCGCGGTGCCGGTAACTTATTGGGTGGTGAGCAAAGTGGTTTTATGGCGGAGATCGGTTTTGAGATGTACCAGAAGATACTGGATGAATCTATTCGTGAATTAAAGAGAACAGAGTTCAAAGAATTATTCAAAGAAGAGATATCGAAACAGGATGATTTTGTACAGGATTGTACCATTGATACCGACCTGGAGATACTGATACCGGATGAATATGTAGAGAGCATCACGGAAAGATTGTCGCTATACCAGCGCCTGGACAATTGTGAGAATGATGAGGAACTGGCTGAACTGAAAGTAGAAATGGCGGATCGTTTTGGTGCGGTGCCACCCCAGGTAGAAGATCTGTTCGTAACAGTACAATGCCGCCGTATGGCCGTTGAACTGGGTTTTGAAAAGATGTCGTTGAAGAGTGATGTACTCCGCTGTCATTTCATCAACCGCCCGGATTCCCCCTATTTTGAATCGGATCTGTTTAACAAGGTCATCCAATATCTGCAGACAGGCACCAACAAAGGGCGCCTCAAACAGACCGGCCGCCTCTTCCTTTTGGTAGCTGAACCCATCAAATCCATGGATGAAATGCACCGGTTTCTCACCGGGCTGCACCGGTTCTGCTTTTTGGCTGAAAAAGTGCCTGCCTGAGCCATCCCCGGCACTCGTTTTTTCGTATTATTTATTATATTTTTAAGCCTACAATAACGCTTATGAAAATCCATCCGGTTCCTGTGATAATCGCTTTGCTGCTATTATCTCTTTTTGCCAACTCCCAGGATGAACGCCAGTTCAGTCTATCACTGAAAAGCGGGTCATTTGTTCCAGAAAAAAACATTACTGCTGAAAAGATCAATGCTATAGACCAGCGGTCCGTAAAATCACAGGGAAGATCGTTCCTCGTTATACAGTTTGAAAAGATACCTTCAGAAACAGAGAAGAAACAATTGTTGCAGGCAGGTATCGCATTACTCGAATACATTCCCCGGAATGCCTATACGGCGACAGTGACAGGTTCGCTGAACAGTACATTATTGCAGCAGGTGAAAGCAAGAGCCGTGGTGGAACTGACACCCGAACAAAAAATGCAACCTGCATTGGCCAAAGGTGTTTATCCTTCATGGGCCGTAAAAGTGGGAGGTACGGTGGATGTGTGGATCAGTTTTCCTAAAACATTTTCTTTTGAATCAGTAAGCAGTGAGTTAAGAACAGGAAACATTGATATCACCGGTACCACCTACAAGGATTACCGTATCGTTGAGCTGCGTATTTCAAGCGCCCGGTTAAAAGAGCTCGCTGCACTGCCTTTTATCGAATACGTGCAGGCCCGCCCGGCAGAAGATAAAACACTTAATTATAACAGTACTACTAATTCAAGGGCTTCTATACTTGGATCCACCATCACCGGCGGACGTAACCTGAAAGGGCAGGGTATTGTGATAGGAGTAGGTGATAATACCGATCCGCAGACGCATATTGATTTTACCGGCCGATTGATACCCCGTGCTCCGTTGCCGTATGTGAATGGCGGCAGCAATCACGGAACGCATGTGACGGGCACTGCTTCAGGAGCGGGTATCAGTAATGAGTTTTACACCGGGGCAGCGCCAAAAGCAAGGGTGATCTCGCAGGCATTCTCCGGCATCATTGCCAACGCCGCCGCCTACGTCACTGATGACAGTATGGTGGTGACCAACAACTCTTATGGTAATGGCGGAACTGATTGTAATGAGTTCGGTAATTATGACCTGTATTCAAGAGTAGTGGACCTGCAGGCATTTGAATTGCCGAAACTGCAGCATGTGTTTGCCGCAGGCAATAGCGGCGGTTTTACCTGTGCGCCTTATGCTGCAGGGTTTCATACGGTACTTGGCGGTTACCAGTCGTCAAAAAATGTGATCAATGTCGGGAATACTTTTGCTACAAGCTCTATTTATCCCAGTTCCAGCCGCGGGCCGGTAGATGATGGAAGGATCAAACCGGAGATATGTGCGCAGGGTGAGGCAGTGATCTCTTCTATTGGCGCCACGCCGAACAACTATGGAGCTGCATGGGGAACCAGTATGGCGTCTCCGGCGGTAGCGGGTGGCTCGGCCCTTTTATACCAGCGATATAAACAACTTAATAGTAATGTCAATCCAAAAAGTGGGTTGATCAAAGCATTGGTATGTAATGGCGGAACAGACCTGGGTAATCCCGGGCCTGATTATACTTATGGTTTTGGCTGGCTGAACCTGCTGCGTTCAGTAGATATGCTGGAGAATAACCGGTATATCATTTCGTCGGTAGCCAACGGGGGAGATAATACACACAACATCACAGTTCCTGCCAATACGGCCCAGTTGAAAGTGATGCTGTACTGGCATGACCCTGCAGCAGCCGTGCTTGCAGTGCAAACCCTCGTCAATGACCTTGATCTGGAAGTAACTGATCCATCATCAAACACCAGTTTGCCATATATACTGGATACGGTTCCCGCGAACATCAATAATGCCGCCACCACCGGCGCAGATCATATCAATAATATAGAGCAGGTAGTGATCAGCAATCCGGCAACGGGCAGTTATACATTGCGGGTACAGGGAACAGCCGTTACAGAAAATCCTTCACAGGAGTATTTCCTCGTGTATGATTTTGTTCCGGTTCAAACAATCATCACTCATCCGGCGGGAGGAGAAAAATTTACCCCGGGGCAAACCATCAATCTGCAATGGGACTCGTATGGTGATCCCGCCAATACATTTACACTGGAGTATTCGACAGATAACGGCAGCAACTGGACAACGATCAATAACAACGTAGCGGCTAACCTCCGCCGGCTTGCCTGGACCGTCCCTTCCGTCAATACGGAGCAGGCTTTGGTCAGAATTACAAGAAACAGTACGGCGCTTGTTTCCACCAGCCAGGCATTTACGATAGTAGGCATACCCGCAGTGTCTTTGGCCGGTACCCAATGCGAAGGATATATTGCTTTACAATGGGGTGCAGTGACCGGTGCTACAGATTACGAAGTAATGATGCTGCGCGGGGATGATATGGTGTCAATGGGTACAACAGCCGGCACGACGTACACCATCAGTGGTTTGTCAAGAGATTCGGTTTACTGGGTAGCTGTAAGATCAAGAGTGAACGGAATTCCGGGCAGAAGATCCGGAGCTATCTCAAGACAACCCAATAGCGGTACCTGTGCAGGGACGATATCGGATAATGATCTGAAGGTGGATGCGATATTGGCGCCGCAATCTGGAAGGCTGCTTACTTCTTCCGCATTGACGGCCACTACCACAATAAGTGCCCGTATCAAAAACCTGGACGATGCCGCCATCAATACATTCAATGTAAAATATTCTGTCAATGGCGGTGCTTTTGTTTCGGAAGCCGGTGCAGGGCCTATTGCTGCCGGGGGCACCTACACACATAATTTTGCCGCTACCTATGATTTTTCTGGGGTAAATAATTATTCATTGAGGATAGTGGTGGAAAATACTTCGGCGGCTGACCCCGTAGGTATTAATGATACGGTCACTGTTCTTGTCAAGCAACTGCCGAATGCACCGATCACATTAATTACAGGCAGTGATTTTACAGATGACCTGGAGACGGCCGATGATTCCGCTTATTATCGCGGGCAGATCGGCCTGAGCGGTGCTGACCGGTATGATTTTAATAGTTCAACTGCCCTTGGCAGGGTAAGAACATTTATCAATACCGGTATTGCCTATTCAGGCAGTAAAGCCTTGTCGCTGGATGCCGACCGGTTCAACGGGGGAGGTACTGCCGATTCATTAAAAGCAACATTTAACTTGTTGCCTCATGCTGCTACGGCAGACGATATCCGATTTGATTTTGTATATAAGAACCACGGGCAGGGGCCGGATAATGCCAACAAGATATGGGTCAGGGGCGATGATACGCAGCTGTGGATAGAAGTATATGATCTGTACGCTAATCAAAATGAGCCGGGCACATATAAAAAATCAGCGAGTATTGAGTTGAGTGATATACTTGCTGCCAACAGCCAGGATTTCTCCACCAGTTTCCAGGTACGTTTTGGCCAGTTTGGCCACCTGCTTGCAGCAGATAACCTGACCGGCGAAGGATATACATTCGACGATATCCATTTGTATAAAGTGGATAATGACATACAGATGGTAAGCCTGGATACGCCGATCGTGGCAAGTTGCGGATTGAATGCGACCGTGCCGGTAAGAGTAACGGTCAGGAACAGCGCAGATGCAACGATCAATACGATCCCCGTAAAATTCTCTGTGGATGGCGGAGCCACTGTGACAGAATCAATAGCAAGTATCGCTGCTAATACAAGCGTTTCTTATACTTTCACGGCAACGGCTGATCTTTCAGCGATCGGTGTACACGAGGTAAAAGTATGGGTGGATTACGGGGGTGATTCATTCCGGGAGAATGATACGATCACGGTGACGATACGAAACTCACCGGTCATTGCTACGTATCCTTATTTGGAAAACTTTGAGACAAACAACGGCAACTGGTATTCGGGAGGCAAGAATGATTCATGGGAGTATGGAACACCGGCAGCCACCAGGATCAACCGGGCTGCCAGTGGCAGCAAGGCATGGGTAACCAACCTGACGGGCAACTACAGGGATCAGCAATTGTCGTATCTCTATTCGCCCTGCTTTGACATTACCGGCATGACTAGTCCTACATTAAGTTTGAGTATTGCGCTGGACCTGGAAGATTGTGGTGCCGGTCCTGCTAATCTTTGTGATGGTGCTTATATGGAGTATTCGCCGGATGGTGTCAGCTGGACAAGACTCGGGGCGGTAGGACAAGGTACCAACTGGTACAACCGCAATTACACCAGCAACCCATTATGGAGTGTGCAGAATTATACCCGCTGGCATGTGGCGACCATTCCTTTGCCCACAGGATATAACAGGTTACGGTTACGGTTTGTCGTTACTACCGATCCGTTTGTGAACCGGGAAGGGATTGGGGTAGATGATATCCATATCTATGATAATACCTATGGCATTTACGAAGGAGCTCCCTATACCAGTAACACGATCAACCAACCGGCAGTCAGTGGTAGTAGCTGGGTTGACTTTACTGATGGCGGGAAACTGATCGCTTCTGTCAATCCCAATGGCCAGAACCTCGGCAGTACCAACGCCAGAACATATATCAATACCGCTGCCGTGCGTACCAACAGTAGCCAATACTATCATGACAGGAACATCACTATCAAACCGGCCAACAGGAACCTGGCTGATTCCACATCTGTTCGTTTTTATTTCTTAGATACAGAAACAGAGAACCTGATCAATGCAACGGGATGTCCCGGTTGTACCAAACCGCAGATGGCGTATGAACTGGGGGTTTCAAAATACAATGACGCGGATACGTCCAAAGAGAACGGCACACTGGCAGATAATGCCGAATTGGGCGATTGGTTATTTATTATTCCGTCTAATGTGATTAAGGTGCCATTTGATAAAGGATATTATGCAGAGTTTAAAGTAAAGGACTTCTCGGAATTCTGGCTGAATAATGGCGGACTTGGTAATAACCAGACATTGCCTGCAGAATTAGTAAGCTTTACTGCAAAGAAAGCTATGAATAAAAAGGATGTGCTGGTGGAATGGAAGACAGCTTCAGAACTGAATGTGGCCCGTTTTGAAATAGAACTGGCAAAGGGTAATGAAGAATTCCAGCGCAACCGGTTTGTAAAGGTTGGTGAAGTCAGCAGCAACGGTACTTCTTCTACGGAACAGCAGTATAGCTTTACCGATATGGAAAGCGGTAAATCAGGTGTACGTTACTATCGCCTGAAGATCGTTGACCTTGATGGGCGTTTTACCTATTCAGTGGTCCGGCCTGTCGTGTTTGAGAATGAAACACCGTGGCTGGTATATCCTAATCCTTCAAAGGGTTTATTCAATTTTGTTTACCAGGTGAATGAGGATGTGAATGGAGGCGTGAAGCTTTATGATATGAACGGCAAGCTGGTACAGCAAACGAAATTACCCGCAACAGGGTTCGTTCAGAAGCATAGTATTGACCTGCAATCGCCGCAATATGCTCCGGGTCTTTATATGCTGGAAGTAACAGCAGGAGAGAAAAAACAGGTGTTCCGGCTGATGAAACAGTAAACGAACTAAGTTTGATAAAAGGAAACCCGGTATCAGGTGAAGTGATACCGGGTTTTTAATTGCTGCCCATGTTATCTTATTAATGTGACTGTCCCTTTTTTATAACGGGTTACTCCCCTGAAGTCAGTTATCTGAACTTGCCATACATATACACCCGGCTCTGCAGGTTTTCCTTTCAGTTGGCCATTCCACCCTAATGATGGATTTTGGGTGCCAAACACTTTTTGCCCCCATCTGTTAAATATTGCAAATTCATGCAATGTTCTTATCCCGGGAATGACTGCTTTCAATACATCATTTTTCCCGTCGCCATTGGGCGTAAAGGCAGATGGAACGTAAATATCAGGTCCGGCAAAAACAACGATACTGATCGTGTCTTTCATAGTGCACCCATCCTCATTGATCACTGTCAGGTAATAGGTTTGGTCATGCTGTAAAGTGGCTATGGGGTCTGGTATATCATTGCTGCTGAGAAAATCGGGAGGAGACCAGGATACATGACTGCTGCTCACTTTTGCGTGCAGCCACAGGGGTT
The DNA here is from genome assembly GCA_016787085.1 of Chitinophagaceae bacterium. GTDB lineage: Bacteria > Bacteroidota > Bacteroidia > Chitinophagales > Chitinophagaceae > VBAT01. The sequence goes on along the minus strand of JAEUVJ010000031.1, from coordinate 54,666 downwards.
GACCTGCAGCCACGATGGTATCGTTGCCGGCAAACGCAATGATCTTTTTTACAGGGATAAGCTGTGTGTTCGTATCTGAGCGGCAGCCATTGGCTGAAACAGCTGTTAATGACACAGCGAAGGTATCATCAGCAGCATAGAAGTGGCCGGGTGCGGCCAGTGATGACCCGGTTCCATCGCCAAAGGACCAATGCCATCGGTCTATCGTTGCATTGTTGATGACAGAACTGTTGAATACAATATTCCTGAAACAGTCTTTTATATAACTGAAATTTATTTGCGGTTGTTCTTTTATCTCTACTGTTCTCGTTATCCTGTCGGAGACGCAACGCATCTCAGATGTTACTACAAGACTTACATCATGCATACCCGGTTGGTCGAAAATGACAGCAGGATGTTGTTCGGTGCTGGCAGCAGGTGTGGCGTTGGCAAATGTCCAGTTCCAGAACGTGGGCTCACCTGTTGCTACAGTGGTTTTGTCAGAAAACAATGAAGGAACTCCTTCGCAGGTGCCGGTTACTGAGAAGTCTGGTTGTGGTTTTGAACCTAATTTGATCTTTCGTACCAATGTATCTACGGTACACCCGATCTGGTTGGTCACAGTATACCGTAATGTGTATGCCCCGGGACCGGGATAATGTTGAGGTAGTGGGTTCTGCAGCGTAGAGGTGATACCATTGCCAAATTCCCAGTACCAACGGGCCAGGTTAATGCTGTTGGTCACATCATTTTGATCGTAGATCGAGTTATCACGAAACAGGACAGGAGTAGTGTAACAGGTATCCAGTCTGGGATTTGAAATGAAATCCGGGGTGATCTTGCCAAAATAAAAACGAACAAAGGGTGTGCGGATAGAAGGGGCAGGATCGCCGGGAGGGGCCGCAACAAAATAGTCCTGCGAACAGGTAAAGCCCCAGTGTACAATAGGGTTTCCATTAAAAACAGTGGCTACCAAGTCTTTTGTAATGCTGACCATCGGTGTTCCGTCAAAAAGTACGGTAAGCGTCCTGGTGGTGGGATCCCATAGTATTTTGCAGAATACCTGCAACATGATCAGGGGTTCGGGAGCTGTGGGTGGTGCCAGGTTCTTTATATAAGGCGATATATTGACCGGGGCACTAAGGTTCTGTGCTGAGGAATGATCTGTAATGCCATTGGATTGTATGGCCAGGTGAGGATAGTCCGGGTCATACTCACCCAGGTTATGTTTCATGTCCAGGCTTACCGAAACAGATGGCTGGATACCGCCAAACCCCATACCTGCTTCCGGGGCGCCGATCACGTTTGTGCCCTGTGTTTGCATGGTAAAACTTACTCCTTCAATAATATCCTGGAAGCCGGTGCTGGTAAGATTATTAATGATAATATAGAATCCTAAGTCAAAAGGCTGAGTGAGATCGAGAGTTTTATGGTACCAGGCTGAGCCGTAAGAATTAACCGTGGTAGTATTAAGATAGAAAGAGGTGCCACCCCTGAAACTTACTTCTGAGCAACTGGCCTCTACAATGTTGTTGCCGTTTTTTGTAAAAGCCGCATTGTTTTGCCCCTTCAAAACGGAAGAGAACGCAAAACTTACTACAATAAAGAAGAGGACACATGAGTTGAACATACCTGTTTTTTTAGACAGAACAGGCAACAGGCGCTGTTGCCTTGTTTAACTCATGTGTCCCCGAAAACCTAAAGTGAAAGAGCTTACCAGCCTTGCTTGGCTATACCGGCCTTAATAGCGGCCAGTGCTTTTTCACCGTTCAGTAAAGTAGTCAATTTATTTCCTTTGCCATCATGACCCTGGGCCATGTAGGCGCCTTTGGCGGTTTTGGTTATAACAGCATCCTGGATAGCGACACCTTTTTCCTTTGTTTTTACGTTGTAGGCGGTTAATGTTACTTCAGACATGGGTATTAGGTTTTGATGATTAATGCCTGAAATTAAGCATTTTAGAAAGTCTGGCCGTTTACATGGAGCCTTTGGCTAAAGAAAAGCCCCGGCTTCCCGGGGCTAATTCCTTAATTTTTAGTTTTTTATGCTTTGCGACCCAAGTTTTCCACGTAGGGTTGAAAAAGGCTTATACATCCAGTTTGGCGTATCTGGCGTGGCTTTCGATGAACTCCCGCCTGGGGGCCACTTCATCCCCCATCAGGGTGCTGAAAACAAGATCAGCGGCGGTGGCGCTTTCAATGGTCACCTTCTTCAGCGTACGAGTTTCGGGGTTCATGGTTGTTTCCCAAAGCTGGCTGGCGTTCATTTCCCCCAGACCTTTATACCGTTGGATATTCACGGAATCATCCTTACCGGCACCTATTTTTTCAACCAGGGCTTTCCGTTGTTCTTCGTTATAGGCATATGCCTGTTCTTTTCCTTTCTTTACTAAATAAAGAGGTGGCTGGGCAATATATACATATCCTTGTTCCACCAGCTCGGTCATATACCTGAAAACAAAAGTAAGGATCAGTGTGGCTATATGGCTTCCGTCCACATCGGCATCGGTCATGATGATCAGTTTGTGATAGCGAAGTTTGCTCAGGTCAAGCGCCTTCGGGTCTTCAGGTGTGCCGATCTTGACACCCAGTGCCGTGAACATATTCCTGATCTCCTCATTATCGTAGATCTTATGCTCCATGGCTTTTTCCACGTTCAATATCTTACCCCTCAATGGAAGGATGGCCTGGAAGCTCCTGTCTCTTCCCTGCTTGGCAGTACCACCCGCTGAGTCACCCTCAACGAGGAACAACTCGCAGCGTTTCGGATCACGGTCAGAGCAATCGGCCAGTTTTCCGGGAAGTCCGCCTCCTGTCAGCACCGTTTTGCGTTGCACCAGTTCCCTTGCTTTTCTGGCAGCCGCTCTTGCCTGTGCAGAGAGGATCACTTTGTTGATGATATTCTTCGCTTCTCTCGGATTTTCTTCGAGATAGGCTTCCAATGTTTTGGAAACTGTGCTGTCTACTACGCCCATTACTTCATTGTTTCCCAGTTTGGTCTTGGTCTGGCCTTCAAACTGGGGTTCGGGCACTTTCACAGAAATGATAGCACTTAATCCTTCACGAAAATCATCGCCTTCGATCTCCACTTTAGCTCTTTCAAAAAGCCCGTTCTTATCGCCATAATTTTTAAATACCCTTGTCAATGCACGCCGGAAACCTGATACGTGTGTACCGCCTTCAATCGTGTTGATATTATTGACGTAGGAATAGATGTGCTCACTATAGCTGTCATTATAGCTCAAGGCTACTTCCACGGTCACATTCGTGGTTTCATCCCGTCCTTCCACGGACAGTACTTTTGGGATCAAAGGGTTGCGCCCTGCATTACTGTCAAGCAATTCAACAAATTCAACAATACCTCCTTCACTGTAAAAGCTTTTGCTGTAATGACCGTTATTCTCTTCTGCTTCACGCAGATCGTTAAGTATGATGCGAACGCCCCTGTTCAGGAAAGCCAATTCACGTAAACGGCCTTCCAGGATATCCTTGTTGTAAACTGTAGTGATAAAAATGCTGTCATCCGGCCAGAAATGAACCGTGGTGCCTGTAATATCACTGACGCCTATCTCACGTACTGCATATTGTGGTACCCCGATCTTGTATTCCTGTTCGAATGTTTTTCCTTCACGATTAACCGTAACAAGCAGTTTTGTACTTAATGCATTGACGCAGCTTACACCTACACCATGCAGACCTCCCGAAACTTTATAGGATCCTTTATCAAATTTGCCACCTGCATGTAACACCGTCATTACCACTTCCAGTGCAGAACGTTTTTCCTTGGCATGCATGCCTGTAGGGATACCGCGTCCGTCATCAGCAACCGAGATAGAATTATCTTCATGTATGTTGACAGTAATGTTTTTGCAATATCCCGCCAATGCTTCGTCAATGGAGTTGTCCACTACTTCATAAACGAGATGGTGTAAACCTTTGACACTAATATCTCCAATATACATGGCAGGCCGTTTACGAACTGCTTCGAGTCCTTCCAGGACCTGGATACTATCTGCACCATAACCACTGCCTGCCGCTGGTATTTTTTCTGTTGTTTCTGTACTCATAAAGGGGGAATTCCAATCGTTAAAACTGTAAGAATGAAATGCTGACAAATGTACGGAAAATGCAGGGCTTAAGCGGCTTTCAGCGGTTAAAAAAGCACTGTTTTTTTATGCCCGTAAAGCGATTAAAAAAGGGCTGAAAAATACCCGTTTTTCAACCCTTCCGATGAATCATTTTACCCGGTAAAATTACCTGCTACCGCTTTACGATCTGGGCTACCAGATCAGCTTCTGTCGCTACTTTATTTCCGACATATACGGTTCCCTTCATTTCACAAATACCCCTGCGGATAGGGGCAGACAGTTCCATCTTCAGCAGCATGGTGTCGCCGGGCCTTACCATTTGTTTGAATTTGCAGTTATCTATTTTCAAAAAATACGTGTCGTATTCTCCATCCCTGCTCAGGTTAATGGCCAATATGCCGCCGCATTGAGCCAGTGCTTCTATTTGTAATACCCCGGGCATTACCGGGTTGCCGGGAAAGTGACCCTGGAAGAACCATTCATTGAAGGTTACATTCTTTACTCCTACTATCTGCGTATCGCTCAGCTCAATGATCTTGTCCACAAGGGCAAAAGGGAAGCGGTGGGGCAGTGTTTTTTCAATGAACTGGTAATCATAAACAGGCGGTAACGTAGGATCATAAACAGGAACGCCTTTGGTGTGTTTATTCTTTTTGATGTACTGTTTTATCTTCCGGGCAAACTCAACATTGGTACTATGGCCGGGCCGGTTGGCAATGATCCTGGCTTTGATAGGATACCCTATCAGCGCCAGGTCGCCTACTACATCCAATAACTTATGTCGTGCAGGCTCATTTGGAAAACGTAATTCGATATTGTTCAGATACCCTTCGCTCTTGACTTCTATTTTATCACGGCGGAATATTTCTTTCAGTCTTTTCGTTTCTTTTTCGTCCACAGGCTTATCAACGATCACAATAGCATTGTTGACATCACCTCCCTTGATCAGGTTGTTGTCGAGGAGCATTTCGAGTTCATGCAGGAAAACAAAGGTCCGGCAGGGCGCTATCTCTGACTTGAAATCAGTGATGTGCTTCAAACCGGCATGCTGTGTGCCCAATACCGGCGAATTAAAGTCTATCAGCGTAGTGATATTGTATTCCATGGCAGGCATGGCTACCATCTCCGCTCTTTTTGATTCGTTATAATGGTAGATATTCTCATCAATACTGTACCACACTTTTGCTGCATCCTGTTCGATAACACCTGCTTCTTCTATCAGCTCCACAAAAGGCTGCGAACTGCCATCCATGATTGGCATTTCGGGTCCATTGATCTCGATGAGGCAATTATCAACGCCCATACCTACCAGCGCTGCCAGCACATGTTCTACTGTACTGACCTTTGCCCCATTTGCCTCCAGCGTGGTGCCGCGGCTAACGTCTGTAACAAGATCACAATCGGCTTTTATCACCGGCTGACCCGGCAGATCAATACGCTGGAACTGCAGGCCAAAACCAGGGTTAGCCGGTTTTAGTATCAGGTCGGCCATTACACCGGTATGAAGACCTGTACCGGAAACACTAACGGCAGACTTTAATGTATGCTGCTTATCAGGGTTGAAGTGGGCGGAAGGATTATCGCCACCTGAAGGTTTCTTTTCGATGATAGGATTCATAATGACAAATATAGGAATTATGCAGAGAGCAGCAGAGACAGCGGAGCCGCTATGGTAACCGTTGGCTGAAGCTCTTCATACCCCGATTTGCCGAAAATCATATTCCTCTTTGCCCGGCGTCATAGATCGCTCCTGCCAATACTTCTACCTTGACACCGGGGCGATAATTATTTCACTCTAAACTATTAGGTATGAAAAAAATACTTTTCTATTTTCTGGGTATCCTGTTTCTCCAGGACGGTTTTGCCCAGAGCTGGGCAAAAGAATATGATCATGTAGATGATTGTGTTTGCGGGTTGAGTCTTGTAGGTAAAGGCGATAAACATGGTTATGTCAATAAGGAGGGTAAGCTGATAGTGCCACTTATCTATGATGAAGCGCTGACCTTTTCAGAAGGAATGGCTGCAGTAAAAGCCAATGGTAAATGGGGATTTATTGACAGCACCGGTAAAGAGGTGGTTCCGCTGAAGTATGATGATGCTATGAGTTTCCGTGACGGAATGGCGGTAGTCAGTAATGGCAGCTATGGCTTTATTGATAAAACCGGCAAGGTGCTGATCGCACTGCAGTACGACAATGCCCGCAGTTTTTCAGAAGGAGTGGCCCCGGTGATGAACAATAAGATGCGCTGGGGGTATATTGACACCAATAATAAACTGGTGATCGGTTATCGGTTTGTGATGGGAGATGTATTTGAGCAGGGAGTGGCCAGAGTAATGGACAGTGGGGGTGTCATGTATTATATTGACAGGACAGGTAAAAAAGTAAAAGAGAACGAATAAAGCGGGGTTATCGTCAGCCGGAGATCCTTTCACTCATCAGTTGTTTAATGAGTGCTTCCAGTTCTTTTATCCTTTTTTCCAGTTCAGGAAGTTTACGATTGACAGCCTGGCTGCGAAGGGCGGCTGTATAATCATAGGCGGGTGAGCCGGTGACAGCTTTCCCGGGTTCCAGGGATTTGCTTACGCCGCTTTGTGCATTGACCTTAGCACCATCGCCTATTTGTATATGGCCTACGATACCGGCTTGTCCGCCGATCATCACACCATTGCCGATCTTGGTACTGCCGCTGACGCCGGCTTGTGCAGCGATGACGGTACTGTTGCCGACTTCTACATTATGAGCTATCTGTATCAGGTTATCCAGTTTGGCGCCGGATTTTATAAGGGTAGAGCCAATGGTGGCCCTGTCAATAGTGGCATTGGCGCCGATCTCCACATGATCTTCTATCACTACATTGCCGATCTGCGGAACTTTCTTGAAACTTCCGTCTGCCTGGGGCGCAAAACCAAACCCATCACTCCCGATGACTGTGCCGGCATGAATGATGACATGATTCCCCACCTGGCAATCGTGGTAAAGTTTTACACCGGGATGGATAATGCTGTTATCACCAATCGTCACATTGTCGCCGACAAAAACGTTCGGGTAGATCTTTGTGTTATCCCCCACTTTTACATTTTCGCCGAGGTAGGCAAAAGCGCCGATAAAAACATTTTGACCCACTGAGGCCGTTTTTGCCATATAAATTGGCTCCTGTATACCGGTCAGCTGCTGCTGCATGATCTCCTGGTATTTGGCGAGCAGGGTCGCAAAAGCTGTATAGGCATCAGCTACCCTTATCAGCGTAGCAGAAACAGGTTGCTTCAGTACAAAGTCCCGGTTAATGATGATAACAGAAGCCCGGGTACTATACAAGTAATCTTCGTATTTGGGATTTGCCAGGAAAGAAAGCTGGCCCGGACTGGCTTCTTCTATTTTGCCAAAAGAATCAACGGCAGCACCTGGATCACCTTCTATTGTGCCATTAATGATCAGTGCTATCTGGGATGCAAGAAATGTCATGTGTAAGGCTTTCCGCTTCGAGTTAAGGGATAAAGGCATAAGCCCTGATCGGAGGGCCGCATTTTATCGCTCAAGGCTCTCGGCTATCTTAAATAACAAATGTAATATTTTTTGACCGTGCTGCTGAGGTTCTGTTGTATCAGCGCATTGTCCACCTGTGAAATATCCTTTATCGTTCCGTCCTTGAATAAAATATTGATCTTTTCGTCCGCCGGGTTATAGGTAGTATTGCTGGCAATTCCGGTAAAGACAAAATAGCCTGCTTCTTCCTCATTAATGGCGAGCTTTTCCCTGGCTTCTTTTGTTTTTTCTTTAACAAGTTCTTTATCTATTTCAACAGCCTGCAGTTTTACTTTATACAAACGTCTTTCCACTATAGAACGACAAAGCAGGGCCAATATTTTATCAGGGTGCAGGCTCCAGTTCTTGATCGTCGCCATTACATCATGATCATCTAAACGGCAAAAAGTGCCAAGATGCTGTCCGATGGCTGTATGGTCATGTATCCGGTGCAGGAAAAAATTTAAGGCATCTGATGCCGCCTCCAGTTTTTCTCCTTTGGCGATCAGTTCCTTTGCACGGCGGATGATCTTTACCAGCATCATTTCTGCTGCCAGTACTGTTTTGTGGAGGTATACCTGCCAGTACATCAGCCGGCGGCTGACCAAAAATTTTTCTATCGAATAGATCGCTTTCTCTTCCACTACCAGGTCGCCATCTTTTACCATGAGCATTTTGATGATGCGGTCATATCCTATCACTCCTTCAGATACACCGGTAAAAAAACTATCACGATTCAGATAATCCATCCGGTCCACATCCAGTTGACCCGAAACAAGCTGGTGAAGAAAACGTTTGGGGTAATTATTGGTAAAGATCTCAATAGCTGTTTGCAGGCGGCCATCAAACTCTTCATTCATTTTCCGGATGATCAGTAAAGAGATCATCTCATGGTGAACGCCGGGTATCAGTTCATTTTCCAGCGCATGGGAGAAGGGGCCATGCCCGACATCATGCAGCAGGATGGCGATCTTTGCTCCGAGTTCTTCGTCTGCTGTGATATCAATTCCTTTACTTTTAAGTTCGCTGATCGCATTACTCATCAGGTGATAGGCGCCTAATGAATGATGAAGCCTGGAATGCATGGCGCCGGGATAAACAAGATGAGCGAAAGCCATCTGGTGGATATTGCGTAAGCGCTGGTACCAGGGATGGGAAATTATCTGCAGGATCAGCGGGTGGTCAATGGTAATAAAACCATAGACAGGGTCGTTGATGATCTTGCGGACAACGTTCATTGTTGACTTTTTGTTAAAGGGAAGGCCGCAAATGTACAAAGGGCAGGTTTAAAAAGCTAAATTTACCAATCCGGGAAAGAGAACAGCGATAAAAAGAGGAAACCAATATTCAACCTGACAATTTAAATGTAAACAGAATGGCCATAGCAAAGATCATCTGGGTGGACGATGAAATAGAAAGCCTGCAGTCACAAAAAATGTTTTTGGAGAACAAGGGTTACGAAGTACAAACTTTTACCAATGGGTTTGATGCGATTGATTTTGTAAAAGATAACCCGGTGGATGTGGTATTGATTGATGAATCCATGCCGGGCATCACGGGGCTGGAAACCCTCGCAAAGATCAAAGAAGTGAACCAGTCATTACCGGTTGTGCTGATCACAAAGAACGAGACCGAGAACCTGATGGACGAAGCTATCGGCTCGCAGATCAGCGATTATTTGATAAAACCTGTTAACCCTAACCAGGTATGGCTCAGCCTGAAAAAGATCATTGATAATAAGAGACTGGTAGCAGAAAAAACGACGACCGCCTATCAGCAGCAGTTCCGTAATCTTTTCATGGCCCTGAACAGTAATCCCGACTATAACGAGTGGATGGATATTTACAAGAAGCTTGTGTACTGGGAGCTCGAGATGCAAAAGAGCGACAGCCCGGAAATGCAGGAAGTGCTGCAAAGCCAGAAAAGCGAAGCCAATACAGAGTTCTTCAAATTTGTTTCCCGGAATTATGCATCATGGGTAAACCCTAAGAGTACCGATGGGCCGGTGATGTCACACAATCTTTTCAAGTTTAAAGTACTGCCTCATGCAGAGAAAGGCACCCCGCTTTTCTTCATATTGATAGATAATCTTCGGTTTGATCAGTGGAAAGCGATACAGCCGATCTTTACTGAGAGTTTCCGCATACTGGAAGAAGATAGTTTCTATAGCATTTTGCCTACTGCTACACAATATGCCCGCAATGCCATTTTTGCGGGGTTGTTGCCCGCAGAGATCGAAAAGCAATTCCCCAACCAGTGGAAGAATGATGAAGAAGAAGGAGGTAAGAATTTGCATGAAGAGGAGTTCTTCCGGTCGCAGTTAAAGCGACTTGGCCGCAGCGATCTGAAGGTGTCGTACACCAAAGTAGTGAATAACCAGGCGGGTATAGATATGTTCAACAATATACACAACCTGCTGAACAATGACCTGAATGTGATCGTGTATAATTTTGTAGATATGCTCAGCCATGCCCGTACAGAAATGGAAGTGCTGAAGGAGCTGGCGGGTGATGAAATGAGTTACCGGAGCATCACTACATCCTGGTTCGAGCATTCACCGCTTCACCAGGCATTGAAGAAAATTGCTGACAAGAATATCAAGATCGTACTGGCCACCGATCATGGCAGTGTAAGAGTCAAGACACCTTACAAAGTAGTGGGCGACAAGCAAACAACGACGAATCTTCGTTACAAACACGGCCGCAACCTGAATTATGAGCCCAAAGAAGTGCTGGCATTCCGGGATCCTAAGGAAGCAGGACTCCCGGTACCGACCATCAACTCATCGTTCATATTTGCAAAGGAAGATGGCTTTCTCTGTTATCCCAACAATTATAATTATTATGCCAACTATTACCGCAATACATTCCAGCATGGAGGGGTAAGCCTGGAGGAGATGATTGTGCCGGTGATAAAGATGCAGAGTAAGTAAACCCCTAACTCCTAAAGGGGAAAATATGAACGTTCTCACATTTGTGGAAAAGAAATAAATAACAAAATCTATGATGATGTAGCTTCGTATTTTATAAGATAGCATCAATTAGAAATTAAAGTTTTAAAAGCCCCTTTTGGGGTTGGGGTCTATGAAATACACTCAATCCACTCTTGACAAACTGGAAGCGATCCCTGAGCAGGCCGGTTATGTGTTGCGCTACGAAAGAGGGAATTTTCAAAGCGGATATTGCATACTGGAGGCCAAAAGGGTAGTAGTGCTGAATAAATTTCTGCAGACAGAAGGTCGCATTAATACCCTGCTTGACCTGATCCCGCAGTTGGATATCAATGCTGATTTGCTGACAGAAGATGCCAGAAAGCTTTACCTGAATATTGTCTCAAGGCTGGAGACAGAAGATAACGGGCAATAAGTTTTGTATTTCTCAATCTTCTGTTTGCACTCTACATTTGCCGGGTGAGTTATCCTTCTCTTCAGATCACTTTTCTTGGCACCGGCACCAGCAGCGGCGTACCGATGATCGCCTGCGATTGTGAAGTCTGTCGCTCGTCTGATCAAAAGGACAAACGTCTTCGTTCCAGTATTCTTGTACAATCAGCTCATACTACATTGGTGGTAGATACCGGTCCCGACTTCCGCTACCAGATGCTGCGGCAAAAAGTGAAACAGCTCGATGCTGTAGTGTTTACCCATCCGCATAAAGATCACCTCGCAGGTCTTGATGATATACGGGCATTCAATTTTTTTACTAAACGACCCATGCAGATCTATGCTGATTCACTGACCGAAGAAGCTGTTCGCCGGGATTTCTATTATGCTTTTTCTGATACTAAGTACCCGGGTACACCTGAGTTGAAAATGAATACAATTACTCATGACCCTTTCACGGTAGGAGACATTCTGGTACTTCCGGTGCCGGTCTGGCATTTACGCATGCCGGTTATGGGTTTTCGTTTCGGGAATTTCACCTATATCACAGATGCCAATAAAATAGATGATGAGTCAAAAGAGAAGATCAGGGGCAGCGAGGTATTAGTATTAAATGCGCTGCGAAAGCAGAAGCATATATCCCATTTTAACCTGGACGAAGCAGTGGCCCTGGTACAGGAATTGAACGTAAAGACCGCGTATTTTACACATATATCTCATCAACTGGGTTTGCATCATGTGGTAGAAGCAGAACTTCCGCCGGGTGTTCACCTGGCGTATGATAATTTGGTCGTAGAAGTATAAATCACCGGATAGGCACAACCGGTCAGGGAGGCAGTGAATAAAATTTTACCCCTAACGCTTGTTAGTTATCAGAAAAATCACTTACTTGCATCAGCCTTTAACGATTGCTAACGGTTGCTTGCTATGGTTCTTTAGCGACCTCGTAAAATGTGCCATCCTCCCGATTGCCATCGGGATGGTGGCACATCTTTTTAAATTGAACAAATAGGATCATCAATCTATGGATTTCCGGTTATCAGAACTCACACAACAAGTTGCTCATACTGCCAGGGATTTTGCCCAGCAACATATAAAGCCGCATGTCATGGAGTGGGATGAGACCCAGGAATTCCCGGTTCATATTTTCAAAGAGCTGGGGCATATGGGAATGATGGGTGTTTTTGTTCCCCATGAGTACGGTGGCGCCGGGCTCAGTTATTTTGAATACAAAGTGGTGATCGAGGAGATCGCAAAAGTTTGCGGCTCGATCGGTTTAAGTGTAGCTGCCCATAATTCTCTTTGCACTGGGCATGTTCTATTGTTTGCTAATGAAGAGCAGAAAAAAAAGTATTTGCCTAAACTGGCAACGGCCGAATGGATAGGTGCATGGGGACTGACGGAAGCCAATACCGGCAGTGATGCCGGTAACATGAAATGCACCGCTGTAAGAGATGGAAATGACTGGGTGATCAACGGCACCAAAAACTGGATCACCCATGGCAAGAGCGGTAATGTGGCCGTGGTGATATGCAGGACAGGCGAGCCGAGAGTAAAGAACAACTCTACTGCTTTTATAGTGGAGATGGGAACAAAGGGGTTCACAGCCGGCAAGAAAGAAAATAAACTGGGTATGCGGGCCAGCGAAACAGCTGAGCTGATCTTTGATAACTGCCGTATTCCGGATGCCAGTCGTCTTGGGGATGTAGGCGATGGCTTCAGGCAGGCTATGAAGGTACTGGATGGAGGAAGGATATCTATCGCTTCTCTTGCATTGGGTATTGCTAAAGGAGCTTATGAGGCTGCGTTGAAATATTCGCAGGAGCGGTATCAGTTCGATAAACCTATTTCGAGTTTCCAGGGTATATCATTTAAACTGGCCGACATGGCTACCGAGATCCAGGCGGCCGAATTGCTGACCCTGCAGGCCTGCGACCTGAAGAATCGGGGTGAATATGTGACCAAAGTGGCGGCGATGGCAAAATACTATGCCAGTGAAGTATCGGTGAAAGTAGCCAATGATGCCGTGCAGATATTCGGCGGGTACGGGTATACCAAAGACTTTCCGGTGGAAAAACATTACCGGGATGCAAAACTTTGTACGATAGGAGAGGGAACGAGTGAGATACAGAAGATCGTTATCAGCCGGGAGGAATTGAAAAAATAATCATCCTGCTTTGATTTATTAATTCTAATATTATTTCACCTCCTGCATCTCCACCAGCCTCTTATAAAACCCGTTCTGCGACAGCAATTGTTCATGGGTTCCTCTTTCAACGATTTTTCCTTTTTGCAGTACAATGATCTCATCGGCATGTCGGATAGTGCTGAGGCGATGCGCAATGACAATACTCGTACGGTTCTGCATCATGTTATTGATGGCATCCTGCACCAGGCGTTCGCTTTCTGTATCAAGCGAAGAAGTGGCTTCATCCAGTATCAGGATCGGCGGATTTTTGACAACAGCCCTTGCAATAGTAAGCCGCTGGCGTTCACCCCCGCTTAATTTACTGCCCCTGTCGCCGATATTCGTGTCGTATCCCTGTTCTTTCTGGATAATAAAATTGTGTGCATTGGCTACTTTGGCCGCATGTATAATCTCATCCTGGGTAGCATTCTCTTTGCCAAGCCGGATATTGTTGCTAATGGAATCGTTGAACAGGATGGGCTCCTGGGTTACAATGCTCATGAGGCTGCGTACTGAATGGAGGGAGTAGTCTCTGATATTCACGCCATCAACCAAAACTTCACCACCGGTCACGTCATGAAACCTTGGTACAAGATCAGCCAATGTTGATTTGCCGGCGCCTGAAGAACCCACCAAAGCAATAGTCTTCCCCTTTTCAATAATAAGATTGATGTTATCCAGTATTACAGCATCCTCGTAAGCAAAACTGACATTACGGAATTCGATAGAGTGATTGAATGAACTGAGCTTTTTGCCTGCAACGTTGTCATCTACAGAAACAGGGGTTTTCAGCACCTCTTCAATACGCATGATCGCTGCCGTTCCTTTCTGCATATTGCTGAAAGAAGTAGAAAGAGCCTTCACCGGGTTAATGATATTATAGAACAAAGCGAGATAGGTAAGAAAATCTGAAGCATCCAGTGGGATTCTTTTGCCAAGTACTAATTGTCCGCCAAACCAGAGGATGCCCACAAAAACAATGACCCCCAGTACCTCCGATACGGGGGAGGCCATATCCCGTCTCCGGCTGATCTTATTTTTTGCCGTGAGTAATTCGTCATTGATCTTATTAAAACGGCCTTTCAATAGTGATTCGATATTGAATGCCTTGATCACCCTGAGTCCGTTCAGGGTTTCATCGAGCACCGATAATGATTCTCCGTTTTTAATAGCCGCTTCGGTTGATTGCTTTTTTAAAGACCTCGATATCCGTCCCAGGATAAAACCAATAGCCGGGATACAAATAAGGATAGCTGCGGTTAGTTCAGGGCTGATGTAAAAGAGAGCAGCAAAATTGATCAGTATTGTCAGCGGGTCCCTGATCCAGCCTTCCAGGGCGCCTATCAGTGATCCTTCCACTTCATATACATCGTTGGTAGTCCGGCTGATCAGGTCTCCTTTTCGTTTTTCGGTAAAATATCCGATAGGCAGGCGGAGTATCTTATAGTATAGTTCAGACCGGAGTTGGTTGACAATTTTGTTTTTTAGCGGATTGAGTATGTAAAAAGAGAAATACAAAAAAATATTCTTCAGAAGGATGGCCACAACAATAATCACGCATATCAGGGCTAATGCATCCAGTTGGCCCATATCTTTTATCCGGGCATAAATAATTTCCGTAATATTCTCTGTCGCTTTATCGCTCCTGTTCACCTGCTCCTGCTGAAAGATCAGCTTAAAAAAAGGAGAAAGCATCCCGAATGAGACAATGGAAAATACAATCGAAAGTATAATGCAAAGAAAGTAGAGAGCGATCTTGCTTTTATAATCCTTCAGGTAGTTAAAAATCCGGGAATATTTCTTCATGAAGCCTGTTATGTAACGTAAACGGCGCAAAGTAACTAATTTTACAGCGAACCCAATTGTTAAGACATGGAAGAAGGAAAGCGGCAAAAGCAGATAGCAGGTTTGCTTAATGAAGAAATGAACATCATTTTCCAGCGGATGGGGCTGAATATGATGGATGGCGGCATGGTATCCATTTCATCCGTAAAAGTGACGCCCGACCTGCTCGAGGCCAGATTTTACCTGAGTTTTTTCCAGGTAAAGGATATCAAAGCGGCATTGAAAAAAGTAGAGGAGCGCCATCATGAGATCAAAAAAGAACTGGCGGCCAAAGTAAGACACCAGTTGCGAAGTATGCCTGTTTTGAAGTTTTACCAGGATGATACACTGGATCAGGTATTCAAAATGGAAGTGCTGTTCAAAAAGATAGAAGAGGATAAAAAGAGCAAACCTGAATAAGTCTATTCCTGATCAACAAATCAATTAATCACCTTGCACCTCCTGTTTGCCTGGAGATATTTTAAAGCCAAAAAATCCACTAATGCGATTAACGTCATTGCGTGGATCAGTATTGCTGCGATCATTATCGGTACAGCGGCACTGATACTGGTATTAAGCGTATTCAATGGCTTTGAAGGCCTGGTAAAATCATTGTATTCCACTTTTTACACCGACCTGAAAGTGTCACCGGCCGCCGGAAAGATCATGACCATTACGCCGGAACAATTACAGCAATTAAAAGGGATAGATGGTATCAATAACTACTCATTAATAGCAGAGGAAAAAGCCTTTATCCAGCACGGGGAATACCAGTCAGTCGTTTTTCTGAAAGGCGTGGATGATAATTACCGGTATGTCAGCGGTGTGGCGGACCATATAGTGCGAGGTGAGTACGAGCCGGGTACAGCAGATTCCCCGCAATTAATACTTGGCGCCGGCGTGGAAAATGCTCTGGGGCTGCAGGCGGAAAGAGACCTTTCTTCGCTGAATATCTATTTGCCAAGGAAGGGGGCTGCAGAACAGTTTGACCCCATGGAAAATATCAGCAGCAATACCATCAGGGCTTCTTCTGCTTTTGTGATCCAACAGGATTTCGACAATAAGTATGGGATCACCCATATTGATTTTGTCAAAAAGGTTTTGCGATTAGATAAGAATGAATACAGCGGGCTGGAAATAAAACTGAATGATCCTTCAGCGGCAGATGACATCAAAAAGCAGGTGAAAAGGGTCTTTGGCAGCGGGTATAAAGTACAGAACAGGTACGAGCAGAACCAGGCCCTGTATTCTGTAATGAACATGGAAAGGTGGATCATTTATGGCGTTCTTTCCCTGATACTGGTCGTTGCCGCATTCAACATGATCGGGGCGCTGACGATGCTTGTGCTGGAAAAGCAAAAAGACATCAGTGTGCTTCATGCACTGGGAGGAAACCGGAGTTTTATACAGAAGATATTCTTGTCTGAAGGTTTATTGCTGGCATTGATAGGGGGAGTTACGGGCATGTTGCTGGCGGCCGGTTTAGCCTGGCTGCAGATCAGCTATCATCTCATTCCCCTTACCGGCGGCTCTTTCCTGATTGATTATTTTCCTGTCACACTCCGTATCATGGATTTTCTGCTCGTCGGGGCAACCGTATTTGTGATCGCACTGATCGCTTCATGGTTGCCGTCTAAAAAGGCGGCCAGCCAGGAGTTTTCGTTGAGAAGCGAGTAGGTATATATCCTGGCACCAGAGGCTTAATAATCGCCAAGAGTTTCAGGCAATTGAGCCAGCGCTTTGGCTAATTGTTCATCATTAGGAGCTATGCCGTGCCAGTTATGATCATTTTCCATAAAGTCCACTCCGCTACCCATGATCGTATGCATCATGATAGCAATGGGTTTTCCCTGGCTGGTCAGAGATTTGGCCTTTTCCAGGGCCACTACTACTTCATCCATATCGTTCCCGTTCTTTAACTCCAGGGTGGTCCAGCCAAATGCATCAAACTTCTGACGGATATTACCAAGGTTCATTACTTTTTCTGTAGGCCCGTCAATCTGCTGTCCATTCCAGTCAATGGCGGATATAAGGTTATCAACTTTATGATGGGCAGCAAACATGGCGGCTTCCCATATCTGGCCTTCATCCAACTCGCCATCACCATGCAGGGAGAATACCGTGGTTTTTTCGCCGTTCATTTTTTTGGTCAGTGCCGCCCCGATAGCTACGCTCATTCCCTGCCCAAGTGATCCTGATGCGATGCGAACACCGGGTAAATGTTCGTGTGTAGCCGGGTGCCCCTGCAACCTGGAATTAATTTTTCTGAAAGTGGCTAGTTCTTTTTTATCAAAATAGCCGGCACGAGCCAGTATGGAATAGAATAAAGGAGAAATATGTCCGTTGGATAGAAAAAAAACATCTTCGCCGGCCGCATCCATATTAAAGGCGGGGTCATGCTTCATTATCCTGAAATACAGGGCAGTAAGGTAATCAGCACAACCCAAAGAACCACCTGGGTGACCGCTGGCGCAGCCATGCACCATTCTTACTATATCCCTGCGAACCTGTGAGGCAATTGCCTTTAATTCTGCCATGATTATTTGCTGGGTGTTTAAACTTTTTCTAACAGGATGACTCCAAAGTCAATCGTGTGCAAATGTGCGATCTTTTTTGCAATCCTATTCAATTGAATGTATCAATCTGTCAACAAATTTTTGAGGGAATATGCTTACGATTAATTAAAAATTAATGTGTTCTGTATTAAAAAAAAGCCAGGTACTGCTAAAACTTATCGTTGAAAGCCTATTTTTGCACCGAAACCTGAAAACCCTGTCCGAATGCTCGACGTTTTATTGACCGCTTCAGTATCCTTTATCATATCCTTTCTGGCCATTCCTGTTGTTTTACAAATAGCTGATCAGAAAAAGTTATATGATCTACCCGATGAAAGGAAAGTCCATACCCATCCAGTTGCTTCTCTGGGCGGTGTAGGTATTTTCGGAGGATTTCTTCTTGCATCCCTCTTGTCTATTCAGGGCTATCTTAACCCTGAATTCCAGTATTTCTTTGCTGCAGCGCTTGTTATCTTTTTCCTTGGCTTGAAAGACGACCTGGTAGTCTTATCGCCCAGCAAAAAATTTGTAGGCCAGGTGGTAGCCGCTTCTATCCTTATTCACCTAGGCGGTATCAGGCTGGATAGTATGCACGGGTTATTTGGCTTTGAAGAGTTGCCCGAGGCATTTGCGTTAGCATTATCATACCTGACGATCATAGTGATCATCAACTCGTTTAACCTGATCGATGGTGTAGATGGCCTGGCCGCCAGCCTCGGCACGCTGACTATGATGATATTCGGTACTTATTTTTTTGCAACCGATCATCTTGCCTATTCTTTGCTGGCATTTGCACTGGCAGGTAGCCTGGTAGCTTTTCTTATCTTCAATCATCACCCGGCCAAAATATTCATGGGTGATTCCGGTTCGCTGATGATAGGATTGGTGAATTCAATCCTGGTGATCAAATTCATCAATGTGGCCAGCGATCCCTCCATTGCCATTCCCATTGAATCACCCGTCGCTATCGGCTTCGCTATATTGATCGTTCCGCTGCTGGATACCCTGCGTGTGTTTGCCATCAGGATATTCAATGGTCGGTCACCTTTTACTCCTGACAAGAATCACGTGCATCATTTACTGCTCGCCAGAGGGATGGGGCATGCCGCTGTAACATTTACCTGTGTACTGATCAATATCCTTTTTGTATTGATTGCGTATATAGGCAGACCGATGGGTTCTACTTTGTTGCTGCTCGTCATGCTCACGGTGGCTTTTGCCGGCCTGGGTTTCCTCTATTACTACCGCCGGCCTGTACGCACAATGGTGGTCGCTAAAAGTATGAATGGCATCACAGAGCTTAAGACCACTTCGAAGGTGGTAACCCTGACGCAGGAGCCTGAGGCAGCTACGGCAGACAAAAAATAATTGTTTTTCAAAATACTTTTTAAGCAGAAAGAAACCGGTTTCTTTCTGCTTTTTTTATAACAGCCTCTTTTATTAGCTTTGCTACCCGTTTTGCTACGCAACATAAAACGATAATAATTATGACAGAAGATATTTCCTCGATCATAGCTTCAGCAGAGGATCACATGAAAAGAGCTATCGGCCATCTTGAAACAGAACTGACCAAGATCAGGGCCGGAAAGGCCAATCCGCAAATGCTGGATGGGATAGTGGTGGACTATTACGGGTCGCCTATGCCGATCAGCCAGGTCGCCAATATCAATGTAATGGATGCCCGTACACTGAGCATTCAGCCATGGGAAAAGAATATGCTGCAGCCAATTGAGAGAGCTATTATTGCAGCCAATATAGGCATCACACCTCAAAATGACGGTGCTCTCATCCGCTTATTTCTTCCGCCGCTTACGGAAGAAAGAAGAAAGGAACTGGTCAAAAAATGCCAGGGGGAAGGTGAGCATTCAAAAGTTGCTATCCGGAACATTCGCCGCGATGCGATCGAGCATATCAAAAAACTGCAAAAGAATGGTCTTAGTGAGGATGTAGCCAAAGAGGCGGAAGGTAATGTGCAGCAGGTGACAGATAAATTCATTGCGGCTGTAGAAAAACACCTCGCTTCAAAAGAAAAAGAGATAATGGCTGTATAAGAAAAGCTTACTTGCTGGTATCAGATACTGAAGGCGGAGCTGCGGCTCCGCTTTCTTTTTTGCCGGGCCTGTTGGCAAGGTACACCCCGGCCAGAATGATGATGAGACCAATGATCTCCGGGAATGTGATGCTTTCGCCGTCCAGCAGACCCCAAAAGACGGCGACAAAAGGAATACCATACGTGACCAGTGAGGCAAACAACCCGCCTGCCCTTTGTACCAGCATATAAAAAATGATCGTGGCAAAAGAACTGGCGGTAATACCGAGCAATACTGCATTAAGAACCGCCCATTGTACCCGTGTATCCGAAAGATCCGATTGAAAAAAACCTTGTTGCCATAGAATGAAGAAGGCAGGCAGGCTCATGAAGCTTAACGATACCGTAGCTAAATAAACCGGGTTGATCCCTTTCAGATAGTGGCCGACAAGATTGACATTGATGCCGTAGAATAGGGTGCCTGCAATGACCAGCAAGGAGTAGCTAAGGTTATCCAGGCTGATATCCTTTTGTGTCAGGGTAAGAAAGCAAAGTCCGGCAAACCCGATGACCACGCCGGTGATGGCCCGGGCCTTTATTTTATCCCGGAAAAAGACAATCGCAATGGCCGCCACACATATCGGCGTCAGTGAATTGAGTATCCCGGCCAGCGAACTGTCTAATTTCAGAATGGCTATAGCAAAACAGAAAGCAGGTAATAAATTGCCAAACAAACCGGCCAGCACCACAAAACCAAGTTTGTTACGGGGAATTTTGGAAACATGAAAAAAGGCAAAGGGAATAAAAACGATGGAGGCAGCAAATATGCGTAAGGAAGCTACCTGGAGTGCAGGGAGACCTTTCAGGCTTTCTTTCATCAGTATAAAAGAACTGCCCCAGATAAAACAAAGCAAAATAAAAATGGCCCAGCTGATGAATCGGTTACTCATATAAGAGGGGGCAAAGGTCAGGAAAAGCGCTTACAGATTTTCATTTTTTATATTTGACAAAATAATACGCACAATGGCTAAGATCATTTTAAAGGACATAGATACCAGGGCGCCTGAAAAACTGGACAAAAAGGAAACAAAGGAGAGTACCGCGAAGATCGTAGAGGAACTGGATGAACTGCAGAATCTTTTATTTGCTGAAGGAAAGCATTCTGTGCTCATCGTAATACAGGGCATGGATGCCAGCGGAAAAGACGGGCTGATCCGCAATGTGCTGGGTAATATGAACCCGCAGGGTGTTACCGTAAGATCATACAAAGCGCCGACGCCCGAAGAGTTATCACATGATTTTCTATGGCGCATTCACCACTATGCTCCCGCCAGGGGAATGATACAGGTATTTAACCGGTCGCATTATGAGGATATACTGGTAACAAGGGTACACAAATGGTGCGATGATAAAACAGCGCAGAAGAGAATGAAGGCGATCAATGATTTTGAAAAATTGCTGCAGGAGCATAATAGTACTCATATCCTGAAATTGTACCTGCATATATCGCCGGAAGAGCAGCAGCAGAGACTGGCAGAGAGAATGAAAGACCCGGGTAAGATGTGGAAGTACAATGAAAAAGATTTTGAAGAAGCCAAACTATGGGATGTGTACATGCAGATGTATGAGGATTGTTTCAATACTTGTAATGATGTACCCTGGACCATAGTACCGGCAGACCAGAACTGGTATAAGGAAAATATTGTTGCAGAAAAACTGTATAAACTTCTGAAAGGGCTAAACATGCAGTATCCGGGGCTGAAGAAATGATGAGTAATGTCTTTTTTTATTTCTGGCCTTTCCCTTATCTTTTCCTTGTTTTCAGACCAACTTTTACCTCACTTTTAAAACCAACATTATGGGTATGCTAAAAGAATTCAAGGATTTTGCCATGAAAGGCAATGTGATTGACCTTGCCATCGGCGTTGTAATCGGCGGCGCTTTTGGGGCTATTGTAAGTGCTATCGTTGATCATGTGATAATGCCAATCGTAGGAATGATCACTGGTGGTATTGATTTTGATTCATTGGCTATAACTGTAGGCAGCGCTCAACTAAGGTATGGCATGGCTATTACAGCAATTGTGAAGTTCGTGGCCATTGCTTTCTTCCTCTTTATGGTCGTGAAAGCCATCAATAAGACAAAAAAGAAAGAAGAAGCGGCCGCTCCTGCTGCTCCGCCGGAAGATATCACGTTGCTGCGGGAGATCAGGGATGAGTTGAAGAAGAGATAAAGCCTTTTTTCAAAAATGTATGGATACGTTGGGGATAATTAATGCCTGCCAGAGCAGGCATTTTTCCCTTATTTTTGAAGTCCTGTATAAGGAAGAACATGCTTATACAGGATTTTCTTTTTATAAAACAGAGGACAGTGACCAATACATCGTACCAGATAAAATTGCCGCAGTTTGAAGGCCCTTTTGATCTTCTGCTGTTTTTCATTGAAAGAGATGAACTGGATATTTATAATATTCCGATCACCCGGATCACCAACGATTTTTTGGATTATATCCATCTGCAGGAATCGCTGGACATTGAATTATCGAGCGAATTCATCCTGTTCATCTCTACTTTGATGAGGATAAAGGCGAAAATGCTGCTGCCAAGAAAAGAACTGGATGCACAGGGTAATGAAATAGATCCAAGACAGGAACTCATCAACAAAATACTGGAGTATAAGCGTTTCAAGGAAGCATCCGCCCAGATGGCCGAGATGGAGGCCTTCAGAATGCTGGCGGTGAAACGGGGCAATATTCAAAAAGAACTTTCATTGATAGGAGAAGAAGCCGGTGAAGGAACGGAAATACAGAATATCACCCTTTTCAAGCTGATGCGTGCCTTTGAAAGGGCCATGCAGAAATACTCTGACAGGGTCAACAAACCGGTGCATACCGTTGTTCAGTATAACTATACTATGGAGAACAGCCGCCAGGATATGCTTTCGCTGGCGCAATCAGAAAGAACCGTTTCATTCGAAAAGATATTTGATAAGACGGAGAACAGGGTTCATGCTATTTTCCTTTTCCTGTCATTGCTGGAACTGGTGCAGCAGAAATTCCTGAAGATACTGATCGGCGAAGGGAAAAATAATTTCATCATAGAATATAATGAGCCGGAGAACCGCCTGGCAGAAATGGAAGAAGACAACCAACCTCAATAAACAATTAAATCATTTGTATCATGAAAAGTTATGCAACTGCCAACTGGAAAGGTTCCGGAAAAGAAGGGGGCGGCACCCTTACCTCCAAATCAAAAGTATTAGATAATACGTCATACGATTTTCGCAGCCGTTTTGAAGACGGCACTTACACCAATCCCGAGGAGCTGGTGGCAGCAGCACATGCCGGCTGTTTCTCTATGAAACTGAGTTTTGTGCTCGGTGCTGCCGGTTTTACTCCCGCCGGTATTGATACCAAATGCACCATTACTCTCGAAAACGGCGCTATTACCTCCAGCCACTTGGAAGTAAAGGCTGCTGTGCCTGGAATAGATGCTGCCAAATTCGCTGAATGTGCAGCGGATGCTAAAGCCAACTGTCCGATCAGCAAACTGCTGAACACGAACATTACAATGGAGGCAGTGTTAGCCTGATAAATGCTTTTAAAAGAAGTGCCCCCGGTTTCTTGCCGGGGGCACTTTTCTTTCATGGTCTTGTTCTTTCCGGTACCTTTTATTCAAATATCCACAGCAGCACAGGCTTGCCTGATTCGCTGATGATCGGTTTTAGTTGTTGAAGGAACCCCGGAGCAACCGTTGGGCATCCATCGCTTTGGCAAATATCATCGGCCACCTCTGTTTCAGGTACACAATCATGGGAATGAAGTACGACAAAACGGGGAAAAGCCTTATCGTTGGTTTTATCTAATCCATATAGTTTGAAAGCTAAACCAAATTTGCCTTTATAAGAATATCCAACCTTATATCTGCCCAGTGAAGTACACCCGCAACCAACGGTATTGCCGTATTTTCTTCCCTCCAGCCAGTTTTCATTGCAGCGGCCATGTGTGACAAGCCCGGCATTTCGTACCGAGTCTTTCTGCATGTCATACACAAAGAACCTGTTCTGCCCCGAAGGCAGGCTCATATCCACTAAGAAACAAATAGTGCTGTTGTAGTTTTTTTGCCGGACGAAGGCGGCGGCATCAGCTGCTTTTGACCGCAGCCTTTTCATGATCATTACCGGCAGGCCATTTTTTTCTGCCGGGTTGCTAGTATTCACCTTTGCTCTTTTGCGGATACCAGAAGAGGATAACCAGGCAAAAGACAAAACAAGAATAAAAAAGAGGAGCAGCGTGGCGGGTCTGAACATAAAAAATGGTTAAGCAAAACGGAGATGCTTAACCAACGAAAATCCACACACAGGCAATATGATACCAGCCGTTAAAACTTTCAAAAAGAGTTAATCTACTCCAAAAGCGTAGAGCAGCAAGCTTCCATCCATATTTCCCATGCTCATCATCGTAAAGGCATATTCTCCTTTTGGAAGCGTTTTGTCAATCACTAATTCCCAGTAACCCTCCCTCACTTTTCTCACGCTGAAAGTATATTTATCACTGGAGGAAGTTTTTTTTGCACTAAACATGCCACCGCTTTTTTGTACGAGTACTTTCCTGCTGTCTTTACCACCATTGGTTTTATACAAGCTGATCATTTGCGTTGGGTCCATTCCAAAGCCACCCATGTCAGACGGGTCAACGCCATTGGCCCGCATCATGGAGTCTGTTTGGGCGGAAGAGCCACTTCCCGATCTCCCGGTGGAAATGATAAAAGAAAGAAGACCCTTGCCCGAACTTATCCGTACGCCGGACTTTTCGCCTTCAAGTGTATATCCGCTTTCAGCCCCGCCAAAACCACCCATTTTCATTTTTGTATCCATTTTAGAACTTCCCTTTTCCAGTCGCAGCAATTTGACAGCGCTGTCCTTCCGGTACTGATAGATCTCATTCGTAAATTCAGGATCGGGATATACCGCCTGCGCACCAATAGTACTACCGGCAGCGAGCAAAGCAGTAAAAAGTATTACTTTTTTCATTCTTCTTTCTTTTTGGATTTGGAAGAAGATTTTTTGCCAAAGGTCCATCCGGCAAATACCTGGAACACGTTATTTTTAACATCCACTTTAGGAAGAAAGGAAGGTGACTGTCCTGCCTCGGGTTGTTTGTACAGGCTGCCTAAGCTGATGTTCAGCCGGGCGCCGATCAATAAACCTGCCACCGGGTGGATCTCGATGCCGCCGGCAAACCCATAATCAAAACGATTGTAATACTCCATGATCTTATCCGCCGTTGCATTACCTGTAGAAGGAGCGCTGCTGTCCACTTTCGCATTCAGCAAAAAGGCCATTTGCGCTCCCAGTTGAAGCTGAAAGTATTTGGTGATGCTGATCGTGGTCAATTGTGGCAATAAAATGTAATCAAGGTTCACATTGCCGGTATTCGTACTTGTTTTGTAATTATAACCTTGTTTGGAGTAAAGTACCTCTGTACGAAAACCCATAATGCTTTTGCCGGTTGATGGCGCCAGGAATAAACCCGCATGAAAACCGCTCTGGCTGCTGCTATTGACGGATGAGGCATTTGTAATATTAGCAAAGTTGACACCTGCTTTTATGCCTATCTGTGCTGATAAGGCACACGGGAAAATTAAGCATAGGACAATTACTGTTTTTTTCATTGCAGTCTGTTTTAGGTTATCAAACTTACCTCAACAGGCTTCGCCTGGCAATAGCACAAAAGTTAGCCTTATTGCGGGATAACAATAATATTCAACCAGCCCTGGGTGGCGGTACCACTGCTGCCAGATCCGTTGAAGATGGATGCATTGATGGTATAAGTACCGGAATTGAGCGTACGAAATCTCATCCCGGTGGGAAGAAATGCGCCTTCAAGCGGAGATAGATAAATTCCGCCTTCTGCCACGGGAATGAACGGCGAAGCGATTGATACCTGAAAAAATTGGGAGACGCTGCCACAGCCGCCGCATGCATCTCGTTGAACATGGATACCTCCTGAAAAAATAACTTTTGAAACAGAAGAGATAACCAGTGTAATATTCGTCAGGCCGGGTACTGGGTATGCCGATCCCGGACCCGGATTATTCATATTCACTGTTGCCGATTGTGCATACTCTGTCATGTTATTATAAAGAGCATTCAAGGGGTTTATCCACGAAGGTGAAGAAGCGCCATTAGATTGAAGGACTTGTCCCGCTGCGCCTTCGCTGCCATTAATTTTTAAAGCTCCCGTTTGCGTATTCATGGTAAGATCCCATCCCGCCCCGTTATTGCCAAATATGCCAATATGTGTGTCATCTTCCATACCGATAAAAGCCGCCAGATTATTTGAGTTATTATTAAACCAAATGCCGGCTGAATTAGCGTTATTACCTCCGCTACGAATACGCATTCTCTGGCTCACATCAAGTTTAAAGAACGGGTCACTGACACCAATACCCACATTGCCGAGTGCCGGCATATCATTGATTAAAACATGCGAGCCGTCTTTTCCACCCCTGATATATGTATGCTCGGCTGTGTGGTAATTAAAATGTGTGAGGTGTGTTGTGCCGCGGAAAACAGCAGTGCCAAAAGTTCCGGTTCCTCTGGCGACATCGAGCGACGATAGAGGATTATATTCTCCTCCGCCAATGCCCACATGTCCATCGCTGCTGATCACCATTCTTGTGGTATTTCCGTTTGTTCTGAACTGTAACCCGTCTACGTTATTTATATTATTGTAAACAACCCCTCCGCTTGCAGCATTAGAGGCTTTACCAAAAAGTACAGCGCTTTCCATATTATCAGGTGTAAGAAAATCAAGATAGGTATTACTGTTTCCTTCAATGATTGCACCGGGAAAGTAACCGTTACTGTACCCGGATGATCCAGTAGTTAAATGAAACTTTGCGCCGGGAGTTAATGTTCCAATACCCGTATTTCCGTTTCTTAAAACAGTAAGTGCATTATTCCTGGCCAGTGTATTCACATCTCCATTCCCGATTTGGAAAAGGCGATCTGATAAAGCTGCATTGAAAGGATCGGGATTATCCGTATCGTCATTTAATGCCCCAAATGAAATCGCTCCGTAGGCTTTAGCCACGGTTCTATACCCGGTTGCCGCAGACCCAAAGCCGGAGGCAATAGTTGTATAGCCCATGGCAGTTGAATAAGCTCCATTAGCGGCTGAACCACCACCCAGTGCTGTCGAAAAACCGCCATTTGCAGTAACATTAAAACCAGAAGCAAAGGAATAATAGCCGATATTATTCTTATCCCATTGGCTGCCATCAATGTAACCTGTGCGAAAAGCTCCTTTATCAGGATACCACATCATTCTTCTTCCTGCACCGCTTACAGGGGGATTTCCTGGAAAGATCGTGGCTTCGCCCGCTATTGAAAACAGAACAGCACTGTCAGTTACATGCAGGCGTGCGGCAGGGTTAGTGATACCGATACCTATATTTTGCGCAGCAAGAAAAGAGGAGACACTTAGGAGTGGTACTAAAAACAGTTTTTTCATAAACAGTTTTTCCCAAACCTATCTGAATAAACAATGCGGAACAATAACACAAAAGTTATGAAGTGTTCAATTATTTTTTTCCAAACACCTTATTCAGCGCTTCGGTGCGGTTCTGTACATGCAGTTTTTCGTAAATGTTGTGAATATGCTGCTTCACGGTGTTGAGCGAAATACAGAGGCGATCTGAAATTTCTTTGTACAGTAATCCTTTTGAAAGAAGCTGAAGCAGTTCATTTTCCCTTTTGGTAAGCAATTCTTTTTCCGGAGCCTCTTTTTCGCTTTCCCGGAACAGGGTTACCAGTTTACGGGCAATATTAGCACTCATCGGCGAGCCGCCGTTATATAATTCTTTCAATGCTTCGATCATCTGTACCAACCCGGTATTCTTTAGCAGGTAACCGGAAGCCCCTGCTTTCAATGCCTCCAATACCTTTTCATCATTTTCATATACTGTAAACATCATGAACTGCGTGGAGGGGCTTTTGCTTTTTACACGGCGGATGCATTCAATACCCGTCATGCCCGGCAGGTTGATATCCATGATGACGATGTCAGGCCGTATGTCCGGGATGACCTCAAGGGCTTCCTCTGCGGTGGAAAAGGTTTTTAATACACTAAAATCCGGGTTCAGGGAAATGAACTGTTTCAAGCCTTCCCTTACTTCATCCAGGTCTTCTACTATTGCCAGTGTTATGCTCATGTGCAGTATCGAAACTATGTTTTGCAAAACCTTATTCCTATAGAACAAAAGTTATACAGGCAACGGCGCTTCCAGAATAATAGCCGTTCCCTGGTGGCTTTCCACGGTTGACGTCCCTCCAATATCTGCCATTCTTTTCTGAATATTGACAAGGCCATTGCTGTAAGGTCGGATATGGGCCGGGTCAAAACCAATACCATCATCCTGGATCCGGATGTAGAGTTGGCTGGTTGCACTAACGGATATACTCACCTGGTTAGCCTGTGCATGTTTGATAATATTATGCAATATCTCTTTTACGGTTAAAAATATGTTCCTTCTGAATTCACCGCTTACGAATACTACGGGCGCCTGGTCGGGCATATCAAAGTGGCACTGTATCCCGTTTTGCACTAAGTACTCTGCTGCATACGAACGGGTATAGGATAGCAGGTCGCTGAGGGAATCGTTCTTTTCATTAAGGGCCCATACGATTTCTCCCATTTTGGATATCATATCATGTGCATACTCCCTGATCCGGGTGATGTCTTCCTCGATGGGCTGCTGCATTTGCTTTTTTATACCCATGGTCTCGCTCAGGAATTTTATTCTTGAAAGACCGGCGCCCAGATCATCGTGCATATCTGTGGCGATCCTAGTTCTTTCCTTTTCTACGGCCTGTTGTTTTTCCAAAAAAACTTTTTGTTTCTCCAGCTTCCCGCGATAATAGAACCGGAGGGCCATGATCAATAATCCAATGATCAGTAATCCACCCGGTATTCTGAACCACCAGGTCTGCCACCAGGGCGGCAGAATAACGAACGAAAAATCGATTTCTTTCGGCGTGTAGGAGGTAGAAGAAAAAAATGATTTCACCCGCAAAGTATAATTACCGGGTGAAAGGTTTAGCAGGTTGATATCAGCATTGGATACCGTATCGCTCCATTCTTTATTGCCTCCGCCGGTAAGAAGGTAACTGTACTTAACCTGCCGCTCATCTATAAATGTAGGCGCTGCCACACTGAAGCTGATATTGCGCTGGAAATGCTTAAGCCGCAACGATGCAGCAGCATGAGAAATGGATTGCCCATTTACTTTCATTTCCTCGATCAGCAGTTTCGGTTCGTAACCGGCGGGCCCATTATGTACCGGCTCTACCTGAAAAACAGCACCTGCATTGGTCAACGCAAAAACGTTATCAGCGGCATCGGTCCATACATTGTAAATAATAGAAAAAACATTATTGCTTTTGGTGACATTCTCTATACGGTATGTTTGATCTTTTGTCTTTATCAGCCTGTCCAGTCCGGTTTGTGAGCCTGCCACGATATTATTATTCCTGTCGCAGGCAAGCGTTATTACATAATCATCTGTCAGTCCGTTTTCGGTTTTAAAATGATAACGTTTTATCAGTTGGTTGTCCTTATATTCAAACGCCATCAGTCCGTCGTAACGGGTACCTATCCAGAACAATTCTTTTTTATCAACCGTCATACAGCGGGGCGAAGCGTTTTCCAGTTCATTAAAGAACTGATATTTTTTTTGCAGGTATTGGGCAGGGTTTTCAGGATGAATGGAAAAAACCTGCAGGCCGCCGCCGCGGCTTATTATCCAGAACTGGCCTTTTTTATCAATATGCATTCCTTCTATTATATCAAGAGAAGATATCGGATGCCTGAACAGCAGTTTATCCTTTTGTAATACACATATATTTCCTGATTCGAAGAGGATAATATTGCCATAAGGATCAGTAACAAATTGCCCGCCGAAACCGGAGCTATCCGGCAGAGAGAGAATTTGCCTGAAACGGATAGTGGTTTCATTTTCCGCCGGCATTACAGCAAGATAGAATTTATGCGCATCAGCTGCATAGAGATATTGACCGCTATAGAACAAAGTATTAACTGTAAACGAAGGGGTGAATGTAAAATTTTTTCGGCCCGGTGAAGTATGAAGTGATAATCTGCTGTTGTTTGTCGCTATCCAGCAAGTATCCGGCGTGTTGGACCGGAACGTTTTGACGCCGGATTTGCTTTCATCGGAATACAGAACGGCTGATTTTAGTTTTGTATTGGCCAGTTTATATACCCCGTTGCCATCATGGCAAATCCAGAGTACATCTTCCTGGTCTGAAAAAGAGCTCTGGGAAAAAAAACCTGAAGTTTCCGGCGGGGCAATGGGCAGCACGGTGCCGTCTTTGCGGTAGCGGATAATTCCTTTATGGTGTGAAAATACAATGGGCTCATTTTGCCGGTTAAACACAATGGTACCGGGTAAAAGCTCCTCAGTATTTATATAAGGATCATAGGGTGTTCTCAATGAAAGTTCTCCCGCAAGCAGGGCTGCGGTATCCAGGTTGCCGGTTTTTGAAGATTGGGTACTTACCCAGATAAGACCATTGCGGTCTGATTGTAAGCTGAATATCGTCTCCCGGGGCCAGGCATCGGTAATGGTATTGGTTTTTTTATTATACAGAAAAAGCCCCTTGTAATTTTTCAGATCGTTGGTGCCAAAAACAAGAAAATCTTTGTATTCGGCAATGGCGCCTAAATACATAGCTGTTTCATTTTGCCCGGGGATGCGGGTAGATAGTTTTTCAAATCCCGGCTGCTTCCATTTATACAGACCATCATCGGCTGCAGCATAAATGGTTCCGTCACGGCTTTTCAGAAAATTATTTACCACGGGGCAATGAGGGCCTGTGATATTCATGTTTTTCATTTGTCCCCGTACCAGCATATTCAGTCCGCAGGTATTCACAGCCACCAGCAGAGAGTCTTCGCCCACTTCCAGCACATCATTAACCAGTACGGTGATTAATCCGTTTTGTGTGGTATAGTTTTTAAACCGGGCACCGTCATACACACTCAGCCCGCCATACGTGATAAAGTACATTCTGCCTTTGTTGTCCTGGTAGGCTTTGCGCACACGGCTATTAACCAATCCGTCTTTGGGGGTGTAGTGCACAAAGGGATATTGGCCGCCAGACTCTGCAGGCTGAGCAAAACAGTTTATACTTCCGGAGCCGGTCAGAAAAAAAAAGGAGGTAAGTATGCAGCTGATTCGGTGCATACTTAAAGTTATAAATAATAATTAATGAAGCGCTTCACCGCTTATCTGAACCAGATATTCAGAGTTCATTTATAAACATTCCATGTATAGGTGGTGGTGATAATCGTGTTGCCGGCAGTTTCTCTTATTACCAGGGTACCGCGGAAAGAATTCCTGTTGGGGCCCAAAGGTTGTTTGGGAACTGTGATCCCGGTTTCGTCCTCTCCTGTGCTCTCCACGTTTCCCGCTGCTGACACCCTGATTCCCTGGCATCCCGGGACTCCAGCAAATATGGAATAACTGGTGTCATCAATACCCACTTCCAGCCAGGAACGGCCCTGGCCATTGCAGGTTACTTTGTATTTATCTTTAATTTCAGTTATAAGTGAATGAGTGGCTGTGCCTGTATCATTGGTTATTATTGCTCCCATCCGGTGTTGGTACACTACGATACCGGGCCCGGTTCGGGTTTCTGTAAAATATACTGCACCGCTCCATGAATCATCTGAAAAGGAATGAGAAGTATTTTTTTCCGCGGAAGGGCTTAAGGAAAAAATGAACGAACCAAAGATTATTGAAAAGACAAAATACGTTTTCATGATTGATTAATTGATTTTGGGCAATTGCCTGTTGATAGTACGGGGTGGTACCAAACCGGGTATGCGGGCACATAGCATTTCCAAAATATACAGTGAAACAGTTTTTTTTCTGTCTCTGTTCCCATTATCATCTCCCGCAAAACTTACGTAGATAGTATAAAGCCCGTTTAAAACGACCAACCCGCAATCAAAGCATTTATTTGGTTCCTGACCATTATCTGTAAAATAGGCAGAGTCAGGCACCCAGTGGATCCGCTCTGGCGGCCCTCCCCAACTTTCCACATGCCGGCTGAGGTTCATTTTGTATTCATCAAGTGCTTCTGATTTGGACGCCCATTTGATCAAACGCACTGCCACCTGAGGTTTTGCATTGGCAGTAAAAAACTGATAGTGACAAGCCGAATAGTTTTCCCAGCGGTTCGGGTCAGGAAAACTGCCGGATAAAGGAGTTCCAAAAGGCATTAGAGAGTCAATTAACAGTGGGGAGAGTATATTACATATTTCAGGTACTGAATCTGCGATGTCTGTATATTTTTCACCGGATAGATTATTTGGTTTATAACCAACAAATACAATTGCTATACATGCAAAGGGAAAAATTTTTGAAACAAATTTTTTCATATTAAGTTTTATTTATCAATCATTGCCTGTAGTTTATCTGTAGGAAATTTTTCCTGAAAGATCTTTGCAAAATTTTTCTGCGGCGCCCAATCGTTCCATACGAGATTGATCTCGAAAAGCTGGGGCACATGTTTGGGCAGATCTTTACGTATATAATCCGGGTTTTCAGTTGCCAGGATAAGCCCATAAGCCGGATCAGTTTCAAATACGGGAGCCGAATGATACCTTACTCTTATCATAGCAGTAGAGCTCAGTAATCCCTCTTTTGTTGTTTTTTCCAGTTCATCTGTGAACTTTTTTAGTTCCTGTTCTTTAATTTTTTTTGTTTCCCTTAGTTTTTCATCTCTTATCTGCTCATCAGTTTGATAGCCTGCCAGGTAGTAATCAACATTTGCTTTTAATCGTTTGGGGTCGTTGGCAAATTGTTTTTGAAACTTCTCCAGCTTTGCACTTTTTTCTTTTTCCTGTTCTTCTGCTGAGCGCACAGGCATCTGTTCAACGCCCCTGATACCTTCATCCCAAAGTTTGGTATGAAAAGTAATGCAGTATTCCAGGTATTGTTTTCTTGTTACAGGTATATAAGGTAGTGACCCTCCTTTTCGATAAACAAGAACACTGCGGACATTCCGGCCCGGCTCAGGATACAGGTGTTCATAGCCATCTTCCTTGTATTGAGCCGGTTTCATAGTTATA
The DNA here is from genome assembly GCA_016787085.1 of Chitinophagaceae bacterium. Taxonomy (GTDB): domain Bacteria; phylum Bacteroidota; class Bacteroidia; order Chitinophagales; family Chitinophagaceae; genus VBAT01. The sequence continues at coordinate 21,940 of JAEUVJ010000031.1, read as the reverse complement.
ACCGGCAAGCCGTTTATTGTCCAGTCATCATCTACGCCTGTTTGACCAATATTGCTGTTTGCAATGATGTTAAGCCAGGTGCCGGTTTCGCCGGGATAGCCAGGGTGCAAAACATTCTTTTCATAGACATCACACCACCAGGCAAAAACACCAGTTGTATAATAGAATTGTAAAAAATGTGGCATACCTGAATAGTCGAATGTGAGTTTGTCGTTGTTATTCTTATAGTATTTACGTTTTGAGCCAAAACTGCTAACCCCGGTGGCCCGGTGCCAAACTGCATCAACACCTTTGGGTTCAGGATAAATTTTTAATACCAATTGATGAATTGCATCTAACCGGTTATAGCATTCTTTTGAATTGATGCTACCCAGATCGGCTCTTTTTACCCACTTGCCGTTTGCATTTTGTGCTGAGGCGTCTGTGCAGGGAACATTAGTTGCAATTTTGTACTGGCTGAAAGTGAAGTGCCAGCCAAAGAGTGTACAAAACAAAAAAGCATATTTCATTTTATCGTCCTTTTACCTTAAGCTAATATTAACGGGGCTCAGCAAGCCATCTCCGCTTAAGCTGCTATTAAGACTAGAGGGGTTATTTTTTGCACCGGTATTCCAACTAACTTTTACCTCGCCGGACATTGCCGATAATCCTTTTGGATCTGAGGTTCCCACTGGTGTTGCAATTTCACCGACCCCGGCAAGATCAATTGTGGACGAACCTTTAATATAAACTTCCTTAACTCCTTCACTGGTTATTTCAACACCAACGCCCAGTTCTCCTTTTAACTCTGCTCCCACAGGGCCATATCTTGCTACATCCGTACCAACTTCATATCCAATTTCGATGCTACCTTCTGTGAGCTTTCCGGAGTTCAAATCTTCGGACCAACCAAGGCTGACTTTTAAACCAAGTTCCGTGTCAATATCAAATTCGGTGGTCATCTTATTGCATTCAGTTTTTATCGTGGTAAAAGGGGGAATGATAATTTCATCTTTATATTGGCAGGTTAATGAGTCAAAATCCGGCAGTGATCCCCGGCGACCTTCAGGAGCTTCTGTTCTTATGCATCCTACTTCAATCTCGGGACGTATGCCGGCGAGATAAATCAGAAAACTGATCTTCATTGATGTCAGCACCAGTTCATACTCTGATCTGTCGGTAAAGGCGTATAAAGCATAGTTGGAGCCGGCATTTATTAATTGCTTTTGCAAAGACAACATCTTCGCATTGTTATCCTGCAGTATTGCATTCGCCTGTGACATGAAAGAGGTGGCTAGCCCTATTTTTGCGCCACAGTCGTCAGTATTTTTAAGCGCATTATAATAACTCTCTTTTAATTGAGAAATGATTTGAGCATCTGCCATGAATTCTTCATTCCAGGCCAGTATTCTTTCTTGTCCCCATGCAGATAGCAGATCTAATTTTCTTCTTGCTGTTTTATAAACGGCATTGTTATAAGGTTTTAAAAGCAGGGGATTGGCCAATAGCCTTTTATGGTAAGCATCTGCTTTCGCTTTTTGGGTCTCTTCTATCACTTCCAGGGCCTCCTTAGCCGAATGTACTTTTGCTCTGAAATCATCCCATTCTTTTCTGCTTGTTTCTGCGGCCACACCGCCTGAAAACGGATAAGCCGGTATGCTGAACATAAATCGCTCAATGCCCAGGGGCTCTGCTTTGACAGGATATTTGAACTTTATATCTTCAAATTTTACCTGGTATCCCAATTCGTTTAACCGGGCTTCTTTTTCAGGTGTGTAGTTTTCTTCCAGCGAACGTTTCAATGATTCAATTGACTCCTGTGTCCTGCCTTCTGATTTTTGAATTTTACTTTTGGTTTGATTAGCCTGGGAATGGTTTTTATAAATTTTTACCGCCTCACCCAGGTGCCTGTTTGCATTACTGGTGTCGCCAAGGCCAAACCAGGCCTGCCCGATATTATTCAGTATTGTACTGTTACCAGGAAAATTTCTGTTCAGGTTTTGAAGAATAGGAAGTGCAGCATGTTCACCGCCTTTCATGGTAAGGAAGGCAGCATAGGTGTTCAGGATATTGGCATCTTTCATATTAGCTACACATTCTTTTCCTGTTATATAAAGTGATATTCCGGGATATCCGCTCAGCCACAGGTTACTGACAATATTGTTTATTTCGTTGGAGGATTTTTTTTCTGATTTTAATGCGGTATATATTTTCAGCGCTTCTGCTTTATCATTTTTATCCAACAGTTTTTCTACTTCTGAATGAACTTTTTTTATAAACGGAGCAAGTTCAGCATCTGTGAGAATTTTATCCGGCATCATTTTTATCCGTGCTACATCTTTTTTTGGAATTTCCGTATTGTTATTATCTGCTACCGCTTGCCGAAATGTTTTATCTGCTACTTTTGATATGCCTTTGCTTACCCCGCCCATCATCTCAACTTGTTTTTTCAGCATAGCCAATTGCTCTTCCATCTCTCTTATTGATTCTGCATCCGCTTTGTTCTTTTTGGCTTCAGCAATTTGTTTTTCCTGTTCAACGATCTGCTCATTGATTTCATTGACAGCTTTAGCCAACTGTCCCTGTATTTGTTTTTTTGATGGTACCTGATCCGGGATAGGCTTCTTTATTTCTTTTTTTACCGGTTGCTGGCTGAAACCAGTGTTTGTCACGAAAGCAATCAGCAGCAGAAGAAGGACAATACGCATGATTGGAAGTTTATAAATTATATTTTAATAAACTCAACTCTGCGATTATTAGCTTTACCAGCCGGATTATCATTTTTATCAATCGGCTCGGTTTCGCCTTTTCCATCTGTTTCCATCCGGCTTTCATCAATGCTGAATTCTTTCGCCAAAGCGGCTTTCACAGACGCTGCTCTGCGCTTGGAGAGATCAAGATTGTCTGCGTCTTTTCCATCCGCATCAGTATGTCCAACTATTTTTACTTTCAAATCGGTGTATTCTTTCAACACATTAGCCATTTCTTTCAATGTGCCGTACGATTCGGGTTTGATATTGGCACTGTTTACATCAAACAATATTCCATGTGTTACCCATTTGTTTTGTTCGAGTATTTTTTTACGGGCATCCGGTGCACCAACAGCTAACCGAAGATTGTTTACGCAATAGCGGTTATCTTCATCCACAGAAGGAATGAAATAAAGTATGCTGTTGAATTTTGCGTTACTTGCCAAAGCCCTGGGTATATCCAAAACTTTTTCTTCGTTGAAATAAATACGCAGACGTTCTTTTTGACGCCACATGGAAATGTGAACGGGTTTGCTTTTATCTGCAAAATGTTTTGTAATGATTTGCTCTGACGCTTCAGAACCGCCATTTTTTCTTCGTGCAGAACTGATGGAGCCATCTGTACTGTTGCCAGCATACACAGAGAAATAAAAATGGTTGCTTGCTGTTTGCCAGTGTTGGGGCTTATCCCGGTCTGAGAGTTCGGCAATGGCTGTATGGAAAGATGGCCAGCTACCGGTCTTGTTTCCATGGATTGCGATTAGGTCAAACTCAAAAGTAAAGTTATCCTGGAGGCTGTCAATAAACTCGGGCATAAAAGTACCGGCCCTGTGCATCATAAACCAATGACCGGGATTTCCATCAATCGTCACCACCTCACCAGAAGCATTTGTATTCCATTTAGCCGGAAAATCGCCAATGGCATCCTGCATAAAATCTTCGAGGGCAACAATTTTTTCTCCAGGTACAAAATCATATTTGCTGTAGACTTTTAAGGAAGCCTGTACGCCGGCCGAAGCAGGTTCTTTAGTAATGGTGTCCTGCCCGGTCTTAACTTCATTGCCTTCAGGATTATCTTTATTCTCACCGGCCGGTTGTTCCTTTTTTTTATCAATTTTTTCGATTGCCTTCTCTTCTGCTTTTTGTTTTGCCTTTTGAGCTACTTTTTTTAATATCTGACTGTGCGAAACTGAAAACAAGATCAACAGGCTTATAAACAGGCTCATTTTTTTCATCTTGCGGTGTTTTTGTCACCTGAAATTATAATGAGCTGTGGGCGGGAGCAATAGAAAAAAAGTCAGGATTGGGTATAACGAATGTTATAAAGCGGGTTATCTTTCAAAGTATTTATTTACCGCTTCTGTCCGGTTCTGGACATGTAGTTTTTCATAAATATTATGTATGTGCTGCCGGACAGTGCCGTGGACTATATTCAGGCGTTCAGCGATTTCTTTATATAGCAGCCCATCGGCCAGTAACTGCAGTACATGGTTTTCCCTTTCAGAAAGGACCTCTTTCCTGATTATTTTTTTTTCATTCAGAAAGATATTCAACAGCTTACGGGCAATATTGCTGCTCATCGGCGAACCGCCCTGGTTTAGTTCTTTTATACTTTCCAATATGCGCTGCGGTTCTGTTCTTTTCAATAAATAACCTGTAGCTCCGGCCTGCAGCGCCTGCAATACTTTTTCATCATTTTCATATACGGTGAACATCATGAATTGGGTGCCCGGGCATATTACCCTGATCTTTTTTATACAGTCAATTCCGCTTATACCAGGCAGGTTAATGTCCATGATGACAATATCAGGCTGTCGCAGCGGAATTTTTTCAGCCGCTGTTTCTGCATTGTCATACAACTCATCAAGCAGTAATTCTTTATCTGAACAGATAAGCTCAGCCAGCCCTTCTCTTACTTCATCCAGGTCTTCTACTATGGAAACTTTTACAGGCATAAGAATTAAAAATAACACTTCTTCTTTCGTCTATCAATAGGACAAACGTTATAATGGCATGGGAATTACAAACTCCACTTTTGTTCCCTGTTCATTAGTAAACTTCACATAGCCGTTTATCTCCTTCATCCGCTTTTGTATGTTTTTTATCCCATTGCTGTATTCCCGCTGGTGTTGCCAGTCAATCCCTTTCCCGTTATCATGAATGGTGATTTGAACTGAACCGGCAAGACGGACAATAAAGTGCACTTTGGTGGCCCCGGCATGTTTAATAATGTTATGAAGACATTCTTTTACAGAGAGAAAAATATTCCGCCGGGTTTCACCATTAATAAAATTGCCGGGGAGATGAAGGGGCGTATCGGCCATACAGGAAATATTGTGATTGCTAAGATATTCGGCCGCATAGGAACGGGTATATGCCACCAGGTCTGCAAGCGTATCATTTTTTTCATTCAGGGCCCAGATGATTTCCCCCATTTTTTCAGCCATCTCATCTGAATAGCCTGTGATTTTCCCGAGCTCTGCCCGGATACCCGCATCAATTTCTTTATTGCTTATTGTCTGGCTGAGAAATTTTATCCTTGATAAACCAGTACCCAGTTCATCGTGCATATCGGTGGCGATACGGGTCCTTTCTTTTTCTATCGCCTGTTGTTTTTCCAGAATTGCCATTTGCCTTTCCAGTTTTCTGTGATAGTAAGATCTGAAACCCCAAACCAGTAACCCGCTAACTGCTATCAGGGCTATACTTCTGAACCACCAGGTTTGCCACCAGGGCGGATGTATTTCAAACGGATAGCTCAATTCGGCCGGGGAATACGCATCCGAATGAAAAAAAACTTTTACCTGCAGAACATATTTGCCGCCGGAAAGATTAGTAAGGTTTATTATTGAATTGGCTGTGGTTGTATCACTCCAGCGATCATTACCAGAGCCCCGTAGCAGATAGGTATAGCGAATTTGTTTTTCATCAATAAAGCTTGGAGCAGCGACAAGAAAACTGATGTTATTTTCTTTATAAGCGAAACTGCTTTGCTGCTGCGCAATTGTTTTTGCGTTTACCTTCAGTTCTTCCAGCAGCAATTGAGGGGATTGATTTGTTTGTTCCATTGCTGCCGGGGTTACCTGCAAAACTACTCCGCTACCCGTCAAAGCATAAGCATGAGCAGCATCAGCCCATGTTTTGATGATATAGGCAAAAAGGTTGCTGTTCCTGCTTAAGTTTTCAACTCCGTAAGAACCTGCAGCATTACAGAGAAGCAGGTCAAGCCCTGATTGTGTTCCTGCGATAATATTGTTCAACGAGTCACAGGCAAGCGAGGTAACAAAATTGTCCGAGAGCCCATTAGATACATCAAAATGAAGAAGTTTTTGCAATTTGTTTGTTGTTAGCCTGTAAGCGGTCAACCCACGGTCCCTTGTCCCCACCCATATCAATCCCTTTTTGTCAATTACGAAACTTCTTATTGAACCCAGCTGTTCGACCGGAATACGAAAAGCAAGTTGCAGGTAATTGGAAGAATTATCAGGATGCAAGCTGAATACATCAATCCCCAAACTTCTTTTCACTACCCAAAGCCTTTTGTGATCATCTATAAAAATGTTTTCAATATGTTCCCACTTTTCTATCGGATGATGATAGACCAGTTTATTATTCACCCAGACACCTACACCGCTTTGCTGGTTTGCAATGATTGCCCCGTAGGGATCAATTGTAAGTTCGTCGCCGAAAATATCGGGCTCGTGCAACGAAATAATCTTTTTAAAATTTATAATACCCGGATTATCCGGCAAAGAGGCCTGGTAAATATGGTGTGGATCATTAGCAAATATTTCCCCCTTTTCTTCATGAAAAACATAGGGCGGCCAGGGCAGTCTGCTATTAAAAGCTTTCTGGCCGGATGATGATTTTCTGAAAAGTTTTTTTGATATTGTGGTGTACCAGGTAACACCTTTGCTGTAATAAACATATCCGGCCTGGCTTTTCCCTGATTCTTTGAAAGGGTTTTCAATTATCTGCAAATGTGATCTGACGATCTTAAACACACCTTCGCCATCATTACCCAACCAGATATTATTTTCCCGATCAATAAAAATATTTTTTATGTAAGCAGCGGTTGTCTGCACGGGCAAATTAACACGAAGCAGGTTGCCCTCTTCATCAATACGACGCAGCTCAGAATTTCTGAATTCTTTGTCCCTGTAAACAAGCCATACAAGATTTTTTCCAAAAGCAATATTAGTAGTTGAATAATTTCCTGCTTGCTGATACCCTTTGTCCGGGGCGAGCAACGAAAGTTTCCCTTTTTTAAGTGCTGCTGTATCTGTGATCAGTAACTGGTGAGAAGTGCTAAGCCAAATCCTGTTTTTTTCATCTTTACCCATCAGGTAAGCCCAGATATTTGTCAACGAGTCACAAATACGGTTATTTTTTATATCATATAAGTAAAGCCCTTTATTAGAACTCATCTCGTTGATTGATATCACCAGGTAATTTTCAACCCCTGCGATACTACCAAGGTTAGGCTGCCCATTCGGAGTGCTAATCCCCGCAATATTTAACTCATGAATTTTATTTTTTTCAAGAACATACAAGCCAAAATCGGATGAAAGATAGATCCTGCCATCATCATGCCGGTAAAAATGGTTGACCAGAGGGGAGATTTTTTTTTCCGGTTTAAAAACCTCTATACGTCCGTTTACAAGCAGGTTAATATTGCTGCTGTTTGTAGCCACCAGAAACGAATCATTGCCGATCTCCATGATATCATTAACTATGTTCATCGGTAATCCATTCTGCGTAGTGTAATTTCTGAACCGGGCGCCGTCATACACACTCAAACCGCCATAGGTAAGAAAGTACATACGGCCTTTGCTGTCCTGGTATGCTTTTTTCACACGGCTATTGACTAATCCGTCTTTGGGAGTGTAATGGACAAAAGGATATTGTCCGTCGGACTCTGCGGGCTGGGCCATGCAGTCAGCAACAATAAAAAGGCATGCAAGAAAGAGTATTTTCTTTCGCATACTTAAATTTAATTCTAAAAATCGGGAAATGAAGAAAAGGTATTGGGTTATTGCTTACCTTCTTTTTCCATGATTAATGCAAGTTTCACCGCTTCATACGCATTGACGATACGACCGCTGGAAGAAAGTTCAGCAAACTTTATTTTCTTTTCCGACTCACCGGGTGGTTTTATTTCACGGGTAAAGGGTTGTCCGGAAGTAGTAAGGATGGTAATGATCTGTGGAGGGGTCAGGCCAGGAAAATAAGATTTAAGTAATGCAGCTACACCGGCTACCACCGGGCTGGCAAGGCTGGTGCCATCGGCATTATTGTAATTATTATTGGAAGCAGTAGTATGAATGTTTACACCCGGAGCAAAGATGTCAACGTAATGGCGGCTGTAATTGGAAAAAGGGGCGGCATAATTTCCTGTGCTTGCATCACCGCTGGCGCCTACATTAAGGAAATTGCCGGCTTTTTCTTCATTGATAAAAACAGGACTGGGATAGAACATATCTTTTGTAATGTCTTTTCCATCATTACCGGAACCATGCACTATCAGTACACCCTTTGATGCTGCATAGCGGACCGCATCATCCACGAATTGTTTGTAAGGAGAAACAGGTTTGCCAAGACTGATGTTGATGATCAGCGCCCCATTGTCCACTGCATAGCGGATAGCCAGGGCTACATCTTTGTCGTGTTCATCGCCGCCGGGCATGGCACGTACCGCCATGATACGTACATTGTCTGCTATGCCATCTATACCTATACCATTATTACGGATGGCTGCAATGGTGCCTGCCACCGAAGTACCATGATTGCCACTGCCGGCTTTCAGGTTGTTATTGCCATAGAAACGGTCGTTGATGTCGGTGTAATTGTCCTTTGTCATCTCGCCCCGCCAATCTTCGGGTGCTTTCAGCTTCCGGTCAATCTTCGCATCCAGCCGGGTGATATAATCACTGATCTCCTGTATGTAGGAGCTATTGGTGGAGGTTTCATCATTATTCCTCGTGTACAGGTCTGACCAGAGTTGCGCTGCTGCCTGCAGGTCTTTCCTTTCATTTTTCAAGAGCGGCTTTACATCAGCCAGCCTGAATTCTTTTACCGACAGGTGATCACTGATCTTTTTGGATGCAATCTGCATAGCCGTGTAAAGATTGATGATACCTGATCGCTGCTTGCTGGCGTCGTCGTATTCTTTGGTAATGATGTCAGCTGCTTTTACCCATTGCTGGTAAAGGAATCTTTTTTCTGCCGGGATGTCTTTTTCTTTCCTGCCTTCGAACTCACTTTTCCATCCGTGATAGACCCGGGTGATCTCATAACTGTTACGGGCCAGGTTCTCCCCGTTGGCCGATCCGCAGAAATTCCATCCGTATATGTCATCTGTGTAGCCATTGCCATCATCATCAATACCATTGCCGTTTACTTCCTTTTCGTTTCTCCAGAGAATATCTCTCAGGTCTTCCTGTGCCGTATCTATTCCGCTGTCTATGACCGCAACGATCACCGTGCTGCTTTTTCTTCCCTTCAGCAGGTCATAGGCTTTACCCAGGCTGATGCCCATATAGCCATCACTTTCCATATCCAGCAGGTGCCAGCCGTCTTTTCTTTCTTTTATCGCTTGTTGCGATTGGGAAAAGGAGCCAAAAGACCATGCCAGCAGGAGGAGGGGTATGAATAAAAGCCTCTTCATATATTGGGTTATACAATTTTTATGCTGTGAAAAAGGTTCCTGTTTTATATAGACAGGAACCTTTCATAAAAAGTTGTAATAGTAAAAAAATTATGACAGTACATGGATACTGACTTTCTCCTTCATCATCTTCCTCACAGCATCAGCAATAGCAACGGCATCATACCCACATTCCTGGTGCAGTTCTTTCGGGGTGCCATGCTCTACGATCCTGTCCGGTATGCCAAGTATCCTGACATCATTCTTATAACCATGCTGTGCCATGAACTCCAAAACTGCGCTGCCAAAACCGCCTTCCACTGTTCCATCTTCCACGGTGATGATCTTTTCATACTTGCCAAGTGCTTCATGGAGCAGTTCTTCATCCAATGGTTTGGCAAAACGCATGTCGTAGTGGGCAGGGTTCAGCCCGTCATTTCTTAATTCCCGGATAGCGGCGGCTGCGAAATTGCCGGGATGACCTAAGGATAGAATGGCAATGTCTTTCCCTTCTTTCAGCTTGCGTCCTTTCCCGATCTCTATTTCTTTCATCTCTGTTTTCCATTCCGGCATTACACCCTCTCCTCTTGGATAACGGATGACAAAAGGAAGATCAGTAGATTCCAACTGGGCTGTGTACATCAGGTTGCGCAGTTCACTTTCATTCATCGGCGCACTGATGATCATATTGGGTATGCAACGGAAATAAGGGATATCATAACAGCCGTGATGCGTGGGGCCATCATCACCGACAAGGCCGGCACGGTCAAGGCAAAAGATCACCGGCAACTTTTGAATAGCTACATCATGCACTACCTGGTCGTAAGCCCTTTGCATAAAGGAAGAGTAGATATTGCAAAAGACCTTCAAACCCTGAGTGGCCATACCAGCGCTTACCGTAACAGCATGTTGCTCGGCAATACCTACATCAAAAGCCCGGTCCGGCATTTTCTCCATCATGTATTTCAGGGATGATCCGGAAGGCATGGCAGGAGTGATGCCAAATATCTTATCATTCTTCTCTGCCAGCTCGATAATGGTATGCCCGAATACATCCTGATATTTCGGTGGCTGAGGGATATCAAATTTCTTTTTGAAGATCTCGCCGGTCACTTTATCGAACAAACCCGGCGCATGCCATTTGGTCTGGTCTTTTTCTGCTAAAGCGTAACCTTTGCCTTTTACGGTAAGAATGTGTAAGAGTTTGGGGCCGGGTATCTCCCGAAGATCTTTTAATGTATCAACCAGTTTGGCTACGTTGTGCCCGTCAATGGGCCCAAAATAGCGGAGATTTAATGCTTCAAATAAATTAGCACTGCTGCTCACCATGCCTTTCATCCCTTCAGCCAGTTTGTGCGCCATGGCCCGGCTGAAATTCTTACCCACGGGCAATTTCCCAAGCAGTTTCCAGACATCGTCTTTTACCTTATTATAAGTGGGCGAGGTGGTGATATCGGTCAGGTATTCTTTCAAGGCGCCCACATTTGGGTCAATCCCCATGCAGTTATCATTTAAAATAATAAGCATGTCGGTATCAGCTACGCCTGCATGGTTCATGCCTTCAAAAGCCAGACCAGCTGTCATAGCGCCATCGCCGATCACCGCTACTGTTTTCCTGTCGTTCTCCCCTTTGTATTTAGCCGCCATCGCCATGCCTAAAGCCGCGGAAATGGAGGTTGAAGAGTGACCTACCCCAAAACTATCATATTCGCTTTCACTTCTTTTCGGAAACCCGCTGATGCCTTGATATTTCCGGTTGGTCACAAAATTGTCCCTGCGACCGGTCAGGATCTTATGTCCATAAGCCTGGTGGCCTACATCCCATACCAGTTGGTCGTAAGGAGTATTGTACACATAATGGAGGGCTGTGGTCAATTCTACCACACCAAGGCTGGCGCCAAAATGCCCGCCATGTACACTGACGACGTCAATGATATACTGGCGCAATTCATCGCAGACCTGGTGAAGCTTTTCCCGTGGTAATTTTTTAAGATCGGCCGGAGAGTCAATCGTTTTCAGAAGCGGACCCGGAGTGATTTGCATGTGTGATTTTTGACGTTGTAAAAGTAATATTTTATCCTGAGCTGCACTGCCTGAGCCTGTTTTAACAAGCTATTTGGCGCCAGGTTCAGGCCGGGATGGTCTTTTTTAACATTATAGCTATAAAAACTCCCATTTGTAAAAGTTATTGCCCACTGGTATATTTACACAAGTAGCCTGAACCGGATAGGTTTAGATTTGCCCATTATGCGGACCACGAACTCACGATATTGGCTCTTCCAGTTCTGCGGATGGGGGATTGTTGGCGGTGTGATGCTCTTTTTTGCCCATGCCTACGATGTTCAGATATCTACCAGCGTTCTGCTCAGCCGTATTGTGATAGTCATGGTGGCCGGTATTCTCAGTACCCATATCCTCCGTTTATTCATCAAATGGCGTGGCTGGCTGCTGATGCCGATTGAGAAAGTGATCCCCAGGCTGATGATCAGCATGGTTCTGATGTCAATGGTGTATAGTCTCCTGGTTCTGGGGGCTATTGATTTTTTTAACCTGAGTATTGAATCAAGCAAAAAGGTTTCCTTCTGGACCAAGTTTGTCGGTTCTACAGTGGACAACGGGTTATTCATTTTACCCTGGACATTGATCTATTATTTCTACCATTTTATTGAAAAGAGCCGCAAGCAGCAGATGGACACTCTCCAACTGGAATCATTGATCAAAGAACTGGAATTAAAAACGATCAAGGCCCATATCAACCCCCATTTCATTTTCAACTCGCTCAACAGTATCCGGGCGCTGGTGGACGAGGACCCGGAACGGGCAAGAAAAGCGATCACGGAACTGAGCAATATCCTGCGAAGCAGTATGCAGGCCGATAAATCCGAAACAGTTACGCTGGAAAAAGAACTATTTATTGTCAAGGATTATCTCGCTTTGGAAAATATGCGGTTTGAGGACAGGCTGAAAATAGAGTATGATATAGATGAGGATACACTTGACCAGCCGGTACCGCCGATGATGCTGCAGACATTGGTAGAGAATGCGATCAAACACGGTATCAGCAAACAGATCAATGGGGGTGTGGTAAGAGTGATCTCCGAGTTCAAAGGCAATTATCATGAACTGGCCGTGCAAAATACCGGTTACCTGAACGGGGCAAGGAATGCAGAAGGTTTCGGGCTTTCCAGTACTACCGACCGGCTGAACCTCTTGTATGGAAATAAAGCTAAATTTGAGATCAAACAGGCTACTCCTACGCTGGTAGAAGCCAGAGTCGTAATACCCTTTGAAACAGCAATACGTTAAAAACAATCACATGAGAGCAATTATTATTGATGACGAAAGACTGGCGAGGGCGGAATTAAAAAAATTGTTGCAGGAGTTTCCGGAAGTAGAAGTGGTGGACGAAGCAGCCAATGCCGAAGAGGGTATCGCCAAAATTGAAAGCCAGCACCCCGATCTTATTTTCTTAGACATCCAGATGCCGGGAAAAACAGGTTTCGATATGTTGTCGGAACTGGAACGTTCACCACAGGTGATCTTTACCACGGCGTATGATGAGTTTGCCCTGAAGGCATTTGAAGTAAATGCGCTGGATTACCTGCTAAAGCCTGTTGAACCCAAACGGCTGGCCGATGCTATTCAGAAACTGCATGCAGGCGAAGGCGGCCGCGGCGAGCCAAGAACGGAGGTAACGCATACCAACAACAGCATATTGCATGAGAACGACCAGGTCTTTGTGAAAGACGGCGAACGCTGCTGGTTTGTCAAGCTCAGCGATATCCGTTTGTTTGAAAGTGTGGGTAATTACGCCAAGGTATTCTTTGGGCCGAACAAACCTCTTATTTTGAAATCGCTGAATGCACTGGAAGAAAGATTAGATGAGAAATTCTTTTTCAGAGCCAACCGGAAACACATTGTGAACCTGCGGATGATAGAAAAGATAGAGCCTTATTTCAACGGCGGGTTGTTGCTGGAACTGAAAGGAGGTGAAAAGATCGAAGTAAGCAGGAGGCAAACGGTGAAGTTCAAAGAGATGATGAGCCTCTGAGAAAGTCAAAGTTTAAAAGTCAGGATGTAAAATGTAAAAGGTGTGGAGACCTTTAGCTTTATATTTTACATTTTATATTCAGCATTTTACATTACCAATCATTAGCAACAAATATGAAGATCATCATCACAGGGTTATTGCTGTCAATAACCTTTTTCTCGTTTGCCCAGAAAAATGCAGAAAGACTCATCAATGCCAAAGAAGCGGAGCGCATAGAAAAGGTGCTCGCATCGGATGATATGAAGGGCAGAAAGATATATACCCCGGAAATAGACAGGGCGGCCGATTTTATTGCATCGGAATTCAAAGCGGCCGGATTGCAGACTTTCAATAAAGCAGCCTCTTACCGGCAGGAGTTTTCCATGATCAGCGCTAAAATGATCAGCACCACCTGTGTAATAGATAACCAGCCGGTAGATGCAAAGAATGTGGTAGTGATCACTTCGCAGCAGGATTTTTCTATCACGGAGAAATCAGGATTTGAAACAGCGGTGATCGGCGCTGGTAAAAATATTTTCAGCGAAGCGCAAAAGTTCATGCGGGCCGGCAAGAATTATCTCGTGTTCGTAGATACCAGTTTCGCCCGGAATTTCCCCAGGCTGTCGGGATTCAGAAGAGGACTGTTCAAATCCAATGCAAGCGTCGTGTTTATTATGAGCACGGCTGACCCGAGAACATTCACCGTGGAGGCAAAACATGAGATAACTGAACAGAAACTCGCCAATGTAGTAGGTATATTGCCTGGGAAAAGTAAAAAGGATGAATATGTGATTTTCTCCGGTCATTATGATCATATCGGCACGGGCAAAGCTGTCAATGGCGACTCGATCTTCAACGGGGCGAATGATGATGCGGCAGGCACAACAGCTGTCATTATGCTCGCTAAATATTTTAAGGCACTGGGTAATAATGAAAGGACGATTGTTTTCGCTGCTTTCACAGCAGAGGAGTCGGGTGGTTTCGGGGCACAATATTTTTCCCGCCAGTTCGACCCGGCCAAAGTGATGGCGATGTTCAATATCGAGATGATCGGTACCGAAAGCAAGTGGGGAAAGAATTCAGCCTATATCACCGGGTATGAAAAAACAGATATGGGAAAGATATTAGAGAAGAATTTAGCTGGCACAGGATTTACTTTTTATCCCGATCCGTATCCCGATCAGCAGTTATTCTATCGTTCGGATAATGCAACTTTGGCGAGATTAGGCGTACCTGCTCATACGATCTCCACTTCCAAGATGGATAGCGAACCTAACTATCATAAGGTATCCGACCACGTAGAAACGCTCGATATGGAGAACATGGCGATGATCATCAGGTCTATTGCACTAAGTTCAAGGAGCATTGTGGCAGGAAAGGATACGCCGTCGAGGGTGAATACGGAGGAACTGAGGTAAGATTTTTAAAATCAATGATTTAAGATTGGATAAAAATCAAATAATTGAGTTTAACTCTAATATGTCCTAATATTTTATAGATTCATTGATTCGGAATTATACAAAAAATTTATTCTTATTCGTTAAGTAAGGGACTAAAGTTAGAAGTAGGTGTTTGCTCGTAATATTAGTTTTTTGAAATATTTCATGTATTTTCATAGAGCCACTAAACTTTCTTCCTATATGATCGATGAGCATAAGAGTAAGTCTCTTGGAGAGTATTTTGATGGGTTATTATCGTTTATTATCAAATCTGTAGGTACAATTCTTTCATACTGTGGAATACCAGGGCTGGCGCTAATATTACTTTTTTACTTCATTGAAAAGCATGCCTCTTCCGACCAAAAACGAGAACTGATTGATTCGTTCCTTCTATTAAAGAACAAGGAAGCATATTTTCTTGTTTTCTTTTACGGAGTAATTACGTTTATAGCTGTTCTGCTTATGCAACACGTATATTGGAAAAATAAGGATAAGCTTCAAAAAAAAAGGATAGAAGAACTTGAAAGAACCAACACTAAACTACAAGACAAATTAATTAAACTTAAAAAAAATTAAATCATGTCTGTAATATTAGGCCTTATTCTTTTGGCTATTCTCTTATGGTTTTGGCGAATTAAGAGAAAAGCACTCTTGCAATACGAGTATGAATATAAACTCGCATCATTAAGAGATGAGTTAAGGTGGCAATACATCAATGACCAAATTGACAAGGAAAGCTGGATTTATAAATATATAGATACTACCATTCCAATAGCATCTAGGAATTTAAGATACTTCAATATCTATACTGCGATTGGATTGGGATTTATTCACTCAAAAGACAAGAAATTTCAGGCATTCAAATCTAGTTTCTTGCATGAAATTGAAGTGACTAAAAATGAAAATGTAAAAAAAATCAATACAAAGTTCAGTCAGTTAATTTTAGAATATGTTTTGAGGAAACATATCTTGTTCAAGTTTATTGTACTTGGTCTTTACTTAACAACAAATAAAAAAAATAAAAGGCCGCCAACTTCTACCGAAAAGAAAATATATAATCTTGGCTTATATCCAGAAACTTCGGCTTCAAGAGAGTTTATGCCTTGCTGAAAAACGTCAATTATAATGTTTCAGATAAATATAATAGAAACAATTAATGATAAAGGAAAATTTGGAAAAGCATTTACGATTTACTAAGCCTCACCGGCACACTATGCACGGCATCGCTCATCTCTTTGATCAGCGATGCATCTTTTTCAATAGCATTACCGACAACAATTACATCAGCGCCGGCTTTGCAATTGAGGTAGGCTTTTTCAGGTTCAATAATGCCGCCACCAACTATCAGGGGAACTGAAATGTTTTTTGCAACCGACTCAATCATATTTTCGCTGATTGCATTTTTAGCGCCACTACCGGCGTCCATATAAATTAATTTCATGCCCAGCATTTCTCCCGCCATGGCCGTACACATAGCGATCTCGTTCTTATCGGCAGGAACAGGAACTGCATTGCTGATATACGAAACGGTGGTAGGAGCGCCGCCATCTACCACTATATAACCTGTCGGCATGATCTCCAGCCCGCTTTGCCTGACAAAAGGCGCTGAAACCACATGCTGCCCGATCAATAATTCCGGATTACGACCGGAGATCAATGAGAGATAGAGTAACGCATCTGCATATTTACTGATCTGTGAAGGGCTGCCGGGGAACAAGATCACGGGTATATCGCAATGCTTTTTGATGTGCTGTACGCAATGATCCAGGTGATTGGAGATAACTAAGCTGCCACCTACGAGAAAGTAATCTACTTTGGCAGCAAGGGAAAGCCCGATCAGTTCATCAAGGACGATCGTATTGACCTTATCGGGGTCAATGAGTACGGCGAAGGATTTTTTTCCCTGCTTCTTTTTTTCTGCCAGCGATGTGTAGATCTGAATCTTCATCCGGTAAGACCTTGATTATTGCAAAAATGCGAAAAGTTTTTGAGTTACAAACGTTTCTGCAGGGTTTAAAAGCGCTTTTTTATAAACGTAAATAGCCTGCAATTTGTATCACATGATTATTGGTGATTGATTTCTCCCTGCCATTGATGTATTGGTTCATATACCCCGCTTCCAGGTCAAATACTGTACTCAGCCGGTAACCCGCTGCGATATACAAACGGTTCTGGTCAAATGACTCATTATTTACGTTAGAATTGTCACCAAAGTTCAGGAACACCTCATTTTGTAAGGCGGCAAATACTCCTTTTTGAAATACGGGTTCCTTTTTCAGCGGAAGAATATTGCGGATAAAATAACGGAAGCGGTTGGCGTATAATGAGCCATCTGTTTTTAACTGATCATTGGATACGATGCTTTTTCCGATAAAGCGCTGTTCAATACGGAACCGGTGACTGACTGCTATATTCTTCAGTTTATGGTTGATCAGCAGTTGTTCCCATATCCGGTGCTCGGGTGTATAGCCGGTTACATTATTGATGGCCCTTTTATTACTGATAAATGCATAACCTGACGTAACAGTAATGTATTTGTTCAGGTGTACGTTCAATCCCGGGCGGATCAGCAATGTTTGTAATTGCTTTATTTCATCTGTACTTCTGAATTGCATATCTGCATGGATGCTTATTTTCTTTCCGGCCTTAAAAGTATTGAAGGAAGCCAGCCAGCCGGTGAACTGGGTTTGTGCGCTAAGTACTGAAAATAATGCAGTGGTTGTTTGCAAGAGTACAAGAAGGATCGTTTTTTTCATATACACAAAAAAACGAAATAAAATGGTTATGAGATTTTTATCAATGTGTTACCTCAAAGTTACCGGCTACAGTGGCTTTGCGGAGCTGCTGTTCGTTATAACCCTTTGTGGGAGCGGGTTTCGGACGATCAGTATGGAAGAAAACGGGTGAAAAATTTTTTTAATGCCAAGGAACCAATTTTCCAAAAAAAATTTGTCTATCAAATAAAGCATAGTTGTGTAAAAATCCTGTAAGGCACACCAGCAAAGGGATTGCGCATAATCCACATCCCTTATCCACATTCTGTTAATATTTCAGCGTATGATTTTTGCATGGTTAAAAATATTTTCGTTTTCTCCGTTACTTTATTAACCCGAGAAATTCTTAGATATGCTAAACAATGAAAAAGCACCCGCCCAGAGCGGTTTGCAGTTCCGTCGCCGCTTTACAACAGATGAGGTCAGCGTGTTCGATATGTTCGAGTATGATTACCGTACATCGGTGATCCGCAACCCGAGTGGAGAGGTAGTATTTGAAATGACCAATGTGGAAGTACCCAGGCAATGGAGCCAGATCGCCACAGATATCTTAGCACAAAAATATTTTCGCAAAGCAGGAGTGCCCCAGCCGGATGGGAGCCTGGGAAGAGAGACCTCTGCCAAACAGGTGGCTCATCGTTTAGCAAACTGCTGGAGGGTGTGGGGAGAGAAGTATGGCTACTTCGCTTCCTCTGCTGATGCACAGATCTTTTATGAAGAACTGGTGTATTCTATATTGAACCAGATGTGTGTACCTAATTCACCGCAATGGTTCAATACCGGCTTATATGAAAGCTATGGCATCAAAGGCAAGCCCCAGGGGCACTACTACGTTGACCAGTCAGACGGCCAGTTGAAGAAATCCACTTCTGCGTATGAGCGTCCCCAGCCGCATGCCTGCTTTATCCTAAGCGTAGATGATGACCTGGTGAATGATGGAGGTATCATGGATCTGTGGGTGCGTGAAGCCAGGATATTCAAATATGGTTCCGGCGTAGGTACCAATTATTCCAATCTTCGTGGTGAAGGAGAAAGATTAAGCGGTGGCGGAAGTTCTTCAGGCCTGATGAGTTTCTTAAAGATAGGCGATCGGGCTGCCGGCGCTATCAAAAGCGGTGGTACTACCCGTCGTGCGGCCAAAATGGTGTGCCTGGACCTGGATCACCCGGAGATCGTTGAGTTCATCAACTGGAAAGTAGAAGAAGAGAAGAAAGTGGCTGCATTAATAGATGCCGGTTACGCCAGCGATTATGAAGGCGAAGCTTACAAAACGGTTAGTGGTCAGAACTCCAACAATTCTGTACGTATTCCCAACTCCTTCTTTGATAAATTAAAGGCAGGCGAAGACTGGGAACTTACTGGTCGTATGGATGGCCGTGTGATGAAAAAAGTTCCTTCAAGAGAATTATGGAACCAGATCGCTTATGCCGCATGGCGTTGCGCTGATCCCGGCACCCAGTACAATACTACTATCAATGAATGGCATACCTGCCCGGAAGGTGGTGAGATCAGGGCTTCTAATCCCTGCTCTGAGTATATGTTCCTGGATAATACAGCATGTAACCTGGCATCTGCCAACCTGATGAAATTCTATGATGCAGAAAAGAACTATTTCGATGTAGAAGGATATGAATACAACTGTCGCCTGTGGACAGTGGTGCTGGAGGTATCGGTACTGATGGCGCAATTCCCTTCCAAAGAAGTGGCGCAACTGAGCTACGAGTACAGGACACTTGGATTGGGATACGCTAATCTCGGTACTTTATTAATGGTAAGCGGTATTCCTTATGACAGCGAAGAAGCAAGAGCCATTGCCGGTGCGATTACTGCTATCATGACCGGTATATCGTATAAAACGTCTGCGGAAATGGCGCAGGCACTTGGAGCTTTTCCGAGATATGAAGAGAATAAGAAGCACATGATGCAGGTGATGCGTAATCATCGCCTGGCTGCTTATGATGCCGACGAGTATGAAGGACTGAGCCTGAAACCCCAGGGTATCAAAGCGCAATACTGTCCTGATTATTTGCTGAAAGCAGCCTGCAAGGCATGGGATGATGCAGTAGAGCTGGGAGAAAAACATGGATATCGCAATGCACAGGCCACTGTGATCGCCCCGACCGGAACGATAGGGCTGGTGATGGATTGTGATACTACCGGTGTGGAGCCTGATTTTGCGTTGGTGAAGTTCAAAAAATTATCCGGAGGCGGTTATTTCAAGATCATCAACCAATCAGTACCCGTTGCTTTAAAGAATTTAGGATATAGCGAAAAAGAAACAGATGCCATTATCAAATATGCATTAGGTGCAGCCACCTTTGCCGGTGCTCCTTTTATCAATCACCAGGCATTAAGCGAAAAAGGATTCATTGCAGATGAGATCAAACGCCTCGATGCGGCTGTAGCTTCTGCTTTTGATATTGCTTTTGTATTCAATAAATATACACTGGGTGAAGAATGCCTGCAGCGTCTTGGCTTCACACCCGAAGAGTATAACGATTTCGAATGGAGCCTGCTGGAAGCCCTTGGTTTCAGCGAAGAGCAGATCGAAGCCGCCAACGACTATGTATGCGGCACGATGATGCTCGAAGGCGCTCCGGGTCTTAAGCCTGAACATTTGCCCGTTTTTGACTGTGCCAACAAATGCGGAAAGAAAGGCCAGCGCTATATTCATGCGCATGGGCATATCCGCATGATGGGCGCCACGCAGCCTTTTATTAGTGGCGCTATTTCCAAAACGATCAACCTGCCAAATGAAGCTGTTATTGAAGAAATAGCAGATGCTTACATGCTGAGCTGGGAGCTTGGTCTCAAAGCGTGTGCACTGTACCGCGATGGGTCTAAACTCTCTCAGCCGCTCAGCAACAAGTCTGACAGAAAGAAAAAATCTGAGGAGGCTGCTGCAAAGACAGAAGAAGCCGTTGCAGAGCAACCCGTTTCTGCTGTTTCCAATATTGTTGATCTCGGTAAGTTGACGGTTGAAGAACTCCTGGAAGAAGTACAAAAAAGAGTACAGGCTTCCCCGGATACCAAGTTGAAAAGAAAACTGGCAAGCATTGTAGAACGCCGTTCATTGCCTGCCAAACGCCGTGGCTTTACACAAAAGGCAAAGATCAATGGCCAGGCTATTTTCTTACGGACAGGTGAATACAGCGATGGCACACTTGGTGAGATATTTATTGACATGGCAAAAGAAGGCGCAACCATGCGCAGTATGATGAACTGTTTTGCCATTGCCATCTCTATCGGTCTGCAATATGGCGTGCCGCTGGAGGAGTTTGTTGACAAATTCGCTTTCACCAAATTCGATCCTTCCGGATTTGTAGAACACCCGAATATCAAATCAACTACTTCCCTGGTTGACTTTATCTTCCGCGTACTTGGTTATGAGTATCTCGGACGCACTGACCTCGTCCATGTATTGGACAAACCTGAAGTGATGAACTCAGGTGCTGACGACTGGGATGAGATACCCTCTAGTCTCGAATATGTAGAACCCGAATTATCGAGTGTACGTATTACGCCGTCATCAGGAGGTTCAGCATCCCAGCCTTCCAAAAACCAGCGTGTGGCGCAGCCAGTAAAAGCCGACAGTGGATTAGGCGCATTGAATGCTGCTGCGAAAAATATGCAAAGCGATGCCCCGGCATGTAATGTATGCGGTCACATCATGATGCGCAGCGGCACCTGTTACAAATGTTTGAATTGTGGAAACCAGGGCGGCTGTAGTTGATCTGTATCAATGTATGCCTTTACATAATTAGTTGCGGATGGAAAACCAAAGAGTGTACCCACCCCATCCCGCCTGAACGGCGGGATTTTTTATGCATTAATACATCTGGTAAATTTCGTTTGTCGTTTATACGCGGGATCTATACAGGTATTCACTTATTGGCTTAATGACTTCACATATTTTTCATGTTGACCCGTGTCAATATTTTTTCTTCGCTCCATTAAAAAGTGGCAGAGGTCTTTGTTGATTAATATCATGCTATTAATACTCATTTCGTAATTGCCCTTCGGTAAACTCTCATTGAGACCGATCAATTTTACTCGATTTGCTGTTGCAACGATTGATTTGTGGATGGTTTGTTCATTTGATTAATTCATCCGGTATAATATTTGTCTTACCGTATCAGAATTTTTCATTGATCATTGGAACGAACGATGAAGGATTCTTTTACAATCCAGTATTCATGCAAAAACAACTAATTGGCTATGAAAAACCGAATGCCCTATGGTAAACTTCTACATGTATTCTTAGTAATTGTTTTGATGTTTAGTTATGAGGCTGTCAACAGCCAGCTTCTGCTAAACTCCTC
>JAEUVJ010000022.1 GCA_016787085.1 Chitinophagaceae bacterium | reverse complement strand
CGGGACTACAAACGAAGCAGTTCTTGCTTCGTTTTTCATTTTGTTCCTAAGCTTTGATACCCCGAACGCATTCGGGGTCGTGACTACTCCTCCTTATTTCCAGTAAAATCTTTCCAAAGGTAAATTCCTTAAAGAAGTCCTGCAAAACCCGCTTTTGTTCTTAGATTTATTTGTTTTTACTGGGTATTATAATGCTGAACAGGGAATCGTATGAAGGAAAATTCATCACAGGCTTCTATTGAACCATTGCTTCATTATTTTGAACGGCTTATTGCATTGGATCAAGAAGAGAAAGAGCTTGTTACTGAATTATTTAAACCCCGGTTATTCAGGAAACGTCAATACTGTCTCCAGGAAGGCAATACCTGCACTCAGCTCTTTTTTGTTGTAAGAGGTTGTTTGCGGATGTATAAAATTGATGAGCAGGGTACTACTCATATATTACAACTGGCTGCAGAAAAAAACTGGATTAGCGACCTGGGCAGTTTTTACAGTGAAAAGAAGTCCGAACTGAATATTGATGCACTGGAAGATACAATGGTGCTGGAAATACATCATGATAATTTGTTAGTACTCTATACACAGGCCCCGAAATTTCACCGCATATTCAGGGTGCTTATTGAAAACAGTTATATCAGTTTGCAAAAACGTTTATTACTGACCATCAGCTCTACTGCCGAAGACCGCTATAAATATTTTTTAGATAGCTACCCGCACCTGGTAAACCGGCTCTCCCAGACCCAAATTGCTTCCTTCCTGGGTATTACCCCGGAGTTCTTAAGCCGGTTGCGAAACAAAATAAGCAAGGCAAAATCTTAAACTACATCAAGACTATTTCTTAAACAATGTCATTGGGTACGGCCTGCCCGGTATCCGAAATTTGTGCTATCAAATTATTCATCATTGTTTAAAAAATAGTTTATGACAACAAAATCAAAGATCGCAGTTATCGGCCTCGGAAATATCGGTAAAGCAGTAGCCACCAATTTAGTTAAAAGTAACCGGCCCGTTATTCTGGCCGGCCGTACAGCAGAAAAAGCAAGCGCAGTGGCAAAAGAATTAGGCCAACTGGCGAAACCGGCAGAGATTATTGCCGCTATTAAAGAAGCGGATACTATTGTATTGGCTGTTTGGTTCAGCACCATTAAGGAAATTCTTGGCACTTATGCCAATGAGCTAAAAGGGAAAATTATTATTGACCCTTCCAACCCGATTGCACCGGATGAGAAAGGCGGCTTTAAAAAAATAATTGGCGAGAACGAGTCTGCCGGTGAAATCATTGCTTCACTGCTACCCGCTGGTGCAAAATTGGCTAAAGCATTGGGTACGCTTGGCGCCGCTTCGCTTTCCAATGCAGCCTTTCAAAAACCCGCAGCCAATGTTTTGTTCTATGCTACCGATGACAGCAGTATCAACGCTGTGATTGAAGAACTGATTCATGATACCGGCTTTGAACCACTTCGTGTTGGCGGTATTGATCAATCTATCCGTATTGAAGTATTTGGTGACCTGCATGAATTTGGTGCTTTGGGCAAACCGGTCACAGTGGCCCAGGCGGAAGAGAAAGTTGCTGCACAACAAGATTAATTCAATCATTTTTACACACTAAAACCCTGAAAATAAAACAGTATGAAACAAGTAAATTTAAAATCGTCAGCCATTGCCCTCGCTACAATTCTTTTAATAAGCCTGGCACAAAGCTGTAACCAGTCTTCTTCTTCCAATACTACCGGCACTGACAATGTTGATAGTTTGAAAAAGATCGTGTTACAATTGGCTGCATCAAACGACACTATTGCCAGCCATCTGAAAACCTTTGATGAACTGGATTTTGATGTGTTCAGTAACCAACAATGGGACCGGTTACAGGAAAGCCACGCAAAGAATATAAAAGTGTATTGGCCTGATGGGCATGTAACGGAAGGTATTGATGTGCATATCGCTGACTTAAAGAATTTATTTGTTCATGCTCCCGATACAAGAATTAAAGAACACCCGATAAGGTTTGGTTCCGGCAACTATACCCTGGTAACAGGAGTGTTTGAAGGCACATTCACGCAGCCCATGCCCATTGGAAATGGTAAATTCATTCAACCAACCGGTAAGACATTTAAAATGCCAATGGCCACTGTAGGAATTTGGGAAAACGGGGTGATGAAAGAAGAGCATCTTTTCTGGGATAACCAGACCTATGCAAAGCAAATTGGTTTGTGATCAATGATAGCGGGGAAGAAGCAGTAACTTCTCCGCTCCTTTTAAACAAGCACTATCACTGTTCCAATAAAAAAATTAAACAATGAAGGCCTTATTATTATCATTGCTTACACTATTGTTTCTGGATACATATGGACAGCAGCAAACGATAAAGCCCTTAAGGCATTTCATGCAGGCAGGGCCTTCGCCAGCAAACGAAACACAATACGGTAATAACCCCAAAGCAGGCCATTATGCCAATGCCGGGGATGCAAAAATTTACTATGAGGTATATGGCAAAGGGCAGCCCTTTGTTGTATTGCATGGCGGTGTCTATGGTTCCATTTACGAGATGTACCAGTTCATAGATAGTCTCGCCAAAACATACCAGGTGATAGCTGTTTCTACCCGGGGACATGGTAAATCTGAGATAGGCATTGCTTCTGTTACGTATGAGCAAAAGGCAAATGATGTAATGGCTGTTATTAATGCCATTACAAAAGACAGCATAATACTTCTTGGCTTTAGCGATGGTGCTTACACGGGTTATAAACTGGCAAGTATGTATCCCGGGAGGGTTAAAAAGTTAATTGCTATTGGTGCCGGAGAGCAAGTGCCCGGTTTACGCCAATTGATATTGGATACAGCAGTCGCATTTCAACTGGATAGTTCCTATTTGAAGCAACAACTGGCACTAATGCCGGAACCGGGGAGATTACAGGAATACTGGACAAAAATGGCATCCTTCTATAACCAGATGACAGCAAGTAAAGAACTGTTTGCCAGCATACATTGTCCTGTACTGGTAATGGCCGGGGAACGGGATATGAATGCACCACTGGCCACCGTAATAGCTGCTTACCAAATGATTCCCAACAGCCAGCTCAGCATTATTCCCAATGCCCCGCACCCGGTGTTCCTGGTAAACTTTCCGGCTGTATGGACTTCAATTGTACCTTTTCTAAAAAATTGATAGTATCAATAAAACATGACCTGATGAAATATATACACTTGTTACTGGCGTTTTTTATGGTTGTCAATTTAAGCGATCTGTCTGCCCAGACAATTAAACTTGAAAACAGCAGATTGACTCCTGTCAATGTTGCTGTGTCAATAGAACAGTTGATGGGTGCTAAGGCAGTAAAAGTGATAAAAGATTCCAGTGTGAAAGAAGTTGATGAACCAACTTTTGTAAAGATCAAAGGCATCAATTTCAGTAATGGCTCCATAGAGGTAAAGGTGCTCAGCAGGTTGCTTAAAAATGCGCCGGGTTTTGCAAGAGGGTTTATCGGTATCGCATTCCATATTAATGACAGTAATACAAAGTTTGAGAGCATTTATCTCCGTCCCCTTAATGCAAGAGCAGATGACCAGGTCAGGCGAAATCATTCCATTCAATATTATTCTTATCCAGATTATAAGTTTGACCGCCTACGGAAAGAATCGCCGGAGCGGTATGAATCCTATGCGGATATGGAAATGAATAAATGGATCACGATGAGGATTGAAGTGAGCGGTGCGCAGGCTAAACTTTTCCTGGATAATAACAAACAACCTTCTTTGATTGTAAACGATTTGAAGCATGGTCCGGGTGTATCCGGTGCGGTTGGGCTTTGGGTTGATGTGGGAACAGAAGGTTATTTCAAAGATTTAAAAATCATAAAATAACCAACCGCTGCAGGACAGAAACAAATTTTGCCCGGATAAATCAACCCTCAATTAAGATTCCGGTATTCATTCGGCGATACACCCACTTTTTGCTTAAACAGTCTTGTAAAATGCTGGGGGTATTTGAAGCCTAAATCATACGCTATTTGATTAATGGATTTGCTGTGATCAAATATTTGTTCTTTCGCAACGTCAATTACTTTTGACTGTATATACTCTTGTGCCGTTTTACCTGTTTCCTTTTTGATCAGGTCACCAAAATATCCTGTTGATAAGTTCAGTTCACCGGCACAATATGCTACAGATGGCAAACCCGATGTTTGAGGTTTGTCTCCCTGGTAATATTCATTCAGCAAGGTTTCAAACCGCTCTAAAATTCCCTTATGTGGTTTATCACGGGTAATGAACTGGCGGTCGTAAAAGCGGACACAATAGTTAAGGAACAATTCGATATTATCGGTAATAAGTTTTTTACTATGCTTGTCTATGGTATGTTCCAGCTCATATTCGATTTTTGAAAAACAATCCAGCACTATTTTCCTCTCCCGTTCAGATAAATGCAAGGCCTCGTTCGATTGATAGCCAAAAAAACTATACTCCTGGATATGACGTCCCAGAGAAGTACCGTGTATAAAATCAGCATGAAACACCAAAGCATAGCCTTTGGGCTGATAGGTTTCCCCATTACTGTTCATACCCGCCACCTGTCCCGGTGCAAGGAACACCAATGTACCTTCCTGGTAATCGTAGGTATGGCGGCCGTACACCAAATCACCGCATTTCACATCTTTTAAGAATATGGTATAAAAGCCGAAATACATCCGGGAGCCTTGTCTCGGGGCGGCCTTTGACAAATCAACCACACTTACCAGCGGGTGCCGTGTTTCATTGTTATTGAAGACATTGTATTCGTTGATGGTTTCAAACCTTCGCATGTTATCCATACCAGTATTGTTTTACCTGGTTCAAAACTACTGCTTTATTTATCTATTCATTAGTCACGGTACACTAATCAGCAATATTGGTAGATAAATCCGTGATCTGTATACTATGCGGGGGGTATAATCCCTGACCTTTACATGGTAAAGAGAATGGCATTGGATGTATTTTACTGCAGCTTATGCAAAAAAGTATTCTCATTCTTCAGCTTGTAAAAATTATACGTATGAAAAATTTCATTCCCGGGCTTTGTTTCTTAATAATGGGTGCACAATGGTGCAGCGCACAATCAAATCAGGACAGCGCATCTAATAAAACGTATACAAAAGCAGAGCAGGAGATCATCAGCCTGTCTAAACAAAAATGGCAGTGGATGGCTGATAAAAATACAGACTCCTTAAATCTGCTCTTTGACGAGAAATCCATGTTTGTTCATATGGGCGGAAGCTGGGGGAAAGCCCGGGAAATAGATGTTATTAAAAGCGGTTCCATTTGGTATAAGAAAGCCGAAGTCTATTCAGTAATCGTGAATACCATTGGTAACACAGTCATCCTGCTGAATGAAATTGACCTGGTGGCGGTAGTTGGCGGAAATGAAGTAATCAATCCATTTATGGTAACTGAAGTGTACATAAAAGAAAATGGTAAATGGAAGATGGGGTCTCTCACTTTCTCCCGTTTGCTCAGGCAGGTAAAGCTGGTTACTCCAGCCACTAACAATAATAACCAGTCACACTAATATAATTTTAATATGAAACGTCGTAGCCTTTTAAAATCCGGTTTAGCTTTGGCAGGAACTTCTTTGTTTGCTTCTTATACCAGGGCAGGGCAATTCTTAAATGGAGATAACGGGAATCAATCACTACGACTAAATACTTTTTCCGGACGCCGTAAGCTTGGAACACTGGAAGTTTCCAGCATTGGCCTTGGTGTTCAGAACATGAGCCGTACCTATCAAACCACAATACCTTCCCGGGCTGAAATGCTCAACATCATCCGCACAGCATTCGACCGTGGTATCACCTTATTTGATACAGCAGAAGCCTATGGCCCCTTTGAAAGTGAGCGGATATTGGGTGAAGCAGTTGCCCCTTTCCGGAACAAAATTGTAATCGAAACGAAGTTCGGCTGGAACATTGACCAAAAAACCGGCCAGCGCCTTCCGGGCCTGAACAGTCGCCCTGAACATATCAAAGAAGTGGTGGAAGGAATGCTGCAACGCCTCCGCACCGACCGTATTGATTTATTATACCAGCATCGGGTAGATCCAAACGTTCCTATTGAAGATGTTGTAGGAGCAATCAAAGACCTGGCAAAAGAAGGAAAGGTATTGCATTACGGGCTTTCCGAACCCGGTGCGCAAACCGTGAGACGGGCACATGCCATTCATCCGGTTACTGCTATTCAAAATGAATATTCACTGCTGTGGCGGGGACCGGAAAAGACGATCCTTCCACTCTGTAAAGAACTCGGTATTGGCTTCGTTTGCTGGAGTCCGCTTGGCGTGAGTTTTCTCACCGGGGCAATAGATGCAAATACAAGATTTGCCCAGGGCGATATCCGGGGCGTAGAGTCCCGGTTTTCGCCGGAGAATCTGCCTCAAAATCTCAAACTAGTGGATTTGGTAAAAAACTGGGCTGCACGCAAACAAGCCAGCCCCGCCCAACTGTCGCTGGCCTGGTTACTGGCGCAGCAACCGTGGATCGTACCGATACCCGGCACCACACAGATGGCGCATATGCTGGATAATGCCGGTGCTGATAATGTACATTTTACCGCAGGAGAACTCAATGAATTCAATACGGAATTAGCAAAGATTGAAATCAAAGGGGAGCGGTTGCCAAAGTTTGTGCTTGATTTTTCTGATGTGGAGGCACCACAAAAGCAATAAAGTTGTATGAAACCAAAAGAAAAACACAAAAGCAATTTATGTATAAGGCAGGGAAGATAAATCAATGGCTGCAGTCAATTCTTGTTGTATTTATTGTAAGTATCAGTATCACTTCCTGCTCGTCATCAGCGAAAGTCAGTTCAGGCAAGAACCCAATAGTTATTAAAGAACAGGGAAGCTTTGCAGCCGGGGGCACAGTTATTACTAACCCGGGTGTGTTTGATCCTTACAAGCCAACAGCTGCGGGGCAAACGCTTCGGGGTGATCATGCGTATATTTTTTATCAGATTCCGGTTAAAGCAAGAACATACCCGCTTGTGATGTGGCATGGTATCGGGCAGTTTTCTAAAACATGGGAAACAACTCCGGATGGCCGGGAGGGATTTCAAAACGTTTTTTTACGGAGAAGATTTCCTGTTTACCTGGTAGATCAGCCAAGAAGAGGGAATGCGGCCCGAAGTACAGTTGAGGGAAACATCACTCCCACACCTGACGAACAGGGATGGTTTGGCACATTCCGCATTGGTATATGGCCTGATTATTTTGAAGGCGTTCAGTTTGCCCGTGATTCTGTAACACTGAATCAGTATTTCCGGCAAATGGTACCCAATGTTGGGCCCATTGACATTAATGTGAATGCGGAAGCAGTTTCAGCATTGTTTAATAAAATCGGAGCTGGTATACTGGTTACTCACTCTCATTCGGGTGGTATGGGCTGGCGCACCGCTATCAAAAATCAAAATGTAAAAGCGATCGTTTCTTACGAACCCGGAAGTGGTTTTCTTTTTCCGGAAGGAGAAGTGCCTGCTGCTATGCTAAGTGCCGGGGGCACATTAGAAGCAGTTGCTATTCCAATGTCTGACTTTATGAAGCTTACAAAAATCCCAATCGTCATTTATTACGGTGACAACATTGCGAAAGAACCCACTAATGCACCTGGCCCGGATGGATGGAGGGTACGTTTGGCTATGGCAAGGTTGTGGAGAGATGTTGTAAATAAATATGGAGGTGATGTAACAGTGGTTCATTTACCTGAAGCAGGACTTAAGGGCAATACACACTTCCCTTTTTCTGATTTAAATAATATTGAAGTGGCGGATCTGATGTCAAAGTGGTTAAATGAAAAACAATTGGACCAGTAATAGTGGTAGATAAAACAGCAATCTGTCTACCATCTGCGCAAAATTCCTGGGATAGTTTTGCAGTAGCAAATGATTCAATAATGTTTTAAAAATAAATAAGGAGAACATCATAATGAAAATATATCTCAACCTGCATCTCTTTTCGATTCTTTTTATGTTGACAGATACAACCATTTCAGCCCAAACAAAAACACCGAATCCTTTTGGTTTGGTATACGGAGCGGCACTTACTGAAAATGTTCAGGGCAAAGTAAATATCCACCCTGTTAGTTATAAATTAAATGGAAATCAAATAGCTGCTAATGTTTATACACCGGCCAATTATGATTCCACAAAAAAATATCCGGCAGTAGTAGTGGCACATCCCAACGGCGGTGTTAAAGAACAGGTGGCTGGGTTGTATGCCCAACGATTAGCGGAACAAGGCTATATTTCCATTGCGGCAGATGCCGCTTACCAGGGAGCAAGTGCTGGTCAGCCACGGAATGTTGATAAGCCAGCCAACCGTATTGAAGACATCCACGGCATGGCTGATTTTATTGCACAATATGCCGGCGTGGATGCAGAAAGCCTGGGTTTATTGGGTATTTGCGGCGGCGGTGGTTATTCTCTCGCTGCAGCACAAACCGACAAACGGTTTAAAGCCATCGCTACAGTGAGTATGTTCAACTCCGGCGTGGTAAGACGTGATGGATATATGAACTCACAAATTTCTACTCTTGATGAGCGATTAAAGCAGGCGGCAAATGCAAGGGCAAAAGAAGCAGCAGGCGGCGAAGTGCTTTATATCGGGGGAGCAAAAATGACAGATGAGCAGGCAGCCAAACTGCCTTTCGATCTATACCGCCAGGGATATGAATATTACAGCAAAACCCATGCACACCCCAACTCAACAGGCCGGTACACCATGAGCAGTTTAATTGACCTGGTCGCTTTTGATGCAACAACAAATATGCGCCTGATTGATCAGCCATTATTGATGATAGCTGGCAGCAAAGCCGATTCCTGGTACATGACTGATACTGCATTTAAAATGGCAACGGGAACAAAAGAAAAAGAGCTATTCAAAATTGAAGGAGCGACACATATCGAAACATATCATGTTCCGAAATATGTTGACCAGGCAGTAAATAAACTTACCTCTTTCTTTAGCAAAAATTTGCAGGTAATCACCAATCAATAACCCCGACATGATAAAGAATACAATACTCTTCTGTTGTTGCATAGCGATACATCACTTGCTGCCGGCACAAACAAAAACAGATAGTAGTTTGTCATTGAGTCCAAAGGAACGCAGCATCGTTGCCATTTCAGCCCATACAGCACAGGGAAATATGCCCCAACTCCAAACGGCTTTACATGATGGCCTGAATGCGGGGCTTACCATCAGTGAAATAAAAGAAATGCTCGTGCAATTATATGCGTATGCAGGTTTCCCCCGCAGCCTCAATGCATTGAATAACCTGATGGCGGTGCTGGAAGAAAGAAAGAAAAAGAGTGTCAATGATGCAGCAGGCAGAGAGCCTTCTCCTTATCCAGCCCGTAAAACCATGTTGCAAACAGGAACAGCAAATCAAACGAAACTTACCGGACGAAAAATTGATGGTGGCGTTTATGAATTTGCACCTGCCATTGACCGGTTTTTAAAAGAGCATTTATTTGGCGCCATTTTCGGGAGAGATAATCTCGATTGGAAGACCCGTGAAATAATTACGATTGCTGCATTAGCAGCCATGGAAGGTGCAGAGCCCCAACTTCGCTCCCACTTTGGTGTAGGCATGTATAATGACCTTACTAAAAATCAACTGGCGGAATTGGTAACAATCATTGAAAAAGAGGTAAGTCCAAAAAGAGGGATGGTTGCCCGGCAGGTACTTCAATCTGTGATCGATCAAAAACCTTATACAACAGCCACGTTGCCCGATGAGGTCATCTTTTCTATAGGGCGAAAAATTGATAATAATAATTTTAGTGGAACTGCCTGGTTAAATCAATTGATACCGACCGACAGCAGTAACAATATAATGGTAGGAAATGTAACCTTTGAACCGGGAGCAAGAACAAACTGGCATTTGCATCCGGGAGGTCAGATCCTGCTGGCAACAGGTGGCTTAGGTTATTACCAGGAAAAAGGCAGCCCCAAAAGGTTGCTTCGGAAAGGTGATGTGGTGAAATGTCTGCCGAATGTTCCGCATTGGCACGGAGCTAGTCATGATCAGCCATTTATTCAGATTGCTATAACGAATAATCAAAACGGTGCAACGGTATGGATGCAGCCGGTGACCGATCAGGAATACTATAACCCTAACCAAAAAGATTAAATATGAAAAATAATGATCGCAGGAATTTTTTGAAAGCAGGTGCAGCAGTAAGTGGCTCATTGCTGCTTTCACCAGCATTGGGTTTTGCACAAACAGCCGCCAATGACAAAAAGAAAAACACCGGCAGTAAATACCGGACCCTGGGCACAGGTAAGCACAGCCTCAAAGTAAATTACGGACTTGGGCTCGGTTGCATGGGCATGAGCTGGCACCGAACTTTTATACCAGATCGTAAGCCCATGATTGAGTTAATCAGGAAAGCTTATGAAATGGGAGTAAACTTTTTTGATACAGCTGAAGCGTATGGACCCTGGAGAAATGAAGAACTGGTGGGAGAAGCCATTCAACCTTTCCGTAAAAAGATTATTCTTTGCAGCAAGTTTGGATTCAATATCCGGGATGGAAAATTAGATGGGCTTAACAGTAAGCCTGCCCATATCCGGGAAGTAGTGGAGCAATCCTTAAAGAGATTGAAAACAGATTATATTGACCTGTTGTACCAGCACCGGGTTGACCCTGCCGTTCCCATAGAGGATGTGGCGGGTACAGTAAAAGATTTAATAAAGGAAGGGAAAGTGTTGCACTTTGGGCTAAGTGAAGCAGACCCGGTAAACATTCGCAAAGCACATGCAGTGCAGCAGGTAACAGCATTACAAACAGAATACTCGTTAATTACAAGAGACCCTGAAGGAGAAATTTTAAATACCTGTGAACAACTGGGTATTGGCTTCGTGCCCTACAGTCCTATTGCCCGGGCATTACTAACCGGCTACATAAACCCACTTACAAAATATGTAGCGGATAATGACAACCGGGACACCCTTCCACGTTATACACCCGAAGCCGTTAAAGCAAACTGGCCTTTGATGGAAGCGATTGCTGATTTTGGAAATCAACGTGGGCTAACCGCAGCACAGGTTTCTTTAGCCTGGTTAATGGCACAAAAACCCTGGATCGTACCCATACCCGGCACTACCAAGCAAGCCCACTTGCAGGAAAATCTTTGGAGCGCTGATTATGAATTTACTCCCGATGAATTAAAAACATTTATTGAAAAGATCTCCAGCATTAAAATTACTGGTGCACGTAGTTAATAGCAAGGTAGCCTGTAAGCTGTTATAAAAAATGAAAAAGGTAATTGTAATAGGTGCCGCCGGAAGTTTGGCCAAACATGTTATTGATGAAGTAAAGAAACTGCCTGATGTACATCTCACATTGCTGGCAAGAAACAGAAGCAGGATTCTAAATGATACTACCGGCTGCTCCGTTGCAGAAGCAGACGTAATGGACCATGATAATTTAAAGAAAGCCATGACCGGGCAAGATATTGTGTATGTTAACCTGGCAGGCAACCTGGAAGCATTGACAAAGAATATTGTAAAGGCAATGCATGAAACAGGAGTTAAAAGAGTTATTGCCATTAGTTCCATCGGTATTTATGATACTCCATTAAGATCAGTTTTAGTTCCATATAGAAAACTGGCTGATGTAATAGAAGCTTCAGGATTAGACTATACCATTCTGCGGCCTGATTGGTTTACTAATGACAATAATATTGATTATGCCTTAACAAAAAAGGGGGAGCCGGAAACAGGTAAAGCTGTTTCAAGAAGGAGTATTGCAGCATTTATAGCCTCTATCATCGAAAACCCGGAACTACATAAAAACGAAAACTTGGGTATTAGTAAACCCGAATAAAAAAATAATATGGATACAAAACAAGTAAAAGCTTACGGCACAGCATCAGCTAAACAGCCGTTACAGGAAATGACCATTAACCGCCGGGCGGTACAGCCACACGATGTAGAAATGGAAATTTTATATTGCGGCATTTGCCATTCAGACCTGCACCAGATAAAAAATGATTTTGGTGGCACAATGTTTCCCATCGTTCCCGGACACGAAATTGTTGGCAGGGTTACGGCTGTGGGTAGCCATGTCACCAAATTCAAAGCTGGTGACCTTGCAGCCGTGGGTTGTATTGTGGACAGCTGCGGTCATTGCGAATATTGCAACGATGGAATCGAACAATTTTGTGATGAAGGAGTAACCTACTCATTCAATAGCCCCGATAAACATTTGGGCGGTACCACATTCGGTGGTTTTTCTAAAACCTATG
This sequence comes from Chitinophagaceae bacterium, assembly GCA_016787085.1. Lineage (GTDB taxonomy): Bacteria > Bacteroidota > Bacteroidia > Chitinophagales > Chitinophagaceae > VBAT01. Next base: position 21,506 of record JAEUVJ010000022.1, on the reverse strand, counting down.
TATGCGATGAAAAGTACGTACTTCAGATGCCTCCATTCAGCAACCTGGCTGCGGCTGCGCCACTGCTCTGTGCCGGGATTACCGTTTATTCGCCATTAAAACACTGGCAGGCCGGTCCGGGCAAGAAAGTAGGTATTTTAGGTATTGGAGGCTTAGGCCATGTAGCCATTAAGATAGCCAAAGCAATGGGCGCCCATGTTGTAGTATTTACCACTTCAGCATCTAAAGTGGAAGATGCAAAACGTTTGGGTGCTGATGAAGCTGTATTATCTTCTGATGCAGAACAAATGGCAAAATATAACCGCAAACTGCATTTCATTATTGATACCGTTTCAGCGAAACATGATGTGAATACTTATCTCAACCTGCTCAGACATGACGGCAGTGTGGTATTGGTAGGCTTGCCACCCGAACCACTTGAAATAGGCGCTTTTAATGTAGTGATGGGAAGAAGAAGTTTTACCGGTTCTAACATTGGTGGTATTGCCGAAACACAGGAAATGCTTGACTTCTGTGCAAAGCACAATATCACAGCTGATATTGAACTGATCAATATACGGCAGGTCAACGAAGCATTTGACAGGCTGGAGAGAGGTGATGTAAAATACCGTTTCGTCATAGACATGACTTCTCTGAAAAAATAATTGAGTGATGATAACCTGCATTATAAGAGCATCACAGCTTCGATAAGGCGAAGGACTATGCAAAAATTTAATGAAAGCCCGGCAAAGGGCTTTCCCTATTTTTATACAAACATTCCCTGATGCAAAGCCATTTTATCGAATACGTTTACCTGGTCTTTATTATCCTGGCATTGGTCATGCTTGCCGGTAAACTAAAACTGGCGTATCCCATTGTATTGGTGCTGGGCGGGCTGGCGCTGAGTTTTGTCCAGGCATTTTCTCATATCGCCATTGACCCGGAACTGATCTTTTTCATTTTCCTTCCACCTTTGCTGTATGAAGCTGCCTGGCAAACTTCATGGAAAGAATTCTGGAAATGGAGACGGGTGATCATGAGTTTTGCATTTCCCATCGTGATCCTGACCTCCTGTGTAGTAGCCTTCGCATCTTATGCCCTTATTCCCGGGTTTACGCTGGCACTCGGTTTTTTATTAGGCGGTATCGTATCTCCGCCTGATGCTATTTCTGCCACTACCATCATGCGGCAGGTGAAAGTGCCAAAGGTATTGGTGAGTGTAACCGAAGGGGAAAGTTTGCTGAATGATGCTTCTTCGCTGATCGTGTTTCGTTTTGCCCTGGTCGCTGTTGTTACCGGGCAATTCCATTTTTCTGAGGCGGCTGGCAGTTTTTTCCTGGTGATCATTATGGGAACGCTGACCGGTCTTCTGATCGGGCTGGTCTTTTATGCCATCCATCGCTGGCTGCCGGTAACACCCAGTATCGAGATCGTACTGAGTTTCCTGGCGCCTTACTGCATGTATTATTTTGCAGAGCGGTTTCATTTTTCGGGAGTGCTGGCTGTCGTAGCAGGAGGGTTGTTATTATCAAGCAAACGTCATCACATGCTTAGCTACAAAGGACGTGTACAGGGCTACAATGTATGGTCCACGATCGGTTTTGTATTGAATGGCCTGGTGTTTCTGCTGATCGGGCTGGAGTTACCCGTCATTATCAACCAGGTGGAAGAGGTAAGCCTTGGACAGGCGATCTTCTATGGCCTGATCGTTTCGCTGGTTTTGATCATTACCCGTTTGCTTAGTACGATAGGTGCTATGTTCTTTACGAGGTTCATATCCCGATTCATTACAGTAGCCGACAAAAACCCGGGATGGAAAGTACCGGTGATCTTTGGATGGGCCGGTATGCGGGGAGTGGTGTCGCTGGCGGCTGCATTATCCATTCCTGTTCTTATCAGTGAGGGCCAGCCATTTCCTTACCGCAACCTGATCCTGGTGATCACATTCGTGGTCATACTGGTGACACTTGTATTACAGGGATTGACCCTCCCCTGGCTGATCCGGAAATTAAACCCAGCAGACAATGCTGTACCGGAACATGAACAGGAAAAGACCATTCAGCAAAAAATGGCGCATCACTCCCTGCAATACCTGGACGAAAGATATGGGAAGGATCATGAGCACAATGAATACCTGAAAAGCCTTCGGTCAAGGCTTCATGCAGAATTGAATTTCTTTGACCGGGAGATTGAAGCGGGAACTGCTGAGAATAATCCGCTGAACGAGTATCAGCGCATTTTCCTTGAACTACTGGAAGAACAGCGGCATTTACTGCATCAGCTTAACCGGCATGCTGCATTTGATGAGGAGCTGATCAGGAAATATCTTTCGTTAATAGACATAGAGGAGTTTAAGGTCCGGGAAAAACAGTTTGGATAAGCCTGCGATGAATATGCAAGAAAGTCTCCGTTTCGGAGACTTTCTTGCTAAAAAAAGCTACAGCTATATAATTGTTTCAGGCGATCCTCTATTTATTTCCCTGCCTTCTGAAAATATTATCGGCTACTTTTCTACCCTGTACAAGGCCTGCTTCTGCCGTGGGCAGGTAATGTATACCGCCATATAATCTCGACAAAGCAGCTTCTTCACCGATCGCCTTAAAGCTGTTATACGTTCTGGGCGCCATTCCCATATAATCATATGTATGATCGGTGAATGAGCCGATATTACCGAACAGTTTTTCCAGCACTACTGCTGCCGCCGCTGAAAGCGAAGAGTGTGCGGAAGAATATTCCGGGTGCGGGGGCGTTCCGATATAGGAGTTCCATCCACTATGACCCATTACATCACGGATATACGTGATAGGACGGACAAGGTTATAATGATACTTTGCTTTCCAGCAACTGATCAGTGCATCATTGATAGCAGCGCCGGTCGTAGCATAGGCAATAACGGCTTTGTCCAGACGTGTGTCTTTCTTGCGTATCACCTGCTGCAGGATGCTAAGCCAGTGACCGGGAGAAGTAACACCCGGGACATCTCTCCAGAAAGCAGCCATCGCCATCTGGTCCGTGGTCAGGGTTTGTGATACATCATATACTTTTTTTACCATCTGGAAAAAAGGCGAAGCCGGATCGGTGGAGTAACTCAGCGGAGCAGGAGGCTGCGTATTATCCGTACTGCCTGTGATGACCGGGCGGTTGTTTCCCCAGTAAGGAGTGGAAGCAGCAGCCTGTACAGGTGGTGTGGGCTTCCACAAACCGGGACCTGTTGGCGGCGTGTATGGGTTGCTGGCATTTTTGTAACCGTCCGTCTCTGCCCAGTTAAATACGGCAGCCGCTACAGCTTTACCGAATTCAGACGACTTAATGATGCGTGTCTGGGATTGCGTGCCGAGAAACTCAGTGTGCAGCGCCGATTCAAGCGAGTCTATCGCTGCTTTATCGGCCGATGAAGCGTTCGGGAACAGCGACCTGTTGATAGCGGCCATGGCTCCGTTGATATTGGCCGGAAAATAATAGTGGGCCGACTGGTCGGGAGCAGGTAAACCTGAAAGTCCATTCCACCGGCGGTATTGATGGGTGTAAGCGGGTAAACCGGGAGCTACCGCTTCCACGGCGGTGATACCTGCATATGCATAATGACGGGAAAAAGCCTGGTTAGGGACACCCGTGGTATTTTTCATCAAACGGATCTGCATCGTCATCCATTTGTCCAGTACATCTGAGGAATACGATGCTACCTCGTTGTTGCTGTGCGGAGGGTCGTTCTTTTACAAGAAAAAAATACCAGCGACACAAAGGCCGCCGTTGCTGCCAGAAAAAAAGCTGAGTGCCTTTTCCTGGTGTAAAATGTTGTTGTCATGTTCTGTAAATTTTAATAGTTAAGATTTTTTGGTTAATGACCAGGCAGGAGACTGTCCTGTTCTGATCTGCGGCGCAAAGTTGTGTTATCCGGCCGCAGCGGGATAGGCCCTTTTCCCTCCGGTGATGTTTGTTTTATTACCGGGATGCCCGGTAAGAACTGGCTACTGTTGTTTGGATTTCTAATCTGCGGAAAACCGGGCACGAAAGCCGGAGTTGACCTTCCCAAAGGTTGCAGGTCTGAAAATCAAGAAGGATAACGGTATCTTCTTTCATTCATCCCGGCGGCTGAGGAAGATCATAATCCTCCGGTGGCGGCACATACGAGATTTGCAAAAAAGACAATATGAGAGCAGGTAAAATATGGGCTGGTCTTACCTTCCTGATGCCATTTACCGGTACCATGGCACAAACAGCTGCTGTGAACATTACCGTTCATGTTCCCGCAGGCAGCTATGAAAAAGGTGTTTACATTGCCGGTTCCTTCAATGGATGGCAGGCAGGCGATTCATTATACCGGATGATGAGGATAAATGAAACAGTCTATACGATCACACTGCCTTTGTTTGATAATAAAACTTACCGATATAAGTATACTTTAGGAAACTGGGATAAGGTAGAGATAGCGCTTAACGACAGCAATGTGCAGAACCGTCATTTTATGTCACTGAACGGAAAGAGTATTACCGATACAGTTGCCAAATGGAAACAACCAACAAAAACAGAAAAGCCGGTTATCAGCCCGCAGATGCAGCGGATCAATGCAATGAAGGATTCGACGGCAGCCAGGCTGCAAGCTGAACTAACCGGTATGCTGGACCTGCTGAAGCCGTATATCCGCAACCTGCTGCAGGAATATCCCAGTGAAAGGATCAACAAACGCATCAATAAAAAAGCAAAGAAAAAGATCGGCAAAGCTTATGATCAGGTGGCCGGTCTTTTCTGGAATGTCTTTACTTCTTTACAGCCGGAACAGAAACAAGCGATACGCAAAGCACTGGAAGGTCCTGCCGCCGGTAAGGATTTTATCAATACATTCTTTAATGCGTTCAATGAAACACTGTCGCCACAACAGCCTTCTCAATAGATAGACGACCAGTTGTTTTATTTCAGCACAGTTCCGTTACTTTGCTTTTCCCATTGCCCAAAGGGCACTTTGTTTTTTTACCAGGATATAGTAACTATGAAGCTGAAAATTTTTTTAATTGCCGGTTTGTTCTTTTCCGGCTGCACTACTCCTACTAAGATGACTAAAACGGGTAATGGTTTTGCTGATAATATCATCGTGGCGCATCGCGGCGCCTGGAAGAAGAATCAATTGCCGGAGAATTCAATAGCAGCTCTGAAAGAGGCTATTGCGCTGGGCTGTACAGGTTCTGAATTTGATGTGCGGATGACGGCCGATGATTCATTGATCGTAAATCACGATCCTGACTATCATAAGCTGGTGATCGAAAAAACAAACTATACTCAGTTGGCGGAGTATAAGCTTTCCAACGGGGAGAAGATACCAACGTTACAGGAGTACCTGCTGGCAGGGTTACAGAATAATAAACGAACAAGATTGGTATTAGAGATAAAGCCATCAGATGTCAGTAAAGAAAGAGGAAAACTGATTGCCGAAAAGGCAGTGAAGCTGGTGCATGAGCTGGGTGCCAGGCATATGACCGTTTATATCAGTTTTGATTATGATATCCTGAAAAAGATACATGAACTGGATGCCAGCGCTTCCACGCAGTATCTTGACGGGAACAGATCGCCTGAAGAACTGAAAGCTGATGGTATTACCGGCGCTGATTATCATTATTCGGTATTCCGCAAACACCCGGAATGGATCGAAAGCGCTAAAAGGAATAAGATCATTCTGAATGCCTGGACGGTGAATGCAGCGGCAGAGATGGATTGGCTGCTGGACCAACAATTTGATTTTATCACTACCAATGAGCCCGAACTGTTATTCGAAAGGATACGTTTAGTGAATGAAAAAAAGAAATAAGCCTTACCCACTTTCAACTTCTTTCTGTAAATCACAGGTATATTCTGTAAAATAGCTGTATGAAAAGAAAAGATTTTATCAGGAACACAGGGCTGGCCACTGCCTCACTGGCTGTGCTTCCCTCTTTTGCATCCCGTGCTGAAACAAAAGTAAAAGCAGCGATCATTGGTACGGGACTAAGAGGTCAAAGCCATCTTGATCTTTTGCTTCGACGAGACGATGTAGAGGTGACGGCGGTCTGTGATGTAGATAGCCGTATGCTCACGATGGCAAAAGAACTGATCACAAAAAGCGGCAAGAAGATGCCGCAGGTGTACACAGGGGATAATTATTCCTGGAAGAAAATGCTGGAGCGGGAAAGGATAGATGCCATGATCATTGCTACTCCCTGGGAGTGGCATAAACCGATGATCATAGGTTCGCTGGAAATGGGAATTAAATATATAGGTACGGAAGTGATGCTTGGTATCACCTTGCAGGATCACTGGGATGTAGTGAAAGCGGCAGAGAGATATAATGCACATGTCATGATGCTGGAGAATGTGTGTTACCGCCGAGATGTAATGGCGGTATTGAATATGGTGCGACAGGGCTTGTTTGGCGAGCTCATTCATCTGCAGGGAGGCTACCAGCATGACCTGCGGGAAGTAAAATTCAACGATGGAGTGAACTCTTATGGCCACGGTGTGGAGTATGGCGAAAAAGCTTTTTCGGAAGCAAGGTGGAGAACGGAACATTCCGTTCACCGCAATGGCGACCTGTACCCGACACATGGCATTGGCCCTATTGCCCATTACATCCATATCAACCGGGGCAACCGTTTTCTTACCCTGAACTCTTTTTCATCCAAAGCAAGAGGATTACATAATCATATTGTAAAACAAGGAGGGAAAGATCACCCCAACGCAAAGGTGAATTTTAAATTAGGCGATGTAGTGACTACGCATATTAATTGCGCCAACGGGGAAACCATCCTGTTGCAGCACGATACCAACCTGCCAAGACCGTATTCTCTTGGATTTCGTGTGCAGGGAACGGAGGGGTTATGGATGGACGTCAATAAGGGTATTTATATTGAAGGCAAGTCAGCTAAAGCCCACCAATGGGATGAAGCGAAAGCCTGGTTAGATAAATATGATCACCCTTTGTGGGCCAGGTGGAGCAAAGAAGCCCAGGGCTCGGGGCATGGCGGCATGGATTTTTATGTGATACATTCTTTTATTGAATCGGCGAAACGCAAACTGCCGACACAAATGGATGTGTACGATGCAGCAGCCTGGAGCGCCATAACGCCTTTGAGTGAGCAATCCATTGAATTAGGTAATGAAACAGTCGAGTTCCCGGACTTCACCGGTGGTCAATGGATGTACAGGAAACCGGTATTTGCATTAAATGATGAATATTGAACAAGAAATTGCTTCACCAGCTACAGTAGCAATAAACAGATACCTTTTGCATGTTATCGTCAGTATTGCAGGAATATGGTTTTGTTGAAAAGAATGTCAGTGCAATTCCGTTTGGCACAGGCCTTATCAACCATACATGGAAGGTCATAACAGACGAAAAGGCGTATATCCTGCAGCGTATCAATGATGCCGTATTCAAAAACCCTCCCGATATTGCCCATAATATCCGGCTGTTGGCTGATCATCTTGCCAAACATCACCCTGATTATTTATTTGTATCGCCGGTAATGGCGACCAACGGGAATGATATGGTTTTTATTCCTGGTGAAGGCTATTTTCGCCTGTTCCCGTTTATAAAAGGCTCCCATACCGTTGATGCGGTACATACGGCCGTCCAGGCTTATGAAGCTGCCAGGCAATTCGGCCGCTTTACAAAAAACATAGCAGGTATCCGTATTGAGGATTGTAAGACTACTATTCCCGGCTTTCATGATCTGACCCTGCGACACCATCAGTTTGACGATGCATTAAAAATTGGGAATAAAGCACGTATCAGCGGGTTGAACGAAGTGATACGCATTGTTTCAGCGCATACAGATATTCTGGATGTATATGAAAAGATAAAAACAGATCCGGCATTCCGGTTGCGCATCATGCATCATGACACCAAGATCAGTAACGTATTGTTTGACGAAAACAATAAAGGATTATGCGTAATAGACCTGGATACCATCATGCCGGGCTATTTCATCAGTGATGCAGGAGACATGCTTCGCACCTACCTTTCCGCGGCAAATGAAGAAGAAAGTGACTTTGATAAAATGGAGGTACGGGAAGATGTTTACCGGGCTATCTGGCAGGGTTACATGGAGGAGATGCAGGATGAGTTAAGTGATACGGAAAAGAAGCATTTTTTTTATGCCGGCTTATTCATGGTCTATATGCAGGCCCTGCGTTTTTTGACCGATTACCTGAATGACGATATGTATTACGGGGAAAAATACCCGGGGCATAATTTAGTGAGGGCAAAGAACCAACTGGCTTTATTAGTTAAGTTACGGGAGAAAAAGAAGATGTGGTGCTGAACGGTACAGCGACAGGTGTATTATACTCGCAGGCAGCGGTGGTTAATGATCTACTTTACAGGCCTATTTATTAATTGATCTCTTTCTTCTGACATTACATTCAACATGCTCTCCAGTTCCCCGATGCGTTTGAGTTGCCCTTCCAGTTTTTTATTGGCATCATTTACTGCCTGCAGGTCATTGTTCAGCTCTTCGAGGTAAGCCACTCTCTTTTGCAACTGCTGGCGCTGAAAATTGGCTTCCCGCAATTTTTCTTCTGTTTCATTTAACTGCTCCTGGAGTCCTTTACTATCAGAAGCAAGCACACTCAGTTTCAGTTTTTGTTCTTCAAATTCCCGGCTCATTTTCTGGTGTACTTCTTTCAGGTCCTCATACTCCATATTCACCATTTTGGATGAGTTGACCTGGAGTTCGAGTTTCTGCATTTTGCTTTGCAATACATTGAACTCACTATAGGCATTATCCAGCATGGAGGTCATCTCCTTGGTCAGGTGTTCCTTCTGTTTGATGGTATGGATCTCTTTTTCCTTTTCGCCCAGTTTCATTCTTAGCCCGGCAATTTGCTGAGACAGTTCCTCATTACTCTTTAGTATCTCCCGTTGTTTTTCTTCGGTCTCTTTGATCATGTCAATGTTTCCGATCAGTTGATTGATCTTTTCATTTTGCTCCAGCAGGCTGCTCTGGGCCGAGCGTAATTGTTCGAGATAATCCGGTGGTCTCTCCGCAGGAGTATGTACCGGGTGTGGTTCGAAAGCTGTTGCATTGCGCAGGCCCTCCATTTCCGACAGCAGAAGCTTGTTTTCTTTTCTCACTTCTTCTGCTTCGATAGAATAAATATTGACATTCTCTTCCGACTCGGCCAGTTGTGCTTTTAAAGAAGTGATCTCCTGTTTCACTTCGGCCAGTTGTGCTTTCATGCCCAAAAGCTCTTTATCCTTTAGTTCAATATCATTGAAGTAGCGGGATTTCCATTCGTCGCGGAATTTATCAGCTTCCTCTTTTTCGGTCATAGATGCCCTGAGAGACCGGCGGCTGGCAATAGTAAAATGAATAGTGATACCCAGAATGATCGCCCCGAAAAAAAGCAGTATGATCTCGAGAACAGAAAGTGTAAGAGTGGCGCCCATAATGGTGGTTAAACTTCGTTGAAAATAGGAAAAAATGCCAAATTGCCAATTGATAGTTTCTCACAAAAGAAATACCAGAAGGCTGCATTTGCAGGTGTGTTCACAACTTGCTGCCAGTGTTTAAAAAGGACGTGGGTGCAATCAACTACTTACAAGTGTGCCTACTTTCTCCCCTGTCACCACGCGGCGCAGGTTCCCCCCTTTGTTCATATCAAAGACAATGATGGGAAGGTTGTTTTCCATGCACAATGTAAAGGCTGTCATATCCATTACCCGCAGGTTTTTGGAAAGACATTCCTGGAAAGTGATCGTATTGAATTTGGTGGCTTTAGGGTCTTTTTCCGGGTCGGCGGTATAGATGCCATCAACGCGGGTTCCCTTTAGTATCACATCAGCATTGATCTCGATAGCCCTCAATGATCCGGCTGTATCCGTAGTAAAATACGGGTTACCGGTACCGGCTCCGAATATTACCACCCTTCCTTTTTCTAAGTGACGGATGGCCCGTCGCCTGATATACGGTTCAGCTATCTGCTCCATTTTGATAGCGCTCTGCAAACGGGTATAAACCCCTACCCTTTCCAGGCCAGCCTGCAATGCCATGCCATTAATGACGGTAGCCAGCATGCCCATATAATCTCCATGCGCCCTTTCGATACCCGTTTCCGCTTCATTCATGCCCCGGTAAATATTCCCTCCTCCTATGACTATCGCTACCTGTACTCCCAGTTCGGTGATAGATTTGATATCCTGGGCGTATTGGGCGATAACATCAGAGTCAAGACCGAAATTTTTGTCCCCCATTAAAGATTCGCCGGAAAGTTTCAGCAGGATGCGTTTGTACTTTGGAAGCATGGGCCGATTGAGAATTTTAAAATGACAGTCGCCTGTAACAGGCGCTGCGAAGATAGGGGAAATCAGGCTGCCTGCATCCGTATCCGGGAAGCGGGATATAAGGCATTTGCCATTACACCCATTTGTTCTTATGTGCCAGCGAAATGACCTGTGCCTTTGAGTTCACATGCAGTTTTTCATAAATATTGGCGATATGTTTTCTGACTGTCAATACACTTATGTTCAGGCCGGATGAGATCCTTTTGGCATCCCAGCCATTTACCATGTGCTGTAGTATCTCTTTTTCTCTTTCGGTAATGGCGGCAGGCAAAATGCCGGCTACAGGCTCCTCCTGTGTATTTGCCAGGCTAAGTAGTTTCAGCGTTTTGCGTGCAATAGCCGGGCTCATAGGAGCCCCGCCGAACTCCATGACATTAACAACCGCATCCTGCAGGACGGATGCCGGTTCATGTTTCAATAAATATCCTGAGGCCCCGGCTTTAATCGCCTCAAATATCTTTTCATCGTCATCAAACACTGTCAGAACGATAAAATGTATCTCCCGGTAAAGTGATTTGGCAATACGTATGGTCTCAATACCGTCCAGTTCCGGCATTTCAAGATCCATAAAGACCACCTGGGGCAGCAACGTAAAGGGCAAACCTTTGAGTTGCTCCAGGCATTGGTTGCCATTGGCTGCCGAGAAGACCAGGTGCAGGGCATCGGCTACCTTCAGCTTCTGCATGAAGGTATTCCTGTTCACCATGTTATCTTCCGCCAGCGCAATTCTGAATATCATATGGTCTAAATATCTTTAAGCATCAGCGTATCATCAATAACTAATTTGTAGTAGGGGTGATCGTGAGCCGGGTGCCAGCCGGCTGACCAGGCGCCCAGTCTATTGCCCACCCGGATTCTCTTGCCCTTCTTTTCATATTCAGCAAACCATTTCCATCGCCGTTACTACCTCCTGTTGCCATTCCCTTACCATTATCAGCAACGACCACTTTCCACGAATCATTACTTTCAACCAGGATGTCTATTTGTTTGCCACCGCTATGTCTTATTGCATTATTAACGGCTTCCTGCAATATCTGGAAAAGATGAAATGCCTGGGAGGGCGGCAGCAAATGATCCACCTGAATGTTCTCGTTTACATCTATCTTAATTGCCGGGTAACTGGATTGTATCCGTTGTATGAATATTTTCAGCCTGTCGCTGATAGCAGTAAGGGACAGTGCATCTTTTTTAAGCACCCATATCGTATCATTTAATTGCGACACGATAGCCTGTGAATTATTCCGTAACTCCTTCAGCGGTACTATCACTTCTCTATCAGCAGACGTTTCGATCTGGTCAATATTCGAAGCGATAGAGGCAGCATACGCACCGAGGTTATCATGCAGGTCGGCCGCTATACGTTTTCGTTCATTTTCTTCTGCCTGTATCACCGCTTTCTCAGCACCCTGCTTTTCAGTTTCCAGCATCAATAGTAGTTTGATCTGCTGTTTTCGCCTGTAATTCTTAAAAATGAAATAGGTGGCTACGGCAGCAAAGAACATGATGATCAGTGACCCATACAGCCAGTAATTCTTGCGGGTAATATCGAGTTTCTGCTGAATGATCGTATTCTCCTTTCTCTGAAGTTCATATTTGGTCTGTATCCCCGCCAATGCCTCTTCTGAATTCATTCTGTAAACAGAGTCTTTCAGCAGGATCAGGTCTTCGAGCACAGACGCATACTCCTGTGTTTTGCCGGCAGCTTTATAATTTTCTGCCAGTGTATTATATAGAAAGAAAAGCTTGGTTTCAATCTTATACTTCCTGGCGATCTCAATCCCTTCCCTGCATATGGCGATCCCTTTTTCCGGTTGTTTGTTCCTGGCATAGTAGAGTCCAAGCTGCGCCATATCCGAAACAATATAAAAAGGGTCCCCGATCATTTTTCTGATCTCCACCACTTCCCTGAGTGGCGCTTCCGCTTTATCCGCCTCTGTGGTAGCCGTCAGAAGCTGTGCATATATGGCCAATGAGTTGGAAAGTGCAAAAAGGTTCTCATACCATCTCGAATAGGCTATTGCCCGGTCAATAAAATAAAAAGCCGAATCCCTCTTTCCAAGGGCATTATAGTTCAGTGCGATATTGGCAAACAAGATACTGTACCTCTTGATGAACTGGGTGTCCGTTGTTGTTCGCAATGCCCGTAAGTGCCACGATAAAGAGCGGCTGGTCTGCTCCATTTCAAGATAAGCCCACCCGATCAGTGTTTTTCCCTGCATCTGCAGCAAGGTATCATTGCCTGTTTCTCCTTTTGCTATTACCTGGTGGCCAATATCTATCGCCTCTTTATACTGGTTCTTGCGCATATAGCACCTGCCTTTCTGGTTCAGCAGCTTTCCTTCCAATACAGGATCGCTCCCGGATGTTCGCAATACCAGCAGGCATTGGTCGGCTACAGCAAGTGATGAATCTATCCATCCTTTATTGGTAAAAGCATAAGACCGGTAGTATTGAGATTCTGCTTCGTGACGCAGGTCTTTCAGGTCCCGGGATAATCGCCTTGCTTTCTCTGCGTAGAACATCAGAGTGTCCGGATGAAGAGAATAACCCTGGTCACATAGAAAAAGGATGGCATGTAGCTTTTTCCTGTCGTTTGCCGCAAGCCGTATCCCTTTCTTCAGGTCATCTATCCTTGCCGTCTGAGCAAACGGAATTGCCTGATAAAGAAATGAACATATTACCCATAAGAAAAAGCCCCGGAAGTGCATAGTGGAGGTCAATATTTAGTAATCACCGATGGCCTTTCAGAAATACGGATATTCCTGTCTTAAAAATATTCATTTCCGGCTGATATTCCATCAGGCGGGAAAATTTAAATTGACAGATTGCTGTACTATAAACTAAGTATTGAAAAGTCAGAATATCCGGCGTTATTTCATTTTTCGTCATAAGCAAACGATTTTCTCATTTGTTCTTTTCATCCGTCATGACCCGGCACCAGCCGGGTCTTTTTATTATATATATCATTGATCCGGTGTGATAATGATCACACGTTTGAGGTCAGTCTTTATATTATAAAAAGGGAACTAACCGGGAGAGCCCTCAACGGTGATATTAGTCACGGGCGAAGAAAACAGCCGCCAATAGATTTGCCGAAATTTTTACAGCATGTCGAGTAATCTGTGGAATTCGTTAATAAGACTATTCTGGTTCTGTTCGCTCTCGCTGGTGTTTGCGGCCCCGTTGAGTGCGCAGGAAAATTCAAAAAAGCTATCCCTGAAAGAGGCTATTGATTCAGCTCTGGTCAATAACAATGATATACAACTGGCAGGATGGGATGAAAAGATAGCTGCTGCAAAATGGAAAGAGAGCCAGGCAATTTTCTTACCACAACTGGACCTTTCCTATGCAGCCATGAATACCAATAATCCACTAAACGTATTCGGATTTAAACTGCAGCAGCAATCTGTAAAAGCGGAGGATTTCAACCCTGTTCTGTTAAATAAGCCGGGCAGTTATTCCGATTTTACCTCTAGTCTGCAACTCAAACAGCCCCTCTTTAATATGGACTTGCTGTATATGCGCAAAGCAGCCGCTACGCAAGCAGATGTCTATAAGTTCAAAACACAACGTACCAAAGAATACCTGGCCTTTGAAGTACAAAAGGCTTACATGCAATTGCAGCTGACCTATGATGCTGCAGATGTTTTACAGGAGGCGCTGAAAGCAGCTAACTCTATGTACGTTTTTACCAGCCATCGAGTTCAGGAAGGGTTAATGCAGCGATCGGATGAACTGAATGTCAGGGTCTGGATCACGTCGCTGGAAACAAATTTGGCAGAAGCAAAAAGCAACGTGCAAAATGCATCGGATTATCTTAGCCTGCTGATGGGGCGTTCTTTAGGCACAAGCTACGAGGTCGAAAAAACAAACATCAATAGTATTACTTCTTCTGATGCCTCAGCTATTCCTTCCGGCCGGTCTGACTTCTCAGCTATGCAAAAGGCCATTGAAGCTTCTGACCTGATGATAAAGTCATCAAAAATGAGTTACCTGCCAAAAGTAAATGCATTTGGTACTTACCAGCTTAACGATAACCGTATGCTGGGTTTTAGCGCTGATTCTTATTTGGCCGGTTTGCAATTAACCTGGAATATTTTCAAAGGGAACAGCACAAAGAACAGGATCGCCACGCAAACATTGGAGCGAAATAAACTCGCTGAACAACTAACCAATCAGCAGGAACAAAGTCAATTGGAATTTAACAAAACAAAACGGCAGCTGGCAGACGCACAATATAAAATCAGCCAGCAGGAGGCTGCTGTGAAAAGCGCCGCCGAGGCCTTACGTATCCTGCAGGATCGCTATGAACAAGGATTGGTGAACAGCACCGATGTACTGCTGGCACAAACACAATTATCCCAGCAAAAATTAGGACTGGCACAGGCCATTTTCTATCAGAATACAACGGCTGCTTATATCAACTTTTTAACCGCAACTACCAAATAATAAATCAATACAAGGATATGCAACGCATCAAATTACCACTGAGTATTTTTTTTATATCGGCAGTATCATTCTTCAGCGCCTGCGGAGGAAAGAAACAGGCTGAAACAACAGGTGACAGAACCCCGGTTCCCGTAACAGTATCCCTGCCTGGCGGAAATGCGGAAAGCGGTATTGCTGTAAGCGGTAAGATCGAATCCGTACAAACAGCTAACGTAAGCACCCGCATTATGGGAACTATTACCCGTATCTATGTGAAAGTGGGAGACCCTGTTCGCAGAGGACAGGTCCTCGCCAGCATCAGCAGCCAGGACATGCAGGCAAAAAAGGCACAAACCAATGCGGCTATCAGCGAAGCCGAAGCAAATGTCAGGAGTGCACAAAAGGATTATGAGCGTTTTACTAATCTCTATAATAAACAAAGTGCCTCAGCCAAAGAACTGGATAATGTGACCCTGCAATACAATGCTGCCAAAGCAAGATTAGAAGCAGCTATGCAGATGCGGAATGAAGTGTCTGCGATAGCGGCTTACAGCAGCCTTACTGCACCCTTTGATGGAATCGTCACCCAAAAACTAGCCGACGAAGGCAATATGGCCAGCCCGGGTATGCCTGTGCTTACCGTTGAGCAAACCACACAGTTGCAGGTTACCGCTACAGTAAGTGAGTCGGACATCAACCTCATTAAGAAAGGAAGCAAAGCAGAAGTGGAAATTAAAGCCATCAGCAGAAAAGTGGAAGGAACGATCAGCGAGATCAGCCCTTCTTCCCAATTTACCGGAGGACAGTACATGGTCACTATTTCAATCCCTGAAAAAGAAAAGAAAGATCTCTACGCCGGTATGTATGTGACGGCATTTATCCCTGTAAACAGAACTTCAGTAAAAGCGGACAATGCTGCCGCCGTTCTGGTACCGGTGAAAAGCCTGGTCAATAAAGATCAGCTTACAGGGTTATATACGGTCAGCAGCAACAATACCGCCCTGCTCCGCTGGATCAGAACAGGTAAAACATATGGTGATAAAATAGAGGTCCTATCAGGTCTTGCCGTCAATGAAAAATTCATTACAGGTGCAGAGGGAAATCTCTATAACGGAACTCCCGTACAAGTAAAGTAATACATCAAATTAATTACCGAACAAAGAATAACCGGATTATATGCAAGAAGGAATATCGGGTAAAATAGCTAATGCCTTTATCAGGTCTAAACTGACGATCCTGCTCATGGTGGCGTTCCTGCTCATCGGCGGTTACAGTACGATGCTGATACCCCGTGAGGAAGAACCCCAGATACAGGTGCCGATGGCCGACATATTCATAGGTTTTCCCGGCGCTTCTCCTAAAGAAATAGAAACAAAGGTCAGCGCCCCATTGGAGAAAATGATCTCTAATATCAAAGGGGTGGAATATGTGTACTCCACGTCAATGAAAGGCCAGGCGATGATCATCGTACAGTTCTATGTGGGGCAGGATGTAGAACGTTCATTGGTGAAACTCTACAATGAGCTGATGAAAAATATGGACCGGATGCCCACCGGCGTGACCATGCCATTGGTCAAAACAAGAGCGATTGATGATGTGCCGGCATTAGGTATTACACTATGGAGTGAAAAGTATGACGACTACTCGTTGCGCCAGATGGGCGAGGCTTTGACCAATGAGATCAAAAAAGTAACAGACGTATCTGATGTCAATATCATTGGTGGAAGAAGCCGTCAGGTAAAAGTGATACTGGACAAAGATAAAATGGCAGAGAACCATGTTGATTTCTTAAGCATCAGCAATCATATCCAGGGAAGCAATGCACAGGTGATCGCCGGTACGCTATTGAATAAAGATTCTGCTTTCTCTGTGGAGACAGGCAACTTCCTTACCTCCGCCGAAGATGTTGAAAACCTGGTGATCGGTTCTAATCAGCAGCAACCCATTTTCCTGAAACAGGTGGCCAAAGTGGAAGACGGCGCTGAGACACCCAGCCAGTATGTGTTGTTTGGTTATGGGAAAGAAGACACCGCAAGGAAAAATTTCCGTTCCGAATATGCTGCTGTTACGTTATCTATTGCCAAACGCAAAGGGGCTGATGCGATGCGCCTGGCAGAGCAAATACTTGCCAAACTGGAGCATACCAGGAAAGAGCTGATACCTTCAGAGGTGCAGGTATCCGTTACCAGGAATTATGGCGAAACAGCCTCCGACAAGGTAGGTGAGTTGTTGCTGCATTTATTCATTGCCATTGTCGTCGTCACTTTGTTTGTCATGCTGGCAATGGGATGGAGAGGTGGTTTAGTGGTATTCCTGTCTGTACCTGTAACCTTTGCCCTGACATTATTCGCTTACTATTTCCTCGATTATACACTGAACCGCATCACACTGTTTGCGTTGGTGTTCATTACCGGTATTGTGGTGGATGACTCTATCATCATTGCCGAGAATATGCACCGGCATTTCAAAATGAAACGGCTGCCTCCCCTGCAGGCGGCTATCTATGCGATCAATGAGGTAGGTAACCCGACAATTCTGGCCACGTTCACAGTTATTGCAGCTGTATTACCCATGGCCTTTGTATCTGGTTTAATGGGGCCTTACATGAGCCCGATGCCTATTGGCGCCTCCATTGCCATGTTACTTTCACTGGTGGTGGCGCTTACATTGACGCCGTATTTGGGCTACATATTCCTTCGCGAAAAGGAAAAGAAAGGCATCAGGCATGAAGAGAGTAAAGAACACAGGCTGGAAGATAGTGGCATTTATAAGATCTATCGTTCTTTCATTCAGCCCTTACTCAATACAAGGTGGAAGAGATATGCGTTCATTTTCAGCACTGTTGTTATTCTCCTGCTGTCCATGGTGTTGTTCTATACCAAAACAGTAGCAGTCAAAATGCTGCCTTTTGACAACAAGAATGAATTCCAGGTGGTGATTGATATGCCGGAAGGAACAACACTGGAAAAAACAGCAGCCGTTGCAAAAGATATTGCAACCTATGTATCGGAACAACCGCTGGTGAAAGATTACCAGTTATACATCGGCACATCAGCGCCGATCAGTTTCAACGGGCTTGTTCGTCATTACGATCTGCGCCGTGGGGATAATGTGGCCGATATCCAGGTAAACCTGGTGAATAAAGATGAACGTAAAAAGCAAAGCCATGAAATAGCCAAAGAAATGCGCCCGGCTATCCAGGCTATTGCTCAAAAATATAACGCCAATGCAAAAATTGTGGAAGTGCCCCCTGGCCCGCCGGTATTAGCCACCATCGTAGCAGAAATATACGGACCTGATTACGACAAACAGATCGAAGTAGCGAAACAGGTAAAAAGTTTACTTAATAATACATCCGACGTAGTGGACATTGACTGGATGGTGGAAGATGATCAGCCGGAATTTGATTTTGTGGTGGACAAAGAGAAAGCCATGCGGTATGGTGTAGCGCCTGCACAAATAGTTGCTACTGTCAGAGCTGCTTTATCAGGCAATACAGTCGGGAGTTTACATAAACCGTCCACATATAACCCTGTAAATATTGTACTGAAGCTGGATGATGCAGATAAATCATCGTTAGATGATCTGAAGAACCTGAAAGTGATCGGGCAGGCAGGAAATGCTGTACCTGTTGGTGATCTTGTTACGATCAGACAGACGATCAAAGAAAAAAGTATCTACAGGAAAAACCAGAAGAGAGTGGTGTATGTCACGGCCGATATGGCAGGCGAACTGGAAAGTCCTTCTTATGCCATGATGAAGATCTCTGACAGTCTAAAGAATGTGAAACTGCCGGCCGGCTACGAATTAAAGGAAGAATATACCCAGCAGCCGGCATTTGAAGACAACTTCTCTTTGAAATGGGATGGCGAATGGCAGATCACCTATGAAGTGTTCAGGGACCTGGGTATAGCCTTCGTGGTGGTGATCGTCATTATCTATATGCTGATCGTGGGCTGGTTTCAGAATTTCACAGTGCCTATTGTGATGCTGGCAGCTATTCCATTATCATTAGTGGGTATTGTATTGGGTCACTGGATGATGGGAGCCTTCTTTACGGCCACCTCTATGATCGGTTTTATTGCATTGGCAGGCGTAATGGTGCGAAACTCCGTACTGTTAATTGACTTCATTGACATACGCCTTAAAGAAGGTATTCCGCTGAAACAAGCCATCATTGAAGCTGGCGCTGTACGAACCACTCCTATTTTACTGACGGCAGGAGCTGTGGTATTAGGCGCCGTGATCATTCTCTTTGATCCTATTTTCCAGGGACTGGCTATATCGCTGATGGGAGGAACGATCACTTCTACCTTCCTGACATTACTGGTAGTGCCTTTACTGTATTACAAAATGCTGAAGAAAAAACATAAGAACCAATAACACATCATCACATGAAACTACTATTTGTCACCTGCCTTGAAGATTTCAAAGCTGACGTAATAAAGATCTTTCATGAAGCGCATGTAAAAGTGTTCAGCTTCATGGAAACGACCGGTGTAAAAGATGAACGGGATACCAACCTGCTGGACGATTGGTTTGGCAATAAAAATGGTGAGTTCAGGTCATTGATCCTGTTCAGCTTTACCAGCAATGAAACAGCCAATGAAGCCATGCGGCTGATCAAACTCTATAATGAAACAGACGGGAACCGTTTTCCCATACGGGCATTCATCATGACGGTAGAACAATCCAATTATTTACCATAAATAAGAAAGCAATGAGAGAAAGAATCATTCGTGCAGTAGCCGGAACCCTGGTGCTGGCAAGTATCACACTTGCGTGGTTTGTCAATATCAACTGGCTGTTCCTGGGCGCCTTTGTAGGGCTCAACCTGCTGCAGTCTTCGTTTACCCGGTTTTGCCCGCTGGAGGAAATACTGAAAAAAGCCGGGGTAGAAAAATGAAAGGGACAAAAACTAAAAAGGAGCCTTACAATGAGGCTCCTTTCATTACATTCTTTTCCAAGATGATTATCCTAAAGCTACTCTTTTGAATTCTGTTATTTTCACATCCCCTGATTCTTTCAGGTAATCACCTACTGATTTGCTGGCGTCTTTTACAAAAGCCTGGGCAGTCAGGGTTTGCTCTTTAAAGAAAGCGCCCATTTTACCTTCAGCGATCTTAGCCAGCATCTCATCTGGTTTACCCGCCATCTTCGGATCCTGTTTCATCAGTTCAACGATGATATCCTTTTCCCGGGCAATCACATTGGCAGGAACACTGGCAGCATCTACTGCTACAGGATTCAATGCAGCGATCTGCATGGCCACATCCTTACCTACTTCAGCAGATTCTTTACTCAAGCCCACCAATACTCCGATGCGGTAAGCACCGTGAATATAAGATGCGACGTAAGGCGCATCAATTCTTTCGAATTTTGTGATGCCGATCTTCTCGCCGATAGAAGCCAGCTTATCATTTACCAGGTCTGCTACAGTAGAGCCTTCGGCTTTTGCTGCATTCAGTTCATCCAGTGATTTTACATTATTTGCGATCGCTGCATCGGCAATGATCTGGCCGAAAGCAACGAAATCTGCATTCTTGGAAACGAAATCTGTTTCGCAGCTTACGCAAACAACAATACCCGTTTTGTTATCGGCAGTTGTTTTAGCGATCACTACACCTTCTTTTGCTTCACGGTCACTTCTTTTAGCCGCCACCTTCTGGCCTTGTTTACGCAACCAGTCAATTGCTGCTTCAAAATCACCGTTTGTTTCTGTCAATGCTTTACGGCAATCCATCATACCTGCGCCAGTAGCCTGGCGAAGTTTATTTATATCTGCCGCACTTATAGTTGCTGTGCTCATAATTTGAAATTTAGAAAATTAGACAATTTGAAAACACTTCGAAAATGGCCGGATCAGCATAATAACACGTTTGGAGGACTTTGGTTCACTCTTACGAACTGCAAACCAGGAACACCAAACCGTTATTACCTTCTTCCGCCGCCAGGTCCTCTTCCGCCGCTACCGCCGGTAGTACGACGCCTTTGTCCGCCACCTGAACCTGAACCTGAACCGGCACCACGGCCTCTTCCGCCACGGCCACCTTCAGCCTGTGCTTCCGCTTCCATCCTTGCTGCTTTTCTTTCTTTTTCATCATCGCTCATATCTTCCGTTTCTTCTTCCTTGGCAGCTTGTCTTTCTGCGAGACCTTCTGCAATGGCGGCAGTAAGATAGTTAGTGATGATAGCAATGGATTTGGTAGCGTCGTCATTGGCAGGAACGGCAAAGTCAACTTTATTAGGGTCACAATTGGTGTCTACTACGCCAAAAGTGGTAATACCGAGACGTTTTGCTTCAGCCAGTGCAATATGCTCATGACCGATATCTACAATGAATAAAGCGGCAGGTACACGGCCCAGTTGAGCGATACCGCCTAATACTTTTTCCATTTTATCTTTATCGCGGCTCAACGTAAGGCGCTCTTTCTTGGTGATGCTGTCAAAAGAACCGTCTCCCAGCATTTTCTCAATGCTCTGCATT
This sequence comes from Chitinophagaceae bacterium, assembly GCA_016787085.1. GTDB lineage: Bacteria > Bacteroidota > Bacteroidia > Chitinophagales > Chitinophagaceae > VBAT01. Next base: position 300 of record JAEUVJ010000022.1, on the reverse strand, counting down.
TTCTTCACACTCTTACGGACGGTATTGAAATTGGTCAGCATGCCACCCAGCCATCTTTCAGTAACGAAAGGCATGTTTACACGACGGGCGCATTCATTCACGATATCCTTAGCCTGTTTTTTGGTGCCGACAAACAGGATCTTTTTACCGCTGCGGGCGATCTGTTTCATCGCAGCAGCTGTTTCCTGGAGCGCTTCAACCGTTTTGTTGAGGTCAATGATATGGATACCTTTTTTCTCAGCAAAGATGTAAGGCAACATCTTGGGGTTCCACTTCTTTTTCAGGTGACCGAAGTGAACA
>JAEUVJ010000036.1 GCA_016787085.1 Chitinophagaceae bacterium | reverse complement strand
TTTGTAAGTTCCATCCCATCCGGATAAAGCATTATTCACCGGGAAATCGTGTCTTTCAAAAACTATCTCACCCCAACGGTTAAAAATGCGTAACGTTTTGATCGAATAAAGCCCCCTTCCTCTTGGATAAAACCTGTCATTACTGCCATCACCGTTAGGTGAAAAAGTGTTTGGTACAAAAAGATTGCTGTTCTGACATACTACAATGACTAGTATAGTGTCCCTGTTGCTGCACCCGTTTTCATCCGAAAATAGTACCTGGTAGGTAGTATTAAACCGGGGGCCAGCATCAGGGGTGGCACAATTAGTACAGTTTAATCCCGTAGCCGGTGACCATGTCCAGGTATTCGTGCCATTAGAATAAGTAACGGGTATCTGAACCGGGAAGCCAACCTGTATGGTCATTTGAGGAGGCATGGTAGCCGTTGGGAGAGGATAAACAATTATATTTTGAATGGCCGTGTCTCTGCAACCACTGCTGTTGGCGGAAATAGCAGTGACAGTAAAGCTGCCTGCCGTGTTGTATGGTTGAATTGGCGGGTTCTGGAGCGTAGAGGTGTTTCCATTCGGGAAGGTCCATACCCACGTTACCAAAGAGGTGTCAGGCCGCAGGAAAATACCGGAGTGTAAAATGGATTCATTGATACAAATGTCATTATCACCTGATATGCCTATTAAAGGCCGCAATACTACTTTTACAGCCGCCGGAAGGGTAAATGTATTGGAACAGCCACTTTGCGTTCCGACTGTCAATGACACATCAAAAATGCCGGGAGCCGTGTAATTGTGCTGCGGATTTTGTAGGGTTGAGGTTCCTCCATCCCCGAATGTCCAGCTATAGCTCGTAATGACATCACTTGTTGTCGTAGAATCTGAGAAGCTGATATAGCCTGAATCACATAGTAGTGAAGGAGTAAAACCGAAATCAGGGTTGGCGCCGACAATTCTGATCGTATCAATACCGGAAATGGGTATCAGGCATCCTGCAGGGTCAAGCATGATGAGCTTCGGTAAAAAATTTCCAAATGAGTTATAGGTATGCGGTACGGCGGGTGAAGTGGTAGTGATCGTGTTGCCATCGCCAAAATCCCAGAAATACGATTCGATAATAGCAGAAGTAACCGCATTAAAAGTTACTGGTAACGGATTACAACCTGACAGGGGTGTATAGTCAATACGGGAACCTGTAGTGTCATTCACTATAATATTGATAAATGCAGAATCGGTACATCCGCCTGCGCTGCTTACCAGTAGCCGCACCCTGTATGTGCCGGGTACAGAATAGAAATGAACTGGGTTGGTAAGTGTAGATGTCCCTTCTCCGGGCCCGAAATCCCATTGTGAAGAAGTGTAATAGGTGGAGGTATTGGTAAACTGAACTTCTAATGGTGTACAGGAGCCAATAGAATCATTCACTGTAAAGCCAGCATTGGGTTGATCTACCCGGATATAGTTATTTTTTATTATAGAGTCAACACAACCAAATGCGTCGGTGATCACCAGTTTTACAGTATAGGTACCTGTTGCGGCATATATATTTGTCGGGGACAAAAGGGTGGATGTATTGCCATCGCCAAAATCCCAGAAGGAACTGACCGGTAAAGGTGATGAAGTGTTGGTAAAAGTAACGACAGCACCGGGACACGATAATGTATCGGCTGAAATGAAATCAGGGATGGGGTCTGTAGTTGTTATCATCGCATTGCTGATAAGGCTGTCGGAGCAGCCCGAAGCATCGGTAACTATCATTTTTACATTGAAGGTGCCTGTAGTAGTATATGTATGTTGAAATGGGGGACCGGAAAAAGCCTGAGTATTTCCGTCACCAAAATCAAAGAACCAGTTGACCAACGGGTTAATGCCGTCAGTTGTTGACAGATCAGTAAATGTGGCGGTAAGTCCTGTACAACCAGCCAGGTTTATTCCACTGAAATTGGCAATAGGGCCATTAACTCTTATAAAGTTGGTTTTTGTAATTGAATCCCGGCAGCCATTTAAATCTGTTGAAATCATAGTTACCGTGTATGTGCCGCTGGCAGGGTAATAATCGCTGTATGGCCCCGTACCGGTAACAACTTGTGCGCCATTTCCAAAATCCCATAAGACAGATACAATGTTTGCAGGGACAGAAAATACCGGCGTGAATATTGATATCTGGCCTCTGCAAATCACAGTTGCATTTATATTGAAGTCAGGGTTCTGATTGATAGTTTGTATTGACTGTGTAATGAAATGAGAACAGCTTCCGTTTGTTACTGTTAATGTTACACTATATGATCCATAAGCCGGAAAAGTATGTACCGGGTTTTGCAAAGTAGAAACCGGGCTTCCGTCACCAAAATCCCAGGACCAGGCAGTGGCCCCCACCGATTGATCGGTAAAGTTAAACTGCAGACGATTAGAACAATTAGCGGAAGAAGTAAACCTGGCAATGGGAGGAAGAACTTGTATATAAGCAGGTCTTGTGATCGTATCTCCGCACCCGTTGTTATAGGCCACCAGAGTTACTGAAAAGTAACCGGTATCAATGTATGTGTGGGAAGGGTTTTGCAAGCCTGATGAACTGCCATCGCCAAAATCCCATAACCATTCATCGGCTGGAATGGTCAGATCAGTAAACTGTACCGCCTGGTAGGCACAAACGGGAATAGGAGATGCTGAAAAATCAGCCACTGGTTTGGAACCTACCCTAACTGCATTATTGATCACTATTGAATCGGTACAGCCGGTGCTCGTTGTGATGACGAGTTTTACATTATAGATTCCTTGTGTTGTATAAGTATGCGTAGGATTGGATGCAGTAGAAGTATTGCCATCTCCAAAATCCCATAGATAAGAAGTGACAGCATCCAGTGAGTTAATAACCGGATTAAATGTGAATGGAAAAGGAATGCAACCTCTTGCCGGCAGACCGGGGATGCTGATGACAGCTCTCCGTATGTTGATATAATTCGATCTTATTATCGTATTGGTGCAACCAAAAGCATTGGTAACAAACAGCGATACCGAATAAGAGCCATAGTTTGTATAGGTATGCGAGGGATTTTGTAATGTGGAAGTATTGCCATCTCCGAAATTCCATATCCAGCTTACTGCCCCTGCAGACAGATCCTGGAAATTCACAGTCAGGTTAGGCTCACATCTTGTGGTGACCGGCGCAGTAAAATTCGGTACAGGTAATGGATGTACGGTTATGGTACCTGTTGCAGAGTCAATACAATTTGCATAGGTGTTATACAAACGTATAGTATAGTTTCCCGGTGTCGTATAAATATGTGTGGGGCTGATCTGCGTAGATGTGCCCCCATCGCCAAAATTCCAGAAGGAACTTACCGGGGCCGGAGAAGAAGTATTGGTGAAGGCTGCCGGTGCATTGGTACATACGGATGGCGGATTGGTAAAACTGGTGGTAATACCTCCGATCGTCACGGGGACAGATGTCCGGACAGTGTCTTCACAACCGGCACTGCTGGTAGCGACCAGCGTGACGTTGTAGGTTCCGTTGGCTGTATAGGTATGCACTGGGTTTTGGACTGTGGATACAGGACTGCCGTCTCCAAAGAACCATTGCCAGGATAGAACACCGGGCCCTGTAGAATTGTTGGTAAAACTGATACTTGCAGGGGCACTGCATACAGCCGGCTGGGTATTGGTAAATGAAGCGGTCACCCCGGGTGTAACACTGATATAATTAGGCCGGCTGATCGTTTTGACGCATCCTTTATCATTGGTTATTCTTAGTGTAACAATATAATTTCCGGTTGCCGTATAGACATAAGAAGGGTTTTGCAAAGTCGATGAGCCGCCATCTCCAAAATCCCATTGCCAGCTTACATTGGTATTGCCGGCCCCGGCCGTAGACAGGTCGGTGAAGTTGACTCGAAAAGGGAAACAGCCATTTTGATTATCCGCTACGAAGTTTACGGTTGGGATATCATATACAGTAATGTACTGTGTCCGGGTAAGAGTATTACTTCCATTGGCATTGGTAGCAGTTAATGTTACAGTATAGGTGCCCGGCAAAAAATAGGTGGCGGTTGGGTTTTGCAGTGTGGATGTATTGCCGTTGCCAAAATTCCAGTTCCAGGAAGTAGGACTGCCTGTGGAAAGGTCCTGGAAATTGACGATCAATGGCGAACAGCCTGCAAGGGGGGCCCCTGAAAAATTAGCTACGGGAATCTGGCCGGAAACGGGAGCAGCGCCGGCCATTAACATTACGAAAAGGATAAGGGTCTTCGTAAGTGTATTATATAAAAAAGCTTTCAGTGTGTTTTGGATTTAGTACTGTAAACCGGGGTAACCGAATCAGCAAAAACTATTCCTCTGCTATCAGTAAACGCAAATTCAAGGGCTGAAGTTGCGACACCGGTATTGGGACGATAGTTTATCCTCAGGGTTTAATGAAAAATAAAGCAAACAAAATTGAAAATAGGCCAGAAAAAGGATAAAATCAAAAATCAGAGTTTATCCAGCCGCATGGTTTTTGTTTCTCCCGTAATGGTTTGAGTAGCTACTACATAGGTCCAACTGCTGTTGTTGATCTGCCAGTTTCCGTTGATGAGGCTTAAAGGCGCTATGGCGCCGCTGAAACTGGCCGAGGTGGTCATGTTGGCTGCATTGCCATCCCAGGTGCCGGTTTTTTCAACGGTCCCGTTTTTAATGGCGTCCACGGTCTTATTGCTGTAGTATTGGAATTTATAAGCAGAAAAACTGGTAGTAATATCAGTGCCGTTCTGTACAAAACTGGTGATCACCCACTGGCCGTCGGTCATGGCTTTGATGACCGCATCTTCCTGCATCTTTTCAATGGCTTTTTTACAACCGGAGAAAAGAAACAGTAAACAAATAAGAGGTATAAGTTTCTTCATAAGGATTATTATATCCTCTAAAATAACAAGAAACGACTGTACGTGCAAGCGTAAATTTGACCGGGATCCCGGAAGTTTTATGACGATATTATACGTGCTTTTTTTGAAAAGTAATTACATAGAGGCTAACTTCAATAACCAAACTGCACACACGCTATGCTGAAGCAGCTACTTGTTACCCTTGTTTTACTGCTCAGGTTTCATGTGGCGTTCTCACAGCCTGAAAAAATTTTAAGCAACTGGTCTGCCAAAAGCCCGATTGAAAAAGCCTACCTGCATTTTGACCGGGATGACTATATGGCCGGGCAAACCATCTGGTTCAAGGCTTATTTGTATACTGATTTTTTACCGGCTGACAAAAGCACGTCACTGTACGTGGAAATGCTGAATACTTCATCATCTGTTTTGAACCGCCAGGTGTTCCCGGTATTCGGCGGATTCAGCCGGGGGCAAATTGAATTGCCCGATTCATTACCGGAAGGAGCATATATCATCAGGGCATATACAGCTACTATGCTGAATCACGAACCGGATTTTATTTACAAAAAAATTTTTCATATCACCGGTAAAAAAGTAACCGGCGCAAGCGTCGTAATTAAGCCTTCTGCTATCCGGCTGGAGTTTTTTCCTGAAGGAGGAAATCTTGTTACGGGCTTGTCAAATTCAGTTGCTTTTAAAGCATCTGACCCTGACGGACTGCCTGTAGCAGTAAGTGGAGCGGTGAAAAAGGAAAATGGGGAGACACTGACCGGATTTATTTCATACCATGATGGTATGGGTTATTTTGACCTGGTTGCAGAAGCAGGCACCAGGTATCATGTTGTATTAAATAACGATCTGTCAGGTCAGAAATATTATTTACCTGAACAAACTACCAAAGCAGTGGTACTGCGTGTCATCAGCAGCGGTAAGACCAGGACATACGAGATATTGCAACGGAAGGATGACCCGGTCTTCCGGGCGGCTTATATGATCGGGCAGATGCAGCATCATCCTGTTTTCAGAAAAGATTTCAAAGATAATGCCGATGAAATGACCGGGATGATACAAACGGACAAGCTCTCGTCGGGTATTCTCCACATCACTGTTTTTAATAAGGACGGTTTGCCATTAGCAGAGCGGCTGACATTTGTGGATAATAAAGAGTATATCCAGCAGGGAGAGATCAATATAGATACGCTTGATTTTTCTGAAAGAGCTAAAAATCGGTTCACCATTTCATTAAAGGATACAGTAAAAGGAAGTTTCTCTGTTTCTATTACTGACCCTGCCTTTAATCTTTTGCCGTTTCGGCAGCAAAATATTTTTTCCGGCCTGCTGCTTACGTCTGATCTGAAAGGATACGTACATAACCCGGCCTGGTATTTTTCCAATGCTCATGCCGATTCCATACAAAATGCACTTGACCTGGTGATGATGACGAATGGGTGGAGACGTTTTAAATGGGAGCAACTATCAAAAGAAACTGATCTTGCACTAAAATATAAAGACCCTGCTTTTGTCAGCTTATCCGGAAGAGTATTGCTACAAGGCTCTGCGAAATCTTTTGCTAATAAGGACCTTATGTTCTATATCGTGGGGGCCGACTCCAGCAGAAGTATGCAATTGGTGACTACTGATATAAACGGTTATTATAACATAGACTCACTAATGTTTTTCGGGAAGGCGAGTCTTTTTATAAACATTTTAAATAATAAAAAGAAGCAATTGATTGATGTTCTGCCAGGGGGAGATTCTTTACATCGGGTTTACTCTCTTATCGGAATCAATAGTTTTCATCCGGCAAAAGTTAGAAACAATATTGTTGATGATCCGTTTTTCAATAAACTACAGCAGGAATATGAGTTTGGAACCAAAAATGGTGGGCAAATTCTCAAGGAGGTTATAGTTACTGCTAGGGTAAAAACACCACTTGAAATGGTGGAGGAAAAATATGCAAGCGGATTGTTTTCAGGCTATTCGCAGCATACTATTGATCTCGTTAATTCTGACGAGGCCGTTACTTATAGTAACATTTTTGAGTATTTAGAACTAAAAATACCCGGTCTTCAGGTAATAAAACCAGACTATGAAAGCGAAGATAAGCCAAAGGACAAGCCAGGTGATATGTTAAAGGATTACGGTCCAAGATATGAGATATATTATCGACAAAGTTTTGCTTCTGTCAGTGCTCTTGGACCTGTTCCTATGACAATTTACCTTGATGAAACTATCACCAGCACACAAGCCATTGCAGGAATTCCAGCAAATGAAATTGCCATGATCAAAGTATTCGGAAATTTTGTTGGTGCGACAGGAGGAGGACCGGGCGGTGCACTGGCAATTTATACTAAAAAGAATGATGCTAACTTAAAATTGAGCTCTTCAGATAAAATGATTTCATATAATGGATTTTCGATTCTCAAAGAATTCTACTCACCGGACTACAAAGTCAAATCCAAAGTAATAAAGCCGGATTATCGTACCACACTTTACTGGAACCCTACCGTTTTTGTCAATGGCATTGACCCTTCATTCCCTGTGAAGTTTTATAATAATGACCGTACCCGGCAGTTTAAGATAGTGGTGGAAGGTATGACTGCTGATGGAAAAATACTGTTGATCGAAAAACTGATCACAGCCAAAAAGGCTTTTTAAAAAAATACCCCGGCGATATTGCCGGGGTGGAGGTTTTTCGTCCTCTGACCTTTCCCTGATCTCTTATTTCTTCGGAAAAGAAGGAGACTGTTTTATCTCATTGATCTTTTCCGCAACATGATAACTCCTGTCTGCAAGCAGCAAATAGTACTGATAGCAATCTATCCATCCTGCGGGAGTGGACACTACGTGATTACGCAGGTCTTCGGTAGAGGTCCGGATGTATTTAATATGATTTTGCCTCATGGCGTTGAATTTTTTCAGCGCTTCAGAAGGATCTTTCCAAAGCTTTTTGATGTCTTCGTTGATGATTTCTCCGCACACTGAATAATGGTTTTTAGCCAGCAGTTGATCATCGGTAATGGTGATCTTCAGCCTGTCCTGCGATTCCGATGGTTTGTCCATACTGGTTTTGATCTCTTCACCACATTTGATTTCCAGGGCTACCATACTCATGATCAGTTCATGGATAGAAGGGGTCTCTTTTCCGGCTTTGTAATCAAGTTGTTTTACTGAAAGGCCGTTAATACTGCTGAATATTTCTGCCCGGCTGTTTTTGATCAGCTGAATAGCTTGTTTTCTTTCTCTCTGCGAAAGGGAACTATTATGCAGTGTTCCCGCGAGTCCGGTAATGACAAGCAGGGTCAGCAGCATGCGTCCTGTGGTTCTTTTCAGCATGGTGAAAGTTGGTTTTAAATGAACGGATGGGTGGTGGCCATGGGTGGATCTGGTCGTAAAAGTTACTAAAGGTATAGTTTTTCCGGAATATAACTTATGAACAGTTGTGCTTAGTGTTCTTTCAATGGTCTTTTTTTGACCATACCACCCCTGGTGTCTTTGATACTCTGCATGACAATAAATGCATTGGGGTCAATTTTTTCCACTTCAGCGGTGAGGCGGCTGATCTCCAGACGGGTAACGACAGTAAAAATGATATCGGTGGCATGGGCTGTTTCGCCTCTCTTGCCATAGCCTCTTTTGCCTGAATAGACGGTCAGCCCTCTGCCCATTTTTTCTTTGATCAGTTCCGCTACTTCAGCAGTATGGGGGGTAATGATAGTGACCCCTGTAAACTCCTCAATACCTTCGAGAATGAAGTCAACAGTTTTTGCCGCGGATAAATAAGTAAGGATGGCATATAAAGCCACCTGCACACTCAGGAGATAGGCGGCGGCCGAAAAAATGATGATGTTAAAGATCATGATAAAATCCCCGACACTCAGGCTTCGTTTGCGGCTCAGAAAAACGGCCAGGATCTCTGTTCCGTCTATTACAGCACCACCCCGGATAGTGAGCCCGATACCCGCACCGAGGAAAAAGCCGCCAAATACTGCGATCAGCAATTTATCATCTGTCACTTTTGGGTAGGGAACTACAGCTACAGCTACTGCCAGCAGGGATATAGCTACGATACTTTTTATGCTGAAAACTTTGCCTATTTGTTGCCATCCGATCAGGATGAAGGGTATATTGATCAGAATAATGAGTGCTGAAAGTGAAAACCCGGTCCTGTTATTTATCAGCAATGAAATACCCATAGCGCCACCGTCCAGGAATCCGTTGGGTATCAGAAAACCCCTGAGTCCGAAACCGGCAGAAAGAATACCTAAGGCCATCAAAAAGCCACTGCGGATGGCCGCCCGGGTTGATCGTTGTCTTTGCCAGGCTAATTTTGCTTTTCTGTATTGACCGGCCGGAAGGGTGTAGGTAAAGCCAAGAGACCGCTCAATTTTTTTTCTGATGGAAGTGAAAGACGGGAAGAATCTGAACTTAGCCATTGCTTCAAAGGTAATTAAACCGTGAGCAGATACCCAAAAACCATATTGCTTAATCACTATCTTTAGCGGATGAAAATTGGTGAGATCATCTCTTTTCTTGAATCATGGGCCCATCCGTCCTTACAGGAACATTATGATAATGCCGGCCTGATAACCGGAGATGCCGGATGGGAATGTAAAGGCATTATTTGTTCATTGGATGCAACAGAGGAGGTCATAAATGAAGCCATCGGAAAAAAATGTAACCTCATTGTTGCCCATCACCCGATCATATTCGGCGGGTTGAAAAAGATCAACGGAAAGAACTATGTAGAAAAAGCTGTTATCAGTGCGATCAAGAACGATATGGCTATATATGCCATTCATACCAACCTGGATAATGTAATAAATGGAGTCAATGGTAAGATGGCAGCAATGCTCGGGCTTCAAAATGTTTCGATACTTTCTCCTAAAGCCCAGACTTTAAAAAAACTTTTCACTTTTGTTCCGGTTGACAAAGCCGAACAGGTCCGCAATGCCATTTTTGCGGCTGGTGGTGGTCACATAGGCAACTACAGCGAATGTAGCTTTAATGCCGAAGGGGAAGGGACCTTCAAAGCAGGTGAAGGCGCCGATCCGTATGTTGGCAACATCGGCAAACGGCACTTTGAAAAAGAGCTGAAAGTCGAAGTGATCCTGCCATCCTATTTGGAAGGAAAGATCGCCGCCGCTATGAAGGCTGCACACCCTTATGAAGAGGTAGCGTATGATGTAGTAGAACTTTCTACTGCTGATTCACGGATAGGCTCAGGGCTTTTGGGAGAGTTGCCCGTGTCTATGGATGAATCAGCTTTTTTAACCCGGCTCAAAGAAATTTTCGGTTTGAAAATGATCCGCCATACCCGGTTTTCCGGAAGACAGGTAAGAAAGATCGCTTTGTGTGGGGGTGCAGGCAGTTTTTTGATTTCCAAAGCCTTAGCTTCAGGGGCGGACGCCTTTATAACGGCAGATATGAAGTATCACGAGTTTTTTGATGCCAATGACCGGATGCTGGTAGCAGATATTGGCCATTACGAAAGTGAGCAATTCACTATCAACCTGCTGCACGAAGTTTTAGAGCGAAAATTCCCTACCTTTGCCGTCCTTAAAACAACGATGGAAACCAACCCGGTGCTGTATTTCTGACGAATAGCGAACAGGAAGATGAACGGTCCCGATTGTCGGGAACAAAAGCTGAAAAGAACTACTGAAGCCGGTTACCAGATACAAAACATTTCAAACTACAATTAATAATGGCAAGCGTTAAAGAATTTTCGGTTGAAGAAAAATTAAGTTCTTTGGTTACCCTTCAGAAAATTGAAAGTAAGCTGGACGAGATCCACATTCTGAAAGGTGAGTTACCGATGGAAGTGGCTGACCTGGAAGATGAGATCACGGGGCTGAGATCCCGCCAGACACGCATAGAAGAGGAGATCAATGGGGTAACTGAATTTATCGCACAGCGTAATGAAGCGATCAAGGAAGCGCAGGCATTGATCAAAAAATACGAAAAGCAGAGCAGCAACGTAAAGAATAACCGTGAGTTTGAGGCCATCAACAAAGAGATGGAGATGCAGCAACTGGAAGTGAAGCTGGCTGAAAAGCATATCAAGGATGCCACAGAAGAGATAGCTGAGAAAGCCGTGTTGCTGGAGAAAGCCAAAAAGAATATCGCTACCAAAGAAGGCGTATTGAACACAAAGAAAGGAGAATTGGAAAAGATCATTATCGCCAACGAAAAAGAAGAAAAACATTTCAATAAACTGGCGGAAGAAGCAAAAGCGCATGTGGACAACCGTCTGCTGACCAGTTATGAAAAGATCCGCAAGAGCTATCGCAACGGGCTGGCTGTAGTGCCGGTGGAAAGAGATGCCTGCGGCGGATGTTTCAATGCCATTCCTCCCCAGAAACAAAGCGAGATCAAACAACACAAAAAGATCATGATATGCGAGAACTGCGGCCGCATCCTTGTAGATGAGTCACTCGCCAACAGCATCGAAGTGAAATAGTCCATAACATATTTTCTTTTTTTATTTTTTCCCCTCCCGGCGCATACCGGGAGGGTTTTTTATCTTCGTTTCATGCTGCGCACTTTGCACATTGAGAACTATGCCATCATTGACAGCCTGCAGATAGACTGGTCTGAAAAAATGAATGTGATCACCGGTGAGACAGGCGCCGGCAAATCCATTATTGTTGGCGCCCTTGGGCTGATACTGGGCGAAAGGGCCGACTCAGCTGTATTGGTAAATAAGGATAAAAAATGTATTGTAGAAGGGATATTTGATGCAGAGAAACGAAGAAACATCAAAGAATTTTTGAAAGGTAATGACCTGGATGCTGACGATGAACTGGTGGTACTGCGCAGGGAGATCGGGGCCAACGGCAAATCACGGGCATTCATCAATGATACGCCGGTCAATCTTTCGCAACTGCAGCAACTGAGCTCCATGCTGGTTGACCTGCACCAGCAATTTGATACACTGGAGGTAGGTGAAGCGGACTTTCAGCGGGAAGTACTGGATGCCTTAGCGGGCCATGCTGCTGTATTGGATACATACAGAACTATTTTTTGGCAATGGCAGCACGTAAAAAAAGAATGTGAAGCACTGAAAGAACAAAAGCTACAGTTTGACAAGGTGGCGGATTACAACCAGTTCCAGTTTAATGAGCTGGAGGAAGCCGGGTTCAAAGAAAATGAGATTGAGCAGACTGATGCTGAACTGAAAATGCTAAGCCATGCAGAAGGCATCAAAGGAGCATTGGCCAAAGTGTATTACGAACTGCAGGAGAGTGAAAACCCGCTGGTACAGCAGTTGAAGCTTTTACAGAACCAGTTAAATGTCTTTTCTTCTTACCATGCAGATCTGCCGGCACTGATACAACGGTTGCAGTCATCACAAATAGAACTACAGGATATTGCCGATGAAGTGGATCGCATCAGCAGTCATGTGAATTATGACCCGGAAAAGATAGAACGGCTGAATGAACGATTATCAACCGGTTACAAACTGATGAAGAAACATGGTGTGCAGACCACGAATGAATTGCTGCAGATACAGGCGCACTTGCAGGAAAAGCTGCAGGCTGTATTGAATATAGATGTTCAGATATCGGAAAAGGAAAAAGAATCGTCAGGGTTGCTTAATGAGGCAAAAGAACTGGCCGTCAAATTAGCAGAAGGGCGAAAAAAACAGGTAAAACCTTTTGAAGAGAAAGTGAATAAATTGCTTGCTCGGGTAGGAATGCCCAATGCAAGATTGAAAGTAGAAGTGAAACAATCTGACGGACTGCATCTTCACGGAAATGATACAGTTGATTTCTTATTTGATGCCAACAAAAGCAACCAGTTTCAGCCGATACGTAAAGTGGCCAGTGGCGGTGAACTGAGCCGCCTTATGCTTTGTATCAAATCGCTGGTAGCACAATCTATTGACCTGCCCACGATGATCTTTGACGAGATTGATACCGGTATTTCCGGCGAAGCGGCCAGGCAGGTGGGGATCATTATGAAAGATCTGGCGGCCAGGAGACAGATGATCTGCATTACCCATCAGCCGCAGATCGCCGGTAAAGCAGATGCTCATTTCTTCGTGTATAAAGAAATTGTGAAGGATGCTGTCAAGACCAATATCCGCCGGCTGACCGCAGAAGAGAGAATTACCACCATTGCCAAAATGCTGAGTGGCGAAAAGCCGACCGCTGCGGCTATTGAGAATGCCAGGGAAATGGTAGGCAATTAGCCGGCACACCAATTAGCTGATGAAATGGAAAGCTTTTGTCATATTAGCCATTATACTTCTTTCGCTGATCCCTGTTTATGTTGCCAATAAGTACCTTCAAAAAGCGATACGGCCACGGGAAACACTCAGTCGTTTATTCATTTACCTGTTATCCGGTTTTGTGTTGATATTCGGCTATACTTTTCTGGTTGTTTTTATAATCAAAAGTCTCTTTCCCGGGGCTTAAAAATAACTTCTTACATTTACGCCGTTTAATTATTAACGATAATCAGCCATCAATAAACAGAACATATGTCCAACAACTTACTGAAAGGAAAGAAAGGAATCATCTTCGGGGCGCTGGATGAAAAATCCATTGCCTGGAAAACAGCGCTGAAATGTGTGGAAGCCGGTGCACAGATCGTATTGACCAACGCACCCGTGGCATTACGTATGGGTGAGATTAATAAACTGGCGGAGCAGTGCGGTAATGCCCCGGTGATCGGTGCCGATGTAACCAATATGGACGACCTAAAGAACCTGTTTGAGAAATCTATGGAGCATTTAGGTGGTAAGATTGATTTTGTATTACATTCCATTGGCATGAGCCTGAACGTCCGCAAAGGCAAGCACTATACTGAGATGAACTATGAATGGAACCAAAAGACCCTGGATATTTCTGCGATGAGCCTGCATAAGGTATTGCGTACTGCCTGGGATATGGATGCACTAAGCGAAGGGGCCAGTGTAGTAGCGCTGACTTATATTGCTGCCCAAAGAGTATTTCCTGATTATAACGAGATGGCCGATGCCAAATCACTGCTGGAAAGCGTGACCCGGATGTTTGGCTATTACTATGGCGTCAAGAAAAAAGTAAGGGTGAATACGATCTCGCAATCACCCACGAGGACAACCGCAGGCAGTGGTGTAAAAGGATTTGACGGGTTTATCAACTATGCAGAAAAAATGAGCCCGCTGGGTAATGCTTCGGCAGATGACTGCGCCAACTATTGCGTGGTCATGTTCAGCGACCTGACAAGGATGGTCACTATGCAGAACCTGTTCCATGACGGGGGATTCAGCTTTACCGGTGTAACACAGGCGGTAATTGAGCAAATGGAGAAGTAGAACCCCAGCCCCTAAAGGGGAGTAAGATGATCGTTTATAGACAAAATATCGTTGAGCTGGCAATTTATAGAACAGAATGCTGTCTGCCTTAATGAGTATAAACTGCAAAGAAGGCAATAGTATCAATAACTGTTTATGCCGTTAAAATAGCGAAGCCACACGATCGTGTGGCTTCGCTATTTTATAGTAATTGTTTTACCTCTTTTAAGGTGGGGTTAATACTCGTCTTCGTTGAAGAGAAAATCATCCTGTGTAGGATAATCGGGCCAGATGTCTTCGATAGTTTCATATACATCCCCTTCATCTTCCAGCTCTTGCAGGTTCTCTACAACCTCAATCGGGGCGCCTGAGCGGATAGCATAGTCTATCAGCTCGTCTTTTGTAGCGGGCCACGGAGCGTCTTCCAGGTACGAGGCTAATTCCAGTGTCCAAAACATATTTTTCGGTGGGGTTTATTAAATTCAGGAATCAGGTTCCGGGGCTGTCACCCCCTCAAATTTTTCGCAAATGTAGTTGTATTAACGAATTTTCCAAATCCGGACTTGTCACACCTGTTTTTAAGTATTTCTTAAAAAATCCTGCCGGGAAGATTCATTTTCCGCTTATGGCCTCATTTGCGGATATTTGATTGATTAAAAACGGATTTTGTTGCATGCTGAAAGGGAAAAATATCTATAAAAGGTACGGATCTGTAGAAGTACTGAAGGGAGTGGACATGGAGATTGGGAAAGGGGAAGTCGTATCAATCGTGGGACCATCGGGTTCCGGGAAAAGTACATTGCTTCATATATTAGGTACGCTGGACAAGGCGGATATGGGCTCGGTGAGCATGAACGGGACAGAGATAAATTCCCTGTCGCCAAAAAAAATGGCTGCATTCCGCAACCGGCATATCGGTTTTGTTTTCCAGTTTCATCACCTGCTGCCGGAATTCACAGCATTGGAGAATGTGTGTATTCCCGGATGGCTGGCGGGCAGGAAAAAGAAGGAGGTGGAAGAAAAAGCTAAAGAACTATTGCAGATATTGAACATCGGACATAGGATGGAAAATAAGCCCAATGCCATGAGCGGAGGCGAACAGCAGCGGGTAGCGGTGGCCCGGGCCCTGATCAATACTCCAGATATTGTTTTTGCGGATGAACCGACCGGTAATCTTGACTCAGCCAATGCAAAGGAACTGCACCAGTTGTTCTTTGACCTGAAGCAAAAATTCAGTCAAACCTTCCTGATCGTTACGCACAATGAAGAGTTAGCCGGTCTCAGCGATCGTGTACTCCATATGAAGGATGGGAAGATCGTAGAATGATTGTAAAAGAATAAGGTCCTGATTGGCATCAAGACCTTTTTATCAGTGGAGGTTACCGGAGTCGAACCGGTGACCTTTTTCCCGATGGCTATCGGGACAAGTAAACGACTTAGCCAACTGAATTTATCAACCACTCAATATATTTCCTGCTTTTTTTACTCTTGATCTCTTTTTCTCTTTTCATGGCTGATTCACGATCAGGATATGATTCTGAGTATTTCAATGTCCAGTCATCAGCACTGGCTGTAAATGAAGAAAACCCACTGTTATGTTCGGAAAGCCGTTTCTGCAGATCTGAAGTATAGCCTATGTAATACTTATCAAGCTTCTGACTATAGATGATATAGACAAAAAATAAAGGCATAAAAAAGCCCGGAATCAACCGGGCTTAGTGGAGGTTACCGGAGTCGAACCGGTGACCTTTTGCATGCCATGCAAACGCTCTAGCCAGCTGAGCTAAACCCCCGTTTCGGGCTGCAAATATATTGTCATCCTGTTCTTTTGCCAAAACAAAAAAGCCTCACTTTCGCAAGGCTTTTTTCATATTCTTTATTGGGTTTATTCTCCCCAGATTTCATCCTCCCCTTTCAGCCATTTTTTCACCAACTCTGTAGTAATGGATTTTGGTCGCTCGATCGGCAGCCCAAGTGCCCTGTCCCAGATCAGGCTGGCCATAACTCCGAGAGAACGGCTGACGGCAAACAAAACTGTATAAAATTCATATTCTACCAAACCGTAGTGTACCAATAATGCACCACTATGGGCATCCACATTTGGCCAGGGGTTCTTTATTTTCCCCATCGATTGAAGTATCGGCGGCACTGTTTCATATACCCTCCAGACCGTATTGACCAGTTTATCATCCGGCAAATGTTTTTTGCCGAACTCCATCTGGGCGGTAAAACGAGGGTCGGTCTTACGCAATACCGCATGCCCATAACCGGGTACTACTTTACCTGCCGCTAGAGTGTCCTTTACATATTGTTCTATCTGTTCTTTTGTCGGAGAGTCTGTTCCCAGCTTTTCCTGCATCTCAAATATCCATTTGATCACTTCCTGGTTGGCGAGGCCATGTAAAGGACCAGCGAGACCGTTCATACCTGCTGCATAACTTAAATAGGGATCACTTAGTGCCGAACCGACAAGATGCGTGGTATGTGCGGATACGTTACCGCCTTCATGATCGGCGTGGATCGTCATATACAAACGCATCAGCTCACGGAAGCTGTGGTTATCATAGCCGAGCATGTGGGCAAAATTGCCCGCCCAGTCCAGCAAACCATTGGGGTTGATATGTTCGTTGTTCTTGTATTTCCTGCGATAGATGTATGCGGCGATACGGGGCAGTCGTGCTATCAGCAAAATGGCATCATCAAAGACCGGTTCCCAGTAATCTTTTTTATTGATGCCTTCTGCATAAGCTTTGGCAAAATAACTTTCTGTCTGCAGTGCCATCACGCCCACTACAAACATGGTCATCGGGTGTGTATTCAGCGGCAAAGCATCAATGGTGGCAAAGACGTGGTTGGGCACATGGCTGCGGCGCTGCAAAATATCTGTTACATGGGCCACATCTTCTTCTGTTGGCAGGTCGCCTGTCAGCATCAGGTAAAACAATCCTTCCGGCAACGGCTCATCACCTTTGGGGGCTTTGGGCAATTTGACCTGCAGTTCGGGTATGGAAAACCCGCGAAAACGGATTCCTTCCTGTGCATCTAACAGTGATGTTTCAGTAACCAGGCCGGTCATTCCCCGCATACCCTGGTACACCTGTGTCAATTGCACCTGGCCAATTACTTTGTTGCCGTGTTCTTTCAATAATTCTTTGATCTCTGCTGTGACCGTATCCGCCTTGATCTTGAATTTGTCTTTGATTATACCCATGAAGCCTCGTTTATAGAAACATTGAAATATAAGAGGGCTAAAGGTAGTTAATGACCGCTGGCAGAACAAAAAAAACAGCCACATTAACCGGGAACGATTGCGAAAGAAAAAACATCATTTCGGCGTTCGCCGGTACATCCAGTAGGCGACCACGGAGAAAACAATATTGGGCAGCCACGCGGCCAGTACGGGGGGGAAATTACTTTTTGTGGCAAATACAGTGGAAAACCTGTCGGCAATGATAAATAGAGCGGCGATGATGATACCCAGCGCCAGGTGCATGCCGCTTCCACCCCTTGTTTTCCGGCTGGCGATCACTACGCCGATAATGGTAAGCAGCAAAACAGTAGCAGGCGTAGCTGTTCGCCTGTGCTTCTCCACTTTCATAGCGCTGAGCCCTTCGGTGCCTCTTGCTTCTTCTCTTTTTATGAACGCAGCCAGTTCCGGGGTAGTCAGTTTATCTTTCAGGTATTCATCTTTGCGCAGTTCTTCCGGTTTCAGGCTCATGTTAAATATGGTATCAGCGTAATACCGCACGGTTTCCCCCATGCTGTCCACGGTACGGATGGTAGCATTGTAGAGCTTCCATTTCTTTACAGCTGTATCCCATTTTATGGAGTTGGCCCTTACATTGTAAACTACCTGGTCATTCTTTATACGTTCTAAGAAAAAAGTATTAGCGGATTTGCTGGCCGAATCCCATGTCTTCAGACCGATATAGGTATTGGTATCAATGCGCAGGTAAAAGCAGTTAAAACAACGTCCGTACCGCTGGTTCTTCATCGGGTCATTTTTGTCAAGATAGTCAGTCCGAAAATTGTCTTTGATCAGGTTGGCCCTGGGTATCAGGTAGGTATTACCTATCCATAACAGGAAAGCCAGAAATATACCGCCGATAAGATAAGGGCGCAATATACGGTTGTAGCTGGTGCCGCTCGCCAGGATGGCAATGATCTCAGAGCGGGCAGCCATGCGGCTCGTAAAAAATATCACTGCGATAAAGACAAACAACGGGAACAGCAAACCCCAGATAAAGGGTACAAAACCGAAATAATATTTCCGGATGATATCCCAGGTGCCCAGCCCGGTGCTCACAAAATCATCTGTCTTTTCACTGCTGTCAACTGCCACTGCGATGACGGTGAACAGGATCATGCAAAAGAAAAAAGTGACCAGGAGTTTTTTCAGTATGTACCAGTCTATTTTGCGCATGGCGCTGCGAAGTAACTGAATTTGCAGGGAATGAAATGTGAAAGACGTCCAAACTTTGACCGCCTGGTATTTAGCCGGCTATGTATGTGAAAAAAATCAATTGGCAGCACGTACAAAGTGTTTACCTTTAGTTGGCTGATCGTTTCCTCTATCCCTGATAAACTCCCTGACATTTTCTTAAACAGTAAATAGCTTTATATGAAAAAGATCGCCATTTGCATTACGCTGCTGGCTTTGTCTGTCTGTGTGGCAACAGAAACCCGGGCGCAGTTGCTGAAAAAATTAAAGGACAAAGTGGAGAAGAAGGTTTTGAACAAAACAGACGAAAAAAAAGAGGATAACCCTTCCACTTCATCGGGTAATGAACAGGAACAAACCAATACAGGCGGTAAACCTACCAATAAAGGGGGCGGCGGATTAAAGAACACAGCGCCTCCCGATGTAAATCAGCAGATCACCGATGCTGAAACGGCGCACAAAGCCGGTAATTACAGCGATGCCCGCTATTCTATCCAGCAGGCATTGATGGGAGTGGAGATACAGCTTGGAAGAGAAATATTAAAATCCCTTCCCCCGGAGGCAGCCAAACTGCCCAAAGACACGCTGCAGGATAAAGTGATGAGCACCCAGTGGGGCTGGAACAATATGACGATACAAAGGGTATATACCGATCAGAAGGATAAACAACTAACCATCACTATCGGCAACAATTCTGTTTATTCTGCTTTTGCCAGCGCCTACTTCAGTAATATGTATGTACAGCAGGCCGATAACGAAAATCAGAAATCCAAGCAGGTGAGGGTAAAAAGCAATAAGGCTATCATTCAATATGACGACAGCAAAGGCTATACGCTCATCATGCCGATGGGGCAGACCTCTGTGATCGTGTGGGAGTGCATCAACTTTGCCGATGAGAACGAAGTGATCAATACCGCTTCATCGTTCGATATTGACGGCATCAAAAAAATGATGGGAGAAAAATAATCACCTTTTAAAAACGGAATCATGAAAAAATTAGTGATATATACTTCAGCCTGTTTCCTTATCGTGCAAGCACAGGCGCAGAATAATACCCAGTCGCAGGATTTTACAAAAGAAGTGGCGACGGCCAAAACCTCTTATGCGGCCGGGAAACTGGAAGAAACACATTTCGCCCTGCAGCAGGCCTTGTCTGAGCTGGATATGATCATCGGCCGTGAAATACTGAAACTGCTGCCCCCAAAAATAGATACGGCTGCCGTGAATACCAGGGAAGACAGGGTTAGTTCCAATACAGGGTTTGCCGGCGCAACGGTGCACCGCAGTTATGGTAAAAGCGAAAAGGTAAAAATTGAGATCATCAGTAATTCGCCATTGATCGCCTCCCTGAATGCGATCATGAACATGCCGATGATGGGCGGCATCGTGCGGGATGAGAATAATAAGACCGTGAAGGTGCAGGGATATAAAGCGAAACTGGAAAGACAAAGCGCCGAAGGGGATCAGTACGACTATACACTGCAATTACCTTATAACAGCGCTTTGCTGACACTAACCATGCAGAAATGTACCGAAAGCGATATCATGAAAGTAGCGGAGTCATTGCCGATAGATGCGATAGCGAAGCTGATACAGTAAAGGAGTAGGTAGGGGTGTTTGATATACTCTTGGGATTTGCCATCACCAAATATATTCTTATGCCATTAGACTTTTATCCTGACTTTAAATCAAAAAATATTCTGTTTGAACCCGACGATGACTTTCCGGATAATAAGATATCTGACATACCCTCTTTTAATAAATGGTACAACAATTTCGTAGAGCCGGATATTTATGAATCTAACCGGTATGACTATTTTTTCAGGGGCATGGCGGAAGCTAAACATAAGTTGTTTAATTCCGCACAAAGGGAATGGATTCCCAATAACATGGAAGGGTGGCGGTATGATTTTACTTATTTGCAATTCATCAAAAGCCTGGTAGAGGAGGCCAAAACAAAGCCCTTGTTTAAAAATGTACTGGCGTACTACCAGATTAGCTATGACCATGAGGCTGACTTCCCAATCCTGAGCATTCTGCAACATTATGGTTCTCCGACACCGCTCATGGATTGGACATACAATCTTGATGTAGCCCTGTACTTCGCTACCGAGAATGTAAATGTCATGTCAGCGTCCGAAGGTATTGATGGTTATTTTAGTATTTATATGATCAATAAGCAGGAAAATGCGAATCTCAGAAATATATTTAAGTATTCCAGTCCGGATTTTCCCAGCCTTGATAAATTCCATGATGGAAAATTCGACTCATCTGGATTTAATTTTGTGTGTTACCTGTCAGACTTTGAGCGTAATGAGCAGCCGCATTCAACGATTCATTCAAATATTCCTGCACAGGAATCGCTTCAAAAAAATCGCCCGCTTACCACATATTATAATCAGAATATCATACCACAGGAGGGGCTGTTTATTTTTAACCCCAATCCTGTTAAACCACTGGAAGATATTTTTAATTCGCCGCAATCTACAACCAAACGGTTAAAAATGGGTAGCCTGAGCCTATCACCTTTTTTCTGTTATAATATTCGCAAGGACCTGGCTGATTACATCAGGCGAAAAATAAGCAGACGGAATATTAATAACTCCTTTATTTACCCTGATCTGCGTAATTTTCTGAAACAGGTAAAGGAGAATGTTTTCAATAATTGTTTTAACTGAAACAGATTTCATCAGCAGAATTCATGTCATTTGATTCAAACCCGGTAATGATCTGTTGCTATTAAACCTTATAATATATGAAACGGAAAAGCGATAAAAAAGCTATTACTAGTTTTAAAGCTTTTGTAGAGGAAGTTGAAAGTAAGAAAATGCTGCTCACAGCAAGAAGCGGGTATGAGTTTCCGCTATTCAGGGGTCATGCCGACGGGAGTTGGAAACTGGAACCGACATTACTGCGGTCAAAAAACCTGAAAAATATGAGGGCCTTGTTTGACCAGGAGTCAGCCTTCTTTTATGACTTTATCAATAAAGCAGGTCATAGGATAGCATCAAAGAATTCGTGGCACACTTTATTTACGATGCGCCATCACGGTGTGCCTACCCGGCTGATTGACTGGACGGAAAATCTTTTTGTGGCGCTTTATTTTGCGTTGATTGATAACCCTGAACAGGTAAAAAGACCTTGTATCTGGGTCATGGATCCATCCCTGCTGAACAAAAAATCACCTAAACAGACAGGGGGTTACATTGTTAATCCGGAATACGACCTTCATGAGTACTTTGACCTTTTTTGCAAGGAATGCAAGCCAAATAATCATGTTCCGTCCCATCCGATCGCCTTTTATCCGTTCAGGCATCATGACAGGCTGATAGCCCAGGCTGGATTATTCACCATGCATGGCACCAATGAGAGACCGCTAAATGAACAGGTGCCTGATTGTGCTGTCAGGATTGATATACCTGCTGCGATCATACCCGAAATACAACTACTGCTCGGGGTGTCGGGTTTCAACAAGTTTTCCATTTATCAGGATTTTGATTCGCTAGCTAAGTATTTGAAGGAAATATATCATTTTGTGTAGTATTTGTTTTAAGACTAATGAAAATGATATTCAACTAACAAAGTGAAGAGTGAATCAGGTTTTAGTAAACGCTACTGTCTGAGATATGGAGGACTTACACAACTGCAGCAACATTATACCCAACAGATGCGGGCTTTAAAAAGCAGCTTGCTGGATGGGGCGTTCAGGGGGGAGTTGTGTGGAGCACCCTTTTAATGGCAAACACATAGATCATGGCTGAAGGTCCCGATCTCGGATAAGTACCCATTGTTGTCCCCTTGCATCGAATTCTATTCGGTAGTTATTGCCGTCTGATAAGCGTTGCCTGACTGTTCCCGGTGAACCGACAGGTAGATTAGGAGGATTGGTAAATGTTTTTGCAACCTTTAGCCTTACCCTGTCTCCGGCTTTGTAACGTTGTGGCATGGTATGAGTTTTTTATTGATTAGATAGTGATTTGGTGTAAGTATCATACGCAAGTTTAATTCTGGCTAACGCGGCAGTTTTGGCAGCGTTCATCTGTGCGGTTGTCTGCCCTGGGCGGGGCGTCGTTGTATTAATATCATCTGCTACTTCCACGAGCACAGAAAGAAAGATATCTGTGGCTGTCGAATACTTGTCTTTAATCGTTTTTAACTTGTTAGATTTTTCTTCGAGACTGTCTAATTCGGGGATTCTTGCCTTTTTAGCAGATCCTGAAGTCCCGGCAACAGGAACGCCTGCTGAATAAGCAAGATATTTAATGCCCTGTGATACCACTTTAAAAGAAGTGCGGATTACCTCATCTGCATCTACCCGTACGCCTTTCACGATAAATTCACCGGGTGCAGCCATTTTGAAGGCAATATCAGAATTTCCAAATCTTGTACGGGCAACAGTTAGGTTATATCGGGAGGGCCTGTTTTTAACATATTTTGAAATATCGCCGAGAGATTGCTGAGTAATGGAGCCGGGCGAATTGGTAAGATTTACTTTGCTATCATATTTGAGCCAGTATTGTTTGGGTAACGTGGCTATCACAGATGCCATGGGGTCGCTGACTATAGACGAGCCAAACGTAGAAATAACAGCGCTGGCATTTGCTGAGATCAGACTGAACAAGTTCATTACTTTGTCAACTTCTGCGGGCATTTCGGCAGTTTGGGCCAATACTTCCCTGAAATAGTTAAGGGTATTTCTGAAGGCCGCACTGGCTTGCCTGTATCTTGATAAATTTGACTCATGCCTGTCCTGGAAGGATTTGTTGCTGCCATCGGTTTTTAAGTCTATTGTGGAAGCCAGCAAATCCGATGCACTATTGGTTAATTTTAGGATAGTGGTATCATAAGCTGCAGTAAATAAACTGTCAAAGTAGGGTTTGTCTTCTATAGCGACATAATCCGTTGCAAAAACAAAATTTTTTACTATGCCAAGGGTATTTTCTCTCAATGATACCTGATATGATGCTGCGAGTATATCTTTAAGATTGTTTTCCATTTTGTCTATGTAGTCAAGCTGGTATAGATATGTCTTTTTAAAGGCAGGCATATTCAAAGCATCAACTCTTACTTTCATACTGCTGAAACAGGAGGATAGTACAATTGGGAGACTTAAAAAGATTATTGATTTATTCTTTTTCATGTTCATACGGTTTATTGGCTTGTGTATTTGGCAATAGCTGCGTTGAGATTTTCCAGTTGTAATTTACCTCGTGCATTCCCTTTAAGATGGCTTAGGAAATCGCTGATATTGGTTTTTATATCTGTGACAGTAGCTGTGGCGAAATAGGTAGTACAGGCTGCTGCGATATTTCCGGCCATAGATTTATAGTTATCAATTTCAGAGTTGGCGATATTGCTCTGTGCTATTTTATCTTTATTTGCAAGCCGGGCAACTGTTTCCAGTAAATCTTCATTATTCGCCAGATTTCCGATCTGCTCTGATATAGAATTGGAGTTGGTTGAAAGTATCATTACGAGTTTTACATTTTCGCCATGATTGGTAAGCCATTGAACTACTTTGGCCGAATCTGGTTGACTCATTTCACTGAAGTACTTGTCAACGGCACGTTCGTCAAAATAACCTGATAGATAGCGTGCCTTGGATGCAAATGATTTTTCATTAATTTTCAGTCTGTAGTAATTGCCATCTGATTTAAAATAGTGCAACTCCCTGGCTGATTGACATCCGGAAATGATCACAAGTGGAAAGATTATCAGACTTGCCAATGATCGAAAAAAAGTGAACATAACTGTTGTTTTATTTTATGCCTACTCTCAAATCCCCTTTTCGGCTTCCGGGTATATTTGTATCAATAGGTTACACTTCAGTTTCATCTTCAATCATAGAATGTTTCCATTCAATATAGGCTGCTGTTCCGTCAACATCAGGAAACAGGGTAGATTTATTCAATGCCAGCCTGTCTAGCTGGTATCGTAATGAGGCAAATGATCCTTTGGGTATTTTCAGTTTAAGCAGCTTGTTTCTGTACTTTCCAATCTCGTCAAACGCAATGAACTTATTGGTTCTGCCATCCACCTCCTGGGTGGTAAACCATCCTGACTGAACATGTATCCGCGGGGCAGACAGTTCCGGCTGAAATACTTTGGTTTTGTTTTCAGTGAAAGGATTGGCCCTGGTCAGTTCATCAGATTTTAAATAGGAACCTTTATCAAGGAAAAAAATCCAGACAACTCCATATTCAGACATCGCCGGTTGCGACACTGCAAACCACAATGCCGCCAAAGGATTTGTGCTCCAGTCTAGCAGACGAGTGGCCATACCATGATGTTGTGCAACAGCTAACCATTCCCAGTCATTTACGGGTATCACGGTAAGATGAGGCTTACTCAGACGCTTGAAATCATAGATCATTTCGGTTTCAGATTCAAGAATATTTTCTCCTCTTGCTTTTATTCTTGCCAGTTTAGGTAAAAGAGGCCAGTCACTTCTTTGCCCCCTGAATAAGATATCGTCCAGATCGCAATACTTTTCAAGTATTCCAAAGTATGCCTCAAGACTGGTTATAGCAGTATTTTCAATTTCATCCTTATCTATTTCGAGAGAATCATTTTTACTTGCCGGTTTCTTTGACAGGCCTCTTTCGCCGGGATTGTGTCTTGAGATTACAGAAGCATTACCGTATTCACTTTTCCTTTTTAAAGCTTTTCGTGTCCTGGCTGTCTTGTAATTTGATTTTCGCTTTGCTGGCATTAAATATGATTTTAGGCTGTCATTTTACTCCCCCGCTCCACACATAGTTCCCGTTCGCATCTTCATACCAGGTAGAGTTATTGTTGATGGACTGTCCGTTATTAATCACTTTTATATAATCAAATATCATCCCCGGCGATAGTACCTGCACGATCTCTGACCGGGTATCCGGTTCTTTGCGAACATTGAGCTTTACCGCCACTACTACCCGGCCTGTCGACGCCAATCGAGGCGCAGAGAGACCTTCCTTACCGAGGCATTTACAGTATTCCTGTACCACATCCACAAGCAATTGATCATACGTGCGGCGGCTATGGGCCAGTCCGGTTACCGGGTCGGTTTTTCGTTTGGGATCGAGAAAAAAATGCCCGACAATATCTTTGGAAGGGTCGAGCTGGAACTCATAACACAGTTTGGCCAGTACCCATACATATTTGTTGTATGCTTTGTCGGCATCTATATTGCCGCCGTAACAGTACTCTACGCCGATGGCCGCATCATTAGCATTAACGCCATACAGCTCATTATCTTTTGGAACACTATAGAGTACATGCCAGGCTTTTTCCGGCGGTGCGTTGAGAGCGGGCACACATTCGATGATCTCCTTGTCATCCACAAATAGATGGGCCGAGGCGCTTTTTTCATTTCTTGAATTGATATAGTACCTGACATTCTGCGATGCGGTAGATGCCGGGTTGCCGGTGTCATGCGCTACAATGAACCTCACTTTTTGAATAAATAAACCCGGTCTTCTTTTGGAGGGCACAGGAATATAATTCCTGGTAACCGTATATGTTTCTTTAAAATCCGGCATAAAACTGTTTTTAGGTTAACCCACAGCAGGCTCATCATTATTATTATCATTGTCGCCGGCCGGGCCTTGTGCTGGTGTATCACCGGCAGCGCCGCCGTTCTTTAATGGAAGCTCGGCCTTGAATTGTTCTTTGCCTTTTTCATCTTTTACGCTGACGATAAATACTGTCTTATCTTTTTGTTTTTCCGTGATGGTATAAGTAAAAGCAATAGATGCCTTTGTTACCACAAGGTTAGTGACAGGTTCATCGTTTATGAAAATGGCCCATTTTTGTTTATCAAGGTTCTCGCCGGTCAACGTCAGTTTATTTTCTTTTCCTTTTTCTATTTGCATAGGGGCAATACCCATTATTTTAAATGCATCCACCAGTGCATCGGGTCTTACATCTTTGGCTTTGAAGATCACTTCAAAGATCTCTTTCAGTTTTTCTGTAGCCTTATCTGTGAACAGGCCTGTCAGAATAGAAAGGGTCATCAGCCCGTAGAGGTTAATACTACCGCCGCCATCAGACATATTCAGGAAGCCGGCGCGGAAAACGAAATACAGGCCCATTGCCAGGGCGCCGGCCGTAAAAGGTTTGACACAATACCAGAGTATCCAGCTTCTTTTGAATTTACCTGCGCCTACAAAGGTGGTAAAGCTGGTAGCAACGTGGATCATATTGCCTAAGAAACCACCCATCGCCACCAGCAGCAGTAATAGCGTGTTAAGGTGAATGAGTTTGGCTTTTTGAGTTTGCGTACGGGTAAAGCCCCTGATGGTGCCGCTGGCAGTATCTTTTATCGGGTTGCCAACTGAATCAATTGCACGGGTTACTGTTTGCCAGGTGGTATCGGCTATAGCTATTTTTTGCGTGATACTGTCGGGGCAGCAAAGTGAATCGGGCAAACCTACTAAGCAGATACGGAACAGCCGGTGTTTATAAATGGGTGCAATATTATCCTTGGGGCCTGGCAACTTATCCGGCCAATAAGCGATTATGCCTGTTGACATAAATGCAGTGAAAAATATGAGTAACACCCCGGCAATTCTTTTTCCTCTTTTGCCGATCTGGTTACCATCTGCATCGCTGTTGGTATTCGTGCAGGAATGAGGAGTTGCAGTTTCGTTCATGATCCTGGGTTGAGTTATTGGTGAATAAGTAATGACGAACTGGTTGTTTCTTTAAAACCTGCACTAAAGTCTCTCACAGTATTGGCTTCATCAATGTCCCTTTCACTCCTGCTTCACAGGTGTTTTCACCTTTTCAAAAGGTGGGCAGGTTGAAGGGTATTCTCAAGGTTTAGCGACAAATACTTCGGTGAGTTTCGAGAGGGGGGATGAGGGGTGCTATATTGATATATGTCAAAAATGACAACCGCCGCCTCTAATTACTCAGGGCGGCGGATGTGTTGATCGGGAAACTGGTTCCCGGAATTTTCTGGTCTAATAGCTAACGGTCTTTGATAATTACAGTATAAAGTTCCGGTGCTTAATAATCCAAAACAACCGCTCTTTGACGGAATTTTTGTACCGTCATTTGACGGTATAGGGCACCGTCATTTGACGGTATAGGGCACCGTCATTTGACGGTATTTATTCATAACTCATTGAAAATACAGGCGAGCTGCCTAACTTACCGGTACAATTCACCAAAACCAATTTTTTATGGCAGGAAAACCAATTCCCGTCAGCACCGCCAATGAAATGATCAGGACCTATCTTGATTATATGACCAAACAGGGTGTTGATATGGGCAAGCAAACTCACTCGGTTTCTTTTACCAGTGCCGAACTGATGAGCTGGATGAAGGAAGTAAGTCCTTATGCAGATGAATTCAGGATATGTATGGGGGCTTATATGCAGGAGCCGTTTGACAAGATCACCACCATCATCTGGCCTTACAAAGACGGTCATCCGTCCCGGAAGCCTTTGTCGCAGGGAAAAGACGGGGATGATGAACCGGTGGATCCGTTTAATGACGGGAATACTCATCCTTGATGATCAACATACTTTACTTTTCTTATATAGGTTGCCTGTTTTACAGTGTGATCATGGCCTTTGTTTACAGGCAATATTTAAAAAGCAGGGGTCTGTACATCATGATCCCCTATCTTTCGCTGGTATTCCTGATGGAGGTATATCTTAAATGGCATCCGTATATATGGCCGCTCAAGTCAACTGTTATTGTATATAATTTTTACAGGCCTTTGTCTGTCCTTTTTTTTGCCTGTATATATTATTCTGTACCGGTAATGCAGCGGTTCAAAAAAGTTATTATAGGGATTGTGGCTGTGTACCTCTTCGTTACCGTGCTGACACACATTTTTTCAACCCCGATATCGGAGCCGAATATTTACCTTATCCTTGCCAGGGGTTTTTGTAATACGCTATTCGCCATTTTTTTCCTGTTTAGCTATTTTCATCTGGATAATGCTGCTTTGGAAAGACACTGGCGTCCCCTTATATGGGTTACGATCGGTGTTGTGACGTTTTATCCGGTGATAAGTATTTCACTCGGCTTCCATGAATATTTACGTGACCTGGATGCTACTTTTTTTGATCTCAAGTTGTACCAGGCTATTCCGCAACTGATGAGCCTCATTATGTATAGCTGCTTTAGTTATGCTTTTTACTTATGCAAAAAGACAAATTAGAGGTCATATTATCTGTTATTGCTGCCAGCCTTTTCATATTGCTGCTGATGGTGGCCGTTATCATGCTCTTCCGGATCTATATAAAAAGGAAAAACAAGCTGCTGCTGGAAAAAGAAATGATGGCCGTCAGGTTTGAACAAACCCTGCTGCAATCCAAAGTAGAGATACAGGAAGAAACCTTTACCTATATCAGCCGGGAGCTGCACGATAATATCGGACAGGTGCTGAGTTTGGCAAGCATTAACCTAAACTCCATGCATGTACCTTCAGAATCCGAAAGAATGACGCTCATAGATGACCTGTTGACCAGGGCTATGGCAGACCTGCGCAACCTCAGCCATTCGTTGGATACTGACTATATACGGGTGAACGGGTGGGCCGGACCGGTACGTAAACTATTGTCCTATCTGGAACACTCCGGTAAATATGCCATAGATGTCAATATAGCGGATGACTTGCCCGCTATAGACGGGGACCGGGCCATCATCCTGTACCGGATCATGCAGGAAGTGATCAACAACATCATCAAACATGCTGGCGCTGACCGGGTAGGTTTCCATGCAGAAGGAAGCGACCATGATCTGCGCATCACTATCAGCGATAACGGAAAGGGATTTGATACAAAAACCATTTCCGGAGGCGCCGGATTACGTAATTTAGAAAACCGGGCAAAAATGATAAACGGAAGTATCAATTTTGCCAGTGAACACGGTCAGGGTACTACCGTGACCATTTTGATAAAAACTGAGAGCATTGAGCAAGGATATAACGTACATCGCCCTGGTAGATGACCACACCCTTCTTCGTAACGGGCTCGCTGCATTGGTCAATTCATTTGAAGGCTACGCCGTTCTGTTTGAGGCCGGCAACGGAAAAGAGTTTATTGCCCAGTTGAAGCAATACCCGGCGCCGGATATTGTGCTGCTCGACATCACCATGCCAGAAATGAACGGGCTCGAAACCGCCACCTGGATAAAGAGCAACCTGCCTGATACGAAAATATTAGTACTGAGTGTCATGGATGTGGATACGGTGATCATCAGTATGCTGAAACGTGGTGCCGGTGGTTATTTACTGAAAGACAGTAAGCCGGCCGTGTTCAAATCGGCATTGGATAATATCAGGGACACCGGTTTTTTTATGAATGAACTTGTGAGTAACAAAATGCTCACCTATGTAAAAGAGGAAATGAAGGACAAGCTTCCGCAGGCTTCGCTGGTCTCAGCACTTACAGAGAATGAGCTTGCTTTTTTGAGAATGATCTGTGCAGAAAAGACCAATAAAGAAATTGCCCATGACATGAACCTGAGTATCCGCACTGTTGATGGCTACCGCGATGAACTGATCAAGAAACTAAAAGTACATTCACGGGTGGGCCTGGTCATCTTTGCCATTAAGAATGGCTTGTATGAAATATGATCACAGGCGGGTCTTTAATATTTCTACCATCTGGTTTTTCCATCCGGAAAAATCTCCTTCGATGATATGTTTCCTTGCTTCTGTTACCAGCCAGAGATAAAAAGCCAGGTTATGCACACTGGCGATGGTCAGGCCAAGTATCTCCTGCGATTTCATCAAATGACGGACATAGGATTTTGAATAATAATTACTGATGACACATTCAAGCCCGTCGTCTATAGGGGAAAAGTCAAGCTCCCATTTTTTGTTATCAATATTAATAACACCCCTGGTTGTGAAGAGCATAGCATTTCGCCCATTGCGGGTGGGCATTACACAATCAAACATATCCACTCCCATGCTGATGCATTCCAGAATGTTCCAGGGAGTGCCTACACCCATCAGGTAGCGGGGTTTGTTTATTGGCAGATGGTCGCAACACCAGTCGCAGATCTCGTACATCACCGGTTCAGGTTCCCCGACACTTAAGCCGCCGATAGCATTTCCGGTTGCTTCTTTGGAAGCAACATATTCACATGATTGCTTACGAAGGTCCTTATACGTTCCGCCTTGTACGATCGGGAAAAGATTTTGTGTATAGCCATATTTGTCTTTGGTACTGTTGAAGCGGTCAACGCAACGATCCAGCCAGCGATTTGTAAGTGCCAGCGATTTTTGCGCATAATCGAATTCACAGCCACCCGGCGGGCATTCATCAAAGGCCATAATGATATCGCCGCCAATGCAGCGTTGTATATCCATTACATTTTCCGGTGTGAATAAATGTTTAGACCCGTCAATATGCGATTGGAAAGTGACGCCTTCTTCTTTGATCTTGCGGGTGCCCGCTAAAGAAAATACCTGGTAACCGCCGCTGTCTGTCAGTATGGGTTTATGCCAGCCATTGAAACGGTGCAGGCCACCTGCTTTTTCCAGCACTTCCAATCCCGGCCGCAGATATAAATGATAAGTATTGCCAAGGATGATCTGTGCTTTTACATCATCCAGCAGTTGCTGCTGCGTTACCGCTTTAACGCTCCCGGCAGTGCCTACTGGCATGAAAATGGGAGTTTGTATTTCGCCATGATCAGTGGTTATTTTTCCTGCTCTTGCTTTGCTCCCCGGATCGCTGTATTGTAAATGAAATGATAATGCTGCCATAACAAAGCCGCAAGGTAAAGAAACAAGGCGCAAGGCACAAGTACAAAGAGTTGGTGCACCCTGTTTTCCTCGTATAAAAATCCGGTGAATAGCTCCCTTCCTGCGCCTTGTACCTTATAATAACTATCTTCGCAGCCATGCCACTGACTAACTGGGAAGCAATCATTTTTTACTGTTTTGCGGCCGTTACGGCTATTTTATTCTTCTATTATCTATGGTTCTTCAGCCGGATCGCTTTTTACCGGCCAAAGAAAAAAGAGAAATTCCAGCAGCATCCTGTTTCAGTAATTATATGTGCCCGGGATGAAGATGAGAACCTGGCCCGCAACCTGCCGGGTGTACTGGTACAAAGCTATCCAAGCACGTATGAAGTAGTAGCCGTGAATGATAATTCAGTAGACGATTCCAAATACATTTTGCAGGAATTAAAGAAGACCTTTAAATCGCTGAATGTAATTGAACTGACACAGGAGGCCAAACTGATCACCGGAAAAAAATATCCTCTATCTATCGGTATCAAAGAATCAAAACACGAAGTGTTGCTGCTGACGGATGCGGATTGTGTGCCGGCCAGTGAGAACTGGATACAAAAAATGCAGGATGCCTATGATGATGGTATTGAAATAGTGATAGGGTATGGCGCTTACCATAAGCGCCCCGGATTGCTGAACAAACTGATCCGCTTTGAAACATTTCATACCGCCCTGCAGTATCTCTCTTATGCGCTGGCCGGGATTCCTTATATGGGAGTAGGCCGCAACCTGAGCTATAAGAAAGATCTTTTTTTCCGCAACAAGGGTTTTTCTTCCATCAACCATATTCCGAGCGGTGACGATGATCTTTTTATCAATAAGGTCGCCAACAAAAAGAATACAGCGGTGATCATAGACCCGGAAGCCGTTACCCGGTCTATGCCCAAACGAACATGGAAGGAATGGATGAGGCAGAAATCCAGGCATTATACCACGGCAAAATTTTATAAACCGGTACATAAGTTCCTGCTTGGTCTTTACTCCACCGCCCAGTTTTTATTTTACCCTCTGTTTATTGCCAGTCTTGTATTCTATGACTGGAAATGGGCGCTTGGCCTGCTGACGTTAAAATACCTGGTACAAGGATATATCTGGTACAAGGCCATGGCGAATATGGAGGAAAAGGATCTCTGGCGCTGGTATATATTACTCGATATCTGGATGTTTTTGTACTATATCCTTTTTATACCCGCTTTGTGGCGAAGACCCCGCAGGAACTGGAATTAAGATATACCCGGATAAAGTAAATGACGCCGCTTATCTGATTTTCTCATTGTTGTATTATGGAGATCATACTGAAATATTTTGCTGATTTTACCCCGGAACAACTGGCGCAGTTGAAAGCGCTGGAAGCTTTATATACGGAGTGGAATGAAAAGATCAATGTGATTTCCAGGAAAGATATTGAGGGGTTGTATGAAAAGCATGTTTTACATTCTTTGAGTATAGCAGCCGCTTTTGAATTTCAACCGGGCGCAGAGGTAGTTGATCTTGGAACAGGAGGCGGGTTCCCCGGTATTCCGCTTGCTATTTTTTTTCCTGAGGTCAAATTTCACCTGGTGGACAGTATTGCTAAGAAACTAAAAGTAGTGGAAGCAGTGGCAGAAGGCATAGGTTTGAAAAATGTCACGACTCAACATACCCGGGTGGAAGAAATAAAGGGAAGGAAATTCGACTTTGTTGTGTCAAGGGCTGTAGCGCCATTGAAGGACCTTTGGAAATGGAGCAGGCCTTTGCTGAAGACGGGTATGAATACAGCCGTTCAGGCGCCGGGATTGATCTGTCTCAAGGGTGGTGACCTGGCAATGGAGATACAGGAAAGCGGCACCCGGCCCCGCATCATGGAAATTCATGATATATTCCCTGAAGAATATTTCAGGGAGAAATATATTCTCTGCGTTTACCGCTAAAAATACCATTATGTGGTATTGCTGTTCTCTGCCGGAAAGCTGACCTTTGCCGGATGAGCGAAATTTCTGTCTGCATAGTAGATGATAATAAGCAACTCAGGAATGCATTGGAAGAGATCATTACCATGTCGGATGGGTATAAGTGTATAGGCACTATGGCGACAGCAGAAGAAGCGATAACAAAGCTGCCCCAGCTTAAGCCAGATGTAGTACTGATGGATATTAATCTGGGTACTATCGAGAGTGGTATTGATTGTGTGAGGGCATTGAAACCATTGATGCCCGGCACCAACTTTATGATGTGTACCGTTTACGAGGAAGATGAAAAGATATTCGAAGCTCTAAGTGCCGGAGCCAGCGGCTATATTTTAAAGAAAACCGCTCCCGGTAAACTGTTGGAGTCTATCCGGGAATTATACCAGGGCGGGGCGCCGATGAGCAGCCAGATTGCCCGCAAAGTTGTCGCTGCTTTCCAGGGAAAGCCATCTGCAGTGGAGAATGCATCCGAAGGGCTCAGTCTGCTCACCAACCGCGAAAAAGAGATACTGGAACAATTATCCAAAGGCCTGATGTATAAAGAAATTGCCAGCCAGTTATTTCTTAGCCCGGAAACAGTTCGCAAACATGTCTATCACATCTACGAAAAATTGCACGTAAATAACCGGGTAGAAGCCGTCAATAAGTATTTCGGGCGTTGATAGTCAGTGGTTTTGGCCGTTGGGTACAAAAAATACCACTTTTGTGGTATAGGTGGGATAAGGGCATCTACTTACTTTCGAATCATCTAAATAAGTGATTCGTGCCCATAAACACACCATTGACCATTCTACCTTCGATAATTTAAAAATAGGGGCCTAATCAAGCGATAAAAAACCATCTCGTCTCTGGCGTGATGGTTTTATCGTTTTATAGAAGAGAATGGGAGGCGTTTACAATTTTAGCCGGTTATTTTTTCGTTCAATATCTGCCAGCCGGAAAGTAGGGTCAATTTCTGCTATCGAAATATCTCCAAGCCTTCTCCCTGACTCTATTGTATAAGTATCATGCGTCCATTTCCAGGCAGAATATACTTTCCGGCCCGTTGAGTCTTCAGCAGGCTTTTCGCCAAACATAAGGTCGAGCGGGATATAATGGAGTTCTTTACTGCCATCTTTAAAGGTTATCTGCATATCAACCGGCATAGGCATCTGGCCTATACGCCTGATGCGAATATTGGTCTTACCGGATTCTTCCCACAAGCTGTCTATTCTGAAATCAATGGTTTTAGTAGTATTTACCATATATTGTTTATACCACAATAATTGCATGTTGCTTGCTTTTTCTGCTACACGTATAAAATCATCCGGGCCCGGATGTTTGAACCGCCATGTTCTGTAATAATCCAAAAGAATTTTATCCAGGGTCTTTTCACCCACGATATAGCCAAGCTGTTTTATGAATACATAGCCTTTATTATATGCATTGTTATTGTAGGCATAATTGGTATTGAAAAAATTGGCAGGCGTACTCATCGGTTCATCAAAGGGGCTTTTGGCCAGATTGAAATAAGACCTGTATTCAGACCCTTCTTCAAAAAAATTGGTATTCCGGAGCCAGCAAAGTACCCTGTCTTCGGCATAGCTGGTAAAACCTTCATCTAACCATCCGTACTGGCTCTCGTCAGTGGCCATCATCATCTGGTACCAGCTATGACACCACTCGTGTACGGCCGTTGTAAAAGAATGTGTCCTGACTAAAGTGGCCATCGGGTATTCCGTACCCCCGCCTCCCCCATGCAGAAATGAATACACAGGGTAAGGATAAGGGCCAAAAGTTTTCGCTATATAGGGATAGATCATCACGCAACTGTCGGCTGTCGCCTGCCAGCTCTTTTCAGTATTCGGATCATTTTTATAAATAAAATGTACCAGTGGACCTCCGGGTATCTTTCTTGTAATGTGATTATAGTCCGGGTCGGCAGACCATACAAAGTCATGTACATTCTTTGCCGTAAACTTCCATGTTCTTGTGTTGCCGGGAATATTCTTCAACGGCGTTCCTTCTTTATCATATCCCCAGCCAATTTCAGTTGCATTTTGTAATTCACCCGTAGCACCTACTTTATAATTCTTGTCTAATGTCAGGTTCACATGGTAGTCGCCCCACACGCCATAGAATTCGCCACGTATATACTGGTCGGCATGCCAGCCCTGGCGGTCATACTCTGCTATCTTAGGATACCATTGTCCCATGCTGTATCGTATTCCCTCGGGATTGTCCCTGCCACTACGACGGCTTAATAAGGGAACCTGGCATTCAAATTCGGTATTGAAAACAGCAGTAGCGCCGGGCAAAATGC
This sequence comes from Chitinophagaceae bacterium, assembly GCA_016787085.1. GTDB lineage: Bacteria > Bacteroidota > Bacteroidia > Chitinophagales > Chitinophagaceae > VBAT01. The sequence goes on along the minus strand of JAEUVJ010000036.1, from coordinate 79,772 downwards.
TTTTATCCAATAGTACTTCCAGAATAGTTTCGTGTTCTTTTGTTTTTTGCAGCTTACCATTATAAATAAATTTCAGTACCCTGCAACCTCCCTGCTCATCGGGTTTCAGGTCAGTGATCTTTTTTTTAAATCTCCTGTCAAAATCTGTAAGCTCCCTTCCCCCGGTTCTTCCAACCACCAGTCCTTCTGTGCTCTGGCTGCTCGCATCCATCAGGCTGTTAGGTTTGAAGGCATTCCAGTACAGGTGTATGAATATCCTGTTCAGTGTATCAGAAGAGTTATTGGTATAGCTGATGGTCTGCTTGCCGCTGATCTTATTTGTTTGTACTTCGAGATGCACATCCATCACATATTTGATACGCTGCTGCCAGTAGCCCTGTGCGTACAGGTTAAACGGAATGGCAAATAAGCAATAAAGGAGAGTCTTTTTCATGTACGAATCACTTTTATTTACCCATTAATTTATCATTGAACCCAACAATCAGTTTGAACAGGTCCTCGTGCTCAGTCAATGGCAGGGTTATGGGTTTATCAAACACATCATGGTATGCTTTGATGCCGCCCATTGTATAAAAGAAAAAGGCAGGCACACCCTTTTCCGAAAAGAAATAATGATCGCTGTTGGCTGCCTTACCCCTGGAGTTGATCTTTGCCAGCAGCTTCTTTTCGTCATTCACGGCATTCATCATGGCAAATTCACCGGGAAACTCTGTGGCATTGACTACTGTGATACCTTCTTCACCGGTACCGGCCAGGTCAGAATTGATCAGAAAACGGATATGCTTTAAAGGTATCAGCGGATGTTCGGTAAAATATTTTGAACCAATAAGACCTGCTTCCTCGCCGGCGAAACAAATAAAACCGATGGAATAAGGTTGAGGGTTAGCTCCATAGTATTTTGCAAGATTCAGTAACAGGGAAACACCGCTGGCATTATCATTAGCTCCGGGAAAGTAAGTGTCTTTGCCCATTCCGCCGAGATGATCGTAGTGCGCTGTAATGATGATCAAAGAATCTGGTTTCACTGTTCCCTTTACTATACCACATACATTAGCCGCTTTGAAATTCTTTACCATTTCATTTTCTATGCTCACTCTGAAGCTTTCCGGTCGTTCTCCCAGCGTTTTTTTGTCAAGAAGTATCACGGTGTAGTCAGCCTGTTCAGGCGCCACTGACCAGGTAAGTTTGTCCTCTAGTTTTACGATCAGCCTGCTTTGCCGGTTCATGAACTGCACACTGTCCGCCTGTTCCAGGCTGCCCTTGCCTTTGACTCCTTTGCTTTCAGGACCAATGATAAAGTCTTTTCCGGGCATTAATTCTTTTCCATTGATGGCTACTTCCATCTTACCGGGAAATGTATTGACCGGGTATGTCAGCAATTGAAAATAATCTGTACCGCTCATTGGCTTTAATCCATACGATTGAAATTGAGCAGCAATAAATGCTGCCGCTTTCTTCATTCCATCATTGGTATAGCCCCTGCCCCAAAAGGAAGAAGACGCCAGTGTATCCACCATTTTTTTACCAAAGGCAATATCCTGCGCAATGGCGCTGGTATTTGACCATATAAAAAGAAGAACAAGTATACGTTTCATCCGTAAAGAGTTTAAAATACCCGGTTGGCGGGAAGCTCAAATTTCGTCAAATAAATCATTTTGTTGCCTCAAAAATGAATGACGGTAACTAAAAAGCTCCCGTTGCAGGAGCTTAGCGATAAAAGATCTTACAGTGTTACTGCCGTTCGCAATAACCGGCCGCTGGTATTGAAAAAAAGGAATTTCTTTTCTACACCACTCTTTTTAGCCTTGATACGGTATTGTTCGGTGCCGCCGGGTAAATAAAGCACAACTGTTTCTTCAATTTCCCTGTCGGCATATTTGCTTTTTTTGAAGCCATCTTTCACTTCTTCAGACAGTTTGTCAAAGTCCCACTCTTTTTCCGTTCCCTTCCAGATGCCTTTATTGGTGTAAGAAGCGATCATTTTTTCTCCTTTCAACTCAAAATATACATCCACTCTTACCAGTTGGTCTTTGTAATCAACTTGTGTGGCGCCGTTATATTGCTGTGCAAATGTTTCTTCCACGATCTTTGGCACCTCACGAATCTGGCTATAGGAAAGAGCAGAAAAGATCAATAGTAAGACCAAAAGGATAACGCCTGATTTTTTATTCATGGTATTCAGATTTTGATAAGCAAAATTGCAGAGGATATAGCAATCAAAACCATACCGGAAGTATTTTTAGCGATTTATTATCAGTCGTTCTTTCCGGCCACTATGATCACGATCTCGCCCTTTACTGTTTTTGCTTTGAAGTGGTCAGCCACCTCTCTCAGTGTGCCTCTTTTGTTTTCTTCGAACAGTTTGGTCAGTTCGCGGCTGATACTGCAGGAGCGGTTCTCTCCGAAGTAGGTGATGAATTCCTCCAAAGTTTTCACGAGCCGCAACGGTGACTCATAAAAGATCAGTGTCCTTTCTTCTTCAGCCAGTTTTTTCAACAGTGTCTGTCGCCCTTTTTTCAAAGGCAGAAAGCCTTCGAAGCAAAAGCGATTAGTGGGGATACCGCTGTTTACTAATGCAGGCACGAAGGCTGTCGCACCCGGCAGGCATTCCACTTTTATATCTGCCTTGATACATTCTCTTACCAATAGAAAGGCCGGATCGGAAATACCAGGGGTACCTGCGTCGGTCAGCAGGGCCATTTTTTTCCCTTCCAGCATCTGGCTGACCAAATGATGCAGCACTTTGTGTTCATTGTGCTGATGATACGGTGAAAGCGGTTTGCTGATACTGTAATGATTCAACAGGTGAGAAGATGTGCGGGTGTCTTCGGCGAGGATAAGGTCCACCTCTTTCAATACTTCCAATGCCCGTAAAGTAATGTCTTTCAGATTGCCAATGGGAGAAGGAACAAGGTAGAGCATGATAGCCGTGGTTGATCAGCTTATGCAGAATTAATTAACTGATACCTCGAAATATTCCATGACCGGGTTGGCTAATAATTTCTTGCTGGCTTCTTCCGCAATTTGTTTCGCCTGGTCTGCGGAATCAGCATTGATCTGAAGGGAAATGTTTTTGCCAACCCTGACATCTTCCACGTTGCTGAGACCGAGGTTTTGCAAACCGCCAACGATGGCTTTTCCCTGGGGATCGAGCAATTCTTTCAGCGGCATTACTTTTATCTGCACAGTATAGGTCATGCTGTTTTGTTTTTGAAGATCAAAGATACGGCAATGTAGAGGATGAAGACCGCAGGAACGGTCAGCCATTTTAAAAGAAGAGCCAAAATAATAACAGCGGCCAGCAGAATGATCTTCGGCAGGTTATTCTTGACTGAAAAATCTTTGAACTTCAGGCTCATGATAGGGAGGTTGGAGACCATCAGGTAGCTTAAACCGATCACCACACCGTACAAGAGCCATTTGTTTCTTAGCAGGTCAAGTATTGTTGGATTATCGCTATACCAATAGATCAGCGGGAAAGAAGCTACCACCAGGCCAACAGCCGGAGTGGGAACGCCTTTGAACGAGTATTGCTGGCCTTCATCAATGTTGAATTTGGCTAATCTCCAGGCAGCCGCGCAGGGCAGAATGAATGCTGGCAACAGCCAGATGAGTGAAACGTCCAGCCCATTTTCTTCTCTCGCAAAACTGAGACGGAGGAACTGGTAAATGATCATTCCCGGGGCTACTCCAAAGCTCACCACATCAGCCAGCGAATCCAGTTGCTTGCCCATAGCTGAGGTGGCTTTGAATAACCGTGCTATAAAGCCGTCTAAGAAATCAACTACAGCAGCCAATCCGATGAACAATGATGCGATGACCACTTTTTCAGGCATATCCACTAATTGCGGATTATCTCCTGTATAAAAAACAGTAATGCCATTTTGCAGAATAAAAACAACCGCACAACAGCCGAAGAACAGGTTCAGTAAAGTGAAAAGGTTAGGTATCTGCTTCATGCCGGGAAGATAATTTTATTTTTTCATGAGGGCTTCGATATCTTCTGCTGTAATGGGAATATTCTTCATCAGATCTTTATTGCCGTTTTTTGTGATCCAGACGTTGTTCTCGATACGAATGCCTATTTGCTCTTCTTCAATATAAATGCCCGGTTCTATGGTGAATACCATGCCCGGTTTGATCGGCTCTGTCCTGGTACCCAGGTCATGTACATCAATTCCGAGGTGATGAGAAATACCATGATATAAATACTTCCGATACGCTCTGTTCTCCGGGTCTTCATTTTTTACATCACTCTTTTTCAGCAACCCGATCTTCAAAAACTGTTGTGTCGCTTCGTCACCGATCTTGTCTGTATACGCAACAATGCTGATACCTGGCTTCAATAGGCTTTTGGCGTAATCATGCAGGTGCAGGCAGGCATTATACACTGTCTTCTGTCTCCGTGTGAATTTTCCATTTACCGGAACCGTTCTTGTCAGGTCGGCGCAATAGCCGCCATACTCGGCGCCGAAATCCATTAAGATCAGTTCGCCATCCTTGCATTCCTGGTTATTGGAGACATAGTGCAGTGTCCGGGCCCTATCACCACTGGCGATAATGCTTCCGTAGGCTTCACCAGCGGCCCGCTGGCTTAAAAAGGAATGAACGATCTCCGCCTCTATTTCATATTCCATTACACCGGGCCTGATAAATTTCAACAAACGACGAAAAGTGTTTTCTGTAATATCAATCGCTGTCTGCATTACTTCTATTTCCAAGGCTGTTTTGATACCACGCAGTTCTTTCATGATCTTTGCAGCCCTTTCATAGCGATGAAGCGGGTAGCGGCTTTTCATTTCATCCACAAAGCGATAATCTCTTGTACGCACCAGGCTGGCCTTCCGGTCATTTTCATTTGTATCAAGGTAAATAGTATCGGCCAGATGTATCCAGGGTTGTAGCAGGCCATCAAGGCTATCTAACCATACTATCGTTTTCATACCACTGGTCTCCTGTGCTTCTTTCATCCGCAATCTCTTGCCATCCCATTTTTCTTTTAATTCATTTGGGCGCACTAATACCAGCACTTCCCGGTATTTCGGATCGGGGTTGTCCGGGAAAAGTATGATCATACTATCTTCCTGGGTTACTCCACTTAGCCAATAGAGGTCGCTGTTGGTTTTATAACGATAGATAGCATCTCCGTTGGAAGGCACTTCATCATGGCTCACAAAAATGGCGATGGAGCTCTTTTGCATCCGGCTGACGAAACGTTCCCGGTTTTTGATAAAGATCTCCGGGTTGAGTGGCAAGTTTTTCATGCTGCTTTTTTGAGAGGCTAAAGATAATCCCTTCTGTATCAAAACGCATTAAACAAGATTTGTCAAAAATCCCTGTCAACCACCTTAGCGGGTGGCTAAGAATAAGCGTGACAGATCGCTTTATTGTGTCAAATAATTTACAGGATTGTAAGAAATGGACGGCATTTACACCGATTACCATTTTTTTGAATATTTTTTAGTTTGTAAACTTGATAGATTTGAATAATTCTATTTATTGAGGATATAATTAGGCCGTTTTTAAACTGTTGCACTAACACTTGTTTGCACAGGCCAATGCTTTGTTTACCTTTGCACCGAAACAAATGCTTGCTTGATTTATGGCAGTACCAACTTTTGCTTTTTCAAAAAAAGCACTGGCCCGTTTAGGCCTTATTTCACCTAAAAACATTAATTATCAATTATCTCCGCAGGAATTAGTTCATGATACCATCCGTATCGGTGAAGGTGTTTTGAATGATACCGGGGCCCTTGTTATTAAGACCGGCGAGTTCACCGGGAGGTCCCCTAAAGACAAATTCACGGTTAAAGATGAGCTTACTGAAAATTCAGTGCATTGGAATGATTTCAATATTCCCATTGAGCCAAAATATTTTGATATCATTTATAGGGAGGTCATGCATTACCTGGACCAGCAGCCTGAGTTGTGGGTCCGTGATTGCTATGCCTGTGCCGATCCCCGCTACAGTATGAATATCCGGGTGATCAACGAAAAGCCCTGGAATAATTTGTTTGCCAGTAATATGTTTCTTCGGCCATCGGAGGATGAACTGGAGAATTTCGCACCCGAATGGCATGTGATCTCGGCCCCCGGGCTAAAACTGGATCCGGCAAAATGTGGTACCCGCCAGCATAATGCTGCTGTAGTTTCGTTCAAACATAAAATGATCCTGATAGCAGGTTCGGGCTATACAGGTGAGACTAAAAAAGGCATTTTCACTATTCTCAATTATATCTTGCCGCATGAGAAGAATGTACTGAGCATGCACTGCAGCGCCAATATGGGTAAGGATGGTGATACAGCTATCTTCTTTGGACTAAGCGGAACAGGTAAGACAACGTTGAGTGCAGACCCGAACCGTAAACTGATCGGTGATGATGAACATGCCTGGACAGATGATAATATCTTCAATTTCGAAGGTGGTTGTTATGCCAAAACGATAGGGCTGACAGAAGAGAAAGAACCCGAGATATATAATGCTATCCGCCCGGGGGCTTTAGTAGAGAATGTGACTTTCTTTCCCGGTACTAACCAGATCAATTTTGAAGATGGTTCCATTACAGAGAATACGAGGGTTTCTTATCCTCTTAATTTTATCAGTAATGCCATGGAGCCTTCCGTAGGCAACCTGCCTAAAAACATTTTCTTCCTGACATGTGATGCTTTTGGCGTACTGCCTCCGATCTCCAGGCTAAGCCCGGGACAGGCCATGTATCAATTCATTTCCGGCTATACGGCTAAAGTAGCCGGAACAGAAGCGGGTGTGACAGAACCTAAATCTACCTTCAGCGCTTGCTTCGGTGCGCCATTCCTTCCGTTACACCCCGGCAAGTATGCGCAAATGCTGGGCGAGAAAATGCAAAAGAACAATGTAAATGTGTGGATGATCAATACCGGCTGGACAGGTGGCCCCTATGGCGTGGGAAGCAGAATGAAGCTGAAATTCACAAGGGCCATAATCACAGCAGCCCTGGAAGGCAAACTGAATAATATTGAATTTGACTTTCACCCGGTATTCGGAATGGCTGTTCCTAAAGAATGCCCGGATGTGCCTTCGGAAGTGTTAGATCCGAGAAATACATGGGCCGATAAAAATGCCTACGATGAAAAGGCAAACTACCTGGCAGGTTTATTCATCAAAAATTTTGAAAAATATAAGGACGGGGTTACTAAGGAGGTGCTGGACGCAGCACCCAGACTAAGCTAACAGCTATGTTTTGTTGAAGAGCCTCTCCGTTACCCGGGGAGGCTTTTTTATGTTTTCATTTGAACATTCCTTTATACCTTTTAGGAGTTTACACCGTTTACTATTGGTATGAAAAATATTACAACCTGTTTTCTGCTGATGCTTCTCCTGCCGGTGCTGTCTTTTTCTCAGAGTAAGAATGAGGAATTGATTGACTGGAAGACGGGGCAGAAACTAACCTGGTCAGATTATAAAGGCAGCCCCGATCCGGGATCAGATGCAGCCGCACTGACGGCTACTTATCTCGGTATAGAGTACGATATCAATGAGAATGGTTTGTCCTGGAAGATACAGTGCCGGTTTTCCAAAACACGGTCATGGGGAAGATCGAAAACAGATTATATCCTGGTGCATGAACAGGGACATTTTGATATTGCAGAAGTATTTGCCCGTAAGCTGAATAAAAAAATGAGTGAGTACAAGTTTGACAAGAACTCATATCAGAAAGATCTGCGAAAAATATATGGCGACATTACCAAAGAAAAAGAAGAGTTCCAGGACCAGTATGATAAAGAGTCTGATCACAGTCGTAATAAAGAACAACAGGAAGCATGGACGAAGAAGATAGCAGACCTGCTAAATGACCTGAAAGGTTATTCCGCTTATCAGCTAATTACTTTTTCAAAATAGTTATCTGCTGTTTCGCCGAAAGAGGCCGCGGCTTGCCATCACCATATACAGGCGGGGCCAGTACGGGTGTTCTTGTCAGTATATCTGTCATGGAAGCTATGATAAACTCATTTTGCGGATTGCAGATGATGTTGCTGGCTTTTACCCTTCCGTTCAGCCCGATCACATAATCGAATTCGATATAATACTCACCCTTTCTCACTTTCTTGCTTTCATCCGCCTGCGTGGCAAGGATAAGGGTTTGCTGATCTATGAAACGTTTCCAGGCTTTTTGTTTGGCGTAGTATAATTGGTTGAGCGAATCCGGCATAGTATCGTCCGGCTTTGCTGCTTCAGCCACAGGCTGGGCAACAGCACCGGTGTTTTCGGTAGCTGCCGTAACAGGGCCAGCAGCGGGAGAGGGGGAATCTTTTTTAGCTGGTGCTATAAGCACCGCCGAATCTTTGGCTGCTTGCCGGGCAGAGTCCCGGGCGGCCTCAACTTGTTTATGCGGATTTTTCAGTTTGCCGCCAAAAAGTGAATCTTTGAGCGATTGCGCCATCACGGATGAGGCGAAAAATGATAAGGCGATTACAAAGTATGTTTTCATATTTATCAGAATAAGCCGTATAACTGCGCATCCACTTTCCGGATGATCTCCCCAAAATCTTCTTCTTTTTCGGCGAATTTATTCTTGTCCACATCTATAACCAGCAATTGCCCTTCTTTATAATCAGCTATCCATTTATTGTAATAATCATTCAGCCGTTTGAGGTAATCCAGCCGGATATTTTCTTCATATTCCCTTCCTCTTTTCTGGATCTGCCCTACTAAGGTAGGCACAGAAGCGTTAAGATAAATTAAAAGGTCAGGGGGCTGCACCAGGTTCTTTAATGTCTGGAAAAAGATAAAATAGTTATCAAAGTCCCTTTTGCTCATCAGGCCCATCTCGTGCAGGTTGGGAGCGAAGATGTTGGCATCCTCGTATATGGTCCTGTCCTGTATCACGGTCTCGGTTCCTTTTTGTATTTCTACCAGCTGCCGCAGGCGGCTATTGAGAAAATATATCTGCAGGTTAAAGCTCCATCGCGGCATATCCTCATAAAAATCCATGAGGTAAGGATTATGGTCCACGTCTTCAAAATTCGGTATCCACTTGTAATGTTTGCTCAGCATCTCCGTCAGCGTGGTCTTGCCGGCACCAATATTTCCGGCAACAGCGATGTGTTTTGGTTTTTTTGATTTGGCCATGATCGTGAGAGTTCCAATGTTTTTAATCCGGCAAGCCGTGAACGTTCAAAGTAAAGATTCTTTTTGGAATTTGACGGTTTTTAATAATAATTCAGTCCGATAGCCTCCCTTACCAGTTCCATAGTGGCTCTGGCACTTTTACGGGCCTTTTCCGCCCCTTTTTCCATGACTTCTTTCAGGTATTTTTCATCGTTCCGGATGGCATCGGCTTTCTGGCGGATAGGTGCGATGAATTGTACCATATCTTCTGCCAGCTGCTTTTTCATATCTCCGTAGCGGATGGTGCAGTTATTAAAATCGTCTTCAAATTTATTGATCGTATCGGAAGTGCTTACCAGTTTCATCAACAGGAAAATGTTTTCAATATAATCCGGTTTCTGCGAATTCTTTTCGGCAGGTCCGCTATCCGTTTTCGCTTTCATTACTTTTTTCCGGATCAGGTCATCATCATCGGAAAGGTATAAGGTGGCGTATTGGTTCTCACTCTTGCTCATTTTACCCGCACCATCAAGACTGGGCACTTTGATCAGTTCTTCGCCAAAATTGAAGGCAATGGGTTCTGGGAAAACTTCGCCATACCGGTAATTGAAGCGCTTGACAAAGTTTCGGGCCATTTCCAGGTGTTGTTCCTGGTCTTTACCGACAGGTACATATTTAGCCCGGTGTAAAATGATATCAGCGGTTTGTAATACGGGATAGGTCAGCAAGCCGGCGTTGACATTATCGGGCTGCTGGCGGACTTTGTCTTTGAACGTGGTTGTTTTTTCCAGCTCTCCCTGGTAGGCCAGCATATTCAGGTACAGGTATAGTTCCGATGTTTCGTATATATGGCTCTGGCAGTACAAAGCTACTTTGTCGGGGTCCAGCCCGCAGGCAATATTCTCAGATAAGACCCGGTGTACATTCGTTTTTAATTCTTTTGTATCAGGGTGCGTGGTCAATGAATGCAGGTCGGCTACCATGAAGTAACACTCATATTCTTCCTGCATCCGGACATAATTACGAACAGCGCCGAAATAATTGCCCAGGTGCAGAAACCCCGTGGGCCTGATGCCGCTCATGACCAGTTCTTTCTTCTTATTCATAAGGACGGCGAAGATAGTAAAATAGTCAGGAGTCCTGATTCAGTAGCCGGCACCTCCGGCATGGCGATGATTATACTCATGATTCCCGACTCCCGTCTAAAGGTTATATTTGCCTGATGGAAGTAAATGACGCTATGGTGGAAAAACTGGCGCATCTTGCGAGGCTGAAGTTTGATGACGCTGAAAAGGGAGAGATCAGGAATGACCTGCAGCGGATGATCGCCTTTGTGGAGAAACTGAATGAGCTTGACATGGAGGATGTAGAGCCATTATTGCATATGAGCGATGAAGTGAATGTGTTGCGGGAAGACGAAATAAAAGGCTCCATCAGCCGGGAAGAAGCGTTGAAGAATGCTCCATTCCATGACGAGCAATTTTTTAAAGTACCCAAAGTAATCAAAACTCCTAAATCATAAAACTTCAAATTCCAAAAGCCCCGAAAGAAGAAACCGGAATTTGGAATTTGTTTTTTGGAATTTATGAACACTATTATACATCTCGAAAATATCCGCAAGAGCTACTTCATGGGCAGGCACGAACTGGAAGTGTTGAAAGGAATTTCGCTGGATATTAATAAGAATGAATACGTAGCGCTGATGGGCCCGTCCGGTTCCGGGAAAAGTACATTGATGAATATTATTGGTTGCTTAGATACATCTACTGCGGGCACTTACATTCTTAATGGACATGATGTGAGCAAAATGGAAGACAATGCACTCGCCGATGTCCGTAATAAAGAGATCGGGTTTGTATTTCAGCAGTTCAACTTATTGCCCCGTTTGACGGCACTGGAAAATGTAGCTCTTCCGCTTGTGTATGCCGGTATGAGTAAGAAAATGCGAAATGAAAAGGCCCTGCATGTGCTCGATATGGTGAACCTCTCTGACCGCAGTCATCATAAACCTAATGAGTTGAGCGGCGGGCAATCGCAGCGTGTGGCTATTGCCCGGGCATTGGTTAATGATCCATCCATCATTCTTGCCGACGAGCCGACAGGTAACTTAGATACCAAGACCTCTTACGAGATCATGGAGATATTTGGAAAGATCCATGCAGAAGGTAATACGGTAGTGCTGGTAACACATGAAGAGGATATTGCGCGGCATGCCCGCCGGGTGATCCGGTTAAGGGATGGCGTGATCGAAAGCGACAGGCAGAGCACAGTTGCGGTGGCGCATTGAACATTTAATGATAAACTGTATTGTGGAGAGTTTGTGCTCTCCTTTTTTTATTTACTCAACTTAGCACGGGTAACTTTGTTTCCATGTATATAAAGTACGGGTCATGGCATTAAAGATATATACCAAAACAGGCGATAAAGGCACCACCTCGCTGATAGGCGGCACCAAAGTTTCCAAAAGCCATTTGCGCATAGAGGCGTATGGTACCGTAGATGAATTGAATTCCCATATCGGTCTTTGCCGGGATCTTTCGGCGGATGAAAAAGTGAGAAGCCTGTTGCAGGAAATACAGGATCGCTTATTTACCATCGGCTCTTCACTGGCCTGCGACCCGGTAAAGGAGCCTAAAATGCGGATACCTGATCTGAAAGAAGAAGATGTCACCTTATTGGAAAATGAAATTGACCGGATGAATGAATCACTGGAACCCATGAAAAGTTTTATTCTTCCGGGTGGTCATGTGGCCGTTTCGCAGGTGCATATTGCCCGCTGTGTTTGCCGCCGTGCTGAACGCTGCTGTGTCCGGCTGGAATCCGAAGGCACTGGAGTGGAGTCTGTGATCATCAAGTACCTCAACCGCCTGAGTGACTATTTATTTGTGCTGGCAAGATATACAACCCATTTGCTGAAAGCAGAGGAAATTCCCTGGAAACCCCGCATCTGATTTTTAAAAATCAATCATAGCCTTGATCACCCCGTTGGCCGGATCAAGTAAAGAAGAGAACTGGTCTTTTACCGCATTAAAGGATAATTTATGTGTGATATACGTGGAAGGATTGACCAGCCTGTTCTTCATGCTATTCATGACATGCTCAAAATCGCTTCTCACTGCGTTGCGGCTGCTCATCAGCGTCGCTTCCCGTTTATGAAATTCAGGATGACTGAATGCGATATTTTCTTTTTGCAGGCCCACTAATACATATCTCGCTCCATGTGCCATGTATTGAAAAGAGGTATTGATCGCTTTCAGGTTGCCCGTAGCATCAATCACTACCGTTGGCATATCGCCATTCGTGATCTCTTTTAGCCGGTCTGCGGTGTTCTCAGTTGTTACATTGATCACATGCTCTACCTTCAGCTTTTCCTTGCAAAAGGAAAGCCGTTGCGGGTTTACGTCGGCAGCGATCACTTTGCCACCCGCTATTCTGCCAAATTCCATGATGCCAAGCCCGATAGGCCCTGCACCGATCACTAATACAAATTCATCTTTTTTTACACCGGCACGCTGAATACTGTGTGCCCCTATCGCCAGGGGTTCGATCAAAGCCAGCTCTTCAAAGGACATGCCTTCACCTTTCAATAATGCATAATTGGGAACGGCGACATAGTTCCTCATCCCTCCGTCAATATGCACCCCGAATACCCGCATCTGTGCACAGCAGTTCGGTTTGCCATTTCTGCAGGCAATGCAATGCCCGCAATGAAAATAGGGGATGATACTAACTGCTTCACCTTTGTCAAAACCGCTTCCAGGTTCGGTGTCGTGAATGATGGCAGCTAATTCATGACCCAGTATTCTTGGGTATTCAAAGTAAGGTTGTGTGCCTTCAAAAGCGTGCAGGTCGGTGCCGCAAACACCGATACGTTTTATTTCCAGGACAGAATGATCTTTTTGCAGTACAGGTTTATCTGCTGTCTTATAAGCGAACTCCCCGGGTTTGATACAAACAAGTGATTCCATACATGATCGGTTTAAGCATTGGCCAGAGCCCTGTCAAGATGTACATAGCCACCATCCACATACACCAGTTGCCCGGTAGTATGACTTGATCTTTCACTCAATAAAAATGCAACTGCATTGGCGATCTCTTCTGCCGTGGTCATGCGATTGCCAAGAGGGATCTTTGATTCGATCTCTTTGAGTTTTTGCTGCGGATCAGGTAAAGTTTCTATCCATTTTGCATATAATGGAGTAAAGCATTCGGCTACCACCACCGCATTTACCCGGATGCCATATTTCAGGAGTTCCACCGCCCATTCCCTTGTCAGCGCATTCCTGCCGCCATTTGAAGCGGCATAGGCAGAAGTATTTCCCTGCCCGGTATCAGCCGTTTTGGAAGTGATATTGACGATAGCGCCTTTACTTTTTTTCAGGTAAGGCAATGCATGATGCGCCATCAGGTAATAATGCACTACATTCTTATGCAGGCTGCTCATGAATTTTTCATAATTGCCGTTTTCCAGGCCAACACCATCATTCACGCCGGCATTATTTACCAAACCATCAATACGGCCGAATTTTTCAATCACCTTATTAACTGCCGACGAACACTCTTCTGCTATGGAGAGCTCTGCTTTTACCCCAAAAGCTTTACCTCCGGTTTTTTCAATGGCTTTTACCGTTTTGTTATTGTCGTCTTCGTTTCTCCCCACAATAACGGCTATGGCAGCTTCTGCAGCCAGTACTTTGGCAATGCCTTCACCTATTCCTTTAGCGCCTCCGGTTATGATGATGACTTTGTCTTTTAAACCCAGATCCATGGATGTAGTTATTTAAGATGGTAGAATGTAATAGCGTTGCCTCCAAAGAAAAGTTCCTGTTCATTTTGCGTAAAGGAAGCAAAATATTCTTTTACAATTTCCAGCATTTTTTCATAGGAAGCGGCCACCAAACATACCGGCCAGTCAGATCCGTACATAATGCGCTTTGCCCCAAATGCGTTAACCACAGCTTCAATATATGGCGTGAAATCTTCATTCTTCCATTGTTTCCAGTCCGCTTCCGTTACCATACCGGAAATCTTGCAATGCACATTTTCGTGTTCAGCTATTGCTTCCATATCTTTTCTCCACTCATCTGTCTTTTTGTCTTTGATGTATGGCTTGGCAATATGATCAATGACAAAAGGCTGCTCAGGAAACGCTTTTACAAACTCCAGAGTATGTTGTAACTGGTCCGGAAAGATCAGTATGTCATACGTGAAATGATATTTCTTCAGTAAACGGATACCTTTCATAAAAGCAGGCTGCAGCATGAATGCCCTGTCCTTTTCTCCCTGCAACACATGCCGGAAGCCTTTCATTTTTGGGAACTGGCTGTAATAAGTCAATCTTTCCTCCACTTGCGGTGAGCATAGGTCAACCCAGCCAACCACGCCTTTAATGAAATCGTGTTGAACTGCATTGTTCAGTTGAAACTCGTTCTCTGCTTCGGATTGATCTGATTGAACGGTAACACATCCATCGAACCCGTTCTGCTTTAATAGCGGATCCAGGTCAGCAGGTAAAAAATCCTTTTGTATCACAGACATATCATCATTGATCCAGCGGTCTCTTACAGGATCGAATTTCCAGAAATGCTGATGGCCGTCAATGCGCAGCATAAGCAATACACTTTTGTTTAGAAGTGCCGAGTCCATCAATGCCAAGCTCCATTACATCACCTGGTTTCAGGTATACCTGTGGGTTCATCCCTAATCCAACACCCGGAGGTGTACCGGTTGAAATAACATCACCGGGCAGCAAGGTCATGAAATGGCTGACATACGAAACAACATGTGCCACATTAAAAATGAAAGTGGAAGTGCTGCCATTCTGCATCATCTTTCCATTGAGAGTAAGCCACAGTTTAAGGTTATTAGGATCAGGTACTTCATCTTTTGTTACCAACCAGGGACCAAGCGGAGCAAACGTATCACAGCCTTTCCCTTTATCCCAGGTGCCACTTCTTTCTAATTGAAATTCTCTTTCGCTAAGATCATTGTGCAGGCAGTAACCGGCGACATAGTCCATGGCTTTGCTTTCTTCCACATAGCTTGCTTTTTTCCCGATCACAACAGCCAGTTCCACTTCCCAGTCTGACTTAACGGAATTTTTAGGAATGGTCACCTCATCATAAGGGCCACACAAGGCTGTGGTAGATTTCATGAATATGACGGGCTCAGAAGGAATAGCGGCCCCCGTTTCTTTGGCATGATCGGCATAGTTCAGACCAATACAAACGATCTTGGAGGGCCGGGCTACCGGTGAACCGATACGTATATCGGCTGATAACTTTTTTAAGCTGTCTTTATTTACTGAAATGTATTTTTCTAAACGTGCCAGCCCGTTTGTTTCAAAGAATGCCTCATTATAATCTTCTCCAAAACCGGATGCATCATAATTGATGTTATCAAGTACAATACCGGGCTTTTCTTTGTTCAGTTCTCCATGCCTGATCAGTTTCATATGCTTGATTTAGTTGTTCAGTTTGATAAATCCGCCATCTATCGGATAATCACAGCCGGTGATGAAGGATGCTTCATCGCTGCAGAGGTACAGGGCCAGGTTAGCCACTTCTTCCGGCTGGGCCATTCTCCCGATGGGTTGCCCCTGGGAAAGTTTGTCGAACATCTCCTTTTCTTTACCGGGGTAATTCTTTGCCAGGAAGCCATCCACAAAAGGTGTATGTACACGGGCGGGGGAGATACAGTTACAGCGGATATTATACTTTATATAATCTCTCGCAGTAGCCAATGTCATTCCCACTACAGCGCCTTTCGTCATAGAATAAGCAAAGCGGTCTGTAATACCAACGGTAGAGGCGATAGACGCCATGTTTAAAATGACACCTCCTGTTCTTTTCATGACAGGGATCACTTCGTGCAGGCAATTATAGACCCCTTTGATATTGACATTGTACAAGCGGTCTATGTCCGACTCAGCCGTAGTTTCTGCCGTCCCCACATGAGCAACGCCGGCGTTATTAACTAATATATGAATGGATTTTCCCGAAGCAGAAATAGAATCAATAATTTCTTTTACTTCTGACTGTACGGAAACATTACAGCGGTGAAAGAATGCGTGGCCGCCTGCTGCATTGATGGTATCGGCTATGATTTGTGCGTTTTCATCCAGGTCAACAATATGAACAGTACATCCCTGCCGGGCAAATACTTCAGTGATGGCTTTTCCGATACCACTTCCGCCACCGGTGACTATGGAAATTTTTTCTTTTAGGCTAAACATCGTTATGTAAATATCAGTACACTTTTTAGCAGGAAACCTGTTCCTGCGGTAATTCAAATTTATCGTAATCGTCAATAAACGCTACTATGTTAGGGTAGTGTTCAAATTCTTCTTTGGCATGCATGGTTGTAATGACGACGCAATCCATGCCTGCATTCAATGCTGTTTCCACTCCTTTGGGGGCGTCTTCAAATACCAGGCAATCTTCAGGTCTGATAGTTAGATGCCCCGCACATTTCTGGTAGGTCTCAGGATCGGGTTTGCTCTTCAATACATCATCAGCGCTGACAATAGCGCCGAAATATTGCCTGATTTGCAGCCCGTCCACCACAAAGTCAATGTTGTATTGAATGGCGGCAGAGCCGATAGCCATTTTTATCCCATCATGGCAGGATCGTTTCAAAAGGTTGTCAAGGCCTTTTATCAGTTTCAGGTGTGGTTTGAATTCCCGTTGGTATTGTTTTTCCTTTTCAATACTGATCCGGTTCTTTTCTTCCTCTGTGAACCTGCCTGGCAAGACCCGTTCTATCAGCTCCTGGTTCTTACCGTAGCATTCTTCCTTTGCTCTTTCTATGGAAATATTTGCGCCGAGTTCATTAAGGATGCGGTACCACGCTTTGATGTGGTATGACATATCATTGATCATTGTACCGTTGAGGTCAAAGAGAAAGGCCTTGTACTTCATTTACTGAAATTTTGCACCATTACAATTTCAGCAAGCATCCGGACTGCAATGTTCGGTAAAAATCGGCTATGTGTGAATTAAAATGATGTGATTTTACTTGTCAGCAATGATTATTTTTTGTTTCACTGACTGCTGTTCGTCTGTAATGACCAGGTAGTACAGGCCGGATTTATATTTTGACACAGGAATGGTCGCAGGAGAAGTGTTATTAAGCATAAATGACTGCGTTGTCAGTACACGACCTGTATTGTCCATCAGTTGTATTGCTACTTTCCTGAACTGTCCTGAAGCGGAAGCCACGTTAATGAAATTCCTGGCAGGATTGGGATAAAGCGTATAGTAAGTGGCTTCAGCGCTTTCTGTAGTCAGTATCACCACTTTTGAATAGCTGTATTCGCCATCTATATCAACGATCTTCAGCCTGTACCAGTTTTTTAATGAAGGATGCAGGTCTTTAAAATTGTAGGACTGGTTAAAGTTTGAATTTCCATTTGCATTAACGGTTCCGATGTTGCTCCAGGTGTTCCCGTTATCTGACGAGTGCTGAATGATGAACTTGCCGGAATTGATCTCCCTGGCGGTAGTCCAGGTTAATTGTGCAGTCGTCTTATCTGATGACCACTGGCCTGTAAAACTGATCAGTGTTACGGGCAAAGCAAGATCGGATCGGGTGTACCAGATGGGAGAGGATACGATCCTGTTTCCGTCGGCCTGCGTAATGATGACAAAATAATACCAGGTAGAGTTATTGGGTTGCACATTGGCTGCATCAGCACTGGTGAAACTAAAGGAGGAGACATTTGGATAAGACTGCAAAGCCGAAGAAGGTACCGGGGCGCCAATAGCTCCTCCCCACAGATCAATATTGCTGACAGTTTCTCCGTCAGGATCGGTAATGAGCAGTGATAACGAAGGCAGACCTCCTTTGGTAACGATGCTGCCCATGGGGTCATTGTTATTTTTGAATTCAACTCTTGCATTACAATCCTGCGAAGCATAATACCGCCTGGCCCTGAACGCCTCCATCACTGCGGTTCTTGTTTTGGCAGTAGCCAGCAGAACGGTGCGGTTGGTGTTGACAGTGCCAAAGGTCATGTAGTGGTTATCATGGTCCATTTGTGGCGCAATATGATACCCTCTTGCCAGCATGGATTTAAAATAACTAAGATCACTTAAGGAGGAAGGGAAATCATTATACGTGGTGCTTACTGAAAAAGCTGGTCCGCTCTCTATCGCAGAGCCGACAACAGCGCTTGCAGCAACAGTGTTATAGGAGCTCACCAGCCCGTTATAGTCAGAAGTGTTCGGGTGAGCCAGTGTAGCAAATGCCCCCGATTTATTGTTAATGGCGGTCCATAACGTACTGTAATCATTCTTGGCCACAAAGTTGTCATAATTGCCTGCTTCCCATCCGATCAGTTTATCATCAAAACCATATACCAGCACATGTCCTCCATTGCTGATCACTCCCCATTCCATTCCCCATAATGTAACGATACTGTTACCTGTCGAAGGGCTGGTGATCCCGTTCACAAGGTTGGCTTCGTTATATCCGGCGAGGTAATCGGCATGATTCATACCTGCCCCCGAATGGTTATGTTCGGATATGCCAAGAAAATCCATACAATTGGCATCCCTTGCAAATTCAAAGTCGTCTTGTGGTGTTTTCGATGTATTCTCTTTATTGCCGTCGGAATAGCTGGAATGAGCATGAATGTTTCCGAACAGATATTGAAAACCTGAAGAAGGGTCAAAAGGTTGCCCGGTCAGTTCTACGCCGGAAGACCATAAAGCGCCAAGTCGTGTAAAGACTTTGAAATAATAGGTGGTATTATTGGTAAGCCCGGTAACCGTCACTGTATTGCCGGTTGCCCGGTAAACCACTTGTGTTCCTGATGAATAATTCGGATTAGCCGCTCCCGGATAATCGCCGCCCTGACCGGTAATGCTGGCAGTAGAAACTATCACCAATACCTGGTCAAAACACAAGACGGAAGACGGATTGACCCAGCTAAGCGATGCCTGATTATTGCCGGCAGAGACCATAAAAGACGACACGTTTACAGGAGCGATGCAGGCTGTTGTAAAGCTGCCCGTCAAAGGAATGGGATTATAACATATGCCTGCGTCATTGTATTCATATATCGCAAAGTGATAGGTAGTGTTTGGCAATAAAGAAGAATAGCTATAAGAAGAGGCAGTTCCGTTGTAAATAACATAGTTCCCTGTGCCTATTTGTGAGCCTGCGGTATAGTTGACGCTGTTAAAAGGAGACTGACTGACCGGTGATCCGGCTCTTGCCACAATCATTATTTTGTCTCCGTTGCCCCTGGTATAGGAAAGATCCATTGAGTTACTGGTAATATTGGATGCGGATAAACCTGTGGTCTGTACAGGAGGGGCTGTGCAGGGAGGGGGTGTGGTGGTGGTCGTATTACCTGTCAGCGGGCTGACGAGATTATAGCAATTGGTCGCATTATCATAACTGTAAATAAAGAAGTAGTAAACAGTGCCGGGAATAAGTGATCCGGCCGTGAAATTTGTTGTAGCCGTTACAGATACAACAGTGCCATCCCCGATAATATCATCTGCATTATATACCTGTCCGTTGGCTGGCTGTGAGCTAAGCGAAGCTGAACTGCTCATAACTACCAGATATGCGGAAGCATTGATTGAGCCGGGGGCGGCAGCTGTGAAACTTCCGGCGATACTGTTGAATGAGGGAGTCAGTATCAGACCGGTTGGCTGATTTGTGGGGGAGCAGGGTGCTGCGGTACCACTGATCCGGATATTATCGAACCTGTTATTGCCACTTGTAGAAGTGGCGCCATCGAGGGTGATACGGATTTTAAAATTGGGATTATTGTTGGCGGCGGTGATAGCCACGAAACTCACCGTTTGAAGGGAGAAAGAAGTGACATTGCGACCAGTAATGGTCGTTATATTGCTGTAATTGGTGCCATCCACAGTATAATCAATCGCATGAGTAGTAAAACCGGCGGCAGTACCCCGGGTAGCATATGTAAGCTGAATATCCTTAAAGCCCAGAGTGGAGGCATTAATGACCAGGAATTTACTGTTGTTGTTGCTGCTCACGATCGAAAGAGATTCTCCGGCTGTACTTGTGATAAACCCGGAAGCATCTATGGTGGAGCCCGAAAAGTTATCTGTATTGTCGAATGTATGCGTGATGCTGCCGTAGTTGACAGTATTTATAGCTGCAATGGGCGAGGGCCATTTCATACCTGTGGTGGCGGCGGCCCCGGCATTAAAATCCCAGTAATGAATATTGGTTTGTGATAAAGCAATAAGGCAGGTAAGGAATAATGGCAAAAGGAAAGCTATCTTTCTCATAGAGCGGATAAAGATGTGGTTTACAGTGGCAGAAATAATGGATAAATATATAATAAAAACGGCTGAAAGAGAAACCCGGCAGGAACCGTATATCTACTATACGCAATAGTTTTAGAAAACGGTCAGAGTAAAAATTTTGGGTGGCTAAATAATTACTCTTATGCTATTTAAGATAAACTTTTACCGGGTCAAAATAGGTCTTGATATTATAGTTTTTATATCTATATTTTGCATTATACCTCTCAAACCGGAGGTGTAAATAAAAAACCAAAATCCTAACAAGCTAAAAACCTCGCACCACTATGGAAAGAATTTCTGTCCTCATTGCAGACGACCACACTCTTATCAGACAGTCCTGGAGCTATATCATTAATGCCGACCCCAGATTTAAAGTAATTGGAGAATGTGCCAGCGGCGAAGAAGCGATCGAACTGGCAAAAGAAATGCGGCCGAACGTTGTGATCATGGATATCAATATGCCCGGTATGAACGGAATAGAAGCCACACAACTGATACGGAAATTCTCGCCGGGGTCAAAGATCCTTGGGGTTTCATTGCACACTCAGCCGGCCTATGTACGCCAGATGATCCAGAACGGGGCTATGGGCTACGTGACGAAGAATTCTCCGTGCGGGGAGTTATTCAAAGCCATCACTGAGATAAACAATAACAGGAAATACATATGTGAAGAGATCAAGACCATTTTGTCTGATACCATGATCAGTCATGAAGAGCAACACCAGGGTCTGAATGCGCTTTCACGCCGCGAAATTGAGATCATAGGATTTATCCGTAAAGGATACTCTTCAAAAGAGATTGCCGGGATATTGAAGCTCTCTGTCAAGACTGTTGAAGTGCATCGTTATAACACGCTTAAAAAACTGAACCTGAAGAATTCGGCTGCTATGGTCAATTTTATCAACAATAGCCAGCTTGGTATTGCCAGCTGATAGCCAGGTAAGACAGCCGGTACAGGGAGTTTACCCCTTCTTTTTTCAATTCAATCACCTAAAAGGGCCGTTCGTTAAACAAAAGCCCCCATTCGCTAAAGTGGCCATTTTTTCCGGTCATTTACTGCGTTTCTTTGTCCTGTGATCAAAAACATTAGCCTTAAATCTTAGTCCAACCAGAAAATTCTTTCTCAATAGCAGTAGTTTGGGTTTCTTATGTGAACGGCCCGGGAGTCTTCCAGGGCTTCTCTTTTTTAAAGGTTCCTCCTGTACTTTTGTACCTGTAAAATTCATCACCAATGGGCGTATGGAACCAGATCGCAGAATATCTCTATCTGAAAAAGAAGGACCCTGACAGGCCAAAAAGCAAATGGATCGGCTATATGCATGGTATCAACCGCATCAGCCTGCTGCTTTTTATTCTTTGCCTGATCATTCTCGCTATTAAGCTTTTGTGGTAAGGAAAGAATAAATAGAGTAAGCTGCTTTTGCCGAGGCATGTCCACCGCGGCTGAGCAACTCCTTCAAATCAGCATAGTCTTTTTTTAACTGATCTTTCCGGTCTGTATTAAAGATCAGATCATTTAATTCTTTTTTCAGGTTTTCGGGCGTGAGGTCTTTCTGTATCAGTTCTTTTACAACCAGCTTATCCATGATCAGGTTTACGAGTGATATGTATTTTACTTTAATGACTCTTTTGGCGATCTGGTAAGAGACAGGAGAGCCTTTATAGCAAACCACTTCGGGTACGCCAAACAGGGCCGTTTCTAATGTGGCCGTGCCGGAAGTGACCAGTGCGGCTTCTGCTTCTTTGAGTAAGTCATACGTGCGGTCGTTAACGTAGGATACGTTGGTGTATTCTTTCAGCAGGCTGTCATAAAAAGACACATCAATGCCAGGGGCCTTTGCAATGATAAAATAGTGGCCCGGGAACGACCGTGATACTTCCAGCATAATGGGAAGTTTTTTCAGAATTTCCTGCTTTCGGCTGCCCGGCAGTAAAGCAATGAGTGGCCGGTCTATCCATTTTTGACCGCCAATGGGATGATCGTTTTTTTCAGCCTGTGCTTTTTCCACTACCTCTACCAGCGGATGACCTACATACTCTACATCCCAGTCCCATTTATTCCTGAAGTAATCCTTTTCAAAAGGGAGTATCACCAGCATTTTGTCAATGCATTTTTTCATCATTTTCACCCGGTTCTCTTTCCAGGCCCACACCTGCGGACTGATATAATAGATGACCTTGAATCCTCTTTTTTTGGCCCATTTGGCAATACGAAGATTGAATCCCGGGTAGTCTATCAATATTAACGTATCGGGCTTATACTGATAAATATCCGCCATACAGAATTCGAGATTGCGAAGAATGGTTCGCAGGTTCATCAGTACTTCTGTAAAACCCATGAAAGCAAGATCACGGTAATGTTTCACCAGGTCACCGCCCGCCTGTTTCATTTTATCGCCACCCCAGCAGCGTATGGAAGCAGTGGTATCTAGCTTTTTCAACTCTTTGATGAGGTTGCTGCCGTGCAGGTCGCCGGATGCTTCGCCAGCTATGATATAGTACTTCATTTGCCCGCGCAAAATACAATATGTTGGGCAGAGACAACCCGGGCAACGCCGGATGCCGGTCAGGTATTCACATCCTAAATGGCTGATAAGCCATTTAGGGTTATGTATTAAAAACTTTCAGCAACAGGATAGCTATTCCATAAATAAGGGTGATCAGGAAAATACCCTTTGCCGTTTTATCCCGGTGGGTGTTGACATACAAAGTGAATAGTACCACATTGGCCAATAATGAAAGAGAACCGATAGATGTCAGGTATCTGTTGTCAGTGAAGAATAAATTAAAAAAATCGCCAAAGCTACTGGAGGGTGCTTTGATATACTTCAGTACGACCAGGCCGAGCAGGGGGCCAAGCAATCCAAGCAACAAGCCAAGCTTCAGGTTATCCTTTTTGAAGAACATTATTTCCAGAGTTTTTCGAGTTTGGACTTTAAAACGTAATTCGTCAGGTCAAATTGTACGGGTACCACACTTACATAGTGATTAGCCAGTGCCCATACGTCTGTATCTTTTCCTTTGTCAAAATTGACAAACTCCCCGGTCAGCCAATAATACTTGCGACCATTGGGGTCTGTTCTTTCTATAAAATCCTCCTCGTACTTTGCATACGCCTGTTTGCAGATCTTCAAACCTTTTAAAAGCTCAACCGGTACAGAGGGAATGTTGACATTGAAAACGGTGTGCTTGTCCAGTTTTGTCTTTAGCATTTTCTCTACTACCATCCGGGTGTATTTGCGGGCACCTGTAAAATCGGCCTCGATATTATAATCAAGCAGTGAAAAACCGGCTGAAGGGATGCTTTCAATGGCCGCTTCCACAGCGGCAGACATAGTGCCCGAATAGATCACGTTGATACTATGGTTGGCACCATGGTTGATACCGCTTAAGCAAAGATCGGGTTTGCGGTGAAGGATTTTATCAACGGCTAGTTTTACACAGTCCACTGGCGTGCCGGTACAGGCATATGATTCAATATCGCCAAATACATGCACTTTATGCAGACGCAAGGGCTGACCGATCGTGATGGCATGTCCCATGCCTGACTGAGGCTTATCGGGAGCTACTACAATTATTTTACCCAGATCTTTTACCGCTTCCACAAGGTTAGCGATACCGGGCGCTGTCACTCCGTCATCATTGGTGATAAGGATTACTGGTTTTTCTTTTTTTGATTTTGCCATAGCACGGCAAAAGTGGTACTTTTTTTTTATACATCAAATAATACAGGAGCAGATGATGCTTCTGTGATATACACTGATACAGTAACGGATCATACAGCCCGGGGACCCGGTGATTTTTTGTAAGAAAATACTTGCAAATGTCAAATTAGTTAGTATTTTGCATGCTAAATATATTAGTGTATGGCAGTAGCTAATAAAAACCTGAAATACCTGCGCAAGCTTCGCGGATGGACACAGGAGGAGTTTGCCCAAAAACTCCGTATCAAGCGTTCACTTCTTGGCGCCTATGAAGAAGAAAGGGCAGAACCGCGTATTGATGTGCTGGAAGTGGTATGTGATATTTTTAAACTGACACTGGACGACATACTGCGAAAAGACCTGAGTGATAATAAAAGTAATTATCTCGCTAAACGCCGGGCCATGAAGCTGGCCGGAGGCAGAAGCGATATACCCTTTGTGCCGGTAAAAGCCGCGGCAGGTTATTTAGCCGGTTATGGCGATCCTGAGTTCGTTGATGAGTTGAATACATTCACTTTGCCGATGCTCGCCGGTGGTAACTACCGGGCTTTTGAAATAGTAGGTGACTCAATGCTCCCTACTCCAAGCGGTTCGGTGATCGTGGGGGAGAAGGTAGATAGTATTGATAGTCTGAAAAACAATGCCGCCTGTATAGTGGTTTCCAGAAATGAAGGGATCGTTTACAAAAGGGTGCAGAAGAATAACCGGGCAAAAAACAAGCTTACCCTTGTCAGCGACAACCCTGTTTTTCATCCTTATATGGTCAATACGGAGGAGGTGCTGGAGGTCTGGCAGGCACAAGTGGTCATTTCAAGAACTGATAACCAGCAGCGATGGAATATGAACCAGTTGGCCGACATGGTCACCAATCTGCAGGAGCAAGTAGTTTCCCTTAAGAAAAAACTGAACTAACCCCCGTTTTAAAGGGGGAAAATATATTTCAGGGCATCTTTCCCGGCATCGCTGTGGTCTTTTATATTTGTAAGCCTGCGAGATATGCTGCTGAAGAAAATTATAACCTTACCGTTGCTGTTACTGGTTTGTGGACAGGTTTTTTCCCAGCCCCGATCCATACAAGCTGTTAAAGCCGGCCAGCCACCCAAAATTGACGGGATGCTGAATGATCCCGCATGGCAAAATGTACTACCGGCTACCGGGTTTATTCAGAATTATCCCTCCTTCGGGCAGCCGGCATCCCAGAAAACAGAAGTAAAGATCATTTATGATAACTCCGCCATCTATATCGGCGCCTATCTGTATGATGACCCCTCGCTGATAAGAAAGCAATTGACAGCCAGAGATGAAGAACAGCAACGGGATCTGGATTTTTTTTCTGTTTTCTTAGATACGTATAATGATCATCAGAATGGCTTTCAGTTTTTGGTCACCAGCTCCAATGTACAGACCGATGCAAGGCTCAGCCCGAATTATGTTCTGGAAGAAGGAGAGTATGGTGATAAAACCTGGGATGCAGTATGGGATAGCAAAGTAAGTATGGCAACGGATGGCTGGATGGTAGAGATGCGCATTCCCTACCTGTCACTTCGTTTTTCCAAAAAAGATCAACAGGACTGGGGATTACAATTTTTAAGATCGGTCAGAAGAAATAATGAGATGACATTCTGGAGCCCGGTGGATCCGAAAGTGAACGGGTTTATCAACCAGTTTGGCCTATTGCAAAACCTGCAGGATGTAAAACCGCCCTTGCGCCTGAGTTTTTCTCCTTATATCTCTTCCGGCTATAGAGGTACGCCGGAAAGCAACGGCTACAAAAACGAACAGCTTGCCAGTGGAGGTATGGATGTCAAGATCGGGATCAACGAAAGCTTTACCCTGGATGCTACCCTGATACCTGATTTCGGACAGGTAATTTCGGACAATATCGTCAATAACCTTACACCGTATGAGGTGAGGTTTGCAGATTATCGTCCCTTTTTTACAGAAGGGACTGAAATATTCAATAAGGGAGGTTTGTTCTATTCCCGAAGGATCGGTGCCATTCCTGCGGGGTATTATACCATTGACGAACTGCCCAATGGCGACCCGAATATTGAAATAATCAAGAATCCGGCCCGTACACAATTGTATAACGGGATCAAATTTTCAGGAAGAACGCCCAAAAAGCTGGGTATCGGAATCTTCAATGCAGTTACGGCGCCGATGTATGCAACGATAAGGGATAAAACAACCGGTGACAGAACAAAGGTCCTAACAGAGCCGTTGGCCAATTACAGTATTGTTGTGCTGGACCAGGCATTGAAAGGACGTTCATTCATAACATTTACCAATACAAATGTGTTAAGAAACGGCGACGCCAGGGATGCCAACGTTTCAGGGCTTGATTTCAGTTTCTTTAACAGTAAAAACGTATTTAACGTAAAGGGGTATGTTCATTACAGTAAAGTTTTTTCTGCCAGCCCCTACGAAGGATATAATACTTCCCTGCGGGTGGGCAAAGTCAGCGGCAAGGTTCAGTTTTATGTCCAGAATGTGTTGCGGTCAGACAGGTATGACCCAACCGATCTTGGGTACCTGAATACGCCCAATCTGAATATCAACACATGGGTTTTGTCCTATAACCAGTTTACGCCTACCAAAAATTTTCTCAATTACAGATACGAAGTATCAGGTACCTATAGCAGGATATTCCGGCCTGGCAAGTTCAATACGCTCAATTTGCGCGGAGAAGGATACTGGACATTTGAAAATTTCTGGGAAACAACACTCAGTGCAGGTTATTTGCCTGACCAGCATGATTATTTTGTATTGGGAAGATCCATTGCCGACTATGCAAGAAGGCCTGCCTACGGGTATGTTGGTCTCGAAGGCAATACCGACAGCCGGAAGAAATTCCTTTTTAATTATGAATTGCTGCTGGCTGATTTTTTTAAGGTACCCGGAAAAAGATATCATATAGCAGAAAGTGGTTTGCGGTATCGCTTCAGTAATAAACTTTCACTGGAACTCAGCCACCGGCATGAAGGTGAAACTGATTACATTGTCTATGCCGGACGGGAAGCCGGCGGCGAACCCATTATTGCATTTGTTGATTTTAAAGATGTCACTTCTATACTTTCAGGTATCTATAATTTTACGCCGCGTATCAACCTTACCTTGCGGGCCCGGCATTACTGGAGCCAGGTATTGTACAACCGCTTTGCGAATGTAGATGCTAAAGGAAACCCTGTTGACCGTCCTTTTATACCCAACAGTGACCAGAATTTTAATGTTTTTAACCTGGATGCATTCTTTACCTGGGACTTCCGGCTTGGCAGCCGCCTGATTCTCGGGTATAAAAATGCCCTTGGGGAAGACGAACTGGTCAGTGGTATTGTGAACAGGAATTACATGAAAAATCTGGGCGAAACTTTTTCCCTGCGCCATGGCAACGAAGTAACCCTGCGCTTTATCTACTTTCTTGACTACAGCCAGTTAAAACGGAGACACTGATCCCGCACCAATATTAACGGCCCTTTACAGGAACAATTTCTTTTTCTACTACGGCAAAAACCTGTTCGCCTTTTTTCGGCTCTACCAGGTAAGCGCCGGTAAAGCGACTGAAAGCGGGCAGTACACAGAATTCCTTTGTAAAATAAAAACAGGGAAACCGTAATGCCTGGCGGCCACGGCCCCTCAGGACAATGCCCGGATGCAGGTGCCCTGAAAAAATGTATTGCCCTTTTTGTGCAGCGATTGTATCCGTCATCACATCGTGTACAAAGAGGAATTTTTTTAGCAGGAGCTGATGATGGCTGACAACGATGTCTGCGTCCCGGTACCATGTATCTTCCAGAATATCATGGTTGCCTTTTATTAACTGAACATCCAGTGTGGCAAAGTCCTTCCGCCATTTTCGGAAGAGGTCCATTTCTTTATTGGCCTGGCTGTGTGTAAGATCACCTGCGATCACTAATCTTTCTGCTTTGAAAAAAAGTATTTGCGCCAGCAACCGGTGGAGATCGTCTTTATATACCTGCTGCGGAACGCCAATTCCTGCTTTCCGGAAATGCCCCGTCTTGCCTATATGCAGATCGGCTACAATAAGGGTGGATTCATTTTCCCAGAACAATGTTCTTTCTGCACTTATCACTAAATGCTCATCATTTATTATATGCGAAAAGTATCCGGCCATAGGCTTGCAAATGTATGAAAGCCCGAAGTCAGGAGTGCCTGGCAGCGGGCCGATGTGCCCGGAAAATTTTCAGCAGATTTATCGGTGATGGGGATCGATCATCCATTACTGATCCAGGCTCCCTTGCATCTTCTTAACACGGTCTTCCAGCCTTTCGGAAGAAAGGTCTTCCCGCATGCTGTCCACTTTGATCGGGAAACAAAATGGCGTGAGCTGTTGCGGAAATGTGATCACGATCTTTGATCGTTGTATCCGGTGCAGCATATCCCTCAATCTTACTTCTTCCATTTGCTGGTCCAGTACTTCCTGGTAGGATTGCTTCAGCAGCACATTGTCCGGCTCGTATTCATTGAATACGTTGAACAGCAAAGAGGCGGATGCTTGCAGGTGTCTTGCTTTTTTTTTCTCGCCTGGCATGCCCTGGAAAATGAGCCCGCCGATGACGGCAATGTCCCTGAATTTTCGTTTGGCCATTTCCGTGGAGTTTACGCTTCGCTGTATATCCGCCAGCAGGTTGTCCGGGGAGAATAAATCATACACGCTGGTGTCATCAACCGGTATGGGTTGGTCGCTCAGTAATTCAAAACCGTAATCGTTCATAGCAAAAGAAAAAGTGATCGGCCGGATACGGCTGATACGATACGCAAGGATAGCTGCCATCGCTTCATGCACTAATCTTCCTTCAAAAGGATAAACAAACAGATGAAACCCGTCTTTCGTTTCTATGTGTTCGATCAGCAGTTCGTTTTGTTTTGGTACATGCGACACCTTTTCCTGTAGTTCAAATAATGGCTCCAATACCTTTAATTCGATATCGTCCGGCTTTGACTTCTGAATTTTTATCTCTGACCTTCTATCCAATGCTTCCCGCAGTTTTCTCCCAAGGTTTGCACTAAGGGGCATTCGCCCTCCCTGCCAGCTGGGTACTTTTGATTTTTTGGCATTGCTTTTTCGTACATACGCCGTCATCTCCTTGCACATCACGTATTCCAGGTTGCGCCCTGCCAGCGTGAATACATCGCCGGGTTCTAACCTGGAAATGAACCATTCCTCGATCACTCCCACATACCCGCCGCTGATGAAACGTACTTTCATCATAGACTCGCTGACAATAGTCCCGATATGCAGGCGGTGGCGCATGGCGATTTTTCGGCTCTTGATCTTATATACACCTTCTTCGATCTCCGTTTTTCTGTAATCATCATACTGGTACAATGCTTTGCCCCCTGCACTGATAAAATGCAGCAACTGTTCCCATTCTTCCGGCTGCAGGTACCGGTAACAATACGTCTGTTTTATTTCTTTAAAAATAGTTTCGGGAATAAAGCCATCGGAAATGGCCAGTGTGTTCAGGTATTGGATCAGTACATCATAACAAAGCAGCATAGGTACCCGGCTTTCAATAATATTTTCCCTGATCGCATTTTTTAAAGCAGCAGCTTCGGCCAGTTCGAGTGAGTGGGTAGGTAAAAAATATATTTTGCTGATAGCATCCGGCCGGTGTCCGCTTCGACCTGCCCGCTGTAAAAACCTGGCCACTCCTTTGGGTGAGCCAACCTGTATCACCGTTTCAACCGGGCGAAAATCAACACCAAGATCTAAGCTGGCCGTACATACAACGGCTTTTAGTTTACCCGTATGAAGGTTTTCTTCTACCCAGGTACGCAATTCCATGTCCACCGAACCATGATGCAAAGCAATAGAACCAGCCAGATCAGGATGTATGTCCAGTAAGGTCTGGTACCATGTTTCACTCATGCCCCTTGTGTTGATAAAGATGAGGGTAGTGCGGTTTTCTTCAATAATGGGAATAAGCTTATGGGCCAGCTTGATACCAAGATGACCGGCCCAGGGATATTTTTCAATTTCATCCGGGAAGATGGATTCTACTTCGATCAGTTTATCCATATTCGCTTTTACGGTCACACCTGCATCACCTCCAACCCCTGTCCAACAGGAGAGGGAGGAAAGTAAAACCTCTTTGGCTTCGTCAAGATTGCCGATAGTAGCACTGATGCCCCATACAGCTGCGGTGGCATTGCTTAATGAACATTGACTATTGACTATTCTTGATATCGCCAGCTCCACCTGTACCCCCCGTTTACTCCCGATCAGTTCATGCCATTCATCTACGGCAATTATTTTCAGTGAATGAAATATAGTTGCATACCCTTTTTGGGCCAGTAAAAGATGCAGGCTTTCGGGGGTAATGATCAGCACTTCGGGCATTTGTCTTTTTTGCCGGGCCCTCTCCGCTGTGTCTGTATCACCATTCCTGATGCCCACCTTCCATGGTATGTTCAGTTCCCCGATCGCTTCTTCCATAGCACGACCAATATCTTTGGCAAGGGCACGCAGGGGTGTGATCCATAATAATTGCAGACCGGGTGAAGCGGCTTTTTTACTTACTTCCTGCCGGTTGATGTAATCAATAACTGCGCCCAGAAAGACAGAGTATGTTTTGCCGCAGCCGGTGGGGGCATTTACAAGGCCGCTTTTTCCGTGAATGATATGCTGCCAGGCCTGCTCCTGGAAAATAAATGGCCGGTACCCCTTTGAAGAGAGCCAATGGGTAACGATAGCATATCCCTTAGATTGGTGCAGATCCACAAAATAAATAAAGGAATGAAATTACGGAACGATCCGCATGTTAGTTCACCGAACGGATGATCCCGTCCTGCCATTTGAGAAAATAGATCTTTTTGTTCTCAAAATAATCCAGTGACATATTGACCTTATTCAATACAGGTTGCACATCAAAATCAGTAAAGACCTTGTATTGCTTGTTGCCAAGATTTGAAGAGAGGTCTTTGCCGTATTGTAATAAAAGCCTGGCATATTTCCAGGTCACTTCGTAGCCACGGAACACCATATCGCTCGGGCGTGCATACATGATATTGGTGAAATGGTTGGTAATGGACTGGCTGATCTTATCCGTTTTCGCATTGTAAAAAGGAGTACCGTAAGTGATCTCAAGGCCCTTGAACTCTGGTTTAGTAAAATCTTTAATGGCATCCCAGGTAGGCATGCCCATGACGGCAGCAGGGTATTTTTTGTTCAGCGAAGCTAACTGGGTGGCCAACCTTCTTCCAAAATTCGCATCCAGGCTGCCGGCTATACAAAGGGTGCGGCGAACGGTATCTAAGTGTGGCCGCAATTGATTTACGGTAAAACTATCCGGCAGATCCACATATTTTATTTTCAGTGGCACTGACATGGTTACTTTACTGAAATCGTCAAAATAGGTTTTGATCATATCTTCGGTAGTTCCTTTTTTGCGGAACATGACGATAGGATTGATAGAATAGTATTTCTGTGCATGCCGGTAGATCGCTTCACATTGTGTTTTCAGGGTGGGGTTAATGATCACAAAAAAAGGATTGGCGGCGGCACCCCCATCATGCGGGATGGAAGTATTGATAACAGGGATATTCTTCTTCAGGCCTGCATCGGCAAATGTCCATACCTCATTGCCGGTGCAGTATGCAATGATCAGGTCCGTTTCATTCACTTCAGGTTTGTTCAGTTGTTCCTCCAGTGTTTCTTTGGCTGATCTGGTATCATAAACAAACACTTCCAGCTCTTTTCCTTCTTTGGCCATAGAGTCCAGTGCCATGTGTGCGCCTTCATAAAACTCCAGGCCCGGATTGATAAATTTTGGAAAAACATTTTTCGCATAGCGGTATTCGTCAGTACCGTTAAAGGCAGAGTCAAGATACAAAGGGACAAAGATGGAGATCCGGTGTTTGGAAGGAAGAGCGGGTTGTAATGAATCATTTTGTGCAAAAACAGCACAGTAGCCTGTTAGCCATACGCATATCAGTAAAAAAAGTTTCTTCATGTTTTTACAATTTGTCCGGTAGCTCATTACTCCCATTCTATTGTGGCGGGTGGTTTGCTGCTGATATCATATACCACCCGGTTGATCCCTCTTACATTATTGATGATCTCATTGGAAACATTTGCCAGGAAATCATAGGGCAAATGGGCCCAGTCAGCCGTCATGCCATCTACACTGGTCACCGCTCTCAATGCTACAGTGAATTCGTAGGTCCTTTCATCGCCCATGACACCAACACTTTTGACCGGCAGTAAGATGGTACCGGCCTGCCATACCGTTGCATAAAGGTGGTTATCCTTTAATGCATTGATATAGATATGGTCAGCTTCCTGCAACAACTGTACCTTTTCTTCTGTAATGTCGCCCAGGATGCGGATAGCCAGCCCTGGGCCGGGAAAAGGATGGCGATCAATCATCTCCGGAGGAATGGCTAACTCACGCCCTACTTTTCTTACTTCATCTTTAAATAAAAAACGCAAAGGTTCTACCAGTTCAAGATGCATTTTTTCCGGCAGACCACCTACGTTATGATGTGATTTAATAGTGACTGACGGGCCGTGCACCGAAACACTTTCGATCACGTCGGGATAGATAGTGCCTTGCCCAAGCATTTCGATACCGTCAATATGCCTGGCTTCGTCCTGGAAGGTTTCAATGAACAGGCGGCCGATGATCTTTCGTTTGGTTTCCGGATCAGTTTTGCCGGCGAGCTCCTGGTAGAAACGTTCTTTGGCATCTACTCCCTTTACATTCAATCCCAGTTTGGCATACGTGATCAGTACATCATTGAATTCATTTTTGCGGAGCACACCATTGTCCACAAAAATACCATATAGGTTATCGCCAATGGCTTTATGGATTAAAGTAGCGGCCACTGTTGAATCTACTCCACCACTCAGGGCCATGATAACTTTGCGGTCGCCGATCTGTTTTTTTAATGCTTCGACAGTATCTGTAATAAAGTGAGCCGCTGTCCAGTCCTGCGAACAACCACAGATATTCACTAAGAAATTATGCAGGATCTTTTTTCCTTCTGTTGAATGATACACTTCAGGATGGAACTGTACACCATATAGTGGTTTTGCTTCTGTTCCGTTCTTTTTGAATGCTGCTACAGGAATACTTTCTGTGGTGGCCAGCAATTCAAACCCTTTCGGCAACTCGAGAATGGTGTCGGCATGGCTCATCCAGACCTGGCTTTGCTGAGACACATTTTTTAATAACAAATCATCTTTGGCTCTTTGCAATATGGCCCTTCCATATTCCCGTTTATTGCTTTTGGCTACAACACCTCCAAAACGTTTCGCTGTTAACTGGGCTCCGTAGCACACGCCAAGTACCGGCACCTTGCTGATGAATTCTTCAACGTTGACATCCGGAGCTTTTTCCTCATTGACAGAAAAAGGAGAGCCGGAAAGAATAATGCCCTTCAAACCCGGTTCAAATTCAAATCTTTTATGGTAGGGAATGATCTCGCAATATACGTTGGCTTCACGTACAGCCCTGGCTATCAGTTGGGTATATTGAGAGCCGAAATCGAGGATCAGGATCTTTTCTGTCATGATGCTGCGAAGATAAACAGTTTGGGTGTTTTGCCCGGTTGTTGTGAATTTCCCCGGTGAAACTGTAACCAGTAATCATGTTACAGCGTCAAAATGTGAAATGACCGGAACTACCGGATATTTGCTATCATAAAACCAAACACATGAAACTTTTTTTTGCTATCCTGGCTTTTTCAGTCCTCACGTTAAGCTCTTGTCATTATTTCCATGGAAAGAGAATTGATGGAAATGGTCATGTGGTCAGCCAGCCACGGAGTATCTCCAACTTTGATGCGGTTGATGTCAGCAGTGCTATTCACCTGTACATAAAACAGGATTCTTTTTTTTCGGTGAAAGTGGAAACGGATGAGAACCTGCAGCAGTATATTATAGTGGGAGAGGATAAAGGCACCTTGTATATCAAACAGGAAGATAATACAAGCCTTGATGCGACCGGAAAGATAAAAGTGTACGTCAGCGCCCCGGTTTTCAAAAGCGTAGAAGCCTCCGGCGCCTGCCAGGTAAAGGGAGAAGGCACGCTAAGTTCACCTGATGGATTGGATGTGCGTGTCAGTGGAGCCAGTGGGTTGGAGCTGGATGTGGAAACGCCGAAAGTGACAGCCGATATGAGCGGAGCCAGTAATATTACCCTGCGCGGAAAAACAAGAGATCTTTTTATCAAAGGAGGAGGCGCTTCTCACGCCAAATGTTTTGACCTGTTATCTGAGAATGCGGATGTGGACGTAAGCGGAGCCAGCAATGCCGATGTGTCTGCCAGTGTAAAACTCGATGCCGAAGCCAGTGGCGCCAGCGATATCCGGTACAAAGGAAGCCCTTCAGTACACGAGAATAAAAGCGGGGCAGGCAATATCAAAAAGGTGGATTGAGCCGGCTGTTACTAATTCATTTTTAATCGGCTCTCCATTACAGGGAGCCGATGAAATTTATAAATTCACATATCTCACAGTGATCTTTATGTCCCTGTTCCGGCCCTTGTCATCTGTACAGGAAATTTTTACCGGCCCTTCTTCAGGAATGAAATATTGCTTTTCCCCTGCATTTGCAACTTTATAGAACTGATTATTGATATACCAATATACTTTGCTGACATCACTGGCGGTTTTGCAAACCAGTTGTAGTGGTTCAGGTTTCTTTTTATTGATGAGGTATTCGGTGCCGTTGGAGGGTGATGTAATAAAGGGTGCATTGCCTTTAAAAATCTGTTCGCAATCAGGATTGTGTTCCGGTATCTTCTGCCAGGCGATCCGGTTCTCTTCCATCCAGCTTTGCATATCGGGCTCAGTTATTTTATACCATTTCTTTTTATAGCCGCTTTCCGGTGCACAGCTTTTACAATACGATATCTTTTCATCCGGGCTGACCATCACTTCCTGCCAGTTGTTACAGGTCTGATGAGAGGAGATCAGTGGAATGAAATGGTCGGTTGTAAGACTGGTACAATGTGCAGAAGGGATCATACCGGTTTCGCTGCATACCTGCCGGATATCACAATCTTCAGGTTGTGTGAACCATTCTTCATCGCTGTCGTAGTCTATTGTATTGAATATCTTAAACAGCAAGGGGGTGGCCACATTGGCGCCACTGAGATCAGCTACACCTGCACCGGAAAAATTGCCGGTCCATACACCTACTGTAAAATTCTTGTTATACCCGATGCTCCATCCATCCCGTCTTCCATAACTGGTACCTGTTTTCCAGGCGATCTTCGGCATTCTCTCGGTGGCCGTCCAGTTCAAAGGGAAATCAGGGCGATTTACTTTGGATAGTATTTCGTTGATCATATAAGAGGCAGCAGGACTGACGACAGCAGTGCTGTTGTAACTGCTATCACCTTGCAGGTAAACGGGTGGGATATACTTTCCCTCATTGGCAAAGGAGGAAAACAACCCGGTGAGTTCTTCCAGCGTGGTCCCGCATCCGCCAAGGATCATGGAGAGCCCTAATTTACGCTGGTCTTTCTGTACCTGCCTGAAATTATATTGAATGAGTTTTTGTATCAGCTTATCATGCCCCAGATGTTTCAGGCTTTTTACGGCAGGTATGTTCAGGGAATGTTCCAGTGCATATTCGATGGTGACATACCCGTTGAATTTTTCATCATAGTTCTCAGGTGCATAACCCTGGTAGTTGACAGCTACGTCAGCGACAACCGTTTTGGGTGTTAACAGGCCTTCGTCAAAACACAAAGCATATAATATCGGTTTGAGGGTACTGCCGGGCTGTCGTACTGCATTCGCTCCGTTCACCTGCCCCCCATCCAGCGTATCGGCAAAGCCCGATGACCCGACATACGTGATCACTTTATGTGTTTTATTATCAACGATGATCACGGCAGCATTCTTTATATTTCGTAATCGCTGTGATCGTATATAATCTTCTACCAGCTTTTCGGTTTTGAGCTGGGTGTTAAGGTCTATATGGGTTTTGATCAGGTCGCTGCCATATTTTTTTAACTTATACGACAAGTGCGGCAGGTAGTGAGGAACAGTCCCTCTCGCTGCATCCAGCGGTTCAGCTAACGCATCTTCAATTTCTTTGGCAGTAAACACCTTCTCGGTGGCAAATTTTTTCAGCCACCGGTTCCTTTCTTCTGTGATGAGGTCATTATTGCGCCCGATAACCAGGGATGAAGGACGGTTGGGAATGATGCTCAATGCGGTGATCTCTGCCAGTGACAGGTGATCCGGATCCTTTTTGAAATATAAAAGAGATGCGGCCTTTACACCTTCTATATTCCCGCCATAGGGAACCAGGTTCAGGTACATTTGCAGTATCTCATCTTTGGTATAATACCACTCTAATTGAAATGCCCTGAACATTTCGATCACTTTACTGATGATATTCCTTTTCCTGGGTTCCAATGCCCTGGCCACCTGCATCGTGATGGTACTGGCCCCGGAAGTACGTTTCATCCGGAACAGGTTCTTGAAAAAAGCCCGGGTAACGGCAAAAGGATTAATGCCCGGGTGGGAATAGAAATACCTGTCTTCTTTGGCAATGATCGTTTTCCTCAACAGGGGAGATATTTCTTCCAGTTCCGTTTTCATCCGCCATTTCTGGTCGCTGGTCAGGTAGGCATTAATGATCTCTCCCTTATTGTCTGTAATGACGACGGAGTACTCTATTTTATCAGGAAGGGGAAAAAGTAAATTCAGCAACAGGAATAAAAGAAACAGGGCTACGATAGTAATGCCTGCTCTTTTCAGCCACTTAAGGAGACGTTGTTTCTTGATGCGAAACCGGTTCATGTATTTTTATCTATACGCAAGTTCTGAAAACCGGGTGTATCTTTTATCCCTTAACAAAGATTTATCTCCGGTGATTTGTAAAACCGGCTGCTTCATTGCTATCTTTCATGGCAAATTCTTTTTCTCTTATGGATTCAGCAGATCCTTCGAGGCCACTGAAAGATATTCCTCCTTAGTTATTGCAATTATATTCTTTACGGGGTCGATCCCGGTGAAAAAAGAATCATGAGCCTCATTCTGCAGTTCACAGAATTTCTTTACCTTCTCACCTCATTAAGACCATTTAACCAGCCATTCATATGCGTATCAAGCCCTTTCTTGTTCCGATCATAGCCGGAGCATTTTTTTTATCTGCCTGTAAACGTAATTCGATCAGTCTTGATTTCACCAATGCCAACGGGGAAGTTCCGTTGCTTGGCAACCTGGTATTCCGGTTCAACCAATCACTGGTGAACGATTCCCTGCTGAACACCTGGGACTCAACTGATTTTGTTTCTTTTGAGCCGAAGATACCCGGCAAATTCCGCTGGGAAAGCCCGGACCAGTTAGTTTTTTCTCCATCACAGCCACTCCTGCCCGCTACATCCTACAAGGCGGAGATCAAAAATGCGGTGCTGAAGTTCAGTAAATACAATTCTGTAAAAGGCGGAGACGCCATCAACTTTCATACTCCGAACCTGACATTGGATAACTCGCAGGTGATATGGGTATCGCAGGGGGGAAGCAGCACGGCTGCGCTTCCGCAACTGGATCTTTATTTTAATTACCTGGTCAATCCTGCCGATATAAAAGACAAGCTTTCGATCACCGTAGATGGGCAGAATGCAGCCTACGAACTGATCACGCTTTCGCCCGATAATAAAATATCCGTACGTATCACCAGCCTGAAAATGCAGGACAAGGATTACGAAGCAAAAGTGACCATTGCCAAAGGCCTGAAACCGGAAAGCGGAAGGAATACCACGGAAGATGCGATTGTTACGAATTTGTCTATTCCTTCGCCGTATATATTAACGATACAGGGAATGACATCGGAGCATGATGGAACAGAAGGTACTGTTCATATTACTACCAGCCAGCAATTGACAGGGGAGAGTATAAAAGCCCTGGTAAAGTTTGACCCCGAAGTAAGTTATACGTACGAACCTGCCGATGATGGAATGGTTTTACGCAGCGATAAATTTGATATGGAAAGAAGTTATGCGCTGACCATTGCCAAAGGTTTGAGGGGGAAGATCGGTGGAGTATTAAAAGAGGATTATCATGGCAGCGTGGCTTTTGGTGAGTTGGAAGCAGGGATCAGTTTCACCAGCAGTAAGGCGGTGTATCTATCGAAAAAAGGGGCCAAGAACCTTGAAGTACGCATCACTAACGTGCCAAAAGTAAAACTGGTCATTTCAAAAATATACGAGAACAATTTATTGATGGCTCAGCGATACGGGTATTACCCGCAGGAGTCGCGGGTTTCCTATGCCAGTTACAGTGACGAGTATGAAGGGGATTATTATTACCAAGACAGGAGCGATGCTATGTTGGGCGATGTGATCTATGAAAAGGAAATTGATACCCGGTCACTGCCGAAAAGCAATGGCGGCCGTCTGCTGAACTTCTCGCAGTTCGAAGACAGATTGCCGGATTTCAACGGGGTATATCATGTGATGATCCGGTCCACAGAGGATTATTGGGTCAAGGATAGCCGCTTCATCTCTTTATCTGATCTGGGGTTGATCGCTAAAGAAGGACAGGATAAAATATTCGTTTTTACCAATTCTATAAAAACGGCGGCAGCGGTCAATGGGGTGAACGTGTCTGTATATTCCGCCAATAACCAGCTGATCGGGAGCGGCGCTACCAACAATGATGGCGTGGCGGAGATCGCTTATTCCAAAAAAGATTTCGGTGGTTTCAAGCCCGCTATGATAATCGCTAAAACAGGCGAAGATTTCAATTACCTCCCTTTTAATAATACGAGGATCAATACATCCCGGTTTGAAGTAGGCGGCAAAAGGAATAACCCAAGCGGCCTGGATGCCTTTGTGTATGCTGAAAGGGATATTTATCGCCCTGGCGAGAAAGTAAATTTTTCTGTAGTAATAAGAGACAGGCAATGGAACAGCCCTGGCAATATCCCGCTGAAGTTAAAATTCCTGATGCCAAATGGAAAGGAACTGAAATCATTCCGCAAAAGCCTGAACGAAGAGGGGTCTGTGGAAGGAAGTGTGGACATTGCTACTTCAGCCATTACGGGCGGATATACTCTGGAAGTGTACACCTCCAATGATATTCTGCTGGCATCAAAGAATTTTTCTATTGAAGAGTTTGTGCCTGATCGTATACGGGTGAATGTGAAGCTGGACAAGTCTTCATTGAAGCCAGGTGAATCTTCTGTGCTTTCAGTGAATGCGATGAATTTCTTCGGCCCCCCGGCCGCCAACCGGAATTATGAAACGGAGATACAGGTAAAGCAAAAGCATTTCTCGCCTGAGAAATTCAGCGGGTATGATTTCAACCTTGTCAATAGCACTTCAGTCTTTGATAAAGAAGTAAAAGAAGGGAAAACAGATGCGGAAGGAAATGCTTCCATTAGCTATGTGGTGCCTGAGACCTACTCCAATATGGGTGTTTTGCAAACCAGTTTCTATACGACAGTGTTTGATGAGACCGGCAGGCCTGTAAGCCGTGCCGCGTCGGCGGATATATTCACGCAGGATGTTTTTTTTGGCGTTAAGTATGACTGGTTCTTCTATTACCCGCTTAACCAGCCTGTAAAGTTTCAGCTGGCTGCGGCCAATAAAGAAGGAAACGGGGCGAACGCTGTGGCCAGGGTGGAGGTGATCAAGCATGAATATAGAACCTTCCTGACCAAAAGCGGCAGTTATTTCCGTTATGAATCACAGCGGGAGGACAAGCTGATGATCGAAAACAAAGTGACAGTAAACAATAATGCGGTGTATAGCTATATACCAAGATCTCCGGGCGAGTATGAACTGAGGGTATATCGCCAGGGTGCAGCCAGTTATGTCAGCCGTAGTTTTTATAGTTATGGCAGCTGGGGAGGTGATAATAATTCTTTCGAAGTGAATAATGAGGGCAATATTGATATTGAATTAGACAAAAAATCATACGAAGCCGGTGAAAGGGCCAAAGCGTTATTTAAAACGCCGTTCAGCGGGCGCATGCTGGTCACCATGGAGACCGATCATGTGATCTCTTACCAGTATGTGGACGTGAGTAACCGAAGTGCCAGTCTCGATCTGCCATTGACGGGTGAGCATGTGCCTAACGTATATATCACAGCGACGCTGATCAAACCGCATGAAGTATCGGATATACCGCTTACGGTGGCTCACGGTTTTCAAAGCGTAACGGTAGAAGAGAAAAGCCGGAAAATACCCGTCGAGATCGTAGCAGCAAAGAGTGTTCGTTCCAAAACACACCAGAAAGTAAAAGTGAAGGCAGCGGCGGGAAGTTTTGTGACCTTGTCAGCCGTGGATAATGGTGTATTGCAGATCAGTAATTTCAAAACTCCCGACCCCTATAATTATTTCTACCAGAAAAAAGCGCTGCAGGTGACAGCCTACGATCTGTA
Organism: Chitinophagaceae bacterium; assembly: GCA_016787085.1. Lineage (GTDB taxonomy): Bacteria > Bacteroidota > Bacteroidia > Chitinophagales > Chitinophagaceae > VBAT01. The sequence continues at coordinate 39,317 of JAEUVJ010000036.1, read as the reverse complement.
CCCGTTACTGTTTGCCGAAGTCAGAGGGAAGATCAGCAGCACCGGCGGCGATGGTGAGATGGATATGGCCAAAAGAACGAATCCTATGCCGGCCAAAAGAATAAAAGTCGTGAGCTACTGGAGTGGTATTGCCAAAGCCAACGGCAGCGGAGAGGCCGAATTTGAATTTGATATCCCTCAGTTCAGCGGGGAATTACGCCTGATGGCTGTATCCTATAAAGGGTCATCTTTTGGTGCAGCTGATAATACGATGACAGTGGCCGATCCTGTTGTTATCAGTACTGCATTACCAAGGTTCTTAAGCCCCGGCGATACGGTGAATGTGCCGGTAACATTGAGCAACACCACTGAGAAACCCGCTAATGTTACCGCCAATATTGTAACGGGCGGTGCAGTAAAGGTCATGGGTGGCAGCAGTCAATCTGTTTCGCTCAATGCAAAGAGTGAAGGAAGAGCCACCTTCCAGGTTGTAGCCAGTAGTGCTATTGGTATCGGCAATGTAAAGATCACCGTGAATGGGATGGGAGAGAAATTTGAAGATGCTACAGAGATATCTGTTCGTCCGCCATCTACGTTGCAAAAAGTGACCAGCAGCGGATCCATAGCCGGAGGCACCACTAAAAGACTGACAATAGGGTTAAGTGATTTCATGCCCGGCAGTACAGAGTATAGCCTTGTAGTGAGCCGGTCGCCTGTATTGGAGTTAGGTGAACAACTTCGCTATTTGGTTCAATATCCTTACGGCTGTACTGAGCAAACCATCTCTGCCGCATTCCCGCAATTATATTACGGTGATCTGGCTGACCTGATGAACCTGAATAAACAGTACAATAAGGTAAATGCAAATACAAATATCCTGGAAGCGATCCGTAAGATCAAAATGCGGCAGTTATATACAGGTGCTGTTACCTTATGGGATGGCGAAGGAAGAGAAGACTGGTGGGCAACCATCTATGCCGCTCATTTTCTGCTGGAAGCAAGGAAAGCTGGTTTTGATGTGGACAACAGCCTGACTGAAACGATGCTGAGCTATATCAGCAACCGGTTAAAGAATAAAGAGACGATCACGTATTATTATAACCGTGACCAGAACAAAAAGATAGCGCCTAAGGAAGTGGCGTATGGATTGTATGTACTGGCATTGGCCGGGCGTACCAATATCCCGGCGATGAATTATTACAAATCCAATCCTGCTATCCTGGCATTGGATAGTCGTTATTTGCTGTCGGCAGCTTACGCCGCTGCAGGAGATAAAAAATCGTACACAGCCTTATTGCCATCGGCTTTTGCAGGCGAGGAATCAGTGCCGCAAACGGGAGGCAGTTATTATTCTGATGTTCGTGATGAAGCGATCGCTTTGAATGCGCTGATCAGCGCTGATCCGGGAAATGCACAAATACCCGTAATGGCCAGACATGTGGCCGATAAGCTGAAGACAAGGTATTATCTCAGCACGCAGGAAAGAGCTTTTGCATTCCTGGCTTTGGGTAAACTGGCAAAAGCAGCGAATAACTCCACGGCCACTGCAGAGATAAAAGTGAATGGTAAACGTATTGCTAAAGTGGATGACGGCCAATGGAGGGGAGATAAGAATGCTTTGCAGGGAACAAATATTGAAATAGTAACAGAAGGCGGCGGCCCCTTATTCTATTTCTGGAGTGCAGAAGGCATCAGCGCAAGCGGGGCATATAAGGAAGAGGATAATTACCTAAAGGTGAGAAGACGATTCTATGACCGTTTTGGTACGCCGTTGTTGTCAAATACGTTTAAACAAAATGATCTTATTATTATCGGTATCACGCTGGAACATTCTTATTCTACCCCGGTAGAGAATGTTGTGATCACCGATCTGCTGCCTGCCGGTTTTGAGATCGAAAATCCCAGAACAAAAGAGATCCCCGGTATGGACTGGATCAAGGATGCGGCTACGACGACAGCATTGGATGTACGGGATGACCGTATCCATTTCTTTGTTGATGCTTATAATAATAAGCAGGTCTATTACTATGCTGTTCGTGCGGTATCACCGGGCAATTATAAAATGGGGCCGGTCAGTGCCGATGCCATGTATAACGGGGAATATCATTCGTACAATGGGGCGGGGGTGATACGGGTGATACAGTAATATCATATTTCTGCTAAAAGAACAGCCCCGTAACTTCGGGGCTGTTTCTATTTGTATCTAACCATTCATTACCTGGTGTTGGAGGCCACTGTCACCACAGGTATCTTCGACCCGTACGACAAAAGTTTATTGGTAAGCCGGTTCCACAAACCCGGCAGGCGAAAATCTTTGATCGGGTTTACCATGATCAGATCGGCGTTTATCTTTTTGGAAAACTCCAGTGTGCTTTTGGCAAGATTCTGCCCTTCCAGTAAAAAACATTGAACAGGTATAACAGAGATGCTCTGCACTACTTCCAGCGCTTTGTCCACTATGTTGGCATTCTTATCGTCTGCATGTTTGCGCAGCGATACAAAATAGACGGTTGATTTGAAGGCCCGGCCCAGCAATGCTGCCAGCCTGATCTGCTGCATCGGTATCTCTCCTGATACCGGTAGAACGATCTTTTTGAAATGACAGACCAGCCCGCCGGGACGTACGCCAAGCACAGGTATGTTGGTTTTTCTGGCCAGGCGGCTAATAGAAACAGATGATGCAATGCGATGAAGGACGTTGAACCTGGCCAGGCCAGTCACTACCAGGTCCATTTCATATTGCTGTATGTAACGAGCCAATTGTTTTTGCCTGTTGCCGCTTAGTAAGCTGATCTCCAGCTTACCTTCCCCGCATACTTGTTGACGGTACGTATCTTTCAACTGTTCCAGTTTCTTTAAAGAATTTTCCTTACCGGCATTTCTTTCAAAAAGAGAATACTGCCTGCTTTTGACATACACCAGGTGGACATTGCAATGAAAACTATTGGACAGTTCGATAGCTTTGGCAATGGCCCATTTGTTCTTGCCGGTAAAATCAACAGGCACCAGTATGTTATACAATTTGTCCGGCATAGGGAATACTTTTTAAAGTGATTAAATCAGGCTAATGCCAGCAGGGATTCAAAATTTCTTTCTTTGATGTTTCGCATAGCGATCTTTTCAAGCAGTTCATCCGTGGTGCAGAATGCCACGCCTTTGCCAGCATAGGCTACCATACACCGGTCGTCTTTGCTGTCGCCGACTGCTATGCTGTTCTTCATGGGCACATTGTGTTTATCACAGATATGCTGCAGGGCATTGGTCTTGCAAAAAGAATGACCGCATATGCTATCGGGTGACCCGAAGAAGTAGGATGGCAGGTTTACCTCACCTGTGGCTTTACCTTCAAAGAACTCCAACTGGTGTGCTACAGAAAAATCGGCGCCGATCTGCTGTTTTACATAATTCGTGATGAGGGTATAGCTGTGGCTGATGATTCCCACGAGATATCCCTTTTCTTTATAGTGTTGCACCGCTTCCTTGATATTATCTGCCATTTCCATATTGCTGATCACATTGAGCAGTTCATCCATTGTCCTGTTCTTCAGCAGCAGTCCTATTCTTTTGGTCAGTATGATCGGGTCTTTTTCATTAAAACGTAACTCTTCCAGTTGCGGCATAAAGCCAAAAGTGGCTGCACATTCGTTGATGAACCTGCTTTTCAGGATGGTATCATCCATGTCAAACACGATCATCTTGCGATAGGTAGAAAGGTTTTCTCTCAGCACATTGCTCATTTCCCGTTGTATTGCCTCGAGGGAGTTCACACTCTCCTGCGACAATTCGTTACTGTGCTGTCTTTGGGCTTTGCTCAGAATAGCCCGCGATACTTCACGGCTCATCTTCCCCAGCCCTTCCCACGGTTTGCTTTTGTTTTCGATATAACCGATGTTCACTTCCTGCACCCTGGCTTTCATCAGGTACATATCAATCAGGATGCCGATGTCCACTCCATAGTCATTGAAGAACTCGATTTTTTTAAAAAAAGTTTTTTTACCTGCAATCATTCCGCTGAGGGGTTGTGAAAAATGCGACAACCCGGGAAAGAGGATTGTCAGCAGGGGTTTGGCAACTAATTCGGTTACCCTTCCTGCATTACGTGCAAAAGCACCCTTTACAAAGTCAGCCTCATTGCTTATAAGCGGTGCAGTCAGGTTAGCGATCGTCTTGTCAGGATAAGGATCTATATCTGCATCAAGGAACACCACAGTTTCATTGGTGGCAGCATCAATACCTTCTTTCATGGATATGCCTTTTCCTCTTGCAGCACTGATGATCACCCTGGCGCCGGCTTCTTTGGCCAGGGAGACTGTATTGTCATCAGACGTATCATCTATGACGATGATCTCTGAAACACCTGGTTCTGACCAGCAAAACCGGATCACCTGTTCAATGGTCTTCTCTTCATTTAATGCGGGGATGATGACAGTAAGCATGGTTTTCCTCCTCGTTTAAGATGAATAAATAGGGTAGTGGCGGATCGTGCGAACTGTTTAGTCAAACATCGGGCCTGAAAACCTGAGGGCATACTATGAAGCCATACCCTGACCCAACAGCCGGATGCAAGGTAATGAGCATGAGCAGGCTGGACTAAGAAAGCTGGTTAAAAGAGAATTAAGAAACCATGAGAAAAATGCTAACAGAATATATTAACGTATGCAATAAAAAAGTCCGGCAGCTTGCCGGACTTCATAAAGACTGTGAATATCGTTATTGATTAATAATCGTTATTATATCCACCACGGTCACGGTTGTAACCGCCACCGCCGCCACCTTTGTAGCCGCCACCGCCGCCACCTTTCTTGTAGCCGCCGCCACCGCCACCGCCGCCAAAGCTTCTTTTCTTGAAGCCGCCGCCGCCGCCGCCTTCAGGTTTCGGACGACTTTCGTTAACTACGATGTTACGGCCATCCACTTCTGAACCATTAAGAGCAGCGATCGCGGCCTGAGCAGCCGCATCGTCAGCCATTTCAACAAAGCCAAAGCCTTTGCTGCGGTTAGTGAATTTGTCGGTAACAATTTTGGCAGATGTTACTTCGCCGTAAGAGGCGAAAAGATTCGAAAGATCCTGGTCTTTCAGGTTCCAACTAAGGTTTCCTACGTAAATGTTCATTTTACTGATAAATTTAAAAAAACAAATAAGTGCCGAACAGTGACCGATGAACATTTATCATAAGGATATTAACGTTCAGGACTTGTGCAACTGTAAAGAACACCAAAACAATACAAAATAAAGGCTTTTTTTTTGACATATCACAAATTAATATAGCCGACTATGCTTTTTGAGTATTAAGTACAGAAAATCAATGAATTATACTAATGGCTGCCAAGATTTTGAGCCGCCTGAATCCGTGTTTTAATGCTATCTGAAGCCTGAATAGATGACAAGCGGAGCTTAGTGAAGATAATGCTATAACTATGCGGGGATACTCTACCCGCCTCATATTTTTTTCAATACAGATCTCCAGCTTCCTCCATTTATCACGTTGCTGATCCTGTTTTCTCTGAGTATGCCGGCCACTTTAGCGCAATCATTTCCATATTCGCAGCATATCACAACCGGCCTGTTCATACTCCTGATCCTTTCAATATTAATAGTGATCCTGTCAACAGGGATGTTAATAGAATCAGGTATGCGACCATGTTGATCAAAAGCAAATGCGGGTCTCACATCAATAATAACAGCCCCCTGGTAAATGGCTTCTCTGATCTTGTTTTTTCCGATACCGAGAAAGGAAAATAATCCCATGAATAAAATGAGTTATACCGCAATAATAAAAAAATCCGCTGGTTACATCTCTGGCACAGAAAGTCAGGCTACTGCCACAGTTTTGCTCTTTCTTTCACCGATCTGCTGACGCCACATGGCATAGTACAGCCCCTTTTCCTGCAGTAATTTTTCATGATTGCCTGTTTCTACCACATCACCTTTTTCGAGTACATATATCCTGTCTGCGTGCATGATGGTAGAGAGACGATGCGCAATGAGGATAGTGATCTGGTTGCCCTGTTGTGATATTTCCCTGATGGTATCAGTGATCTCTTCTTCTGTCAATGAATCGAGGGCCGATGTCGCCTCATCAAACAACAGCAACCTGGGTTTACGCAGTAATGCCCGGGCGATTGACAGCCTTTGCTTTTCGCCTCCGGATAGTTTTAATCCTCCTTCGCCGATCATGGTATCTAATCCCTTTTCCGCTCTTGACAGTAAATTCTGACAGGCTGCTTTTTTCATCGCTTCCATCAGGTCTTCTTCTGTGGCCGATGGATTTACAAACAATAAGTTTTCTTTTATAGTGCCACTGAAAAGATTGGTGTCCTGGGTGACGAACCCGATCTGGTTGCGCAGGTCATCAAAACGGATCTCTGTTTCATCCAGGTTATTGTAAAATATCTTTCCTTCCTGCGGTCGGTATAATCCTACCAGTAATTTCATCAATGTTGACTTGCCGCTTCCGCTTGGGCCGACAAAGGCAATGGTTTCACCCACCTTTACATCGAAGCTGATGTCATTGATGGCTTTTTGTGCTGCGGTCTGGTGCTGGAAAGCTACATTCCTGAATGATAACGTTTCGATACTACCCAGATGCTCAGGTTTATCCGGTTCGGGTTCAGGAGCTTTTTGCATCAGGGTATGAAAATTATTTAAAGAGGCTTCAGCCTCCCTGTAGGAAAGAAGGATATTCCCGATCTCCTGCAAAGGGCCAAAAACAAAGAAAGAAAATATCTGCATGGTTACCAGTTGGCCGGCATCCATGAACCGGCCGAATATCAGCCACATCAGTATGAAAAGGATCACCTGGCGCAGGGTATTTACCATTGTCCCCTGTATAAAGCTAATACTGCGTATACGTTTTACTTTGGTCAGTTCCAGTCCAAGAATCTTATAGGTGTTCTTGTTAAGACGTTCTACTTCCTGGCGGGTCAGCCCGAGACTTTTTACCAATTCGATATTTCTCAATGATTCTGTCGTAGACCCGGCAAGGGCGGTGGTTTGCCCGACAATGTTCTTCTGAATGACCTTGATCTTTTTACTTAGTAAATTGGTAATGACTGTGAGTAAAAAGATACCAACAAGATAAGCGATGGGAATACTCCAGTGAATGAAGATCGCAGCATAGAAGAAGACAAAGACGATACCGACGATCACTCCAAAAAGTATATTGATGAAGTTGATCATGAATTTTTCAACATCGGCCCTTACTTTGGTTAAAACCGATAGTGTTTCCCCGCTGCGCTGGTCTTCAAATTGCTGGTAAGGCAGTTTCATAGCATGCTGTAACCCGTCGGTGAAAACCTTGGCGCCAAATTTCTGAATGACCACATTGAGGAAATAATCCTGGAAATTCTTGGCTATGCGGCTTATCATCGCAACGGTGATGGATGCCAGCAAAAGCCATACTACCCCATACAGGTGATCTTCCTGTCCGTTCTTGTTGATATAGTTGATCTTTAAAAGCAAATAGTCGTGCCAGTTATAATGCTGGTCCGGTGCGGGATTGACCTGGTGCAGATTAGCCAGGTTGATCAGTTTGCCGAAGATGATCGGATCGAATAACGAAAACCCAATGTTGATAGCGGCCAATATTAGAACGAGAGTGACGAGCCATTTATGCGGCTTCAGATAATGTAATAATATTTTCATACTAACAGGTGATAAGATGTTGAAATTGCACAAAACCGGGCATTGCTTACCGGGATAAATAATGCCTTTTTATTGTCAGAGGGTTGCGAATATACAAAAAAGCTTGCTGGCCATAAAGGCAGCTAATAAACAGTAAGTGATATGACTTTGTTTGAAAAATGCCGGTGACCGGGTGAATAATTTTGTTGCCGAAGCGCAGATATTGTTATCGCTGGAACAATTCAGCCAGTCAGCTTGGTCATGGGCAATAAACCAGCCAGTATGGGTTATCCTGCCCATCCTTCCCTATCAAGGCTCCGGTATTGAATGGCTTCTGCAAGGTGTTCAGGCTTGATATCAGCAGAGGCAGAAAGATCAGCAATGGTTCTCGATACTTTTAAGATGCGATCATACGCCCGGGCAGAAAGATTGAGTTTTTCCATAGCCGCTTTTAACAGGTTAGAGCCAACGGTGCTGATCACACAGACATCTTTCAGCATCTTGCTGCTCATTTGCGCATTGCAATAGATTCCGGTATTCTCTTTATACCTTTCTGCCTGTATATCCCGGGCATGGATGACCCGGTCACGGATATGCGAAGAACCCTCCTGTGGTTTCAGATTAGATAGTTCGCTAAAGGCAACAGGCGTTACTTCTACGTGCAGGTCAATCCTGTCCAATAATGGCCCCGATATTTTATTCAAATATTTTTGTACAGATCCTGGCGGACAGGTACACTCCCTGTCAGGATGATTATAGAAACCGCAAGGACATGGATTCATGGATGCGATCAGCATAAAAGAGGCCGGAAAGTCAACCGCGACTTTTGCCCTCGAAATAGTCACTCTTCTTTCTTCCATGGGTTGGCGCATTACTTCCAGTACTGTTCTTTTGAATTCAGGTAATTCATCTAAGAATAACACTCCATTATGAGCCAGCGAAATTTCTCCGGGCTGCGGGATACCACCTCCGCCTACCAGGGCTACGTCACTGATCGTATGATGCGGCGAACGGAATGGACGTCTCGAAATAAGCGTCGAATTTTCCGGCAGCTTGCCTGCTACGGAATGGATCTTCGTTGTTTCTAACGCTTCCTGCAAACTCAAAGGAGGCAGGATGGTGGGTAATCTTTTTGCCAGCATGGTCTTGCCTGCACCCGGAGGCCCGATAAGAATAGCATTGTGTCCGCCGGCGGCTGCTATTTCCAATGCCCGTTTGATATTTTCCTGTCCTTTTACATCTGCAAAATCAATTTCAAAATCATATTGGGAATGAAAGAATTCATCTCTCGTATTGATCTTTACAGGTTCTAATCCTGTTTCTTCTTTTTCAAAAAAGTCAATGACCTCTCTGATATGCGTTACACCGTATACATTCAGGTTATTAACCATGCCGGCTTCCCGGGCATTCACTTTCGGAACGATCAATCCTTTAAACCCTTCTTTTCTTGCCTGGATGGAAATAGGTAACGCTCCTTTGATGGGACGTATCTCTCCGTCAAGGCTCAGTTCTCCCATGATCACATAACCAGCCAATGCTTCTTTGTTGTCCAATTGTTCCGATGCCCCTAATATTCCCAATGCGATCGGAAGGTCAAACGGGGTTCCGCTTTTTTTGATATCGGCAGGTGCCAGGTTCACCACCACTTTTGTTCTCGGCATTTGATAGCCGTTGGTCTTAAAAGTGCTTTCGATGCGTTGAAGGCTTTCCTTTACGGCATTGTCCGGCAGGCCTACGATCATCGGGTCCTTACCTGAGGCTGGCAACCAGTTTACCTCAATGGTAATGGTGATCGCTTCTACTCCATATACAGCGCTGCCAAAGGTTTTTACAAGCATGATCCGATACTTATCGGATTGAAGGTAGAGAAAATAACCCGATCAGGTAATACCGTAAAGTAGTATTACACCGCAGGTTTCACCGGCTTCTTTTGAAATGGTACACTTCTTTAGGAGTAGATAGAATAGTAAGGGTAAATGAATTTAGAGTGACATCAGACAACGAACCGACGATGGTGCTGATTTTTCCATTATCGGGGTTAGTGGCTTTCATTTGCAGTTTTCCATCCTGCAATTTCCAGCTGCCTGATGTATAGCCTTTGCCTTCAAAGGTCCAGAACATATCTCCGTTTTTGGATAATTCAAGTGCGCCGCCTTTCATATCCCATTCGCCGGTTAATTGTGAAGCGGTCACTTCAACACTGTTGCCTGCGCTGCTGCCTTTATCATCACCTGTATATTCAGTACCGCCGGGTTCTGAAGGAGCTTTGTCTTTTTTATCATCGCCACCGCCTGTATTATCATCAACAGGTTTATTGTCTTTTTCTTTTTTATAATCCACATATACCTGCAATTGGTTCAGGTCAAATACCTGGCCGTATCTTTCAGAAAGTGTTTTGGCGATCTCTTCCGCTTCATTGGCGGCCCTGGCTGAAGATCTTTCTTCCATGGCCATGAACTTTGCGGTTAATTTTTCCCAGCGGGTCGCTTTCTCCTTATCACTTATATCTTCTTTCGCTAAACCCGTTATATCATCGAAAAAAACAAGAGCCTTTTTTTCTTCATCTTTCCCATTTTCCAGGGTCCTGTTCAGCATCGAAACAAAACCTTCGTCTATATCTTCATTTTTCAATATCTCGGTAATATCAGTATTTGTTTTCTTTAGTTCTTTGAAAAGATCATTTTTAAAGTCCGTCAATACGGGTACCGTCCCTGCTATTCCTTTTTCAGCTGCCGCTTCCCCGATCTTCTCCTTGTACTCTTCAGACAATGAGTTCATGTTTTTGTAGCCGATATTCTGCACCGTGACAAAGGACTTCCAGGCCTTGATGGTAGCTTCTTTGGTGATCAGCATCTTTTCCATATCCGAGCGACCCCCTTTCTTATTAAAGCCAAGGAAATAAATAGCTGTCGCTCCGAGAACGGTAGTGATAACGGGGATGATGATCTTGTTAAGTACTGTTGAAGTAGTGTTTGTTGTATTTTCCATACAAGGTGACTTTACCGTTGAAAATTACGGATAGAGGGGTGCTCTAAAAATACTCCATTTTAAGTATTCTGATTACCCTTTATTACTACTATGCTTCACCGGGAGCAGGGCTTTACCTGATTTTTATCACCTGGCTTTCAAACAGAAGGGAACTTCCGGGATCGGCAGTAACTCTTACCGGACTGGTCTTTACAGGGATGCTGAATTGCCCGGATCGTTTGTTTATTAGCAGTTGCTGTGTTTTAGTCTTCCCGGCGATTTCTATTGCGATCTCCAAAGGAAAATCAAAGACATGCTTTTGCAACTGATCTACAGCGAGGACAACCATTTTTTTCTTTGAATCATACCTCCACTTTATTTCTACTTGTGGTATGCCGGGAAGGTACAGCCACTGGTGAAAAAATGTTTCGAGATTTTTGCCTGAGACCTGTTCGCATATCATCTGAAAGTCTTTCGTGTCCGCATTTTTGCCTGCGTACCCAGTATAATACGCCCGTATGATCGCATGAAAAATGGAATCACCTAATTGCCTGCGGAGCATGTGCAGTATCCAGCCCCCTTTCTGGTAGCTGTTGGCATTCAGTAGCTGCATATACGGAGAAAAAGTATCCACCACCGGCTGATCGGATGAGCGGGCAAAGTCAATTACCTGCTCCTTGTCTTCCTTCATTTCTTTATTGAACCGGTCAGCGCCATGTATTGATTCGAGGTACACATTGGCGAGATAAGTAGCAAAGCCTTCACTGAGCCAGAGATGCGAGAAGTTTTTTTCCGTCACCATATCACCGAACCACTGGTGGGTTATCTCATGTGCCAGTAATCTTTCTTCTGACCGGGTGCCGGTCACGGTACTTTCATTGTAAAAGATCGCCCCGGCATTTTCCATACCACCGAACATGGTCTTTGATTGTACATTGGCTAATTTTTTATACGGGAACGGGCCGATGTAGTCCACAAACCACGCTAACACATTTTTGGCCTGCGCATAGTCATAAAAGCCAGCCTTTTTATTTTCCGGGAACACCCAGCTGGTAACAGGGATGTCATGGACATATCCCGCCGTATCCACGGCAAAATCAGCTACACCGATCACCATTATTTTAGTTGGCAAAGGTGTTTCTTCTTTCCAGTGTGTAAGTTTTCTACTATCTGGTAATTTTCTTTCTTCTGCTAAAAGTCCATTTGAGACCACTTCATAATGATCCGGGGCTGTAATAATAAACTCAACTGATGCTTTGTCCGAGGGGTCGTCAACACAGGGTATCCAGTGATGGGCCCTGTCAGGCCAGTTGTCGGAAAAAAAAGTGCGTTTACCATATTTGTTACGGGAAATGATGAGCCCGTCGGAAGGGATCCCAAAGTAATGAATGATAAATCGTCGTTCTTCTCCTGCTTTGGCAGTATCTGAAAGGTCCAGGATGACCTTATCTCCCCGAACTATCGCTATGTAAGGGTGATCTGTATCATGTTGCGTATAGATCAGCATTCCTTTGCTGCCAGGTTGTTTAGGCCCAGCCAGGTCCAGCGATATGCTATCAGATGCAGAAAGAAATTTTACATCAATAGTTGCAATGCCTGAGATCGTATCGGATTTGTCGGAAAGTTCAATTTCAAATTTATAATGCAGCACATCAATGTTACTCTGTGCAATAAGAGTAATGTGAAAGAATATCAAAGGAACTACAAATAACAATCTTTGCATACGTCGAAATTAATAGCGATGTTTTCTCATTTGTTCTAATAATCCCATAAATCGTGGTTCAGACTATAATTTATCCAGCATTTCCACCACTTTCTCCCTTTTCAGGATGACATAACCTATACGATCGTTGCTTATTCCTTCTTTCAACTGATAACTAAAATGCAACTGATCGTTTTTGACATCAGTTTCAAAATACCGGAAAGAGATATTCGGAAAGGCTTTCAGTTCTTCGCCGATCTCGTAAAGGTGGGTAGAGAGTATGAATAATGAATTTTTTATTTTGATCAGCCCTTTGATAACGGCGAGAGAACATTTCATTGCGTCCTGCACATTGGTGCCTTTGAACAGCTCATCAATCAACACCAGCCATTTCTTCCCGTTGTTGATCTTTTCAATGGTATTCTTTATCCGCTGTACCTCGTTGAAGAAAAAGCTTTCACCTTTGGCGATATTATCCACCACGTTGATATTGCTTAGTAAACCATCAAACAATGTCAGCTTCATGTGGGTAGCGGGTACACCCATCCCTATATGTGCCAGGAATACGGCGGCGCCTACGGATTTGATCAATGTGCTTTTACCCGCCATATTGGCCCCGGTTAGAAAGAGAAAATTATGTTCCGGGTTCATCTGCATATCATAGGCGACAGGATTGGGAATTAAAATATGGTATAACCCTTTTGCATCCACCAATGGAGTGCTTTGATCCACAAATTCCGGGAAGGAAAGGCCAAACGTCTTTACAGCAACAGCCATCGAATACCAGGCGTCTAACCGGCTGTAAATATCTATCAGTTCAAGCGTATTGGTCTTGTACCGGCCGCGTACATGGTAGGCATAGTACAGGTTTTGCTGCGTGGAGAATTTTTTGCCCCTTTCTGTTTTAGATAGCTCAGCCAGCGGCGGCTCTTTTAGTATCTGTACAATACGGTCAATATAAATTTTTATGCCTATCGGCAGATCAAGATCTTCCAGCAGACCGGCGATATTCCGGAGACCGCGATAGAAATCGGCAAAATGGCTGATGGAGTATTTGGTCATCGAATAATCCGCATTGTGCAGCCATTTGTACCAGAAACTATTAAAAGGAGTGGGGTGCTGGCTGACCGGGTCCAACTGATAATCGAGAAATTTGTCCATGACGAGCACGGTGCCATTGGTAATGTCTGCCGGCCATTCATTGACATGCTCCATCAGTGTACGTATCACTTTCTGCGTGCCAGTGATCTTTTTCAGATCACTATGAGGCTCGGTAAAGAACTTTCGTAGCCATTCCTTTCCTCCGACAGTGCGGGTAAAATTCAGTTTATGAAAAATAGAGAACTCTTCTTCCGTGTGAAAGATCGAAATGTCGTTGAATGATATCTTATCTATCTGCATGGTGGTGAATGGTGAGTGGTGAATGGTGAGTGGGGTAGTGTACCTTTCGGAAGTTATTGACCACTCACCACTGACCACTCACACTATCTGTCAAATAATAATCGTTGTCCTTTATGAGATTCATCCCAAACTCCGTTTCCATATACTAAATGTCCATTTACAAAAGTATGGGTGATGGCGGCCGGAAATTCAAATCCTTCCAGCGGGCTCCAGCCGCATTTGTACAGGATATTGTTTTTGGATACTATTGTCTTTTCATGTGTATTCACGATCACCAGGTCGGCATGATAACCTTCCCGGATATAGCCCCTTTCCTTTACCTGGAAACAATCGGCCACAGCATGGCTCATTTTCTCCACGATCTTTTCTAATGCTATTTTTCCCTGTTTATAATAATGGAGCATCAGCAATAAGGAATGCTGTACCAGCGGTAGCCCGGCATGCGCTTTTTCGTAAAGCTCATTTTTCTCCTCCCATGCATGAGGAGCATGATCAGTGGCGATCACATCCAACCGGTCATCCAGCAGGGCTGTCCATAATGCTGCTTTATTATTCGGCGCTTTAATGGCAGGATTGCATTTGATCAGGTTGCCTAAACGGCCATAATCATCGCTGGTGAAATGCAAATGATGTACACATACTTCCGCCGTGATACGTTTATCTTTCAATGGAAGCATATTGGTAAAAAGCTGTAGCTCCTTTTCTGTACTGATGTGCAGGATATGCAGCCGGGTATTGTATTTTTTGGCTATCTGGATCGCATACAGGGATGATTCATAACAGGCCTCTTCATTCCGGATAACAGGATGGTCGGCGGCTGTCAACGCTTTGCCGCTTGCTTTTAATTCAAGAAGGTTTTTTCTGATGATGCTTTCGTCCTCGCAATGCGTGGCGATCAGCACCTCGCTTTCCCGGAAAACTTTATCTAACGTGTTGGGATTGTCCACGAGCATATTGCCGGTGCTGGAGCCCATGAATATCTTGATTCCGCAAACCTCTTTTCGTTTATCATTTGTCTTTAGTACCTGATCCGGGTTGTCGTTGCCGGTACCCATGTAAAAGGAATAGTTTCCCAGTGATGTTTGTGAAGCGATCCGGTATTTGTCTTCCAGTAATTCCTGTGTGAGCGCATTAGGAACAGTATTCGGCATTTCCATAAAACTGGTAACGCCGCCGGCCACCGCCGCTTTGGACTCGGTATAGATATTGGCCTTGTGTGTAAGCCCCGGTTCCCGGAAATGTACCTGGTCATCTATAGCTCCGGGTAAAAGATAGCGGCCTTCACCGTTGATCTCGGTAAGGTGCAGGTCATGTGAGGTGATCTGCGGCGCTATCTTTTCGATCCTTCCATTCTTTATCAATACATCGGCGGTCTGTACCCGGCCTTCATTGACCACCTGTATGTTTTTTATCAGATATATTTGCATAATTTGCTGAACGGATTAATCCATAACTATGCAATTTAAAGAAAACCCCCAGCCCCTGAAGAGGTGGTTGCCGTATTTATTTTTACTGCTTTCCTTTCTTTTTACTGAAACAATTTTTTCGCAGACCACTTACCTGCCGCAGGGCGATAAGGCCAATATTTTGCTGGAGAGATTGGAAATAAAAGCTGGGACAGATTCTGCATTAAATTTTTCTAAAATAAAGCCCTTCAGTCGGGAGAAAACAATAAATACCATTAGGGGTTATGCCAATAGGCATAGTTTTTCTCTTTTTCAGAAAAAGAATGAAATTGATTGGTACAATGTCGAGAGTCTTTTTAAAAATAACTTGGAGTTTGTTCCCGATAGTTTAAGCGTAGTTCCTTCTTTGCGAAGTAAGAAGCCAATACTTAAAAGCTTTTATAAAACACCTGCTAACCTGTATGAAGTACATGTGAAGGATTTTGATCTCGTTATCAACCCGGTCATTCAATACACCGTTTCCAAAGAAAAGGATAATGACCAGCACCTTTTTCTTAATACCCGCGGGTTGACGGTGAGGGGCCGTATCGCCAACAAAGTAGGTTTTGCTGCCTACATCACAGACAACCAGGAACGTGACCCTGCCTATGTACAGCAATGGATCAATGACAGGAAAGCGACACCCGGCGCCGGGTTATACAAAGATTTCAAAGCAGCCGGTGGCGTAGATTATTTTGATGCAAGAGGGTATTTTACGTTCAATGCAGCGAAGTACATTGATATCACGTTTGGCTATGACAAGAATTTTATCGGTAATGGCTACCGTAGTCTGTTCCTGAGCGATTTTGGCAACAACAATCTTTTCCTGCGGCTGAATACAAGAATATGGAAGTTCAACTACCAGAACTTATTTATGGAACTGCATAATGCCGACGACAGGATAGGTGATAAACTGATCGGCAAGAAATATGCAGCCATGCATCATCTTGATATTGCCCTTACGAAATGGCTGAACGTCGGCCTTTTTGAAGGCGTGGTATTTGGCCGGAAGGATAGGTTTGATTTTGGTTACCTGAACCCCGTCATCTTCTATCGTTCCATTGAATTACAGAATGGCAGTTATGACAACTCAGTGGTAGGGCTGGATGCCAAGGCTAATATTGCGCATCGCTTCCAGGTATATGGACAATTGCTGCTGGATGAGTTTAAGTTATCAGAGATCAAAGCAGGCAATGGCTGGTGGGCGAATAAGTTCGGAATGCAGTTAGGCGTCAAATACATTGATGCTTTCAGTATTAAGAATCTTGACGTACAGTTGGAACACAACCGTGTCCGCCCGTTTACGTATTCGCATCGTGATTCTGTAGCAAACTATACACATTACAACCAGCCACTGGCGCATCCGTTGATGGCCAATTTTTCCGAGATCATTGGTGTAGCCCGCTATCAGCCGGCGCCAAAATGGTTAGTGCAGGGGAAAATGATCTATTACACACAGGGGAGGGATTCGGCAGCTGTCGGCAGCGCTAATTACAGCAGCTTTGGCAGTAATATTTTTCTTCCGCATGTTACACCTTACAGAACGAAGGATTATGGATTTGAGATCGGTTCGGGTTGGAAGACCAATGTATTGTATGCTTCTTTGCTGGTGTCCTATGAGGTAAGAGAAAATCTTTTCCTGGAACTGTTCGGTGTCTATCGCAGGCAGCAAACAAAAACGGCTCCTGTTATTTCGGGTAATACCACTGTTGTTTCACTTGGTGTAAGATGGAATATGCACCGGAGGGAGTTTGATTTTTAAAACACCCCTGTCCCCTAAAGGGGAACTTAGACCTAAAAGCCAATTTATAAGCAATACTTCTTTAGCAGACAATTCAGTCATTACTATTTTAGGGAAAGGTGTGAAAAATGAAGAAACTTCAATTCAGCAGCCTCTTTATAAGACAGGGGTTACCCTTCAATATGAATACTGAATACGATCATCCGTGACTGTATCTTGTCAAATACGCTGGAATAGATCAGGTTGGGGTCGCGGCTGTGTATATTGCCGAGGCCGTTGCTGAGTTTTATTTCAGGAGAAAGAATAAAGCTTTGGAAGAAGAAATTAAATCCAAGGCCAAGTTCTACGCCATAGTCATATTTTTTGATCTTTACTAGGTCTTCTGCTTTTTTGGCACGGGCATTACTGGCCAGGTCAATATCGGCTTTTACACCTGTCAGGGCATATACACGGAAATTGCCGATACGGTCAGACTGCAGCTTTAACTGGAAAGGAAAGGATACGATCACCGATTCAACTGGTTTTCGGATGTCCGTGAGGTTGTCAATATCCGGGTACTTGCTTTTATAAAAGATGCTCCTGGCTGTAAAAGCTAATTGAGGGTTGAAACGAAACTGGAAACGGTCTGACAAACGAAAAGTGGCTAAGAGACCAAGACCAAAACCGCCTGAGTTCTCCGGTTCGGCTACAAAAATGCTGTCGTCAGCCAGAAAGCGGGCATGTTGTTCCGTATGAAAGCGGGACATACTGCCGGCCAGGGTGATGCCAAAATAATATGGCTTGGTATCGTGATCGTAAAGGTAGATCTCTCTTTCCTGTGCACGTAGTGTATGCGAAAAGCAGGTAAGGCCCAAAAGCAAAAACGATCCGGTGATCCATCTCAAGGCTTTCTTCCGCTGTAAATGCAACATATTCCTAAGCTTAACGATTTATACCCGGTATCGCAATAACCAAGTTTGTTTAAAATAGCGACCAACTGCTGGCGTTCGGGGAAAGCATTGGCAGACTCGTTCAGGTATTGGTATGCTTCTTTGTTCTGCCTGAACCACCGGGCTACCTGCGGGGCTACTATGCCCATGTATAAATTATACAGTCCCCGCACTGCTGTTTGCTTTGGCTTTGAAAATTCGAGGATCACCAGTTGACCGCCGGGTTTCAGTACCCGTAGCATTTCCGATAATCCTTTTTCTAAGTTCTCAAAGTTCCGGACCCCAAATGCAGCCATCACGGCATCAAACGTATTTTCTGCAAAATTTATTGTCTCGGAATCCCCGTGCTGTAATTCGATCTTGCCCGCAAGCCCTTCTTTCTCAACTTTCTTTCTGCCTTCTTCGAGCATCTGTGCCGATATATCAATGCCAAAAACTTTATCCGGGTTAAGCAATTTACAGGCCATAATAGCCATATCGGCGGTACCGGTAGCAATATCTAATATTGTTTTAGGCTGGTTCTTTTTCAGCGTCTGTATAGCTTTTCGTCTCCAGACGATATCGGTGCGGGCCGACAGCACCCGGTTCATGGTATCATAACGCAGGGCGATCCGGTCAAACATCTCGGCCACCTGTTCTTTCTTGGTCTTATCCGAGTCTTTGAAAGGGATGATATGATCGTGTGGTAAGGGTTCTGTCATAGCGGGTGCAAAGATAAGAGAAGACGCTTGATCGGGTTTTTGACATCAGTATGCACATTTCTTTTCTATCAGGTATCTTGCACCCTAATGGAGATCGTTTCTTCTCAATACCTCATCAGCAATCCTGATTACGACAAATGCCCAAAGCCTGACCGTCCGGAATACGCTTTTATCGGCCGCAGCAATGTAGGCAAGTCATCGCTGATCAATATGCTCAGCAATAACAAAAACCTGGCTAAGATATCTGCTACACCCGGCAAGACACAACTGATCAATCATTTTGAGATCGTCTCCAATGATAAAAGGAAATGGTACCTCGTTGACCTTCCCGGGTATGGCTATGCCAAAATATCGCAGAGTAGCCGCCGTCGCTGGGAGCAAATGATAGAAAACTACATCCGCAAAAGAGAAAACCTCGTTTGTTTATTTGTGCTGATTGACAGCCGGCATGAACCGCAGCAGGCGGATATTGACTTTATCAACCAGTTAGGGAAATGGGAAGCACCTTTTGTACTGGTGTTTACCAAAAGTGATAAGAATAAGCCTATGGCAACTCAAAGGAATACAGGTGCGTTCTTAGCGGCATTGGCAGAGAACTGGGAAGAACCGCCGCCTTATTTTGTTACATCAGCACTAAATAAGGAAGGCCGCAAGCTCTTGCTGGATTATATTGGTTCATTGAATAATAGTTTTACACGGCTGTGATGGATTGTGAGATAAATGACTTTGGACTGTTGGACATTTATACCTTTCTTTGCGCTCAATTCAGGATCATTATATATGAGAAGAATCTTATCCGAAAAAAATCTGGTTGTCCTGCTTTTTATCCTGGTCATCATTACTTTCTCTTTTGCGCAGGAGGACACTAAAAGAATTGATAAGATGTTTGAAGAAACGACTTCCGGTGCTGCTTCCCTTGATCAGACCTTACATGCTCCACGACAAGAAGCCTTTTCGGCCCACGAAACAAACATCACACCTGGCACAAGGCTCCGTTAAAGGAATTTCCGACCAGATTTGCTTTTATCGATTCAGTTGCCTGGTTCCATAAAAGAGATAATACACTGATCTGTAGTTTACCTGCCTCAGGGATATTTTTATTGTTGATTATCGGAATGGAGAAGAAAAGGGAAAAACAGGGGGAGACGATCTCTTTTGCGGGGTGGCCCCCGCATGAATGACAAGTGTGGGGAGGCCGGGATCAGTTCACCACTTTATTGGCGCAACTGCTGCTGGCAAATGCTTCAGGTTTGGCTTTAAAAGCAAAGCCCATCCCAAGGATATAGCCCATGGCTTCTTTAAGTGCATCGTTGCTTTTGAAATGCGGGTTCGTGTTGATGTCCGCATGCACTTCCATATCCACGTTATACACGGTGAACAGGTTGCACAGTTCATAAGCGATCTCAATACTCTTGGCTACTTCCATCAGCATTCTTTCTTTGATGGTGTACTGCTGCCTGGTCTTTTCGTTGTGAATGAACATAAACCCGCCGTGACCTTCCCGGAGGAAGACGATAACGGTAGCGAATTCTGTTTCTTTTCCCTTTACCTGTGAGTCGGTGCCAATACAAACCTTCAGCCGGTAGCCGGCGTTGGTTTCCCGTTTAATGGCATTCTCAACTGCTGAGATAATGGGAAGATCAATAGGGTCGCCATTGAATTTTCTCCATCGCATAAAAAAGAGATTTTCCTAAAATAAGAAAAATCTCTGATTAGTAAAAGCGGGAACGGATTATAGTTCTGTTAACAGGAGCAAAACAAGCTATTGTCGGATAAATTTATCGCTCCATTGCTGTGTGTGGCCAATAAAACGTATTATGTACATGCCATGAGTCAGATGGCCGCTGTTTATATTATTGATGCCATTAGCCAGTTTTCCTTTAGTGATGATGCGGCCATTGATGTCAAGGAGAGTGAAATCATAGATGCCGGGACTGTTTACGGAAAGGGCGTTTGAACGGATAAGTGTTCCGTTTAATTGCGGCCGGGGTGTATCTCCATTCCGGCGGATAGCAACGATATTGGAGTAATATTGTCTTCCGTTATCAAAAGTCACATTCAGCCGGTATCGTGCTGCAGCCGTATTATATGGACTATAGGAGTGTGAACGCAGGTCATTGGCCTTTTCAGTAAGCGGCAGGAATGTTTGACCATCACCGGATATTTCAATTACCTGTTTAATGACCTGCTCATCTGCATCAATGTTCCAGTTCAGCTCATGGATATCGCCATTGAGGTGGCCGCGTAATTCAATATTGCGTACCGGCAAAACGGCGCCGGGTGCAGAGCGGCCAAGTAAAGAATACGATCCTAAGCTGGCATAGTGAGGGGCGTACTGGTTGCCCCTGCCTTCTATCTTTATGAAATACGTCCCCGGATTAATCAGCGTGTCCACTATTGAACTCAGCAATGTTCCGGGATTATAGATATTAAGTACCGTTTGCGAATTGTCATACAAAGTCACCTGCAGGTCAAGATCGGAGCCGGTATTGCCGGTGCCGACATT
Source organism: Chitinophagaceae bacterium (assembly GCA_016787085.1). Lineage (GTDB taxonomy): Bacteria > Bacteroidota > Bacteroidia > Chitinophagales > Chitinophagaceae > VBAT01. Next base: position 18,322 of record JAEUVJ010000036.1, on the reverse strand, counting down.
GTAGGGAATGGCATCTAACTGGAAACGTCCGGCAGCCAGCATGCTAAACCTGAACATATCGGTATCTGTATTTCTCTCAATGATGCCACTGGTGGTAAATTCATTATTTGAGAAGCTTATGGTGGTAGCGCCTGCGAATGTGCTCCCGTGGTCGTCGGTACGATAACCAAAACCATTTGTACCGGATGTAATAATATCGAGATCGCTTTGGAGGTTGCTGCATCCGTAAGGATTAGGGCCGTTATTCCATAAGGTCATATTGCGATAATACCCTACCCCCATGATCGGCGCCCAGCCGATCTCTCCTGCACCTGATCCGGGATGGTAGTCGGTCAGTTTATTGCAATTACCATCATACGATGCCTGGTGATACAAACCAAGTGTATGTCCTGCTTCATGTGCAGTGGCTTCGCTAATATTTTTTACGTTATAGTTCAGCAGGGCAGAGAAAACAAAACAGGGATTGTCATCTCCCCAGGTGAACGATCCTACAAAAGCAACACCGCCGGCAGCGCCATACCAGCTTGAGCTGACTGTCAGGATAACTCTCATGCGCTGGCTTACTGGTGCTGCCAGGAATTTGGCAGAGTCGGTGGTGATGTTGATGTTGAACGGACGATAATCTTCAGCTACACGGTTGAATACTTCTGTGATCTGGGAATTATCCAGCCCCGCCGCTCCGCAAACGATGGGGCCGTTATAATTCCAACTGGTGCCTGCGACAGTGTGCCCGTCGAAATCGAGGAACATCACTGCCGCGGCGGAAGGGTGGCTGCTGTAAAGGGGAACCTGGGCTTTCATTATCATGGATACTGTCAGCGACAGCGCCATGATCAGGGTTCGGATACTTGTTGTCATAACAAGGCGGATTTAGTTTTCACAGGTACTTGATAGGGATAAAAACGGGTCAGGTTACGGCGTCATTCATTGATAAGGTCATAATAGTTCTTCTTTACAAGTATATATTGATCGTTTTCTTTTTGTAGTTCGAAGAGGTCTCCATGTTTAGGGCTGATAATGCGGCCGGTGAATTTAACGGTGCCGTTGGGTTGGATGGAAGAGGACAGGGTTAATGTGGCACCGTTAAAATCAGCGGAACGTATCACTACGCTACGGATAGTATTGTTGTACTTGGCGGCAGCAGCTATTACTTTGCCGTCAAAGCCTTTATTATTATTTCCGGGGATCTTCAGGCTGACCTGTTTGCCATTTTCTGTATTGACGAAGCTTTGCAGGTCAAGTAGGTGAACAGGTATCTTATCAGGGAGATCGCTGAATAATTTTGGTTTATTCAGGTCCGGCTCATTCACCGGTATTTTTTCCTGTGCAAAGGAGGGGGTACAGGCAAGAAGTAATGCCAGGCAAATGCCGGACAATGTCAGGTTTTTCATCGGACAGTATTAAAGATAAATGGATTTGGATACTGGCAACGGATCTTATTCAGTTGCAGTTTTCAGTGGGGACGGGAGACAAATATTTGCTAAATCTTATTCAAAGTCCAAGCGGAATGACCGGAAAATGGAAAGATTGAGGGCTAGTACTTTGGGGCTTCTCGTAGAATTTCGAGCACTCACCGGCATTAGTATTGGCCGGTGCTTAGTAAAACCAACGTACAAGCTTCCATCGTTTGAATATTGTTTTTGGCTGCAAGCCTTGCCAGTTCTTCGTTTTCAGCACCGGGGTTGAAGATGATCCGCTTCGGTTTTAAGGAAAGTATGTAATCGTAATATTCCTGTTGCCTGGCCGGGTTGAGGTATACTGTGACCGTATTCACATTTGTCAAAGGCCTTTGTTCTTTTTCGATCAGTACGTCTCCCACCTTAGTGTCTTTCTTTCCCAATGCAGTGACCGGGTGCTCATACTTCCTGAGTTTCTGAATGGCTAAGTAGCTGTACCGGGAAGGATTGTCTGATGCGCCGAGAACCAATGTATTTTTCTTTTCCATATCAGGGGCTAAAGATAGAATAACAAGCAGATGTAACTCTTGTTCTGAAGGATGTTTATTAACAGCGCACTAAACTGATTTGTTTACTTAAAGATCTTGATCAGGTTTCCTACAAACCAACTTTCTTCCGCCTTGATCATGGCATCTAAAGTTTTATCAGCCTGTTTGCCCAGCCGTTTGATCGAACCCACTGCATCTACAAAGGCTTTAATATTCTTGTCTTTTTTATCTCCTTCCACGCCTTCCAGTTGATCGAGGAGTTTCAGCATAGGCTCGAGTTCCCTTTTCTTTCTTTCTTTTACTATTTGCTTCACCACTTTCCAGATATCCTTTTCTGCGGAAAAGTATTCTTTACGTTCTCCTGCGAGTAATACTCTTTCCACCAGGCCCCAGTTGATCAGTTCCCGGATATTCATATTGGTATTGCCGCGGCTGATGTTCAGTTGCTCCATGATGTCGTCCTGTGTCAGCGGGTCTGGCGTTACCAGCAGGAGGGCATGTATCTGCGCCATGGTGCGGTTGATGCCCCAATGCGTACCGAATGCACCCCATGAACTGATGAATTGTTGTTTGGCTTCCGTTAATTTCATATGGCAAAGCTATGATAGTATTTCCGAACTTTCAAAATTTATTGAAAATATAGAGTTGAATAAAAGGGAACCCGGTTCCCTTTTATCATACATTACTTTATTTTTTCTTTGGATCCTTTACCTCTTCAGCCTGGGTATCCACTGCCGCTTCGTCTTTTTTCTTTCCGAGGTAAGTGGGCAGGTCCATACCGGCCATATCAAAGATATCTTTCAATGGTGGTACGGCTTTATATAAACCACTCATGAAATTAGCGGTCGAGCCTTTGCCATCTGCCGATTGTCCGCCATCCCATACCGTTACTTTGTCAATTTTGATATTCTTTATAGCTTCTGTTTGAAGTTTCACCAGTTCCGGCAGCTTATCAGCGATCAGCAGCAGTACTGCATCTTTCGGACTATTGCCTGCTGACTTAACAATGCGTTCCAGGCCTTCGGCCTGCTTGGTGAGCATTTCGTATTGTCCCCTTGCTTCAGCTTCCAGTTTGGCAAAAATGGCATCGGCTTCACCTTTTGCCTTTTCACGCAATTGCTCGGCAGCGGCCTGTGCTTCAATAATGAGTTTTTGTTTTTGAATGTCAGCTGCTACTACTATCGTTGCATTTTGGGTAGCACGATCTCTTTCTGCACGGGCATTTTCCGCTTTTTGTTCGGCGAGATATGCTTCTTCCAGCGCCCTTGCCGCCTGCACTTTTTCAGCGGCAGTGGCCAACTTCAATGCTTCCGCTTCTCTTTCACGTCTTGTGGCATCTGAGTTGGCGATATCAATCTTTGAAAGATTCTCTCCTTTGACCGCTACTGCATTCGCTTCAGCGATCTTTACACGGGTGTCTCTTTCCGCTTCTGCTTTACCAATATTCTCATCCCTTTTGGCCCCGGCGATCTGTACTTCTTTCTCTTTTACGGCTAACTGTACATTGATATCACGGTCACGTTGTGTCTCGGCCACTTTAATGTCTCTTTCTTTTTCTGCCGTGGTTTTCCCGATATCACCCGTACGTTCCTGCTCTGCCACACGGATCTTGGCTTCGTTGATCGCTTTGGCAGCAGCTTCTTTGCCCAATGCGTCTATATACCCACTTTCATCCTTAATGTCGGTCACGTTCACGTTGATCATCTTCAGACCGATCTTGTTCAATTCCGCTTCTACGTTACCGGCGATATTGGCCAGGAATTTATCACGGTTGTTGTTGATCTCTTCAATATCCATCATTGCTACCACCAAACGCATCTGGCCCAGGATAATATCTTTTGCGAGATCATGAATAGCAGGACGCTGCATGCCCAGCAAACGCTCCGCCGCATTCTGCATCACAGCAGGTTCGGTAGATATACCCACGGTAAAACGTGAGGGTACATCCACACGGATATTCTGCTTACTCAGTGCACTGGTCAGGTTTACTTCCAGCGAAATGGGCGTGAGGTCGAGAAAGGAATAGTCCTGTATGATGGGCCAGATAAATGCAGCGCCACCATGAATACATTTGGCAGTGCGGGTGCCGTCAACGCCTTTGCCTACTTTACCGTACACTACTAATATCCTGTCTGAAGGACAACGTTTGTAGCGGCGGAACATGGAAAAAACAAGGATAAAGAAAAACAGTACCGCTACGGAGATCACTAACAAAAGATTTTCTGCCATAATCTATAAATGAATTTTTAATTAAGAAAGTTTAGAGGTTACGACAAGGGTGCTGTCATTGATCACATCCACCACTTTTACCAGTTTGCCTGTGGCGATCTGCTGTTCATCATCAGTCATTGCCTGCAACTCGTGTAGTGAACCCTGTACTTTGATATGTACTTTTCCAAAGCCGCCACGGAGAGCAGGAATAAAAAGATAGGTTTCGCCGATAAGGCCTATTGCATTTTTTATCTGGAGTGTGCCGCTTTGCCGTAACCGGCTCATACTGCGAAAAAGAAAGGCCATCATTACCACCATCAGTGAGCCCGCCACCAACGCCAGGAGAATGGTTATCCCTTTACCCATGCCTCCTTTGATACAGGCGATGCCTGTCCAACCGAAAATGGTAAAAAAGGCGATCAGGTTTTTGATGGTAAAGAACTGGTAACCGATACCGTCATCATGACCGATATAATCATCGGCATCGCCTGCAGATACATCTCCATCACCTGCAGCGAATGACAACACGACCTGCACAAGGAACATGAGTGAGAATAGTAAAGCGATCACCCAGAATATCTTTTCGAACATGGCCATGGATTGCCACCAGGAAGAAATGTCAAGCAGTACCATAACAGAACAGGTTTGAGAACCGAATATAAGCATTCCCCGAAATCCTGATAATGGCAGAATGAAATATTAATCAGGAAAAAATATTTGTTACCGCCCTGCTGGTTATGCCGGAATAAGTAATTTGGGTCATGAAAAGAATCATTTGCCTGTTGCTGCTCATTTCGGCAATCGCCCATGCACAATCCAGGCCTTTTCGTTTTGCATTTATTTCCGATACACATATCGGCTCACCGAACGGTAATGCGGAGGAAGATCTTCGCCGTACTGTCAGGGATATTAATGCGATGAACGATATCGCTTTCGTGGTTTTGACCGGCGACATCACAGAGCTTGGCACCAACGAAGAGATAAAACTGGCTAAGAGAATACTGGATAGCCTTGATGTGCCCTGGCATATCATTCCTGGTAATCATGATACCGGCTGGAGCGAAAGCGGGGGCGTTAGTTTCAGTACCATATTCGGCAACGATAAATTCAGCTTTGAATACAATGGTATCCGTTTTCTCGGCTGTGCTTCGGGTCCTTATGTTCGAATGAGCGATGGGCATGTACCCCGCAGCGCTATTAACTGGCTGGACAAAGAACTTGCCGGGCTGAAGCCACAACAGCCGGTGATATTCCTCAATCATTACCCTATAGACAGCGGGCTGGATAACTGGTACGAGATCACGGACAGGTTGCGGCGCCATAATGCCTGGGCTGTTCTTTGCGGTCACGGTCATGCGAATAAAGCGATGAATTTTGAAGACATCCCCGGCGTGATGGGGCGTTCTAATCTCAGGGCAAGGCAGGATACCGGCGGGTATAACCTGGTAGATGTTCGTAACGACTCGATGATCTTTTCAGAAAGAAGATCCGGAGCAAGAACAATACCTTCATGGACAGCTGTGAGGATCGAAACAAGACAGTTTGCAGTAAATAAAACATTCATTCGCCCGGACTACAGCATCAATGAAAGATATAAACAGGTAAAAGAAGAATGGAAACACGCTTCCGAAGCCAATATCATTTCTACACCAGCAGCAGGTGACGGGCAGGTGATAGTGGGTAACCAGGAGGGGAGGCTGCTTTGTCTTTCACTGAAAGATGGGAAGATGAAATGGAGCTTTCAGACGGGTGGGGCGATCTTTTCATCGCCTGCTCTTTCAAAAGGATATGTCGTGTTTGGCTCCGGTGACGGTACCATCTATTGCATCAGCACCCACACAGGCAAACTGAAATGGAGAAAGGAGACGGCCGCTTCTGTGTTAGGCTCTCCTTTGATAAAGAATGACACAGTATTTATCGGTGGCAGCGATCATACATTCATGGCGCTTGACCTCCATACAGGCAAAGCAGTATGGCAGTATGAGGGTTTGCAGGGACCGGTGGTCAGTACGCCATTACTATACGATGGCAAGATCATTTTTGGCGCATGGGACAGGCATTTGTACGCATTGGATCAAAGAACGGGATCATTAATATGGAAATGGAACAACGGCTCATCGGTACGCAATTTTTCGCCGGCTTCCTGCATCCCGGTGGCATACGATGGAGTAGTGTATGTAGTAGCGCCGGACAGGTATATCTCTGCCATTGATGCAAATGACGGTAAAACATTATGGAGGAATAATGATGCGACGGTCAGGGAGTCAATTGGTATTTCAGCGGATGGTAAATGGATATATGGAAAAACCATGCAGGATAGTATAGTCGCTTATGCCGCAAGCAGGGAAAAACAAACAACAGCCTGGCGCTTAGGTTGCGGGTTTGGTTACGAGCATGTGCCTTCCATGCTGATAGAGAAAGACGGACATGTTTTCTTCGGAACAAAGAGCGGTGTCGTATATGCTATTGACCCGGTAAAGCAACAGGTGGAATGGGCGCATAAGATAGATAACTCCATGGTAAATACGGTTCGTGTTTTGGATAAACACAGGCTGGTAGTATCAACTATGGATGGCAAGATCGTGCTGCTGGAAGTTCAGGATAATGAATAGAAATATCTATTCCTCAGAAGAAGCATTAGTGACCATAGAACCGATAAAGCTGATAAGACTAAGCGCCAGGGTGCCAATTCCGACCTTAATAAAGAGACTGATATGTGATGACTGTCCATCCAATAATTTTATGGCCAGGCTGAAAAGTATAAAAGAGGAACCTGTAACAAGAAATAAAAGCGGGAAGGAAAAACGGTTATCTTCTTTCGACATCATAGATCGGATTTCTGCTAAAATAACAGCCGGATTCAATAAAAAGTATGTGTGACGGTATCAATTTTATCATGTTAAGACAATACACTTAAAGAAATATCAAGGCAATGACGTGGGTCACAATTCATTACAAATAAAAAGCTGTCCCGGTTTTAAAAGGGACAGCTTTTACAAATAAATTTCAAAAGGATCAGAGTAACATTGTTATGGGGCTTTCAAGGAATTTCTTGAAGGTTTGCAGGAAGGCGGCGCCGGAGGCTCCATCCACGCTGCGGTGGTCACAACTGAGGGTTACTTTCATAACATTACTTACACCAAAGCCATCGCCTTTCCGTACTACCACCTCTTTAATTCTTCCTACTGCGAGGATACAGCTATCAGGAGGATTGATAATGGCGGTGAACTCCTCAACATCCATCATACCCAGGTTGGAAATGGTAAATGTATTACCGGTGAATTCATTCGGTTGCAGTTTCTTATTTCTTGCTTTACCGCTGAGTTCTTTACTTTCTGCCGCTATCTGCGATAACGTTTTTTGATCAGCAAAACGAACCACCGGTACGATCAACCCATCTTCGATGGCTACAGCCATACCTATGTGTACATGATGATAGCGACGAATCTTATCGCCAAGCCAGGATGCATTGATGGCAGGATGCTGCCGCAGCGCCAGGGCACAGGCTTTTACTACCATATCATTGAAGCTGATCTTGACCGGACTTATTTCATTCAGTTGCGGACGGGCAGCCATGGCATTATCCATATTGATCTCCATGGTAAGATAGAAATGCGGCGCACTGAACTTGCTTTCACCCAGTCTTTTGGCGATCACATTCCGCATTTGCGAATTCGGAATGTCAGTGAAACCTTCCTGCCCGGAAATAACCGGCGTGAATACAGGTGTTGCCGCTTTCTTCTCCGCTGCCGGGGTGGCAGTAACCGGAGTTGCAGCAGGAGTATAATTGTCAATATCGGCTTTTACGATCCTTCCGCCATCACCGGATCCGGACATTTTGCTGATGTCAATCCCTTTTTCAGCGGCTAACTTTTTGGCTAAGGGAGAGGCTTTCACCCTGCCATTGGAAGAAGAAGCTCCGTGATGTTCGGAGATTGCTGCCTGTGATGAAACTTCAGTTTTCAGGCTTTCTGATCCCGGAGCTCCGGCATCAGCCATAACGATCCCGCCTTTGGCAGCCGCCACGATCGCATTCACATCCACTTTTCCCTCTTCACCAATGATACAAAGCAGGTCATTGACGGCAATCTTTTCTCCTTTTTTGGCTCCCTGGTATAAAAGCTTTCCGTTTTTATAGCTTTCAAGCTCCATGGTCGCTTTATCTGTTTCTATTTCTGCCAGTACATCGCCTTTCTTTACCGTGTCGCCTACATTTTTGAGCCAGCCGGCTATTACGCCTTCGGTCATCGTATCGCTGAGTCGCGGCATCAGAACTACTTCATCCATTTTTGAAACATCAAGTGCAGCGGTAGCAGGTTGCAGCCCGGAACTTGCCGGTTTGGACGCCTTTTCTTCTTTTTTCTCTGGTTGTTTGGCTGCGGTACTGCTTCCCGATCCTCCGATGAGACCGGAGATATCTTCACCTTTATTACCGATGATGGCCAACAGGTCATTTACCTGGAGCTTACCGCCTTTTTCAGTACCGATATGGAGTAAAGTGCCATCTTTATAGCTTTCGAGTTCCATAGTGGCTTTATCGGTCTCTACTTCGGCAAGCAATTCTCCTTTTTTTACCGGGTCACCAACTTTTTTATGCCATGCAGCGATCACTCCTTCCGTCATGGTGTCGCTCAGACGGGGCATCAATATCACTTCAGCCATGTGACTTTAAATTTTGGCCGAAATTAAGGTAAATTGATGAATAGGGGACCGGCAAAAGGGGATAATATAATCCCTCTTGCCTAGGGTATCCGGGTGAATGTAAAATACGTAAGAGTGGATGAAATAAAAGGGAACCATTCTACTCCCTGTATCTCAAATGAGCGACCCTCTTCGATCCATCGGAAGCTCTGATAAAAACGAAAAGTGGCCAGGCCACTCAGCCCATCCTTTATTCCCAGTTTATTGTTCTGGTATGTATATTCATAGTCGGCGGGTACTGTAAATGAGGGGTTCATAGACTGGTTGTACCGGATGATGTTCTTGCCGCCGGTTCGTGTGAATTCAATGGTATCATTATAACTTGCCTTCCATTTTCCATAGAAGCTTGAAGATGTAATAGCACCTGATTGTTTATCGCAGGAGGCCAGGCTGATGATGGCCAGCAAAGTAAGACTGGCGGGTAAAAGATTTTTTCTCATATTACTGCGTTGACAACCGGCTTCTGCAGAACGTTGCATGGTTTATAAGGTCTTACCAGTCCAGGTCAAGCTTCAGCCGGTCCTTTAACTCCTTGACCATCGGATATTGTTCCATCATTTTCTGCAGTTGGTCACGGGAGGATAGAGGCGCTTCGATCTTTGGACGGGAGTCGGGTTTGTCTTCAACAGTAACATTGAACTGCAGTAAACGGTTCTGCAGTTTTTCCTGGAGGAATGCGAAGAGTTTATTTCGTTCCTGTTCCAGGAACTTTTGTTCGATATTATTAGCAGTGATGGCTTCGAATGTATTGTCGTCTTTGATACGTAATTGCGCCATTCCGAAAGGCTGGGCCGCAGGGTTTTTCGATTCTTTGAGTTTTTCTACATATTCATCCCAGGCTATGCGTAATGCTGTTTCTTTTAAAGGGTGATGATGGTTGCCATTGCCGGTAGCTCCGTTGCTTTTGTATTGCTTGCGTATCTTGTCTAAAGCGGAGATCTTGCTGGTACCGGGATTCGGGTTTCCGGGTTCGGGTTGCTGCTTGTCTTGCTCCGGTCTGTTGTAAACAGGCTGATCTTCGGCCACTTTAGCCGATTCGATACGCGGAGACTCTATGATCAATTTTACTTCAGAAGCGGAAGAAGTGTTGGTTTTTGATCTTTCACTTTTTACTTCTAAGGGTGTTATCTGCCGGAAAGCAACAGGTCTTGCTGTCTCAATCAGTTTTTTTTTACTGATCCCGCCACCTTCGGCAGTAAGTTCTATAGCCTGTTGAAGATAGCAGAGTTTGATCAGCGCCAGTTCTACATGCAGGCGTTTATTACGGGCGGCCTTATAGTTTATTTCCGTTTCATTCAGGATGTTCAAAGCACTGATGAGGACAGCCGCAGAAATATTTTTCGCGGTACTTACGTATTTGTCTTTGAAACTTTCCACTACTTCCAGCAGGCTGGCAGCTTTTTCGTCTTTGCATACGAGCAGGTTACGGATGAACTCTGCAAAACCATTGACCACCAGGTCGCCTTCAAAACCTTTCCGGTTGATGTCGTCATACAAAAGCATGGCGCCGGAAAGATCCTGCTTCAGCATGCAGTCAAGCAGTTTGAAGTAGTAATCGGCATCCAGTATGTTGAGGTGCTCGAGCGTATTAGTATAGTTCAGTTCCCCGTTGGTGAAGCTGACGATCTTGTCCATGATGCTGAGCGCATCCCGCATACAACCTTCGCTTTTCTGGGCAATAACGTGCAAGGCGGCTTTTTCAGCTTTTACCTCTTCCTTATCGCATATCTCCTGCAAATGTTCTACCGTGTCGTTGGTAGTGATGCGTTTGAAGTCAAAGATCTGGCAACGGCTCAGGATCGTAGGAAGTATCTTATGTTTTTCTGTGGTGGCTAAAATAAAAATGGCATAAGAAGGGGGTTCTTCCAGCGTTTTCAAAAAGGCGTTGAAAGCTGACGAACTGAGCATGTGTACCTCGTCTATGATATATACTTTGTATCTGCCGGCCTGTGGGGCAAAACGTACCTGCTCTACCAGCGTCCGTATATCATCCACTGAGTTGTTACTCGCCGCATCCAGTTCATGAATGTTGAGCGATGTACCTTCATTGAACGAAACACAGGAATTACATTTATTACAGGCTTCACCCTCTTTTGTTCTGTTCTCACAGTTGATGGTCTTGGCCAATATCCTGGCACATGTAGTTTTGCCGACACCTCTTGGACCACAAAAAAGGAATGCGTGTGCTAACTGGTCGTTTTTGATCGCATTCTTTAAAGTCGTTGTGATATGCGATTGCCCTACAACGGTATTGAACAGTTGCGGCCTGTATTTCCTGGCTGAAACAATGAATTTATCCATAATCCCGGGCGGCAATTTAGCCAATAATCGGTAACGGGCAATTTCATTAAAAATGACAGCCGGAGTATATGTTCATAATTATTCTGTCTAATTTTATGATACTGAAAAATTGGGCCATGAAATACAAGATTTTCACTTTACTGATCGTATCCTGTTTTTTTTATCCCGTCATTTCACCGGCGCAGCAATCGGAAAAGCGGTCAAAAGATGCCGAGACCGTCAATGCCTTGCTGGCCTTCCAGGTGGGGGTACCTTCCAAAGAGATGCAAGCCGCTATTAAGAATAATATGGGTAATACTGGTTTTGGCGGAGCCCTGGCCGTGCTGACCAATCCTTTTACATGGGGACGTAATAAACGGAATAGCCCGATCAGGATCGGTGCAGAGATCGGTTATACCTATTACGGAAGATTTCTTTCTGATGTAAACATCAATGGCTACCGGGGAAGCTATAAGACGAGCTACGGCATACTGCAGGCTAATGCGCTTGTCCGCCTGCTTCCTTCCACGCCGGCGCCGGTACGTCCTTTTATAGAAGCACTGGTTGGCGGTAATTTTTATTTGTCTAACACAAAAGAAAACCTGAGCGCCATTGAATCAGCATTAGGGATACCTGCTTTTGATATTGATAGTTACGCCAGCGCCGGATTTAATAAAGGAGTGGCGGTGGGTTGTTCATTTGGTAAAAAAAGGCATAAGGATGCGGGTATGTTCACCCTGCGGCTTTCTTACAACTGGGGCAGCGATATCAAATACGTGGTCAGAAACTCATTGATCTATAACGGCAGCACTTTGCAATATACTGTTGGCAGAGCGCCGGTCAATTACATCATGGTACAGGCAGGAATAGGTTTGTGATCTATAACAAGACCGGGTGCGGTTTGAATTCTTTCGTTCTGTCAAATAAATACCGGTATGTGATCAGGTGGCGGCTCTGGTACGTGCCGAGACTTAATGCCACATTGATCATTTTAGGATTGAATTCGCCGATCCACTGCAATTCATATTTTTCATAACGCAATTTTCCGGGAGTAGTGTTTCCATGATACACATCCATGTCTTGTATCAGGTTGGCGCCTTCCACGATCATATAACTGTCCACACCCTTTCCCTGGAACTCCGGTACCACGCCAAATACAAATCCTGAGAATTTTTTATTCTTCTTCGTCAGTTTCAGCCAGAGAAATTTCAGTTTGTGCCAGAGATCAAATTGCCCGTTCAAATATTTGAACCATTGGTTCAGATCGGGCAGATTGAGCCAGATACCTACGGGCTCTCCTTTATAATAGGCAAACCAGCTTACTTTTTCATCCATCACCGGCTTCATGGCTTTGAACATTTTTACTACCGCCTTTTCATCCAGTTCTTTCAATCCTCCATGACCGGCCCATGCTTTATTGTAAACTTTGGTAAAATCAGCCGCGAATTTTTCCAGTTGATTCTTCCTGATATGGGCGGAGCTGAAGTGGGGGTCTTTCGCACATTCTGCATGACGGATAAAGAATTTTTCCTGCAATCTGTCTTTAGCGTTTAGTGCATAGCAGTACTGGTTGAAAAATGTTTTGAAACCATAGTGTTCAAACAACTGCCGGTAGTAAGGCGGGTTATAGTTCATGCCATACAGCGGTTGTTCGAACCCGTCCACCAGCAAGCCCCACCAGCGGTCCCTTTCTCCAAAATTGATTGGGCCATCCATGGCGCCCATGCCTTTTTGCAACAACCAATGTTTGGCTACGTCAAACAACATGTCAGCAGCAGCCTGGTCATTGATGCAATCGAAAAAACCAATGCCACCAACAAGTACCTCATCTCCTTTGGTCTTGTATTTCTTATTGACAAATGCCGCGATACGGCCGGTTAGTTTCCCGTTGTCGTCTTTCAATATCCAGCGGGCAGCTTCGCCAAAACGAAAGGCTTTGTTTTTCTCAGGATCAAATACCGCATTGATGTCTTTGTCCAGCGGGCGGATATAGTTAGGATCGTTCCTGTTGATCTCAACATTCACCCGAATAAAATCATTTGCAGTTTTCCTGTCTTTTACTTCCGTCAGTTGCATTGGGCAAAAATAGGAAAGTGAACGTATCAGCAAAGGCCGATCTTTTCTAACAGTAATTGTCTTTCCGTTTGTGAGTGGGTAAGCCGGAATGCTTTTTTAAAATAATTTTTTGCATTTTCTTTTTGTTCCAGCTCAAAATACATTTCGCCGATAGAAGCATAATACAGATGGTGCTGTTCCAGTCCCTTTATCTGCTGCAGCTCTTCCAGCGCCTTCTGTTTGCTGACGGCATAAGCAGAAGCGATTGCCTTATTCATGGCCACTACAGGGTTAGGCTGCAACTGGTAGAGCATTTCGTATAAATGATAAATACTTTTCCAGTCGGTACGTTCAAAAGAGGAAGCAGCAGCATGCAGGGAAGCGATCGCAGCTTCGAGGTGATAGCCGGATACCTCGAAAGGTTCTGCCGCATCATCTATGTAATCAAATCCTTTTTTTATCAGGGAGAGACTCCATTTGCTCCTGTCCTGGCGCTTTAATAAAATGATGTGGCCTTTGTCGTCTAACCGGGCATTCAACCGGGATGCCTGGAAACACATCAAGGACAGCAAGGCTTTGCTCCTGGGATAAGCCGTCAGGGGGTGTTGGGTGATGAGCAGGCAAAGCCTCATGGCCTCTTCACAAAGATCTTCGCGGATCAATTGATCCGGGTGGGAAGAGTTGTATCCTTCATTAAACAACAGGTACAATGATTTTAAAACGGCATCCACACGTTGCGGCAATTCATCGCTGGCAGGCACCTCCAGCCCGATGTTTGCGTTTTTGATCTTTTCTTTGGCCCGGTAAATTCTTTTGCTGATCGTTTCATCATGGGTTAAGAAAGCACGGGCAATTTCATTCACACTCAGACCACAAAGTGTTTTCAGCGTCAATGCGATCTGCGATTCTTCGGGAATGGCGGGATGGCAGCAGGCAAACATCATCCTGAGCTGGCTATCCTGTATCTCATTTTCTAAAAACAAATTATTGACGGTAGGAGAGAGGGTGTATTCGGATTGCAGCAGGTAAGCATATTGCGGGGCGATCTCTTTGAATCTCTTCTGTCTTCGCAGGAGATCAATCGCTTTATTCTTTGCTACACGATATAACCAGGCAGAAGGATTGTCCGGGATCTTTCCGTAACTCCATGTGCTCATGGCCTGTAACAGGGTGTCCTGTACAATGTCCTGTGCCGCTTCTATATTTTGTAAACCGATCAGCCGGGACAAAACGGAGACCATCTTTCCCGACTCGTGCCGGAAAAGATGGTCTGCCAGTTGATTGATATTATTACCGGAAGGATCTATCACTTTCCTTTGGGCATTGCTGGATTACATTTCGATCTTCATGACCTGCCTTACCTGCACACTGCCACCCAGGTCATAGTCCGGGCAATCTTTGGATATGGTTACTGCTTCATCCATGTCTTTGGCATTAATAATAAAAAAGCCTCCCACCACCTCCTTGCCTTCCGTATAGGGTCCATCGGTTACGGTTTTACCACCTTTGCCACTTACGAGTTTGCCGCCTGGTATTAATGGCTCCCCGGCCACATACTGGTCTGTTTTCGCCAGTTTATCTATCCAGGCCATCCATTTGCTCATATGCGCCTGCATTTCTTCAGGACTTTGTGTAGGGACTTGTCCGCCATGAAAAATAAGCATGAACTTTTCCATAATTGTAGTTTTAATAAGTTGTTTAAATCAGATTCATATAATTGACGAATGCAGGTTTCGATTCCGGACAGAAGCGATAAATTATTTTATAAGATAGGTGAATTGTTCAATCCCGCGGGCAATTTGTTGACAAGCGGACGGGGATATGAACGTAACGCTTTTCCTTTGCCCGGATAAGTAAGCAACAGGCTGATACCAGGCCCCAAAACCTTGTATCACACCAGTTTTCCACAGCTTATCTCCTCCTTTTTTATTCCCCATTTTACATTTTTCATTTCACTCCTGCCCCCTTACCTTTGCGGCCTGAAATCTAACCTTCTACATAATTATCTTGTATGGCAAATGTTGGTAAAGTAAAACAGGTCATCGGGGCGGTTGTTGACGTTCAATTCGATGGCAAACTTCCCGAGATCTACAATGCATTGGAATTAAAAAGGGAAAACGGTGATACACTGGTACTGGAAGTGCAGCAGCACCTTGGTGAAGACAGCGTCCGTACCATTGCGATGGACGGTACAGAAGGCCTTGTTCGTGGTACACAGGTGGTAGATACAGGTATTGCCATTGCTATGCCTGTTGGTGATGCTATTAAAGGACGTTTGTTTAACGTGACCGGAGATCCGATTGACGGTTTGCCTGCCGTTTCCAAAGCAGGTGGCCGCCCGATCCATGCCAAACCTCCAACATTTGAGAACCTGAGTACTGCTACAGAAGTATTGTTTACCGGTATCAAAGTCATTGACCTGATAGAACCCTATGCAAAAGGCGGTAAGATCGGTCTGTTTGGCGGTGCTGGTGTGGGCAAAACGGTATTGATCCAGGAACTGATCAACAATATCGCAAAAGCATATGCCGGTGTATCTGTGTTTGCCGGTGTGGGTGAAAGAACCCGTGAAGGAAACGATTTGATGCGTGAAATGATCGAAGCAGGCATTATGAAGTATGGTGATGCTTTTAAACATAGTATGGAAGAAGGTGGATGGGACCTGAGCAAAGTGAACATGACTGAACTGTCAGAATCAAAAGCCACGTTCGTATTCGGCCAGATGAATGAGCCTCCCGGGGCCCGTGCCCGTGTGGCATTGTCCGGTCTGACGATCGCTGAATACTATCGTGATGGTGACGGACAGGGCAAAGGACGTGATATCCTCTTCTTCGTGGATAATATCTTCCGTTTTACGCAGGCAGGTTCTGAGGTATCAGCGTTGTTGGGCCGTATGCCTTCAGCGGTGGGTTACCAGCCAACGCTGGCCACCGAGATGGGTATCATGCAGGAGCGTATCACTTCGACAAAGAATGGATCTATTACATCAGTACAGGCAGTATATGTACCGGCGGATGACTTGACTGACCCCGCTCCGGCTACCACATTTGCCCACCTCGATGCAACAACGGTTTTGTCTCGCAAAATTGCAGACCTTGGCATCTACCCTGCGGTCGACCCATTGGATTCTACATCAAGGATCCTTATGCCGCAGGTTGTGGGAGAAGCCCACTACAATTGCGCCAACCGGGTGAAACTGATCTTACAGCGTTATAAGGAATTGCAGGATATCATTGCGATCCTCGGTCTGGATGAGTTAAGTGATGAAGATAAGATGACCGTAGCCCGTGCCAGGAAGGTACAGCGTTTCCTGTCTCAGCCTTTCCACGTAGCAGAAGCCTTTACCGGTTTGAAAGGGGTGCTCGTTCCGATCGAAGAAACGATCCGTGGCTTCAATATGATCATGGACGGGGAAGTAGATGAATACCCGGAAGCTTCATTCAACCTTGTGGGTTCTATTGATGATGCTATCGAGAAAGGTAAGAAACTGATGGCGGCAGCGCAGGGATGATGAGATGATTTGGCAATTTGGAAATGTGGCAATGCAATCATCTCCAAATCTTCAAATCTCCAAATTGACTAATTATGAATTTAGAGATACTAACACCTGAAAAAAAACTCTACAGCGGCGAAGTGTATGGCGTGCAGATGCCCGGTATCAGCGGCTCGTTTGAAGTACTGGACAAACATGCACCTCTGGTGAGCGCCTTAAAGGCCGGCCGGGTAAAGGTTTTGAAGGATAAACAAAACCACACTGCCTTCTTCGATATCCAGAGTGGCTTCGTGGAAGTGATCAATAACAAAGTGACGGTATTGGTAGAAGGGGCAAAAGAAGTGGAGTAGTAATAGAATAAAGTATTTTAAAGTCCTCCTGGTTTATAGGGAGGACTTTTTTTGTTCGCTTCAGATTTAATTTTCTCCAGAAGTTTACTGAAGTACATTCTCAAAAATGCCCGATCTACCCGGTTAGGACAGCCATAAACATCTTCAATTTCTTCTATCGTAAAGCTTACACAGTGGAAAGGAGCTCTTGAGAAATAATTTTCGTTCACTATTTTATTATTCGAGAAATAGAATTGTGTAGTGCATTTGTTGTCTCTATTTTTTTCTGTGGTCTGGATAAATAGAAGGGAATCTGATCTGAAATAATATGTTATTGCAATGGAGCGATTGCTCGGCAAAAAAATATTGTCTGCTACTATTTTCTTTGGATTGTATTTAACATTTACATAAATGCTATCGATAAAAAAAATTAGTGTATCAGTTTTGAGCTTGGTATTTTCGATGGAGGAGACAATCCCATCTGTCTTTTTAATCAAAGCTGTGTACTTCTGCGCGGTTACACACAACGCAGAAAACAGAACAGGAAGTAATATTGCTGTTTTATACATAAATAAACCTGCAGTGCTGAAACGTAAAATAGGGCAAGTCAATTGCATATTGGCTGGAAAAACTGTCATAATTCTCCCTCAATGGAGGATTTAGGTACCTGTGATTCTTTCAACCCATTCCTCCAATTCTTCAAATCACTTCCTTTTGGCTGCACTGACCGTCAACTGTGAAGGTCAGAATAGTATAAAATGTCAAAGAGGTTTAAAGATTACAAACCCTTTAAACCTCCTGAACTTCCGGAACCCCCTGAAACTTCTTACTGCTTTGGCTGCTGCGCCCTTCTCTTCATTTCTTCTTCGGCATAACCAAATACTTTCTTCATCATATCTGTTTTCCTGAATTCCAGTTTGGTTCGGATATTCTCTTCTTCATTGGCTACGCTTACAAACATCGCATCAATAGCACGGGCGGCGATAAAGTCGGTCAGACTGGGCTCAAGTGGTTTATTGATAAAAGGGATCTTGTTATACACATTTACAACACTGCTCCAGTCCTTGTTGGCGCCTTCCAGTTTAATGGTACTATCAACGATTGGGCGGAAAGCGGTCATCAGCTCCGGGCTCATGGCTGTTTTGAAATAGTCAGTGGCTGCATGGTTATTATCGGTCAGCAAAATACCTGCAGCATCTTTGATGCTCATATTTTTTACCGAATTCAGGAAGATAGGCTTGGCTGCCACTACGGCTGATGACATGGCCCTGGTAAATTTACCGGTCACCTGGTCCACCATTTTATCCA
>JAEUVJ010000021.1 GCA_016787085.1 Chitinophagaceae bacterium | reverse complement strand
AATCAATGACCCCTGCATCCTCACTTTACCTCCTGAAAACGTAACACCATTTTCGGCCGCTACGGTTGCGCTCATCGTGGTATCAACTAATCTGCGGAATCCGCCATTGATATAATAGTGAAGGCCGTAATTGCCACCTGTGCTATCAAGTATAATATACCCAGCTCTGCTTAATCCAGACGGAAGAAAAGTAGTTTCAAAAGCTGGTACACGAAAAAAAGAATCAATACCTATACCACCCATTACCCTTATACTTGTTTTTTTACCACCTAAAGGCTGATAAACAGATTCAGAAAACTGCGCATCAACAATAAAAGGAATCAGTAATAATATGAATAAAATCTTTTTCATCTTAGTAAATTTCAATTTGCCAAACTTCATCATCAGCAAAAACAGGTGCCGGTGTGATCGTTCCGGTAACGTTATTAAAAGAATAATAATACCCACCACCAAAATCAGTAGTAGGCTGCTTTATAAAATGCCTGAATACTCTTACCCTCTTACCTATCAACGCTGTGTTTGTATAAGTTGTGTCCCCATCGTTAGGAGCTCCACCGCCTGCACCCACCTTAAATTCTATGTCATTCGGCGTAATCGCCCCCTTTATCGTTGCCCATGTTTTTATTACACTTGTACCGTCTGCTAATGTAAAGATAATAACATCCGTGTCATTCGGGATAGACCCGCTTACTGGTATTTCAAGTATATTTTTATCGCAATCCAAAGGCATCAGGCAACAATTTTATTTCCGTTAACCAATAAATAACAGTCATTTATAGCCAGCCAAACGCAGCACTCTTCCGTATCAGGCGCATAAGGAGGGTCATATAACTTTAACCCTGACAACTCAGCCTTTTCCGTTGCGAAGTTATAAGATAATTTCTGTAACCAAAAGGCCTCCCAAACTCCGGTCGGCTTGTAAACCATTATATACCCGTAATCTTTTTCCTCTCCGTACCGCCCTGTCATGGCCAGATTAATTGTCTGTACCTGTGTTGGGGTAAGCCTGCACTTAATGAATATCCGCTCTGGCCGGTAAATATTCCTTGTGCTGTTCATTTCAGATAAAAGAATGTCGTTCGCCTCTGGAATGACAGACCTGTTTTCGTCTCCAACCCGGCACGTTTCATCTGTGTTAAACCTCGTAACAAGATCATTATTTTGCGCAACAAATGTGTTTGTTATCTTATCCGATCCTGTCTTATAAGCGAATATTCCTTTAAGCCAAATAAACCAGTTGTATAACATCCTGGTAGGGCTTACCCTAAGATTATATGCAGTGGATGGGCTTATAATTCCGGTAACGGTTTGAAATGCTTCGTTCTTTTCCGTTGACCAGTCAGCAGCGTCTTCCCGTTTTACTGATATTAAAAACGGCTCTTCATCATTGGTTACTGAGCTTGACGGCTTATCCTTGAATTGCTCACGTCTTGCCTGCTCAATTGAATACCCGGAGGTAATAAAGTCGGACAACTGAGGAAGTTTCTTATTGGTTTTCTTTATCGCTGTCAGCCATTCCTGCTTTGTATTAAACTCATCCAATGAGTTGAATCCACTATCCTGAAACTTATTGTACCCGAAATCAAGTTGGTTGTATATGATGTCAATAGCAACCTCCTCACGGTAGTCTTCAAGTTCTGTTATTGATAATATCTCAACCTCTTTATAAAAGTAATCCGCACGCTCTACCCTTACATGGCTTCCTGAATCATCATTAGTATAGTTGTATCCTATGCAGTGGATGGCGTTCAACGACCTCAGCACTTTTCTTAAATCAATCTTCAGTGGCCTGTTGTCAACATCAAACTGCCTTATCTGGAAGCCGTTTGTTAGCAGGTATTTTGATCCGCACCCATCCGTAAACGGGTATATTGCGTTTGCACGCTGAAAGTATGATGACCTGAAAGAGTAATCGTTATTACCAATGCAGTTAATACAGTGCTGAATAACATCTTCAATAAACCATCCGTTTGCCTCTGTTGCTTCAGACGCTTCAAGATGCTGTACGTCTAAAGAAAACACATTCTGTGTTATATTGAATTTAAGTACATCAGATTGATTAAGCGTTATCAGGATATATATATAAATAGTATCCTGCGCTAAAAAAGTGTCGGTTTCAGTTATTGTGCCACGAATATTAAACGTAACCGATTGGGCTAACCCGCCAGGGAAGTTTTCTGATACCGGCGTTTCAGTTATATCTGTTTCTGTTGTGACGTAAGATGCGGTTGCTATATTGTACTTCTTTTTTACGTACATCACCTTTGCTGTGAAATTATCAGACAATCCAAGCGGGCCGTTTGTCAGCGTAATATCATGGTCTAATTCTATAGATATATCGGTATCCCCGTTTGTCTGGAAATCTAAAATATATTCTTCTACACTAACGGGGTTGCTAACCTGACCTCCTAAAGGATATTGGTAGTAATCTTCTATCTCAGAAAAAGTGTTTTCAAGGTTATCCGGCTTTATATAAAACAGGGTGCCTGATGGGGACGTATATGAAAACGACTGATGGGTTTTGTCAATAGAATTGCACAGAACCTTAGTAAGTATTTCCTTAGCATGAAGCTCTATACTATAAGGAGTAGGTGCAGGAACCGGGTATCCGTCAAACGATTCAGATTGCTTCATGCTTACTTTTGTTTCCAGCCTGCTTGTAAATGCAGTATCAATGTCCTGCGATTCTACAGTACATTCAATACGATCTGGGAACCACTTGTAAGTATTAAGCGTCAACTTGCCGTTGAATAAAACGTAATCAACGGCCAGATATGTATATCCAAACTGAAACAAAACCTCGCCATCCTGCCCGTCAAGATTATAAACAGCCTCAATTAATTCACGGCCAGAATCGCAGTCAAACCCCAATGAAACATTTCCGTCAGTATGCTTGAATTGATAGCCGTGAAACTCAGCATCTCTTTCGCCTTCTATTTGAACATCATCCCATTTTATTGGCTCACGTATAGAATGAGTAACGCCACCAATAATAAGCCTGAAGAAAAAACACATTCGGTTGCTGTACTCGTATGGTATTTCATTCGGCGGAAGTACGTCAGGTATCGTTACATTGCTTACTTCTGTAAGTCCGTTTTTCACACATCCATCTTCTTTCCTTCTTACATAGACGTTATAGGTGCCAGGGAAAAGGAAATTAAACACAGGGCTTTCCTGCCATATAGCATTGTCGAGGCTATACTGATACATCCCCGATTCTGATATATTGGTAATAGTTATACTTCCATTGTTGTTCCCGTTACTTGCGTCTGTAGTTTCAATATCGAATGTAAATGCACATGAAGGGACAACATAGCCGCAATCAGCACTGTTAACATCAGATTCAAGATAAACGTAAGGGAATTCAAGTTGCGCCTTAGCCTTTATCTTTGTTGTGCCTACGCATTGAATAGCGTAGTCATCACCAGGAGACATGCCGAGCTCTTCAGCCGTTACCGTTACAAATCCAAAGCAATCTGAAAGCGCATCAGTAAGCCCATTCTCAAAGTCAACCATTACGTAATAATCGCAACCGGTTGAAATAAGATTAAACGTATATACTTGCTGATATGCCATTACATTTTTGTAAGACTGTTTAAATAAGTAACCGTACTGTTTATTGCTCTCTCTCTCTTGCGCTGCCCTCTTTCGTCTATTATCGTCTGATGAACTGGTATATCCTTTACTGCACGCCTGAAAGCCTGTTCAATATTGCTATCTGACCTCATGGCATGTGACATTACGTATATCATTTCCGCCTGTTTACCTTTTCTGAAATCATTACTTAGCCTGCTGGTTACTATCGTTTCATTGGTGATAGCAGACATCTGTAATATCTTTTCAGTCTCTTTTGCGTTTATAACCGTATCGCCTTCGTTAAGATATGTCACACGCTGGCCACCCCCAACTTCACGAAGCCTGCCTGTTTTATCAACGATCAATTCAGGGCCATCTTCATCCACTATGGCGTATTCAGCCTTACCGCCTTTACGACCTGTTTTATATTTTGGAAGCGGGCGGGAGGCGATCACAGCAGCCTGTAAAGCCCCCTGTATAGCAGCCAATGCTATAAACGGTATAGCGAATGGCATACCGAACTGGGCAATCGTTTTAGTAATAGCCTGCGCCGTATTGACTGCAACGTTGAATAAGGCAAACGCCCTGTCTGCACGGGCCTGTTTGTTTTTCTGCTCAGCAATCTTTTTATTAAAGTTTTCTTCTATCAAAGCCCTTGCCTGCGCATTATTACCAGCGAGGTCAAGCTCCTTTTGTTTCTGTGCTTCAAGGTCAGCGATGCGGGATTCAAACGATCCGTTGATAAGGTTCTGAGTTATCTCAAGACCGGCCTGTATTCCCATCATTATAGTTTCTTCGAGTTCCTGCCTTAGCTGTCTTTCTCTCTCTGCTTTTAACTCAGCGATAGCAAGTTCTTCCTCTGCTGTATCTTTTGCGAATTTTACCTTGATGGATTTCAGCCTTTCAAGATAAGCCAGCTCCTCTTTGAAAGATGTGTCACGTCCTGCACGGATAACATCGTAAGCGTTTTTTGCAGCTCGTATTTCAGTATTATAGCGATCTTCTATAAGCGCATCATCCTGCTCACGGTTGCGTGTGCTTATACCCCTCTCCAAAGACGCTTTTTCTCTTTCAAGTGCAGCACGTTTGGCTGCATCCGTTTCAAGACCTATACGGCGTTCGAGTGAATTGATGAGAATATTATCAATGTCATTCTGATACTGTACCTCAAGTGCTTTACGTTCTTTATCAGTAAGACGTTTTTCAGAAAGGACAAACTCCTTTTCATCTTTTACACCTTCAATACGTATCTCTGCTTCTGATTTTATAGCCTCCTTTGCGTTATCCAAATCTTCTTTCAGGTTATCTGCTGAGAACTTTCTTATGAAGCGCTGGTATTCTGTTTCAGCATCAATGCGAACTTTATTGAACTCAGATAATGCCTCTTTATTTGCACCGCCATTACGCTTACCCTCTACTTCAATTGCAGCTTCAGCATACTTCTTTATCAGTTCAAGTTTCTTTATCTGAAACTCTTCCTCGCTGATAAGGCCTTTTTCTTTGTCCAGTTCAAGCAATGCGGTGGATTCGTCAAGTGTCTTCTTTAGTAAGTCCTGCTGCTTTTTTATAAGGTCTTCGGATGCGCCTGTTTTTGTTTTATCCGGGTCTCCTATGCCCAGTACTTTACCGGAAGTAAACTGTGATTGAAGCTGTTCTATTGTTCTTTGCGTTGCAGAAATCTGAACAAGTAGCTCCTTTATGTCCTGAACGCTGCCCGATTTCTTTACAGCGTCAAGTCTTTTTATCCTCTCGCTATTCGACTTCTGAAGATTTGATATAAACTCTTTTGTCAAATCCTCCTCTGTCACCTGAAGTTTCCTGCCTTGCGCCTGAAGCTCTTTTAACTGCTTCTGTTGGTCAGCGAGGAAAGATATATTAGCACGTATATCTTTTTCTATAGCCTCTTGCGCCTTTTCATCAGTCTCAAAACTTGCCTCAACAATGTTCCCTATAAAACTTCCTTCCCCACCTATTGCATCTCTTAGTGATTTAGCTGCGCCAAGTGCGCCGGTTAGTAGTTTTGCAAATAATGATAACAAAGAGTTTATAATCGGTATCAACCCCTCCCCTATCTCTTCCTTCAACTCCTTAAACTCCTGTTTCGCTGAAGCAATGCCACCATCAGCCGATTCGCCGAAAGACTTACCAACACCATCAATACGTGGTTTAAGTTGTGTCATCACCAAATCAAAACCCTCGGTAACGCTTTTGGCATCCTTCATATCAATGCCAAATTCTTTTAATGCACGCCCATTACCCTCAAGAGCTTTTATTATCGTTGATGTAGCTCCGGCTAAATCCTGACCCGTTGCCACAGAGAAATCAATAATAACAGGAAGCAGTTCATTTATCTGTTGCTCTGTAAGTTTCCCATAACGGATAAGATTATTGAAAACCTCAATAATATCATCATCATCAACAAAAGAAAACTGATTTTGCAGGTCTTTTACTTTCTGTTCAATACGCCCAAACGCTTCAGGAAGGCCAACATTGTTAAGCGTATTTTTAAGTATCCTGATTTTTTTATCAGCTTCAAGAAACTCATCACCCGCATCCTTTAAAAATGATGTCAGCGAAGCGAGCCCGGCAAGTGCCAACAGGTCTCCAGCCGCACTTTTTATCGTTGCTGTTGCACCTTTAAATGCGCTGCTATAGTTACCTACATTTCTTTGGAAGTTTCCAAGCGCAGCGTCTGCACCTTTCAGTGAGGTATTTATTTCTGCATACCGTTTTGCCAGCGCTACAGCCTCTTTGTTGTTTTTATTGATCTTCCCGGTCAGTGGATCAAAGGCGTTATCCAGTTTTTTGAACTCAATGCCAATCTGCTTTAATTCTTGCTGTAGCTTGTTATACTGGCCTTCTGATTTTGCCAGTACGTCGTTAGTCACCTTCAGCGCCTGTGTTTGCTCTATGACGGCCTGCTTAACCCTGCGGGCCTCAGAGGCTACGGCAGCCTGCTTTGCCCGGCTATCATCCGATCTGGCTGCAATTGAATTATACTGCGCTTCAAGACCTTTCAGCCCGGTCTTTAGCTCATTGACAGATTTTGTACTTAGATCCTGCACACCCGCCAACTCTTCCATTACCCTTTTCTGTTCTGCAAGTTTCTGCTTTGTCTTAACAGCCGCTTCACCGGTTTGAACCAGCGCATCGGTGGCCCCTTTTTGATTAACATTGAAAGATTTTAAAACGTCAGAATAGGCTTTCAGATCGCCCTTTATTTCTTTGTACTGTGCAGATATTCGGTCATTAATACCGGTGATAGTTTTACCAAATTCTTTATTGACAGCTTCAAGCTGCTTTATGGCTTTTTCATAGCCGGGGAAATCAAAAAGTTCATCGTATTTAATTACTGCCATTGTAACCGGGTTGGCTGCGAGCCGTCCCGTGGCTGTGTGCAGGAGTTATGCGCTGTAAATCTAATACTTATTTGTGAATTTCAACGCCTTCCGGGAGGTCTAATTCTACCCTGGAAAGGTATTCGTCAACATATTCAGGATTATTCTTTGCTAATTGCCCGTTTGGGTGCGCCTCAATTATTCTGAAAATACGCTGTAGATTGGCCTCCCGTTCTTTTTCCGTTGGTACCGGCCCGTCCCAAAATTCATGCTCTGTATTTCCACGGGAAACAACGATAATTGTACGACGTGGCATTAAAGCAAAATACAGTACAGCAATTATCAGGAATATCGTTATCATGAAGTACTCAGGTTATCTGCCCCGTCGCAACGGTTTGCGCTGGCAAATTCTTCGAGATATAATTCACATTCACCCTTCATTATTTTACTTCGCTGATCGTATGAAATTTTATAGACATCTTTGGCCGTGTATCGTTTCAGGTTTATGTATAGTTCGTCATGCTGAAACATGATTGCAGCAGCTTCATGAGCATACTTATCAAAATAATACGTCTCAGCCTTTTTAAGCTGCTTCATGAAGTTGTTATACGTCCGCTGCTTACCAGTTGTTATCTCATTGTAAACCTCTTTGTCGCTCTCAAACTGGTTATCCGTCTCGTTTATATTAAGCCTGAATTGCTGGTAAAAACCAGCTAAATCCTGGTAGTTGATGCCATAGAAATAACGATCATGAGCAAACTTACACAGGCACGAATTAGTAAGATAATTTGATGATACTACCCTTATCTGATTGCTCTGCAAAAGCAATACGTTTCCGCTGCTCCTAACCTCAAAAACGTACCTGCCAACCGGAACAGTAGAATCAATAACAACTTCTGCATAATACGTTTTTACCGTTGCTCCGGTTCCGTCTATAAATTGATGTTGTTGAAGTGTTGCAACGTCTGAAACAACAACCGCCCCGGTTTCTGCATTAACAAGATTTAATACGTTAAGGTCGGGAGTACTGATTATATCAAGCCCATTCAGCGCATTAATATAAAACCGCATCGCCTCCCCGGTAACGAGTAGCGGCCTGTAGTCGCATCTCGACGGATCAATGTTGTACCCGGTCGGAAGATCTGCCTCGATACTAACAGCGGCTTCTCCATCATCCCAGCGGAGAAAATTATATCTGTTAACGAGTGACATTTTTCATTTTTTGTATCTTCTTTTCAAGGTACTGAACTTTTGCGTAAAACTCAAATACTGTTGACCCCCTTACGTTGTTCACCCCGTTATCCTCCATCGCATTGCAAATTTCCTCAAATTCTTTTTCTTCTGCAATTAAAATATTGTCCTCAGAATACGGGTTAAAGCATTTTGGCTTTGCCATATTCAGAAAATAATCAGCTATCTGCTTTGTCAGAATGTGATTATCTTCTATCTGTGCTAAATACCATTGTCTCAGGTTCTCAATGTACTCAAGATCGCTTCCGAACCATCCGGGGAAGTATGTTGATAATTCAGTATCAAGTTTTTTTTTACAGATTCCCATGTATCCGTTACGTCACCTTCAGACATTTCATCAACTAACCTAACGCCTTCTTCAATTTCACAGTCCATAAGGCAGCAAAACGCCTTTGACCTGAATGACAGCCCTGTCATCAATGAAAAGAAGTTATACCGAAGGTTTGCCAGTTCTTCAACGGCCTCATCCTTTTTATCCGCACCAACGAACTGTGCTACTTTAGATAAATGCTGATCAATATCTGAAATATTGCTTCCTATTCCAGCCTCCTGTAAAAGATATTGCTGCATCAGCTTATGCCGCTTAATCGGCATCTCTTTGATTGATGAATAAATCCTTACCTCTCTATCTCCTGCCTTTACTGTGATCATGTATAATCGAATTGTTTACAAGGTAGTTTACTATAGCCGCAGCGCAAAACGGTATCAGCGGGTTTAAATAATAGATTCCATAAGGTACGGAAAACCAAAACCCTAAACATAAGTAACAATCCGATTCCGGCATCCACTGCTTTCTGTGTATTGCGTACCAGTCAAGCCATCCCCATTTTTTGAAACATAGCAATAACGTTGTACTAATAAGTGCTGCAAATAATATTTTATCTATGAGCATACTTCCGGGTAACTTATTATAAGATTAAACCTCATGCCTGCATACGGGTACATCAGGTACTGATTTTTCACGTCATCAACAGACCATCCTTTGAATATATCCTCGGCAATTTCATCATAGTATTCATCAATTGACATTACGCTACTATGCTGGCTAAGGATCGTTTCAACGTCTGCCTTTAGTTCTTCGGTGAATATGTAATTCTTTGTATCATCAATAAGTTTCAGATTTACCCAGAAGATAATGGCGATCTCACGACTTTTCATACTGCCGTCAAACCGGTTAAAAGTATCCCATTTCTCCGGGCCGGTGCAGCAAATAAAAGACTGCGCCTGCAAGTAGTCGTTTGGCAGAACGTTTAAATATTCACCCGTCTTAAACGTGTTCGTTCCCTGGAATACTTTAGGTATAGTAAGCGTCTTATCGTCACGCATCTCTTTAAACTCCCATGCCCGGCCAAAAGATTTTGTCAGCCAAGATATAGTAGCAAGTGAAGCCCTTATAGATTCAATGGCGTTGTCCAACCCTGTAGGTGCCGATATTGATAATATAGAAGGGTTATTGTAGCTCATGCGTTAATTACCAATGCCTGAAAAAATATCCTGCTGAAATCATCCTCGATAATATCGCCCGCAATTTCCATGTTTGAAGATGTAAGGCCCTGTATATCTTTCCCGTATTTACGTTCAAGTATCTTTTGCTTACTGTCCTGCGAAAATATCTCAGCCTCTTTTTTCTTTACCCCTAATGTAAACTCTTTTCTGAATTTACCTGTAAGCAACAGATCAACCGGTTCAAACCTGTTCTTATAACTGAAATTAGCATACCGGCCTATACTCTTACCATCAGCCCCTATACCGCCGTCAAGCTGCCGCCTGTTCAAGTCAAGTATCTTTTCTTCATTCCGTGAAAGCGCCTCAGCCAATACCTCATTAATTTTCACTCCTTTGAACGGCGCAGAGAATATTTTACTCAAATCTGTCATGAGAAATGGCTTGAATATTCAATACCGCTACCTGCTGCATTACATGGCACACAAACATCGCTGATGCCTGACATATCAAAAGAAAGGCCTTTTATTGCTGAAGCAAGTTGATTTTCATAAGTATTAAAATCTTGCCTGAAAGAAGAAAAGTCACCTTTTAAAGACAGCATAGCCATCTGCCCTACCTTTTCATTGCGCTGGTTATCTCTCATTGAAAACGCCATATCCCTGAGAAGATCGTGTATTACCTGCTTACGTAAAGCATCGGTAAATATCGCAGAGCTACGGCAAATGAAATCAGATATATCACACTGTACCTGTAGCTTAAAGTTTAACCCCCAGTTCTGATTATTCACTTCTATAATCTTCTCTGTATCGAAAATAGTCCTGCCAGCTTCAATATATGCTTCCTCTACATAGAATGGCTGTATAGCTACGTACCGGCTCCACTGGTTATAAAGGTAACTATTAAGGCCGCTGCACGAAGCACAGGAAACGCCTTCAAATGACTGCTCCCTCCATATAGCCCGGCCCTGAAGATCATCCTCATAGTATCCAACATAAAAACACCCATGATCATTATACGTGTTGCTATTGGCCTGCAATCTTTGTACTGTCGCAAGCTGCTTCCAGGAAAATGAAATCGGAGTAGCTATATTGAAATTGATAGTAGCTATAGGATCACTCTGGCTGCTGTGGTAAACATACAGGTCAAGATCAGGATTAGCCGTATCAAACTGGAACCCGGCATAAGATATATTTACAACGGTATCTTTGTATTTCGGTGTGATCACAAACCCTACGAACCGGCTCATCTTTGTTATCTTCTTTGCAAGATTACCTACGCCATCATAAAGAGATATATCAGTAAGCAGCGTCTTACTTACCTCGTACAGCTTCTTTTCTGCGATCACAGATGTAAACAGGTTGTTTATTGATCCATTCATCAACCGGCGCAGGTAAGCTGAAAGAAGATTTGTAACCAGCCATTGTGTTGGGCTGCTGTCAGGTGTGTTGCCTACATTTGAATTAACCTTACTCTCATATACAATGCCGGAACTCAGTACAAGATCGCCCTTTGCATAAGTTGTGCCTGCTGCATAGGCCGATATTTCTGTATTGGCAAAATTCTCAGCACACGCTGAAATGTTTTCAATTGTAAACAATGAATGCGCTGTACTGTCTATGTACACTCCTGAACTTGAAGCAGCAACCGTACTGTCGTATCTGTCGTATGCTGCATTATTGTGCTGCCTGAATCCTATCAACCCGTACAGGCAGGCCTGAATAGTTTCTGCATTAAACATAAACCAAAGCTAATAAAAAAACCCCGGAAAACCGGGGCTTCTTTTTTACCATTCACCGAACCTGTTATGAAATAGATGCGGCTTCGTCAAGCCAGAATTTGATTATCGGTGTGTTTGTAGTGCTCGCATAATCGGTAACGATTGCGAAGTAGGCTACAAACTGGTATTTCTCAGTGTATGCCCTTGTGTTGAGCGAAAGCTCAGAGGACTGGTCTGCGCAGTCGTCTATCTGGAACACACCCCAGTTGAAGCCTTTGATCGGGTCCTGCACCTGGTACCACTTCTTTGCACCAGCCATACGCCCTATCTGGCTATCCATGTCAACCCAGTTATAGATGCCTATCGTACCCTTCGGGGTCAGGTAGTGCAGTTCATCATGCTGACCGGCATCTACCCGGTTGCTTGAATAGTGCGCCCAATTAGCAGCGTTACCCAGCGTACCCAGTGTACCGGCCAGGTTGATCTGGTTATACAGCGCCTGCGTTTGAATATCCAGTATTGTTGAGCGGCTTTCCGTGTTGGCGATGTCAATGTATGGCCCTTCAAGATCGTTCAATTGCATCACGGCGGGGGCATCACGGAAAAAGTTCTTTGCCTCCTTTCTGTAGCTGTAATACCCGGCACCGGCGACAGCATTCTTTGCCGCAGCAATGTCTGTGCTTTTGTTTGTTTCCAGAGCAGTCACACAGCGGCTGTCCAGCGTTGACAGGACGGTTTTCATCCCCATCTTTATCTGATGTGCTAAATCCTCTGTCTGGGCAATATAGTTGTCCTGGTTAACAGACGGAATTATTGTTGCCTCAAACCCCAAAGCTGCCCATGTGAGCGTCTTGAAAGCAGACGTTGCCCGGTTTCCGGTGATCGTACAGGAAGGTGCCTCAATCAATGAGGATGTGAACTTACTCAGTACCGGCACCTTTTCGGGGTGGCGGGCTGATTTTTTTATGCTCTCAACTGCCGATTTTGGCAGAAGATTAGGGGCCTCATCAACGAAGGCCTGTAATGCTCCGTATGAAGATAAGCGGTTTTCCTGCTTACCCATATCGCTATCACCTACTAAGATGATGGCGTCATTTAATTGCGTGTTTGTTAATGCCATTGTTTTAGCTTTTAAAATGATAAATTTGTTTCAATGGCTATCCCATGCCACACCTATCACATAGGATTTTTAGTCTGTAATACCCTGCTCGGTCATGATTCTTTTTCTCTCTTTATTAAAATCAATACCGCCGGGTATAAGTTTTTTTATCTCCTGCAAATATTTATCAATATCTGCCTTTGACTTCAGATTAGCTTCTCCCGGATCACTTCCGGCGCCTGTACCAGCACCGCTTCCAGCGCCTCCTGCTGACTTCTTTTCAGGTACAAAATAACCTGAATAATATTTTTCAATGATCTGCTGCTCATTCATCGGGCTGGCATCAGCCGCATTGGTAAGCAATGTTTCTCCTTCATAATACACCGTCTTGCCATCACTGTTCTGCTTTGCCGTGAAGCGGGAAATAAAATCCTGCTTCATCATGTTACGCTGCACATCAACGTAAGCCTGCTTTTGCTTCTCATCGGTAATATGTGCAGGAACGGCAATCGGTTTTTTATCCAAAGATCCTGTGACAGCAGACAGTATCTTTTCTTTGAAATACCCTTCCTTCAGCTTACCTACCTCATCAGGGCTTACGTATCCTTCGTACCCTTTCAGTTTAGAGGTAAGGTCTGCAATCTGATCTTTCAAAACCTGGTCGCCGCCGGTTGCTGCCTTAGCCGCCTTCTCTGCCAGCGTTTTCAAAACCCGCTTGTTAAACTCGTATGTTTTTTCAGTAGGGTCTTTTTTAAGTCCTGTGACTTCAAGGATGTCCTTGTCATACATTTCATGAACCTCACGAACCTTATCTCCGATAACGGCTTTTACTTTTTCAGGGATAATGTTCGTTTCGTAATTCGCAAGGAACTGAGTATCCTCATCTTTTGTCCTTACGATCATTCCCTTTGCCTTTATACCTGTCAGAACATCTGTTTCAAGTTCTGCGAGTACTGCCGTTTTCAACTCAGGCTTTTGCAGGGCTTCTTTTACCTGCTCAATAGTTAATTCTTGTCCCATAAAAATTAATTTATTAATGTTGGATCATGAAGAACTTCTGTTTGCAACCCCTGCTGTTCAAACTTTGACGCACCCTGCTTACCGTTTTTTACAGGCTGTGCACTAAGGTCATTAAACGTTTCTTCGTCATAGAACTGGAATGAGCTGCTTTTCGGGTCTTCTACCATTGCCCCGGAAGCAAGTCTTTCCATCCTGAAATGACGAACAAGATAATGATCTGTGAACAGCGGATTGAAAGCAAATTTCTTTTCCTTGTCCATATTTCCATAAACCAAAGAACTATTCTTCGCCGGCCTCGGCTGGTTCGGCTGGTTCTTTTGGAGCTGATTCGCTTGCATACTCTAAAAGTTTTGTTTTTATTCGATCAATTTTTGTACTAAAATCAATGAGCTTCCCGAAATCAACGATGCTTCCGTACTCCCTTTCAAACCGCATGATAAAACCACTTAACCCGGCCTTTAAAATAAACTCCTGGTAATTCGCTTTATCAAGTTCATTCGCCTTGCAGTCATTCAGGCTAAGATCAGGCCACGGCTCAAGCTGCTTTATGATGTCAAGACGTGCGGCATAAAGATCGTTTCCTTTTACGCACACAGCATCAACCTGGTTTCTTTTTTCTGCTATCAAATACACCGGTGCCCCGCTTGCCTTCACTGTCTTAAACTCATCAACGGCCTCATAGCTTGTTTGAAGGTACCACTTGTTACCGTAGTTAATATCCGCCGAAATAAAAGAGCTTCCATATCTGAGCGCCGCCATCGTACTTACTACGAACCTGTGCGATGCCTCAAGATTTTCCTTCAGCCGCAAAAGTACATTTTGTTTCGATTCGTAGTTTGCCTTAACCTGCTTTTCATTCACGGCCTCTTTTGTCATCTCTTCACCACCCCAACCGGTGCACCCGTAGTAAATTTCATCCCAGATACTGTCTCTTCTTTTTTCTGCCCATTCGAGTGAGGGGACATCAGCAGATATTCGCTTCATGGCATCAATAACGTTAGCCTGCTCCTTGCTCATAGGCATAGGCACTTTTAAGTGAGTGCCTGGCCCTACCATCCTGTTTTTCTCGCACGAAGGGCATTTAACTTTACCGTATTCGCCACGGTTAAGATAGCCGCCATCGCAAACATATTTTATACCGTTCTTTTCCTCTGAATAACTACACTTTTCTTTGTACGTTATGTCAATAGGGTATGAGGCGTACATCTCCATCGCACGACGAGCGATCTCAAAATATATAAGCCAGTTAAGATTTGTCAGCGATCCGGTTACGGGTGATTCTTTTACAAACCTGTACTTTTTATTCAGGTTTGTTTTCCAAAAGAAGCATACCGGTGTATAACCTAACTCATGCGGGGCGTTCAATAACTCTGCGCCAACTTTCTTTTGAGTGTAATCAAACAACCTGTAAGCTGTATCATCAATAACGAGCAACAAATCACCTTCCTGCTGTGCCATTACATAAATAACTCTGTCCCCAGAAACACCAATATCAACCAATGACGTCATTGGAAGGAAGTAGGTGTAAGGATCTGGCCTTGCTGACGTATCCCCTTTCGGCATATCAACTACCAGTAAACTACTGATGTTGGACACCATTTCAGTCAAAGAGTTTTCCCTCCACCACTTTGCAAAACCGTAGTTGTTGAGATAATATTCAAAGTCTGCCCTGTCCGTATCGTTGCTAAACTCGTATGTAAAAGAACTGTTTTGACTATCAAATACTTTTGCCAGTTCATCCTGTACCGTTTCGATCAATGAGTTTGAATAAAGCGGGAACTGCATTAAAGTCAAAAAAGCATCAGCTTTATCTGACGGAAGTAGCTTCTTTATCCAACATTCAAACTCAACCAAATAAGGACTTGCATCACCCTGGTCAAGCACTTTTTCTGAGTGAAACTTTAAGCGGTTCTCATGGCTTACTGCTTTTTCAATGTGTTGCTTTGACCCCGGTTTTTCTGCCAGTGTCTTTATTTGCTCGTATGATAATCCCATTTTTGACGGTAAATTGAGGGTCAGTGACCATCCAATTACTTACTTTCATCTCGCTTTCTTTATCCAAAATACGCTGGGCATGTGTAACGCCAAACGGCTTATCTGTTATTCCTAACGGCTCACACGAAAGCAAGACTACTGTTTCCATTCATTAGCTGGTTGATACTCCATTTGACAACGTCAATGCAGCGTAATCGGTTGGGGTTAGCAGCCGGTGACCCTCTGACCACCCTGGGGCGAAATCCCATCCGATATTGTTGATGTTATCCTGAGCAAACCCGGCTGATCCAACGTCAGAAACGGTAAAGTTGTATATCGGGAAACCCTCTACCCGTGAGCCGCTTCCTGCCTGCTCACGAACGATCAGCTTACCGTCTTTATTCACAAGGATTACCTCAAGGTTTGTCTGGCCTGGCTGCAACGCTGATTCGGGTGTCAATGCCCTCATCACATCAACCGTGTCAGAGTTTGCATTTCTAATCTGCGCCGTTACGTTCACAAAGCCCAGCCCCCTTAGCTGCGGGATGCCGTTCAAAGTAGTGTTGTCGTTACCGCCTTCTTTCAGTATCTCTCCCTGCGGGATTACTACATTCGACATGAACGGGCTAACAACAATCTTTGTGTCGTCGGTTGCCGTAAGAAGCGGGGTGATCGTTGCGGAAAGAATGATGTTTGCTTTGGTAAGGTCGGTTCTGCCGTCAATGCGGCGAAGGATTAGTTTTTGCACCTGGTCCCATCTTACAGGGCAGGCTCCGATAGGTATGCTTTCAAGATACGCCGGGGCGGGACATTCGAATAAATCCATGATTATAGATTTTAATTGTTTAGAAATATTTTCGCCGTCCCGTGGCGCTGTCAACAAAATTATAACAAAAGAAACTTAAATTCAAAAATCTTTTGATACCCACTAATTTACCCTCTCCATACCCCCGCCGCCGGAGTGCATATCATGATCGAGAACAACATACCTGGCTGGGTCCCAAAGATGGTTAAAGTCATCAATCGGGTCATTAGTATAGTTCCCCCATTTATCCTGCGCATAGACATAGTTAAACGTTTCATTCCAGAAATTAACGCTTTCTTCTGTAATAAAAATGTTCATCCCACACAAAAGGTTAAGACCATACTCTATACTGTCTGCGCCCTTCCTTGCCCTTATGATATTGAAACCGTTTCTAAGTTGTGGGTACAAAGAAAAATCTTCGTCGCTCAACTCATGGCCCTGCCATCCGCTTTCCAGCCTTGTACACGCCTTATCATCTGCACTATCTGCTACTATCCTATCACCTGCCGAAAACTTCAATGTACAGTACATCTTTGCAATAGCAAGAGCATCCATCGGCTTATAATTCATTTCACGTAGCCAAATAGTATTTCGGTGAATCTTTGCACCGATTAGCCCGGCAGGTGATGCTGTACCAAAATCCTGCCCATAAACTTCTTTATATGGCAATGCAAGATAATCGTCCAGCTTTATATGCTTCGCCTTAGTTATTATCTGCCCTTTGCGCCCTGTACTCGCAAGGCCTAATATTGATGTCAGATAATAGTGTTTGTTATAAAGATGGCTTTCAGGATTGCCGTAGTTCTCGTAGTTGCTTACTATATGCGCAGGGAGGTATGGGTTATCCTTGTATGACGTCTGTATGCACATGAATCCTTTGATATTCTTCGGAATTAATCTGAAATACCCGTCCTCTACCAATTCAAGATTAAAATACCTCTTAACTATCCAGTGGTTAATGTCGGGCGTATTCAGTATGATGATAATTACAGAGCCTTCTTTTCTTATACTGTCTGCAAACGTATTGAATTTGTTCTCATCCCTTATGTCCTCTGCTTCCTCAACTATTGCAATGTCAATGTTTGATATTGATTTTAGGTTTGCTGATTTGTCAGTTGAACTGGCCCTAAACCCCTTTGTGAATACAAGCATTTCGTTCGTTGATTTCGATTTTATACCAGTGTCAAGCCGGTCAAAGTAGCGGGATAAATAGCCGGATGAATTGGCTGTATCGTACCGCAATAATATTTCATTGAGTATTGATTCACGTACAAGCTCTTTTTCATCCCTCAGGACTACTATGCGTTTATTTTTTATCGTTGATGAGTATGCGGCGCACTTACTTGCCTCGTATGTTTTTCCTCCACCACGGCCACCAATAAGAACAACAATGTTGGTTCCTTCCGGAAGATCATATAGCGGCTTAAACGGATCAAGACACTTAATCACTACTTCCGGCATCTGGCAGGTATTTTATAATGTCATTAACGGGTACAAGATTTAAAAGCTCTGTTCTGCGCTGGCTGAAATATTTCCAATCAATAATTACAGGTTCTTCTGTGGCCTCTTTAGTTTCATCCACCCAGCAAACCATTACCCCATGATCGAAGTCTGCCGTAACATTTCTTACTCCTTTAAGCGTTTTTACCATTACTGCGAACTTCCAAACATCACCACACCAAATTTTATTATCACGGGGGACATGGGTATATTTTTCTAAAGCCGGGTTGCAGTCATGCAATACAATAAAACCGCCAGGATTAAGATGAAGCAGTGAGTTATCGAAATCTTTCTCAACCTGTTCTTCATGGTGCAATCCATCAATGAATATCAGATCAAACTTACGATCACACGATTCAAAATATTCGTCGCTCGTTCCTTCAAAATCGGCACCGGCAGAAACAGCTGGGTCAACACATACTTTGTCAGAACAAAGAATCTTATTGAAGTTCAATGAACGATCATAAACTCCTATTTCAAGATAAGACTTCAGCATATACCTTCGAACAAGCAAGTTTAATAATGTAGTGTGATTAAGCATTGTGTTTCTTATAAATGAACTGCCCTATCTTCCTGTAATCATAGTTGATAAAGTTGGCTACAGGCATTTTCCAGTGACAATACGCAAAAGAAATCTGATCCCTCATTGATCCGGCCATTGTCTCTTTCCACCAAAATTCGCAAAAATCATTAACTTCTTTCGTATTCCACCGCATTAGCAACCCAGACTGAATAAGCCCGTTATATTCCGGCAAACCTTCTTCCTTATATCTTGTCATCTGCGAAACTACTCCTTCTGTTCCGGTTCTCCTGTTTCTTTTAACAGCGTCTGCCTCCTGGTAAACGCATCGCCTTATCGGGTGCCGTATGCACGTCATCGGAGGCTTGCAGTTATTGTCAAACCAGTGATTTAGATTACAGTTAATAATAAACGATCCGTCAGCCCACATGCTGCGAGTATGGTCTCCCAAAACAATATGCGGGTTTAGTTTCAAGAACCTTGCTGAGGCCTGCGGATTAACAGAAGCGTTTTCCGACACTCCGCATATTTCCCATACATTACTTTTAAAATCCTGATCAGTG
This sequence comes from Chitinophagaceae bacterium, assembly GCA_016787085.1. GTDB lineage: Bacteria > Bacteroidota > Bacteroidia > Chitinophagales > Chitinophagaceae > VBAT01. Next base: position 11,098 of record JAEUVJ010000021.1, on the reverse strand, counting down.
AAACAAATATACCGCCATCCGGGTGTTATAACCTGTGGCTCTTTTAGCGTATCATAGTTACCTATTATGGCAGTGTAGCAGATATTCATATTCTGTCTTTCCAATATTCAATCATTTCCTCGATCATGCTTTCAAATGTGTATTGCGGATGCCAGCCAAATTTCTCCCTAATTGGCTTACTGTCACCACGAAGATACTTTAGTTCTTCCGGGCGAATAAATTTCTCGTCTTGTTTGATATGTTTGCTATAATCCAATCCGAGTTTATCAAACACGATGTAGCACAACTGCCTTACGGAAAATGTCATACCAGTAGCCACAACAAAATCCTCTGCTTTATCATTTGTTACAATCTTATGAATAGCACGAACATAGTCATAAGAATGGCCCCAATCACGGAAGCTATCAAGATTCCCTAAGGCTAATTCTTTCTGAAGCCCGTTGCTTATCATTACAGCGGCTTTGCAAATCTTATTGGTAACGAAATTACTTGCCCTTCTTTCGCTTTCATGATTAAACAATATTCCGTTTACAGCATGAAGTTTATATGCGTTTCTGTAATGTGACACGAAATTATACGCTGCCAGCTTTGCTATCCCGTAAGGACTAACCGGGTGCATTGGCGTTGTTATGCGCTGATATCCGTCAGCATCAACAGAATTTCCAAACATCTCTGAACTGCTTGCCTGATAAAATCTTGCATTCGGGCAAATACCTCTGTATGCTTCAAGCATATTAAGCACACCCACTGCATTTGTCTGAAACGTTTCCTGTGGTATATCGAAACTTATTCTTACGTGTGACTGCGCTGCAAGATTGTAAATAATATCAGGCTGCACCTCTTTTAATATCCTGTCAATACTTGACCTGTCTTTAACATCACCGTAATACGTTTTTATCTTGCTTTCTAAATGTGCTATACGGCTTTCCTGATTTTCAGGTGTTGACTGCCTTCGTATCATGCCATGAACCTCATATCCCATCTCTAAAAGATATTCAGAAAGGTATGACCCGTCCTGCCCTGCTATTCCGGTGATGAATGCTTTCATTTAAACACTTTCATTTTAGTTAAATCGGGGTAGTCATCACTTGACCATATCCGGGGTGGCGTTGCAATTGCTTCCGGTAACTTACGAATCCCATCTGCCGCTGTTTCGGGCGTCATGTAGTAGTGATAGCCTATTGTATCTATATCCTGCTTACGCCACGGGGTGTATGGCAGCCGCCCGTCATAAGACATTAATTTTACCTTAAACCAATGGCTTCTGTCATATAGCAACACCATACCGCCCCTTCCTAAAGACAGGTGCTTCTGATGCTGGAAAGACAAACAGGTTAATGATCCTTCAACATAGCTTCCTTTCCTGAACATCGTTGCGGCATCAATGATGTTGTAGCACAGGTCATATTGCTCAAGCCATGTTTCACTTCTCCATTGTAATCCAATCCCCAACTTACTTGCCAGCATAGGTATTGATAAATATGTATGTGTTGGACAAGACACATGATCCGCTTTCACCAAACGCAAACACATCTCAACAGCATGAGTACAACTATCGGTCGCCACAGCATACGGAGCGCCGAAGAACTCCGCTATCCTTTTCTCAAATATTCTTACCGTATCAAAGTCACTCATACATCATGTTTTTAAACAGAATGTTACCGAAGTTATCGCCCCAGTTATACATCAACAGCATCTTAAAATCAGGTAATAATTTTTCTATAAACGAGTAATGTTTCTGCCCGGCGTACAGCTCTTTATTTGAGCACTCGATATAAAGGTAGCGAGTATTTGCCAGCGCTTCAAGCCCTCCAAGTATCAAATCTTCCTCCGCTCCGTTCACGTCCGCCCAGATAAAATCTATTACCGGCCTGCCTTTTTGCGCAAACCATGTATCCAGCTTAATGCCGCTGACAGTTATTTTCTCATCAAACTTAACGCCAGGGAAAATAGAAATATGCTCCTTTGGCTCCCTGATAGAATTGCTCTGCGGGTGATTGCTTTGATAGAACTCAATTTCACCATCCGTATTGCATACTGCAACCGGGTATAAGATCATCCGGCCGTTATCGCCGTGCAGTGATCTAAAAACCTCCTGTGATAGCGGGTCTGGTTCAAAGCAATGAACAACACAGTCCATAATATCTGACATCTCTTTAGCGTCTTTCCCGTTATAACTACCTATGTCAAGTATTACGGGATTTTGCTTGTCAATCAGTGCTTTTATATCTTGCTTGTTCATTTTGTTGCCTCTAAGTTTAATGATATTGGAATATGCTTATCTGTGAATTCTCCTGTTTTTATCGCTTCCGGGTCGTGCGGAAGATACGCCCGTGAATGATCGTCAAACATAACATGCATCGTCTTTCGCCAATCGTAACGGTGAATATTTTTAAACCCTGTTTTTTCGAGTAGCGCCTTCAAACTGAAATAATCATAACAGGTCTTGTGGTAAATAATTTCTTCATTCATCTGCATCTTCCCGTATAAAGGGCCAAGTATGTCGTCCAACTTAAACCCGTTATACCTGACAGCGAGATACATATTCTCAAAATCAGGGACCGCAATTCGTAGCACACCGCCACGAACAAGTTTCTTGTTCCACATTAACAGCAGCAATTCTGCTTCTGACCTGTCGAAATAAGAAAGAAGATGACATGAGTATATCAGATCAACGGAACCGTTCTCATACCCTGACAATGTAACATCATGATCGGTTACGTGCGGGAACGAACCGCCGTCTATATGTATCCAATCTTGTCCGAAATTGCGCTTACCGCAACCAACATGCAGTTTAATCAATGCCTTCAAGATTTAATTCATTAATATTATGCTTCCTCACCCCTTCGTTATGATCAACTATGTTTATCAGCGGGCCAATAACATCATAATCATCGTTTGTTTCCTGCGTCTCGAATTTCCACGGCGTAAGGCCTGGCTTCATATACTTTAACAGAAACTCTTTATTCCATATTGATGGCTGTGTTGATAGCCTGTACTTCGCTGACTGATCAACGTAATATAGGTGATCGCCTGTATAATGTCCCCGCTTCATTCCTTCTGTTGTAAGATTTATCCTCCCTATGCCTTGATGACATAGCGCTTCCATCTCATTAAAAGCAAACTTATTGAAGCCTTTGATAAAAGTATCTTCCATCATCCACACGAACCAACCGGGCTGCTGGCTGAAATAACGGCGCATATCTTCACCGAAATAATCAGGCCCCCGCTGCTTACCCAATGACACAAATAAACAATTACCCGGCAATTCAATATCTGGCATCTTATACCCAACCAATTCAAACGGATCGTCCCAATACTTTGCATACTGCTTAAAAAAAACAGGTAGGCAATGGTGATAAAAATCACTCGTTGTCACAATTATTTTAGTGCTGTCTGCCATATATAACCCCCTACTGATTTACGATTTCCTGTGCAGCTTCATATAAACACCTTGTCTTTTTCCTGACCATCGTAAGGCCCGGTTTTATACTCATAAATCATAGTTCCGTTATCAAGTATCTCATAGGTATGGCCGCCTTCAAGCGTTATGGAAATATCACCGGCATTCAGTACATGCTCACACAACAACACCCCGTCCAGATCATACAGAAAGCATTTCACCCGGCCACGAATAACTACCCACGATTCCTGTGCTATAACAGTATGCTTGCCAACCTTCCAAAGATGCTTATGTGGTTTGAATGTCGTTCCTTTATTAAGCCTCATGGCAGCAGCCTGAATGAACTGGTCATCTTCTACAATGTTTGTCCTGCCATCTTTAATGTCGTCGGCAGAAAACAGTATGTGCAACAATTTATCTGTTCGCTGCTTTGAATATATTCTTGTCATACAAAAAAGTAATAATTTTTTTTATCCTCAGGATTCTATAAAGCTCCCTTAAAAACTGCATGATGCGTAGTCTAAGAATCAACGCATCGCCAGTAAGTGTATTGCTATGTATAATTATCCTTTGCTTTTCATTAAAATATGGTTTTGTCATACAAGGTGTTTATTTATTCTTACCTGCTTAACCCATTCTTTCATGTCAAGTACTTTTATCTTCAGCGACTGAGACACAAAAGAAAACATTGTCTGATCGAAATAAGAGTACTGAAGGCACTTTTCCCACCAATCATTGAACACGGCGTTTGTCTTTTCGTTCACATTCCTGGCAAAGATAGTACAGGCGTATAATGACAGATCGGCTGCACCGGATGACTTATACAGCTCATACTCTTTTTCCATCTGCTGATTACCATACCTGGACAAAAGATAGTGATTCCCTTTGTTCATATTACCGATGATATACTCCATCTCTTCGCCGATGGTTATCCTCTCAGGGTGTTTGAATATAACAACATCATGGTCATTGAGCGGCTCAGTGAACGCTTCCACAAACGACTTCGATATAATCTTTACACGCCCGTCAATCCATACAATACTATCAGATGAAAGAAATTTATGCGACTGCATTTTGATGTACTTTGATTTTAGCCTGTTGTCAAGATTAGGCATAGGGTACGGAAGGTTGCTGTCATTATAGTATTTAAAATCACAATCAACCGTCTGCCGGGGCATCCCTTGTATAGGGTCTATTGATCCTATGTTTGCGGTTAGAAGGCAGGTCATAACTCATACGTTTTATCTTTCTTATCCAGCCCCCGATCAACGCCCCTTGTCAGCTTACCGGCCCAAAAATCGAAAACACAGCCAATATCTAACGACAAGCAGCCCGCTTCTTTAAGCCATACGTTATAAATCTTCCCGACAACACCGGCACCAACCAGGCACAGTGTGTCTGGCGGTATCGTCTTTATAAACTGCATCACCTTTTCAAATTGATTCGGGTAATGAACCTCGCCGTCATATCCTGATGTAAACTTAGCTTCAGGAGCAATAATAAACGAATGAATGTTTTTTATACCGTACCTATGTTTGAAACGATCATCAAGATTTCGGCATGATATGTAACACAAACTATCCAACCCGTTAAGCAGCTTTTCATAAACACCGGCAACGAGCCAATCAGTATGAAAATCTATACTGGTCGTTTTCTTTTCGCCCATGTTCATGTGCCGGTCAAGTATGTCATAGCAACGATACCAGTAATCACTAAGTCCCTCACGCTTATTAAAAGGAAGCCCGATAATATCGGCTTCTTTGTATGCCGTTATAAGGTTGTGTCTTATCTGCTCAATATGATCGGGGGACGGGATATACCCAAGCTGCCGCTTTAGTAGCCACTCAACCTCTGCCTGGATTCCGGCAATCATTATCGCCTCACCGTCGCCGCAACGAATAACAGACATCGGTGATCTGATAGCGCTTATTAATTGCTCTGGCGTGTAAGTCATAACAGGTGAGATTTATCGGTGATTGATTTATCCAGCCGGTACGTATGCCAAACGTAAACACGATTCATACAAAATATTTTTATTCCATCGGATACCAACTTTTTCCAGTAGTCTGTATCAACGCCCAAGCATCCTATTCCTTCTTTGAACTTATGCTTATGCCATATTGATTTTGGAAGTACCATCAGAAACCCGGATATATTTTCGGTTAGTTCGGTTACGGAAGTGCAGGCTTGTTGTATTTTTTTGGCCAACTCGATATGATAACACATCCTATCACTCTTCAATGGTATATCATATACATTCTGCTTACTCAATTGGTGTATCCTGTTAGTGTAGCACGTAAGCATAGCATCCGGGTGCTCTTCTGCATACTGCCGTATAATACCCGGCGTTTCAGGCGTAAGCATAAGGACATCATAATCCATGATGCAAGCTGTGTCTCCCTCTGGTATAAGAGACATGGCTTCGTTATAGGCCCTGCCCAAATCCTTGTCAATCGCAAACGGTATAATGAAATGTACTTTCATAAAAAAGAAGGCCCCAAAATATCTACGATCTTGTAAGAGACTTTCGATAATGATGAGGCCAACAAGTTTCCGGTCTTACACCCGTCTTAGGCTAAGGTAATACTATATTTCAAATTCAGACCCATCAGGCCAGATATTTTGTAAAAAATATTCAAGCGTCCTGTTCATTTTGTCGCCTATACTGAAAAACATTCTGCCCTTAGTGCGCTCATGCAGCTCATCTAAAAGATGGGGTGTATCAATCTTACAATCAGATATAGATAACCCTCCAATACTGTTAACATTACCGTACATTGACCGGATTCCGTATGAATATGGTTTTTTCCAATCAAACTTAGTCAATAATTCGAAGCCTGATTTCTGTATGATAGTTGGACCGTGAATATCATAATGAGTAGTATCATATCCATGCCTGTATAGCTCAGCATAAGTCTGCTGCATTGTTTTTCTATACGGATTAGCCCGATCAGTGCGATCAATCTTTTCCTTCAATGTTCCCTGGTAGTAATCTTCATTGATTGGCGGCTGCAAGTACATCACGTCATCCATTGAATAGATGAAAGGATCTGAAACGCCTGCGCTATCACAAGCCTTTAATAGCTTCCTGAAGATATTCGCCTCCTTATGCTGCGATCCTATCTTATCGCCGCATGGTATATGATGGTAATTCTTAAAACCTGTTGGTTTTTCACCAACGATAACAATACGATTACCCGTCAATGACCGAAGTGAATACAGTAGCTCCTTGTTTGTTGGAGTATTTATGAACGGGATGACAACATCCATTACTCAAACCGTATTGTCTGTACGTTTATCGGCCCACCATCGGCACCGGTGAGCTCGGTGCGCTCAATGTAGCCACGTTTCTTACCCTTTGTCTTGAGTATAAACTGGCAGGCTTTGAATTTAATATCCTCGTCGGCGCTTTTAGCCATTGTCAGCATTCCTGATTCAGCAACGTCCAGTCCGGATTCCTCAATATCCTCTAATTCTTCCTTGTGATCTAAGGCCCTTTGCCTGACCGCTTGGCGGCTATAAGGAAACCCATACTTCTCCTCGATGGCTCTCGCTGTGTTGGCAAATAGCCCGCTGTTTTCACGTAGGATGGCTAAAAATTCACTATCAGATAATTTAATATCAGCCACGACAACCTCCGACAATTTCGTAATTCATACTCCAAAGTTAAAGGTTTCACGGGAAAATTATTCTATCCGCCATATTTTAAGCATATTACCACTCTTTTTTGTCTGTATGTCAAACACAAGCATAAAATGCCGTATATGTACCCTGATTGCTGCAGCAAACCTTACTCCTGACCAATACTCCATTTCAATAACCGATCCTACCTGAGCTGTTTTAACATACTCTCTTACTTTTTCTCTTAATCTTTTTGGTGGCTTTTCTCCAGGTAATAAAAAATCCATAAATAAATAAATAATTAATTACTCAAATATACAAATTTCCTACATTCCCAGAAGGTTTTTGTTATTTTTATATAGGTGATCTATATATATATATATTACTCTTTTCTTTTATTATATTTTAAAGTGGGAAAGTAGGAATAATAATAAGAAAAAGGCCTTGTTTTATTGATTATCAATTTGTTAAATTATTCCAACTTTTAAAAAAGTAAAGTGGGATTTCCCACTTTTAAAATGCCTTGAACTGGGAATTTACTGCCATTCCGAGTTTGGGGTCCACCCCTTCCCACTTTCATTACCGCCACTTCCCACTTCTAAGTCGGAAGGCCAATTGATAAATCTGTACATCCTCTCCCCATCACTTGAACGCTTATAAGACGGGTCAAGTATAACGTTTCTGCTATCTGCCCATTGGACCAGCCACCGGGTAGCCCTGGTGGTTGTTAGGTGCCGGTTATTGGTTAGTTTCTGTAGCTTTTCAAGCATCAGCGCCTTGCTGATCTGTACGTAATAATCCGGGTTTTCGGCGTTATGGTCATAGGCGGCCTTATCAACGGCGTTCGTTGTAACCGATCCGTCTGGGTGTTTAACGGTCTTATTTTTAATGAAATTCGGGGCGAAGTCAAACATATTCATAGACAACTGAGCATCCATATACTCTATAAAGTCACGGTTGGTGCCATTTATCAACGCCCTTTCTGCGCTATTTTCTGTAGTTATACCGATAGATTTTTTATTACCTTCTGCAAGGTATGACCGGCAGCAAAAGGCTATTAAGTTGTCAAACTTCAGCCATTCAGAATTGTCCCAGCCGGCAAAAAACTGCCGTCCAAATTCATCAACAGGCTCCCGGTTATCGCCGAAATATTTTACAACAGGGAATTCATACTTCCTGCGCTTTGCCGATATGTCAATACCCCCTATAAAGTAGTTTGATGTAATAACGATCTTTGGAGACTGATCATAGGGTATAATCACCTGTGGCTTGTTTTTCCGGTTAATGGCCAGCGGCCCTGTAAGGATGGAGAAAAGGGAAGTAAACCGGAAATTCTTTTCGACATCATCAATGAATATAATAGCTGTATCCGGCTCAACGTTCTGGTAAAGGAATGGATCTGACGGGCGGAAGTTCTTACCATCGAAATCGGTGGACTTTCGGAATTGTTTTATAAACTGAAAACAGAGGCCTTTACCCGAACCGCCCTGGCTTTCCCCCTCCTCACTGGCTTCAATATCTTCCATAAGGATAACAGCCCGTGGGTTCAGCGGGTCTTTGTATTTGCTGATGGTATAACCTATGATCTCTTGTAATTGTTTTTTCCGATCCCCGCCGAGAATAGATATAAACCGGTCGGCGTCACAGCCGGTAAAATCAGTCTCATAAAAGTCACGCTGTATGATTGATGACTTCCAGATATACCCGTTTATCGAATCGTATGAAAAAGGTTCGTAACCGTCGGCTGTAACCTTTACTGCTATGTTTTTAAAAAACAGCCAGGTGGCATCTTTTGTATCAGTAATAAAATTGTCGGGTAGTTCATCAAGCATAGACATAAGGCCGCCATCATCACTAAACATACCAGATACCTTTTCAAACATATCATCCCTTATCTCGAACTCAACGTCATTAATAAAAGCCCGCTTCATATCCTTTTCTCCTGATATATCAACGATGTTGTTAATTACCTGTACAATTGTTTCTTTATATCTGCGGTATCCTATATAGTGGAACCAGTTAAGCAGTTCGGTATATTTTATCTTTAGCTTTGACTTCTCTTTAAACCAAAACTGTCCCTCATTGAATATATTCTTTCCGCAGCCATCCTGCGACAACTTGCGGCAGGCGGCAGCGTGATCATTGTCATGGTAGAATAGTGAGTAAACCCCAAAAGGGCTGTAAGGTTTTTCATTTTCAAACTCTGTGGAAGGGGTGAATAGGTATAATACATTTGTGTCTTTGAATATAACACCTGAGTATTTTTGATTGGTGTCACCTGGACGTCGGACATATATTTTATCAGTGTCGTCTTTGTAAACAATCCAGTTTCGTTCGATAAGCTCCCCACTTATATATTTCCAGTCGTGCGACTTATTAAACACAGACCAGGGGGAATCATCCCGTTCCGCCTCTTTCTTTTTTACTTCCGGGATAATAACCTCATTAAACGATGCACATACGGCAGATATGAAATTTCTTTCCTCAGCAGTAAGAAAAGGTATATCGAAAGGTGTATGTTGTTTTATGGCGTATCCTTCGGACGGCGATATTTTAATATACTGTTTGTTCGATCTGCTTATCCGCTCAATAGTAGCTTTAGGATTTGGCTTACCGTGTACTTTAGCCAGAACCGGCTTCCCTCCTGTTATCTCAGACCGGTATATCAGGTGAACGCCGCCGGAAGGTGTGCTATCAATAAATAGTTTGTCAAATAGCTCAGGCCACCCGTACCGGATAGCTTTCATTACAGCCACGGATATACCGGGTTTATTTTTTTCGTCAATGTCAATAAACTCAGTGTTGTGATCCATTATGATACCCACATCAACGCTGCGGCCCTTAAAGTAGAAATCAATATTATGCTGACCGATAGGCTTTGCGATAAGGGTATAAACGGATTTTATCGTCGTTTCTGGCTCCTTTGATCCTTTCTTTAGCGGGATCACCTGGAATCCATTTTGTATGAGATCTTTGGCGGCAAGGTAAACGGGGTCATCGTCGAGTGCCTCTCCGGGCTGGTAGTATTCGTAAAAGTTCATACTAATTAAAAAGGGGCGGCAGATAGAGAACTGACACCCCAATTAACGATTGCTTGCAATTCAATAGGATATTCTCTATTATATCTTATTGAACCATCCGCTGCTACCCGGCAGGGTAAAGATACAACTATCCATACATCAATGAATCAATAATCATAAAGAAATCTTCCGGCGTTCGGATGAATTCATACACGCCGCCTGCTCTGCGCTCCCTGGCTTGTTCTGCAAGCTGGTATTCTGATGGCCGGTCTTTGCCTGTCTTAATCTCAAACATCACAGAGCGGCCACGTATGGTGCTCGATATATCCGCTGATCCTTTCCGGGTGCTTGACTTCATATACTTCTTTGTCATCAGCGATATGCCGCTGGCCTGTCTTACCGGAGTTTCTATCAGCCGTCCCATTGTGTTGATCCTGGTGGCCCTGCATCCGATCCATGTAATATAATTTATGATAAAAGTTGTCAGGCCGTTTGACTTTGTTACGTTAGGCATCTTCGGCGGGCAGTAGTGGCCGTCTTTGAACGTCTGCGGGTATTGCTGCATGAACCACAGGCGATGCGCTTCGTTATATCTGGCGGCGGGGGTCATTTGTGATTGGATTAGTGAGCAACCATTCCCACAGGGCACGAATCACCGGTTATTCATATCATAGCCTCAATGCGTTTAAGATCATCAGCCAGTCGGTCACCGTGTTTAATGAACCCGTACACCGATTGTAAAGATACTATGATCGTAGAATGATCGAAGTTAGTCATCCTTCCGATCTCTACAGGCCCCATCCCGGCAAGTGTTGTCAGGAAATAACGGCAGGCCTGTTTCGCTGATACGGATACAGCGTCGTGCGACTTGCTGCACTGGTATCCATGTTGCAGGTTATAGAACACACGAACGGTCTCAATTATCTTATCAGCGAGCATGTAGTTATGATCGTACTTGCGATTGTCGCTGGCCGATGTTGGTATTATTGCTGAGTAGGGGTACATAGTTCAACTCTCGATTGATTTAATAATCCAAATGAATGGAGATTATTGC
>JAEUVJ010000007.1 GCA_016787085.1 Chitinophagaceae bacterium | reverse complement strand
GCTACGCTGATCTTGCAGAACTCTGCCGGTTGAAAATTGAATGGGCCCAGTTTGATGATGGATTCAGTTCCTTTAATATTAGCAGAAAAAGGAAAAACCAGCAATAACATGAATATACCCGCCGCATACCAGATATTGGCGGTAGCCGGAAAGAATTTACTGTCTGTGAGAAGAATAAAAAGCCCCAGAATCAGTGCTACAACAAAAAAATAAAGCTGTTTGCTGTAATCTGTTTTGAAATTCAAAAAGGTCTGAAAAATCGGATCACCTTCTTTATATGTGGCGCCGAATACGGCTGTAATACCGATCGCCACGAGCAAAAGATAGATCCAAATGAGGCTCCAGTCAATTCCTTTTGATATGGCCGGGTTACGGTGGTTCACTATGATACGGATTGAGTGACGTTTTTGCGAAATTGTTTTTCATCCGGCAGCACAGCCGCTGACATATTCTTTATTTCATCTGCCGGTGTTTTCTTTCTTTTTGATGGAGCTTCGTTATTTGTATTCTTTTGCAATGACATGTATTTTTTGAGATACGTACTGTCGTTATACGTGTCGAACCAGCGGCGGGCTCTTGTAGAATCTTCGATGAACTGAAGCCGCTTCAGATAAACCGGCATCAGGTTCGTATTGGCTATCCGCTCTACATCTGCCTTGCTTTTTTCCTGGATAGTATCGTTCAGGAATTTTTCCATTAATATCCTCGCAATAGGACCGGCCCATGTGGAACCATAGCCGGCATTTTCTACCGCTACGGCAATAGCTATCCGTGGATTTTCTTTCGGGGCAAAACAAACAAACATAGAGTTATTGGGTAGTTCCAGTTTCTTTCCGTCAATGATGCGGGAATTCTGTGCTGTACCCGTTTTGGCGCATACATCTACACCGGGTATCATGGCGATACGGGCTGTTCCCATAGTTACCACATCCTGCATGCCGTCAATTACAGCCTGGTAGGCTTCATCCGAAATATGCGTCAGTACTTCATGTTTCTGGCGGTATTTGCCCAGGAAGGCCGTGTCTTCATCTGATTCACTATCTATGTTCTTTACAAAATGCGGCGTATAATAATAGCCTTTGTTGGCGATGATGCACATGGCATTGGCTAATTGAAGCGGGGTGGAGGTCATCCTGTCCTGGCCGATTCCAAGTGTTAGATTAGTGCAGGAATTCCAGGCGCCCCTGTACTCCCGGTTATAGGCAGCTGTATCGGGTATGTTTCCCCTGTCTTCACTGGGAAGGTCCACTCCAAGACGGATCCCTAAACCAAAGTCGTTCATATATTCTTTCCACCTGTAATAACCATTTTTCACGCCACCGTATTTTGGATTATCAACGGCTAAACGATAGACATGTGCATAGTAAGAGTTGCAGGAATTGGCGATAGATAAACGAAGATTAGCTGCGTGACCGCCACCGGCATGTGTACAGGCGGGTTTGCCATGTCCGCAAAGAGTATAGCGTCCCGGGCAGGGAAACCCATAATCCGGTGTGATCACTCCTTCATCCAATGCGACTAATGCACCTAACGGTTTGAAGGTGGAGCCGGGAGGATACTGCCCTTTGATAGCCCTGTTGAGCAAGGGGCCGGCTACATCCAGTACAAGGCGGCTGTAATTTTTGTTTTTATCAGGCCCTGTCAATTCATTAGGGTTAAAAGAAGGGCCGGACGTCATGGCCAGGATGCCCCCGGTCTTTGGTTCAATAGCCACTACTGCGCCTACTTTGTTCGCCATTAGTTTTTCAGCCAGTTGCTGCAATTCAACATCAAGGTATGTTCGTAGCCCACGACCGGCGATAGCTGCCGTATCCAGGATGCCGTCTTTATACCTGCCCACTAACCGGTTATGATTATCCTTGATCATGTATTGCACACCCCGTTGACCCATCAATATTTTTTCATAGGCAGCTTCCAGACCGCTTTTACCAATGTAATCGCCCTGCCTGTAAAAATTCCCTGAACGTTCGATGTCTTTAGGGTCTGCTTCGTTGATATAACCCAGGATATGTGCAGCAACATTGAATGGATACGTTCTTACAGGACGCTCCACCAATGCAAAGCCGGAATAACGCCAGCTATTGGCTTCAAAACGGGCCTGCATTTGCGGAGTCAGCAGGTCTTCAAACACGGATGGGCGGATAGCTTTATTGCGGATAATGGCATCCCTGATCCGTGCGTTGAACTGTGCTGTATCTATTTCCATCATACGGCAAAAAGAGAGAGTGTCGAAATTCTTTACTTCTGCCGGCGTGACCATCAGGTCATACATGATAGTATTGTTAAGAATGGCTTTCCCTTTTCTGTCATAGATAATGCCCCGTTCGGGGTAAATGATCTTGGGAAAGACAGCCTGGTTCATTGCCAGTTTGCTATACTCACTGGAAACGATCTGCAGGTAAAACAACTGTGCGATGATGATCAGGAAAGCAACAAGGAATATCAAACGGATAATACGGCTTCTTGATTGGTTAAACACAGGCATAGATCAGGGGCAAGGTATGATGTAAGGGGAAAAGAAGGTTGAGTTGCTTTGCTATACAAAATACGCATAGGGAAAGCCGCTTTCCAAATGTTACAGCGAATAAATTTTGATTTAGGAAAATTTTCAGGATTGTTGTAGTAACGAATGAAGCGGGTCAGAAGGACGCAGCGTCGAACTACGCCGTGTTGGTACGAAATTTCAGTTTTCTTGGAAACAGTAATTCGGTAATGATGATAAGCAACATGCTGATACCGGTGGTAGCTATCACCTTGATGATAAAATGAAAAAAACTGCCAAAAGACAGCCATTCGAGGAATACAAGGTAACCGTGATGGGCGAGGGTCAATACGAAGGTGTATACCAGGTAAGGGGTCCAGCCCATAGCCTTGGGAGATGGTTCACGGTAGCTGAAGCCGGCAGCATCTTTTGGAGCCAGGATATTGATAACGAACGGGCGCAGGTAAGCGACCAGTACACAAGTAGCGGCATGCAGCCCGGGGGTCATCATAAAAAAATCGAGAATGATGCCCGTAATAAAGCCCATTACCAGGAGCGTTGTTCTTGAAATACTGAACGGAAGCCAGAGGATGAACAGATAATAAATTATCGGAACAATGAACTGGTGAAGTGCCGGGATCTTATTGAGCACATATACCTGCAGGAGGATGAAAATGAGCAGGCGGATCGTATTTCTCAAAAGGTCACTCAACGGTTAGTTCGTTTAGGGTCATCTACTTTTTTTTGAGTCGCTTTCAGCAGGCTTTCCTGCTCGGGGTACTGGAGGTTCTCTACTACAAATACCTGCTGCAGGTCGGCAAAATTGGCAGCGGTCCGGATCTTCAATACATAAAAATTCGTGGAATTGTCGGGAACGATCTCAGCCACTGTGCCTACCATCATGCCAGGCGGAATACTTAATATATAATTACCTGTGACGATCGTATCCCCTTTGACGATAGAGTCGCTCTTGGGTATATTACTCAGTATGAGAAACTGCGGATCTTTGCCATTCCAGGAAACAGCGCCACTACTCCGGGTTTTTTTCACCAGCACACTGGTTTTATTCTGCACATGCAACAAGCTCATTACCTGGCTGAAGTTAGGGCTTACATTGATAACAGTACCCACCAGGCTGCCATCCGAACTGAACACACCCATATCATCATAAATGCCGTCTTTGGAACCTTTGTTGATCTGGATATAGTTCTTTTCGGCATTGACCGTGCCGTAAGTGACCTGTGCATTCCGCCACCTGTATCGCCGGTAATGTCCGAGTGTATCGAAAGGGATGGAATCGGTGGTCAGCCGGGAAGCGGTGTCGTTCCTGATGAAGTTAACGGACAGCAGGTTCATCAATGAGTCATTCAGCTTATGCACTTTCCGGTTCTCCTCTCTCATCTTAAAGAAATCTTCTGCGGTATTATAGCGGCTGTTGAACCAACCTGTCACTTCATTGGCAACTCCCAGTCCCTTTGCCCGGTAAAACTTGTTATAGGTGATCAGGAACCATAGCGCCAATGCCTGCAATGCCACAAAGAAAATGGCGGTAGAAAAACGGCGGATGAAGAGAAAAATATTGCGCAACGGAAAAATTTGAAGTCAGAAACCGGAGGTCAGAGGTATGAGGCCAGAAGCAGTATGACAACTTAAAGATTCGTTCCGGCATCGGACTTCATACCTCCTGCTTCGTCTTATCTCATTACAAACGGATACTTGTCGTAATTCTTCAAAGCAATCCCTGTACCACGAACGACGCTTTTCAGCGGATCATCTGCTACATGTACAGGTAATTTGATCTTTTGGCTTAATCTTTTGTCAAGACCTCTTAACAAAGCCCCGCCACCGGTCAGGTATAAGCCACGACGGTAAATATCGGCCGCCAGCTCAGGAGGGGTTTGCTCCAGTGCTTTCAGTATGGCTTCTTCTATCTTGAAAATACTTTTATCCAGCGCTTCGGCAATCTCCTGGAAGCTGACCATGATCTGTTTGGGAATGCCTGTTACCAGGTCACGGCCGTTGACAGGGATATCTTCCGGCGGATTTTCCAGGTCTTTCATCGCGGCGCCTACCTGTATCTTGATCTGTTCAGCCGTACGTTCGCCGATCAATAAGCTGTGATAACGGCGAAGGGCCTCCATGATATCCGCAGTGAATTCATCGCCGGCGATACGGATAGATTGGTCACAAACAATGCCAGCAAGGGCTATGACGGTGATACCGGTAGTACCTCCCCCGATGTCAATGATCATGTTGCCGACCGGCTCTTCCACGTCAATGCCGATACCCAGAGCGGCAGCCATCGGCTCGTGCAACAGGTAAACCTCTTTGGCGCCAGCCTGTTCTGCACTATCACGAACGGCACGTTTCTCTACTTCCGTAATAGAGGAGGGGATGCATATCATCATTCTCCAGCTTGGAGGGAATAGGGGTTTCTTGGGATAGACGAGCTTGATCAGTTCCCTGATCATCAGTTCGGCAGCATTGAAGTCGGCGATCACGCCATCTTTCAGGGGGCGAACCGTACGGATGCTTTCATGGGTTTTTTCGTGCATCATCAATGCCCGTTTACCCACTGCCAGTACTTCCTTAGGGTTGTTGCGGTTAAGCGCTACAATACTCGGCTCGTTCACTACTACTTCGTCGTTATGTATGATCAGTGTATTGGCCGTACCGAGGTCTATAGCTATTTCCTGGGTGAACCAGTTAAAAAGTCCCATTCGTTATTATTGGATTTAATGTGTGCAAAGTTGGAGGAAATAATCCGAATTATCAAAGCGGAAACCCTTGACAGACAAGATTTTTTTGAGCCGGAGATTTAAAGTAAAGAATCGGTTTTTGTTTCACGTCGTCTGCTGTATTTGATAGGCCCCGGTTAACATGGTAGCCGATTAAAATATCAGCGACAACTACTGAATGCAGTAACGGCAATATGGTTTATTGTATTATTCACTATCGAAAAAAAATTATCTTTCCTTTATGCGAGTCATTACCCGGACGGTCTGGATACTTTCGCTGATAAGCTTGTTCGCCGATATCGCCAGTGAACTGTTGTATCCCGTCATACCTGTTTACCTGCGGGAGATCGGGTTCTCCGTTCTTGGTATTGGTATATTGGAAGGGGTGGTGAATTTTACCGCCGGTATCAGTAAGGGGTATTTTGGAAAACTGAGCGACGAAAAAGGTGCACGCCTTCCCTTTGTAAAACTGGGTTATTTTCTCAGTGCCCTGTCCAAACCAATGATGGCCATATTCACTTATCCTCTTTGGATCTTTTTTGCCAGGACAACTGACCGTCTGGGCAAAGGTGTTCGTACCGCTGCCAGGGATGCACTGCTTTCCGGGCAGGCCACAAAGGAAACCAAGGGAAGAATATTCGGGTTTCACCGCAGCATGGATACACTGGGAGCAACGATAGGTCCTGTCCTGGCCCTCCTGTTTTTGTACTTCTACCCGGGACAATATAAGATCATCTTTTATCTCGCCTTTATTCCAGGCATTATCAGCGTACTGCTCATTTTTTTATTAAAAGAAAAAAGACAACCGGTAGCTACTCTTGGTAAGGGAAATTTCTTTTCTTTTTTCAGGTACTATAAGATAGCAACACTGGAGTATAAAAGACTGGTAACGGGATTGCTGCTATTTGCGTTGTTCAACAGTTCCGATGTTTTTTTATTATTAAAAACAAAAGAAATTACAGGAAGTGATACGATCACCATTGCTGCCTATGTTCTCTATAATCTTGTCTTTGCCGTTGCCTCTTATCCGCTGGGCATACTTGCTGACAAAATGGGTTTCAGAAAGATATTATTATCCGGCCTCCTGTTATTTGCTTTTGTTTATGCCGTCTTTGCGTTTGCCCCGTCTGTCATTATGATCTTCGGGGTATTCTTTATATATGGTATTTATGCCGCAGCTACAGAAGGTATCGCCAAAGCCTGGATCACCAATATTGCACATGATACCAATACCGCAACAGCCGTCGGCTTTTATACTTCCTGCGAAAGTGTCTGTACTTTGGCAGCGAGCATCATCGCGGGTGCTGTCTGGACGGGTATGGGAAGCGCATATACATTTTTGATAACATCACTGGTCGCTGCTATTGTATTTGTTTTCTTTCTTTTAAGATTTAAAAAGGCCTGATCCTTTATCTTTGCCGCTCAAAATTTCCTTTTCACCCGGTCATATTTTGGCACGGTAATGGAAAGTGGGGGTGCGGACCAGATTATTCCACTTAAAAAAGTAGTTATGAGAAAAATTCTTGTTTTAGCGGCAGTATTATTTACCGGATTCATTTCACAGGGGCAGAGCAAAAGTGCAACAGGATATGATTATACAACAGCGCTTGGCGTGAAGGTGTGGGATGGCGGTGGTATTTCCCTCAAGCATTTTTTTAATGAAAAGCATGCAGGTGAGCTGATCGCTTATTTCTGGAACCGGGGTGTCAGGTTTACCGGTTTGTATGAGATCCATGGCGATATTAATGGTGCTCCCGGATTAAGATGGTATATCGGACCGGGTGCACACGTAGGTTTTTACAATACAAAATATGGCGACGGAGCTTTTATCGGCATTGATGGTGTGATCGGCCTTGACTATAAATTTAACGGGGCGCCGATCAATGTGTCTCTTGACTGGCAGCCTTCTATCGAGTTTGGCACAGGCCGCGGATTCTGGGGCGGATGGGGCGGCTTAGGCATACGTTACACATTCTAAATACATCTTCGGTTTATCTGTCAGCAAAGGGTGACATGGTGTAAACTGTGTCACCCTTTTTATTTCAGCCAATAAAACCAAGTCTTTTTTCTACCAACAATGGCAGAGAGGGGAGTTTTCTTCTTTCGATCAGGAAGCTGTTCAGTTGTGCGATCTCTTTGAAGATATAATGTTTGTCGGCTGCGGCTTTCAGATAGTCTTTACCGGTACTGCCTCCTGTACCTATCCGGGTGCCGATCATGCGATGCACCATATTCATATGGCGATAGCGCCATGAGCTCAATTGCTCATCTATTTCCAGCAATGCATTTAATAGCTGAAAAGGCAGTTGCAGCATAGGATAACCCCGGTAAAGCATGATAAAGAGAGCGGACTGGGATGCGGTGGCAGAGATGGCCCTGTCTTCACTACCGGTGGTCCGGGTAAAGATATTGTCAAACGCTTCAAGGTTATTTTTTTCTGCATCGGCAAGACTTTCAGCATATCGTTCCCGGTATTCAACCCAGAACGGGTGAGGTCCCTCTTTCTCATTGGGTGGGTTCCGGAAGGAGGCTCCCTTCCAGTTCTCTTCTTCTTTAAAGAAAGGCATTCTTTCTAACCATGCATTCAGCAGATCAAGTAAGGATTGGCTGCTTTCAGCTTTCTTGATCACATCCACATGCTCTTTCCGTAATTGCGATGTGTAATATTCTTTGCCATGCCGGTGTTCAAATTTTAAGCCTAGTTTGGCTTCCAGTTCTTTGAACTGCCAGCTTTGAAAACCCGATGCGGGCCGAAGCATGTCGCGGAAATCGAGAAAGTCCATCGGCGTCATCGTTTCCATGATATCAATCTGGTGAACCAGGACCCTCAGTATCGTTACCATACGGTTCAGCCGGTGCACCACTGTCTGCAATTCAGGCGAGTTATCATTCAGGGCTGGCTTGCCCATGATGGATACAATGGAATTTGCCTCATGGTGCAGTTGTTTGAACCAAAGCTCATAGGCCTGGTGAATGACAATGAACAGCATCTCGTCATGCGCAGGTAAGGTGTGCTTGTCGCTTTCGGGAAACTGGGCATTGAGAATTTTGTCTAACTGTAAATAGTCATGATAGTTGACTTCCGGCATAGCAGGCATTTGTACAAAAATAAGCGGGCAGCACCATTCTACGTTCCGGCGGAAGCCTGGGGCTTGAATTCATACCCGATATCGGTGCGGTAATAGATGCCGTCAAAATGGATATTGTCCAGTACATCTAAAGAGATATTGACAGCCTCTTCGATATCCTCGCCTAATGATGTGACACATAGTACCCGTCCCCCGTTGGTCACGATCTTCTTATCCTCCTCTTCTCTGGTGCCGGCATGAAAGATCAGCGACTGCTTACCATATTTGCCATCCAGGCCTGTGATCTCGTATCCTTTTTCATAACCTGTGGGATAACCACGGCTAACAGCCATGATCGTTGCAGCCGCCCTTTTATCTGTTCTTACGACTACCTTATCCAGTTCCTGCTGCGTTGCGGCCACACATAATCCGATCAGGTCGGTTTCCAGTCTTGGTATTACCACTTCTGTTTCCGGGTCGCCCATGCGGCAATTGTATTCGATCACGTACGGGTCACCATTTACGTTGATCAGGCCAAAGAACACAAAACCGGTATAAACAATACCTTCTTTATATAAACCATCAATAGTGGGTTTGATCACACGTTCTTCCACTTTATGCATAAAACCGGCAGTGGCAAAAGGCACAGGACTTACGGCGCCCATACCGCCCGTGTTCAGTCCTTTATCACCTTCGCCGATACGCTTGTAATCTTTCGCTTCGGGCAGTATTACATAATTCTTACCATCGGTAATAGCAAAAACGCTTAACTCAATACCACTTAAAAAATCTTCCACCACTACTTTCCTGCTGGCTTCGCCAAACTTGGCCTGCTGTAGCATCAGTTCAAACTCGGCAATGGCTTCCACATAGCTCTGGCAGATCACCACCCCTTTGCCGGCAGCCAGGCCATCGGCTTTCAGCACAATAGGAAGACTATGCTGCTGGAGGTATTTGATACCTTCTTCATAGTTATCAATGGTGAACTCCTTGTAGGCAGCCGTAGGAATATTATGCCGTTGCATAAAGGCTTTAGCAAAGGCCTTGCTTCCTTCCAGTTGTGCCCCTTCTTTGGATGGGCCGATAAAATAGATGTCTTTTAATTCTTCATCGGCTTTGAAATGATCATAAATACCATTGACCAGGGGTTCTTCCGGCCCTACGATCACCAGTTCGATCTTTTCTTTTTTGCAGAATTGGCCGATGGCATCAAAGTCATTGATATCAAGAGGTACATTGACGCCAAGTTTTGCCGTGCCGGGATTACCGGGAGCAATATAGATGGGATTGGTCCAGACACTTTGGTTCAGTTTCCAGGCAAGGGCATGTTCCCTGCCGCCAGAGCCTAACAATAAGATACGCATTCGGTTGCTACAATTGGTTTTTAGCGATTGCCGCCATTGGATAATGACAGTTAAAGGTAACTCTAAAAAAATTTTTCGTGGTCAAATTTCTGTATTTTGGTTGCTTAATTAGGTGAAACTCTGATTACTCACTAAAAATTATTGTATGGATCAACCTGCAAAAACCGGCAAGCACCCAAGGGGATTATGGGTCTTATTCTTAACTGAAATGTGGGAACGTTTTGGCTATTATCTCATGGTTGGGATTTTATTTCTTTATCTGACCGATACGACCACCGGGGGGAAAGAATTTTCAAGAGGTATGGGGGCTGATGTTGTCGGTACATTCATTGCTTTGGTCTATCTCACTCCATTCATTGGTGGTTTGATTGCTGATAGGTACCTGGGGTATATCAGGTCTATATTTTTAGGAGGGTCTTTAATGGCAGCCGGCTATCTGGGGCTGGCTCTTCCGGGTGATACAGCCATGTATGTTTCGCTGGGGTGTATCATCATTGGAAACGGTTTTTTCAAACCTAATATCTCTACATTGCTTGGGAATATTTATAATAAAGAAGACCTGCGGCCATTAAAAGATAATGCCTATAATATTTTTTATATGGGCATTAATGTCGGAGCACTCGTATGCAACTTCGTAGCAGCCTATTTGCGGAATAAATATGGATGGGGTTATGCTTTTTCTGCGGCAGGTGTAGGATTGATTATCGGATTGATCTGGCTGGCTACTCAACTAAAGCATGTAAAGCATGCCGATGTCAAAAAACCCATGCAGCCCGGTGATATGCCGATTTCTCAAATCTTTACTTCCGTTTTTTTACCTATGATTATCTTCGGAATTGTCGGCTGGATCATTCCGGGAAACGTGATGGGATCAGATTCAAATGATGCTTTTGTGTTTGCTTGTTTACCGGTCATATTCTTTTATGTCAATCTCTGGCGTAAAGGAAGTGCAGAAGATAAGAAAGGGATAGGAGCCCTGCTTTTTATTTTTACTATTTCAATTATTTTCTGGACTATATATAATCAGAATTCAACCGGACTTACTATATGGGCCGAAACACATACTGACAGACAGATTCCGGCAATACTGGAAGGCCCTGCCAGTAGCGTGGACATGTTACAGACTGCTACAACAGAACCACGTGAAGTAAATAAAGCAGATGAGTATTTGAGAACGGTTACAGACTCTGCAGGCAATCCTGTTAAAGCAACCGGTGCAGATCCATATTATAATAATGTCCCAAAAGAGGACTGGCCCGCCAGCGGAAGCGCTAAACTCGCCAACGCAGAATTATTCCAATCTATCAATCCGGGCTTTATTGTTTTATTGACTCCTATTCTGATCGCTTTCTTTGCATTCATGGCAAGAAGAGGGAAAACAGTTACTACAGCCAGTAAGTTTGCCTGGGCCCTTATTATATCAGGGTTAAGTGCGTTGGTAATGGTATTTGCTGTGATGTCCGTTCCCAGTATCTATACTCATAAAACAAGTGCTTTCTGGCTATTCCTGACATACGGTGTGTTTACGGTCAGTGAAATTTGCCTGAGCCCGATTGGCTTATCTTTTGTGTCTAAGCTTGCTCCTCAGCGTTTGACCGCATTGATGATGGGAGGATGGTTTCTTTCCACTTCACTAGGCGGAAAAGTAGCAGGTGTTATGGCCAGTTTCTGGGACAAAATTCCGGATAAAATGATCTTCTTTGGTGTCATTACTATTGCAGCGATACTTGGAGGGTTATTAATATTCAGCCGTATCAAATCTCTTAACCAGATCGTAAAGGATAAAACAGGCTCTGCATAACGATTTTTTCATCATTCATACAAAGGCGGTATTCAATACCGCCTTTTTTATTTTCACTCACAATTGTTTTCCTATCTTTCCCTTTAAACTATTTGCTATGTGGAAGAAACATCCGAAAGCATTGCCCTTTCTCTTCTTTTCTGAAATGTGGGAACGGTTCGGGTATTACCTGATGATCGGCATTTTTACTTTTTACCTGAAAGATGCGGTCAATGGTTTCAGTATGGACGAAAAGGATGCGTCCAGCCTCTATGGCACCTTCATAGCACTGGTTTTCTTTACGCCTTTTCTCGGCGGGCTGATCGCTGATCGTTATCTCGGATACAGGAGATCCATCATCCTGGGCGGACTACTGATGGGCGCCGGCTATTGCACCATGGGTATCCATAATGAGACCATGCTGTATGTTTCGATGACGCTGGTGATCGTCGGGAATGGTTTTTTTAAGCCCAATATTTCTACGCTGCTGGGAAATGTATATTCCACGCCCAAACACATGCAACAGAAAGATGAGGGATATAACATTTTCTACATGGGTATTAATATCGGCGCTTTTATTTGTAATTTTTTTGGCGCTGTATTATTGAATCTGCTCGGATGGGCCGGTGCTTTCGGCGCAGCGGGTATTGGTATGTTCATTGGTGTTGTCACTTTCATAGCGGGTACCAGTCATTATAAAGAGTATGATGTAAGAAAACCACTGAAACCGGGCGATATGCCGCTAGGGCGCATTCTTGCGCTTGTCATACTGCCTTCTTTGATTTTTGGAGTAATAGGCTGGTTCATCAAGGGGACTTCAGGATATATCTTCGACTCCAACTCTACGGATGCTTTCATCTTCGCCTGTATCCCGGTCCTTATATTTTATACAGTGCTGCTGGTGCGCAGCAATGCCGATGAACGGCCTGCGATGGGCGCCATGCTCGCCATATTTGCGGTTGTTATTTTATTCTGGGCCATCTTTAAGCAAAACGGGTCGGCGCTGAATACCTGGGCCAGCCGCTATACGGACAGGCATGTGGAAGGGGTGACGGGCAATATTGTTTCTGGATTATTATTAAAAGATACGACCACTGTTTATAAGAAAGATTCATTTGCCCTGACCGATGCGCAGTTCCGAAAGATCAAAGAAGACGGCAAGGATGTGAAAGTATGGGACTATCCTCCTTATTTTAAGAATATGAAAGAGGTGCCGGTGCAGGAAGGCCAGTTGCTGAATACCTGGGCACCTAGTCTCAGTCAATCCATCAATCCTTTCTGGGTAATTGTGTTAACGCCGCTGGTGGTGGCCTTCTTTACCTGGTTGCGAAGAAGGGGAAAAGAGCCTTCGACGCCCACAAAGATCGCATTCGGTTTGTTGATATCTGCATTATCAGTACTGGTCATGATCGCTGCGGTAAAGGCAGGCAATAACGGATCAGAAAAAGTAAGTGTGTGGTGGCTGATCGGCAGCTATGGGGTTATTACCATTGGTGAACTGTTCTTAAGCCCGATGGGTTTATCATTAGTGTCCAAACTAAGCCCTGTGCGGATTACGTCATTAATGATGGGCGGGTGGTTCCTCTCTACTTCCATCGGCAATAAGCTTAGCGGCATATTAGCCAGCCAGTGGGACAAGTATGATAATAAGGTGAATTATTTCTGGCTGAACTTTATTTTATTATTTGCGGCAGCAATATTCCTGTTTGCCATGCTGAAGTGGCTGAATAAAGTGATGAAGGAAAAAGGAGTGAATTAAGAGGTTGAGGTATGAAGTATGAAGTCGGAAAGTGTTCTCGATTGGAAATGATCTTTCGGACTTCCGGTCTCTGACTTCAGACATCTTTCCTTATCTTCCCTTTTACAAAACTATCGCTATGGCAGAACAAACCGGCTTTAAGCCATTCGTCGCTCCGGAAACGAAGATGGCTGAGTTTACATTCAAATCTATTATCCTCGGAAGTATTTTTGGTATTCTCTTCGGTGCCGCTACAGTTTACCTGGCATTAAAGGCAGGTCTTACCGTATCCGCTTCTATTCCTATTGCAGTAATTGCCATCACCCTGGGGAGAAGGTTGTTTAAAACGACGATACTGGAAAACAATATTATTCAAACCACCGGATCGGCAGGTGAAAGTATTGCTTCGGGAGTGGTATTTACATTGCCGGGTTTTTTGTTTTTATCTTCTGCTGATTCTGCCAAATACTTTGATTACCTCATTATATTCATTCTGGCCATTTTTGGGGGTATGCTTGGTACTTTGATGATGATACCCTTGAGGCGATCGCTGATCGTTAAAGAACACGAAACACTTCCTTATCCCGAGGGAACGGCCTGCGCTTCCGTATTAAAAGCCGGTGAAAAAGGCGGGGAGTTTGCCAAAGTCGCTTTCCAGGGACTCGGATTTGCATTTGCCTATGCGTTGTTACAACGATTATTCAGGGTGATAGCTGAATCGCCGATCTATGATACGATCAAAACAAAAGCGGTCAATAAGTTTTATCCGTCAGCACAAGTATCGGCGGATATCACGCCTGAATATCTTGGAGTAGGTTATATCATCGGTCCGCGTATTGCGGGTGTATTGGTAGCGGGAAGTGTATTGAGCTGGCTTGTGTTTAATCCCATACTTGCTTCACTGGTAGATCCAATCAATATCGCTTTGCAGCAGGTAAAACTTGGTTTCCTCACAAATATTGATACCGCTGGCGGATATGGTGGATGGGATCCGGCCACACAGACTTTTGCTGACCCGGCTACAGCTATTTACAGGGCC
The DNA here is from genome assembly GCA_016787085.1 of Chitinophagaceae bacterium. GTDB lineage: Bacteria > Bacteroidota > Bacteroidia > Chitinophagales > Chitinophagaceae > VBAT01. The sequence continues at coordinate 38,041 of JAEUVJ010000007.1, read as the reverse complement.
TACATCCGGCAGATCGGCGCCGGCGCTGTAGCGATGGGCGGGTTTATCACACTGATCAAAACTATTCCCACTATTATTTCTTCTTTCAGGGAAAGTGTGAAATCTGTTAAAGAAAAAGGGGAGGGAGGCCGTCTTCGCACAGAGAAGGATCTGAATATAAAAGTGGTTTTATTCGGCAGTCTTGCATTGATATTGCTGATCGCTTTTTTGCCCCTGATCCCGGGCCATAATATTTTCAATAAACTTCTCATTGGTATTTTGATAGTAGTGTTCGGGGCATTCTTTGTTACGGTTTCTTCCCGTATCGTTGGTTTGATCGGTACGACAAATAATCCTATATCTGGAATGACTATCGCAACAATCATGAGTACTTGTTTGATATTTGTTGCCGTAGGATGGACAGGAAGTTTTTATGAGCCAATGGCATTAGTAGTAGGGGGTATGGTATGTATCGCAGCGGCCAACGCGGGTGCAACATCGCAGGATCTTAAAACAGGGTACATAGTTGGCGCTACGCCAAGAAACCAACAGCTCGCTTTATTTATTGGCGCCATTGTCTCTTCCATCGCAATCGGCTTTACTGTTATCACATTGGATACGCCCACTGAAGAGATGGCAAAAAATGGTATTCAACACGCTATCGGGAGCACATTCAATGCTCCGCAGCCAACCTTGATGGCCACATTAATAAAAGGAATTCTCGGTGGAAAATTGGATTGGAATTTTATAATGGCCGGTGCAGCGTTGGCGTTGGTGGTGGAGTTGTGCGGAGTAAAAGCATTGAGTTTTGCAATTGGTGTATATCTTCCTATCTCTACTACACTGCCAATATTTATTGGTGGAGCCATTAAGGGTATTGTACATGCAGTGAAGAAAAAACGTGGCGATGTTAGTAAAGAAGGAGAAGAAGATCTGGAAAAAGGCAGTTTATTTGCAACCGGTCTAGTTGCCGGAGGTGCCCTGCTCGGAGTAATCTTTGCATTTTTGAGTATTCCCCCTTCTGTTGCCAACGGCATGAAAAAGATGAGTGCGGAAGGATGGCTGCATGAAAATTTAGGAATTGGAGGGTATCACATTTTGGGGGTCGCTTTCTTTGCACTTATGTGCTATACGCTCTATCGTATAGCTATTAAAAAGGAGGTCCGCCTGTAAAAATTAATGTGAACTAATTAAAAGGAGCCAAGCTGTTTGAACAGGCGTAGCTCCTTTTTTATATAAGGGACTTCTGTTGCCTTATACATTTTCTTCCGAAGACTTTTTTTCTTTTCGATTTGCAGCTTTTTTGACTTTTGCTTCAGCCGCTTTCGCTGCTTTTACCATATCCTCCGCAAATAATTTACTTGCTTTTTGCAGGTTGCTCTCAAATTTCTTGTCTTTGATGCCTGTTTTAAATTCACTCAATGCGGTGACCAGTTTTTCATACACCATTTGCCGGGACTCTTTCTTTGATAATTTTTTGACTGATGATTCTTTAGTGCTCATTTTTCATTACAATTTAATAACACTAAAATAATCTTCACCTGACATACCCCGTGTTAAGTTTTGGCATCCGGTGAAAATTTAATATTGGAGTGAACAGGAGTTTCAGGCAAACTCGCCCATCGGCCATGCAGAATAGTCGCTGACCACATGACTGTTCATTTTTTCATAGACCCGCCACAACCTGTCCAGGATCAGGGGCATGGTATGACCATAGTTTACTGTTACGGTCTTTTTCTCTTCCAGCAATTGGTAGAGAGTAGTCGTAAAACCATCACCTATCTTTTTCAGGCATCGTATTCCTATTTGTTCAAGCGATGCAGCATTGCAGAGCTGCTCGTACTGGCCGCGGGTAGGAATGCAGATCATCTTTTTCTGCAGGTATAAGGCTTCAGCCGGAGTTTCAAAACCGGCACCGCAGATGATCCCGGTACATTCGATCATGCTTTTATTGAAAAGCGTTTTGCTGACGGGAAAGAAAGTGATGTTGCTTTTTCTTACAGTTTGTTTTATCTCTTTGGAGAAAACATGAAAATGAAGACTCCGGATCGGATGAAGTATTTTTCCCAGGAAGTCAGCGGAACATGACGGTAGGTAAACGGTGATATGCTCCTTAGTCACCGGTTCTGCATCCAGTATTTCCTGTTTGATAACAGGAGGGAGAATAAAATCATCGTAACATTCGAAGTGCAGGCCTATATTATGAGTAGCCCTTGCGTAATTCTTCAACACCCATTCACCAATAGCATTCCTGGTTGCAGGTCTCGGTGTCTGTTTCGATTGAAAACTGGCCTGGTGACCTAATTGCACTGACGGTATTCTCTTTTTGGCGCAGGCAGCCGATGTGATGTATTCAAAATCGTTGATGACAAGATCATACTTCTCTACAGGTAATTCATAGATCTCTTTACGCAGGCTTAGCGGATGAAAGCCGCGGAGTATCTTCCAATAGTCTAATCCCCCGGTTGAATTGAAGTATAAGCTCAGGCCTTTACTGCGGTATTTTACAGGCGCATCCATAAGAAGGTGACTATTATCGCCACTAAGAAATATATCCACAGTTCCGTATTGCTGCAGGTACGGCAACAACTCCATGGCCCGGCTGATATGACCATTACCTGTTGCCTGGACGGCGTAAAATATCTTCATACTTGGGTTTTCAGATTGATCTGGAATTATAGCCAGTAAGCGAACTGATGAATAAAGCCACCTGGTCGGTCACCACGTTCAGCTCCGGCAATCTTTTTTCTATATTTACCACTTTGGCAGAAGGAAATTCTTTTTCGTTATAGTGATAAATATTCCATTCATTATTGTTATACTCCAGCGAAGTCAGGTTTTCTATCCAGTCACCGCTGTTTAAATATGTGACCTTGCCCTTCTCTGTTTCGATCACTCTTTTCTGTGGCTGATGTATATGACCGCAGATGATATAGTCATATTTCTTTTCAATGGCCAGTTCGGCGGCTGTCTGTTCAAAATCACCGATCCATTTCACGGCCTTCTTTACGCTGTTCTTGATCTTTTTACTGAGACTCATCTTTTCCCTCTTCATCAGTTTCAGCCACCAGTTGATGAAACGGTTCAGCAAGATGAGCAGGTCGTAGCCATGTCCACCGAATTTGGCCAACAGTTTGGCGCTGCCTTTTGTACTGGCATCAAATACATCTCCATGGAATATCCAGGTCATCTTCCCGTTCAGTTCCATTACCAGTTTATCTGTAAGCTGGAAATTACCTATCTCTATATCGCTATAGCGGCGAAGCATTTCATCGTGGTTGCCGGTGATGTAGATCACCCGGGTGCCGCCTGTCAGTAAACTCATGATCTCTTTGATCACCTGCATATGTGCGGCGGGGAAATAGCGTTTGCTGAATTGCCAGCCATCAATGATATCACCATTGAGAATAAGTATGCGGGGAGATATGCTTTTGAGATAATTAACTATCTCACTGGCATGGCAACCGTACGTGCCGAGATGCAGGTCGGACAGCACAGTTACTTCAACAGGTCTTCTTTTCATTCGAAGGGTTTTACAAAGATGAAAAACGAATGTGACCAAACTGTTAATACAGCGTGATGAGTCTGTGAATAATTGACGAGCTATATTTTTTAGAATGGCATTAAAGAACTGTGAACACAATGTAAACATATCATGAAGGAACAAACATGTATTCGGGCAATGATTCCGTCATTTTTGCTTAATGTTTTCTTCATGTCGTCATAAGACTCTGTTCATATTGCAGTATGACTTTCGCCGGGCAATCATTAACAATATCTAAAACTAATTGCCCGCTTATGCTGCATTTTATTTCCCGCTTTACTAAAACCTTATTTACTTTTTCCCTGCTGATGGTGTCATTCATCGCAATGGCGCAGCGGACCATTACAGGAAAAGTGCTGACCGAAACGAACCAGCCGGTTGCCGGTGCTACCATCAGTGTAAAAGGCAATGGCAAAACAGCCATCAGCAATGCTGAAGGTGTGTTTTCGATTGATGCTGATAATACCGATATACTGGTGATCAGCAGTATCGGTTTTACAGAAACAGAGGTAAACGCTTCTGTTGCCTCTTCTGTTCGTTTAAAAGCAGTGACCAAGGACCTGGGTGAAGTAGTGGTAACCGCTCTTGGTATCAGGAAAGAAAAAAAGAGACTGGGGTATTCTCTCCAGGAAGTGAAAGGAGAGGAACTGACCACAGCAAGAGAAACCAATGTAGTCAATCAATTAGCTGGTAAGGTAGCTGGTGTTACAGTTGTCAGCAGCCCTTCCGGTATCGGCGGTTCTGCCAGGGTGTCTATCCGCGGCGAACGTTCTGTTGACCTGAATAAGAATCAGCCTTTGTATGTAATAGATGGTGTGCCGATCAGCAATTCTATTAGCGGTGCATCCGGCCGAAATAATCTTGAAGTGGATTTTGGCAACGGTGCAGGTTTTGTGAATTCTGACGACATTGAGAGCATGAGTGTGCTGAAAGGTCCGGCGGCAGCTGCGCTATATGGGTCCAGGGCTGCAAACGGCGTTATATTAATCAAAACAAAGAGCGGAAAAAAATCAAGAGGAATCGGAGTGGAGGTGAACAGTAATATCACATTTGAGTCGGCGCTGAAACTCCCGGAGTATCAGACAAAATACGGACAGGGAATCGGAGATGCCTTTGCATTTGTAAATGGAGCGGGTGGTGGAATGCGCGATGGTACTGATGAAGGATGGGGGCCTGCATTCAATGGCCAAAGCTTTCCCCAATACAATTCTCCACGTACACTGAACGGGCAGGCGATACCTTTTACCGGCGGTGATCTGAATGCACCGGCGGGCAGTGTTATCACAGCTACCCCATGGGTTGCTGATGTTGATAATCTGAAAAATTTTCTCGAGACCGGTCATACATTGACCAATAATGTAGCATTGGTGGGTGGTAATAAAGATGGCGATTTCCGTTTGAGCTATACCAATCTCGATCAGAAGGGTATTGTACCGAATACTGACCTTACCCGCAACACGTTTTCACTTTCCGGAGGCTATAATCTTACTAATAAATTATCAGTAAGATCGTTTGTCAGCTACATCAAAAGTGAAAGCGATAATCGTCCGTCTATTAGTTATGGTACAGAAAGCATCATGTACCTGTTTAACTGCTGGCTGCCTGCTTCTGTAAAAGTGAGTGATATGAAACGCCTGTGGCAGCCCGGTTTGGAGAATCAAAAGCAATATAGCTGGAACTATAACTACCACGACAATCCTTACCTGACGTTATACGAGAATACCAATGGTCAGTATTACGACCGGATCATCGGTAATGTTATATTGAAATATGAATTCACCAACTGGCTCAGCCTCCAATTGCGTACCGCCACCGATTGGAGCAATGAGCGCCGTGAATACCGTCGCGGATTCAGCACCCAGCGTTTCCCCTTTGGCCAGTACAGGGAAACACAGATCGTAAATGAAGAACGTAACTCTGATTTCCTGTTTGCATTCAATAAGAACATCAACCCTGATTTTGGTGTGACAGCCACACTTGGTGGCAACCAGATGCGCCAGACCTCGAGATGGAAAGAGGATGTAGCAGGCCAGCTGAATATTCCGGGCATTTATAGCCTGAATAACTCACGTATCGCATTGGTGGCGGAACAAAGTAATGTTGCCAAAAACATTAATAGCCTATATGGTTCCGCAGGTGTGTCTTATAAGAACAGGATATTCCTTGATTTTACCGGACGTAATGACTGGAGCAGTGCATTAACATTACCTGAAGCGTTAAAGCCATTTGGTAACGAAGTGAATTGTTATTTCTATTCGTCTGTTGCACTCAGCGCTATTGTGAGCGATATGGTGAAATTACCCACAGCTATCAGTTTCCTTAAATTAAGAGGAAGCCTGGCGCAGGTAGGAAATGACACAGATCCTTTTGCTTTTACGCAGACCTTTAACCGTAGCGAACCCTTTGGTTCTGCACAGATATACAGTGAGACAAACAGCCTGGCCAATCTGAACCTGAAACCAGAGATCAGTTCTGCTTATGAAGTTGGGATGGATGTTAAATTTTTTATGAACAGGATCGGGCTGGATGTGACCTATTACAACAGCAGGACCAAGAACCAGATATTGAATATTCCTCTTTCAGGGACCAGTGGATATGACACCCGCAAGATCAATGCGGGGGAGATAAAGAACAATGGCGTTGAAGTGATGCTGACAGGTTCGCCCGTCAGAACAGAAAAACTGACATGGGATGCGTATATCAACTTTTCTGCCAACAGGAGCAAAGTGCTTGAACTGAGCGACGGGTTGAGCAATTATGTAATGGCCAGCCGCCGTGTAAGCGTGGAAGCAAGGGTAGGAGAAAGAATGGGCGACCTGTATGGAATTGGTTTTGCCCGTGTGCAAAGCAGTAACCCCAATGCGCCGTATTATGATGCTTCTGGTCAATACACAGGTCAAATGGTGTTTGGCGCTAACGGAAGACCTATTGCCACCACTAACCGCATCAAGTTAGGTAATTACAATCCTGACTGGCTGATGGGTATCGGCAACAGTCTTAACTATAAAGGAATCCGTCTCAACTTCCTGTTTGATATCAGGCAGGGCGGACAATTGTATTCAGAGACACAAACCGTAGGCCGTGAAGGCGGTATTATCACTGAAACGCTGGAAGGCCGTGCAGACGGATATGACCTGGCCAAACCGGGTAATGGCGTGATAGGCCAGGGTGTTGTATTCTCCAATGGCAACAGCGGAACTATTTCTCCGAACACTACAAAAGTAACAGCCCGCGAATGGCATACTGCATGGACAGGTGGCCGTAGCATTGCAGAAGGAGTGATGTATGATGCATCATTTGTCAAGCTGCGTGAAGTACAGATCGGTTATACCATACCTGACAAGGTGTTTGGAAAACTGCCTTTCCGTGGCGCCACCATTTCATTGGTGGGCCGTAATCTTTTCCTGTGGGATAAAGTTCCGCATATTGACCCCGAAACGATGTCCTACACAGGTGGCACAGCTCTCCCGGGTATTGAATACATGAGCCTGCCCAGTACACGCAGCTATGGCGTTAACCTTAGTTTCAAACTCTAATACTTACACCAGTAAAATATTCAACATGAAACTTTTCAAGACAGGTATCGTGATATTGTCAGCCGGGCTGATTGCCGGTTGTACCAAAGACTTCTCCGATACCAATACCAATAAAAATAATCCGACCAGTGTAACTCCCGATCTTTTGCTTAGCGGCGTTATCCGTAATACGATGAACCAGCAGGTAAGCGAAGCGTGGGGTATTGGCAATATCATAGTGCAGCATCATGCCAAGATCCAGTTCGTGAACGAAGACCGTTATGGATGGAATGAACAAAATGGTATCTGGAGTACGGTGTACAGCAATTACCGCAACTTGCAGAACATCTTTACTTCTGTTGGGGAAAATACCAGCAGCCCATATTACGGGGTGAGCCTGGTACTGAAATCATGGATGTTCTCACTCGTTACAGATGCTTATGGTGATGTGCCTTATTCAGAAGCCGGGAAAGCAAAGACAGAAGGTATCTACCAGCCTGTTTATGATAAGCAGGAAGATATTTACGCCGGAATACTTGCTGATCTGAAGAAAGCGAATGAAGTGCTGGCTACTGCCGGGACTGCATTAAGCGGTGATATTCTGTATGGTGGTGGTGCTTCTGCCATTCTCAAATGGAGAAAACTGGCCAACTCGCTTCGTCTCCGTTACCTGATGCGCATTTCTAAAAAGAAAAATGTGAGCGCAGATATGCAGGCGATCCTGAATGATCCAACGGCAAATCCCATCTTTACCGGTAATGCAGATAATGCAGAGCTGAAATATTTTTCTGCTGCGCCTAACCAATGGCCATTGTATGGTACCCGTGTGGGTTCATTTGATGAATTCAGGGTAAGTAAAACGCTGACCGACCGCCTGACTGCATTAGGTGATCCAAGAATAAAGATTTTTGGAAGACCAACACAGGCATCTGTAACGTCCGGTAACCCTGTTATACAAGGGGTACCCAATGGGTTGAACGATGTGGATGCATTGGCATATAATGGTGGTGTGCAGAATGTATCAAGAGTAGGATATACATTCGCCTGCCTTGTTTGTAATGATGCCAGCCAGGCTCCCCCTGATCCTGCTGCCCCAAGAGCATTGCTGATGACTTATGCTGAGTTACAATTTATCCTGGCAGAAGCAAGACAAAAAGGATTGATCACCGGCAGCGATGCAGCTACATATTACAACAATGGTATCACTGCCAATTTCAGCTACTGGCAATCGGTAGTTCCTTCTGCTTACAATCTTGATGTTACCATGCCGGCTAATTATCTCACGCAGACCGGGGTTGTGTATTCCGGTACTGATGATGAGAAACTGGCAAAGATCGCATTGCAGAAATGGATCTCACTTTATTTTAATGGCCTCGAAGCGTGGTTTGACTGGAGAAGAACGAATATGCCGGCAGTAATCCCTGGCCCCGCCAATCTCAATAACAATAAAGTACCCGTACGCTATATCTATCCTTTATCAGAGCAATCACTCAATGGCGAGAACAGGAAGGCAGCCGTACAACGGCAGGGTAATACCGATGACCTGAACACCAAAATGTGGTTGCTGCAGTAATTACATTTCCCTTTGGCAGTTTTTCTCATGTAAGCAGTTAGTGCACTCAAGGCGGGGCCTTTCTAAGTCCCGCTTCTTTTTAATTCTGTATCACACAGCTGGTATCAATATGAAAAGAGTAATGAGTTTCTTCTTTGCAGGTATCCTGATCTATAAATATGTAATGGTGCAAACGATCATCGTTGGTGAGCCATTACCTGCGTGGCAGAAGGGCTACCTGGATCTTCATCATATCAATACGGGAAGGGGGAGTGCCGCATATTTTGTTTTCCCGGATGGTACCACGATGCTGCTTGATGCCGGGGAGTTGTCGCCACTGGATGCAAGGACGTTTACTAAAAGAAATGCGCCCATTACACCCGATTCGTCAAAAAAGCCATTCGAATGGATAGTGAATTATATAAAACAGGTAGCGCCTTCTGTCAATAATAAAATTATTGACTACGGACTGATCACGCATTTTCACGACGATCATTTCGGGGCATGGTACCCGCAGGCACCATTATCCTCATCGGGAAAATTTTTACTGACAGGTATAACAGGAGTAACAGATCAGCTACCGGTAAGAATGCTGATAGATCGCGGCTACCCGGATTATAATTATCCGTATGATATGAAACGGCTTTCCGGGAAATACGGAGGCGGTGAAATTGAATTTCGCAAAACGATGCAGAACTATTTCGCCTTTATACATGAAAAACAACAACAGGGAATGAAGATGGCAATGCTGAAAGCAGGCAGCCGCAGGCAGATCGGACTCTTAAAAGACCCTGAAGCATTCCCTTCATTCTTTGTGCAGAATGTAAAAGCCAATCAATGGATATGGACGGGAAAAGATTCAACCACCGTTCCACATTTCCCTGTGATTGATACTGCCAACAGCAGAACATGGCCGGATGAGAACAGCCTGAGTCTTGCGTTGACGATCAATTATGGACCATTCACTTATTATACCGGAGGCGATAATCCGGGCAATGTTTTTCCCGGTGATGATCCTTTGCGTGATGTAGAGACCTCCATTGCAAAGGCAATAGGCGAAGTGGATATAGCCACGATGGATCATCATGGTAACCGGGATGCGGTAAACGAATACATGGTAAAGACACTGCGGCCAACTGTATGGATCGGGCAGACCTGGTCGTCAGACCACCCGGGACATGAAGTGCTGCTGCGTACCGTCAACCAGCATATTTACAGTGGGCAAAGAGACCTGTTTGCCACCAATACGCTGGAAGCAAATAAACTGGTGATCGGTTCTTTGATTGACCGGGCATATAAAAGTCAGCAGGGTCATATCGTAGTAAGAGTTAGGGATGGAGGTAAAAAATATTATGTGATCATTCTCGATGACAGCCGGCCCGATATTCCTGTGAAGGCGGTATTCGGCCCCTATACCTCAAAAGCAAATAAGAATCTTCATTTTCAAAACCAATAAACATGCTCCAACGATTTTTTCTTTCCGTGCTATTTTCCTGTAGTTTCTTTTTTTCCTTTTCACAGGCAAAATCTGAAAATATTGTAGTGGTCACCATGGACGGCCTGCGCTGGCAGGAGATTTTTGGTGGGGCCGATAGTTTGCTTACTTACGACACCACGGCAAAATATAGTTATAAATATGTCCAGAAACATTTCTGGTCCTCCACTGCTTTAGAGAGAAGAAAAAAACTGATGCCGTTCTTCTGGTCAGAGATCGCTGATAAAGGCGTGTTACTCGGCAACAGGAACTACGGCAACTATTTCAATAATGCCAATCCATACTGGTTCTCTTACCCGGGGTACAATGAAATATTTACCGGTTACCCGGATACTGCGGTCAATTCAAATGATAAGATCCCAAATAAGAATGAGAACGTATTTGAATACCTGAGCAAGTTCCCTGAATTCAAAGGAAAGGCAGTCGTTTTCGGCTCATGGGATGTATTTGCTTCTATTTTCAATGAAAAACGTTCGGGCCTTTTGGTCAATGATGGTTTTCGTGATCTGACCGGGGCATTGACAGAAAAGCAAAAGGTCTTTAATGAATTGCAACACGAGGCGCCTGATCTTTTTCATGGGGGTGAAAGACTGGATGTGGCTACCTTTCATATCGCATTTGAATACATGAAGACACACAAACCACGACTGATCTTCTTTGGTCTGGGCGACACCGATGAGTTTGCCCATGCCGGTATGTATGATTATTATCTCGATGCTGCGCAAAAATCGGATGCGTGGATCAGGCAGATATGGGAGTATATTCAATCTACTCCCGGCTATAAGGATAGGACAACACTGATCATCACTACCGATCATGGCCGGGGACTGGCTGCCGGCAGTAACTGGAGGCATCATGGCAGTAAGATCGCAGAGGCCGGCGAAATGTGGATGGCCGCTATTGGTCCTTCTGTAAAAGCAGAGGGGGAAAGCAAGCAAAAAGCGCAGGCTTACCAGGGCCAGATCGCTGCCACCATTGCCGCTATACTTGGAAAAGAATTTAAGCCAGCCCATCCTGTTCTGCCTGCTCTTTCTTTATCGGGTAAATAAATAACAATGGAAGCACTGACAAAAGTGTATCAAACACCGGAAGAAACCGCTGAATTCATCATCAATCTTTATCACCAGTTTGGGGATGAGGACTATATTGGTGAACCCGTTTCTCAGATCGAACACATGTGCCAGTGCGCACAACTGGCCGAAGCAGAGGGGTACGATGAAGAGGTGATACTCGCTTCCTTTTTTCATGATATCGGTCATTTTTGCGAGCATATCATGCCGGTGCAGCAAATGAATGGCTATGGGGTGGTGGACCACGAGAAACTTGGCGCTGATTTTTTGCGTAACAAGGGTTTTTCTGAAACGATAGCCAGCCTCGTGAAGAACCATGTGCAAGCAAAAAGGTATCTTACGTATCATTTTCCTGAATATTATGCTCAATTGTCGGAAGCAAGTAGGAATACGCTGGAATTCCAGGGAGGGAAGATGAACCTGCAGGAGGCGATGTCTTTTGAAGCGGACCCGTTGTTTGAGTTACATATCAAACTCAGACGTTGGGATGAAAAAGCAAAACAGGAGAGGCAACCGCTTCCATCGCTGGATCAATATTCGGAAATGATCATTCGCCATTTAAAACGATAACCATGTCAGTCAGGTTAGCTGTATTTGATATTGCGGGCACTACTGTTTTTGACAACAGCGCTGTTGCCACTGCTTTCCGGAATGCCTTCGGGAAGTATGGTTTTACTATTGACAAAAGCGATATTCAACCCCTGATGGGTTATAAAAAACCGGTGGCTATCCGGATGATGCTTGAAAAAATGGGGGCAGAGTTTGATGAAACACTGATCAGTAATATTCACAATGAATTTGAAGAAGAGATTTTAGATCATTATGAATATTCTTCTGAAGTAAAACCCATGCCCGGTGCAGAAGACGTGATGCTGCAACTGAAAGAGAAAGGAATCAAAATTGCATTGAACACCGGGTTTTCAAAAGTGATCGCCGATACGATCGTCAGTCGTTTTCAATGGATGGAAAAAGGGCTGGTGGATGATTATATTGCCAGTGATGAAGTAGAAGAGGGCAGGCCGCAGCCTTTTATGATACAAACGCTGATGGAGCGGGCAGGTATTGTTGATCCGAACGAAGTGATCAAGATCGGGGATACGGAAGTGGATGTGAACGAAGGGATCAATGCAGGTTGTGCGATGGTGGTGGCCGTTACCACCGGGGCTTTTACCAAAGAACAACTGGAACCTTATACACCGGATCATATTATTAACGATCTTTCGGAATTACCTGCATTATTATTTGAGCGTGACTGATATTGCCGCCACTATACCTAAAACGAGAACAAGGGGACAGCATATCATTGTAGCACTTTGTGCCGCACTGGTGGCGTTCATGGCATACTCATCCGTGTATGCCTATCGCAAACCTTTTACCATTGCCACATTTGATGGTATAAAATTCTGGGGCGTTTCATACCAGACATTGCTGATCATCAGCCAGGTGATCGGTTATATGCTCAGTAAATTTTATGGGATCAAGTTCATTGCGGAATTAAAAATGATCGGCCGCTTCAGAACAAGTCTTGTATTGGTAGGCTCTGCTTGGTTATGTTTACTGTTCTTTGGCCTGGTACCGGCGCCATATGGCATGTTCTTTCTTTTTGTGAATGGGTTTATGCTGGGATTTATGTGGGGCATTGTGTTCAGCTATGTGGAAGGAAGAACAGCGACAGACTTTATCGGGGCAGCATTAGCTGTCAGTTTCATATTTGCCGGTGGGTTTACCCGTTCAGTGGCCAAATGGCTGGTGGTGGAATGGAATGTGCCTGAAACATGGATGCCCTTTATGACAGGGCTCGTGTTTGCGCTACCCTTGTTATTGCTCTTATGGTTGCTGGAAAAAATACCGGTGCCTGATCAGACCGATGTACAGGAACGGACGATCCGGCTGCCCATGGATGGAGAAAGCAGGAAGCAATTTTTGAAAACATTCGGTATCGGGCTGGGTATCGTTACAGTGACGTATTTGATATTGACTGTGATGAGGGATGTGCGGGACAGCTATATGGCCAATATCTGGAACGAACTGGGCTATGGGAACAATTACTCCATATTTACCAAAACAGAGATCAATACTTCACTGATCATTTTGCTGATCATGGGATTGCTGGTACTTATCCGGAAGAATTTCCTGGCCTTTGCCGTTGCCCATTATGTGATCGCTGCCGGTTTTGCGATGGCGGGCCTTGCTTCTCTGTTGTTCATTACAGGAAAAATGGGCGGCGTGATGTGGATGCAGTTAACGGGTCTTGGCTTATATATGGGTTATATCCCTTTCAATTGTATCTTTTTTGAAAGGCTGATCGCTTCATTCAGGATAGCAGGTAATGTCGGGTTCCTGATCTATTTTGCCGATGCATTCGGGTATCTCGGCAGTGTGACGGTGATGCTTACCAAGGAGTTCATGAAATTAGAGCTCAACTGGTCGCAGTTCTATTCACAGGGAGTGGCGGTCATATCTGTGCTAGGGCTGGCCGGGACTATTCTTTCCTATCTCTATTTCAGAAAAAAATATTCAACGTATATAAAGAAGTGAGCATGGTGCAACGTTCGGTTATTGTCATTGGTGCAGGCATCGTGGGATTGGCAATAGCCCGTGCTTTGGCTATTCGTGGATATGCCGTGAAAGTGATTGAGAGGAATGAAAAAGCTGTCGGCGCTTCTATCCGGAATTTTGGGATGGTATGGCCCATCGGGCAACCGGATGGTGAGTTATATGAAAGAGCCATGCTGTCGAGACAGATCTGGAAAGAGACCTGTGATAGTGCAGGTATCTGGTATGATGAAGCAGGTTCGCTGCATCTTGCTTATAACAACGACGAATGGAGAGTGCTGGAAGAATTGCAGGAGATTTACCGGCATCGCGGCTATCAGTTACTGAACGCTGCAGATACAAGGCAAAGATCATCTGTGGTAGTGGAAAAAGATCTGAAAGGCGCTTTGTACAGTACACAGGAGCTGATCGTTGACCCGCGGAAAGCCATCGAAAGGATCCCGTCCTGGTTAGAAGAAAAATATGGGGTCCGCTTTATATGGGGTAAAGCGATCACAGATATCTGTTACCCTGCGGCCTATTCCGGAAAAGAAGTATTCGAGGCTGATGAAATATATGTTTGTAGCGGCGCTGATTTTGAAACACTCTACCCGGAACTCTATTCTTACTTACCTATCACTAAATGTAAGCTGCAGATGATGCGCATGGGTGAGCAGTCTGGCAACCTGCGCATAGGCCCTGCGCTGTGTGGCGGATTGTCATTGGCGCATTATAATAGTTTCAAAGCCGCATCCTCTTTGCAGCAGCTTAAACAGCGCTTTGAACAGGAGTATCCTGATCATCTGAAGTGGGGTATTCATGTGATGGTCTCGCAAAATGAAACAGGCGAACTGACCATCGGCGATTCACATGAGTACGGGCTGACACATGATCCTTTTGACCGGCAGCTCATCAATCAACTTATACTTGGCTACCTGAAGAAGTTCGCTGTATTTCCCGATGAAAAAATTACGGCCACCTGGAATGGCATCTATTCAAAACTTACCAATGGGGAAAGCTATATTATCCTCGAACCGGAAAAAGGAGTGACCATCATTAATGGCCTGGGCGGCGCGGGGATGACGCTGAGTTTTGGATTGTGTGAGCAACTGATCGAAGGAAAAACAAAAAGTAAGGATATTGCTACTGCTTCAGTGCAATAGCTGATGCTACCGGCTGATCGCTTTCAAATCTTTCTCCTAACAATAAAGCAATGGTTTGAGCTACCTGTTTCTGGTAATGCTGCTGGTCTTCTTTTATTTCCCCGGCAGGAATGATGCCGGGTCCCATGACGGCCAGCCATGTCTGGGAAGAGCCACTGATCCATGCACCGTGATCAGACCATCTTCCCGTTTTCTTTCCCCGGCCATGATCAGTGGTGATGATAAAAGTGGTATTGCCTTTATATCCCGGGGTGGTTTGTACATAATGCCAGAGCTGTGCAATCATGCGGTCGGCTTCTGCTGCTTTTTCCAGGTAAAGATCATAGCGGCCATCATGGGCAGCTTCATCTGTTTCGCCCAATCCTAAGAAAAATACTTTTGGCCTGTGCTGCTGTATGTATTCTTTAGCAGCCACGAACGTGAGCCCGTCGTGACGGGTGGCCCTTTTTTCTTTTATTATTTCATCCTGCACTCTGTTAACAACCTGTATTGTTTCATTGTTCAGCTGGTTTACTTTTTCATAACCACTGTTGAGAACAATATCGCTTCTTTCTTTATTCAGGATATAAGGGAATACATCCCATGATGTGAAAGCCGCAACTTTTCCTTTGAACTCCTCCTTGCTGTTCAGGTATTCGAGAATGGTGATATGGGGATTGCTGTATTTGTCGTTGGATGAGATCGTGAGGTCGGTATTGCCGGTCAGCAGTTCGTTGTAGCCAGGATAGGAAATGTTGTATGCATTTGCCACATCCATTTTATTATCATAATGACGGTTGCCGTATAACTGGCCTTTGGCAGCGATCACATTCCAGAAAAAAGGCAGGAGCTTTTTTCTCCTGCCTTCGGTATCGGTCGAACCATACAGTAATTGCATGGTGGCTGTATCGGGAGTATATCGTTCATTACTGAGCAGGACAGGATCGGCGCCGGTGAACACTTCCTGCCATCGGAACCCATCCAGTGTGATGACAAAAACATTGCCGGCTGGTGAAACAGGTCTTGCAGGTTCAGGGAGAGAAGAAGAATGGTAAAGCTGCGGCTGTAATACTGCAAATACGAGAATGCAGGTAACAAAGCTTTTCATTGTGTAACGGTTTTGCAAAATAAGTTTTGCAAAATGACCGGATCATTACAGGAAGATTACATTTATGTTACCAGTTACTGTTCCCTTTTTCTGTCCAGCGTAAACCCGATCGTGGTTCCGATATCTTCCCGGCTGCGTACATGAATGGTCTGTCCATGTGCTTCAATGATGTGTTTGCAGATGGCGAGGCCCAGACCGCTGCCTGTTACATCAAGACTGCGGCCTTCTTCGGTTCGGTAAAACCGTTCAAATATGCGGGCCAGGTGCCGCTCGGGTATGCCGACCCCGTCATCACTCATTTCAACCAGGATATGTTTGCCATCAGTATTGTACATGCTGGCGGTGATGCTGCCTCCCTGTTTACCGTATTTAATGGAATTCTCCACAAGGTTCAGCAATACCTGTCGTATTTTTTCTTTATCAGCAAAGACCATCAGCGGGGATTCACATCCTTTTTTGATGCTGCATTTGATGTCTTTTGGCTCTGCCATGATGGAGATACTTTCGAACACATCTTTCACCAGGTCCTGGATGATGAAGTTTTGTTTGAACAGTACCAACTCTCCTCTTTCGAGCTTGGATATTTCATCGAGATCATTCAGCAGGTTGGTCAATCTTTCAACATTAGTGGCTGTTTTTTCAAGGAATCGTTTATTGATGTCCGGGTTTTCCATAGCTCCCTGCAGCAGGGTATCTACGTAACCCTGTATCGCAAAGACAGGGGTTTTGAATTCATGCGAGAGATTTTGGAGAAATTCTTTCCGGAACTGTTCGTTCTGCCGCAGCAGTTCAATTTCCTGTTTGTTCTCTTCGGCCCACGCTTCCACATCTTCTCTTACCTCATCAATACTTTTTTTAGGCAAGAGGTATTTGTAGTAAGTCTCTTCTTTTTTGGTAGCCTTGGTCTGGTGAATGAATTTGTAAATAAGTTTGATCTTCCGGTAGATGAATTTTTCCAGTACAAAACTGATCAGCAGATAACCCCCAAAAAGGATGATGCAAAAAGCAAGAACTACCGGCTGCCATCTTCTTTCAATGATAAAGACAAGAAGACTGATAGGTGCAGCCAGTCCCAATGCGGTAAAAAAAGAAAGTTGTCGTGGAGATATGTTCTTGATCGAAGGCATGTGTTGCAAAGCTAATAGCTATCAGCTTATGGCTACCAGCTTATAGCTCAAATTTATATCCGACGCCTTTTACGGTAGTGATGCAATCTATACCCAGCTTCTGGCGGATCTTGCGGATGTGTACATCAATAGTTCTGTCGCCGACGATCACTTCATTACCCCATACCTGGTTGAGTATCTCGTTGCGCAGAAAAACACGGCCGGGTTTCTGTGCCAGCAGGTGCAGCAGCTCAAATTCTTTCTTGGCCAATACCACATCATTGCCATCCACCTGTACCATGAATCGCTCGGGATCAATGGTCAGCCCGTTCAACTCCAGTTTTTTGGTCTCCTTTTTATTCAGTCTTCTGAACAAGGCATTTACCCGGCTGAGAAAGACTTTCGGGCTGATGGGTTTACTGATATAATCATCAGCGCCGGTCTCCAATCCTTTGATCTGGGTGCCCTCGTCATTGATCGCGGTGAGAAAAATGATCAGTGTTTCTTTAAAAGCCGGCTGCGCCCGGAGTAGCTGGCATACTTCTACGCCGGTCTTTTTGGGCATCATTACATCCAGTATTACGAGATCTGGCTGATTTCGGCGGGCTTTTTCAAGGGCTTCATCTCCATCTTTGGCCGTTACGACCTCATAACCCTCCTTGACAAGGTTATATTTCAGTATTTCCAATATATCCGGCTCATCGTCAGCTATCAGTACTTTCCGGGTATTGGTATCCATTGCCATTGAAAATTTGCGCAAACCTAACGGGATTTTATGGCCCGGTAAAATGAAGGCTGGTTGTTCATGCAGACTTAATACAAACTTAATACGTACGTTCCGGGCCAAAATTTTTAACAGTTCACAGCCAGCATATTGAGGCCTAAGCGCATCTATATCAATGACAAATAGGATAAACCGAACTTCCGCATTAAATTTGCCCTACGATTCCTTATGATAGCAAAAACCAGGATCCTTATTCTGACAGGCTTGCTGCTTGTTCTGTGTCAGCTGACTACGGGTCAAACCTCTTTTATCTCATTAACAGATACAGCCAAAGGCCTGGAAACTTTCAAACCGCCCAAGAACAGAGAGCTTTTTCATGACTATATTGATGCCGGGCAAAAGACGATCTTAAAATCTGACGGGATCACAGACAACAGATTTACGCCTTCTGCGAATGAGGAGGTCAACTTTCTTTTGACAAGAACAGCCACTGACAGAATAGACTGGTTACAGTATTCCATTGAAATGGACAGTACTGTCAGTCCCCAGAACAAAGTACGTTACCTGAGAGGTATTGAAAATGTACTGAAGTACTTCGGTACTAACGTTGCTTCCCGAAAAGTGAACCCTGTGCTGTTACCGGATATTATTACTGCCTACGAAAACTCCATGCAGTTTGATAAAGAAGGTAAATCCATAGAGTCCATTATCAAGAATGCGCCTTACCAGGTAGCCTTATCCGTAGCAAAAGCCGACAGGGTGACCTTTGAAAAAAATGAAGGGTACTGGCCTTCCCAGTATGCGGTGGTATTGAAGTATTGCGCCCTGCACCCGGAACAAACTTTTCTGACGCTGAAAGACAACCCGGATATGCCTTTTGCAGATAGCCTGATCAGGGCTGTTGCCAAAAGATATCCCAAACAGCTATATGACTATGCGCAGGCCAGTAACAGGCTGGGGGCCACCATACGTAATATTAAAGATGACGTTTTTATCAGTACGGTAGCGAGAATGGCAAGAAGCAAAAGCGGCCAGCAGTATTTTCCTTTTTTGGATAATATTGTCAAAGGCAAACTTTCGATCGAACAGATAGATGCGGTAGAGAGGGATTCCGTGCAGTATTTTAAACTACTGGTGAAAACACAGATGGATTATGTAGAAAGGTTGTTGAACAAGGATACGGCGTTTGCCTACAAAGACCTGACAGCGAAAATTGAAAAGAAGGCGAAAGATGTTTTTGTCAATACTATCAACGGACTGCATAACGAGAACGATGAGGTAAGGTTCAGGTGTATTCAATCCCTCAGTGCCGAAGAGTTGTATTATGTGGCCGTATTGACAGACGGGTTGATCTATACTTCCAGTTATACACGGGGTGTATATCCGCTGATGATGAAAAAGATCAACAACCGGCCGGATTCTTTACTCATGAGCCTGCATTTTGATCATTACAGGCGGTTCATCAGCCAGGCGGCTGCGTATAATACGCTGGGCAATTTCTTAACTGCATTTCCGAACCATACTGATGCAGATGACCTGATGCGGGCATTTGTGAGCCGGCTGGAAAGAACAGAAGGACTGGAAGACGGGGTGGATGTAGCTGACTCTTATGCGAGCATTGCAGAAACACTCAAACCGCGGGCTGCTGAGATGCTGCGGAATGTGCAGGCCAATTATGAGCGGAATGTAGAAGAGAATAATCCCAGGGGAATTGCCATATATAATATCCTTAACAATCTTTTTCTTTCGGCTGATTCTACGCAAAAGACAGACCTCACAAAAGAGCTTGGTATACCGCCGGTATATAATGTGCCGTATTCTGCATTGACAAATGACAGCGGCGCCGTGGTAGCACAGGTATTCTTCTATGGCGATAAGGACGGACAGGGGATATTCCCGGGGTTCCTGAATATGTTCGGCAGTGCTAACTGGAAGATAGACCGCAGCCATCCGCAATGGGTGGTGATCAGTTCTACGAAAGGAAAACCGGTAAGCATTTATGCAAACAAACCTTTACCTGAAGAAACAGGCGAAGATGACAAAGCACAAAAGGCGCTGGTAGAATACCTGGAAGCCAAAAAACTGAATCCGACCATTACCATTCACCGAGGCCACAGTTATTTCGCCAATTCAACAATTGAGTATATGGCGCCTTCCTCCCGCATCGTGTTCATGGGGTCATGCGGTGGCTTTCATTTAATAGACGCTATATTAAAGAAGTCGCCGGATGCGCATATCATCGCTTCCAAGCAGATCGGCAGAACGGCTATCAATAAACCTTTCTTTTCCTTACTGACAGAAAAGCTCAGGAACGGGAGTGATATTGACTGGCTGGGTTTCTGGAACAGTTTTAAAACTGCGGCTAATGTAGAAGGGTTTGAAGATTACATTCCTCCTTATAAGAACCTTGGCGCTATCTTTATCAAAGCCTATACTATCGCTATGGGCGGGGAAAGTGACAAAGCTTTTTAGGACATGACCAGGTAATGCCAATCTGTTTCCGCCTGTACAATTTTTCAACTCTTTATCTCTTTGGCTCTTAGCTTTCTCTTAGTTTTGCCCATTCATCAACACGATCATTTTGGCTGAGACCAGGAAAACATTTTTTGATTTTGCATTACTGCGCCGGGTATTTGGCTATGCTTCGCCTTACAAAAGGAAGTTCTACTGGTCGGTTGTGCTGGCAATTGTACTCGCCATTATTACACCGGTGCGTCCCTTGCTGATCCAATGGACAGTTGATCATTACATTGCACGGTCTTTTGAAAGTATGGTCATTTATATGACCCTTATACAGATCGGTTTGTTATTAGTGGAAACCGCCCTGCGATTTCTATTCTCATTTATTACCAACTGGCTCGGTCAGTCTGTGGTAAAAGATATGCGGATAGCGGTGTATAGAAAGATACTTGGACTGAATCTTTCCCAGTTTGATAAAACACCGATAGGGACACTCACTACCCGAACGATCAATGATATTGAATCCATCAACGATATTTTTGCAGAGGGTCTCGTACCCATTATTGCTGACCTGCTCTCTATTATTTGCGTACTCGGGTATATGTTCTGGGCCGACTGGCAACTGACACTTATTGCGCTGATCCCTTTCCCGATCATGATCATTGCCACGTATTATTTCAAAGAAAGCATCAACCGCTCATTCTTCAGGGTGAGAAATGCCGTCGCTGCGCTGAATGCTTTTGTACAGGAGCACCTGACCGGTATGGCGGTAGTGCAGGCTTTTTCTGCTGAAGAAAGAGAGTTCAGCAAGTTTAAAAAGATCAACCGGGAACACCGCAACGCCAATATTAAAGCCATATTTGCTTACTCGGTCTTTTTCCCTCTCGTGGAAATTGTCCTGGCAACATCCACCGGCCTGATCGTGTGGTATGGCGCAGGGCAAAGAACCGAAGCCGGAACCATCATATCTTTTATTCTTTGCCTGAATCTCTTGTTTCGTCCGTTGCGGGTGCTGGCGGATAAATTCAATGTACTGCAAATGGGCATCATTGCCAGCGAGAGAGTATTCAAAGTGCTGGACAATGACGATGTGCCTAAACCGCCGCAAGGTGGGTATAAAAAGACTCCGGAAGTATTGAAAGGGGCTGTTGCATTTGATAAAGTGTGGTTTGCTTACAATGATGCCAATTATGTATTGAAGGATGTGAGCTTTCAGATCAAAGCAGGAGAGACCATTGCTATCGTCGGGCATACGGGCAGCGGTAAAACGACTATTATCAGTTTGCTGAACCGCCTGTATCATATTCAGAAAGGAGCAATACGGATCGATGATGTAACTATTGAGGATTATGAACCGGATATATTGCGCAGGAATATCGGCGTGGTATTACAGGATGTTTTCCTTTTCTCGGGCTCAGTCATGGATAATATCACGTTGCGTAACTCTGATATATCAAATGTAAAGGTCATTGAAGCTGCCCGGCTTATTGGCATGCATGATTTCATTATGCGCTTACCAGGCGGGTATGACTATAATGTGATGGAAAGAGGTGTAACACTTTCTCTCGGGCAACGACAGTTGCTTTCTTTTATCAGGGCCTTACTATATGACCCGTCCATTCTGATACTGGATGAAGCTACTTCTTCGGTAGATACGGAAAGTGAAATGCTGATCCAGCAGGCAATTGATACGTTAATAAAAGGCAGGACATCTATTGTGATCGCTCATCGCCTTTCCACCATCCGCAAAGCCGATAAGATCATAGTGCTGGACAGGGGAGAGATCCGGGAAATGGGCAGCCATGCCGAACTGCTGGCGAAGGGTGGTTTTTATGCCAAATTGCATGAGATGCAGTTTGAAAAACACGTAGCAAAGATCTAGACCGGGAAAGTTTTAAACTATATGAAAAGAGCCGGGTGATTATTTTACCCGGCTCTTTTATCAGGTTCTTTTAGTTTTTAGGCTGGGCAGATATAAATGTACCATCTGCTTTAAAAAAAGCGACCCAGCGTTGAGTACCAAGGAAAAATTTCACTTTCCAGGTATTATCGTCTTCGGCCTGCCATTCAGTCCTGGCAGCATTCGGGTACCGTGCATTAAAAGAGGACAGAACGGCTGCAGGTAAATTGGCAGGAGGGGCAACAACCGGGTCATCAGCTCCGCGGCGGGCAGTCACAATACCGCTATCATCAAGAGGAGACAGGCTTGATTTCTGGCAGGAGACAAAAAAAAGACTAACTGCAAGAGCGGGAATTAAGAAACTTTTTTTCATGGCTAAACTGTTTAAGAGATTTAATAATATTTCCATATTTCTGTCAACCCTATAAGGCGTTTTGTAACCCCGATTCATTTTGGGGTAACTCAAGGTTTTTCATCCCCTCCCCCTTATCTTTGCGCCAAATTTCAGGAAGGTATGACTATAGTTCGGGCCAAATGCTTATTGGTAGCGGTTTTCAGCTTATTTTTCACTGTAGTTTTTGCCCAGCCTGACCACGAAGAAGGGGTTGGTGACCACGGCGATAAGAAAGAAGAGCATGGCGGGGGAAAAAAGAAAGGATTCAATGCTACTGAGGTCATTTTCGGCCACGTCCTGAATGCCCATGAGTTTCACTTTTTAGATATCGGCGGTCATCCTGTTACTATTCCCCTGCCTGTAATACTGTATTCACCGGAAAGAGGCTTTACGACCTTCATGTCTTCTAAATTCGAACACGGCCATAAAACACATGATGGCTATGCAATTCTGACCGAGCATTCCATTAAAGAAATGGGCCTCGACCCCAAAAAATATTTTGTAGGGAGTATAGTAGCCGTAAATGAAGCAGGTGAACTCGATGCCGCTGTAAAAGTGTACGACATTTCCCTTACCCGTAACGTAGTACAGATGCTGCTGGCACTGGCCGTTTTTGTCTGGATCATGCTGCGCATTGCTAAAAGGTATAAGAGCGGGGTGGGTGTTACCTCTGCACCGAAAGGTTCACAGAGTTTGCTGGAGCCTGTTATCACATTTGTTCGTGATGAGGTGGCAAAACCAAACCTGGGGCACAAATACGAGAAGTATCTGCCTTACCTGCTGACTATTTTCTTTTTTATTTTGATCAACAATATTTTTGGATTGATCCCCGGTTCGGCTAACGTAACAGGTAATATTGCATTTACCCTTGTACTTGGAGTCATATCCTTTGTGGTGATCATGTTCAGCACCAATAGGCATTACTGGGGCCATATCTTCAATCCTCCGGGAGTACCACTGGGTGTCAAATTCATCCTGGTGCCGGTGGAGTTCCTGAGTGTGTTCATCAAGCCCTTTGCATTGATCATCCGTCTTTTTGCCAACATGGTGGCAGGGCACATTATTATCATTTGCCTGATCTCATTGATATTTATTTTCGGTCAGTTGAGCCCGATAGCCGGCTGGGGAGCCTCTCCGCTGTCAATAGGGTTTACTGTATTTATTTACCTGATCGAAGTGCTGGTAGCGTTTTTACAGGCGTTCATTTTTACTATGCTGACAGCCGTATTTATCGGCCAGGCATT
Organism: Chitinophagaceae bacterium; assembly: GCA_016787085.1. Taxonomy (GTDB): domain Bacteria; phylum Bacteroidota; class Bacteroidia; order Chitinophagales; family Chitinophagaceae; genus VBAT01. The sequence continues at coordinate 14,273 of JAEUVJ010000007.1, read as the reverse complement.
TGAAGGAGAGCATCATCACGATGATGCACATGCTGCCGCACATTAAAAGAGTATTTTTTTAATCATTATAAAACAACGATCATGGATTTAATGAGCATGTTCACAATGTTGAGCGAAGTTCCCTGGGCGAATGGCGGTGGCGCTATCGGTGCAGGCCTGGCTGCTATCGGTGCCGGTATCGGTATCGGTCAGATCGGTAAAGGCGCTGTGGAGGCGATTGCCCGTCAGCCTGAAGCTTCTAATGACATTCGTGCCAACATGATCCTGACTGCGGCCCTGGTAGAAGGTGCTGCGCTGTTTGCGATCATCGTAGGCTTCCTTGCAATGGTACTGTAACATTGTTGGAAAAAATTACTGCATCCAAAGCACAGGGCGGAGGATGCAGTTCTTAAAATCCCAAAGAAAAAACAACAAAAATATGCTTCGGCAAGCTCAGCATGACAAGGTTGTCATCCTGAGTGTAACGAAGGATGGAATTTCTAATCTGGAATTTATAAACTATGCAACTTCTTACTCCTGAATTTGGTTTGTTGATCTGGACGCTGCTGGCGTTCCTGATCGTTTTTTTTCTCCTGAAAAAAATGGCATGGCCGGCTATCATCAAAGGTCTCCGCGACCGTGAGCAAAGCATTGCCAGTTCACTGGAAACAGCTGAAAAAGTAAAAGCTGAGATGGCGCAGTTGAAAAGCGAGAACGAAGCATTGCTCGCCAGTGCCCGTGAAGAAAGAGCCCACCTGCTTAAAGAAGCCAGGGAAACAAAAGACAAGATCATCAATGAAGCCAAAGAGCAGGCGAAGGTAGAAGCGAATAAGATCGTGACAGAAGCACAGGCTGCTATCAATACACAAAAGATGGCCGCCCTGACCGAGGTTAAGAACCAGGTAGGTAAACTGGTGATCGAAGTGACGGAGAAAGTGCTTCGTAAAGAACTCGGAAATAAAGATGCACAGGAAGCCCATATTAAAGGGCTGGTGAATGAAGTAAAATTAAATTAAGAAACAAGGCTCACGGTACAAGAAGGTTTAGCTTGTGCCTTGCGCCTTGAAACTTTACACTATGCCTAATCCACGTCTCGCCTCCCGCTACGCAAAATCATTACTCGATCTGGCTGTTGAAAAAGGACAACTGGAGCAGGTGTATGCTGATATGTTATGGCTGCAGTCAGCCTGTAAAAGCAATCGTGATTTTGTCAATTTTCTGAAGAGCCCGATCATCAAAAATGATAAGAAAGCAAAAATATTAGAAGCGGTCACCAACGGAAAAATAAACCAGCTTACAGCTGCGTTCAACAGGCTGCTGGTTACGAAAAGCAGGGAAAGTCACTTGCCTGAGATCATTACTTCTTTTATTAAACAGTACAAAGAGCAAAAAGGTATTCGTACAGTACAAATCACCACTGCACACCCGGTCAGCAATGAGGTCAAAGATGCTATTATTACACAGGTCAAAAAATCGGGAGGCTTTGACAATATTGAACTGGAAGAAAAAATTGATAAAGACATTATCGGCGGTTTCAAATTGCAGGTAGAAGATAAACTCGTTGACGCCAGCGTAGCGTATGACCTCAGGGCCATTGCGAAGCAATTCGAGAACAACGATTTTATTTATAAGATACGGTAAAGCAGGCATCCAAAAACGTTACAAGCCCGTTTGCATTGCAAGCGGGCTTTTTGTTCTGTAAAAAAACGCCTGAACGATATATATTATATAATGTGTAACTTTAGTTTCTACGCTAAAAAACAACTGTTATGAAGAAATTATACTTATCCTTATTGCTCGTTATTATACTTTCTTACTCTTACTTGTATGCACAGGAGAAATGCGGATTTGCTGTTACGATGGAGCAGGCACGTGCCCGCGGGTTCAGGGATGACCTGTTTGAGGCTGAAATAACGAGGTTGATCCAACAAAGAGAACAAAGCAGACTGACATTTACAGGACCGGTTACCTTGCCCGTAGTATTTCATGTCATTTATCGTAATGGGCAGGCAGAAGGCGGAGTCAATTCACCCAATGTGAGCCAGGCACAGGTACAGGCCCAGCTCAACCAGATCAATGCAGATTACAGAAATCTTTCAGGCTCTTCGTATGGCGTAGCAGGAGATGTGCAAATACAATTTTGCCTTGCGCAGCAAGATCCTGGAGGTTCCCCACTTGCACAGCCAGGTATTAACAGGATCAATGGTGAGGCTCTTGGATGGGACAATACCAATACTATAGCAGGTCAAGTAGCCGTGATGACCTATGTTGATGCAACCATCAAACCGGCGACGATCTGGGACCCTTACCGATATGTCAATATATGGGTACTGGAGATGGATGCAAGCGGATTACTGGGGTATGCCACTTTTCCCTCTTTATCAGGACTAGCAGACCTGCCTGCTGACAATGGCGAGACCGATCAAACAGCGGGGGTTGTGATTGCTTCGGGCTCTACAGGTAGCGTGGCTGTCCCGGGTTATGGCGCTCCCTACAATCTTGGAAGAACACTCACACACGAGCTGGGACATTTTTTTGCATTGCGCCATATTTGGGGAGATGCCACCTGCGGCAATGACTTCTGCGGTGACACGCCGCTGCAAAGAGATGCTACCTCCGGTTGCCCTACAGTTGGAGGAGGACAGTATTTGCAAAACTGCCCCAGTGTTGGTAACGGAACACAGCGCATGTTTGAGAATTACATGGATTACAGTGACGACGGCTGTATGAATACATTCACAGCTAATCAGGCTACACGCTGCCAGGCTGTAATGGATAACAGCCCAAGAAGGGTAACATTAATTACTTCTAATGCCTGTTCTCCCCCGGTAGCGAATGCCATCGCTTTTCTGACCAGCAGCACAGCTACCAACGAAAACCCGACGGTGCTGACCTGCCCCAGGTATAAAGAGGTGACCGTTTCCCTGAAAGCCGCTATAGCGGCATCGGGCAATGCAACCGTAACATTTGTAAAAGGAGGTACGGGCACAGATGTGGCAGATTATACGATAACGCCTTCGTCTGTTAGTTTTACCAACGGGGACAATACCACAAAAAACATTACAATAAGGATCAATGATGATGCAACCGTAGAAAGTGCAGAAACCATTGTGCTTACCTATAACATTACCGGCGGCGGGGTAGTGGCCAGTTCGGTCAACCAGACACACACGATAACCGTTACGGACAATGACCTGGCACCGGTAATTAACAATAACGGAACAATTACTGTTTTCAGCCAGAATTTTGATGGTGCGGTCTCAGGCTGGGCAACCGGGTCTTTCATAGGCACGCCCGGCGTCAATGTCTGGACCATCAGTGCTAATGGCGGCGCTGGCATCACAGGAGGGTCGGCGCATATTACTAATAATACAGGGACTAATTTTCTGGACTATGATAACACCAGTACTTCTGATGTAGTACTCATTACACCCTTCATGACCACTACAGGAGGAACGAATCTTACGCTTTCATTTAAATATAAATCTGAAGGAGAATTCGACGGAACTACTTACTGGGATTATGGCCGTATCATGTATTCATTGGATGGAAACAATTTTGTTACAATTACCAATGGCGCCACTCCTTACAGGTTCCAGGGAACTCCGGCTGCTACGACAGCCAACATTCCTTTACCAGCTTTATTAAGTAGTACTACATTCAAAATAGGGTTCAGATGGACAAATGATAATGTGGATGGAACACCTCCTCCATTTTTGATTGATGATGTGGTTGTTTCTACTGATGCTACAAGGATAGAAAGTACGGTTAGCCAGCCGGTCACTGAGAATGTATTCAGCAACCAGGATGTTTATTTGCGGAGTACTGCCGATGGGCAGGTACTGGCACGTATTCAGAATGCTAATGTGGATATCGGTTGCCTCACTGCTACTTTGACGCAGGCCGGAAATACACGGGTAGCTGTTACCACCAATACCGGCGGATACCTGAGAACGGAAAAGGTGATCCAGGTATCCCCTTCAGTAGCCAATACGTCTGTTACATATACAGGAACACTTTATTTCAGCACCGCTGAAGTACAGGCATGGATAGATGCGGGAGTACCGTTGAATACACTGAAGATCCTGAAAGTGACAGACGGCACCAGTCTCGCCAGTACACTAAATTCAACCAATTCGCAGATCATTACGCCAACATTCAGCGACCAGTCTGCTTTCGGTTATTATGCATTCACAGGGAATTTCACCGGCTTCTCACAATTCATGCTGGCATCGCCCAATATCAGCCTGCCTGTTGATCTGCTGACCTTTGAAGCAAGGCCTGTCCGGAAATCCATTCTACTGAACTGGAGCACCTCCAGGGAATTGAATAATAAAGGGTTTGCGATTGAAAGAAGCGCTGACGGTACCCGTTTTGAAGAAATAGGATGGGTAGACGGGAAGATCACCGTCAATACCCAAACCGATTATGTATTTACCGACAATTTTGTGCAGCCGGGAGTCCTTTATTATTACCGGCTTCGCCAGACGGATATAGATGAAAGAACAAAGCTTTCCATGATCAGGCAGGCAAGAATTGATGAGTCAGGCCTGTCTCTTACCGTAACACCTAATCCGGCTACAGATATCCTGAACGTCTTTATCTCGGGTTCAACTATTCCTGCCGACGTACAACTGCTGAACATGCAGGGTCAGTTAGTGAGAAGATGGAGCCAGGTTAATGCCTCTGCTGCTCCGGCCAAACTGAATATCAGTGGGCTGGCAGGGGGTGTTTATATGCTCCATGTACAGTTGCCGGCGGGCAAAATGGTGGAAAAAATCATTGTCAGGTAATCAAATGTAAACCTGTAAAAAGGGGTGGATTCTTTCCATCCCTTTTTTTGTTTCTCCGGGTGTGTTACCCTACTTTTGCAGCCTGAAAATCAGGATTACAAAAGCTTTCAAAACTATAAAGCAACCGGAATATGGCAGATATTAAACCAGATGAAATAAGTGCGATACTGCGCCAGCAGTTGAGCAATTTTAACGCCAGCGCCGACCTGGAAGAAGTAGGTACAGTATTACAGGTGGGTGATGGTATTGCCCGTGTATATGGATTGGGCAATGTTCGTTATGGTGAACTGGTAGAATTTGAAAATGGCGTTCGTGCCATTGCATTGAACCTGGAGGAAGACAATGTAGGGGTGGTATTGATGGGTGAAACTGGTAATATTGAGGAAGGCGCTAAAGTGCGGCGTACGGGCCAGATCGCTTCTATCAAAGTAGGAAAAGGAATGGTAGGCCGTGTGGTGAATACTTTAGGGGAACCGATAGATGGCAGAGGCCCTATCAGCGGCGAACGTTACGAAATGCCGCTGGAAAGAAAAGCGCCGGGTGTTATTTTCCGCGAGCCGGTAAAAGAACCTTTACAAACCGGTATCAAAGCGATTGATGCGATGATCCCGATCGGCCGTGGCCAGCGTGAGCTGATCATTGGCGACCGCCAGACAGGGAAAACAGCTATTGCGATTGATACGATCATCAATCAAAAAGAATTTTTCGCAGCAGGCAAACCTGTTTATTGTATATATGTAGCGATAGGCCAAAAGGCATCTACCATTGCCGGAGTAATGAAAACGTTACAGGATGCCGGTGCTATGGAGTATACTGTGATCGTAGCCGCCTCTGCATCTGATCCTGCCCCTTTGCAGTTCTATGCTCCGTTTGCTGGTGCTGCTATCGGAGAATTCTTCCGTGATACCGGACGTCCTGCGCTGATCATTTATGATGACCTTTCCAAGCAGGCTGTTGCTTATCGTGAAGTATCATTGTTGCTCCGCCGCCCTCCGGGTCGGGAGGCTTACCCGGGTGATGTATTCTATCTCCATAGCCGCTTACTGGAAAGGGCTGCCAAAGTGATCAGTGATGATAAAGTAGCTAAGAACATGAATGATGTTCCTGATTCTATCAGGCATCTTATTAAAGGAGGAGGATCGTTGACAGCGCTGCCGATCATCGAAACACAGGCAGGCGACGTATCCGCCTATATCCCTACCAACGTTATCTCTATTACCGACGGACAGATATTCCTGGAGACAAACCTTTTCAACTCGGGTATCCGTCCCGCGATCAACGTAGGTATCTCTGTAAGCCGTGTAGGTGGTAATGCACAGATCAAGTCCATGAAAAAAGTGGCAGGTACACTTAAACTTGACCAGGCATTGTACCGTGAGATGGAAGCCTTCTCTAAATTCGGGGGCGACCTGGATGCTGCTACAAAGAACGTACTGGACAAAGGTGCCCGTAACGTAGAGATATTGAAACAACCTCAATATTCACCTTTCCCGGTTGAGAAGCAGGTGGCGATCATTTATCTCGGTACGAACGGTTTGATCAAAGAAGTACCGGTGAAAAGGGTAAAAGAGTTTGAAGAGCATTTCTTAATGGAAATGGATAACAAGTTACCTGATGTAATGGCTGAGTTCAAAAAAGGAAACCTGCCTGAAGACGGATTGAAGAAGATGGTGGAACTGGCGAATAGCCTGATCCCTCAGTATAAAGCCTGATTTCCAGGAAGAGTTTATTTTACGTAAAGCGGTTGACTCATAGTCAACCGCTTTTTCATTTTAGATATGCAGCGTAAAACTACAGCCATTTAAAAAATATATTGCATTGTATAAAGTTGATAACCAGGGTGAATAGTAATATTTCTGCATAAAATACTATGTTTTTATGAAAAAACCCTCGAAAAACTTGCATCACTAAATACCGTATTATATCTTGTGCTCAGATTCGAAGAAACCCTAAGAAAACAGTATAATCCGATCATGAAACAAGCCACACGTAAAAAGGGTCTTTCGCCCGTGTCTGTTTCTCTAATCAATAAGTCGGTTTAATTGCTTTCAGGGATGAAGTCCATAAAGTCTATGATTGCCCTAAACAATCTTGTACTTTAAAACCGTGAGCAATGAAAACTTTTTTACATGTTAAACAAAACACGACTACCCTGGTGCTGGCCTGCCTCTTCCTGGCTCCGGGTTTAATCAGCCGGGCGCAGACAGCCGGCACTGTTACTACTGCACCGAGTCTTTCTTTTAGCAATTCAAGTTTGTATTCGGGGCAGGCCGGAACTGTGGGTGCTATTTACCGGTTTCCTTCTGTTGGTAATAACCTGGATGCTTTTGTAAAGATCAATGACCGCTCTTCTTCGCAGGTCAGACTGGTAAGCATTGATCTTACCAATACAGGATTCAGCAGAGCTTTTCAGCCATCTATATCTTACAATAATGGCAGCGTGAACAGTGCAGCCAATTGGTGGATGGAGTTTGAGATCAGCTTTGTTAACAGGAATACCACCACGCCAGCCACCATCAATACATTTAAAGCTACCGCTATTGATATAGACGGGGATAATAGCAGGCTGCGTGAATGGGTTTCTTTTACAAACCTCTTTTCCTATATGCTTGAGGAGAACTCTCTTTTATCTGTAAGCAATCTTTTGCAAACTGTTAATGGGCTTCTCCAGCCTCTGACGACTTTTAATGGTGTTACTACCCAGTACAACGGAATAGATACTGCTCAGACAGGCATTATGGTTACGGCTACTTATAATGATGCTAATTCATTCCGGTTCAGGATCGGTTCTTCTACTACCGGTTCCGCCAGCGTAACAGAGCGGATGTATGCTATCTGGTTCAGAGATTTTACCTATAACCAGCCCCAGGTTACCACGTTGCCGGTTGAACTGGTTTCCTTTACGGCTATCCTGAACAGCAATAATAAAGTTGACCTGAAATGGAAGACCGCTTCAGAGATCAACGTAAGCCACTTTACTATCGAGAAAAGCTATGATGGCAAAAACTTTTCCGATGCCGGGTTAATGTTTGCCTATGGCAATACGAACGAAGAAAAGAATTACAGTTATTCTGATAATATAAGCGGCACGCAACAGCCGGTGATTTATTATCGTCTCCGCTCAACAGATATAGACGGTAAAACGCAACTGTCGGAAACAAGACTTATCCGCATCGGTAAAAAGGGCGAGGAAGTAAAAATGGTCACTTACCCTAACCCGGTAACCCATGAGCTGCGTGTTACAGTACCGGCTACCTGGCAGGGCAAGGAGATCATGCTGGAAGTATTTAACCAAAGCGGGCAAAGAGTAAAGGCTGTTCGCAACGGTGCCGCCAGCCAGACCGAAACAATTGCTGTGAACGATCTTACCAAAGGCTTCTATGTTGTGAAAGCCAGTTGCAACAACGAAACGGCGCAGCAAAAGATCGTCAAGAACTAATTCTCTTCCATCAGATACTAATACGAGTCCCCGGGTCCAGTTCTCTGGACCCGGTTTTTATTTAAAATAAATTTGGTTTATTTTATAAACTACTTTATGTTTGTGCCTGTAATCAAAAAACAGGCTTATGAGCGCCTTCAAAATAAACCTCCTGTTGTTCTTTTTCCTGGCCGTATTGGTAATACAGGTAAACGCCCAGGTGATTGTCAGCGGCAGAGTGATGGATAAGAAAAAGCCTTTAGCAGGGGTGAATGTGGTATTAAAGGACACCTATGACGGGGCCACCACCGATTCATCCGGCCGGTTTTCTTTTAAAACTTCTGAAAAGGGGGAGTTCGTTCTTGCTGTTTCCTCTGTAGGGTATAAACCCTTTGAACAAAAGATCAAACTGGAGGGTTCTCCCGTTACCGTTGATATTACATTAAAAGAAGAGATAACTGAACTCAGTGCCGTGATTGTTTCAGCCGGCACGTTTGAAGCCAGCGACAGGAAGAAAGCTGTAGCTGTGCTTGACCCGATAGATATTGTTACTACCGCCAGCGCCAATGGCGACATTACCGGCGCCCTGAAAACATTGCCCGGCGCCCAGCAGGTAGGTGAAAGTGAAGGCTTGTTTGTACGCGGCGGTACAGCAGGCGAGACAAAAACATTTATTGATGGCACCTTAGTGAATAATTTCTTTTACAGCAGTGTACCCAATATTGCGCAGTTCGGGCGGTTTTCCCCTTTTATATTCAAAGGAACAGTATTCAGTACCGGTGGCTATTCGGCTTTATACGGGCAGGCGTTATCCTCAGCATTGATACTCGAATCCATTGATCTGCCTGATCGCACCACTGCTAACGTGGGCATCAGTGTATTGAGTGGCAGCGCCGGATACCAGCACCTGGCAAAAAATAAAAAATCTTCATGGGGTGCCAGTTATAGTTATACCGATCTGTGGCTTGCCTTTAAAGTGATCAAACAAAGACAGGATTATTCCAAAGTGCCGGCCTATCATAATGCAGATGCCAATTTCCGTATCAAAACCTCCAACACCGGGATGCTGAAATACTATGGTTACTTCAGCAGCAATAAACTCGCCTTTACAACAAACAGTATTGACTCACTCGGCTACAAAGACCGTTTCAGCATAGGTAATACCAATCATTATCACAACCTGCACTGGAGAGAGTCACTTGGAAAAAAATGGAAAGTGAGCGCCGGTATTTCTTATACCAACAATAAGGATGATATCAGCGCCAGTATGCAGGATAACAGCAAAACAGACGTGGTACTTGGCGGACTGGAGTTCAAGAACTTTGATGTGGATACCCGGGGCAATTATTTCAATACCAAATTAGTTTTTGAAAAACGATTAAAAGGCCTGAGTGCTATCCGGTTTGGTCATGAACTCAACCATACTCACGACAAATTACTTTATACTGCCTATGACGACCAGCAGTACCCTTCTTCAATAAAAGAAAGTATCCATGCTGCATTCGCCGAAAGCGATATTTACATCACTAATGGGCTTGCAGCCAAGCTGGGAGCAAGGTTTGAACATTCTTCCCTGCTGGATAAGACCAACTTTGCCCCGAGAGCTTCACTGGCGTATAAATTAGGGAAAGGGGAGCAGGCATCGGTAGCGTATGGCGTTTTTTACCAGAACCCTGAAAGAAGATACCTGCCATCCTCCAGCGAGCTTACCTTCATGAAGGCCACTCATTATATTGTCCAATACCAGAAAGTAGTGAACCAGCAATCATTCCGGGCAGAGATATTCTATAAAAAATATGATAACCTGGTAAAAACAGGCGCCGGTAATGGCCAGGAAACAGCAATTAATAATAATGGCTATGGCGATGCGAAAGGCATTGAATTTTTCTGGAGGGATAAGAAGAATATCAAAGGAGTGGATTACTGGATATCCTATTCTTACTTAGACACCAAAAGAGACTTCCTGAACTTTCCCTATGCTATTGCCCCGAATTTTGCAGCGAAGCATACTTCTTCGCTGGTGATCAAAAAATTTGTGCAGAAATGGAAGATGAACCTGAACACAGCGTACAACTATGCCAGCGGGCGGCCTTATTATAATATAGGATTTGATGGCACCGGTTATAAGTTTAACGACAGGGGAACGATACCTGATTACCATAATGTCAGTTTTGCGATCAATTACCTGCCTTTTATCGGCAAGCAAAATCCGAAATCATATGCTGTATGGGTATTTCAGGTGAGCAATATCTTCAACTTCAAACAGACCTACGGATACCAGTATTCCTATAATGGTTACCGGAAGGAAGCGATCATGCCGACATCGAGAATGTTTGTTTTCATCGGATGCTTTATCAGTTTTGGTGTTGACCGCAGCGATGAAGTGATCAATAACAGCCTTAATTAAAAAATATACACATGGAAAATTATTCAAACACCCCACCGGACAAAGATCCGAAACTGTGGGAGATAGCCCGCAAAAGGGCCGGATTCAAATCACACCTGATCACCTATTTTATCGTCAATGCTTTTTTATGGGCGCTATGGTATTTTACGGACGGGCATGGCCATTCCGGTAAATGGCCCTGGCCTTTGTGGCCTACTCTGGGCTGGGGTGTAGGTATTGTATTCAATTATTTCGATGCCTATGTATACCCGGAAGCCAATTCTGCCGAAAAAGAATATGAGAAGCTGAAAGAAAAACAAAAACATTAATATTTAACCGCTATTTCTAAATTTAATTATCATGAAAAAGTTTGTATCCCTGTCATTCTTTTCCCTGCTGATGCTGGTATCTTTTGCACAAAGCGAAAAATATGTAAAAGCCATGGAGAAGCTGGTGCCTTCCATTGATACGCTGTGGAATGCAGATCAGCTGAAAGACCTGTCCAACAGTTTTGAACGCATTGCTGATGCAGAAAAAACACAATGGTTGCCTTATTATTATGCGGCACTGGCCCGTGTGAATGCCGGGTATGCCATCATGATGACCGGGGCTACCGGGGCAGATAAGACGGACCCGGAAGGCAATAAGGCCCAGGAGCTGATCACTAAAGCAGAGGCGCTCAGCCAGAATAATTCAGAGATATTCATTGTCAAAAAACTAATTGCCACGCTGATGATGATCGGCGACCCGATGAACCGGTATATGACCTATGGACCTGCTGCCGGTGAAGCTTTGGAAACAGCCAAAAAACTGAACCCTGAAAACCCAAGGGTGTACCTGCAGGAAGGGGCTGATAAAATAAACACTCCTGAGCAATACGGCGGCAATAAGGAAGAAGGGAAGAAGTTGATCGAAGAGGCGATGAAAAAATTTGAATCTTTCAAGCCGGAAAGCGCTATTCACCCGAACTGGGGGAGAGGGCAGGCGCAATATTACCTTTCCAAGTAAAACAAACGAAGAGCATCTGCCGAAAGGCAGATGCTTTATCCTTTTATAAACTCCTGTATATGGCAGAAGAAAAATTCTCACCCGAGCAGAGCCTGCAACTGATCCAGTCTATGATCAGCAAGACGAAACAGCATATGTCTGATAACAGTCTCTACTTTCTTGTATGGGGATGGCTCACCTTTTTCGCCTGTACCGGGCAATTCATCCTGAAACATATTTTCGGGTATGAGAAACACTATCTCGTATGGCTGGTGCTTTTTATCGGGATCGGGTTTTCTATTTATCAAACCCGGAAGGAAGACAGAACCATCAAAGCCAAAACGTATATTGATGAAAGCATGAGCTACCTGTGGGCAGGTATGGCGATCAGTTTTTTTGTACTGGGAATGATACTGACCAGGCTGGGGTGGGATACTGCTATTTTCCCCTTTTTTATTATGCTGTATGGCCTTGGCACATTTGTATCGGGCAATATCATCCGCTTCAAACCGCTGGTCATTGGCGGACTGATCGCATTTGCACTGGCCATTGGCAGCACATTTGCCGGGTACGATTACCAAATGCTGTTTGGGGCTGCCGCGATCCTGATCAGCTATATCATACCGGCCCACCTGCTGCGCCGCAAAACCCAAACTCTTCACGCTTAATTGCCGCTATATGGAGAAAGAGGAAAAACAACTGACCGAAAAAGAAAGCCTGGCCCTTATTGCCACTATGATCAATAAGGCAAAGGACTCGTACCATGATACAGGTATCGGCGCCATGATGTGGGGGGCGGTGATCGCAGTATGCGCACTGGTAAAATTGTCGGAGATCCATTTTGGTTACCGGCTGCCTTTTGACATTTACCTGCTGACGATCGTTGCGGTCATTCCGCAGATATTTATTACTATCCGTGAAAAGAAAGAACGAAAAGTGAGGTCGTATGATGACGCTTATATGGATTATATCTGGCTGGGGTTCGGTATCTGTATTTTCCTGATGATCTTTATTGTGAACAATGTGTTCCGGGTATGGGGGCCGGTGGCTGAAGAGTACCAGCAACTGACCGGGCACAGGGCTTCTTTCCGTTTTCATGAATTCATTTCCCCGCTGTTCCTGCTGTTGTATGGATTGCCCACGTTCATCACCGGGGCTGCGTGCCGGTTCAAACCGATGCTGTGGGGAGGTATTCTTTGCTGGGTATGTTGTATCATTACTATTTACACTTCTTATAAAACCGATCTTTTGCTGATCGCGGCATCCGCCATTGCAGCCTGGTTTATACCGGGTCTTATCATGGAAAAGGAATACCGTCAATATAAAAGAGAGCAAGCGGCATTGCATGTTTAAAGACCTGGACCCTATATTGCACTCGCAGCTCCGGCTGGCTGTTGTATCGCTGCTGATCAGTGTGAAGGAGGCAGAGTTCACTTTCCTGAAAGAAAAAACCAACGCCACTGCGGGCAACCTGAGCGTGCAGATACAGAAATTAAAGGATGCCGGGTATATTGAGGTGATCAAACAGTTCAAGGATAATTACCCGCAAACAATCTGCCGGATCACTCCTGCCGGTATCACGGCTTTTGAAGAGTATGTGAGCAACCTGCAGAGCTACCTGAACCAGTCAAAATAACAAAGGCCCTTTAGACAAAGGGCCTGTTTTTTTGGTGCTCTAAGTGTATAAAAAATAGTGATCAACGAGGATCACCCCTCAAACGTTTTCTGCCGGGTTACATACCTGTAATGACAGAAGAATATTGTATGCTGCCATTCTTACAAATGACCTTTATGCGGTAGAATGACCGATGCTGTTTCTTTTCAAAAAAACTATACTTCTCCGTGCCGGGCCTGTCGGTGCCAAAAACGATAGCGGCGGTAACGAATGTTTTTCCGTCCGTGCTGCGTTCCACTTCGAAGAGATCCGCTTTTTCGTTATGACCAGCCATCCAATCCAGGAGGGTCTTTGTTTGTGCGGCCGTAATGCTGAAACCCATGATGGTAACTGATGAAGAATCTGCATGAAGCCATTGCGATGCTGCCGGTGCAGGTGGTGTATGCTGAGCAAGAAGGGCAGGAGCCGTGATCATCATCCCGATGGCAATAAAAAGTATGATTTGAATATGTCTCATTTCTGCAGGGTTACGTGATAAAAGGATCACGGTTTTTGCCACAGAAGATCAGACACTGTTTTTAGTTAACGGCCGGCCCACATTCCCGCTTTGAATCGTAGTTCTACGTATTTTTCCGCTTTGAAATGTGGTTTTCCGAACGGTTCACAAACCTAATGAGGAGAGGCTGTTTTTGCAAGAGAAAGAGAAGAATTTTTTTCAATTGACCTTCCTGTCATCTCTTTCTGCCGGCTCAAAAACTTCAGCAGTGACGGGAAATTTTTTATTATAGTTCATTCCGATGGCGTTGCAGGCTTCTGAACGAAGCGTTTATATCATCCTGTGGTCTGACTGAAGTCAGTATTTCAAGGAAAAGCAAAAAGGATTTTTGCTACCGGGTTTTCATCCCGTGTTCCTTATATCCAATGATAACCTTTTTTTACCTATTCCGATCTTATGTCTTACGAATTAACCAGGTCCGTACCCATGACAAATGAAGTCCACGAATTTTACATGTTCAGCGGGCAGGACGAAGACGCTTTTAATTCAGAAAATGGCAGCACCTGCTTTCCCCTTTACACCTGTGCCGGCCAGGTAAT
>JAEUVJ010000005.1 GCA_016787085.1 Chitinophagaceae bacterium | reverse complement strand
TGGCAGCAGCGATGCAGAGATGCCGGAAGGATTTAAGCCCAATAACCAAAAGGCAAAAAGTTTCTGGCAACGGTTGGAGTATGGCACCAATGTGCAGACACAAAAGGCGACTAATTTCTTTCCTGTGACAAGCGACATAGGACTTTCTGTTGGCTATAAACTTAATGACAAACGCATCATCGGAGTGGGAGCCAGTTATAAAATGGGTTTAGGTACCGGTTGGAACAACCTTCAGTTAAGTAACCAGGGCGTAGGCCTGCGGAGTTTTATTGACTGGAAGATCAAAGGCAGCTTCTGGATCAGCGGTGGGTATGAGCAGAATTATAGAACAACGTTCAGTGATTTTGACCAGTTAAGAAACTTCAGTGCGTGGCAAACGAGTGGATTAGTGGGTTTAAGTAAAGTCGTATCGCTGAAAACAAAATTTTTCAAAAAAACAAAGCTCCAGTTGTTGTGGGATTTTTTGAGTTACGAGCAGGTGCCGAGGACGCAACCGGTAGTGTTTCGTATAAATTATCAATTGAATTGAAGATAAAAGAACCGAAAAGAGATTTTTATCATGAAAAAGATTTGCTTGCTACTTCTATTATCGGGCTATATGCTTCCGCATTTTGGGCAGGGCTTTAACAGCAACCACCAGAAGTCGTATATCAATATACCCTTGCCTAAAACTCCGGAATCTCAGTCATTTGAAAAATATGGAGCCATTCCTATAGATGAATACTCCGGCACACCCAATATTACTGTTCCGCTTTATACAGTGAAAGGCCGTTTCCTGGAAGCACCCTTATCATTAGCGTACCATGCATCTGGTATCAAGGTTAATCAGGAAGCTACCTGGGTTGGTCTCGGGTTTGATCTTGTGTGTGGTGGAAGAATAACAGTAGAAACAAGGGGGAATGTAGATGATTATGTGCGCAACTATACCAGCCAGCAGCAATTCAAAGATGGCTTAAGACGACTGTTTACCAAATGGAAAGTTCCTTATAATCCTTATCCAAATGCCCCTGGTCTCGGATACGCCTACCTTGATTATGGAAAATTATATTCCCTTTCTGATCCGCTGTATCACACTAATGATACGCTCTGGGACGATAATTTCACCGTCACCAATGCTGCGTGGTTCGGAATCGCCGAACCTGATATTTACTACGCTAATTTCGACGGGAACAGTCTGAAGTTTTATATTGACCTTGTGGACGAGCAGGTGAGATTTATCGGGGAGAAAAGCCTGTTCAATGTGGCATTCAGCCGGGATAGTGCTGGGGTCGCTCAATTTACTATCACGGACAATGGAGGGAAGAAATATTTCTTTGAACAAAGAGAATTTACCAAAGTTGCGATTCCTCCCAGCTACGGGTTCAATTCTCATATCAGTTCTCCCAGCGCCTGGTTATTGACAAAAGTGGTACATCCTTCACAGGATACCCTTTGGTTCAACTATTCAAATTACGGATACACCTATCCAGCCCCGTCGTGGTCTGCTTCGATCTCTGCAAAGATTTCCCCTTATACTTCCTTTTCCGTTTCGAGCGGACTGCCGAATCAGGTGACCCAGACACCGTACTACTTATCACAGGTATCTTCCGGCAATACCGTTGTCAATTTTATTATGGGCAGCCGGGAAGATCTTCGAGGGAATGGGGCAAAAAAATTGGATAAAATTGAAGTAAAAGACAAGATTACAAATACCCTGATCAGGGAAATAGTGTTTAGTTATGATTATTTCACTGCCACTCAGGAGGCATATGAACAATCATTGCCGGACTCCGTAAAAAACTGTTATAAAAAGCGACTGAAACTGCTTTCCGTTAAGGAGTTCAACAGTACAGACAGCAAACCCTGGTTATTTTATTACAAAAATATCAGCGGCCCAAGCAAAATGTCATTTGCGCAGGACCATTGGGGATACTACAACGGGGTAGATAACACAGCCGGCAATCCATTTGTCAGCACCTCTGATCCTTACCGGCTTATTCCGACATTTAGTGAGTTGGGTAGTTTGGCTTCAAGAGTCACTGGGGCAACCGTAATCGCCGAAAATAACTGTGTTCGAGATAATGGTGCGGATGCTCCCCCAGGTACTCAAATCCATACCAGCTTTAACGGGATTGCCCAGGGAAGGGGTTGTTCTTCTACCATGATCCTTGCTTACATGATGGACAGTATTGTTTATCCAACTGGTGGGTCCACCAAGTTTGAATTTGAGCCGCACAGATCATCCTATTATGACAAAGGGATTTCGGATTTACTGGGCGGAGGGATTCGCATGAAATCTGTCAAAAACTATGCAACAGATAACCTCCTTCAATCTGTTACGGAGTATGACTATATGAACAGCGGGGTGTACCTGGGTGCTATAGAATATTTACGGGTATCCAATAGATGGCCTTCCCGAGGTACCGTCACCATGTCATCGCATGGAATACAGAATCTTGATGGCCAGTCGGTAGGCTATGCGTCCGTCAAAAAGATTGTAAAGGATTATTTGAACCAGGCCAACAGTGGTTATACTATTAAATACTTCTATGCTAATTCATCACTAACAGTTCAATATACCAATACGCAATTCCCTTTCCAGACCAGTAGTCAATGCAACACCCCTTATTCTTATACCCCTCAGCTTAATTACCTCTCCAGAATCAAATCAGGTATTACCCCGATGCCTGCAAGGAATTTAGATGGCAAGTTATACCGGGAAGATGTTTACAATAGTTATGTAGTGAAGGTGAAATCCACCGAGTATTATTACCAGCAGGCAGATTTGACGAATCCCTATTTCAGTCTGCAGGCTTCGGATAATTATGATGGATACTCGGGAGATATGGGCGCATCTATTGTAACCTGTGATAACTGCTGCACCAATACTGATTTCGGCTGGGGTAGCCCTTACTATTGTCCCTCAGGCTGGCGAAGATGGGAGGTTTGTCTATCCCCGGCAGTTTCATTCTATACCGTATTGGACAGTATGGTAGAAAAAACACTGGGAAATAACGGGAACTTTATCACCCAAAAAAAGTCTTTCAATTATAATAAATACCATCAGCAGGAGTATGCCACTTTATATAATTCTGATGGCACCCAAACCATTCAGTATACCAAAACACCTTTGTCATTTGATCATCCGGCTATTCCTAACAATGGTGAAAACGATGCGTATTTAATTGAACAGCTAAAAAGTGCCCACATATATGATGTGCCTATTGAACAGATTTCTCTCAACAGGAGCATCACCGGCGATTCGCTGGTATCTGGTGGCGTTTATCAGGTTTATGATCTGGCGGTCTTAAAAAAAGTATATGCCGTTGAAACAAATGTTCCGTTAGTGTTCAGAACCCAGTTTGTGCCGTCTTATTATTATCATAATTATCCGACATTACCCAGCTTCAATGTCGTTATTGACAGCAAATACAAACTGCAGGACAGTGCTGAGTATTATTCTTCACAATTGGTCAAAAATGTTTATGCTATAAAGGGGAAACAATCTTTTGTATGGGATGAAACTTATAATACGATAATGGCCAGTTGTGTAGATGCAACTGCGTCTGATATTGCGTATAGCTCGTTTGAAACAAATGCTAAAGGTAACTGGTCTTATAGCGGAACATCGGTCACCGATGTTTCGTCACCCGGGGGTACAAAATCATATTCACTCAGTAACGGGAGTGTCAGCAAATCTTCCCTGGGTACTAAAACCTATGTTGTATCGTACTGGAGTAAGAACGGCGCACAAAACGTGAATGGTTCAACCGGTGTCAGCGGAAGAAGTGTCGGTGGGTTTACCTACTATGAACACAAAGTATCTAATCCTGTCTCAGGAACTATTACAGTTTCCGGGAGCGGAACTATTGATGAACTACGTCTTTATCCGGAAAAGTCGTTAATGAATACTTATGTTTACAAGCCATTGATCGGAGTCAGCAGTGTAGCTGATCCTTCGAACCGATTTTCTTATTATGAGTATGATGGCATGAACCGCATGTCGTTGGTCCGGGATCAAGATAAAAATATCCTGAAGCGGGTCGAATACAAATACCAAACTTGTCCCACTTCATTTACCAATGCCGCACAAAGCAGGAATTTCTATAAAAGCACCTGCGGGAGCGGGTATGTCAGTTCCCCGGTCACCTATACGATCCCTGTAGGAAAATATACCAGTTGTGTCAGCCAGACAGAGGTGGATGGCTGGATGGAAAATGAATTCAATTTGAATGGTCAGGCATATGCCAATGACCCCGCCAATGGTGCCACCTGTTCGGCATGTACAGGAACGTATGCTGCGGCAAGCGGGTGGACCAGTTTCTATACCTCAATTACTCCCAACAGCAATACTGTATCACTGACGCTTGTTGTGGCTGCTACTAATTCCTCATCGTTTAACAACATTAATAATGGGGTAATCATCGGCACTATTACGAGTACCTGTTGCCGTCCTTCGGTGGCAAGGTCTTTCAGTTGTTCGGAGTCGGGAAGGATGTGGAGTGTCACTGTTTATCCAGACGGGCAAGTACTATTGGTGCGAACGGGCGGAGCAGCCCTCCCTTCGGTTTACCAGGGATTTACCTTGTCAGGTAGTTTTAGTCTATAAAAAACGAGTATCAAACCATAAAAAAATTACCAGTGAAGTCATTTATTTTTTTGCCCGGTATTTTATCGTTGAGCGTTGTGGGGATACTGCTGTCTTTCATAAAAAATAAGCAACTTGTTGCAGCCCCCTCTGAATCTTCTGTAGTGGCCAATGGATTTATTGCTAACTCCCTGGAAGGATGGACGGCCCATAGTTCCTATTTACGACATGAAGGCGACAGTGTACGTTTTGAGTTGATCCTTTTCCGAAGTACAGATCAAGATACAACCTGGGTAAATGATTCACATGCAGGCGATATTACCGGCAGTTATATCCCTTCAGCACAACGGATTTTTGAATATATCGAACTCCCGCGGATCTGGAGGATCACAATAGACGCGGAAGGGAAATGCCTGTTTCGGTTACTCTCCGGGCCGTCACCGCAGGGTAACCCAGCGGTCATTCCCGTTATCACTACTTACAAAAAATAATATAGCTTATTATGTACCGACATTGCCATACATTCCTTTTGCGACCCGCAGCTTTTGTTACAGCGGTGTTGCTGGCAGCCTTTGTTCATGGCCAACGGACTATGCCGGCAGCCTACTCAGGTACTGCGAAGATTAATCATATCCGCACATGGGGCGCACTTGCACCAATTGCTCATGCAGATACAATACTGACCAGGTATACAAAAGATGTTAAACAAGCCACGCAGTATTTTGATGGTTTAGGAAGGCCACTGCAAACGGTGATAAAAAAGGGTTCAATGGTCACCGGTAGCAA
>JAEUVJ010000004.1 GCA_016787085.1 Chitinophagaceae bacterium | reverse complement strand
TGGCAGCAGCGATGCAGAGATGCCGGAAGGATTTAAGCCCAATAACCAAAAGGCAAAAAGTTTCTGGCAACGGTTGGAGTATGGCACCAATGTGCAGACACAAAAGGCGACTAATTTCTTTCCTGTGACAAGCGACATAGGGCTGTCCGTCGGTTATAAACTCAATGACAAAAGCATCATCGGAGCGGGTGTCAGCTATAAAATGGGATTGGGTACTGGTTGGAATAATCTCCGGCTAAGTAATCAGGGTGTAGGCCTGCGGAGTTTTATTGACTGGAAAATAAAAGGCAGTTTCTGGATCAACGGTGGGTATGAGCAGAATTATAGAACGGCGTTCAGTGATTTTGACCAGTTAAGAAACTTCAGTGCGTGGCAAACGAGTGGATTAGTGGGTTTAAGTAAAGTCGTGTCACTCAAGACAAAGTTTTTCAAGAAAACTAAAGTGCAGTTGCTGTGGGATTTTTTGAGCTATAAACAAGTACCTGTTGCACAATCTATCCTCTTCAGAATTGGATATAATTTTTAAAGCAAAATAGAATGAAAAGGATTTTTGTTTTCATTGGCGCATTAGTCTATTCCAATATCTTATTTAGTCAGCCAGAAACCGAGAGCTCTACTGTCAGAATTATGGAACGATCAGCGGCTGCACCGAATACGGCAAATCTTGGGAAGTATATTGATGTTCCAGTCAATATGGCTACCGGCATACCTGATATATCCATTCCTATTTATACGATAAAAACCGGAAATATCACCGTCCCTATTGTTCTAAAATATCATGGCGGGGGAATTAAGGTGAATACTCCGTATAGTTGGGTTGGCTTAGGCTGGGATTTAATTTGTGGCGGTGTTGTTACTAAGCAGATCAATGGGCAGGATGACTTTTACGCATCCTCCCATACAGCAGGACCACCACATAACAATCCTGATCACACCTATTTTGCTCCTTATTTGGGTGCCGATGGTGATGGTAGCCTGGGATTTGGCAACTGGACGGATTTTATCGATAGTATGTACAGTCCTTTCGGCACATTGCATCTGAATGCTATGTACCGGATGGCTGGAAGAATCATCAAAAATATTTACGATGGCGAATCTGATCAGTATTCATACTCTACCCCGGATGGTGGTGGAACTATTTTCTTTAATCAAAAAACAGGTAGCTTTCAAGATGATAAATTAAACGGCTGGTCTGTTTACTTTGATTATAATAATCCCCTTGACGACTGGCAAATAAAAAATGCAACAGGACTCACGTATAATTTTGATGCAAAGGAAGTGTGCATGAGTAGTATTTCCAGTATTAATGGTGCACCGCAGTATTACTACCCGTCTGCATGGCATCTGGGGTCAATCGAAGACGTAGTGACTGGTAAAGAAGTGAATTTTACTTACGACGTTTTAGATACCAGCACATATACTGTAGCTTATTCTATGTATGAAGACTGGGAGCCTTCTTATCCAGGCTCTTCCTATTCCGGAGGGGCCATGTCATCATCTACAAGAACAGGTACTCAGTTATACTTAAATGCTATCAATTTTCCTGAAGGTCGCGTTGAGTTTATTCGGGACAGTGACGGGTTGAAATATATAAAGATCTATGACAAAAATGATGTTCTGAAAAAGCAATTTACCTTTTCATATTATTATGCCTGGGGACCAAATCCGAACACAAAGCGGTTAATCCTTCAGTCAATTCAGGAGGTTGATGCAATAACTCAGTCAACAGCGGAATCAAAGCCTTACCAATTTTACTATGATACCACTATTGCCATGCCGGCCGGCCTCTCGTATGCGGTAGACATTTGGGGTTATAACAATGGCAAGACTTCAAATACAACATTACTACCAACAGAATGGGAAACGTTAGCACTGGGATTGCCGGCATTTGCTAATCGTAAAGTAGACACGAATTACACAAAGGCTGGAATCATTACCCGAATCGTATATCCAACGGGTGGGAGTTTAAATTTTCAGTTTGAAAATAACCGGGATGATGCTGATAGTTTAGTTGGAGGCCTTCGAATAAAACGAATCATTAACTATGATAGTGTCAGTGGAAAGAAACTGGAAACAGAATATCGCTACAATGATGAGCAGGGTCACTCAACAGGGACACTTCAATATAGGCCAAAATTTAACTATCCTTTCGGGAAGGGAGCCACGCTGGAAGCTACCATTAAGGTCAATGCTCAATCTATTTACCCCTTATTTGCGAGGCAAGGAAGCCCGGTTGCCTACAGCCGGGTAGAGAAGATTGACATTGGCGATAATACAGAAACAAAATCCGTCCATTATTTCAGCAATAATTTTGTTGACCAATTGGATGGCTCCGGACTTGAAAGTTATACTAATCAGATGTGGGTGCCCTTCCGGAAATACCCAGATATTTCTGGATACAGTAATGTTCCCTATCTCACGAAACTTTATAAAAAGAAAAATGGACAATTTGTATTAATAAAAAGTGATTCGCTGGCCTACACAACACTTCAGCATTTTAAAAATTATATCTGGAATGTACAGGCCGCGTGGACGACATCTGACGCCTTTGTAGAGTGGACAGGCAATGACCCATACAGTTTTAATCCAATGAATTGTGTCCCATCCATGAATGCCTATAAGCTATTTCAGGAGAGACTTGTAAATAATATTTCAGTTAGTACAAGTTATGACGATAATGGTGGAGTAATGCAGCAAGTTGTTTATAAGGAGTATGA
This sequence comes from Chitinophagaceae bacterium, assembly GCA_016787085.1. Classification (GTDB taxonomy): domain Bacteria; phylum Bacteroidota; class Bacteroidia; order Chitinophagales; family Chitinophagaceae; genus VBAT01. The sequence continues at coordinate 2,286 of JAEUVJ010000004.1, read as the reverse complement.
TACAACTAACGGCAATTTGAAAAAGACTAGAACAATTGCCAGCAATGGAGACACGTTGAGGGCTTACTATTCTTACTCCAGTGATTTCATGAACACCTCATCAGGAGGATCAATCAATTTAGAGATTAAGTCTCTCTTAGATAATAATATGAAGACTGTACCTGTTGAAATGATAAGCACCAGAAAGGAAGCTGGCGGTAGTGAATATGTTACGAATGCAAGCCTCTTTTTTTATAGTGGCAATAAACTCAAAAAAGTAATGAAGATTAATGATGTCGGAATTCTTTATTCGGCAATGACGAAAGCAAGTAATGATAACAACGGGTTTTATTATGATAACCGTTACGAGCTTGAAAGCGAGGTATTTTCTTTCGATACCAATGGTAATCCGGCTCAGGTTAATCTGCGTAGCAAGAATCAGTCATTGATTTGGGATGGGAACGAACTGATTGGTACTGTTAGTAATACCGAAATTAGCAATGTCGCTGCCACTTCCTTTGAATCAACCGCAAAAGGAAATTGGGCATACACAGGATCGACAACTACACACCCATCCGCACCAACGGGTTCTAAAGGCTATAGCCTTGCAGGAGGCAATATCATTAGGTCTGCTCTTTCATCAGGCACCACTTATATCGTCAGCTATTGGAAAAGGGACAGCAGCAGTACCGTGACGGTAAACAGTGGTATCGGCACTGATGTAATCACAAAAAATGGCTGGAAACTGATCACGCATGAGATAACAGGAACAACATCGGTGACGGTTGCGGGAACAGCCTACATAGATGAGCTGCGGCTTTATCCGAAAGGTTCGCTAATGATTACCTATACCTATACACCCCTAATAGGTATGACCGGTCAGTGCGACGCCACCAACTGGATCTTGTATTACGAGTATGATAATTTCGGAAGGCTGAAACTGATACGGGACCTTGATAAAAATGTAGTGAAGCGGGTCGAATACAAATACCAAACCTGTCCCACTTCATTTACCAATATCGCACAAAGCAGGAATTTTTATAAAAGCACCTGCGGGAGCGGGTATGTCAGTTCCCCGGTCACCTATACGATCCCTGCAGGAAAATATACCAGTTGTGTCAGCCAGACAGAGGTGGATGGCTGGATGGAAAGTGAATTCAATTTGAATGGTCAGGCTTATGCCAATGACCCCGCCAATGGTGCCACCTGTTCGGCATGTACGGGAACGTATGCTGCGGCAAGCGGGTGGACCAGTTTCTATACCTCAATTACTCCCAACAGCAATACTGTATCACTGACGCTTGTTGTGGCTGCTACCAGTTCCTCATCGTTTAACAATATTAATAATGGGGTAATCATCGGCACTATTACGAGTACCTGCTGCCGTCCTTCGGTGGCAAGGTCTTTCAGTTGTTCTGAATCTGGGAGGATGTGGAGTGTCACTGTTTATCCTGACGGGCAAGTACTATTGGTGCGAACGGGCGGAGCAGCCCTCCCTTCGGTTTACCAGGGATTTACCTTGTCAGGCAGTTATAGTCTATAAAAACGAGTATCAAACCATAAAAAAATTACCAGTGAAGTCATTTATTTTTTTGCCAGGTATTTTATCGTTGAGTGTTGTTGGGATGCTGCTGTCTTTCACAAAAAACAAGTCATTGGTTGCAGCCACCTCTAAACCTTCTGTAGTGGCCAATGGATTTATTGCTAACTCCCTGGAAGGATGGACGGCCCACAGTTCCTATTTACGACATGAAGGCGACAGTGTACGTTTTGAGTTGATCCTTTTCCGAAGTACAGATCAAGATACAACCTGGGGAAATGATTCACACGCAGGCGATATTACCGGCAGTTATATCCCATCTGCCCAACGGATTTTTGAATATACCGAACTCCCGCGGACCTGGAGGATCACAATAGACGCGGATGGGAAATGCCTGTTTCGGTTACTCTCTGGGCCGTCACCGCAGGGTAATCCATCAGTCATTCCCGTTATCACTACTTACAAAAAATAATATAGCTTATTATGTACCGATATTGCCATACATTCTTTTTGCGACCTGCAGCTTTTGTTACAGCAGTGTTGCTTGCAGCCTATGTTCATGGCCAACGGACTATGCCAGCAGCCTACTCAGGTACTGTGAAGATTAATCATATCCGCACATGGGACGCACTTGCACCAATTGCTCATGCAGATACAATACTGACCAGGTATACAAAAGATGTTAAACAAGCCACGCAGTATTTTGATGGTTTAGGAAGGCCACTGCAAACGGTGATAAAAAAGGGTTCAATGGTCACCGGTAGCAA
>JAEUVJ010000072.1 GCA_016787085.1 Chitinophagaceae bacterium | reverse complement strand
AATCACTGATTAGGCAGCCATGGCATACTGAGTATTGCCATTTATAGTTTGAATATTCAGATTAACGTGCTAATTATCCAACGCACGGCATGCTTACACTTTCAAAGATCTATGCTGTCAAAACCTGTACAGCCCCATTTGCCTGTTGCTTATTGCCAGTCGCCTGCTATTTCCCCCATCCAAACCAATCATTTCCGTTTGCATAAAGCATCAATAATAATAGCAAGATCATACCTGCCATCTGCGCATACTCCAGGAATTTCTCATTGGGTTTGCGTCTGGTGATCATTTCATATAATGTGAACATCACATGCCCCCCATCCAACGCCGGGATAGGCAGCAGATTCATAAAAGCAAGTACGATAGAAAGGAAAGCCGTAATATTCCAGAATGCTTCCCAGCTCCATTGACCGGGAAAAACAGAGCCAATCGCTTTAAAACCGCCAACACCTTTGTATGCACCCGTTTCCGGATTCAGGATCAGCTTAAACTGATCAATATAGGAACCAAGTTTCTCTCCTGCCTTTTTAAAGCCTGCGGGGAACGCTGCAAAAAAACCATATTTTGTATGAATGACATCGTAAACCCCCAAACTATCGTATTGCTGGTCTGTTAATAGTGCCAACTCAAGTCTTCCGTCATTATTCACCTTACAAGATAATCCTACAGTATCTGCTCCCCGGAAAACCTTTACATCTACCTGACCATTCTTGTTTTGGGATCCGATTGTGTTTACTTCATCAATAAAAGCAACAGGCTGCTGGTTTACAGAAATAATCCTGTCAAAAGGCATAAATCCTGCTTTCTTACCGTTCGATGTATCCTTATCATCATACTTACCAACAATTGCCGGGAGCCTTTGCGTCATAAGCATCCGTTTCTTATCCTTTCGGGTGATGAGCCTGTCAATTAAATCTATCGGAAGATCTACCTCCTTTGTTTCCCCGTTACGTTCAATAACCACTTTTTTGCCCCCGATAAGTAGTTTAAGCTGGATGTCTTCAAAGTATTTTATTGAATCGCCATTTACAGAAATGATCTTGTCACCACTTTGAAAGCCAAGTTTGTTCATTAAAGAGTCAGTAACCCATATCCCATCCTTCACACTGGCATTCGGAATACTCTTTTCTCCCCATACCATCAATACAAACGCATAGATCACAAAGGCCACCAGCACATTCATGATGATACCGCCCAGCATAACGATCAGCCGTTGCCATGCAGGCTTGCTCCGGAACTCCCAATCTTTGGGCGGTTGCTTCATTTGCTCTTTATCCATGCTTTCGTCTATCATGCCGGATATTTTTACATATCCGCCTAAGGGCAGCCATCCGATCCCATAAACAGTATCTCCCACCTTCTTTTTTACCAATGCAAACCAGGGGTCAAAGAAGAGGAAGAATTTTTCCACCCGGCAGCCGAACCAACGGGCCGTGATATAATGGCCAAACTCATGCAACACCACCAGTATGGAAAGGGCCAGCAATAGCTGTCCTACCTGCACACTTACCGACGCCCAATTGATCGCTAAAAGAGTCATATTATATTAAAAAGTCTGTTTAAAAATAATCTGCAAATATCCGGTAAATTGAAGACTTTACAGGGCCGCTGATAAAATATTTGCATTTTATACAATGGTCTGCTTTCGTTTACAGTTTGATCATGTCAGCGGCAAATGTGCGGGCCTCGCCATCGCTTTCGTAATACTCTTCGAGCGTCGGCCTTTCGATATAGGACACTTTCTGCATCGTCTTTTCTATTACATCTGTCATATCAAGGAAATTGATCCTGTTGCGGAGAAAAGCAAACACAGCAATCTCATTGGCCGCATTCATTACGGACGGAAGGTTGCCTCCTTTATTCAGCGCTTCTATGGCCAATGCCAGGTTCCTGAATGTTCTTATATCCGGTTCCTCAAATGTCAGTGAGCTGACTTTCTTAAAATCATAACGGGGGAACTGGTTAGGTATCCTTCTGGGAAAAGCCAATGCATATTGTATCGGTAACTTCATATCAGGCAGGCCCATTTGCGCCTTAATGCTTCCATCTTCAAACTGTACCATGCTGTGGATGATACTTTGGGGATGAATGAGCACCTGTATTTGTTCGGGTCTTAAATTGAACAGCCACTTCGCTTCGATCATCTCCAGTCCTTTATTCATCAAAGTAGCGGAGTCAATGGTGATCTTGGCGCCCATACTCCAGTTGGGATGCTGCAAGGCGTGCTCCCTTTTCACATTCACCAGGTAGTTGGGTTTGCGCCCGAGAAAAGGACCGCCTGAAGCTGTAAGTATCACTTTTTCTATCCTATTCCTTGTTTCGCCAACGAGGCATTGAAAAATGGCAGAATGCTCTGAATCAACCGGGATCACAGGTACACGATTCTCCACTGCTTTCCGCATGACAATATCCCCGGCTACCACCAGGGTTTCCTTATTTGCCAAAGCAACCGGCTTACCAATACTAATAGCTTTGAGGGTGGGTCTCAGCCCGGCATATCCCACAATACCCGCGAGCATAAGGTCATAACAATCCATTCCGGCAGTTTCCTCAAGGGCATTCTCTCCGGCAAAAACCTTTACATCCGTTCCTGCCAGCTCCTTTTTTACTTTCTCATATTTTCTTTCATCACCTATCACCACCATATTGGGCTGAAACTTCAATGCCTGCTCTATTAAGAGCTCTTCATTGTTGTGCGCAGTCAGTATTTCAGCAGAAAATTTATCCGGGTTAGCAGCGATCACCTCCAGCGCTTGTGTGCCAATGGAACCGGTAGAACCAAATAGGGCAATTCTTCTTTTGGGTTGTTCGGAAGTCATCAGATCAATAGGTCATTAAAGTCATAAAAGTCATATAGGTCAGATCCCGGAGCACTCTTTTAAGGTCAGCTAACCGAATTAATTGGCTGTCCATCTCATAAGCTCATCTGCGATCCGTCTGTCATTACTCAATCTCGGCACTTTATTTTGTCCACCCAATTTACCAATAGATTTCATGTATTCAATAAATCCACTCTTGCGTATCGTTTTTATTTTTAGCTGCGTAAGGATATTGCCGCTGATCAGGTCGTCGTAATAAACATTCTTCCGGCGCATTTGCTCATCAAGTTTTACAGCAAACCCCTCTATATCGGAAGGCTCATTTTCAAACTCAATGAACCATTCATGGTATGATTTGCCTTCTCCTTTGCTTACGTAGGGGGCTACAGTAAACTCTGTAATCTGCACATTGGCTTCTTCCGCCGCTTTCTGCAAACTATATTCCACTTCTTCCCCGATCACATGTTCGCCAAATGCAGAAATAAAATGTTTGGTCCGCCCTGTTACGACCAGCCTGTAGGGGTCCAACGAAACAAATTTTACAGTATCTCCTATGTTATATCCCCACAAACCGGCATTACTATTAATGATCAGCGCATAGTTTTCACCCACTTTTACATCTTTCAGCGACAAGCGTGCAGGGTTTTCATTGAATATCTCTCCTGCCGGCACAAATTCGAAGTATATCCCACTATTGGTATTCAGCAAAAGGCCTTCAGCATTCTGTGAGTCCTGGAAAGCAAAGAACCCCTCACTGGCAGGGAAAAGCTCTATGGTATCAATTTTTCTTCCTATGCTCTCAAGCAATTTGGCCTTGTACGGCTCGAAGTTTACGCCTCCCTGTACCATCACACTGAAATGTGGAAATATATCCGAAACCTTTTTACCTGTTCGCTTTGTCAGTTCATCAAAATACATCTGCATCCAGGGCGGAATGCCACTGATAAGCGTCATATTCTCTTTGATCGTTTCGTCTACTATCTTATTCAGTTTGGTCTCCCAGTCCTCGATGCAGTTTGTCTCATAAGATGGCAACTGGTTAGTCCGCAGGTAACTTGGAATGTGGTGGTTAACGATGCCGCTTAAGCGACCGGTCGGAATATCGCCGATCCTTTCCAGCTCAGGAGATCCCGACAGGAATATCATTTTTCCGTCCGCAAACCGGGAGTTCCCGGTTTCAGCCATGTAACAAAGCAGGGCATTACGGGCAGTATTTATGTGATTAGGGATCGAGTCCCTGGTAATAGGGATATATTTTGTGCCGCTGGTAGTGCCTGATGTCTTTGCAAAATAGATCGGCCGTCCTTTCCACAATATATTATGTTTCCCCTCCTTGATCAGGTTGATAAACGGCTTCATTTCCTCGTAATCCCTGATCTTTACTGCCTGCCTGAACCCCTGGTATTCACATACTTTGTCTAGCCCGGCCTGCTTACCGAATTCCGTCATCCGCCCCACTTTGATCAGATTTTTCAGTATCCTTTCCTGGTCAGTCAGGGCTGTCGCCATGCCTTTACGGATGCCTTTATGTACATAGGAAGCAAAGGGTTTGGCAAGAAATGACTTGATTTTCATGGTTTCTGATGATAAATCTGCCTGTAGCCTGCAAATATAAAGGAAAGGGCAGGCAAACTAGCCCATGAAACTGTTATAAAACTTTGATTTACCGTTTGCCGGTTAGAATTTTCCCCTTACCTTTGCCACCCTAATTTTAGAATATGATAGCAGTAGTAAAAGTAGCCGGACAACAGTTCAAAGTTGAAAAAGATCAGACTTTGTATGTTCCTCACCTGGATGGCAATGCCGGTGACAAAGTAGACCTTGAAGTATTACTGGTTGATGCAGACGGCAAACTGTCTGTTGGTGATTCAGTAAAAGCAAAGGTAAAAGCTGAGATCCTTGACCAGGTAAAAGGGGATACAGTAATTGCATACAAACAAAAAAGAAGGAAAGGCTTTCACAAAAAGAAAGGTCACCGTACTGCTTATACCAAGATCAAAGTAACGGACATAAAATAATTAGCGGCAGGTCCGGTATCCGGATCGCACAAACATTAAATTCTTTCAATCATGGCACATAAAAAGGGTGAAGGCAGCGTAAAGAACGGACGTGACTCACAAAGCAAACGTCTTGGTGTAAAGATCTTCGGTGGTCAGCCTGCTATTTCCGGTAACATCATCGTTCGTCAGCGGGGCACAGAGTACCATCCCGGCAAGAATGTAGGTGTTGGAAAAGACTACACATTGTTCGCGTTAGCTGACGGTGTAGTGGAGTTCCGTAAAGGAAGAAACGACAGAACATACGTTTCTGTAACACCTGTACAGGCTTAATCATTTTTTTGCTTAGTTTCTATTTTGTGGAAAAAAATTTGGGTAGTATAAAATAATTATTATTTTTACTGTCGTTAACCCATTTGCTAAACATTAAATTCTAAACAAAATGGCAACAAAGAAAAAAGCCGCTAAGAAAAAAGCTGCTCCTAAAAAGAAAGCAGCCCCTAAGAAAAAAGCCGCTAAGAAGAAAGCTGCTAAAAAGAAATAAGTCGAATATTTCTGAAAGTAATAGTAAGTCCCGCATCAGCGGGACTTTTTCTTTTGCTGCGGTACCAGAATCTGTAATGATACCCGGTTAGCCGGTAAAGTTTAAATTGCAGGTATGGATAACTTCGCCATTGCCGAAAACTTCTCCCTGCTCGCCAAACTGATGGATATTCATGGCGAGAACTCGTTCAAGACAAAGACCTACTCTGTTGCCGCTTTTAACATCGAAAAGCTGCCCATGCAATTAAAAGATACCCCCCGTGAAAAACTTTTTGCCATAAAAGGCATTGGTGACAGCGTAGGAAAGAAAGTGACAGAGATGCTGGACACCGGTAAACTGGAGATGCTGAATGATTATATCCATAGAACACCTCCCGGGGTGATCGAAATGCTTAACATAAAAGGCATCGGCCCGAAAAAGATCCATACTATCTGGAAAGAAATGGAGATCGAATCCATCGGCGAACTCCTATACGCCTGTAACGAGAACCGGTTGACGCTTTTCAAAGGTTTTGGCGAAAAAACGCAGCAAAACGTCATTGAAGCGATAGAGTTTTACCTGCAAAACCAGGGACATTTTCTATATGCCCAGATGGAGGAAGTGTTTCCCCAGATAGAGGGTTACCTGAAAAAAATATTTTCGCCTGATACAGTGAGGGTGACAGGCGCTTATCGAAGACACGAATTAACCATTGATGAACTGGAGTTCGTGATCATGGAAAATAACCAGACTATCAAACCAAAATTCCAGACAGCGCAGCCGCCGGAATTGCTGGAAGAATCGGCTACCACTCTTTTATATAAGCTGAGGAATGGCTTAAAACTCCGGCTTTATACAGGCGGAACTAACCGGGCCGGGGAACTCTTCAATACAACCGGCAGTAAAGAGTTTGTGGAGGCTTTCCAAAAAGCCTATCCGGATTTGAAATACAAAGGAGACGAAACAGATGACGATGCCATCATCTTTGAAAAAGCAAATCTTCCCTATATCCCGCCCTTCCTGCGGGAATCAGCGGGGATTATTGAACAAGCTAAGAAGAAGATATTGCCCGAACTGATCCAACCAGGAGATATCCGGTCCATTATCCATAGTCACAGCAACTGGAGCGACGGGTCCAATACCATCGAAGAAATGGCAGATGAATGCATTAAAAGAGGGCTTGAGTATCTCGTCATCTCCGATCACTCAAAAGCAGCCGCTTATGCCAATGGATTAACAGAGGAAAGGATCAGGGAACAGCATAAATACGTGGATGATCTGAACAAAAAAAAGAAGCCCTTCAGAATATTCAAGAGTATAGAATGTGATATCCTGAACGACGGAAGCATGGATTACAGTAATGATATACTGGCCACCTTTGACCTGGTGATCGCTTCTGTACACAGTAACCTGAAGATGAGTGAAGACAAAGCCATGGGCCGCCTCATCAAAGCTATTGAGAACCCGTATACCACTATTCTCGGCCACATGACGGGCCGCCTGTTGCTCAGCCGCAATGGTTATCCGATTGATCATAAAAAGGTCATTGACGCCTGTGCGGCTAACCAGGTAGTGATAGAACTGAATGCGCATCCCCGTCGCCTGGATATTGACTGGAAGTGGATCGGTTATGCTTTGCAAAAAAATGTTCTTATCTCAATAGACCCTGATGCCCATGCCCTGGATGGATATGATGATGTAAAATATGGCGTGCTAGCTGCGCAAAAAGGCGGATTGACAAAAGAAAAGAATCTCAGCAGCTTTTCATTAAAAGAATTTGAAGAGTTCCTGTCAAAAAGAAAAACAATCAGGAAACTATAGCCAGCATCATTGGCAAGCGCATTTTGTTTTTTAGCGTTATCTTCATAAATGACTAAACTGATCTCTTATGCCAATACTTCAGATCGAACACAAAGTTCCTGATTATGACGGCTGGAAAAAAGCTTTTGACAGCGACCCGATTAACAGAAAAAAATCAGGGGTAAAGCGTTACAGAATATACCGGCCGGCTGATGATGACAAGTATGTTGTAATTGACCTTGAGCTCAGTAATATGGAGGATGCCCGGCTGGCCCTTATAGCATTACAAAATCTTTGGGGTAAAGTGCAGGGCAAAGTGATGATGGATCCGCAAACAAGGATTCTCGAAATGGTAGAGACTGCTGAACTCTGAATAATACCTGTCCGTCATCTCCTATTTATCCGCCAACGGCAGTTCAACATGAAACGTGGTCCCCTCACCTTTTGCAGTTTCAAACCATATCTTACCCTTAGCCTGCTCGATTATCCCTTTGCACATGGCAAGACCTAAGCCGGTACCTGAAGATTTGGTGGTAAAATTGGGGATAAAGATCTTAGCCTGTACTTCCGACGGTATGCCTTCCCCATCATCCTTTACACTTATACGAACAGAGCTGTCAAACAATTCTTCCTTCACCTCGATCCGGCAATGACCGTTACTGGCTTCTACCGCATTGGTAAAAAGATTGGTGAATAAGCGGTTCATCTGTGTTTTATCCGCTTCGATCATCATTTTCCGGGGAACAGGGTACCAGTCAAAGTCAACATGCTCGTTCGGCTGGTACAACTCTTTTAAAGAACCAATCACCTCATGCAGGTCAAATTTCTCCACATTGGTTATGCCAATATTGGCAAACTGCGAAAAGTCGGCGGCGATCTTTGATAAGTGATCTATCTGCTCCACAAGTGTATTTGCCACGTTGCTGGACAACTCCTTTACGTTCGGCTGGTTGTTATCAATTGATTTTTGCAGGTACTGAATACTCAGCTTCATCGGGGTCAGCGGGTTTTTGATCTCGTGGGCCACCTGCCTGGCCATTTCTCTCCAGGCTCCTTCCCTTTCTGTTTTGGCCAAAGCCGCCGCACTTTGCTCCAGCTTGTTCACCATCTTATTGTACTCCTTTACCAGTTCACCGATCTCATCATTCCGGTTCCAGACGATCTCCTCATTCACTTTTGCCAGGTTCACCTCCTTCATCTTGTCACTGATCAGCGAGAAAGAACGGGTGATCCGGTTGGTAATGAACAAGGCTATCAGGCCGGCGATCAGGAAAATAAAAGCATTCAGGTTGATGATCGTTACAATAAAGTTAGATATCTCCTGGTTCAGTTCCAGTTCTGAAGTGAAATAAGGGATGCCAATATATGCATACACAGCCCCGGTCTCATTATCCATCACGGGTGCATAAGCGCTGAGATAGGTAAAGTCTGTTATTTTTTCTTCCTGTACCCGCTCCACTTCCTTCAGCCGGTTGAGATGATAAAAAGCAGCCGGGTGAATTTTTTTACTCAGCACCCCCTTTTGGTACACACTCGGCTCAGAAGATACCTGCAGGTCGCCATTAAGATCATATATATTCACATCAACTCCGTGAATATCCGAGACTTCATCTGCCAGCACCTGGAGGCGGTAATTGGTCACCGAGTCATAGAGCATCACCATATCGTCAAAGGTCTTATGCTCTGCGATCTTCTTTTCCATCTCTTTCACCATGATCTTCATGGTGCGGCTCAGCTTATCGCTGTTGGTACGGTTGTACCGGCCGATAAAAAAAGAGATCGTAGCGATACCGATAATAATAAAAGAGAAAATGCTGACAAATATGAAAGTGCTGTGCACCTGCGAACGGATATTCAGTTGCAGCAACTTCCGGAACCCTTTCCAGTTGTAGCCGGTCTTTATAATAAAAGAAATCAGTTGTACAATAGCGATCAGCGCCAGGAATGAACAGAAGATATAGGAGAACAGGGTGATGGACTCAATGATCGTATCCCGTTTGCGGGCCATGATCACCACTTTTTCATTACCGGCACGGTACCACATTTCATCATAATCGCCATGGGTCCTTCTTTCAAACTCGTCCCTCGGCACCTGTTTATCTGTAATTACAGTGGGAAAGGCATACTTGTCAGACCGGGAAACCAGCTTCTTCTGATTATACACGGCATAAGAGTAGATCGGGGAATTCTCTACGTCATTCTTCTTATATTGTTTGAACAAGACCGGGAATAAGGCGTCGCTGCTGTATTTCTTGGGGTTGGAAATAATGAAAAAGGAACCGAGTTTATTGTCTGACGTATCCCTTACTTCCCTTTCCGTAATATACGTGAACTTATCAAAAGCCGTTTCATAATAAAAAAGATCAGGTGTGCCGGTTTTCTTTGACTGCACCGTCACAATGTTATTCAGCGCTTCATAAGTAGTTCCGTCCTCATTATGTACCGGCCTGCCTGCTGAGTCATAAATGTACAGCCTTGTATCATATTTATTCAGGTAGCCCCGGTAGTTACCGGTAACGATACTATCACGCAACAGTTTTCCTCCGATACTGTCATAAAACCGGTAAAAATTAGCCGAAAGAAAATCATTATCGAGGTATTGAATGGCAATACTCATCACCCGCTCGCTGCTGGGATCCATTTGATCAGCCAGTTTACCGGCCAGGTATTGCCGTCTCTCCCACTCAGCCTCTTTATTCTCCGCTAATATGATAGCCGAAATGGAAACGGAAAAAACAAATATCCAGAACAGGATACCGGCTATATTAATGCGGATATTATAAAAAAGCCAGCCCCTGCGGTTAACTAACCATGTATAAAGAAGCAGCCACGCCAATACCGGTATATAAAAAAGTACTGTCGGGTCGCCGGAGCGAACGGTAAGATATACCAGCCCTGCAAAACCGATGGCAAAATAGATGGGCCAGGTATTGTTTTTAAACAAGGGAAAAATAATGCGGAACAGTATCTGCGTAAAATAATAATACGACAAGGAGAGGCAGGCCAATACAAAAAAGCTGGCAGCGCTATGAACCAGGTTAAGGCTGAAAAAATCCGTAACATCAAATGATATTTTTGAATCGGCCACAATACTCCTGATCACCGATGCCAGGATAAAAGTGGAATAGATCAGTAAACAAAGAGCCAGGATACCCAGTACCCACCGCAGCCACACCGGGAACCGGTTGCCGATCACTTCGGTATGCTGCACTTTGTACCAGGCAAATAAGACAAACCAGCAAAAGAAAACGGAGTTGATCAGAATATCTCCCAGTGACCGCTGGATAATGTTCGATCCATAAATGGTAGGATCGAAAATGTCGAACTGCCGGAGGTTAAGTAGTGAGGGGAACAGGTATGTAGTGATCCGAAGGGCCAGCAAGGATAGCCCCAGAAATGTAATGCCCATCCAAACCTTTTTTCTTCTGGCCAATGATTCGGCCAATGAGTGCATAAAAATCAGCAGAAAGACCAGTCCCCCCAGCCGAAGCCATAAGGTCAGCTGACTGTTGTAAGGCACAGCGCCGGACATTTTTTTGGCTAGATAAAAAAGAGGCTGCCCGGATAAAGAATTAACCGGAAAATCTGAAACATCTCCTTCTTTGGTGATGATCACACGCCGGTCAGCTGTTTTACTGAAAAATAGTTTTTCAGGCAGATACTCTGTTTCAAGAAAAAAATCGGAAAGTACCGGTATCATAGCATACGCCATCACCTGGTGATCCCCGGCCTGGAGAAATTTTTTTACGACGAAGTAACCTCCGTTAGCTAAGCGGAAATAGGATTCAAAATCGCCTGATGCATAGGTTTCTGAAGGAGGCAGAATAAGCTGGCTGCTCCAGAAATTCATAGAGACAGTACCCATGCTATTTACCGTATAGAGATATATCCCATACGGTCTGTCCGTAACAGATTCGAATTCCTTTACCGACTCTTTTCCTTCAACCAGCCTAACCAGCAAAGCTGTATTACTGAGCAACTCATTGAAATCACGCTGCCGGTCATGCAGGTATTTTTCAGCCTGTTCTTTCTCTGCTTCCACAGCCGACCTGTCGGTATAGATAGTATTAAAAATATAAGAAAGGGCAAATAATACGACCGCTGTTACCAGCAAACCGATCTTCCAGAGAAAGCTATTTTTAATGAGTGGCTTCACAATTGCCGCTGTTGTTTAATGCTGTTCCAGATGGCGTCCATTTCTTCCAGCGACATATCCTTGAGGTCTTTTCCATGGGCTAATGCCTGCTGTTCCATCTGAGTAAAACGGTGGATGAATTTTTTATTGGTCCTTTCCAGCGCATTCTCAGCATCTACTTGCAAAAACCGTGCATAATTGATCAGAGAAAATACCAGATCACCGTACTCCTCTTCTATCTTATCTGGCTGGCCGCCAGTGACTGCCTCTTTTAGTTCTGTCATCTCTTCTTCCACCTTTTCCCATACCTGGTCTTTATTCTCCCATTCAAAACCGACCTGCCGTGCTTTTTCCTGGAGACGCATAGCTTTTACAGTAGCAGGCAAGGATTGGGGGACACCCCCCAATACGGATGTTTTGCCTTCCTTCAGCTTCAGCTTTTCCCAGTTTCTTTTAACATCCTCTTCATTATGCACTTTCACATCTCCATAAATATGGGGATGACGGGCCACCAGTTTTTCTGAAATACCTTTTATCACTTCTTCCAGCGTGAACCGGCCCTGCTCGCTGCCGATCTTTGAATAAAAAAGAATATGCAATAAAAGATCACCGAGTTCCTCTTTTATTCCTTTCCAGTCATTTTCTGTAATAGCATCAGCCAGTTCATACGTTTCCTCAATGGTCATCTGCCTGAGCGACTGGATGGTCTGCTTCCTGTCCCAGGGACATTGCTCCCTCAATTCATCCATTATGGTCACCAGTTTTAAAAATGCTTCACTCAAAGGGAGGTCTTTCATTAATACTAATTAGAGTTGGAAAATGGAGAAAAGTGAAAAAATGACCAGGAGTATTACCTGGACGATCAATCCTACCAGGTTCAGTAAAATAAATTTGACAAAAGTCTTACCCCAGCCCTGCCCGTAGAATCTTTTCATGGCCAGTAAAAGATAAAGGGGCCAGGCGATCACCGTTACCGTGATCATGAAGTTCCATATTCCCCATCCGGAAAGGTCTTGCAGCTTATTCCACAAAAAAACAAAAAGCAACAAGATAAAACTGAGGATATAATGATTGACGGCAAAGATGCCATGATCGGCGTAATAAAATTGCTTTCTTCGTATGTACAGCAGTTTCAGGATAAGCGCAAAAAAAGGCAGCGACACAAATAACAGGTAAGGCAGCCGGTGAAGTATCGCATTGGCTATATCCTTGTTTGACCGGGAGGGATCCTGTTTATACTTTTCATTAAGCCCTATTGCTTTTTGGTTCCATAAGCGTTGCAGCCAGTTATCCCTTTTACCCGCCGGCAGAGACTGCTGTACTGAATCATATTCCTGCCTGTTCCGGTAATCCCCTCCAATAGTTCCCACCGCAATAAAATCTTCAGCGAACTTATACAGATCAGAAGGCCTTACTTCCCGGGTAGTATCTGACAATAAGAACAACTGCTGCTGCTGGGCAACCGTGGCCGTGTCTTTACCTATTCTCTTCTTTAATATTGTTATCATGGAGTCCCTGCCAGCCCGGCTGAATGGCTCATCATCCGTGAGGCGGAATGTATTTTCAGGCCCACTGATCGCAAAAAAGATCAAGAAGAAAATTGCAGAGGTGAATATATACATCCGGATCGGGTTCAGGTAACTGGCCCTCCGGCCGCTCATATACTCTTTTGGCAAAAAACCGGGGCGAAACAAAAGATACCTCAACGTATCAAAGAACTTGCTGTCAAAATGGGTGATATCGTAAAAGAAATGTACAACCAGTTTCCAGAAATTCTCTTTAGGCACTACATTCTCCTGGCCGCATATATGGCAAAAGCGTCCATGAATGATCGTGCCGCAGTTCAAACAGTCTTTCTCTTTGCGTTCAGGTGCGTGTGACACAACAAATTTTTCTTAAAAATAAGTACAAAAAATACATATCACCCTTTGTTTTTCGTTACTGAACAAATCAGGTACTTTTGTTGATAAACAATATCCCGGAATGAAGAAAATATCACTTGCCTTTACCCTGCTGATCACTGTTTCCCTCCATGGTCAATTTTATTACAAAGACATCATCGGCAGCAAAGAGACCAGCCAAAAAATGAAAGCTTTTGCTGCCGCCGGGGTGCAATCGGTAACGGCAACCGGTTATGATCCCCGTGGCGCCAAAACAACCGACTTTAATGAGTGGCAGGATGTACAGGCCAATGGTACCATTTTAAAAATCACCACCCGTAGCGGGCAGATCGCCGGCAGGATTTATCACACATTTGATAGCCAGGCAAGGCTGATCATGACCCGTGATTCATCAGCGGGTATCCAGAATATCACGCAATATGGTTATGATACCAAAGACAAATTATTGTCAGCAAAAACAACCGTACAGGATGACGGCAAAGAGTTCAACGAAACGGAGGAGCACCTTTGGCAATATAACACTGCCGGCAAACCCGAAAAAATGTGGCGCATCGTGAATGGTACCGACTCCACTGAATATCGCTTTACCCTGAACGAACAAGGCAACGTGGCGGATGAGACCCTCTACCGCCGGTATAAAGACAAAGACACCGTGTATTACTACATCTACGAAAACCAGCGGGTGTATTACTACTATGATGAACAAAACCGGCTGACGGATATTGTGCGCTATGATAAGAAGACAAAACAGCTATTGCCTGATGTCATTTTTGAATACGATGAGCAAAACAACATCATTCAGCGCATTACTACATTAACCACCTGGCCGCCTGATTATCTTGAATGGCGCTATTTGTACAACGAAAAAGGATTGAAAACAAAAGAAGCACTATTTAGCAAAAACAAAGACCTGAAAGGCCGTATCGAATACGCTTACACATTCAAAGAGTAAAGATTTTTACTTCTATTGCAAACAATACACAGCGTTGTTTGTTCCTCAGTCAGTACAGGCAGTTGGCCCTGCTCAACATGCCGTTTGCCGGTTTTAACACAAGTATCATGTAAGGCTTTGCTGCCACAAAATATATTTGCGGAGCAAATAAGAAACCTCGTTTATGAAGAAAATTCTATTAGTGGCAGCCGGTTCCCTGTTCCTGCTTGCCATGCGTGCCCAGAAACCTGCCCGGCAAACGGATAGGTTTACCCTTAGCGGAACAGTCAAGTCCAGATCAAAAGGAGAAACGGTGATCGGTGCCAGTATCCGTACCGGCACTACCGGAACATTCAGCAACGAATACGGCTTTTATTCCCTTACCCTTGAAAAAGGGACTTACACGATCGAATACAGTGCGATCGGACTGCAAAGCAAATCGGAAGAAGTAGTATTAGACAAAGACATCAAACTGAATATATATCTCGAAGATGAGGTGAAGAATCTCGAAGGTGTTATTGTTACCGCCCAGTCAAAAGGGCGAAGCATCAGCAGCCCGCAGATGGGCGTAGAGAAGCTTTCTACCAAAGAAATAAAGAATATTCCGGTGCTGCTTGGCGAAAGGGATATTTTAAAAACGATCCAGTTGTTGCCAGGTATCAAATCTGCCGGTGAGGGGAACAGCGGTTTTTATGTCCGCGGCGGCGCCGGTGATCAAAACCTGATCTTGCTGGATGAAGCACCGGTATATAACGCCTCTCACTTGCTTGGCTTCTTCTCCACGTTCAATTCAGATGCAGTAAAAGATATGACAGTATATAAAGGCGGTATGCCCGCACAGTATGGCGGCAGGCTTTCTTCCGTCATAGATATTAAAATGAATGACGGCAACAACCAGGATTATAATGTAAGCGGCGGCATAGGGCTGATCTCCACCAAACTGAATATCGAAGGTCCTTTACAAAAAGACAGGTCCTCATTTTTGCTCACCGGGCGGCGTACATACGCTGATATGTTCCTGCAGTTATCCAATGATTCTACCATCAAACAGAATAAGATCTATTTCTATGACCTGAATGCCAAACTGAATTACCAGTTAAGCGATAAGGACAGGCTGTACCTGTCAGGGTATTTTGGCAAGGATGTACTGGGCGTTGGTAAAACATTCAGCATTGACTGGGGCAATGGTACAGGCACCCTGCGCTGGAACCATATCTTCAACCGGAAATTATTCTCCAACACCTCACTTATATTCAGTAATTACAAATACAATATATCTATTGAAAGCGGTGGCGACGATTTTGATATTTTTTCACAGATACAGGACTGGAATCTTAAACAGGAATTTCAATGGTATGCCGACAGCCGCAATAATGTCCGTTTTGGGTTCAATACTATTTATCATACCATCACCCCCGGCGAAGTACGAGCTTATGAATCACGAAGCGTTAATTCCACTGCATTACAAAAAAGATATTCCTGGGAAAACGCAGCTTTCTTCACCAACACCTGGAAAGCTTCCAATAAAATAAACCTTACGTATGGCATCCGCTTTTCTTCATTCAGTATTTTAGGCAAAGGAGATTACTATTCGCTGGACAGCGAAGGAAAGGTCATTGATACTTTCAGCTATGCCAGGGGGCAATTTGTAAAGACGTATGCCAACCTGGAGCCGCGCCTCGCCGCCAGCTATGTTTTTAATTCCAATACATCTGTGAAAGCAGCGTATGTACGGAATGTGCAGAACCTCCACCTGGTTTCCAATTCCACATCCGCTAACCCCACGGATAAATGGATAGCGAATACCAACATCATCAAACCGGAGATATCTGACCAGGTATCCGTCGGTTATTACCAGGATATGTTCGACAAAAAGCTGGAGTTGAGCGTAGAAACCTATTACAAAACCATGCAGAACCAGATAGATTACCGTGATGGCGCAGATATTTTTGCCAACAGCGATGCTATCGAGTCGCAACTGTTGTTTGGTAAGGGCAGGGCCTATGGCATCGAATGGCTGCTGAAAAAGAAGTCGGGCAAACTCACCGGCTGGCTGGCTTATACGTTATCAAAAACGGAAAAAAAGATTATCGGCATCAATAACGACAGGTGGTACAATGCCCGGCAGGACAGAACGCATGAAGTAGCGGTTGTCGGCTCTTACCAATTGAACAGTAAATGGACAGTCTCTGCCAACTGGGTATTCTATACCGGCGATGCCGTTACTTTCCCGGCAGGCAAATACCGCATCAACGACAGGACCGTATTTTATTACACCGAACGAAATGGCTACCGCATGCCGGATTATCATCGCCTCGACTTAGGCGCCACCTGGCTACTGAAGCAAAAGAAACGCTTTTCGTCTGAGTTAACCTTCAGCCTGTATAATGCGTACGGCCGTGAAAATGCCTATACGATCAATTTCCGGGACAATGAAGACGATCCGAACAAGACCGAGGCCGTGAGGTATGCCTTATTCAAATTTATTCCGTCTGTTACCTACAACTTTAAATTCTGATCCATGAAATACCCAGTAAGATCATTCAATTTTTTATTGACCTGTTTTTCGCTGGTTGTTCTGAGTTCCTGCGAAAAAGTGATCAGCCTCGACCTGAACGAGGCAGAGAAAAGATATGTAATAGAAGCCGTGATCACTGATCAGCCGGGTACCGCTAAAGTGCAGATCACCCAGACAAAGAATTTTGATGAAGACAATAACTTTCCCGGCATCAGTGGCGCTAATGTGACCATTGCCGAGACAGGAGGAGCCGTTTTTACCCTGAACGAAACATCGGCCGGTGTATATGAAGCGCCGGGCCTGATTGCTCTGACAGGGAAAGTCTACAATCTTTCTGTCAGCATAAACGGCAACACATTTACTGCTGCCTGCAGTATGCCTGTACGGGTAAATCTTGACACGATATTTGTAACCAATGAATTTCTTTTTACTGAATTCCGGAATATCACTAATACGGAATACAAAGACCCGCCCGGTCGGGGAAATGCCTATCGCTTCATCCAATATGTGAACGGGCTGAAAGAAGACCAGATATTGATACAGAATGATGACTATACAGACGGAAGGGATATCAACACCAAACTCTTTTACTTTTCCGACGATGATGATGACAATATAATCATCAATAGCGGTGACACGGTAACAGTAGATATGCAATGTATTGACCCGGTCATTTACAAGTACTGGTTCAGCCTTGACCGCAGTTCCACAGGTGGCAGCGGGCAGGCTACCCCGTCTAACCCGGTCACCAATCTGCAGGGCGGGGCCTTAGGTTATTTCAGTGCGCATACATTGCAAAGGAAGACGATGGTTGTGCCGTAAGGATATTATAAAATAAAATCCTGATCGTATTGATCAGGATTATTGTGCCCCCAACTGTACAATTCTCGAACCACTTTATACCGGATTTGACAAGACTTGCGAATCTTATGATTGCATAAGACTTTGACAAGTCTTTTTTATTGCCTGATTTTAAGCGATTTAAAAACCATAAAATTGAGAACT
>JAEUVJ010000060.1 GCA_016787085.1 Chitinophagaceae bacterium | reverse complement strand
TAATCTCCTGATCTAAAAACGAATTACAATGGCATTTATCAGTAAAAAAAGAAAAGCAGCCGAGGCTAAAATAGATAAGAACAAATCGTATTCACTCAAAGAAGCTTCTGCGCTTGTAAAACAGGTGAACACAACAAAGTTTGACGCTTCTGTTGACCTGCATATCCGTTTAGGTGTTGATCCTAAAAAAGCCGATCAGGCTATCCGTGGCACCGTTACGCTGCCTCATGGTACAGGTAAATCTAAATCAGTATTGGTACTTTGTACCCCGGATAAAGAAGCTGAGGCAAAAGCTGCCGGCGCTGACTTTGTTGGTCTGGATGAATATGTAACAAAGATCGAAGGCGGATGGGTTGGTGTTGATGTGATCATCGCTACTCCTTCCGTGATGCCTAAGATCGGTAAACTCGGTAAAGTATTAGGTCCCCGTAACCTGATGCCTAACCCGAAGACAGGTACGGTAACTAATGATGTGGCAGGCGCTATTACCGATGTAAAAGGTGGTAAGATCGCCTTCAAAGTGGATAAAGTAGGTATCATTCACGCCTCTATCGGTCGTGTAAGTTTTGCCCCTGAAAAAATTGCAGAAAACAGCCAGGAGTTGCTGAATGCGATCATCAAGGCTAAGCCTTCTTCTGCAAAGGGCATTTACCTGAAAGGGATCAGCATGGCCAGCTCTATGAGCCCGGGCATTGCTATTGACACAAAAGCATTTGTTCACTAAGCCCCCTAAATCCCCCCAAGGGGGACTTACGGACAAACAAAATTTTCGAAGAGTCAAAATTTAATAAAATGACTAAAGAGCAAAAAAATGAAGTAATAGAAGTGCTGAAAGGAAAATTCTCTCAGTACTCAAACTTCTATGTTACCGATACAGAATCACTGACTGTTGAGCAGGTGGGCAAATTACGCCGTGCTTGTTTTGACAAGAAGGTGGAAATGAAAGTAGCCAAGAACACACTTATTAAAAAGGCGCTGGAATCATTGGATAGTGAAAGATATGCCGGCGTTTACGAATCATTGAATAATGTAACTGCGTTGCTATTCTCTGAAAACCCCAAAGAACCGGCGCTAATCATCAGCTCATTCCGCAAGGAAAGCAATGGTGAAAAACCGGTGTTGAAAGCCGCTTTCATCAATGGGGATGTATATATGGGAGATAAACAATTGGTCAACCTCACTAAGATCAAGACGAAGAACGAACTGATCGGTGAAGTGATCGGCTTGCTGCAGTCTCCTGCAAAACGTGTGATCGCTGCTTTATTGCAGAATGCAGAGAAAAAGGCAGAAGCTGCTCCGGCAGAGTAATGAGTATATAGCTTTGAGCTGATAGCTACGAGCTGCGAGTCTGAGACTTGAAGCTTATAGTCTGAAACCCGAAGCTTTACTATAAACAATTTTTTTAAACTGCCGTCGGATTGATGTCTTTAGTTTTAAACTAAAGACAACGAAATGAAGACGGTAAAAATTCAAACAAAATGGCAGACGTAAAAGCATTAGCAGAAAGCCTTGTAGGCTTGACAGTAAAAGAAGTACAGGAATTAGCTGATTTCCTGAAATCAGAATATGGCATCGAGCCGGCAGCAGCAGCCGTTGTTGTAAGCGGTGACGGTGGTGGTGGCGCAGCCGCTGCTGAAGAAAAGACTGCATTCAATGTAGTACTTAAAAGCGGTGGTGCTTCTAAACTCAACGTAGTGAAAGTAGTGAAAGACCTGACTGGTTTAGGCCTGAAAGAAGCGAAAGACCTCGTTGACGGCGCTCCGAAGAACATCAAAGAAGGTGTTTCTAAAGCAGAAGCTGAAGAAATTGCAGCCAAGCTGAAAGAAGCAGGTGCTGATGTGGAGATCGCTTAATCTCTTCGCAGAATATTTTTTGAGCCCTTCGTGTACACGAAGGGCTTTTTTGTTCTTAACAATATCGTAACGACAGGCTTATTACTTTAGGGCTACAAGGATGTATATGAAAATTGTCATTTTTATATGTTTGGTTTTTGTTAGCTTCTTTGTTTCTGCGCAAAATGAGCTTGCGAAACAACTTTACACCGTTATTTCTGATTCAACCAATTACTTTAAAAGTTTCTGCGGAGCCTTTATAATGCTGGAGGATGGCGATTCTGTATTTGCAAGCAATTCAGAAATACAAGGTACCAGGAAAAATGATATTAGGGTGGCTAAAGATATGGTTTTGTACCGGTCAGTAGTTGCTGATTCAATTAAGGAAAGACAAGGGAGAAAAATAATTGAGCATTGGAAAGTGAATTTGGAAGGCATTCTCCATGATCATTTTAAAGTTGAGAAGACAAAAATTGTTGAATGGAACCCTTCAAAATACGGATGGAAATTTATGAAAGGCAATATTTTGGTTAACATTGATCTTTATCCTTACAGCATTAGTTCATCTTTGTATTGGGTTTCATTAGGTATTACTTTATTCCGTTCAGAACAGGTGCTGGATGAGTAGTCACAAAGTTAAGTAGGGTGACATCTTTTGATAACTGTCTTCCGTTATTGCCATAATCTTCCTTATATCCTCAACTTTAGAGAATGCACCATGTTCCTCTCTGTAAGCTACTATGGTTTTCGCTAAATTGTATTTGATATACGGATGTGCTTTCAACTCATCCATCGTAGCCGTATTGATATTGATCTTTTTTACAGTAGTAGTCCCAAGTTGTAACCGGGGCTTGATCTTTTGAAAAGTGGAATCAGGAAGGCCATAGGTTTCTTTGACCTGGTCAATAGTATAAAACCCGCCTAACTTATCCCTGAAGTTCACGATGCGGGTAGCCAGTTTGCTGCCAATGCCAGGTAGTGCGATAAAAGCAGAAGTGTCGGCCGTGTTGATGTCAATCGTTCTGTTTGGGAAGTTGTTGGTCTCCTTTTCCTTTCGTTCGTACCCGGTTGATGCTTCTGTGACTGGCGAACCTTCGATTTTTATATATGGCTCCAGTCGAAGGTATTCATCGGGGTGAAGGCCATAGATCTTCTTAAGATCTTCCGCCTTATAAAAATGGCCACCTCTGGCAAGGTAATTCTGTATCGTTCGGATAGTTTTCTCCCGCAGCCCTAATTTCCTCCATCCCGCCTCATCCAACGTATTCGGGTCAAAATAGAACACCGCACCTTCCTTTACACCACTGTTCACCGGCCGGTCGTATTGGAGGCTATTGTTGTTTTCCTGGTTCTGGCTCTCTGTACTCTGCCTGCTCCCAAGCTGTTTGACCTCAAGCCGTTTCGCAGCCGATATCCATGTGGTATCGACAGGAGCAACAAGGCTTTCTCCCCGGCTGCGGATCATACCGGGCAATAAAAAGACGGCTACGATCAGAAGCACAAGTGTCAGCACAGCTATCCGTTCTTTACGGGTAAAACTGAGGTAATCGCCGACAAATTGCTTCCATTTCATATATGTCTAAATTACCCCATTTGGCCTATTCATGGCCGGGTTTTTGTTGGCAAACTTTTCTTGTTCAGGAAGTATAATTCCTTACCTTTGCCATCCTTTATTTTGGCCAAATATATTTTGACGTTCCAGATCATGTTCAAGTAGTTGAAATTCAAAGGTTTTCGTTTTTTCTAAAATGAGAGCCTGAGAGTGATTTGTACGTCCTGAATCTTTTTAAAACCGGTTTTACGCATATGTCTTCAACTAAAATGAATCACAGGGTAGATTTCGGAAAAATAAAGCACCTGGCCGAAACG
>JAEUVJ010000020.1 GCA_016787085.1 Chitinophagaceae bacterium | reverse complement strand
GGTATTGCCCAGGCTTTATTTTCTGATAAGGAGGGGATTGTTCAAAAGCAGTTAGCGAGAGCAATTGGCGAGAGTTTAAAAGTAGAAAAAGCGTTAGCTGAGTTTAGAGCGTCACGGTTAGAAGATGATAAGACAGATTTTGGGTTACAAAAAGAGATAAATGCTGCCAAAGAAAAAGGGCTTGATATTATAGGTGTAGCAGAGAGTAAAGACGTAAAAAGAATTAAAGATCGTGCTTCAGCATATAAGGAAGAACAGAAACAAATAAGCATTATCAACGATATTGCACGTACACTCGGTTTAACATTTGATAAGTTTGTAAAACAAGATAAGGTAAAAAAAGAAATTGATTTTGAGCCAAAGTTTCTGATGAAAGACTTATCAAAATCTCTGCTTAAAGTATTGTTGCTTGATGAAATTTCTTTGGACGTTCGTGGAATTAAGTTTAGGACGATACCTAAGACTGATATGGACAGAATGCGTGAGCAGTTGGAGAAGGGTATATCATCAAAACCGGCACAGGTTTCTGTTGATATAAAACTAAACCAGGAAAAACTTAATGCCGCCAAACAACAATTTGAGGCATTCTCCGCTGATATAAATAATTCTTTCAAAGCAATAGGCGTTGATTCGCTGGCTAATATTGGGGACGTAATAGGGCAGGCGCTAACCGGAGGAGATATAGGTAAAGCGTTTCAGGGTTTTGCAGAGATAGTAGGATCTGGCCTTCAGCAGATCGGGAAACAGTTAATACAGGTTGGTTTGCTGGCTAAGCTATCGCAGAAGGCGCTGTCACAATTGTTCTTTAATCCGGGCCTTGCAATAGCCACAGGTATAGCCTTATCAGCAGCAG
The DNA here is from genome assembly GCA_016787085.1 of Chitinophagaceae bacterium. Taxonomy (GTDB): domain Bacteria; phylum Bacteroidota; class Bacteroidia; order Chitinophagales; family Chitinophagaceae; genus VBAT01. Next base: position 3,735 of record JAEUVJ010000020.1, on the reverse strand, counting down.
GGGCCGCATTAAAGAACGCATTTAAAGGAGGTATAAAAGGGTTCGCACAGGGTGGGTTAGTGTTTGGGCCCACCGTCGGTATGGTAGGTGAGGGTTTCAACACAAGAAGAAGCAACCCGGAGGTTATCGCTCCGTTGGATAAGCTAAAAAGCATTATAGGGGAAGGAGGCGGGGGAGCCGTTCGTGTAGTTGTAACCGGCAGGTTAAGGGGTATTGACATGGCACTAATGAATGCAAGGACATCACGTAAAAACGGGAGGTTAGGAGGATGAGCTGGTCAACAGTATATAGAGGCCAGTTCGTTAACGTTGAAACAAACGAAGAAAACGAATCTAATCAGCAGCAGGTTGATGTTTATATTTACGACACAGAAAGTGCTGAAACGGATTCGCCGGTTGACTACATTGATCTTGAAATGTCCGGAGAACCATTGATAATTCAGGTGGTTAATAATTCAGAGGATAAGTTTTCAACAATAAAATCAAAACGTGCTGAGATAAAGATATTTTCAGGAAACGGAATAGATATTGAAACGTTTGCTTTTGGTGGGGATAATCGCTGGTATGTTGAAATTTACTATAACTCTGTCGTTAAGTTTGTCGGATGGCTTAGCCTGTCCGATCTTCAGCAGGACTTCCAACCAGACCCTAATGAAATATTACTTACCGCTACTGACGGGCTTCAGTTTCTCGAGGGGGAAGAACTAAGAGATGATGATGATGAGTTATACCAGGGTGAGCACGATATAATGACATACATTGCGCAGTGCCTTAGTAAGACAGAATTGAGCCTTCCGATTTGGTGCATATTCAATATCAGGGAAAGATATTCCACTCCTCTTGTGTCCGATGACAGCGGAGACGGGCATTTTTTTAAGCACGAGTTTTTGGACGCAAAGACGTTCGAAGATGATATATCAACGGCTAAGAGCTGCAATGAAGCATTAGATATGATACTTCGAAAGGAGGCTTATATATGTCAGGCTGATGGGCATTGGTTAATAGTAAGGGTTGATGAATTGCAATCAAATGATAGCCTTTATGTATTTAAGTTCACGTCTGCTGGTGTGTTTATAGAGAAAGAAACTATTAACCCGGTAAAGGAAATAGGGGTAAATGATCTGCTTAGCTGGATGAATGATGACTGTATAAAGGCAACTGAAAGACCTGCAAAGCTGGTTAGGCTGAAGTTTGATTTCAATTACCCTGAAGAAATAATCTGCAATATAGATTACACAAGAGGGGCAGAAAGTGCTTCGCAATGGCTTACCGGATATACCCTATACGATATTGAGTGCTGGACAACCTCCCGCAACTGGGGTGCTAATGAAGTAGCGGCCAACACAACTGCGCACATAGCAAGGAAATTCAACTCATTCGATGTGGAGGAAGAAAGGTTTATCGTAATAAAGATGCCAGCCTCTGACACTAATCCACAGACATACATTAAGAGTTCGGCAGTACCAATTTCACAATATGACAAGTTCACATGGGCATTTGATTATAGCGCAACTGAAGATAATAATGATGCGGATGATTTTATATTGGGCATTGCATTGACTGTTTTGGAAGGCGATGATGGTTCTTTCTGGACATTAGAGGATGGAATTACAGAGGGTGACCCGCCATCATGGGTAGAATCAGACGAAGAAATATCTATATTCAGGAACGAACATGAATGGGATTTAAGACCATCAGAGCAGGACCTTACTGAGTGGCGGCAGTTTACAGTTGATGCTCCTGCTGTTCCTGTAGGCGGGGAACTAAGGTTTTACCTGTACGCAGCTAACCGTGTTGCGTCCGCCGCTGATAATTTTAATATAAGGTATAGCAACATATCTCTTACAATGTACCCATTCATTAATGGCACTTACAGAAGATTTACTGGACAGCAGATAACAATAACACAGCCTACAAGCCCCGAAAAATATAAATTAGTCGTTGAGGATACTGTGGAAATTTCAGATGCCCCAAAGAAGGGAATGAAAGGCTGCCTGCTTAAATCAAACGGATCAGGCGGGTATGAACTAACGGAAGGTTTTTATTCTGCTGCTGTTTTCCCGAATGGTGATTTCCCGGATGAAACTTATATACATCCGTACTATCATTTACAGGCTTATGATGTATGGAACCAGTATTACCGGGTAATGCGTAAATTTGACGGGGCGGTTGATCACTTAGGGGTGGACGATGATATACTTGATATTTGGCAAAAGGTTAAGTTAACTGATCCTAACCTAAGCACAAACGGTAAGCTGTTCATGGTTTTACATTCTGAATCTAATATGCACCTGTGTGAGACAACTATTTCATTGGCAGAAGTGCATGACGAAAACATAAGTAAGGAGTACCCCGATAACGAGTTTAAATATATTGAATAATGCCAGACGTTGTAATCGGTAAAGATGTATCAATAGAAGCGCTTGTAGATGGCGACTACATAGCTATTGGTTGCGCAACCGGTTCAACGTTTAGCTTCGAGAACGAAATAATATTCAAGACTGATGTTAATGCAGGCTTATTCAGGAAGAAAAGAGTAAGAATATCTGATTTCCGTGCTTCCGTTCAGGGATTAGTTACGTTGTATAATACAACAAGTAAAATAAGTCCTTTTTACTTCCTTCAGGAAGCAATAAGGAGGTCTGAAAATACACTCCGGTTTGTGTACACAGATGAGGGAGGGGTAATAAGAATAATATCCGGTTTATTCCTTGTGCAGTCTCATGAAATGACGCAGCAGACGGAAGATTTTGCAGAGTTCGATATTAATTTTGAGGGTACTGGAAATTTAACCGTATCAGAGCTTGAATCACCTCCTGATCCTGATTGTTTCGATGCTGAAAGCGACTGGTGGAATTTAAACGAAGGGGCAAGTACAATATCCGGAACCGGGCAGGGAGGCAAGACATTTGCAGGACATGAGATATTAGAGGTTATTCGTGAGATGGGGCCTCCGCTTAGGTACACATCTGGCACACCGGGAGACGGGCAGTATGCTTTCGATAACACAACAATTACGTTTTGGGTTGATAACCCAGGAACTATCGGAGGGGAAAAAGTTTTTGTATTATGGCAGAAAATCGTATAAGAACATTAATAGTGCAGGCTCCTGCAGGAAGTTATTACTTCAGCAGGTCAGAACTTGCTTTCGCTACTATACTCAAAGTAACCCGTAATACACAGGTGCAGTATAGTGTATCTGCAGCGCCCACAGGATCAGATCCTAAGTATATGCACAGTTCAACAGAAGGGAAGTTGACATTCAGTTCAGATAATCCGTTTAACTTTGCCGTATTGAACCCTGACGGAAGCCGTGTTATTGAGTACGTAACAATTTTATATAAACGAGGCGGGGCGATATATGTTGAAGGTAGTGGCCCGTCAGAAAACCCATGATATGAAAAGATTATTATCAATATGCTGCCTTATATGGTCTGTTGCTCAGGCGCAGATACCAAACTATTCTACGGTAAATGGAGGCTACAGATATACTGACAGGTTAACTATTGAAAAAGGAATAACGATACCTTCTGTAGGTACGCCTGCACTTTCTACATATCAATATGGTAAGGCTGGCGCATTAGTAGTTGATACAACAGGTGGCAATTACGGCCTTCACTATTATATCAATGGCGGATTCCGCAGATTAGTTGATACCACGATGAGCGCAACCGTAGCGGCCGAAAATGGTGTTACGTTTTCAGGAGGTAAAGTGAGGATGCAGGGGTCATTGATT
>JAEUVJ010000054.1 GCA_016787085.1 Chitinophagaceae bacterium | reverse complement strand
AATGAATGACATCTCCTCGTTCGGGTCTTTCTGCCTGCGGTTAAAAAAATCCAGAAATGCCATTAGTTTTTAAAAAGTGACGCAAAGATAAGTGGTGAATGGTTAGTTTATCCGGCTTGTGGCTGATAATGGCCACCGGACGGGTCACATTATCCTATTTCAGCTTCAGTTTTTTCATTTTGATCATTTCGATACGGGTATCGCTGACACTGATAATGTCAAATTCGTAATCGTCTATGATGATGCGTTCTTTCTGTCGGGGTATGGTTTCATGAAAGTTAATGATATAGCCTGATAAGGTTTCAGACTCATTTTCCGGGAACTTGAATCCATATTTTCCTTCGAGATAATCCAGCTCCAGGCGGCCGGAAAAAATATACTCATTTTCTGAGATCTGTTTTTCCACAAACTCTTCGGTATCGTATTCATCCTGTATCTCGCCGAACAGTTCTTCCAGTACATCCTCCATGGTAATAATACCTGCCGTACCGCCGAATTCATCCACTACCCAAGCTATACTTTTTCTTTCCCGGCTGAATTTACTGATCAGATCGGCGGCGCTCATACTTTCGGGCACAGCAGGTATGGGTAAAAGAATGGATGAAAGGTCTTGTGGTTTTTTGAAAAGATCGAGTTGATGGACATAACCGGTAATATGATCAATATTATTTTCAAATACGATCAGTTTGCTGAGTTTGGTTTCTACGAACTTGCTTTTTACCTGCTCGATCGTAGCATGGCTATTGATCCCGATGATCTCTTTTCTTGGTACCAGGCACTGGCGGATCTTCACTTTGGGCAACTCCTGTGCATTTTCCAGCAATTGCGTATTGCGCTCCTGTCTTTCTTCATCGGTATTATGCTGAAAAAGGTTTTTAAGATCGCTGCGGGTAAAAGGTTCTTTTTGTTTATCTACCCGTACGCTGAAAACGTATTTCAGGAGCCACTCTGCGAGAGCGATGAGGCCGTCCGCAATAGGAGAGAACATATTGTAAAAAACATCTGTTACATAAGCAAGACCGCTGAGAAGTGTGATGCTTCTGGCACGGAAAATAGCCCTGGGTATGAATTCGGCAAATATCAATACCACAAACATAGCCAGTATTATCTCCGTAATGATATGTACAACACCGGGTACCTGCCAACCGATCTGTTTGCCCAGGTATAACCAGGCAGGCTTCATGATATTATCCACCTGCAGGCTGAAAAAGACCAGGAAAATCGTAAAACCGACCAAGGTCATTCCAAGAAAGCTGGCAGGGGAGTCAACAAACCGGGCCAGCAACTGCCCGCTGGTACCTCCCTGTTTTTTTCTCAGTTCTATGCTCAGCCGGTTGGCGCTATAAAAAGCCATTTCAATGCCGGCAAAAAAGCCCATGAGTAAAAGAGTGAGTATAAACCAGGTTATGGTCTTCAGTTCCATCATGGAGTAAAGATAGAAAAAAGGGGTAGAAGCTTAAAGGATGGGCAGGCGGCTGGAACCTGTCTTAACGCCGGCACTATTGCTCAAGGAATTCCCTGACGATCTTTTCGGTTTCAGCACAGGCTTTTTCAAAATTGTCGTTTATGACAGATGTATGAAACTGGTCTTTGAATGATATCTCATAGGCGGCTTTGTTCACCCTGGCCTGTAGTGATTCGGCCGTTTCAGTGCCTCTGGATTCCAGCCTTCGCTTTAATTCTTCAATGGAAGGAGGCTCGATAAAGATCGTGAGTAAAGATTCCGGGTATTGCTGTTTGACATGAATGGCCCCTTTTACATCAATATCCAGCAAAGGCACCTGCCGATTGTTCCAGATACGCTGCAGTTCGTTCTTCAGGGTACCATAGTATTTCCCTTCATATACCATTTCCCATTCGGCGAATTCTTTCTGGTGTATCTTTTCTTTGAATTCTTCTTCAGAGATAAAATAATAATCTACCCCATCGGTTTCATAACTCCGCGGCCGGCGGGTAGCAGCAGAAATAGAAAAACATAGCCGGGGAAATTTTTTCAATAAATGCCGGGTAATGGATGTTTTGCCTGCACCGGAAGGAGCTGTAATGACAATGAGTTTATTATAAAAAGCCATGTGCAAAGAAAAGGAAAATGTAAAAGAAGCCGATTCGGCTTTTCCAGCTTCAGGATTCTTTTTTCGCCACAAAGCACCAGGATTCCACCGGGTAACTTTTACCCTTTAGCTTTGCTTCAGGTTCTTTGATGACCTTTATCCCGGCTGCTTTGTAACGGCAGCCTGTTAAAATAGTCAGCCATTCATCCTGCTCGTATTTGATAAAACCATAATTGGAAAACGGCATTTGCTCAATGCTTTTCCTGCTTCGGATGACACTATAGAAGTGGCCGCCTGGCTTCAAAACACGATGTATTTCCTGCAGGTGCGGAAGAGGTGGGTCCCAGAAATAGACCACATTAATGCAAAAAACCTTATCAAAATGATTGTCAGGAAAGGGGAGGTTGTCGCTGCTTCCGTAATGCAGTTTCAGTTTTCCGGAAACAATGGAGTCTGTGTTGTTCTTCTGTGCTTCCCTAAGCATTTTTTCAGAAAAATCAATGCCTGTTAGTTGCAGGTCATGGGCTTTGGTAAATATCTTATCAAAGAATTTGCCATTACCAAAGCCTATCTCCAGTATCCTGTCATTATTACCGGGCTGCATGATATCAAGGGTGGTATCGTACAAGAACGCATTGGCGGCGTTCATTTTTCTTCCTACTTTTTCACCGAACCACCCGGCAGGTCTTCGCAAATGACGGGCTAATTTTTTAAAGAAGAACCGTTGTAAAAAAGTTTGCATAAAATATCATGGTAAAGTGAGCTGCTAATATCAGCCTTCAATCCTCTTTATATCAGCGCCCAGTTTTTTTAACCTGCCATCAATATCCTGGTAACCCCTGTCTATCTGTTCAATATTCTGAATAATACTTTTTCCTTCTGCACTTAATGCGGCTATCAGCAGGGCTACGCCGGCACGTATATCAGGGCTGCTCATGGTTATGCCGCGCAGGGCCTGTTCTCTTTCGAGGCCGATGACAACAGCCCTGTGCGGATCGCACAGAACGATCCGGGCGCCCATATCAATGAGCTTATCTACGAAAAACAAACGGCTCTCGAACATTTTTTGGTGAACCAGTACAGAGCCCTTTGCCTGTGTGGCTGTTACGAGAACGATGCTCAAAAGATCAGGAGTAAAACCAGGCCAGGGATGGTCATAGATGGTCAATATGGACCCGTCTAAAAAAGTTTGTATCTCATAACTCTCTTGCGAAGGGATATGGATATCGTCGCCGGAGAAATCCATTTGTATCCCCAGTTGCTGAAATTTTTCCGGGATAATGCCCAGGTGTTCTATTCCGGCATTTTTGATCGTGATATCACTTTTTGTCATGGCAGCAAGCCCGATAAAAGAGCCTACTTCGATCATATCAGGCAGCATACGATGCTCAGTTCCGCCAAGATATTCTACTCCTTCGATGGTCAGCATATTGCTGCCGATGCCGCTGATCTTAGCACCCATCCGGTTCAGCATTTTGCAGAGCTGTTGTATATAAGGCTCACAGGCGGCATTATAAATGGTGGTGGTCCCTTTTGCCATTACGGCGCCCATGATGATATTGGCCGTGCCGGTAACAGAAGGTTCGTCCAGCAACAGGCTGGCTCCTCTCAGATCGGGTGCTTGCAGGTGAAAGAAACCATCTTCCGCATGATAATTGAAAGAGGCGCCTAATTTTTCAAACCCGATAATATGCGTATCTAATCTTCGCCGTCCGATCTTGTCACCTCCCGGCTTGGGGATGAATGCTTTTCTGAATCTTGATAACATGGGCCCTGCCAGCATCACTGACCCCCGCAGCCGCCCGCTTTTCTTTTTGAAGGCTTCACTGTGGAGATAGTCAATATTCACATCATCGGCCCGGAAGATGCAGGTATCCCGTTGCGGCCTCTCGATCTTCACATTCATATCGCCCAGCAATTCGATCAGCAGGTTTACATCCAGTATATCAGGTATGTTGGAGATCGTTATCTTTTCAGGTGTTAGCAATACGGCGCTGATGATCTGGAGGGCTTCATTCTTGGCGCCCTGGGGAACTATCTCACCCTGCAATTTTTTGCCGCCACGTACTTCAAAAGAATGCATATACGGTTAGTTGAGGGATCAGGTTAATGATGTAACTAAGGCTCAGACAGGACACAAAGTAAATACAAAAGCGAATCGTAATATGAATAAAAAATGGTTGATTGAATACTACGCTCAATCAACCAGTCAGTTTATTGATTCAATTATTTTAAAACCGTTTCTTTTTGAAACCGCCGCCCCCCCTGTTATCCCTGTTATCATTACGTCTTCCACCACCGCCGCCATTATTGCCACGATGCTGGAATTTCTGGCGTTGTTTACCGTAGCCGCCACCCCCCCTGTCACGGTTATCCTGCTGGCGGAATGCTTTTACGTAAGGAGTGTTGGTAAAGGTTAACTGGCCATCCGTAATGCCGGTCAGTTCGCTTTGAATAGCATCGTCATGTACCATCTCCTTATGCCAGTTATTATAGGCCAGCTTCATGTAGTAAGCTATCGCATTGGCGAAACCTAAACGTTTATCGGGATCTTCTTCCTTTAATGCTTTATTGATCACCACTTCCAGGTTCTTGCCAAGATGTGAATACCTGGGATGACGCTTTGGATAAGGAAGAGGTTCAGGTTTTTCGCTCAGTGATTCGCGGGTAGGGATGGGGTAAGGTGATTTTACATCCAGTTTGAAATCAGAAATCAGAAACAGGTGATCCCATAATTTATGACGAAAATCTTCTACATTCTTCAAATGCGGGTTCAGAAAGCCCATGAGCTCGATCACAGCATATGCATTACGCTGACGACGCTCGGGATCTTCGATCGTCAGCAGGTGTTCGATCATTTTCTGAACATGGCGGCCGTATTCACGCATGGCCAGGCCATTCCTCGTAGTATTATATTCCATGAAAACTTTTTAGTGCAGAAGCAAATGTAGAGAAAAGTTTTTACGTATATAGGCATAAAGAAAGGGGCCCCGAACCAAGGCCCCTTTTACAAGCCACCATCCTCTTCCACCTAAGAGGTCATTTAATTAAAAGTTGATTGACGCAGGTCTTCTGGTTCTTCACATCTGTCAGTTTCACCCAATAAGCGCCTTTTTCAAGGGTTGCTACCCTTATATATGATGCTCCCGTCACAGCCATGTCTTTCCTCACCATCATTTGTCCCTGCGAATTATAGATCTGGATATTGTAATGTCCGGTAATACTATTATCAAATTTAATACCAACAATGTCACTGGAAGGGTTTGGAAAGAGAGTAAATCCGGGAAAATCGGAGTTTTCCAGTTCTATCTGCTTAATATTACTATACCGGCTAAAGCCCCCGGGGTAAACCTGCTTTACCCGGAAAAAGTGAGTACCGTTTTCGCCGTTTACAGCCCTGTATGTCAACCTATACACATCATTACCCGGCCCGTTTTTAGGCAAAGTGCCTATGCTGGTAAATGTGAACCCATCCCGGCTTACTTCTGCTTCATAGTGATAGCTGGTGAAGGGATCGTCATACCCGGTCCATTTCAGTTCCACCAGGTCTTTAGCCTGTTTGGAGACGCTGAATTGCCGGATATTCAGGGGTAGTACAGTCGGGGGGCAGGTGCAATATTCAAAATGGAAATTGACCATGGCAGAACTCAGCACAAAGGCAAGTGAACTGCCTCCTGTGACCACGCCTACGGCATCGGCGTCAATATTATAATTATACGTAACACTGTCATTGACCCCGTAGAACTGGGCGATAGTAGTTGAGTCGCTGATGTTGGAGCAAAGTACCCTTGTCAACACTGTATCGGATCCATTCGAGTAGAAATCAGGTCCGGAGCCAAAAACACCGTTGTTGGCGGCCAGGGGAAAAGGGCCAAAGCTCAGATTAGCGCTGCTGGTCAGAAACGTTGATATGCCCGGTCCTGTGATAGTGTCTTTTCTGTTGTAGGTATAACTGCCTGTTTGCGGCGCAAAGGAAAAGTTCTCCAGGGCTACTGTATCAATGATACCCCGGATGGTAACACAAAGCCTTACACAGGTGACCATTCCGGTGGTAGGATCAAATTTGGGAAACTTGACCTGTGTTGACACTACGCCCGAACCGAACATAATAGTTGTGTCATAAGCAGTCAGACCGCTGGGTTGACCGCCGGAACATTGTGCATTACTACTCAGGTGGTTGAAAAAGATCTGGAAGAGAACGAGGATTGTAACACTATAAATACGGGAGTACACATGCTTCATAGGTTACAGTTTTGGTAATACATAATAAGGAAATACAATTATAAAAGTAGCCCGGGAGGGACTGACAGACAATTGTATTAATGCCCGTTTTCCCGCACAGTATTATGTGAATGATTAACAGGGAACCTTCTAAGAGAACCTGCTTGCGGCTGATGTGATCCATTCATGGTAATGCACGATACAAGGCCTGGATTCTACCATGCAGCCAGGCAGGTTTTTACTATTGTAAAAAAACATAATAGCCGGAAATCATGCACAGGGCAATTACATTTGCATGAACTAAAATGAGAGTTGCTGTTAATACCCGTTTTTTACTGAACGACTACCTGGAAGGGTACGGGTATTTTTTATTTGAAATCCTGAAACGAATCGCTATAACACACCCCGGGCATGAATTCATTTTCATCTTTGACCGTCCATTCGATAAAAAATTTGTATTTGCTGAGAACGTAACACCGGTGGTGGCTGGCCCGGCTGCCCGGCATCCTGTGTTATGGAAATACTGGTATGATGTAAATGTACCCGCCATATTGCGGAAGTATAAAGCGGATGTGTTTGTTTCCTGTGACGGATTCTGTTCACTGGCCACTAAAGTACCTCAGTGCCTGCTCATACATGACCTCGCCTTTTTGCATTACCCCGATTTCATGAAAAAATCGCACCTGCTTTTTTATAAACATTATACCCCAAAATTTCTAAAGAAAGCAGCAAGTATTGCCACTGTATCTGAATTTTCAAAAGAAGATATCTGCAGGCATTACAGGACCGGCCCGGAAACCATTGATGTAATATTCAATGCAGCCAAAGACATATTCCGGCCTGTTACAGATGAAGAAAAGCAGAGCGTGAAAAATAAATATACAGACGGTAAGGAGTATTTTATATATGCCGGAGCTATTCATCCCCGCAAAAACCTGGTGAACCTGCTGAAAGCATTCTCTGTGTTTAAAAAGAAACAAAAAAGTAACTGGAAGTTAGTATTGGCCGGCCGGCTGGCCTGGAAGTATAAACATTTTGTAGAAAGCCTGAAAACCTACAAATACCGGGATGATGTGGTATTGACCGGCTATCTGCAGGAAGAAGAACTGGTAAAAGTGATGGGGTCATCTTATGCGCTGATCTATCCATCATTCTGGGAAGGGTTTGGCGTGCCTGTACTGGAGGCCATGCAATGCCGGGTACCGGTGATCACTTCCGCCAACTCTGCTATGCAGGAAATAGCCAAAGATGCTGCGCTGTACGTCAATCCCGCTGATCATAACGATATAGCAGAAAAAATACTGCTGTTGTATAAAGACGAAAACCTGAGAAGCCGGTTGATAGCAAAAGGCGTGGACGTAGGCAGGCAATACAACTGGGACAGGTCGGCAGAGCTGCTCTGGCAAACGATCAATAAAGCCATGCATTGATTTAATTACCTTTGCCTCCTTTCAAAAAAAGTATATGGAAAAATCAACGATCACAATAGATGTAGAACTGGATGAGAACCGGATACCTTCCGGCATTGTGTGGGATGCCACCGAATCCATTTCGGGCAAACCACAACGCTCAAAAGCCATGATGCTGTCTTTCTGGGATGGAGAAGAAAAGACAGCCTTACGCATAGACCTTTGGACAAAAGCGATGATGATTGATGAAATGACTGATTTCTTTTACCAGACAATGATGACGATGGCCGATACGTATGGAAGGGCAACCAATCATGCAGAGATCGTCGGGGATATCAAGAAGTTTGCCCACGAATTTTATCATAAGTCAAAGGAAAAACAATTAAAGGACCATAAAGCATAAGAACATGGCACTCGAGCAAAAAATAATGGCGGAATTAAAAACAGCTATGCTGGCTAAAGATGAAGCGGCATTAAGAAGCCTTCGTGCTGTGAAAGCAGCTATCCTGCTGGCCAAAACGGCTGAAGGTAGCAGCGGCGAACTGAAAGAGGAGGATGAAATTAAACTGCTGCAAAAATTAGTAAAACAACGGAAGGATTCGTTAGAGATATTTCAGCAACAGAGTCGTGCAGACCTGGCACAAAAGGAACAGGAAGAGATAGCTGTCATCGAAAAGTTTTTACCGAAACAGCTTTCTGCTGATGAAATAAAAGAAATAATTGCAACTATCATCGCTGAAACCGGCGCTTCCTCGCCGGCTGATATGGGCAAGGTAATGGGCGCTGCTACCAAACAACTGGCAGGTAAAGCAGATGGGAAAACGATTTCCGCAGTGGTGAAGGAGTTGTTGGCAAAGTAGGTTTATAAGTTTATTAAGAAGTCCTGCACATATATCGTATGCCGATATGCGTTAATCTCTAAAGCAATTCAATGATCCTTGACCTAGTCTTTGCAGTTGCCGTTGTATTAGCCCTCTTCAAAGGCTATCAGCGGGGATTGATCATCGGCGTATTCTCTTTTGTAGCTGTCATAATTGGACTGGCGGCAGCGATTAAGCTTTCTGCTGTGGCCGCGGGGTATATAGGCAAAGCGGCTAATGTATCTCAGGAATGGCTGCCCGTAGTCTCATTCATAGTTGTCTTCATCATTGTGGTCATTCTGGTCAGGCTTGGCGCCAATTTTATAGAGCGGACCTTTGAAATGGCCATGCTTGGCTGGCTAAACAGGCTGGGAGGTATGGTATTGTACACAGCGATCTATGTTACGGTATTCAGCGTATTGGTTTTTTATGCAGAACAGGTACAGCTTATCAAACAGGAAACGATTACCAGGTCTGTCACTTACTCTTTTTTTCAGCCCTGGGGTCCCCTTGCCATAAATAGTTTAGGTACCGCGTTGCCTCTGTTTAAGAATATGTTTACAGAACTGGAACAGTTTTTTGATAAGGTATCTGTACAGTTATCGTGAATGGGTTATTTCTTAGTAAGCGTTATTACATTATACAGGCTATATCTGCCACGTCTTATACCGGTCAGAGATTAAACCAGGATGAAATGCTGGTGATATACTACCAGCAGATATTCTATATCATAAGTGATATGATCCTGATTTATGGCGGTAATACTTACTACTGACCGGGTCTATACATAAGAGCAATTCCTTGTCTGTGGCCTTCAGCTAATTATCTTTGCATAATTAATTCCGGCAGCCTCTTTTACCTGAGTTTTTTGCAGCAAAACGACTATTTTAGCAAAAATTAACCGCCACCAGAGAAAATGAGTTACGAGATCAGACAGCACGAAAAATTCAAATACATTGAAGAAGGCAGCGGCGAGCCGTTGGTGCTTTTGCATGGTCTGTTTGGAGCGTTAAGTAATTTTCAAGGTCTTATCGAGTATTTCCGTCATTATAACCGGGTGATCGTACCGATGCTGCCCTTGCTGGATATGGATATTCTGCATACCAGTGTAGGAGGGCTCGCCAAATTTGTTCATCGTTTCCTGGAAGCCAAACAGCTCAAAGATGTTCATTTACTCGGTAATTCATTAGGTGGCCATGTGGGTCTTGTGCATATCCTGAAACACCCGGAAAGGGTCAAGTCGCTGATATTGACAGGCAGTTCGGGCTTGTTTGAAAATGGAATGGGGGACAGTTATCCCAAGAGGGGCGACTATGAATATATTAAAAGAAAAACGGAATTGACATTTTATGACCCGGCCATGGCCACCAAAGAGCTCGTGGACGAAGTATATAGCATTACCAATAACCGGCTGAAGGTCATCAAGATCATTGCACTGGCCAAAAGCGCTATCAGAAATAATCTGGGTGAAGAACTCAATCAAATCAAACAGCCAGCGTTATTGATATGGGGAAATAATGATACGATCACCCCGCCATTTGTGGCCAGGGAGTTTAACCGGCTGATCCCCAACAGCGAATTGTATTTTATAGACAAATGTGGTCATGCCCCGATGATGGAAGTGCCGGATGAGTTCAATGCTATATTGCACAAATTTCTGAAAAAGCTCAACGAGCCTGCAACAGTTACCTGACCGGTGAGGTCTTATGAAAAACTAAAGCCGCTATCCATGTTAACAAGTGACCTTTCTTCACAAACTATTCCATACCTGCGGCTGCAGGATAAGGTCTATCAGGCTTTACAATTAATGAATGACAACCAGGTCACGCATCTCCCTATTGTTGACGGTGAAAAATATATCGGCATCATCAGTGAAGATGACCTGCTGCTGGCGGAAAATGAACATGCCATACTGAGCGAATTACAGCAGTCGTTCGCCAATACATTTGTGAAGAATGATGAACATTTCCTGCGGGCCATTCAGGTCGCTGCGGAAAACGGCCTGAGTGTAGTGCCGATCATAGATGGCGAAAACGATTTAACGGGGGCGGTCACCTATAATGATCTGCTGAAACATGCTTCTGAATTCATGAGCCTGCACGAGCCGGGCGGACTGATCGTACTGGAAATGCCCAGCAACCAGTATTCGTTTTCTGAGATATCTAAGATATTAGAAACTAACGATGCACAGATAACCCAGCTGAATACCTTCAATAATGCAGAAACGGGCATGATGCGGGTGACCATACGCATCAATAAGTCTGATATTTCCGATGTAGTAGCTGCTTTTCAGCGTTATGAATATGATGTAAAATACTTTTTTGGCGAAGAGCTATATGATAATGAACTGCGCAGCAATTACGATAACCTGATGAACTACCTGAAGATCTGATCAGTTTTGCCCTCCGGATGAAAAATAGCGGTTAATTTCGGGGACTTCGCGGCCAACTTTTGATGTCGAAGGAAATAAAATATTGTCTTGGGCTCTTATTAGCGGTTGCCTGCTGTCATTGTATGTCTGCACAATCTCCCTTGCCTGCCCATGGCTCTTCAGCTTCGATCGCCACAGATTCTTTGTCAACGCCGGCTCCGTTATCGCCATTACCCGATGGTGCTGCATTATTCAGGATCAGAAATATCGTCATGCAGGGTAATAAGAGAACCCGGTCCGACTTTATGCTCCGGGAGATCCCTTTCAAACAGGGAGACGAATACCTGCTGCAGGATCTTGTAAAAAAATTTGAGGATGCCCGCCGCCAGTTAATGAACACTACGTTGTTCAATTCGGTAATAGTCGCATTAAAGAGTTTTGAAGGATATGATGTGGATGTGCTGGTAAGTGTCAAAGAACGCTGGTACATTTTTCCGTTACCTTATTTCAAACCGGTTGACCGAAACCTTAACCAATGGCTGATAGAACAGAAAGCCAACCTTAGCCGGGTGAATTATGGCGCCAAATTATTATACAACAATACGACCGGCCGGAATGATAAACTCCGGGCCTGGGTTATGAACGGATACACCAAACAGCTTCAGTTCAGCTATGACAGGTATTATATAGACAATAAAATGAAGTGGGGACTCAACTTTGGCCTTAGCCTGGGTTCGAACAAAGAGGTCAACTACACTACCATTGGCAATAAACAGACCTTTTTTAAAGACGATCAGTTTGTCAGGCATTTTTTTCAGACGTCGATAGAAGCTACGTACCGGCCCGCTATCTATACGAGACACCGGTTTGGCATTGGCTATATCCGGGAAAGGATCAGTGACACGGTGCTTGGGTTAAACCCGGCTTATTTTAACTCTTCGGCAAAGAGTGTCAGCTTTCCGGAAGTATATTACCAGATGACTTATTTAAATCTTGACTACATACCTTACCCAACTAAAGGGTATGCCGCCGAGATAGGAATAAGCAAAAGAGGCATTGGCAGCAGCATCAATGTATGGCAGTTTAGCACCAAGGGAATGGGAGTATGGCCTGCAGGAAAGAAAATGTTTTTTACCCTTGTCGCACAAGGTTTGATCAAGGCTCCGTTCAAACAACCATTTTACTCACAGCGGTTCCTGGGTTATGGCAATATGTTTATGCAGGGTTATGAGTATTATGTAGTGGACGGAGTAGCAGGCGGATTTGTGAAGACCATGCTTACCCGGAAACTTCTTTCCTTTAACCTTCGTATACCGACAGGCAGAAAAAGAGACCCGCTTGTGATTCCGTTCAGTTTTTACGGCAAAGTATATGGAAATACAGGGTATGTATATAACCCGCAGCCCGGCGACAATTTTTTAACGAATAAAATGCTTTATTCAGGGGGATTCGGTATTGATGTATTTACTATGTACGATGTAACATTCCGTTTCGAATGGTCATTTAACCAGTTAGGACAAAACGGGCTATTTTTACACCGGAACACGATATTTTAAAAAAGAACAATGAAGGCAGCGATATACAGCAGGGTAATGGAAGAAGGGCAGCAGGGTGAGGTACAGGTTTTTTTCGATGAACTGGCGAAGCAAAAAATCGAACCGGTGATCTGGCAACACTTTTATGACCAGATTCATGACAGGATCGTTTTCCCATCCGGTACTAAAACCTTTTCACGGGCAGAGCACCTGGATGAAGAAGTGGAATTCATCATCAGTCTTGGCGGCGATGGCACCTTGCTGGATACCATTACATTGATCAGGGACAGGAAAATATTTGTGACAGGTATCAACTTCGGCCGTCTCGGTTTCCTGGCCAGTATCGGCCGGGATGAAGTGTCGGCTGCTATTAAAGCGGTGGCCAAGCGTTCTTATGTTGTAGATAAGCGAACCATGATTCATGTGGATGCAGATCTTCCCCTGTTTGGTGAAGTACCGTATGCATTGAACGAGTTTGCGGTTCATAAAAGGGATACCGACCCTATGATTAAGATACACACGTATCTCAACGGCGAATTTTTAAATACCTACTGGGCTGACGGGCTGATCGTATCCACGCCTACAGGTTCTACCGGCTATTCGCTGAGTTGTGGCGGCCCCATTGTTTTTCCTGAATCCGGCAGTTTTGTGATCACCCCTGTGGCTCCGCATAACCTGAATGTTCGCTCGATCGTGGTACCGGATGATACAATTATCTCATTTGAAGTGGAAAGCCGTTCGGAGAATATCATTTGTGCCCTTGATTCCCGAAGGGAAATAGTAGGCAGGAATGTGCAACTGGCGGTACGAAAAGAAACCTTCCAGATACACTTGATCAGACTTACGGAGAATAACTTCCTGCAAACCATACAGAACAAGCTGATGTGGGGCCTTGATAAGCGGAATTAATGCAGCCTTTGCCGGCCTCATCTTGTCTTTTTCCTTTGAATTTAACGGTCATTGAATGAAAGAAAATAGCTATTTTCCCGTTCTAATTTAATTCGGACTATTTACATACTTTACTGATATGAGGAAGCAGTTTTTTGCTGTTGTTATAGCCATTAGTATAGCTTTTACAACTACGGTTCATGCACAGGATGCTATTGTGCAGGAAGGAGAATTCGGCATTGGGATCGGAGGTGCTCATTATTTTGGGGATCTTAATACCCGTGCCCGTCTGAACAGGATCAAACCTGCCGCTACTATCTTTTTCCGTAAGAATTTTGGTAACTATATCGCTGCCCGTGTAGGGGCCAGTTTTGCCATGGTCGGTTACTCGGATATTTATAATACGCACAATGAATACATGTACCGCCGTAACCTGAGCTTTAACAGCAATGTGTGGGAATTGTCATTACAAGGGGATTTTAATTTCTTCCGGTTCATGCCGGGTGAGCCGCAATATAATTTTACGCCTTATGTCACTCTGGGAGCCGGTGTTTTCAGCTATGATCCTTACGCGTATTTGGAAGGGGAAAAAATTTACCTGCGACCCGAAGGTACCGAAGGCCAGGGAAGAGCCGGTGTGACTCCTGCCCGTAAACCTTACAGTACTATGGGTATTAGTTTCCCGATAGGCGGAGGTGTCAAGTATTCCATTAATGAAAGGATCAATATTGCATTTGAAGTGTTACATCGCATTACCAGTACCGACTATTTAGACGATGTCAGTACAACCTATGTTGACCCTTCAGTATTCTGGGACCCGTCTTCACAGTTGCCGCCCCCGGCCGCTTATTATTTGCATGACCGCTCTTACGAAACGGGCGAGCCTATTGGTATACCCGGTCGTCAGCGGGGCAACAGCAAACAAAAGGACCAGTTTGTGACAGCGATGTTTCATCTTACATTCAACCTGCAATCGTACAGATGCCCCAGTGCGAATTAAGATAGGGTATAAAAAGATCAAATGCCTGCACTGGATTTTGCAGGCATTTTTATTTGTTACCGTATTGTTCTTTCCATGTGAACCAATCGGCCATTGGTGGTAAATCCCTGTATCACTATCTTATATTCTTTACAGGTATCATTGTTGAAAAATGAAACAGGTACTTTGCCGTCTTCCGGTAAAAAGACGAGCGAAGAGTTCCAGAAAAGTGTTTTACGATTATCGGTTTTGATCACTGTTTTTGACGAAGCATGATCAGGTGAATAAAAAGAAAGAGTTTTAGAAAACCCCGGAAGCCGGAATGTTGTCATGCCTTCATACAGGCTGCTGCTGCCGGCATCTTCTCCTTTTTTAGTGTAAACCACCAGTGCACCGCCTGTACCCATAATGCCCGAAGTAAAGATGCGTACCAGTGCTATGTCTTTCATGGGGATTGTAATGAGCATGGAAGCATCCACCTGCATTTCATCGAGGTACAGGCTCATCGTGATATTGCCGCCGCTAAGACTGCGCATATTTCGTTGTACCAGGGAATAGTTGGGATAATTGCCCATTACCTGCATATAAGAATAACGACCTTTCAGGTAGTCAAAAATATTACCGCCTGCATAGGTGGCTTTGCTATTGATAAAATCAATGGTGCTGCGGGCACTGGTAGCAAACAGTCCTTTAGAATATTTTTTCTCCAGTAACTCTGTCGGGTTTCTTGCCTTGCTCTGTACCACAAATTCTTCCAGTGTCTTATAAGCCGTATCAAAATCTATCAGCGGCTGTACTGTTCCGGCAGGCTTGTTTTTCAGCGCTTCCTGTGTTTTAAAGTATTCTGGTATCAGTTCTGCCGCAAAACCATTTGCCATACGCAAACTGTACAGTTCCGGCAATACCGGCGAGAGTATTTCCAGTTCTACCTTCTTGTCTTTACTCTTGTCTGTATTGTTCCTGACATAGATAAGGGCTGTATCCTCGTAAAAGAGACCCGGCGTTTCAAAATTTCCGTTTTCATCCGTACGGACTACAAATGAATTGACGGCAGAATCTTTTGTATGAACAATAAAAGCCAGGTCGGCACCGGGCAGCAACGGCCTGTTGCTTCTGACGGCATAGGCCTTTCCGTATAAAGGAATATAATGCTCATTGACTGAAGGGAGTTTCGCTGCAGCCAATTTTGATAACACCGGCCAGTTCCATATATAATCATGCGTCAGTAAAAGCAGGTCAATCGCATCGTTTCTGTCCAAACCGGTAAGCTGACCGATATCATATAACGGGTGATCAGCTGCTCTCAGGTTACTGGTTACAAGTGTAGCCGCTATGATATTATCTGCATATATGGGCACCTGGGTTTGTCCTATATCTGTAACGGATACAGAAAATGTTCCTTCTAATGAATCAGGCAGCAGGAACTCAAAACTGTTCTCTTTCCTTTTTCCTGTCCCTGTTATTACCGGGTTTAGCAGGGCATTGACAGTATCTTTACGGCTGCTGACATAGCTGGTCCTTTCAGCAAGCACTGTATGGTTCTCATTAAATACTGCAATGTGCAGCAAACCGCCGGGAAGGTCCTGTACAGGTACACGGCCCATATAGCGTCCGTTGCTTTTGCTGATATCAATTTTAAATATGACTGTCTGGTCCATTTCTCCAAGGATGTAAGCCGGCTTCAGTTTTACATTTCCGCCTGACCGGCTGCTTACGATCAGCCTTTTTTTCAGCACTTCATCAATAACCAGCAGATTGGCGCCTTCATCGCTCACTGCCGGTAATGCTACAGAACGTGAGGATCCTGAAGGCAGCGTGTAATGGGCAGTGTATTGCCCGCCGCTTTCCGGAATGATCTCCACCTTGCCCATACCATTGTGTTCCGTAACAAATGCAGCTATTTCTTTTCCCTGGCTGTTCCGGATCGTTCCACTGATAGCTACAGGTTTACCAAGCTGGTCGGTAGCTGAAAAGGCAATAATATTCTGCTCACCGGCGAGAAATGTTCCGCTTTCGGCGAAAAACTGAATGGCAATATCTGAAACAGGCGCCTCTTTCAGAAACCAGTTTGCAGACGGTATAACCTGGAGCGGTTTATAATAGACATTGTCTGCTCCTGTATTCATCATCTGTTGTGTGTAAAACCTGAAAATGTAGGTATCATACACAAGGTCATCAGGAATGGACAAGTTCCCTGAAACGGTTCCGGCTATTACCGGCATGATCTGCGATGTGATCACTGACCCGGTATTGCTGATCAGTTCAGCCCTGGCCGCTGTACTGTATTGGCCCGGCCGGCCATCAACGGTGATATAGGTCTTGAACCAGATGATCTCTCCGGGCTGGTAAAATATTTTGTCAAAATGAGTAAAGATTTTTTCCGGTTTGCGGCCTGCCTGGATACTGTCAAGTATGCTTTCGGGTGATTGTGCGATTGCGAAGAGAGATAAGAGAGAAAATACACCAGAAACAGCCGGGGTGCTTAAAATTCTCATGTGATAAATGGTTTCAGTAAACGATGACCGAAAATAATAGTTTGACAGAACTAAATAAAAAAGCAGGTAAGTAAATCTGATTTTTAACAGTAAAGAAAGGGCTCCGGGCAAATGGCGGAAGGCAGAACCCTGCTATCATCATTTTCCGGGCAGGATAAGGGCTATAAATCCTCTCCGGAAGTCTCGCCAATCTGTTACCTTTGCTGCCCTGAATTTTACGTATGTCTCTGTTATTGGAAAAAATAGATAAAAACTATTTACCACGGCATATCGCCATCATTATGGATGGTAATGGCCGCTGGGCGAAGGAACAGGGACAAGACCGGCTCTACGGACATTTTCACGGGGTAGAAAGTGTAAGGAATATTGTAGAGGGTTGTGCTGAACTGGGTATCGGGTACCTGACCTTGTATGCCTTTTCAACCGAGAACTGGGACCGGCCGGAGTACGAAGTAGTGGGATTGATGGAGCTTTTGGTCAATACCATACGACAGGAAGCAGAGACGCTGCATAAGAACAATATCCGGCTGCATGTGATCGGTGATATGAGTATGCTGCCGGGCTATGCCAAAAAGGAATTGGATGAAGCATTGGAGATCACCAAAAGGAATACCGGTCTTAACCTGGTGATGGCGCTGAGCTATAGCGGCAGATGGGAACTGCTGAATGCAGTGAAGAACATAGCGCATGAAGTAAAACAGGGCCGCCTCCAGGTAGAGGAAATTGACCAGGATGTATTGCAGCGGTTCTTGACTACCAGTAATTTTCCCGACCCCGAGTTGATGATCAGGACCAGCGGCGAATACAGGATCAGTAATTTCCTGCTGTACCAGCTGGCCTATGCTGAATTATACTTTACTCATGTGCGGTGGCCTGATTTCAGAAAAGAGAACCTTTACGAGGCTATTCTTGATTTCCAGGGCCGTGAGAGAAGGTTTGGAAAGACAGGAGAGCAGCTGAAAAAGGAGCCTTCGGTGGGTCAATAGGTCAAAAAAGTTAGATCTGTCAAAAGAGGTAGGCCAGTATGCAGATTGATTTCCGCTGTATGCAGCGTGACGTACTGACTTCCATGACTTTTATGACTTCTTTGACAAGGCGTACTAAACATTTTCAGTATTTAACCTTTAATTTGCCGCGGCAACTAAGCTTGCGGCTTATTTATAAGAGACACATAACAAGCTGATTGCATTAACCGCCCGGCGGAAACTGATTGACTGAACTATTTAACATGCGACAATTTTTACTTCGTATCAGTGTTTTTTTGATAGCTGTGGTGGCTTTAGTGCTGAATGCACAGGCACAGGTAGATACTACAGGTCCCACTTCTATAGACCCGGATCTGCTGGCTCTTCAAAATGCCCGGGTACCTAAAGAATATACTGTAGCAGGTATCAACATTACCGGCATACATCACCTCGACACTTCTATAGTCCTTTCTATTTCCAGTATACAGGTGGGGGATAAGATCACCATTCCTGGCAGCGATGTATTTGCCAAAGCCATCCAAAACCTCTGGAGGCAAAAACTATTCTCCAATGTGCAGATTTTTATTACAAAAGTGCAGGGGGATAATATCTGGATCGAGATTGCCGTAACCGAGCGTCCACGACTTGGCGGATGGAAATTTATCGGATCAAAAAAATCCGAAGAAGAAGAGTTGCTGGGTAAGATCGGACTGGCCAAGCAAACGATCATTACCGAGAATATGCGGCGCAATATTGTCGAAGTAACCACAAAATATTATACGGAAAAAGGTTTTCAGAATACGACGGTCAGGATAGAGGAAAAAACAGATGCAACGTATGCTAATTCGAATTTCATTACGATCTATGTCATTAAAGGCGGCAAGGTACGGATTGACGGCGTCAGGATATTCGGTAACGAAACAGTAGAAGAGTCGAAACTTAAGAAGCAATTGAAGGGAACCAAGGAAATGACCAAGCTGACACTGAATCCGGTGACTGTTCCCAGTCCTTATGGCCCTATCAAAAAGCCAAGCTTTAAAAGCTACATGAAAGACTGGGGCTTTCTGTCACTGAGCAAAACGAAAGAGGTGCTGGACCCTTATTTCCGTTTCAAATTGTTTGCTTCTGCCAAGTTTGACCCCAAAAAATATGAAGAGGATAAAGAAAAGATACTAAAGTATTACAACTCGAAAGGGTATCGTGATGCACAGATCGTGCAGGATACCATCTTCAGTGATACTTCTATTAGTAAAACCAAGCTTTATGTTGATATCAAGGTAAATGAAGGCAGGAAATATTACTTCGGTAACATTACCTGGAAAGGAAATGCGAAGTACCCTGACTCGTTGCTGAACGCTATACTCGGTATCAATAAAGGGGATATTTACAACCTCGATATCCTGAATAGACGCCTTGGTAAGGAGATGTCGCAGGAAGGGGGTGATATCAGCGGATACTATATGGATGATGGTTACCTGTTCTTCCGGGTTGAACCGGTGGAGACAGCTGTGTATAACGACACCATTGACCATGAAATAAGGATCACAGAAGGCCCGCAGGCAAGAATAAAGAATGTAACGATATCCGGTAATGACAGAACAAAAGACCATGTGATCCGCCGTGAATTAAGAACGATACCAGGTGAACTCTTCAGCCGTACTGACCTGATCCGATCACAGCGTGAGCTGGCCAACCTCAACTATTTCAACCAGGAAACGATCAACCCGGGTGTAGTACCTAATGCAGATGATGGTACGGTGGACATCAATTGGAAACTGGAAGAAAAATCATCTGACCAATTGGAATTATCAGCCGGATGGGGCGGCGGTATCGGATTGACCGGTACGCTTGGTGTTACCTTTAATAATTTTTCCATTAAGAATATCTGGAAAAAATCTGCCTGGGATCCATTGCCCACAGGAGACGGGCAAAAACTCAGCATTCGTGTGCAGTCCAATGGCCGTGCTTTCCGCTCTTACAACTTTTCCTTTACTGAGCCCTGGCTGGGAGGAAAGAAAAGGAATTCATTTACCATCGGGTATAACAACAGTAAGTATTCTAATTCATTCAATCAGTTTGGACAGATAGACCGTTCCAGGTCAGATACGAGTTACCTGAAGGTAAATGGCTTCTCCATAGCGCTTGGTAAACAACTTAAATGGCCGGATGATTATTTCAACCTTGTTTTCACTACGAACTTTACCCAGTACAAACTGAAGAACTATTACGCATTCCAGAAAGATGACGGAACATACCTGGACAGCGGTGTTTCCAACAATCTTAGCTTTAAGATCGCCCTGCAGCGTTCTTCCGTATATGATCCGATCTTCCCGCGCAGTGGTTCTAATTTTGTAGCGAGTGTACAGTTTACTCCTCCGTATTCGGTATTGAATCCTAAATTGGTCAATTCCGATAATCCATATAAGAATCCGGAGTACCATAAATGGCGTTTCAATGCAGAATGGTATGTGCCGATCGGCAAACCGACGGGTGCAGACAAGAACCGCCAGTTTGTATTAAAAATGGCTGCTAAATACGGATTTATGGGGCGGTATAACAGGAAGCTTGATTACTCACCGTTTGAACGGTTCCAGGTGGGTGATGCCGGGTTGACGAATAACTTTGGCCTGCTTGGTTTTGATATTGTGGCGCATCGCGGTTACCCGGTGTATGAGACATCCGATCCGTCTGTGAATCCCGACCAGCAAAACGCAAACCGGTTCTTTACTATTTTCAATAAGTACCAGCTCGAGCTTCGTTACCCGCTGGTAACAAATCCCGGCAGTACGATCTATGGTCTTACATTCTTTGAAGCAGCCAATGGCTGGTACAACTTTAAGGATTATAACCCGTTCAGGCTTCGCCGTAGTGTAGGGGTGGGTATGCGGTTCTTCCTGCCTATGTTTGGGTTGCTTGGATTTGATTACGGTATCGGGCTTGATCGTATCACACCGGGTGGCGGACTGAAGAATGCCTCCAGGTTTACGTTCATGCTGGGCTTTGAACCCGAGTAAGTATAAGATCAAAATGCGGAGGCAGCATCTGACAACTCTTTATAACTAACTATCATCTTTATTAATCATAAAAACTTTCCTGATGAAGAAGATAATGATCGCTGCCTGCTGCCTGCTTTTTGCAGCTACAGCTTCCATAGCCCAGAAATACGCAATTATTGATACCCGGTACATTCTGGATAAAATGCCGGACTACAGCAAAGCGCAGAAACAAGTGGATGATATTGCTGCAGACTGGCAGAAAGATATTGACGCCAAACAGGTAAGCCTTGATAAAATGTACAAGGATTACGAAGCCGAGCAGGTGATGCTGAGCGATGATCTGAAGAAAAAAAGGGAAGACCAGCTTTTTCTAAAGGAAAAAGAATTGCGTGATTTGCAACGTCAACGTTTTGGTTTTGAAGGCGATCTGTTCAAGAAAAGACAGGAGCTCATCAAACCCATACAGGACAAGGTTTACAATGCGGTGCAGAAGATCGCCGTGGCCAGGGGTTATGATTTTGTGCTCGATAAAAGTGAGGGAATTACTATTATCTTTGCCGACCCCAAATTGGACAAGAGCGAGGATGTGCTGAGAGAACTCGGGGTACGATAAAGCAGGCCGGAAAACAGGATGTTAAAGAAAAGCAAACAGGCAACGAATAGCCGGGATCAGTACTCTATTCAAAGCAAACTTTAAATCAAAACAATAAAATCCCGCAGTAAGGGAGAGGAAAGAAAAAACACAGTTATGAAAAAATTGCAAGTTCTGGCGATAGTGGTGGTGATGCTGATCACAGGTAACGCTATGGCGCAAACGAAATTCGGTTATATCAGGGTGGATGATGTAGTGGCGCTCATGCCGGCTACAGCCAAAATTGATTCTTTGCTGGAGTTATATCAGCGGGATACTATTCAGCCTGAATATACCAGTGTAGTGGAGCAATACCAATTCAATGACAGCCTTTACAGGGATTCATTGAAAACTCCCAAATCCGTAAGGGATGAGATCGCCAAGAAATTGCCTGGCCTGATTTACCAGATCCAGAACTGGCAGCAAATATCCCAGCAGGCGCTGGAAGCCAAGCAAAACCAGTTGCTATCCCCTATTTATAACGAAGTATATACAGCCATCAGGGCCGTAGCTAAAGAAAAAGGCTATACGCATGTAGTGAACAAAGAAGCTTTCTTAGTAGCCCCTGAAGGAGATGATATGATCGTGGCGGTTGCTACAAAATTGAAACTGAAACTACCACCACAGTTACAGCAGGCAGCTAAGCCCGCTGCCGGCAGGTAAGCTATAAAAGGTATAAAGCATTTTGATAGTCCCGCTCAGGTAAACTGAGCGGGATTTTCTATTGTGGCACAATGATAAATAGTGATAGCAGGCCACCCGTTTTGCGGGATATATATTACTTTCACCGGGCTAAAAAAATAAAAATGAAAAAGAATTTCTCAGTGTTTATTGTCTTTGCTGCTTTCATGTTGGCAGGCTCTGATGTAAAGTCCCAGGCATTCAAAGCCGGTGTATTTGATATTGACCTGATGGTACAGGCAATGCCAGGTTACCGCAGCGTGGATAGCCTGGTACAGATCTACGAAAGAGACTCACTCGGAGCAGAATACCAGTTCAATGAAATGGAGTTTAAAAGACTGGACAGTATGTATAAAGCCGACTCAGCCGACGTGGCAGCTGGTGTGAAGCCGAAAGGAGTATGGGATATTGTCGGGCAAAAAAGAAGGGAGATCGGCCTGAACCTTATTTACTGGCAGCAGATAGCACAGAATAGATCGAACAGCAAAAGAGGTATGCTGGCGCAGCCTTTATTTGATACAGTGGCGAATGCTTACAGGAAGGTGCTGTCACGAAAAAAGTACAACCTCATTCTTAAACCCAATACATACGAGATGGGCTTTGCTATTGATAATCTATTCCTGTCTGTGGCGAGGGAACTCCGGCTGGAACAACTGCCGCAGGAGCTGTTATACCTTGGCGATGACCCGGCCGTCACACCGAAACCGGCAACAGGGGTTAAGCCCAAAACAACTAAGTAATAGCATGATTTCCTATGCGTAGCTTTGGTGTATAAATAGCAGCGAATGCAGAGCCCGATCGGTGTTTTTGACTCTGGATATGGCGGACTGACCGTTTTGAAAGAAATTGTCAATAAACTTCCGCAATACGATTACATTTATCTGGGTGATAATGCGAGATCGCCTTATGGCAACCGCTCATTTGATACGGTCTATCATTACACACTGGAATGTGTGCAATGGTTCTTTCAGCAAGGCTGTTCATTGGTAATTCTTGCCTGTAATACTGCTTCAGCTAAAGCATTGCGGACCATCCAGCAAAACGATCTTCCCGGAATAGGAACTGATAAAAGGGTGCTTGGCGTGATACGCCCTACCACCGAGATCATCGGTAATTTTTCCGAAAGTGGCAGCGTCGGTATCCTCGCCACCAAC
Organism: Chitinophagaceae bacterium; assembly: GCA_016787085.1. Lineage (GTDB taxonomy): Bacteria > Bacteroidota > Bacteroidia > Chitinophagales > Chitinophagaceae > VBAT01. Next base: position 36,130 of record JAEUVJ010000054.1, on the reverse strand, counting down.
GGAACAGTGGCTTCCCAGTCCTACCCCGTAGAGATAGATAAATTTTTTCCGGGCTTAAAAGTTTACCAGGAAGCTTGTCCTATGTGGGTGCCACTGGTAGAGAATAATGAATATGACAGTCATGGCGCCGATTATTTTGTCAAAAAGAACCTGCATAGTCTTTTTGATAAAGGAGAGAATATTGATGTGGTGCTGCTGGCCTGTACTCATTACCCGTTACTGAAAGAAAAAATTGAGGAGCATTTGCCCGTAGGGGTAAAACTCCTCTCACAAGGAGAGATTGTAGCCGATAGCCTGTCAGAGTATCTTCGCCGCCACCCTGAGATCGAGAGCCAGTGCAGTAAGAATGGGAGAAAGGTGTTTTATACTACCGACGCAACGGAGGATTTTGATAACCATGCTACCACTTTTTTTGGAGAAGCTGTTCAATCTATTCATTTAGACCTTGATAGCCAATAACCTGAGTGGCAAAAGGGGCCTCCTTTTCATGCTAAATTTTCTGTCTTCCGGACTCCGACTTCTGCCTTCATTCCCTTACCTTTGCCGTCCTTTCACAAAACAATGGGTGTGGTGACCTGTTGCAAATTGAAACCGGCCTGCTTCTCCCGGGCTATATTCAAAACAGTGAAAAAAGAATAAAACAATGAAACGTACATTTCAACCTCATCGTAAGCGCCGTAAATCCATTCATGGTTTTCGTAAGCGTATGCAGACTGCCAACGGACGCAAAGTACTGGCCAGCCGCCGTGCCAAAGGCCGTAAGAAGCTGACTGTTTCTGACGAGAGGAAATTAAAATAATATCTCCGGCCTTCAGGAGTTCCGGAGAGACAGATATTTTGCCATAGCCCCTTTATCGGGGCTATTTTTGTTTCTTTAAATCATCGCTGTAAACCTGTGGCAAGACAATTCACACTTGGAAAGAACGAAAGGCTGAAAAGCCGGAAAAGTATTGAACAATTGTTCAGTGAAGGGAAGAAGATCAATCTGGCCCCGTTCAGGATATTTTATACCTGCCATTTACCAGCTAATGAAGCTGCTTTACTCTTTGGAACAGGGGTCTCATCAAAGAATTTTAAAAGGGCTGTTGACCGCAACAGGGTTAAGAGACTCATACGGGAAGCGTATCGCTTGCAGAAGCTGGCATTACTCGGTAAAATAAAAGAAAAAAAGATCCAGGTAAATGTTTTCTTCATCTATACCGGCAAAGAATTGCCTGTTTACCAGGATGTGTACGAAAAGATGGGAGCAGCTTTGCATAAACTGGAAAAGTCAATATTCGTATGAAAACATTTCTGCGCATATTGAGCCTTCCGTTCATTGCCCTGATCAAAATATATCAATGGGTCATATCACCATGGATAGGGCCTAAATGCCGTTTCACTCCTACCTGTTCGCATTATGCGGCGGAAGCATTAAAGAAACATGGAGTATTCAAGGGCTTGTGGCTGGCCATCAGGAGAATATCCCGTTGCCATCCATGGGGTGGTAGCGGCTATGACCCTGTGCCATAATTTTTTATTGAAAGCAATACATGATCATCAGGCCTTCGTAAAAGGGAGAGAAATGTAGCAAGATTCGGGTAGGCCAGGGCTATGCGGGCATTTATTTTTGTTCTGTCAAAATGAACAGCCAGAAAATGAAACAGCAACAGCACATAGACTTTGACCGTATAGCAGAAGCGATCGGGTATATAAAAACCAATTTCAAGTCCCAGCCGGATCTTGCTAAAGTAGCTGAAAAGATACATGTAAGCCCGTTCCATTTTCAAAGACTGTTTACTGATTGGGCCGGGGTAAGCCCCAAGAAATTTCTGCAGTACATAAGTGTCGAACATGCCAAGAATATTCTGAAAGAGAAACAGGCCACTTTGTTTGATGCAGCGTTTGAAACAGGTCTTTCGGGAACTGGCCGTCTTCACGATCTCTTTATAAAAATTGAAGGGATGACCCCCGGGGAATTTAAGAACGGCGGAGAGAACCTTCTGATCAATTACAGTTATGCAGAAAGCCCCTTTGGTAATATACTGGTAGCATCAACAGCAAAGGGAATCTGTTATATGGCATTTGCTGACGACGAAAAAAAGGCCTTGCATGACCTGCATGCACATTTTCCGAATGCACAGTTCAGGCAGATGGTTGACCTTATTCAGCAGAATGCGCTATACATCTTTACGCAGGACTGGAACAAACTTCACCAGATCAAACTGCATTTAAAGGGAACCGATTTTCAATTGAAAGTATGGGAGACGCTTCTGAAGGTCCCGATGGGACAATTGACAACCTATGGAACAATTGCCCGGCAGATCAGCAATCCGGAAGCTTCAAGAGCTGTCGGAACTGCTATCGGGAATAACCCGGTCGCTTTCCTGATCCCCTGTCACAGAGTTATTCAATCTACAGGAACGATTGGCGGGTATATGTGGGGGCCGGTGAGAAAAACAGCTATGATAGGCTGGGAAGCTGCTAAAACTTCATCTGAAAACTGACCGGCAGTTTCAAGACATACCCGATTTCTTATTTTCTATTATTCATCAAATTGTATAAAATGAAAACATTCATTTTGATCCATGGCTCATGGCATAGTTCATGGAACTGGCACAGAGTAATACCGATACTGGAAAAAAAAGGACATAGGGCCATTGCGATTGATCTGCCCGGTATGGGAAGGGATAAAACACCTATACAACAGGTAAGAATGAGGGCAACTGTAGAAAAGATCTGTGAACTGATTGATGGTATTGAAGAAAAAGTGATCCTTGTCGGGCACAGTAAGAATGGTATTATGATCTCGCAGGCGGCGGAGTACCGGCCTGGTAAGATCGAAAAACTGGTCTATCTCGCGGCTTACCTGATACCCAATGGTAAAACACAAAGAGAATATTCTCTGCTGGACACAGGGGGAGTGTTGAAACCCTACGTAACCATGAATGAGGAACTTAAAGCCCATACATTGCAACCAGAAATTTACAAAGAAGGATTGTATGCTGATTGTGATGATCATATCACCGAACTGGCAAAGCTGCTGCTGAGTCATGAGCCGGTAGAATCAGGGGTCACCCCATTACAACTTACGGAGGAGAATTAAGGCAGCGTTTCCAGGTACTATATTGAGTGTTCAAAGGACAAAGCAGTCACTCCGTACATTCAGAAAAAAATGTACACAGAAACACCATGTAAGAAAGTATATGCAATGGCTACCAGTCATTCACCTTTCTTCAGCCAGCCACAGGAGTTAACTGATATTTTATGCGAAATAGCATTAGACAAAGAACCGGTCATTCATACTGAACAAGTGTTTAATTGATGAAATGACCAGGAGAGAATATAAAAAACCGCCCCGAAATTTCGGGGCGGTTTTTATGTTTTTAATTAACAGCTACTGCTTCTGCTTTTTCAAACAGTTTGCCCACTTTTTTCCAGTCTATCACATTCCAGATCGCTTTCAGGTAATCAGGGCGTTTGTTCTGGTATTTCAGGTAATAGGCATGTTCCCATACATCCACTCCAAGAATAGGCGTGCCTTTTACTTCCGCCACATCCATCAGCGGGTTGTCCTGGTTAGGAGTGGAGGTAACTTCCAGCTTGCCGTCTTTTACGATCAGCCATGCCCAGCCGGAGCCAAATCGTGTAGCGCCAGCCGTATTGAATTTTTCCTGGAAGGCTTCAAATGAGCCAAAAGCGGCGTTGATCGCATCGCCTAATTTTCCGGAGGGTTTGCCGCCAGCCTCAGGGCTGAGCAATTCCCAGAAAAAGCTATGATTCCAATGGCCACCGCCATTGTTGCGTACGGCGGGTGATATCTTGCCGGCATTCTTTACTAATTCTTCCAATGATTTATTCTCATGTTCAGTTCCGGCGATCGCATTATTAAGGTTGGTAACATAGGCCTGGTGATGTTTGCCATGGTGAATTTCCATGGTCAGTTTGTCAATATGCGGCTCTAATGCATCATGTGCATAAGGCAGCGTTGGTAAGGTAAATGCCATAACTGATTATTTGCCCCCATCTCCGCCGCAGCAGAGTATAATGAGGAAGTGAAAAATATTTTCTATACTAAACAAATTTACAGAGATAGAGTTTAAATATCGTTTGGAATAATATTTCTTCCGTATTTCGAAAGACTCAGTTATTTACTCCCCTTCAGGGGGCGGGGGTTTAGCCGGTTCAGCTTCTTTCCTTTCTCAGTAAATGTTTCTACTATCCCTTTTGTTTCGAGATCAAGACGGATAGAGATCGTGTACCAGGGGATGGATTTTTCAAAGCCGGGCATTTTTTTACGGATGATGCTGACCACATCGTCAGTTACTTCCGTAAATGTTTTGCCTTTACTTCCTTTCAGACTTTGAAGAATAGCCGCTTTGATGGGTTCGTAGATATTTGCATCAATGGTAAATTCACTCCCGGTTCGGGGGTGCGTCAGGATGACCTTTTGCGTTTTAGCGGATACTGCTTTGGCCATATTATCTTTTCTTTTGAAAGAAATCCTTCATTAGTTGCGCACATTCTTCTTTCAGCACTCCTCTTACCAGTTCCGTCTTTGGATGAAAGGGCCAGTTTGTGCCTGTTATCCGCTTATAACCGTTCTTCTGATCATCTGTACCATATACCACCTTCCCGATCTTGCTCCAGTACAATCCACCGGCACACATCAGGCAGGGTTCTACAGTAACATATAAAGTAGCTTCGGGCAAATATTTGCTTCCGAGAAAACTGAAAGCAGATGTCAGGGCGATCATTTCTGCATGGGCAGTCGGGTCATTGAGTTTTTCTGTCATGTTATATCCCCGTGCAATGACCTTCTCATTCAGCACGACCAAAGCCCCTACCGGCACTTCGTCTTCTTCAGCGGCCCGTTTGGCTTCTTTAAGCGCCAGCATCATATAATACTCATCTGTCATGACCTATCGAAATTACGGAAGCTGTGTAAGAATTTACCCTGCAACGGGCATTTATATAAACAGTTGTTTGTAGAAAATGATGATAAAATGTTAGGTTTCTCCCTGCCAGAGAACTTCTATTCCCTTACTTTTGCGCAATTTGTTTAACCGCATCCGGGCCCACTTTAAAGCAGGGCCTACCACAATAAAAAATGCCAAAAGACAATTCCATTCAGTCGGTTCTCATTATCGGTTCGGGTCCCATTATTATCGGTCAGGCTTGTGAATTTGACTACTCAGGTACGCAGGCAGCCAGGAGTTTACGTGAAGAGGGGGTGAAAGTGATATTGATCAACAGCAATCCTGCTACCATTATGACCGATCCTATGATGGCTGACAGGGTTTACCTGCTTCCTCTTACCGTTGAAAGTATTGAGCAGATATTGGAAGAAAACCAGATTGACGCGGTGTTGCCAACCATGGGCGGGCAAACAGCCCTGAACCTTGCGAAAGAAGCAGAAGATCTTGGAATCTGGCAGCGCTATAATGTGCGGCTGATCGGCGTGGATATCAAGGCCATTGATAAAGCAGAGGACAGGGAGAAATTCCGTCAGTGGATGATACAACTTGGAGTTCCCGTAGCTCCCGCCAGGACAGCCAATTCTTTTTTAGAAGGAAAAGAATTTGCACAGGAGATAGGGTTTCCATTGGTGATCCGCCCTTCATTTACTTTAGGAGGCACCGGCGGCGGCTTTGTACATGATAAGAATGATCTTGATGAGGCGCTGAACCGCGGTTTACAGGCTTCACCGATACACGAGGTGCTGGTAGAAAAAGCAGTACTGGGATGGAAAGAGTTTGAGCTCGAATTGTTGCGTGATGCCAATGATAATGTAGTGATCATCTGCAGCGTGGAGAACTTTGACCCAATGGGGGTACATACTGGTGATTCGATCACGGTGGCACCTGCGATGACACTCAGTGATACCGCCATGCAGCTGATGCGTAATACGGCTATCATGATGATGCGTGATCTCGGGAATTTTGCCGGAGGCTGTAATGTCCAGTTTGCCATGAGCCCGGATACAGAAGAGATCATTGCTATTGAGATCAATCCGAGGGTGAGCCGTTCATCAGCGCTTGCTTCAAAAGCGACAGGCTATCCCATTGCCAAGATTGCAGCCAAACTGGCAATAGGGTATACGCTGGATGAACTGGAGAACCAGATCACCAAAACGACATCAGCTTATTTTGAACCGGCATTGGATTATGTGATCGTGAAAATACCCCGCTGGAATTTTGACAAATTCAAAGGTGCCAATGATACACTCGGCCTGCAGATGAAAAGTGTGGGTGAAGTGATGGGTATTGGCAGAAGCTTTGCCGAAGCCATCCAAAAAGCATGTCAGAGTTTGGAGAACAATGCAGTAGGTCTTGGCTATTATGGTAAAAGCCTGATGCATGCAGATGAATTGCTGGAGTATATCAAAATCCCGAAATGGGACCGCATCTTCCGTATCAAAGATGCGTTGATGGCGGGTATATCGGTCGGTACCATTTCAAAAGCTACCAATGGTATTGATCGCTGGTTCCTGTACGAGATACAGAAAATATGTAACCTTGAAAAAGAAATTGCCAAATACGACCTGGAAGATCTGCCAATAGAGCTGTTGCGGGAAGCGAAAGTAAATGGCTTCAGCGATGAACAGATCAGCCGGATACTTGAACATGGTGATGAGGAAGATGTGTACAAGAAAAGAAAAGCGGCAGGTATAACAAGGGTCTATAAAATGGTGGATACCTGTAGCGCTGAGTTTGAGGCAAAAACGCCTTACTTCTATTCTACGTTTGAAGAAGGGCACTATAACGAAAGTAAAGCTTCTGATAAGAAAAAGATAATCGTCCTGGGTTCAGGCCCCAACAGGATCGGGCAGGGGATCGAATTTGATTATTGCTGTGTACACGGTTTGCTGGCGATAAAGGATTGTGGCTATGAAGCGATCATGGTCAATTGTAATCCCGAGACAGTTTCTACCGATTTTGATATTGCCGACAAGCTTTACTTCGAACCTGTTTATTGGGAGCACCTCTGGGAGATCGTTGAGCACGAAAAGCCGGAAGGCGTGATCGTGCAGCTCGGTGGGCAAACGGCTTTAAAGCTGGCAGAAAAACTGCATGAAAAGGGCATAAAGATCATCGGCACATCATACGACAGCATGGATATCGCGGAAGACCGCGGCCGTTTCAGTGATATGCTGAAAGAACTCGGTATCCCCTACCCGGACTACGGAACGGCATACGATGTAGATGAGGCGATCCAGGTTGCCAATAAGGTAGGTTATCCTGTATTGGTCCGCCCTTCTTATGTTTTAGGCGGACAAAGAATGAGAATTGTACTGAATGATGAAGAAGTGGAAAAAGCCGTAGTAAGCTTATTGAAACATATTCCCGGCAACAAAATACTGGTTGATCATTTCCTGGACCGCTGCCAGGAAGCCGAGATAGATGCGATCTGCGACGGAGAGAAATTCCATGTCATGGGTATCATGGAGCATATTGAACCGGCAGGCATCCACAGCGGTGACAGTAATGCTGTGCTTCCGGCTTTCAATCTTTCTCCTCTGGAAATACAGGATATGGTGGATTATGCGAAGAAGATCGCTTTGCAATTAAAGGTAAAAGGCCTGATCAATATCCAGTTTGCGATAAAAGAAGGTAAAGTATATGTGATCGAGGCCAACCCAAGGGCATCACGTACTACACCCTTCATTGCAAAAGCCTATCAGAAACCCTATCTGAACTATGCTACCAAGGTGATGATGGGGGAAATAAAAGTGGGCGATATTCCGGAAGAAAAGCACCTGGATGGTTTTGCGATCAAGGAACCTGTATTCAGTTTCAATAAATTCCCGGGTGTGAGCAAAGAGCTGGGGCCCGAGATGAAATCCACCGGAGAAGCGATCCGTTTTATCAAAAACCTGCGTGACCCTTATTTCAGGCAACTATACAAGGACCGGAGTATGTACCTGAGTAAATAAGGATAAGGAAAAAATCTTTTGTAAAAGCTGCCCGGTCAGGGGCAGCTTTTTATTTTTAAATTGCATGTATGAATAAGGAAGTACGATCCATCATCCGCAACCTGGAGAATACGCTTAATGTTGAGCCGTGGTTTGGCAGACCTGTGTATGCTTTGTTAGATGAAATTGATCCTGCCATTGTTTACAAAAAGCCTAACAAACAGCATTCGCTCATTGAACTTTTGTATCACATGGTCACGTGGGCCGAATTCACGCTAAAAAGAGTGGAGGGCGACCAGGAACAGGATATGGCTGCGTTTGAAAAAAAGGACTGGCGGGTAATTGATCCGTCCGTACATACCTGGGAAAAAGGGCTGAAGCAACTGCGGATTGTCCATAAAGAGATGATTGCCTTGTTGCAAACAAAGAATGATGATTTCTTAAAGGAGATCGTTGATTACCGGCAATATAATTTCCGGTTTTTACTCAATGGCCTCATTCAGCATAATATCTATCATGCCGGGCAGATCGCCTATGTCCATAAACTGTTAACGGCAATTTCATAATGTTATCCCGCAACGCAAATAATGAAACAGGGTATTAAAGTAGTTCTCCCGGTTGCTTTGTTTCTCTCCGGAATAGCTATACCCGCTAAGTAGTATTTTCTGTTTGTAAAAGGCTAAGTACCTTTTATGATGCCTTCTCCTGTGCTTTATTTCTGGAAGCATGTGCCGTTCCTGAGGTATTTGTTGCCCCTGGTAGCGGGTATCATGCTGCAATGGCATAGCCAGACGCTGGTACTCATGCTTTGGCTATCGGCAGGAGTATCCTTTGTTTTTTTGTCTTTCTTTTTTGCTATCCCGTTCTTCCGGCGTTATAAGTCATCATGGGTAAGTGGTGTGTTCATTTCTTGCCTCTTCATTTCTATCGGCGGATTACTCACCTGGTCACAGGATATCCGGAACAGGGAGGATTGGTTTGCCCGTTATTATTCGGGAGATACTCCTGTTGTGGTTTCACTGAATGAACCGTTGGTGGAAAAGGCCAGGTCTTTCAAGGCAGATGCCAGCATACAGTATATTATTCATGACGGTCAGGTGAACAAGGTAAAAGGAAAGATCATTGTCTATTTCAGCAAAGATTCACTGTTGCCCGGTCTTGACTACGGCTCTATGCTCATATTGAGCAAGCCTTTACAGGAAATAAAGAACGCCGGTAACCCGGGAGGATTTGATTACAAACGATATGCTTTGTTCCAGGGCATTACTCACCAGGTGTATGTAAAGCCGGGAGAGTTTCAGTTACTAAAAGAAAAGCATGTTACTTTCTTTCAGCAATTATTTTACCCGACCAGGGAAAAGGTATTAACCATTCTGAGAGCAAATATAAAAGGGAACAAAGAGCTGGGCCTGGCAGAAGCTTTACTTATCGGCTATAAAAATGACCTGGATAAATCACTGGTACAATCCTATACCAATACCGGCGTGGTGCATGTGATCGCTATTTCCGGTTTGCATATTGGACTGATCTATTGGCTGCTTACTTTGTTATTGAAGCCGTTGCGAAGAACTAAATATTCCCGATGGCTGGCTCCTTTGCTGATCATTGCCGGGCTATGGGCATTCAGCTTACTGGCAGGTGGCCAGCCCTCCGTGCTCCGGTCGGCGGTCATGTTCACCTGTATTGTTCTTGGCCAGTCTTTCGGAAGGGATACTTCTATCTATAATACATTGGCGTTTTCTGCTTTTATTTTATTGTGCTACAATCCCTATTGGTTATGGGATGTGGGCTTCCAGCTTTCTTATACAGCGGTGTTGAGCATTGTTATTTTTATGAAGCCCATTTATCACTGGTTTTATATAAAGAACAAAGCGCTAGATTTTATCTGGAAAATGAATGCGGTGACACTGGCAGCCCAAATACTTACACTACCGGTCAGTGTGTATCATTTTCACCAGTTCCCTGGTTCATTCTGGCTGACCAATTTTCTTGCAGTGCCGCTTTCAGGCATCATACTGATCGGGGAAATACTGTTATGCGCCGTTTCGTTTACACCAGCTATTGCATTGTTTGTTGGTAAAATATTGTCATGGCTGATCTGGGTAATGAACGGTTACATTGAAAGAGTAGAACAATTACCCTTTGCTCTATGGGATGGCTGGCAGATCAATAGGGGGCAACTATTTTTATTACTGGGTGTAGCAGCAGGAACAGGGTACTGGCTGATGGAAAAAAGCAGGAAGGGATTGGTGATGGCATTACTGTGCATACTGGGTTTTGCCATCTTGCGTTTATATTCTTTTGCAGAAGCCGGCAGACAACAAAAGATCATCGTTTACAATGTGCCGCAACGGAAAGCTATTGATCTTATTGATGGTCAGAATTATTTTTTCATTGGTGACGAGGATCTTGTCGCGGATGATTTTGCAAGGAATTTTCACCTTAAACCGTCAAGGGTATTGCATCGTATAGCGCCAGCAGCAGAAATGGACGATCTTATCAACACGGATAATTATATCCTCTATAAGCGTAAGAAGATATTACTCGCTGACACAACGATCTTTTATGATACGCCGGGTAAAAAGGAAGATATTGACCTGCTGATCATATCCCAAAACCCGAAACTGTATATTGCCCGCTTATCGAATACGTTCCATATCAGGCAGGTGGTCTTTGATGGTTCTGTGCCATTCTGGAAACTGCCCTACTGGAAAAAGGATTGCGATTCATTACATATTCCCTATCATGATGTAAATGAAAAAGGTGCATTTGTGATGCACCTTAATGAATAATTTCTTCGCTGCTGTTCTTACTTTTTCTTTAAAAGCAGTTTTGAGTTCAACCAGTTATTAGATGCATCAATAAATGCCAGCATCTTATCAAAATTGCTACCGGGTTCAAAGCTGTGTGAATAATGTTTTTTTACTTTTATTGTCACTACTTTGTCCGTACTGGTGGCTTCGGTCGCAAAGACGCCGGTTTCATTCTCCACTTTTACATTGAGTGCATCTACTCCTTCGGCAGTATAACCTTCAGGTATCTCAAGTTCTACGAGGTATTCAATGCTTCGGGCAAATGACATATACACATCCACCTCTCTTTTACGCTGTTCGTCTTTTACAGATAGCGGCTGTCCCTGCATTTTACCAATGTCAATAATGATATTATTCCCGGCTTTCTTTACCAGCCCGCCCATGGTAAATGCAGAACTATACACAAAATCAGGGGCCGTATGTCTTACACCCATGTTGACGACTCTTTGATCCTTTAGATCGGTGATGTCCTGCTCAAACCATTCTTTAGCTTCTTTGGTAAAGGCATCCTTTTGTTTTTTCCGTGCTTCTGCAAATGCATTCTTTACCTCTTCCACATATTTTTTACTTTTCTTGCCATCTTCCAGTTCTTCGATCAGCGATTTTTCTTCGCCAAGTGCTTTTCTTTCTGCTTCATAATAATCTTCGTACAGGATCAGGTTCTTTTGTTCCTCTTCTTTATAATTTCCTTTCAGGGTGGTGGAGCGTTTGACCTTCAGCGCCGACCTGTCGTCTGTTAATGATAGCTGTAGGTTTTCTCTTCTTACGTTCTTATCTGAGGCGCTGGCGGGTACATTGGGCCCCGGGGCGATATTGGTCAACCCACTCATTTTTTTCATGCTCATGATCGCAGCCGGGTGATCGAACGTAAAACTTTTCGTGTTCTTTACTCCTTCAATATAAGAAGGCTGCTGGAAGGGTATGTCGTAAATGGATTGGATACAAAGGAACTTCTTGCTTCCGGGCAGGTAAGCAGTAGCTACCATATCACCGGCATCCATGGCTTCGTTCATACGAAAGCCTGTACGTACCTCGCTGACTAAGATGGCGGGATCAAGTCCTGCGGCTTTCATGGTACAAAACAGGGTGAAAGATAACCCGTCATATTCCTTTTGTCCGCTATTGATCGTTTCGGAAAGCGCATCAATATTAAAGTTCAGCAGGTAGTTGAAGCGGAAGGTGTAAAATAACCAGGCAGCTTTTTCATCATCACTCAGGCTGCCAAAATTGACGCCCACCTGCTTGGCTTTCTTTTTGGCGCTGCTTTCTATATCATCATACTGTGCTTTGGCTGCTTTCATCCAGTAGCCATTGTAGTAACGGGTAGAATACTGGTCGGCTTTATCGCCCAAAGCTTCCTCACTGTTGACGCTTTTATTTACTTCGCCGGGTTTTCTTGTATCCAGGTAGCGGCTGCCAAGACCTGAATAGCCCAGAGAAATATTCATCCGGATAAAGGGTAACTGACGGGCAGGGGCTATCCATAATGACGTTTCAAACGGCGGGATATTGGTCTTCTCTACATCTACAATGATCTCTTTATCATCATTCTTGTTCACCTTCAGCTCAGGAGCGCCGTTATAGCTGCGGTATTCGATCGCAAACTTCTTTCCCAGTTGTGCATGAAAGGAAAGACTGAGTATCGGGGCGTCGTCGAAAAGAAGTACGCGGTAAGCTTTTGTACTCAGGTCATTGGTCAGCTTCTGCTCAGTGGCAATAAAGTAGTCAAGAACATCGCCGGGTTGCAGGTCGGGTATAGCGATCTTAGCCCTTTTCTCCGACGATTCATCTTTGGTCAGTACAATATCATCTGCATTGATCTCTTTGCTGCTGCCATTAGGCTTGATCACTTTTACTCCCACATAGGTGGTCAGTTTGTCTGATGCAAAGAAGCCGCTTGATTTGGCAAACTGCGTAAAACTGAATTCAGAATAATCGCTAACTGCATTTTTATCGTTCACTTTCACGATTTCCCTGACTATTTCGGTAATGCTTTGTTCTTTTTTGGCTCCGAAGCCGAGACCATAAAAAGCAATTTTCGATTTGCTGTCGGCGGTCAGTTCAGTATGATGAGCGATGACGACCTTGGAAGCGGCCGAGTATTGCTGCGGTATATCCTTTATCCGGAACTGTGGTTTGTCCCAGGCCCAGATCTGCTTGCGCATTTCTTCAGATTCTTTCCGGTATTTCTCTGCTTCTTTGGATTGTGCATGGGTGACGACGACAGAAAGGGTGGCTGCCGCCAGGAAAAATATCTTCATACAAGTTTATTTTTTTGGGGTAAGTACAATTTGCTGGTCATAAAAACCGGTGAGCTGCTGGATATCTTTATTCCACTGGGAAAAACTTTCCGGTGTGATTTCCGTATTGTCCAGCACGATCTCATTCCTGTAAACGATCTTTCCACCCGTATTGGAGTACAAGGCTGAAAAACTGTAACCGGGCTGTTTGACCACCAGTTTTTCCGGCAGGCTGCTTACTGTTTTGTCGGCTGGTAATTGGATCTCGGTTTCAAAAACAAGATTGTCTTTGAACTGGAACCAATAGGGCAGTTTTCTTTTGGCTGTGTCTATTTTGAAATTACGGAGATGACGACGGTTGTCAAGGTCAAGATAGACCTCCTTGTCAAAAACAGTCACTACATCTTTCCATACGATATCATATTCAACTTTCAGGTCAGCATTGTAATCGGAAAGGTTTTTTACAGTAAGGTTGCTGATCTCGAAGTTGGACTTCCCTTCAGACAGGTATTGTTTCAGGGCATTTTCCTGCTTATCCTGTTTGATATCATTCAGGGCCGTCAGCAGCCATTCCTTGTTCTCTCCTTTCCATATTTGTACCACATGCCCTTTCAGGCTGGTGCCTTCAATAGTCAGCTTACGACTCTCGGTAGCCGTATTTTGCAAAGGAGTTGCCATCGGAACTTTTTCCAGCAGATACTGATTGCCGTTCTCGATCAGTGTTTGTTTTCCCTGAATACGCTCGGCGATCTCTCCAAAGCCGATGTATTTCTCAGTCGCATCGAGGTAAACCGGCTTCCCTTTGTTCATCCATACACAGATCATGTGATTGTCTACAGACAAAGACGGCGTGCTGTAATCATAGGCGATGTGTTTGGTGCCGATCCAGCATCTTCTTGCATCCAGGTTGATCGAACGCAGCATATTGGTCAGCAGGTTGGCCATACCCTTACAATCGCCGTATTTTTTTCTCAGCACCTCCTGTGATTTTTCAGGTTTAAAACCGGCAATACCATTTTCAAAAGCGATGTACCGGATATTGTCCTGTACCCACTGAAATATTTTTTTTACTTTTTCTTCATCAGTGGCCAGGCCGGTTGTTATTTCCTGTGTTTTTTCTTTGATGATTTTTTCATCATCGCCTATCTGCTGTACCAGGCTCTTGTACCAGCCGTATTGTTCTTTTACCGTTTTAAAATAGGTGTGCATCTCATCCTTCGGCTGGGCCGATTTTGTCAATACAAGAATATGCGGGGCATAGTGAGTCAAACCCGGCGCATCCTGCTCGCGGCTGAATGAAGGGATATTGGACGCACTATATGTGTAAACTGTTTCATCACCGCTTTGGCTGACGTTCTTCCGGATATTGTATTTTTTGAAATGATATTCTTTTATCTCCAGTTGCACCCACGAAGGAACGATCAGCCTGATCTCCAGGTTTTCGGTTTCCTGGTCATCCATGAAAAAGGTATTGGTAAAATAACGGGGGTCCAGTATTGTTTTTTTGAACACCACTTCTGAACTGCTGCCGATCTTCAGTAAGGGAAGGCGGAAGAAGCAGACACGGGCGTCAGAATAAAAAATGCCATCCACACTGTGGTATTCATATCTCGGAGCGATGCCGTGTTTTTTTGAGTCGTTCACATAAATGTTGACATCGTCAATGGTCTCATTGTCGTTGTAGAATTCTGCCACCTGCACTTCAGTGCGATAGCTTTTACAGGTGTATACCCGGCGGCTTTCTTCCCGTATCTGTACGGGGTGTTCAGCATTTCCTTTTACAAACCTGAATTCACGGGTACATTTACTCACCACCACATTTTTATCATCCTGTGGGTCTGCCTGGGCAGTGGCCATCTCAACGAATCCTGCCAGGGTAATAAGAATAAGCCATCTTTTCATTCCTCAAATATATGTACCGGCTGTTTGAAATTTTAGTTTAACCTATCGAAAGATGCAGGCTTTTTTGATGAGTTCCTAAGCCCTTAAGTTGCATCCATGATGCTTTTGCTATGCGCCTGAATTAGGCTACTTTTGCGGCCTGCCTGCAGAGCCGTTCATGCAGGCATGACCCTCAAACGGTTGCCCGCCTTTCAATTCAACAGGTTATGAAAAAGATCCAATCTGCGCTTATTTCTGTTTTTTACAAAGATGGCCTCGAAAATATTGTCAGGCTCCTGGCTGAATTAGGGGTTACTATTTATTCAACCGGCGGAACCCAGCAGTTCATAGAAAAACTGGGGGTGAAAGTAGTGCCGGTAGAAGACCTGACCCACTATCCTTCTATTCTTGGAGGCAGGGTAAAAACCTTGCACCCCCTTGTATTTGGCGGTATCCTTGGTAAAAGAGATGACGAAACACACCGGCAGGAAATGAAACAATATCATATTCCTGAAATAGACCTGGTCATCGTTGACCTGTACCCGTTTGAAGAAACAGTTGCAGCCTCCCTCCAACTCCCTCCAAAGGAGGGAGAGAAGGCGATCATTGAGAAAATAGATATCGGCGGACCCTCTATGATCCGCGGCGCTGCAAAGAATCACAAAGATGTGGTTGTGGTAGCAAATAAAGCAGATTACTCCCTGCTGGAAAAAATTCTTGATGAACAAGATGGAGGAACATCACTGGAACAAAGACGGTTGTTTGCCATTAAAGCGTTTGATGTATGCACAGCTTATGATACTGCTATTTCTAATTATTTCCACCAGCTTTCTGTAGCCACTCCTTTCAATAAAGAAGAAAAGGTTATGCGGTATGGTGAGAACCCTCACCAGCGTGCTGTTTTCTTTGGTGATCTCAGCGAGATATTCGATCAGGTCAATGGTAAAGAACTTTCTTATAACAACCTGGTGGACGTAGATGCGGCTATGCAACTTATCCGGGAGTTTAAAGAAACGACATTTGCCATCATCAAACACACCAATGTATGCGGCGTGGCGCAAAGAGCAACAATAAAAGAAAGCTGGGATGCTGCATTAGCCGGTGACCCTGAATCGGCATTTGGAGGTGTATTGGTGTGCAACGGTACCATTGACAAAGCAACTGCGGATGCGATCAATGAAATATTCTTTGAAGTGCTCATCGCACCGGCATTTGATGAAGAGGCGTTGACCATTTTACGTTCAAAGAAGAACAGAATTTTATTAAGGCACAAGGCACAAGGCACAAGCAAGCAAGTTGAAATGTATAAGTCATTGCTGAATGGCGTACTCATTCAGGGTGTTGACGAAGGCAATTATACAGAATGGAAAGAAGCCGGAGGAAGGGAAACAACAGCCGCTGAGAAGAAAGACCTGGAATTTGCGAACCTTGTCTGCAAACACCTGAAGTCAAATGCCATTGCACTGGTAAAGAATAAGCAATTAGTGGGCAAAGGTTGCGGGCAAACCAGCCGTATTGATTCATTGCGGCAAGCCGTGGAGAAAGCAAGGCAATTCAATTTTGACCTGGATGGAGCAGTGATGGCCAGCGATGCTTTCTTTCCGTTCAATGATTGTGTGAAGCTGGGACATGAGGCCGGCATTACCGCTTTTATCCAGCCGGGCGGTTCCATTCGTGACAACGACTCTATTGAATACTGCAAACAACATAACCTGGCGATGGTCATAACAGGGATGCGGCATTTCAAGCATTAAGAAAAATGAATTTTCCGGATTTTCAGCGATTCATCATACAGGCTTCAGAGCAATCCCTGAAGCGGATTGCTGTTCTCAACCCGCTGACCATTCATAAAAAAGGGACCAGGACCAAGGCCCTCTTCTGTCTCGCATTGGTTTGTTTTTTCTGGGGTACTACCTGGATCGCCTCCAAGGAAGGAGTAAGGCACATGCCGGCCTTGCAGATGGCAGGTATGCGCCAATTGATGGGCGGGGCCTGCTTTGTTCTTTTCTTTATCTATAAGAAAGAGGTATGGCCTAAAGGATGGGGTGAGTGGAGGTCCATCTTAGTGCTGAGTTTTCTGAATTTTTTACTGAGCAATTCATTAAGTACCTGGGGAGTGAAATTCATTTCTGCAGGTCTGGGTTCTATCATGGGCGCTATCTTTCCCCTCTGGTTAGTGATCATTGGATTGTTCAGCGGGGGCAGCAGGATGCCATCAAAAGCTATTGCGGGTATGTTGCTGGGGTTTGCCGGTGTATGCATTGTATTTTATGAGCACCTGAAGGATTTCCGGAATCCTGAATTTCTTTTTGGCATCAGTATTTCCCTTATCGCTACCTGGTCATGGGCATTCGGTACTTTATATACCAAAAAACATACGGCGACTTTCAATCCTTATTTCAGTCTCGGGTTGCAGATGGTGATATCCGGTTTTGCGGTGGTGTTGCTTTCTGCATTGACGGGCAACAGTGTTTCCCTGGCGGCTATTCCCTGGCAGTCGTGGGCGGCCATGGGTTACCTGCTGGTATTTGGCTCGCTGATCTCTTTTATTGCGTATATCTATGCGCTGAAGAACCTGCCGACAGAGCAGGTATCCATTTATGCGTACATTAACCCGATCGTGGCAGTATTGCTGGGAGCTGCGATCTTTTCAGAAAAGCTAACGGTATTCATCGCTGTCGGCGGGCTGGTGACACTGCTAGGCGTTTATCTTGTCAACAAAGCTTTTAAAGCCATACCGCCACCAGAACAGCCGGAGACGGAGGGGATGTGAGTCGCCTGATGCGATTTGTACTACACCCGGGCTGCAGCAGCAATAGTATTTTCCTGTACATTTTTATCTTTTTCTTGTATTAGGAATCCAAAAGGCTAAAGATCATTCGGGATTCAAGTCTTTTTTTCTTACATTCATTTCAGCTTTATTCTATTAAGATTTGATCCTTATGAGACCCCCTCCAGTTATGCTATTGATAACCGTATTGTTTTTTACAATTGTACTAAAGACAAAACGTATGTTCCTGTATTACGCTGCTCCGGCTTAACAAGAAATATAGACACAATCAACTTATACATACAGGGGTCATGGGAGTGGGCAGAAGAACTAAGGATAACCCGTGAAAGCGGAGTGCAATATTTTACCCCTAAAAGCAAGGGATGGGATCGCTGGTCGTTAAAATTCTCCCATGATACTGTCAGGATATTTGTAAATAACCGGCCTGATTCTGTGTATCAGTTTAGAATACAAAGGGCGCTGGAAATAACGAACTACCCCACAGACTCCCTGCCATGCATTGTTTATTATAGCTTTTCTTCAGGAAGAAGAATATCATATACTCCTGTTAAGATGTGTAACCATCAGCTATTAGAACAACTCCAGTATGTAAATAGCATTGCCGGAGAAAGACTATGGTTAAGGAAGTGATTGTTCAATACTAGTTTTAAACAAGATGGGATATGAAAAGAGGACAACAATCATTGTTGTCCTCTTTTCATATCTGCGTTCTATTTATTTCCTTCCGGTTTTGGTGGCCGTTGCTGGTTTGGCTGATTAGGGTTTTGTTGGTTTCCCGGCCGGTTAGGTCTTTGCCCTCTTTGCTGATTGGGTTGCTGGCCTTTTTGTTGCTGTCCGCCTTGCTGCTGGTTTCTTTGCTGCGGCCGTTGTTGTTGCCCACCCTGCTGTTGTCCGCCACCTTGCCGTTGCTGAGGTCTTTGTCCTTGTCCTCTCTGTTGCTGCTGTTGCTGGCGGCGTTTTTTATCGCTCTTTTCTAAGCTGCGCAGGCTGATCTGGCCCACCACATCCACAAACTCCGGCTCTACTTCTTTAGGTTTGCTGGATGTTACTTCCACCGTTTCTAATGCTTCCGGTATAATACCCTGCTGGTTCTGTGATTTTATTTTTTTTACACCTTCAATGGTTACAGGGTATTGTTTGGTGCTATCGGGCAGGGTGTACCACATCAGGTTCTTGAAAATATCTTTTTTGATCAGGAAGGCATTGCCTTTGGCTACCTGCAGTACATCGCAATTGTCCGGGAAATGCTGCAACGCATCCAGGTAAGTATCCAGTTCATAGTTCAGGCAACACTTCAGCCGTCCGCATTGGCCGCTTAGTTTGGATTGATTGATAGAAAGGTTCTGGTAACGGGCCGCTGCCGTATTCACCGACTTGAAATCAGTGAGCCAGCTGCTGCAACACAATTCCCGTCCACAGCTTCCCACGCCGCCTACTTTCCCTGCTTCCTGGCGGGCGCCGATCTGCCGCATCTCCACTTTTACTTTGAACTCGGATGCATATACTTTGATGAGTTCACGAAAATCCACACGGCCATCCGCGATATAAAAGAAGGTGGCTTTTCTTCCGTCTGCCTGCATTTCCACCTGGCTTATTTTCATATCCAGCTTCAGTTGCCTGGCGATGGCCCGGCTGCGTATCACCGCTTCCGGTTCCCTGGCTTTGTTCTGCCGCATAATATCAACATCCCGGTCAGAGGCAGGACGCAAGATCTTTTTCATTTCGGGATTATCTTCCCTTGCCCCTCTCTTCTTCATTTGCAGGCGTACGATCTCGCCTGTCAGCGACACTTCGCCCACATCAAACCCGCTGACGCCTTCCACGGAGATCATATCTCCCTTATCAAAATGCTGGAGTGTTGTATTACGGAAAAAATCTTTACGTGAGCCTTTATTGAAACTTACTTCAATAACGTTGCAGGCCATATCCACACCCGGCACGGGCAGGTTCCTCAGCCAGTCGTATGTGTTCATACGATTACAGCCGCCGGTACTGCATCCGCCGTTGCTCTTACACCCGTTTGGTTTACCACCAGTGGTGGTACCACAATTACTGCAACCCATTAGTACAATTTCAAAACTTGTTTAAATCAGGAAGAAGGTGATGGACCGGGCTGAGAATTACTATTAAGCTTTCGTTGCGTCGCACACTTCAACGTTCCGTTCGCTGGTCAGCATGTAAAGCCGAACAGGGGAAGAAATATATGTAGTAACGAATGACACGATAAGCTTTTACAAATAATTCCGGGTCTTATCCCACTCACACCAGCCATTCCCCGCTCACCCTTCTCTCAATCGGTCAAAAATACAATTTTGTCCCGAATGATATGGTATAACTTAATGGTCAGGGCATGGAACAATATCTTCGCATTAGCATTCCTTTCTATATAATAGGCCGCCCTGTCTAACTCCTCTATGATGGCCTGCTGCTGTTCTATCCCGGCTATTTTGTTCAGCCGCTCTGCAAAATCCTTTTCTTTTTCAGGTATAACGAGCGAAGTATTCCGGTGAAAGGGATCTTTCCCTCCCTCTCCTTTGGAGAGGGAGTCGGAGGGAGAGGTCATCACCCGAACCCTGATGGCCAGTTCCAGCAGGTGGTTGAAATACCGGAGGAACTGCTTCTGTTTTTCTCTCCCGTGCTTACTTATTTCTTCTACCCATCTTGTTTGTGCTATCGGACCGGTCTTCAGCATGGCATTCAGCCATTCCCTCAGCAAGCTCTGCCAGTCTTCATCAGCATGCTGCACCATCTGCAGGGCTTCACGATAGTTGCCTTCGCTTACACTGGCTACCTGCCTGGCCGTTTCCGGGGCCGTTTTATTCCTGTTGATCAGCGCTTCTTCCACTTCTTTTGTTTCCAGCGCCGGTATTTTGATCAGTTGGCAACGGCTTAATATAGTCGGCAGGATCAAAGATTCATTTTCGGCTGCCAGTATGAACAAAGTATTGGGTGGCGGCTCTTCGATCAGTTTCAACAACTTGTTGCCTTCATTACCAAGATATTCCGGCATCCAGAGCAGCAGCACTTTGTACTCGCTTTCAAAGCTTTTCAGGCTCAGCTTGCGGATGATATCATTACATTCATTGGCCGTGATATTGCCCTGTTTATTTTCTGCACCGATGAACTGCAACCAATCATAGATATTGCCATAAGGATATCCTTTTACAAACTCTCTCCATTCTGTAATGTAGTCAGTGCTAATGGGCGGTGTTCCGGGTTTCTTTGTTACTACAGGATAACTGAAATGAATATCGGGATGAACGAATTGCTGTGATTTGGTACAGGCGGGACAGGAGCCGCAGCTATCCCCGGGTGAGTGGGGAGTGGTGAGTGGGGAGTGGGGTTCGTCTCCAAAAAGCGAAGGCTCATTTTTGACCGCAGCCCAATGACCGCTCACTTTTTCACATACTACGTATTGCGCAAAAGCTAATGCCATAGGCAATGCGCCGCTTCCTTCTTTTCCTAAAAAAAGTAAAGCGTGGCTCAGGCGGTTGTGCTGCACCAGTTCCGCCAGGTTTTGTTTTACTTCTGCTTGCCCTATTACGTTGTTGAACTGCATACCAATCGCCTTCAGCTATTGCCGGAAAAATCAAGTGCAGCCTGTTTTCCGGCGTTTTGTTTTGTGGCCGCCTCATGCAATTCATTATTCCGACGAGTGAAGAACTCCTCCAACCACTGTTCTAAATCAACTTTCTCTTTAAAAGCGTACCAGGTATTATTGGCATTCTGGTCATCAGTGACTTGTTTTATATCCGCCACCTTATTGTCCTGGATAAATAGCTCAAACTGCCAGCAAAGACCAGGCGGCTGTACCTGAACACCAAGAGGATATTTCACTTTTATTCTTGGCATGCCGTATCCCCCTGCCTTCTTTGCAGCCTCATCCAGATTGGATTCGTCCCATTTTCCGGTCCTGTTAAAACGATGGTACCAGTCATCTCCGCCATCGCTGCCATGTTCCTTCATATAATAATACCCGGGCATTTCGGCACTCTCGTATAAATACAAAAAACCCTCCCTGTAACTCATGTTTATACCCAGCTTTTGGTCAATGAATCAATTTTTTTCATCTGATCAATCGTAAACGCCAGCGCCTGAACTATTTCTGCCACATGATCAATTTCTTTCAGAATATTCCGGCCTTTCCGGTCTTTCAGGTATTTTTCCAGTACCTGGTAGCCGCCGACGTAAAATTCGTAAACTTCCCTTGGTACATTATCAAAATAGCTTTCTTTATTTATGAACAGCCGGCCTGTTTTTCCCACCAACTGGTAAACAGGCTTTTCAACAATATGGTTCTTGCCGAAATAATGGCCGAGCGAAATATCGAAATCATTTTTACTTTGAAGCAAGTGTACTTTTATTAATTCTTTTCCTAATTCTGCCAATCGCTGAAATATAATCTTGTCATCTGTAAAAGGAATTTTTGGAAACTCTGATTTAAGAAATTCAGCAAATTTTTCACGGTAAGTATGACTATATAAAATAGCGTAGATATAACTAAAAATTTCATTTGGGCCAGCAAAATTGTACTTTTCAAGACATATCCTTTTAAAATAATCGGAAAAATTAGGTTCTATAGTCTCTCCGATTCTAAGATAGAGCGGGAAAGTATTTACACTGTCAACGCTAGAGGTTAAATCCTTGCTAGTAATATTTTTACTAACAAAATAATTAAAAGAACCTAACTTTCTACCATACTTTGCTGAGTTTAATGCGATATTCTCAAAAAGAAGGTTCTGCATTATTTCGAATCGAGGCCTTTCAATCAATTTAGTATCATAATAAATGACACGGCAGTCAAAAACTCTATAATCTATCTGCTTGACTTTTTCCTTCAATATTCTTTCTTCGCCATGTGAAGCTTTTAGCTTTTTAACTAAAGAACTTTCATCAAAATCAATAAACATTTCATCATCTCCAGTAACTACAGCTAACGTGTTTTTCAAAAAAATCTTCTCAATTGAAAAACCTCTATCGTACACATCTTTTAATTTATCATTTTCAGGAATGAAACGGAAAAACTCCCTTTTAGGAGTTAGCTCCGTCCACTTTATATTATAGATTTCTTCAACAATACTTCTCTTATATTTCTCCTTTCTAGTTCCCCAGAAATCGGAATGATAAACCTTGTTCTCAAGCCCTTTCTTTTTAATTAAAAGAGAGATTGCCACGCCTTGTTCAATGTCAAATACGTTTTCATCCTTGCCCCCATCCGGGGCCATCTCCTTTGGCTTGTTGCTTCCATGCAGATCAAGAATATAGATTTGGTTAAACGTTTTCATGAGGCTTTGCCTCATTCCTCTGAATGTCGGGTTGGTTAAGAATCTGTGATTTGTGATTATCCCGACAATTCCCTCGTCCACCTTACCCATTTTGTCCTGTGCAAACCTGATAAACTTCACATAGTCATCTTGTAACCATTTGGGATTTTTTTCACCTAAAGGTTTACCATCAACAAAATAATATTCCATCATTTTTTCGCCAATGTCGGTTTTGATCTTATACCATCCATCCTTTGTTGCCCTTGAAGGAATACCCTCTACCTTATTAGTCGTGCTGTTCCACCTGTATTTTTTTGTATAGGCAATACCCTTTGAAAGCTTCACTTTTGTTTCTGATGGATTTTTTGAATGCCCCGAATACGGGGGATTGCCGGTTATTACCAATATCGGTTTTTCTTTTACAAGCTGGGCATGCTGACTTTCTTCTGTAAGGGCAGGCAATAAAGGTATCTTTGTGTTCTTGTCAATAGGTTCCAGTGTATTAGTAAGAAAAACCTGCAATCTTTCACCGGCTTGCAGTTCATAGTCGTTATCTTTTAAAAACTGAGACAATTTTAAATGAGCAATAGTATAAGGAGCGATCAGGTATTCAAACCCAAACAGGTTCTTCAGCACATGTTCCTTTATCAATAGTTCTTTTTTTCCTGAACCTTTGGGCAGGGTATCAAATATCTGTTGCAGAATCTCAACAAGGAAAGTACCGGTGCCCGTGGCAAAGTCGAGGACCGTTACTTTTTGCCTGTCAGCCAACCCGTCTTTAATTTGAAACGTATCTTTCAGGATGTCATTGATAGCCCTGACAATGAAATTGACTACAGGCGGTGGTGTATAATATACCCCTTTGGCTTCCTTCAGTTTTTTATCATAGGCCGCCAGAAAATCTTCGTAGAAATAAACATAGGGGTCTTTGATCGTCAGGTCATCCTTATCCTTTCTCCTTTTGGTAAAGGAAAGTGAATCTTGTATCGCCTTCAGGTCAAGATGGTTCATAATGGTCAGTACTTCTTCCACTATCCATTTTGTTTCCCTGTATTCATCCCTTTTCAGCTCTTTCAGAAAGTCCACCAGTTCCCGGATCAGTTCAAAGGTAGCCGGGATATAATCCCAGGCATTATTCAGACTGACAGGTTTTACACCAGCATTCAGTTTAGCTAGGAAAAGGCCATAGACAAGGTTTTGAGCAAAAGCATCTGAAAATTCACTGACGGTCAGCTCATGAAATACAAAGGTTTTGAACGTTTCGTATAGCTGGTAAAGGCGGCCTTCAGTATGTTCATTGTCCTGCCGGGTTAACTCTTCCTGTAAGAAATCTTTCAGCAGTTTAGCCCTTACAGCCAATGCTTCTGCAAGTTTCTTTGCATCGCCAATCTCTTTTGGGGCCTGCGAAAGAAAGGATCTGATCAGGTTATGAACGGCGTCTGCTTTTGATAGATCCAGCTTAGCCTTCTTATTTTCTAAGTCCGTAAGGAAACAAAGCGTTTCTCTTTTCTGGATCTTGCCGTCTTTGATCCATATCCATTCTATGTAATTTGTCAGCAGGATATTGTCGGATAAGGCCTGGTATTTTTTGATCTGTGGGCTTTTGAGGATTTTATCCAGACTTTCCTCGACTTTCTTATTCTCCACATAGCCTACAATACTTTCAGTAATGGTCACCTTATAATCAGGGGAGCCAAACTTCCCTTCCCGCTTAGGCTCATGCAATATTTTCATCTTAGGCCCGGCTATTTCTTCCAGCAAATGCTGGAGATTTGTCCGGTGGGAGTGCTCTGTAATCTCTGATATCTTGTGTGACTGAAGTGATTTGAAATATTTATTGAAATCCGCCATAAGGATAAAGGGATATTCCCGGCAATATAAATAAAAAGGCCTGCTTATATTAAGCGGGCCTTTAATAACTTGTAATATTTTATTAGTTCAGGTATTTCAGCACTTCTTCACTCATCGGCCCTGTTTTGTTGTGGAATACGGCCACAAGGTTTCCTTTTTCATCCAACAGGAATTTGGTAAAATTCCAGATAACAGGGTCTTGCAGGAAACGTTTCCATACCAGATCTTTTGAATTGTCTGCAGGAACATTTTTTGCCAGTTCTTTCGACTGATCTACCAGCCATTTGAAAAGAGGGTGAATATCCTCGCCTCTTACCGATACCTTATCCGCCATGGGGAAAGAAACGCCATAGTTCTTTTTGCAAAATTCCTGTATCTCTTCCTTGCTGCCGGGCTCCTGTCCGCCAAAATTGTTGGCAGGAAAACCGACGATCACCAGTTTGTCCTTGTATTTTTTATACAAGGCTTCAAGACCTTCGTACTGGGGTGTATTACCACATTTGGAGGCTGTATTGACGATCATGATCTTTTTGCCTTTGAATGTTGAGAAGTCAATATCGTTCCCGTCCAGCCCGGCTACTTTAAAATCATAAATGGAAGCTCCTGTCAGGGTTACCGACAGGATCAATGACAGCAATAGTGTTTTCATGATGTATTATTAGTTTAATGATGATGGGCAGTAAGCGTGATGAACAAATATACGTCAGCCCGGTTCTTATATCGGCTGTTATTTTTTGAACGTTGCCTATGGCTGTATCTCAAAGCAACCAAGATCAGGCAGGCCAACGGGACGGGGTTTGCCATCAAGGTCAATCGTTACCGCGGAGGCTACCCCCTTATTTTTCGCAGGCGAATCGTTTTTTAGCCTGAAATTATAGAACTGTCTGGATACATCAATCGTATCAAACAGCGGTTTTTGATCGTTGATGATCTGGTTTGAAGTAATGTTGGAAGGAACTGTCTGCACTTTCCAGAGGGTATGATCAAAATTTACCGCGAAAACAGTATTTCCTGTTTTATTGACCACTACTTCATCATCCACGATACCATTCTCACCCCAGAAAATACAATTGCGGAATACCGCGGTAAGGTCGGCGGTAGCATTGGTGCCGTCAAAATTCCTTACCTGAAGTACCGGGTCACGGTGCTGTATATACCCATTTGAATAACTGGCAACCGTGCAGTGTGTGAAGTTGTAGTTTCCGCCTTTGATGAGTGCAATATTTTTTCCGCAGTTGCTGATTAAGCAATTCTGGACGGTGATGCTGGAGTTGGAGGCAATGATACCTGCGTCGTAAGAATTATCAATCACACATTCATTTAACGTCACCTTTGGGTTTGCATTAGGCGATGGGTCCTGAATGGCGATGGATTGATAAGAATTCCTGATGACTGCATAGTTCAGAATATTGTCTTTACTGCCGGCGCTGAAATAAATACCTGGCCACGAAGCAGGATAGCTTTTATAAGGCTCATCCAGCCTGTCGCCGGTAAAATAAACACGGTCAGCTGTATCCTTAAGTCCGTTCACCTGTAAAGTCCCGTCAACAATAATCGGTGCATCGGCATGAACATAGATACGGCAGCCTTTATCAATCGTCAGTTTCCCGTTTGAATTGACACGCAGGTAGCCGAGTATCACATAAGGCAGATCGTTGGTCCATGTCTCATCTGCAGAGATCTCTTTGTCCCGGAAAAAATGGGCATTCTGTCCCCAGGCTTCTAATTGTACCAACCTGTTGTTGCCGTTATAGCTGACCTGGATACTGTCACGAATGACAAAAGGCAGGTTAGCGGCCGTGGGGTTTACGTTCACTTGTACAAAAACATATACACTGTCATTCGCTTCGATCTCAATGTTGCTGACTTCAGGGCTGGCAAAGCCATCCACATTTATTTTAAATGCAGAAGCAGAACCTCCCATCAGTTTGACAGATGACAGGCGAAGTTTCTGATCATTTTCATTGACGATCTTAAAAAGTTGGGTAACTGAGCCAGTGGTGGGAAAAACAGTATCGTATTTCAGTGTATCGGCAGTGATGGTGACTCTTGCATCGCCAGACGTAATAAATGAATCTTTTTTACATGCGGCCAATAGCATCACAGCGGACAGGATAATAAGTAAAGTGGTTTTCATCAACTATAAAAGTAATAACAAAGCGGCGAAAGAGGAAATGACCGAACCAAAAGTTAATGAGCCGCAAAACAAAGGGTGGCAGTACTCAATCTTACGCCAGGCGCTTTCAATAATTCAATGCCACAAGCTTCAAGTGTGGCGCCTGTGGTTACTACATCATCTACCAGCATGATATGGTTGCCTGCGATCTTGCCCGGTTCGGTCAGAACAAACTTTCCTTCCATATTCTGCCATCTTTCGATCCTTCCTTTTTTGGTCTGTGTTTCGGTATGCTGTGAACGAATGACTATTTCTTTCCACACGGGAACACCCATGCTTTCTGCCATGCCTTCACATAAAATAAGTGACTGATTAAAGCCCCTTCTTTTTTCTTTTGAGGCAAACAACGGCAAGGGGACCAGCGCATCAATATTAAAACGGCCCGAACTTTTCAGGCTGTTGCCCATCATCCTGCCCAGCTGTAAGCCGAGTTCTTTATTGCCCCTGTATTTGAACTGGTGCATCAGATGCTGCATCAATGATTCCCGGGTAAAATAGTATTGAGATGTTCCTGCCATCAATGGCAGCCTTCCCCAGAATTTCTTTTCGACAGGATTGCCTGTATGTTGTTCAAAGCCGGTTTCAGGCATAGCATCTATACATCTCAGGCAAAGTGAAGTGTTTTCCCCTAACAGATCGCTGCCGCACCCGGCACATACATGCGGGAAGAGTAAGTGAAGCAAAGAATCCTTTATCTCTTTGATGCCTATCATTGAAAAAGATACTGATACACTTCTTCCACCCGCCCCATCATCATGATCTCAATACCGAATTTGTTGCGGGCTAATCCTTTCTGGTTGTATTTGGAAAGAATGATCTTCTCAAAGCCTAACTTCTCGGCTTCTGCTATGCGTTGTTCGATCCTGTTCACGGCTCTTATCTCACCACTCAATCCTATCTCACCGGTAAAACAAATATGCTGCGGCAGGGGAACATCTTCATACGAAGAAAGCAAGGCACACAAAACTGCCAGATCTATGGACGGGTCTTCTACTTTTAAGCCACCGGCAATATTCAGGAATACATCTTTTACACCAAAGTGAAAGCCACCTCTTTTTTCCAATACAGCTAATAATAATTGTAACCGGCGAAGATCAAAGCCACTGACCGTTCGCTGCGGCGTACCATAAACCGATTGGGTGACCAACGCCTGCACTTCTATCAGTAGCGGCCGCATCCCTTCTATAGTAGCAGCAATGGCGATACCACTGAGTTGGTCTTCTTTCTGTGTGATCAGGATCTCACTCGGATTAGCTACTCCTCTCATTCCTTCATCTGTCATTTCATAGATGCCTAATTCTGCCGTACTGCCAAAGCGATTCTTCAATGTACGCAATATGCGGTAGGCATAGTGGCGATCCCCTTCAAACTGCAGCACAGTATCTACCATATGCTCAAGGATCTTTGGTCCGGCAATACTCCCGTCTTTGGTGATATGTCCTATCAGGAAGACCGGGGTGTTTGTTTCTTTGGCGAAACGCTGGAATTCAGCAGCACATTCCCGTATCTGCGACACGCTGCCCGGAGAAGAATCAATGAATGGTGTTTGCAAGGTCTGTATGGAGTCAATGATTACTAAATCGGGCTTTAGTTTCTTTATCTCCTGGAAGATCGTTTGTGTGGATGTTTCTGTGAGCAGGTAAAAATTATCATTCTTTAACCTGAGTCTGTCAGCCCGCATCTTGATCTGCTGTTCGCTTTCTTCACCGCTTATATATAAAACAACTGCATCCTTCAGCCATAAACCGTTTTGCAAGAACAATGTTGATTTACCGATACCGGGTTCTCCGGCCACCAGCACAATACTTCCGGGAACAATACCTCCACCTAATACCCGGTTCAACTCAGCATCACTTGTTATCAATCTTTTTTCTTCGCTGCTTTTTATGTCTTTGAGCGAGATAGTTTTGTTTGTCCTTTTATCATCATGGTACTCTTTCCATCCATTATTGTTCTTTATTGTTTCTTTCTGGATCAGTTCCTCAACAAACGTATTCCATTGCCCGCATGATGGACATTGACCTATCCATTTCACACTTTCATATCCGCAGTTTTGACAGAAGAAAGCTGTTTTAACTTTACTCATAAGTTAAAGGTAAACGATCGCAATTGTTGAATGAAAAAGATGAAAGAAAGACGAAGAAACCTATTGATTATTAATTGATTCGGGAAATGTAAAAAGGGCCAATCTTGCGATTGACCCCTTTACTTACTAACCCATTAAATTCTATTGCTAAGTTACAATTCTGTGCAATATTTCAAAATAATTTTTTGCTGCTGTGAATAACTTTGAGTGGTTTTAAACGATACTGCCATACGTTTATACCGGTTAATAAAAATGCCATAAGTTTATGAAAATAAAACACTTAGGAATGGTTTGGAATAAAAGGTAAATTATGCCTTGTAGTACCGATGTGAGTAGCGGAGGTGACAAAACGGCTGAAAAACAACCCTTAATCCAATTGGTAACAGATTTGTTATAATAAGTAATAAAATAAATAATTTTTAGAAAATGACACCAGCCATTATGATCGTTTCGCTGATCTTCTTGGGGATCAGTATGCTTGTTTCGCTAGTCCTGAAAAACAAGTTTGCCAAGTATAGTAAAGTGCCTCTTTCTCATGGACTTACAGGGCGTGAAATTGCAGAAAAGATGCTGAGGGAGAATGGTATATATGATGTAAAAGTTACCTCTTCCGATGGCTTTCTGTCCGACCATTATAACCCGGTTAATAAGACAGTCAACCTGAGTCCGGATGTATATAATGGTATCAGTGTTTCTGCTGCAGCCGTAGCTGCACATGAATGCGGTCATGCCGTACAACATGCTACAGCTTATGCACCATTAACCATGCGCAGTAAGCTGGTGCCCGCTGTACAGTTCAGTTCAATGCTGGTCAACTGGATATTACTGATCGGTGTAGTGATGGCCTATTCGGGCAACACCACGGTTTTGCTGATAGGTATAATATTAATGGCAATAACTGTTGTTTTCTCCCTGATAACACTCCCGGTTGAATTTGATGCAAGCAAAAGAGCCCTGACCTGGCTGGAAAGAACCAATGTAACTAACAGAACCGAATACCCGATGGCTAAAGATGCGCTGAAATGGGCAGCTACAACGTATGTAGTCGCTGCCCTTGCTGCTGTAGTTACATTAGTTCAATATATCATGTTATATCTCGGTAGCAGGGACAGAAGCTGATTTCCCTTTAAAAATAATTCAACTTAAGGAGGCCGTCTCAAAAAGATGGTCTCTTTTCTTTCCGCTAACCAAAATCATTACCTGAGTCTTGCCTGAGTAATAACCGGCATGCCCTACTTCTGTTCTTTTCGTTTACCTTACGCCATAAAAGTTTATATGATGAAGCGGTTAGTATTTTTTCTTTTTTCCTTACTGTTATTTTCAGCCATTAATGCCCAGGTTAAATCTCCAGAGGAATTCTTGGGCTACAAGATCGGCGCCCGGTATACACCTCATTGGAGGATCGTAAGCTATTTCCAGCATGTGACGCAGAACAATCCTGCTACGGTCAGGCTTCAGCAGTATGGAGAGACCAATGAGCACCGACCGTTATACCTCACGTTTATTTCATCACCGGAGAATATCAGTAACCTTGAAAACATCCGTATGAATAACCTGCGGTTAGCCAACCTGTCAAAAGATAAAATGGCCCCGTCTGAAAACGCCCCGGCCATTGTGTGGCTGAGCTATAATGTGCATGGCAATGAAACATCCTCTTCGGAAGCGGCCCTGCTTACGCTGTTCGCATTAGTGGATCCGAAAAATACGCAAACCAGGGAATGGTTAAAGAATACGGTTGTTATCATTGATCCCTGTATCAACCCGGATGGCAGGGATCGTTATGTGAATTGGTTCAATTCAATTGTAGGCGCAAATTACAATCCCCGCCTTGATGCAAGAGAACACAGGGAGCCCTGGCCCGGTGGCAGAACGAATCATTACAACTTTGACCTGAACCGCGACTGGGCCTGGCAAACACAGGTAGAAAGCCAGCAACGCATCATACAGTACAATCAATGGATGCCGCAGGTGCATGTGGATTATCATGAACAGGGAATTAACCAGCCTTACTATTTTGCCCCGGCTGCACAACCCTATCATGAAGCGATCACTCAATGGCAGCGTGATTTCCAGGTTACGATAGGCAAGAACCACGCAAAATACTTTGACAAGAATGGCTGGTTGTATTTCACCAAAGAGATATTCGACCTGTTCTATCCTTCTTATGGCGATACCTATCCTGTTTATAACGGCGCTATCGGCATGACCTATGAGCAAGGCGGTGGCGGGGCAGGAGGGCTCGGAGCAGATACGGATGAAGGGGACACCCTGACCTTGTATGACCGGGCTATTCATCACTATACTACCTCTTTAAGCACTATTGAGATCTCATCTTTGAATGCATCTTCCCTGGTCAAAGAGTTCAGAAAGTTCTTTAATAATGCCGTGAGTGGCTCAGTAGGTGAGTATAAAACCTATGTGGTCAAAAACACTACTGCCGATGCAGAACGGATCAATGCGTTGCTCAAACTGCTGGATAAAAACAATATCGAATATAGTTCAGGCAGCGGAGCAGGAAGGGGCTTTAATTACGGTACAGGAAAAGAAGATGCTTTTACAGTAGCGGCCGGCGATATTGTGATCAGTTCAGCACAGCCCAAAGCTACCATGGTGAAAGTATTGTTTGAACCCCAGTCAAAACTGGTTGATTCCCTTACGTATGACATTACAGCCTGGTCGCTGCCCTATGTTTATGGCCTAACAGCCTATGCCAGCAAGCTACCGGTTGTCGTTAGCGGCAAAGTAAAAACCGATCCGGTACAGAATAACGCTGCAGATGGCTATGGTTATGTCATTCGCTGGCAGGGAATGCAGTCAGCAAAAGCAGTAGCACAACTACTGAGGCAAAACATTAAACTCCGTTTTGCAGAAATGCCCTTTGAGGTCAATGGTCAATCCTTTGCCCGGGGGTCAGTGATCATTATTAAAAAGGGAAATGAGAAAGCCGGAAATAATTTATGGAGTATCGTTAGCAAAGTATGCAATGCGAATAATGTAAAGATGAATGCGATCACTACAGGTATGGTGGACAAGGGATTTGATTTCGGCAGTTCAAAGGTCCACCCGATGAAGACATTGAAAGTGGCTTTGATGACCGGTGAGGGGGTTGGCTCCAATGCTGCCGGCGAAGTGTGGCACTTCTTTGAGAAAGAACTGGAGTATCCTGTCACGCTGATCAATGCCAATGATTTTAGCCGCGTAAAATGGAGTGATGTGGATGTACTGATCCTTCCGGATGGTAATTATCGTTTTCTCAGCGACAAAGCAATGTCCGATCAGTTTGCCCAATGGGTAAGGAGCGGTGGCCGGGTAGTGGCGCTGGAATCTGCCGTTGCACAATTAAGCAGGCAGGATTGGAGTACGGTCAAACTGAGAAAGGATGAGGAAAAAGATACGACCGGCAAAAAGGACCCTTATCTTTTATTGAAATCATTTGAGAACAGGGAAAAAGATGAAGTGCCGGGAACTACTCCTGGTTCTGTTTTCAAAGTGGATATTGACAACACTCATCCGCTCATGTATGGGTACCCGAATTACTATTACACTCTCAAAATGGATAATACCATTTATGATTTTATCAAAGAGAATGGCTGGAATGCAGGAGTGATCAAGAAAGATAACCAGGTGGCGGGATTTGTGGGCTTTAAATTGAGAAAGAAGCTGAAAGACGGATTGGTCTTCGGTGTTCAGGAAATGGGCCGGGGAACGATCACGTATCTTTCAGATAATGTATTGTTCAGGAACTTTTGGGAGAATGGAAAGCTGATGTTCTGTAATGCTGTATTTATGGTAGGGCAATAGCCAGCCGGGAGAAGAATAAATAATTAAAAAAGCCTTCAAATCATCTGAAGGCTTTTTTAATTATAATTTTATTTCTTCATCATTCTCATCAAAGAACTTGTATTCGGTGAGATGATAATTGGTGTCCTGCTGCAATTTTGTTTTTTGCCTGAATTTTTTATTCCATTTGGCGATACGGGTTGACCAGGGCCATCCTTTCGTCAGGTAGGCATACATGATAGGGTTGACCACCAGTTTCAGTCCGCCGTGCTTGTGAGTGATGAGATAGTTCAGATTCTTCTCAATATCGTCTTCTAATAATATAGTAGAGGATATTTTACCTGTTCCGTTACAGCTTGGGCATACTTCCTGGGTATTGATATTCATCTCCGGCTTCATCCGCTGCCGGGTGATCTGCATCAGACCGAATTTGGAAATCGGAAGTACTGCATGTTTAGCCCTGTCAGGCGCCATGAATTCTTCCATTTTTTCTACCAGCTTCCGTTTATTTTCCGGCAGCTTCATGTCTATAAAGTCAGCTACGATGATACCACCAAGATCACGGAGGCGCAACTGCCTGGCTATTTCATCCGCTGCTTCCAGGTTTGTTTCCAGCGCATTTTGTTCCTGGTTATTGCTTACGCTTTTGTAGCCGCTGTTCACATCGATTACATGCAGCGCTTCTGTGTGCTCAATAATAAGATAGGCGCCGCTGTTCAGGTTCACTGTTTTACCAAATGAAGACTTAACCTGTTTGGTAATACCAAAAGAATCGAAAATGGGTGAACCGTTCTGATAGAAAGAAACAATATCGGCCTTTTCAGGGGCAATACGTTGTATATAATTCTTTGTATCGGTATAGATGTTCCGGTCATTCACCACGATCTTATTAAAATCGGCATTTAAGAGGTCGCGGAGAATACTGTTTGTTTTCGTCTGCTCACTCAGGATCTTCGCGGGGGCGACTGCGCCTTTCAGGTTTTTCTGTATCGTCTTCCACATTTCTACCAGCGCTGAAAGATCTTCATGCAGTTCTGCGGTATTCTTTCCTTCGGCTGCTGTACGGACGATGACGCCAAAATTCTTCGGCTTGATCGCTTCTACGATCTTTTGCAATCGCTTTCTTTCTTCGGAAGAATGGATCTTCCGGGAAACCGCCACGATATTGTTGAAGGGGGTGATGACAACAAAACGACCCGGTAAAGAGATCTCGCAACTTAACCTGGGACCCTTGGCCGCAATCGGCTCCTTCAATATCTGAACTAGAATATGGGGCTTGCCGCCAAGCACCTCATTGATCTTGCCTGTCTTGATAATCTCCGGTTCATTTTCAAATTTTCCGAAGTCAAGCCCTGTTTCGCTTTTATCATTCATGCTGAAAGAGGTAAACTTCAGAAGGGAGCGGGCATAGGGGCTCAGGTCAGTATAGTGAAGAAAAGCATCCTTTTCAAAACCTACATCCACAAAAGCAGCGTTTAACCCCGGAATGAGTTTTTTTACTTTACCGAGATAGAGATCCCCTACGGCAAAACGGGCATCGCTTTTTTCGCTATGCAGTTCTACCAGCTTCTTATCTTCCAGCAAGGCGATCTCAACACCCTGCGGTGCTGCATTAATAATGAGTTCTTTGTTCATTACAGCCTGTACAATAAATGAATCTGACCTTATTGCTGTAAATACCGGGTGACCGTAAAACCGTACGTGATTGCGGAGGGATAAAGTTGCAGCAGAGGTGGGGTGCAAACTTGTACGGCAGACAACCGGTTGACTGAAGAAAGTTCAACAGGTTCCGGAAGTTCAACAAATTTCAGAAGCTAAAAACTTCTGGAACTCATGGAACCTCCGAAACTTATTAAACCTACTTGTTTCTTTTCTTGTGACGATTCTTTCTCAGTCTTTTTTTACGTTTGTGCGTCGCAATTTTATGACGCTTCCTTTTCTTACCACAAGGCATACTCAAATAATTTTTTAGATCTTGTTATTATAAATAAGTTCAGGATCGCAGCGATGGACATCGCCTGCTTTCCAAACTTTTTGATACACTACTTGCTCAACTCGGTTATACGCTTTTCTATCTCCACCCTGGCATCAGGCCGTTGAATGATCTCCAGACTTGCGTGATACCATTTTACAGCGCCTTTCTTATCTCCTGTCCTTTCCAGTACATCAGCCAGCATCAGTATGGCTTCAATGTTACGTTTTTCCAGCCTGATTACAGTTTCCAAACGGCTGATAGCTTTATCATACTGCCCGGATATTACTGAACCTTTTGCGAGCATCATCTGTGCATACACATTTGTGCTATCCTTTTGGATTACTTCCCTGATCTTACCTAATCCTTCCATAGGCATGTCAGAGATATTGCCGAACAGGTAGCAGGCGCCAAGGCCTACTTTAGCTGAATCATTATCCGGGTTGATCGTCAAAGACCTTTCGAACAAATCTTTGGCCTGCAGGGCTTTCCATTTTCTCAGTTCCGGGTCACTGTCCTGTTGCAGGTTCTCCAAAAATAAGCGGGCAGCAAAGGTGAGGGAATTTTCTGAATTTTCCAATCTGGCGGCTTCGGCTTCATACCAGGCATAGGGCTCGAAAATACGGGCCGAATCACCCCAGAAATGGGATAGCTGGTGATAGATCTTTAGCTGCTGGTCCTTTACATCACCCCTTGAAACAGAGTTCTCCAGCATATTCAGCCTCAATACCTGGTCAGGACTCAGCTGCTTTTTAGCCGCAAGAAGTATGGTGTCTATTGAAATGCTGGCTGCCGGGCCATGATCATGCCCGTCATTTTCACTATGTTGCTCAGGTTCTTTGATTGATTTTTTAGATGGTACCGTTTTGCCAAAACTGTAAATAGCGACTACTAATACAATACCGGCGGCAATAGTGATCAATTGAGGTCTTTTCACAATTCAAAATTTGAGTGGCAAAGTTACCCCAAACGTGTATAAAACTTCGGTAAATAATAATCGGACCAGAAAGAAAACGGCTTATTACGCATCTTCACCCGGGCCGGCATCGGGCTTAAGCTCTTTCAGTTTTTTTACTTCAGCTACAAACTCCTTGGCAGGCTTGAAGGCAGGTATATAGTGTTCAGGGATATGAACAGCAATATTCTTTTTAATATTACGCCCGATCTTCGCAGCTCTCTTCTTCGTGATAAAGCTGCCGAAGCCACGTATATATATATTTTCCCCTGCTGCGAGGGTGTCCTTTACTTCTTTGAACATGGTTTCGAGGGTAACCAATACATCAACTTTGGGAATCCCCGTCTTTTCAGATATCTGGTTTACAAGATCGGCTTTTCTCATTATTGCAAGGGTTTAAGTGGTTTTGAAACACCAAATTATAACA
>JAEUVJ010000052.1 GCA_016787085.1 Chitinophagaceae bacterium | reverse complement strand
AGTGTATCGCTCACCACCAGAGAGTCGGCAATGTAAATTGTTGTATCGGAAAAAGTAGTTACTAACTGATTGCTATTAACCGTGCCAGTCCAGACAATATCCGCAGAATCCTGACAAATGGCAGATGACGACACTACCTCCACACAAACCGAAGCAACTGTAGTATCGCCATTAAATATTAAAAATGCGTTATTAGTCATTGCCGGACAGCCACCCGATAGAAAGAAAGTGCCTGTTACAGCAAAGGTATCACATTCCATCGGTAAAAGGGTAGTGGTTGCGGGCAGGTTTGTGGTTGGGATGAAGCCTGAAGGTAGTAAATCTACCAGAGCAACCGTATTGGTAGAGGCATTGTAGTTACAAGCCACCACTTGGTAAGTAACTGGGTCTCCCGTTGCAACAAGAGTATCGTTGCTGAATTTATCCAAAGCAAAGCAATCGATACAAAATGACGTGGTATCCCATTCAAACCCACCGCTTGGACTATAATCAATATGAGAATCTATTGTATCGCCACAGAAGGTGGTGGCAAAAAGTGTTTTATTGGGTAAATAGGTACTTCCGGCATAATCGCATCCAAGATATATTTCAAAAATAAAGCAGAGTTCATTATCTAAGAAGTTGAAACCGCCAGAGGGGTATAATAGGGCAATACTATCGGGATGGATAGTCCACATGGAATCGACTGCGGTTGGTGTAAGCTGAGCCGATTGTGAACCGACACTCATGCTACCTGAAACAATTTGTAATCCTGGTGCAAGACTATCTAAAACAATTTGATAAGGAAACACAAACCCGGCCTCATTACTCTGAAAACAGGTGGTTAGCGGGATAGTACTACAAAGTGTGTAAGGAGATTCATAAATTTTTCCATCTATTGAACTGATATTTGCCTGAGAAATCGCGACTCCTAAGTTAAAAGTGCTGTATTCACAAATAGCGGTGCTGTCATAAGGCGATGTTGGATAATTTCCGCAATTCCAACCGTAGTGAATAACAAAGTTTAACGAATCATTTGGTGGACAGTTGGATATTGCGGCGCACAATTCACCGCTTATGGCCACTCCGGGGTTTAAAGCGCTAATCACCGGTACTATGGTGCCGTCGAGGAAACCAGCTGTGGTGCTACCTGAAGGGTAAAAATGCCAATTGTTCAAAAAGCTCATGGCAGTTAAGTCCGAAATGGCAACATAAACAAAGTTAGCCTGGGTTACCCCTGTAGCTGAAACATTTGTGATTTTAATATCCCAGCAAAGTGTGTCCTCACTGGCTGTTGCTACAGGATTGGGAGTTGAAATGGTAAGCTGGGGATTATTAGTTAACATGTTTATGGCAGTGGTTGCTGTTATCAAAGATATGGAATCGGGCAGAGAACAGGAAGCCTGTGTCAAACAAGGATATTGTTGCAGGTCAAAATGGGTCACAATGGATGAATCGGGAGGCATGGCTGTCGATGGATCGCATATTAAAGGTAAGAGTTCCAGGTCAATAACCCTAATGTTGAGCTGATCGCCTGCATGAGGAGTTTGACCTGTATTTGGGTTCACCGATTGTGTCAAGCATTGCAAGAATGGTAAAATTGACCCATCAATAAATATATTTCCAGTTGTGTCACTCAATGGAATTCCAACCGAGTCGGTATCCTGATTCAGGTTATTAAAATTAATAATATTTCTACTAGAGGCTTTCGAGACGTAATAGTTGGTTGGTACAATTAAATTGGTGGATACAAGACCCAAAGCCGGTGGACGGTATTCATAAGGATAAGCATCGAACATGCTTTTGCCCCCTGCAATTTTTGAAGTTGCGTACACCTGCATGTCTTTTTTGCAGCCGGGAGTATTCACAATAGAAGAACCATTAACTACATCATTAGACATAAAATAATGAATGCTTCCTCTTGTTTCGCAGTAAAACAGGTAATTATTTACATATGATGTGTCCATTAAACTATAGCCAAGTGCGATATCGGAGGTGTCCACACCAATGGAAAGGCTATCGTGCAACGAAGCGATATCGTTGTACATTTGTGGAATAGAGGAGGAATTTTGTACTTTACCACTCACCCACATTCTGTTCAGGATATCCGTTTTCTTGACAAAATCCTCCACATCCGTGCCATTGCCTCCTGTGAAATTCCCGCAAACATTATAAGTGACACGCAATCGATAATATTGTCCTTCAAAAAAGCCGTTAAACGAATTTCCAAGTGGAATTGTATCATCAAAAGCACCAGAGTTGAGATTGCCCCCTACAGTATCCACAAAACTGAATAAGTAAAGGTTGGATGCAGTAATAGTATCCAGAAAATTATTGAAAATATCTGCACCAGTAGCCACAATCTTTAACTGGGTGGTAAAACTATCTGGCTCCATTCCATACATCTCACACTCAAAGCAACCGCCGGGTGTATTTGTTGGCGAGTCCACATAAAAAAAGAGCGAGTCGGGAAGTAAACGCATAGTATCAAGTCCCATTGGAATTTCTCTTCCTACCTGCAGTGCATTGAAGCGAAGATTTAATGGTGCCTGCTGCATCTGCACATAACTGTATCCACCACGTCCAGGGTCACCTTCTTGCAAATGGGCCGTTAATAGATCTTCAACCCGATCACCAAATCCACTAAAATTGGTATTGAGTTTGTTTTTATTGGCAGCAAACCAGCTTCCGGAGGGATTAATCACAGCATTTAGGCTGTCTGCCCGTCCATCATTATCTGAATCCTGCAGCCCGAAGGAATTGCGCTGCATCTTATAATAATCGACAATAATTCCCGGTGCGAGACATCCCGGACAATGCACTGAAATTCCGCTACCTTCATCGGATAGCGGCAACCATTGTTGGGTAGGATCATTTACAATAAGGGGACTATAATGTGATGTCGGGATAGTGACTGTAAAACAACTTTGTGAAGGATCTGCCAGTAAATAAAAAGCAACGGCATAGGGAGTAGGAGAAGTATCAGTTGCACAACAAGCGGTCAGATTGAAAACAAAACTTCCACTATCCAGGAAATTTCGCATCAGCGTCTGATTCAGATTGAAGTAGTAATTATAAGTATGATTGGTGCAATCCGTGCTATCAAACGCGCTGTACCACCAGTCGGCTACGATAAATGTCGTATCTCCGGTTACTAAATCCACTTTTTGAAGAAAGGCATCTAAAGAAGGAGCAAGCAAATGCAAGTTTGGATCGGTTTGTATTTGAGCCCGAAGCCATCCATACAATGTGTCACAGGATGTGTTTGCACCGTTGCAGCCAAGCAATTGATACACATGCTGCTTTGTAGAAAGCGCTGAATGCAGACCTACATCAAACCAGGCATTTTGACCACCATAAGTAGTATCGAAAGTTAAATCTGAAACAGTCGGATAAAAAGAGGTTAACAGATCTATATCATAATTGGAACCTACACCTTGTCCGGCAATATTATTTTCACTGGACAATAAGTCTCCGGTTTGTCCTAAGACTTTTTGACTGCCACAAATTGAAACCAGGTAAATACTATCCATGGACCATTGGTTGTAGAATTTTGGCTTGTCAAGCAAGGTATCTAGTTCTTCACTACAACGTATGGTTTTAAAACGCAGAAAAATCGTATCATTTTCCGTGAAATCAGTGGCAACTACTTTCATGGAATACAGGGCATCGGAAACAAGATTTGTACACAACCATTGTGATTTGGGGGTAACAAGAGTATCTAGATTTCCACTATTGCGATTTATAGCGATTGAAGAAATCGGCAAAAGTGACAAGAAATTAATAGAGCCTGCAATAGAAGCATCTTGCGTGAGATAAAATTGCAATGTATCGATTGCGCCGACCCCATCATTAACAATCTGATACTCCCACCAAACTCCGGCTGTATCGTTCATGCAACTGAAATCATAGATTGGGTCTGATGGAACAATACGAATGAAATCAACACTCAAATTATCCTCATTTTTCACATCATAAACATGAACATATTCATTTTGACAAGCTTCGCAGAAGGAGGATAAAGTTGCCTGATTGTAGTTGCAAGTCCAGGAAAAAATTGCAGTATCTTTAGGGCAAGTGGTCAAACAAGTATCCATTGAAACATGCTGCTGAACGAACAGCGTATCCAGAAAATTCAGAGTTACAGGTGTTGGGCCTGCATATAAAGTTGAAAAACCGTTAACACCTATTTTGTAGGTAACAAAATCCGTTTCTATCTGGTGGCAATATTCGCTGGTGTCATATTGAAATGTAAATAAAATGGAAGCGGATGTGTTTTTAGTATTTTGATAATAAAAAGTGAATACACTATCAGTTAGATACCATGCATCCATGTTCGCTGTTGGATTAATTTCCCGAATGTAAGGATATATGAGATTGGAACTGACAAAAGTATTTGAAGTGCCATTGGTAACAGTAATATTATCTGCTGAAAACTGCTGTGTTAAATCAATTTGAACTGTTGAAGATGAATCGGGAATAATATGACAATCAATAAAGGCATTATAAAAGAGGGTATCGTTGAAGTTGGTAGAAAATATAACAATCAATGAATCACCTTGTTTCAAAACAGTGAGACCACTCGGCACAGTACCAGTAGTTCGAAAATCAACTCCTTGAGATGAAATAGCACACGTTGCATTACCAATTGAGGAAAGCGTACTGCTGATCTTCAGGGTATCAGCACCGCCCGAATTATCAATCACTAATCCAAAATTATTCTGTTGACAGGCTCCAACCGAGGCCGGGGGTAAAACTGTAACAGAAACCTGACCAAATGCGGAGTTCCCACTCAACGCAATACCAATAATAAACACTAAAATCATTCGTACCATAACATCAGAAATTAAAAGGTGAATGCACTT
>JAEUVJ010000006.1 GCA_016787085.1 Chitinophagaceae bacterium | reverse complement strand
GAAACGGTTCAATGCTGCTGTTCCGCTATCAGCCAATACTCTTCCCGGCGTTATAAAAATGCCGATGGTAACAGGCATTTCCTTTTTATAAATAAGGTTGTCAAATACTACAGGCGCTTTCCATTGTATGCCGTCCTGGTTTACATATACACAGGCCGGTTGATCAGGTTTATATTGTGCCGGCACATATACCCAGTATTCCCGCCATGTACCGGGAAAGATCTTTGACTGATCGAAAGAGAATTTTAAAATTTCCCCCTTAGGTACACCTGCTTGCTCCATACTGGCTGAATCAACGGGATAATTTTCTACAGGAGCCTGTGCCAGGACATAAACCCGTGCAAGTAGTATGCATAGAAAAAGAAGTGATCGTTTCATATCCAATCGTTATCAGTTGGTGATGGCCTCTGAATACAGGGCTGTTAGTTGCGGAAGATAAAAGAATTTCATCCCTGGAACTTCCAAAATCTACCGTGAAAAAAAAGAGGAGACTCTACGAAATGTAATACCGATAATCCGGGGCGTTTTCCAAAAGAGGGGTAAAACAAAAGCGGCCCCGAGAGAGCCGCTTTTTTCCGCTAAGCAGTTAGTGAGGCGGATACAAAACCAACTTTTTACGACATTTATTTAGAAAGCAGAGTAAAGCTGAAAAGAATTTCACTTTACTGCTTAATTAGACAAGGCCTTATTCCGCTTTGCTGCACAGAAAGGAAATTTTTTTTACAGACAGGTAAAATAAAGCAGGCCGCCGTGATCACGGCGGCCTGCTTTATTCATTTGAAACGCTTCAATTATTTTGTTAACTCATTCATTTACAATTTTAATGGATTGTATACCGGTCACAAAGATCAGTCTCTTTCCGGGGCCGGTTTCAGC
Organism: Chitinophagaceae bacterium; assembly: GCA_016787085.1. Lineage (GTDB taxonomy): Bacteria > Bacteroidota > Bacteroidia > Chitinophagales > Chitinophagaceae > VBAT01. Next base: position 86,947 of record JAEUVJ010000006.1, on the reverse strand, counting down.
CTCCCCAGCCATACTTTTTTGCCCTGTATCCTTCTTACCAGGTACATGATACCCACAAAAATGAAGAAGAACGGGCCGGCAAAACCAAACAGGGCGACGAATTTGGTACCATAGAATTTATGCATCGGCCGTTTCAGTCTTTCGGCTATCAGGTACATGCTCGGCACCATTACCAGCGTCAGGAAGAAGGAGAAGATCAGCCCGAAGATGATCGTCCAGCTCAGCGGCCCCCAGAACACTACACTATCGCCCCCGAAAAAGATATTCGGGCTCAGGTGCTGGAACATTCCGGCAAAATCAATATTAAAACCTACCGCCAGCGGCAACAGACCGAGTATGGTTGCCACTGCTGTCAGCATCACCGGAATGATCCTGATCTTACCTGCCTGTATCGCCGCTTCCCTTGTCCGCATACCACGGCCCCTCAGTTCATCGGTGAACTCGATCAGCAGGATACCATTCTTGATCACAATACCTGCCAGGCCCACGATACCTACCAGCAGCATGATGGTGGCGATCGTCATCCCTGTTACCGCATAGCCGATCAGCACTCCGATGACAGAGAAAAATATTTCTGTAACCACGATGAATGGTTTGCTCATGGAATTGAACTGCAGTACGAGTATCAGGAAGATAAGACCTACCGCAATAAAGAAGGCTGTCAGCAGGAACGTATTGGTTTCCGCTTCCTGTTCACTCTGACCGCTCTGTTTGATGGTCACATCAGACGGTATCTTTGTTTTGCTTTTGAAATCATTGATCTTATTCAGCAGCTCTTTATTGATCGGCGCCACCATCGTTGGATCGAGTACATTGCTTTGCAACTGGATGGTGCGTTTTACATTCTTTCTCTTTACCCCGCCGGTAGAATTGGTATAATCCACCCTGGCCACAGCACTCAATGGCAGCGATTTTACCTGCATCGTATTCATGTCCATGAAGGTGATGCGCATATTCATCAGGTCGGTGATGTTGTTGCGCAGCATATCCTTGTAACGCAGCTGTATCTTGTATTCATCTTCATTGTCCTTTAGCTTACTTACCTCTTTGCCAAATACTGCCGTTCTGATCTCCATCCCTATCTGCCCGGTGCTTACGCCTTCCATCATGGCTCTCTCTCTGTCTACGTTGACGGTGATCTCCGGGTTATTCAGATCCACATCCAACTGGAGGTTCTCCACTCCTTCCACCCGGTTCGTATCAAGATAATTGTACAACTGCGTGGCCACCTCGGCGATCTTCACAAAGTCGTCACCGGCCACCTCAATGTTCACCGGCGGATCGGTCGGTGGACCTCCGTCTTCCTGCGCCACTTCGATGCTGGCCCCCGGTATCCCTTTCACGGCTTCACGGATCGAGTCTTTATAGGCCATCGTACTCTTGCCATGTCTCTTTTCAAACTCCACAAACGATACCTGGATACGTCCGAGATGAGATTGCACACTCCGGTTATTATCTCTTGGGTTGTTAGCACTGACCGCCACATTGGAAATGACACTCTCCACAATACTTCCTTCTGCACCCGGCTTTTCATTCCCCAATACTTTATACACCCTTTTCTCCAGCTCACGGGTTATACTATCTGTATAATCCACACCGGTACCCACCGGCAACTTGAGATAGACATACACGAAATTGGGGTCGCCGCTTGGAAAGAAGGTCTGCTTATTGCCCCTCGCCATCAGTGCCAGCACAGAAACAATGAACAACCCGAATAGGGAAATAAATGCCCAGACGGGTCTTTTCCCTTTTAATATCCAGCGCAATAATTTTTCATACCGGCGCATAAGCCCAGGCAATACTTTTTGCTGGAACCAATGGATGACATCGTTCAGCACATACGCATTGAACACCATCAGGATCGCCATCAGCAACAGGAAGTTGGCCGTACCATGAAACGTAAATAAATGCAGTACGATACCACCAATAAGAAAAACGATGAACCACCTGTTCCTGAAAACGGCATTCTTTGGTTTTTCAAATTCCTTCCCTTCCGGTTTCATGAAGTTCACCGCAAAGACAGGGTTGAAGATGAATGCCACGATCAGTGAGGCCGCAAGGGTAAGGATCAGTATCGTCGGCAGGTAGATCATGAACTTACCGATCAGCCCTTTCCAGAAAAGCAATGGGAAGAATGGCGCCAGCGTAGTAGCTGTACCCGCCAGTACCGGAATGAACACCTCGCCAGCCGCTTCTTTGGCGCTTCGTATGATGGGGACTTTGCCATTATTGTAAATACGGTGCGTATTTTCTATCACCACGATCGCATCATCCACAATGATACCCAGCCCGAACAACAGGGCAAATAACACAATGAAGTTCAGGGTAACCGTCGTACCAATGATCGCATTTGCCACCGGTAAAAACAGGAATGCAACAAACACACTTAACGGAACACTCAACGCCACGAAGAATGCATTGGTCACACCCATGAAGAACATAAGAATGATCAGTACGAGTATAAAACCAATGATGATCGTATTGATGAGTTCATTGAAGGATGTTTTTGTCTGCTTACTCTGGTCGCCGGTGATCACCACTTTCAGGTCGCGGGGCAGTTCTTCATTGTCCTGCATCTCCTGCACCACTGCTTTTACTTTATCAGCACAATTGATCAGGTTCTCACCTGCCCTTTTCACAATATTCAGTGTCACTACATTCTTGCCATCCAGCCTCGCATAGTTATCTCTTTCCTTAACTGTATCCTTTAACTCTGCAATATCCCGCAGATAAACGGAAGCACCCTGCGCACTGCTGCGCACCACGATATTCTGCATATCGGCAATGGTGGCAAACTGACCTTTGACACGAAGCGTACGCTTCATATTACCCACTTCGATCAACCCGCCGGTGATATCATTGTTTTCTCTCGCTATCGCATTCTCGATATCTGTAAAACTGACACGGGCCACCGTCATTTTATACGGATCTACATTTACCTGTATCTCTCTTTCCGGCGCTCCTACAATTTCCGCCCTGGTGACCTCGCTCAATTCTTCAATGTGATCCTGCATTTTATCTGCATATTCTTTCAGTTTCATGCCATCATAATCACCACTGATGTTAACGTACATGATCGGCATTTCGCTGAAGGCAAACTCCTGCACATCCGGTTCCTGTGTCAGATCGGTCGGCAGATCGGTCCGGGCTTTATCAATGGCATCTTTTACTTTCTGCTTCGCAAGGTCTGTCTTCACATCCGTATCAAACTCTATCACAATAAGACTGTAATCCGTTTGCGAGGTGCTCTGGATCTTATTGACCTTGGCGCCGCTGATACCCTTCAGCTGTTTTTCTATCGGCCTGGTCACTAAGTTCTCGATATCTTCCGGTGAGTTGCCGACATATATGGTAGCCACCGAAATAGTAGGCACCACAATATCCGGGAACTGCTCTTTCGGCATTGTTGTGAACTGGATGTAACCATACAACGATATAATGATCGCAATGATGTAGATCGCCGTCCGGTTATCTATCGCCCAGCTTGTCGGTTTGAACTGTTTGAATTTTTTAGTAACCCCTTCTATAACTTTCATATAATTCCTTTTGGATTCTATTGAGTTTATTTTCGCCCCTCTGCATGTATGCCATCCCTATTTGTCAAACAGAAGAGAAGATTCTCTTTTATATCTGAACCGCTTCAAATAAGCTGGCTTTGTGCCCTGATTCCTTCCCCTTGAGGGGAAGGGCAGGATGGGGTTTTTATTTACCTGTGGTAACAGACTGCCCGTCATACACGGTCTGGTATCCTTCTGTGATCAGCAATTCCCCGCCTGTCAACCCGCTTTTTATTTCAGTAATACCATTGTATGTTTCGCCTACCGTTACCGTCTTCTTCCTGGCCACATTTTTACCGGCAGCTTTTTCGATCACATATACATACTTCCCTTTTTCATCTGTCTGTACCAGGTTTGTCGGTACAGTAACTGCCCCTTTTGCCTGGTAATCGAGAATTTTCATGGAAGCGAGTTGGTTAGGCTTGAAAAGAGGATCAGCTGGAAGCTTTGCTTCCGTGATAAACGATCTCTTAGTGGGATCAATAGACGCACCTACCACACTGATAACAGATTTAAATGCAGGTTTCCCGGTTTCTGGCACTTCCACCAATACAGCATCCCCTTGTTTTACTCTCGCCACATAGTTCTCAGGCACCTCAGTTACGATCTTTACATTACTGCTGTTAACTATCCGGATACCTGCACCAGGAGCACCCGCATTCTGCGAAGTAAATAACTGGCCCACTTTTACATTCATTTCATCTATCACACCGCTGATCTCTGCTTTTACGTTAGATTGATCCACCTGTTCCTGGGCACTTCTTGCCTGTGCAACCGCACCCTGTAGCTGGCTCTGCAAAGTCTCCACAGCTGTTCTTGCATTGATTACCTGTATCTCTGAACCTATATTCTCTTTCCATAGGTTCTGTTGCCTTTGATAAATACTTTCTGCCTGCGCTAATTGTGCTTTTAGTCCTGCAACCTGTTGCTGGGCAGCGATAAGTCCCTGCTTTGACAATACATCATCCAATTTTAATATCACCTGGCCTTTGCTTACCCTGCTTCCAAGCTTTACATAAACGGCTTTCACCAAACCGCCCATACCATTGGGAGCTACATATGCCACGCCATCCGCATCTATCTTTCCCTGCAGTTCTATATAGTGAGAAAAGTCCTGTATACGCAAGGTATCGGCGGATATCAGTTTTTGTACAGCTTTAGCCGCTTCGGGATCAGCTTTTATTATCTGGTCCTCCAACTGGCGGATCTGCTCATCCAGTCCGCTCTTTTCCTTTTTCAGCTTTTCCAGTTTCACTTTAAGGTCACCGATCTTACCTTTTTCATCTTTTGCTCCGGCGCCACAAGCTGCCAGTGATGCAGCGATGATCACGACAAAAGAGATTTTCAAAATGTTATTCATATCATTCATTTTATTGGTCATGTTAATGGTTTTATTATTGCAGTTTGCCCGTTGCCTTCAGGAAATCAATTTTAGCGATCACCGCATCATAGAGCGCTGTTACGTAATTACTTTGTGCTAGGTTCATATCTTTTTGTGCTGCAGTAATCTCCGTTTGTGAACCTGTTCCTACTTCATATTTCTTTTTTGTTTGCTGATAAACCTTCTCCGCCAGTTCCATATTTCTCTTTTGAAAATCCAGCGTAGCAATTGCTGACTGGAAATTATTCCTAGAAGTAGCTACTTCGTTATCAATAGAAAGTTGCAAATAGCTGATCTGGTTCTCCGTTTTCTGCAGGTCAATTTTTGCCTGGGCGATCTTAGATTTAGTATAAAAACCGTTGAAGATCGGGATCGAAACATTCAGGTTCACATTGGATATGGTGAACCAATCACCGCTGCCAAAGAAATTCCATTGGTTACGCTGTGCATTCTTGGCGTATTGCCCGGTCAGTGTCACAGTGGGTATCTGGCTTAGTTTATACCGGCGGATATTGTACTCGTTCAGGCTTTTCCCGATCTGTGCATACTGATATTCCTTCCTGTCCTCATACTTATAGACATCATTTCCCAATACACCTTCCTTTACCTGTTCATCGCTTAATGTATCCGTCAATACTAATTCATCAGTCACCGGCATACCCATCAGCACTTTCAGTCCGTAATAACCGTTCGAGATCGTGTTCAGCACTTTTCTTTTCTCTGTTTGCAGGTTGGTCAGTTGTACATTCACTTTATCAACATCTAATTGTTCGGCAAAACCGTTCTGGTACATGATCCGGGTATCTCGCAATAATTTTTCTGTCAAAGCAACGTTAGCATCCAGCAGTCCTATTTGTGTTTTGCCCACCACCAACTGATAGTATATTTTATAGATATTCGTCCTGATCTTTTCTTCTGTCACCTCTGCATTTTTCCTGGAAAATTGCAGCGTGGCGTCCCTGGCCTGCAGGCCAACAAACACCTGGCCATCGAATAATATCTGGCTGAGGCTGACAGCAGCCGTGGCGCTGTACTTTGTGCCAAACTGCGCAGCCACAAACCCGAAGTCTGATGGCATTTGTATCGGGTTGCCGCTGCCATCTTGCACCCCTTCATCAATCAGCACCTGGTAGGTGGCCGGCGAGATAAAGTTGGGTAACACCTGTGTCGCCACATTGGGGTTGTAGGTTGTTCCCAGGCTGGCATTGATACGCGGGTATGCATTGGAAGTGACTTCCCGGTTCACCTGCTCCTGGTATTTTACATCCAGCAGCGCATTCTTTACCTGCACGTTGTTCTTCTTTGCATACTCAATGGCCTGCTGTACGGACATTTCATGCCGGGTAATCTTTATCGAATCCTTCGGCTGTGCCCATACCATTGCCGGCAACAGCAATACATACAATCCAATCACCCGTTTACTTTTTGCTCTCATCATAGCTCATTTTTTTATTTTTCTGCTCATTATATTTCTGTACCAGTTTATGTCCTTTGACGGTGGCAAGTCCAAACAGGAAATGCTCAATGATCACTTCCGACGTATGGGCCAGGTTGTATTTGCCCGGTGGAAATACCGCTACATTGAACGGGATCATCATGGACTCGATCCTGAATTTGGACAGTATATCAATATTGACATCGGGCCGGTAGAGTTCTTCTTTTATGCCCCACTCAATATTATCCCGTATGATCTGCAACAAGAATTTGTCTTTGTGCTCGCGGAAACGCTGGTACGCCCTGAAATGGAATTTTTCCAGGTCATACAATAGCATCGGGTTCATATTACTGATCTCCTCCGCAATACGCTCCATAGTGATGAATATCTCATGTATGGCATCTTTGGCATCCTGCCGGCTGTTCATACAATCAGACTGAATACCATTGACGTGATCATCCACCACTGCATGGACCAGTTCGTCTTTGTCGGCATAATAGTGATACAATGTCTTTTTCGACATACCAAGGTTGTTCGCAATATCATCCATCGAAACAGAGCGGATGCCGTACTGCATGAACATCTCTTCCGCCTTGATCAATATTCTTTCTTTTGGGTCCATACACACTAAATGAGTGGACAAAACTATGGAAACTTTTTTCGTAACCAAAGTTTCCATCAGGAAATTTCACCATTCATAACAATAGGGTTATCCGAACAGGTGTTTGAATAAACCAGTTTCTGAATTCGAAAGCGGTCATTCTCTTTGCCTTACCTTTGGTCTCGTAAAGCCAGTTGCATGGGAAAAAGCCTGAAAATCAGAAGAAGGGTCACAGCCAAAAAAATATTCCGGTATTTTATCCAGGGTATCATTATCCTTGCCCCTATCGGCATTACTGCCTATGCGCTATACTGGCTTTTTGAAAAAGTAGATGGTATCCTTCGCCCGGCCGTTCACACAGTTACCGGCGTCAATATTCCCGGGCTGGGGTTTGTGATCATTCTTTTATTTGTCATACTGGTAGGATGGATCAGTTCCAACTTCCTGATGGGCAGTGCTATTAATTTCTTTGATCAATGGATGGAAAGAACACCCGTGATCAAATTCATTTACTCCTCTACCAAAGATTTTTTTGAAGCCTTTGCAGGTGATAAAAAGAAATTCAACAAAGCAGTACTGGCTAATATATTTTCACAGGATGTGTGGATCGTAGGATTTTTGACCGATGAGGAGCTACAGAAGTTTGAAATGGGCGCTGATAAAGTAGCGGTATATGTGCCGCAGGCTTACAACTTTGCCGGGCAGCTATATATTTTACCAAGAGACCGGGTAAGAAAGATCGAAAACATTACTTCCGGTGAAGCAATGAAATATGCTGTTACCGGGGGTGTCGTTGATCTTGATGCCGAAAGAGATGCACAAACAAGATCGGAGTTAAAGACAGACAGGGAATAAAGGATTACCCAATTCTTTACCTTTTTATCGTGAAAAGAAACCTTATTCTCTTCCTTTCATTATTACTGGCGCAGCAATGCTTCTGCTGGGGCTTCTTCGCTCATCGTAAGATCAATTATTACTCGGTTTTTCTTTTACCTCCTGAAATGATGGTACTGTACAAACCCTATGCTGATTTCCTGGCAGAACATGCCGTGGACCCTGACAAACGGAGATATGCCGTAGCTGCCGAAGGGCCGAGGCATTATATAGACATTGATCATTATGGCGTCTATCCTTTCGACTCATTACCCCGAAAATGGAATGATGCCGTCGCAAAATATACGGAAGACTCATTGTATGCCCACGGTATAGTGCCCTGGTGGATACAGACGATGCTGTACCGGCTGACCGAAGCATTCAAAGAAAAAAACCAGGCCAAAATTTTAAAATACTCTGCAGAGATCGGTCATTATATTGCTGATGCCCATGTACCATTGCATGCCAGCAGTAATCATAACGGGCAATACACGGATCAAAAAGGCATACATGGCTTCTGGGAAAGCCGCATACCCGAATTGCTGGCTGATAAAGAATGGGATTTCTTTATCGGAAAGGCCGAATATATTTCTAACCCGCTTGACTTTACCTGGAAAAGAGTATTAGAAAGCGCTGCAGCGGCTGATACAGTATTGAAGTTTGAAAAAGAATTATCCCGCATATTCCCGCCCGATCAGAAATATGCGTTTGAAGAACGAAACGGTGTCACCATCCGTCAATATTCGTCGGCCTATTCAATAAGATATAATGAGCGTATGAAAGGTATGGTGGAAAGAAGGATGCGGCAATCCATCTTTGCTATCGCCTCCTTCTGGTACACGGCATGGGTGAATGCAGGCCAGCCCGACCTTACCCGGCTCAGCAACAGAGAATTTTCGCCAGAAGACCTGAAAGAGTTTGAAGAACTGAATGCAGCCTGGAAAAGCGGCAATACAAAAGGTCGTGAGCATGAGTGAAGGTTACCTGTTACTGGTTACCAGTCATATTTATAGCCCAGATTTCCTTTACCGGCAACCGGAAACCGGCTACCGATAACTATCTTTGCGCCTCATCAATTCAGCCGATAAAATCATGATCGAAACGGTGAAATCTGTGGTACATAATTTCAATGCCGGGCCTTCGGTGCTTCCTAAAGAGGTATTTGAAGAAGCCAGCCAGGCTGTTCTGGATTTTAATCATACCGGCTTATCTATTTTGGAAATAGGTCACCGCACCAGCCTGTTTGAACCCGTCATGGCGGAAGCTAGGGCATTGGTAAAAGAACTGATGCAGTTGGACGATGACCATGAAGTGTTGTTCCTGCATGGCGGCGCCACCACACAGTTTATGCAGGTACCAATGAACCTGCTGAATGAAAATGAACTGGCCGCTTATACCGATACCGGTACCTGGGCATCCAAGGCGATCAAAGAAGCGAAATTGTTCGGGCATGTGGAAATTGCGGGATCAACCAAAGAGACCAAATACACTTCTATCCCTAAGAATCTTACGGTAAGCCCGACAGCAGCCTACCTGCATATCACCACCAATGAAACCATTGCCGGTACGCAATGGAAAAAGATGCCTTATGATTGCGGTGTACCATTGGTAGCCGACATGAGCAGCGATATACTGAGCCGGATGCTTGATTTCAACAAATTTGATATCATCTATGCCGGTGCACAAAAGAATATGGGAGCAGCCGGTGTGAACCTTGTCGTGGTCAACAAGAATATTCTTGGCAAAGTGAACCGCCCGATACCCACGATACTTGATTACCGCAATCATATCAAAGAAGGCAGCATGCTGAATACGCCGCCGGTATTTGCCGTGTATGTGGCCATGCTGACCCTGCGATGGGTAAAGAAGCAGGGTGGTGTGGCGGCTTTGGAAAAAATGAATGATGCCAAAGCAGAACTGCTCTATACAACATTAGACAGCTTACCTGTATTCAAACCGGTAGTAGCCAATGAAGACCGCAGCACCATGAACGTGGTATTCGTAATGGAAGACCCTGCATTAGAAAAAGAATTCCTCGACCTGTGCAAGCAGGAAGGCATTGTGGGTATAAAAGGGCATCGCAGTGTGGGTGGCTTCAGGGCGTCTTTGTATAATGCATTGACCATAGATAGCGTCAGGGTCTTGACAGACCTGATGAAAGATTTTGCAAATAAAAAAGGATAAACTAATTGTTTCCAGTTTATTGCAATAAGAGTTTTTGATTACAACCCCAAATTAGTATTGAAAAGTAAGTACCGCTGCTGTTCTCGTTTTAATATTCCGGTTATATTGCCTCTGCAATTTAATTCTTAACCCAAACCATTAAACTCATGAGAAGACACTCATTTCTTTGGGTGCAGTTCTGTTACTCCTCTTAAATTCCTGTAAAAAAGAACTTTCCAATCAGTCAGCAGTTTCCGAAATCAGGTTTCCGACAACATCTATCGAAAAGTTAAGGGTAGAGGCTATTAAAGAAGTTACCTCAATTCTTAAAAGAATATATAAAGATCCGAATGTTGTTTATGAAGTGAACTCTGCGATTAAATCCGAATACTATACTGATGAAAGAGTTTTATTAAGAGACTTATTAACTCCCGATAAAAGCCCTGTTTACAAAAGCAAAAAGTTTATTGAGTCGTTATCTGTCAAAGGAACTTTTAAAGAAGCGTTTATTGAGGAACTTGATAAAGGCAACTATCCAAGGCTCAATGCCATTATGAGTAATTCTGCAAACCGGACATTTCGTTTGACTGATGATTGGCCAATTATTGATACAACTAACGAAATATGGACGAATGAGTATGGACTTAGTATCTATTTCCCATACTCGGAAGATTTTCCTTCAATAAATCCTCACGATCCTACCAATAATACAGAGACTGGGCAGTTAGTAACACTCGTATCGGCCGATCGTGAAGCAGACTCTGGACCTGGCTATGAACCCTACGTATCAACCGGGAATCCGAACGAACCAATGTGTCCAGATAATATTTGTTACAATAATGTCACAGTAGATGATGCATATGCTGAATTACACCCTGTTCACATAGTTGGTGTCGGAGCAGAGCCAAATACAGCTAATTCTCCGTCTGGCACAACATCAGTTTACATTGTTTATATCGGTGTTATTAAATGTGTTAAACAATATGATAGGTTGATCTCCTTTACTGGTAATGGTGGCGGTTCTGAATTACGCTTCACAAGAGGTGATATATACTTACAACCAAACACGAGTGGCCAAATAACTAATTTTCAGAATATAATTACAGTAAATATTAAAAGAAAGGATATAAGAAAGAAGAACTGGAAAGTCGTTAATAATCTCTGGGATTCAGATTGGGAAATTGACAATACTGAAGAAATATTTGGAATTTATGAAGAAGATACACAAGGAACAAAAACTTTCTCTGGTTCTCTTACATCAACGCTTACTAATCCCCCTGTCGGTGGAAACCCAGGCGGAACGGGACAAGGACAATTAGGATATTCCATTTCTGTGCAAACACAAGATGATATAATTCGCCAATTAAATTGGAATCGAACTAGTTTCTATACTTACAATCAGGGAGGGCTAAACAATGGCTGTGGTACACTAAACGGTTGGACTCTTTATGATTGTTACTCGGATGTTATGTATACTATGCCGACTCAATAATTACAATAATTATAATTCGGGTTATAAATTACGTAATTTATAACCCGAATTATAAAATATCGCTTAACTATGAAATTGCTTTCGTTCGTTGTAATACTCCTTTCATTGTCGGTTGTAGGCCTTTCTCAAAATGAGAAAAATGGATTGAATTCTATCGCTCTTTCTGGCGGAAGAATCAGTTTTGGAACGGGAGATTTTTTTGGATACGGGATTAATCTTGAATATTCAAAGCAACTAAATCCCGGTAAATCCTTCTCAAAACATTTTTCCCTGGGTGCTGAAATATCTTTTGAAAACGGAGATAAACAACCCAAAGTAATTAACCCGTCTGCTCAGGATTTTTTTGCCAAAACCTATTACAATACGACTAATATTGTAATTACCCCTAAAATAACCTATCACCCTTTCAATAAGACTTTTGCAAAAGGTCTTATTATCACTGCAGGCATTTCTGCTGGTTATACAAATCAGAACAGGGAATTTCAGGCTTCCTATTATTTTGACCCCACCACACAAACAAGTGTAAGGAGATCCCTTTTAGAATATATTAATGAGGTTATTGGGGGTTATAGAATAAGTGCCGGATATGAATGTCAGTTCAAAAGAATATTAGCAGGCGTGAGACTGGATTTTCATAATTATACGAATGGTGATGCGAATACGCTTGTAGCACTAAAAACAGGTTACCGCTTTTAATTTTAGGAAAATGCTGATATTTGCCGGATGACAAATGTTAGACCCTTCCAGGCATTAAGACCGAAAAAAGGAACCGAATCAAAAGTAGCCTCGAGACCTTACGACGTACTGAACAGTGCCGAAGCCAAAGAAGAAGCAAAGAACAACCCACAGTCCTTTCTACATGTCACCAAATCAGAAATTGACCTGCCGGATGGAACTGATATTCATACGGCCACCGTTTATGAAAAGGCAAAAGCGAACCTGCAGCAGTTTATCAAAGACGGTGTGCTGTTCACGGAAGATCAACCCTGCTACTATATCTACCAGCTCATCATGAACGGCCGCAGCCAGACGGGTCTGGTCTGTGTTTCTTCGATAGATGATTACTTCAGTGACGTGATCAAGAAACATGAATTCACCCGCCCGGAGAAAGAACAGGACCGCATTAACCATATCCGAACCACAAGGGCCCAGACAGGGAATGTTTTTTTAGCTTATCGTGACGTAAAGGAGATCAACGATATCATCAATAACTGGAAGAAGAACAACCAGCCGGTATATGACTTCAAAGCGGATGATGGTATTCAGCATACCGTGTGGGTGATCAATGACGACAATACTGTTAATACCATTACTAAAACTTTTGCTGCGAAAGTTCCCGCCACCTATATCGCCGACGGTCACCATCGTGCTGCTTCTGCGGCCAAAGTAAGCCAGCAGTTAGCGGACAGTGATGCGGCCAAATACTTCCTGACCACTATTTTTCCTGACAGTGAATTAGCCATCCTTGACTATAACCGGGTAGTAAAAGACCTGAACGGTCTGAGTAAAGAAGACCTGATCAGCGCCTTACAGGATGACTTTACCATCACTCAAAGCCCCGAAGCAGTAAAGCCATCACAATTACATGAATTCGGTATGTACCTCGACAGGCAATGGTATATTCTTAACTCCCGGGAAGGAACCTATACCACCGACCCGATCGGCGTATTAGATGTGACCATTCTTTCTAACAATATATTAGACAAACTGCTTGATATAAAAGACCAGCGTACTGATAAGCGGATAGATTTTGTCGGCGGCATACGTGGCTTGGGAGAACTCGAAAAAAGAGTGAACAGCGGTGAGATGAAAGTGGCCTTCAGCCTTTACCCGGTCACCATTGAGCAATTGTTTAATATTGCTGACAGCGGGAATGTGATGCCGCCAAAAAGCACTTGGTTCGAGCCGAAGCTGAGGGACGGCCTGCTGACACACCTGATCTGAGTGCAGGATTTAATTTGTTAATCTTGCAACAGCTTCCGGCTTAATAGCATCTGTTTGTTTTAATTTGTAATATGAAACACCTTTTTTCCATACTGGTTGCTGCATTTTTTGCCATCAGTTCTTTTGCCCAGCCCGGCGATGACCCAAAGACCCTGCATGAAAATGCAAAAACTTTTATGCGCTCCGGCGATTTTGATAATGCGATCATTGTTCTGGTGAGAGCTCTGAACCAGGACAAGAAGAACCTGGAGATGCAAAAGGATCTTGTGATGTGCTATTACCTGAAAAGAGATTATACCAGGGCCCTGGAAGGAACAGAATCCCTGCTGGACCGCAACGATGCGGATGTGGTTTGTTATCAGCTGGCAGGTAATGTCTACAAAGCATTGGAGCAGCCTAAAGAATGCGAGAAAGCCTACAAAAAGGGATTGAAGAAATTTCCCAAAAGCGGGCCATTGTATAGTGAATACGGGGAATTGTTATGGTCGCTGAAAGACTATTCCGCAATTGAACAATGGCAAAAAGGAATGCAGAATGACCCTGGGTATTCCGGAAACTACTATAATGCGGCCCTTTTTTATTTCTTTACCAAAGACAAAGTGTGGAGCCTGATCTATGGCGAGATATTCATAAATATGGAAAGCCTGTCGGACAGGGGTGCTGCCATGAAACAGCTTTTATTGCAGGGATATAAAGAGAAACTATTTGCCGAGGCCGATCTGCTGAAAGGAGAAGAAAAGAATAAAAGTGAGTTTGCCAAAGCCTTTCTGCAGGGAATGAATAAGCAATCCTCATTAGCTAATAAAGGGCTGACTCTTGAAACGATCACCATGATCCGCTCCCGGTTCATCCTTGACTGGTTTACATCAAATGCCGCTAAATTCCCTTTTAAATTATTCGATTTTCACCAGCAATTGCTGAAAGAAGGCATGTTTGACGCCTATAATCAATGGCTGTTTGGCCCGGTGGATAACCTGGCGGCATACGACAACTGGACCAAAACACATACGGAACAATTCACTGCCTTTACGAATTTTCAGAAAAACCGCATTTTTAAAATGCCGGTTGGTCAATATTATCAATGATACGGACAGCAACTGTTTGTAAAAGCCTGCCGGTGAATACCCGGCAGGCTTTTTTATATTTTGGTTTTTGCCTAATTTGTTACAGAAAGAGCAAACAGACCTGATCAGAATGCTTCATTTTCCTAAAACGATTGCCACATGACTGAACCCAGAAGATTATTTGATTGTATTGAATACCACCTCGAAAGGAAACCATTGGATGTAATGCTGGCCGGAAAAGAAGCCGGGCAATGGAAAAAATACAGCACAAAGGAAGTAGCCGATATGGTCAGCCACCTCAGTGCAGGGCTGATCAGCATGGGTATCGGGCCCAATGATATGACGGTAGAGGGCCGTGATAAAGTAGCCATTCTTTGTAAGAACCGGCCCGAGTGGCTGATGCTTGACCTTGCCGTACAGCAGATCGGCGCCCTGCTTACACCTATTTACCCGACGATCAATATCAATGAGCTGGAGTTTGTACTGAAAGATGCGCAGGTAAAAATGGTTTTCGTGAACGATGAGGACCTCTATC
Organism: Chitinophagaceae bacterium; assembly: GCA_016787085.1. Classification (GTDB taxonomy): domain Bacteria; phylum Bacteroidota; class Bacteroidia; order Chitinophagales; family Chitinophagaceae; genus VBAT01. The sequence goes on along the minus strand of JAEUVJ010000006.1, from coordinate 71,902 downwards.
ACAAAGTAGCCAATCTGAAAAGCCATCTTCCCCACCTCCAGGAGATCTTCACATTTGAACATGTAGTGAATGCCCGGCACTGGAAAGAAGTGATGGCTATGAGTACCCCCGAGCTTATCGGTAAGATCAAACCTATCGCCGACAAGATCACCTACGAAGATGTGGCTACGATCATTTATACATCAGGTACAACAGGTACCCCAAAAGGAGTCATGCTGAGTCATCGTAATATTCTTTCAAACGTAATTGCCTGTATTCCCTGTTTCCCTCCAAGTGAAGGTAATGATTCAAAGTCGCTGAGCTTCCTTCCCCTCAATCATATTTTTGAAAGAATGGTAAGTTATCTCTACTTGTTCAATGGAACCTCCATTTATTACGCAGAGAGTTTAGACACCATCGGAGATAATCTGAAAGAAGTACAGCCCAATATGTTCACCACTGTACCACGCTTGCTGGAAAAAGTATATGACCGAATCATGCAGAAAGGCAATGAACTGACCGGTATGAAGAAAAAATTATTCTTCTGGGCGCATAGCCTCGCAGAAAAATTTGAGATCAATACCAACCAGGGAGCCTGGTACAATATGCAACTGGGGCTTGCCCGGAAACTCATCTTCAGTAAATGGAAAGAAGGTCTTGGCGGTGAAATAAGATGTATCGTTACGGGTGGCGCAGCCTGCCAGGTAAGACTGATCAGGATCTTTACCGCTGCTGGCATTACGATCATGGAAGGATATGGCCTCACAGAAACCTCACCCGTTATTGCAGTGAACCGTTTCCAGGAAAGCGGCAGGAAATTCGGTACTGTCGGGCCGCTGATTGATGGCGTGGAGGTAACCATTGCTGAAGATGGAGAAATACTTTCCAGGGGCCCGAATATCATGGTGGGTTATTACAAGCGCCCTGACCTGACCGCAGAAGTGATCACTGATGGCTGGTTCCATACAGGCGATATCGGCATGATGACCGACAATAAATACCTGAAGATAACCGACCGGAAAAAAGAACTCTTTAAGACCAGCGGCGGCAAATATGTAGCGCCGTTACCCGTGGAAAATAAATTAAAAGAATCACCATTCGTAGAGCAGGTAATGATCGTAGGATCTGAAAAAAAGTTTGTCGGGGCGCTGATCATCCCCTCTTTTCCTAATCTGAAAGATTGGTGCCGGCACAACGGGGTACCCGAAGGGGCTAACGAAGAAATGATCCGCCATCCGAAAGTACTGGACATGTATAAGGACCTGGTAGAAACCTTCAATAAATACTTCAATCATGTGGAGCAGATCAAAAAATTTGAATTACTGCCCAATGAATGGAGTGTTGATACCGGTGAACTGACCCCTAAACATTCGATGAAGCGGAAAGTGATATCAGAGAAATATAAAGAAGCTATTGAGAGGATTTACGCATAGAAAAAGGCCGGGCTGAATCACCGGCCTTTTTACTTTAGCTCCCGTAAGTTTCATTTTTAAAGAAGAAAAGGAATGATCTGAATAGCATATCTACTCAATATCCGTTATGATCTTATAATGAGGCACCAGTGATTTCATGATGGTCCAGCCGATCAGGTACGCCACAGCACAAATAGAGAAAATAATAAAATAACCTGACTCGATCCCTTCAAAACCCATAAACTTCATTTTGGTTTCAGTTGCGTGATCAAACAACATTCCTGAGCCTTTATTGATAAGGAATGATCCGATACCTCCGGCCATACCTCCTATACCCGTGATGGTGGCGATCGCCGATTTGGGGAACATATCTCCGATCGTCGAAAAAATGTTAGCTGACCAGGCCTGGTGTGCTGCACCGGCGATACCGATGATAATAACGGGCACCCAAACCGAAATATAACCGAGTGGCTGAGCCAATAAAGCCAGAAGAGGGAAGAAAGCAAAGATGAGCATAGCCTTCATGCGGCCTGCATAAGGGTTCATGCCTTTCTTTTCTACAAAATAAGTAGGTAACCAACCTCCGATAATTGACAATAAAGTGATCAGGTATAATGTAAATATCTGCGGGGCGCTTTGTGTAGAGTCCAGGCCATATACTGAACTCAGATAGGCCGGCGTCCAGAAAAGAAAGAACCACCAGACACCGTCGGTCATAAACTTGCCGACAGCAAATGCCCATGTCTGTTTATATTTAAACGCCTGCCCGAAAGAAATGCTTTTAGGCTTAGCTGTTGGGGCTGTATTGGCGGCATCGGCATAGTCCTGATGAATGTAATCCAGTTCAGCCTTATTTACCCTGGGATGATGATGCGGTTTTTTGTAATAGAATATCCAGAAGCCCATCCATAAGAAACCAAGGGCACCAATAATGATAAAAGCCATCTCCCATCCGTATGCTTTAGCAATAAATGGTATGCTAAGCGGGGCTGCCAACGCCCCGACCGTTGCTCCGGCGTTAAAAATACTCGTGGAAAAAGCCCTGTCCTTTTTGGGGAAATATTCGGCAGTGGCTTTAATGGCAGCAGGAAAGTTTCCGGCTTCTCCTATAGCCAGTACTACACGGGCAAAGATGAAAAGCGATACACTGACCGTAACAATACTTGCTACATCATCCACTGTACCGATAATCTCCCTTGCACCCTCAAAACTTACCAGCCAGTTTCCTGTGAGAATACCGGATGTGGCAATTCCGCAAAACGCATGAAGACAAGCTCCGATTGACCAGATAACAATAGCCCATACGAAGCCCCTTTTTGTATCCATCCAGTCCACAAACTTGCCGGCGAATAACATGGATACTGCATAAACAATGGAGAATACAGCTGTAATGGTGCCATAGTCATTGTTCTTCCAGTGGAATTCCGGAACAATAAAATCTTTCCAGGTAAGCGATAGTACCTGCCTGTCGAGATAGTTGATAGTTGTTGCAAAGAATAGCAATGAGCAGATCGCCCACCTGAAATTGGTCATTTTCTGTTGCTGTCCGGAGTTTGTCATACGTTAATCGTTAGAATTTATATGATACCAGTAACCATAGTAAGAATCACCAAAATTGCACAACAGAGACCACTGCCTTATTTTCTATTTTTTTATTGAAGCGATCAGTCCCAGCACCTCCTTTGTCATCTTCTCAATAGTAAGATAGTCCTTTTGCTCCATTAGTTTTTTACTGATCAGTTTGCTGCCCATCCCTACCGCACACACTCCTGCACTGAACCATTCTTCAATATTCTCCTTAGTGGTATCCACACCGCCGGTAGGCATAAATAGCAGTTTAGGGAAAATATCTTTGACACCACTTACAAATTCAGGTCCCAGCATATTGCCCGGAAACAATTTAATGAACCCGATCCCATTATTCTCTGCCGCTATGATCTCTGTCGGGGTCATGCAGCCCGGTGCATAAAAAATATCTTTGTTATTCGCATAATCAGCTACCTCTGCTACATACCCCGGGCTCACCAGGAAATCAGCGCCAGCAGCGACATAGTCTTCTGCATGCTTCAGGTTTTTGATCGTACCTACTCCCAGCATCAGGCCGGTCATTTCTGCATTTCTTACTTCCACCAGTTTTTTAAAGTTCTTCAATGCCGCATCACCCCGGTTGGTATATTCTACGGCTTTGATACCCGCACGATAGATAGCCCTCAGTACTTCCACGCTTACCGTTTCATCCGCATTAAAATACAAAGGCAGAATACCCTGCTTTACGATCGCATCTGTTATTACCTGTTTGGTTGCCATAGCTGTTTAGATTTTTACTTTTATCACCAGTTTTTTGATTGCTGCATCACCGATCATCGGGGCATGCACATCTTCCGGAAAAAAGATAGCAAACTGCCCGTCGGTCAGTTGAAAATACATATCGGGTTGTTCGTTATACAACTGCACATCTTTCTCGGCATTGTATCCGCCATTCTCTGTAAAACATTTCTCTCTTGGCTTCCAGCCAATCTGCTCCACACCTTTGATGCAAAGCTGTATGTCAATAAATTTATTATGACATTCGAACTTCGCAACGCTGGCTTCCTTTGTTTTGCCTGGCCCGTTGCTGATAATATATTTCAACCCGTCCGCAATGTCTCCTTTACCATCGGCTGCATTGGCAAGATCCGTTTGATTGATATATTCAAATGCCTTCGCAAACAAAGGATGTGCTGAAAAATATTTCGAAGCGTTCTTTATAGTATCAACTATCATAAATCAGACCTCCCTAAATCCCTCCCAAGGAGGGACTTTAGAACCCCTACAGTGGAAGGTGATATATTATTATTTAAAAAAAACGAGTAAAGAACTATTGAACAAACAAAGGCATCATCGAATCAAGTCTCCCCTTTAGGGGGACAGGGGGCTATCTCTGTACCCTGCCGCTGGCATCCCCTTTCATCAGGTCTTTCACTTCGCTCAGCGTGGCATGGTTCAGGTCACCAGGAATTGTATGTTTCAAAGCCGACGCAGCCACACCAAATTCAGCCGCATCATTCATGCTCATACCGGTTACCAGGCCATAGATCAGGCCACTGGCAAAAGAATCCCCACTGCCCACTCGGTCAACAATTCGTACTTCATACTTGCGGGTATGATAAAATTCCTTTCCGTCATATAATAAAGCGCTCCAGCCATTATCACTGGCACTATGGCTTTCTCTCAGTGATGAAGCAATGTATTTGAAACCGAATTTTTCTTTCATCTGTTTGAACACATCCTTGAAACCATCGAGGTTCAGTTCGCCCTTGGTAACGTCTGTATCCTTTGCTTTAAAACCAAGCGTGGTATCCGCATCTTCTTCATTACCGATACATACATCTACGTACTGGCAAAGTTTTGTCATCACTTCCCTTGCCTTTTCCTTTGTCCAGAGTTTTTTACGGTAATTCAAATCAATACTTGTAGTAATGCCTTTTGCTTTGGCTGCTTTCAAAGCGGCCTCGGCCAATGCTGCGGCTTTATCACTTAAAGCAGGCGTAATACCTGTAGTATGGAACCAATCAGCTCCTTCGAATATCTTGTCAAAATCAAACTCCGATACATTCACGTCAGCAATAGAAGCCCCTGCACGGTCATATACTACCTGTGAGGCACGCATAGCAGCACCGGTTTCCAGGAAATATATACCCAGTCTGTCGCCACCTCTCACGATGTATTGCGTATCCACACCATAGCGGCGCAGATGATTGATCGCCGACTGGCCTATAGGATTGTTTGGCACCTTGGTAACAAAAGTACCTTTCAAACCATAGTTACATAAAGCGGCTGCTACATTCGCTTCTCCGCCTCCGTAGGTGATATCGAAGCTATCAGCCTGTACAAAACGTTTAAAATCGGGAGTGGACAAACGCAGCATGATCTCCCCAAGCGTTACAACCTTCTTTGACATGTTTATTGTATTTATGTTTTATTGATTTGAGCGGCGAAAGATACAGCATAGCACCGGTTTATTCCCTGATGTTTTCCCGGCAACGTTGCCGGGTGCATTCTTTCGCTACATTCACAGCCTATTAAGCATTTACCGGCTTTACCGATGCCGGCCTGGCATCCAGTTGCCAGTTGAAATAATTCTTTGCATTGTTAAAACAGATATCCTGTACCACTTTACCCACCCAGTTGATATCATTGGGCAACTCTCCGTTCTCGATCTCATCGCCAAACAGGTCACACAGTATTCTTCTGAAATACTCATGACGCGGATAGGATAGGAAACTCCTGGAATCGGTTAGCATACCAATGAACCTGCTCAGCAATCCCATATTACTGAGTGCATTTATCTGCCTGGTCATACCGTCTTTCTGATCGAGGAACCACCAGGCTGAACCCCATTGTACCTTACCTGCTGATGATCCGTCATTGAAATTACCGATCATTGTTGCCATCAGTTCGTTGTCCGCAGGGTTAAGGTTATACACAATAGTCTTTGCCAGCTTATTATTGCTGTCCAGCTTATCCATGAATCTCGCCAATGCTCTTGCCTGTGAAAAATCTCCGATGGAGTCCCAGCCGGTATCGGGGCCGAGAGTTTGCAACATCCTGGAGTTATTATTCCTCAGCGCCCCTAGATGGAACTGCTGTACCCATCCCTTTTCCCAGTCCCATTCGGCAAAATGGACCAGCATAGCTGAACGGAATTTTTTTTGTTCCGCATCACTCAGGTTTTTGCCACCATGTACCTTATTGAAAATGGCGTCTATTTCCGAACCCGTGAAATCATCTGCATAAATTTCTTCCAACCCATGATCGGAAACACTGCAGCCCATTGAGGCAAAGAAATCATGCCGGTTCTGCAATGCATACAGGAAGTCATCAAATGACGAGATGGCAATATTAGTAACTGCTTCCAGTTTTTTAATATAGGTCAGGAATTTTGCAGGATCGCTTACATTCATAGCATTATCCGGTCTGAATGCAGGCAGGATCGGTATTTCATACCCGTCGTCTTTGATCTTCTTATGATATTCTAAGGAATCAACCGGATCGTCTGTGGTGCATACCAGCTTCACATTCATTTTACGGAGCAGATTACGAACAGCATACTCTTTGGTCTGCAGTTTTGCCGTACACTCATCATAGATCTTCTTTGCCGTATCCGCATTCAGGATATTCTGTACGTCAAAGTAGCGCTGCAGTTCCAGGTGTGTCCAGTGATACAACGGATTGCGCAAAGTATAAGGAACTGTTTCTGCCCATTTCTGGAATTTTTCCCAGTCATTCTTGTTGCCGGTACAATAGCTTTCATTGACGCCATTGGTACGCATGGCCCTCCACTTATAATGATCGCCATACAACCATACCTGTGTCAGATTTTCAAATTGCGTATCCTCTGCTATCTGTTGTGGCGGCAGGTGACAATGGTAGTCAATAATGGGCATCACTTTAGCATAGTCGTGATAGAGACGCTGTGCTGTAGGTGTCTTCAGCAGAAAATTTTCATCCAAAAACTTTTTCATGTACAATCACTTTAAAAATTAATGCCGGCCGGCACATAGCCGGTTTATGCTACACACCGCTGAAAGCGGTAAATCCTCCGTCAATAGTTACAGTGGTGCCCGTTACAAAAGATGAAGCATCACTCATCAGCCACACCAGCGCCCCGCCCAGATCTTCCGGTTTACCAAATTTTTTAAACGGCGTATTGCTGATGATCAGGTGGCCTCTTTCAGTAAGGTTACCCTGTCCATCAGTCAGCAACATTTTATTTTGTTCGGTCAGGAAAAATCCCGGCACGATCGCATTCATACGGATCGTATCACCATACCGGCTGGCCAGTTCAATAGCAAACCATTTACTGAACTTCTCTATCGCCGCTTTTCCCATCGTGTATCCCAGCACTTTTGTCAATGGCCTGTCGGCACTTACCGATGATATATTCACAATGCTGCCACCGCCACTCTCCGCAATAGCTTTTCCGAATACCAAGGTAGGTATCAATGTACCCCACACATTTATATCCAGCGCTTTTTTCATTCCTTCCACATTGATCGAAAAAATATCCTGCCCGGCCTGAAGAACACCCTCCGGCACATTGCCACCGGCTCCATTGACGAGCCCGTCAATTCTGCCATATTTTTTCAATACAGTATCACGGCATGCGATCAGTTGCTGTTCATTTTGCACATCAGCCAGCAATGCTATCGCTTCACCACCATCATCTGTAATTTCCTTAACCCTTTCATTTGCTTTCTGCTCATTCCTTCCCAGTACTCCCACAATAGCTCCGGCGGCCGCCAATGATTTAATAAAGGCATGGCCCAATATGCCTGTTGCCCCGGTCACCACGATCACTTTGCCTTTCAACGAAAATTGATTCTCTTTCATCCAGCCTGTTTTTCCTTTCTGTTATACTTATAAAGATACCCCTCTCTTCCAGGGAATGAAATCATCCTGGTTCAATAATACTGCCTTGGGTATTACTTCCCCACTGGCAGCCTTGATGCAATAGTCAAGAATATCTTCTCCCATCTGCGGAATTGTTTTTTCGCCATCAATCACGGGCCCGCAATCAATGTCAATGATGTCATTCATCCGTTTGGTCAGGTTGCTGTTAGTTGACACCTTGATAGTAGGGCAAACAGGATTGCCGGTTGGTGTTCCCAGCCCGGTGGTGAATAATATCAACGTAGCGCCACTGGCAGCTTTTCCGGTGGTTGCTTCTACATCATTTCCAGGTGTACATACAAGACTTAACCCTGGCTTCTTCACCACTTCCGTATAGTCCAGCACATCTTCTACGGGTGAAGTACCTCCCTTTAATGCGGCACCATTACTCTTGATGGCATCGGTGATCAACCCATCTTTAATATTACCGGGAGAAGGGTTCATATGGAAACCGCTACCGGCTTTTTCAGCGGAGTCGCTATAAGCCGACATCAATTGAATGAACTTTTTAGCTGCAGTCTCATCTTTTGTACGATCAATCAGGTTTTGCTCTGCTCCGCATAGTTCCGGAAACTCTGCCAGCAATACTTTTCCGCCTAGTGCCACCATCAGGTCGGATGCATACCCTACAGCAGGATTAGCTGAAATACCACTGAATCCATCACTTCCACCACATTTAACACCAATACAAAGTTTGTCCAGCGGAGCTGGCTTTCTTTCCAGTTTATTAATTTCTGTGAGTCCTTCAAATGTTTTGCGGATCGCTTCGGCGATCAGCTGTTCTTCACTTTGCGATTGCTGTTGTTCAAAAATGAAAAGAGACTTATTGAAATGAGGATTCAGCGCTTTCAGGTCATTCAGAAAATCCTGGGTCTGAAGGTTCTGGCAGCCGAGGCTCAGTACAGTCACCCCACCCACATTCGGATGATCGGCATACGCAGCGAGCAATTTGCTTAACACAGCCGCATCCTGCCGGATACCGCCGCAACCACCCTGGTGATTGAGGAATTTGATCCCATCCACATTCTTAAAAAGCCTGTCTCCTACCCTCTCCTTTGTAGTGGGAGGCAAAAGGCTGACAGAAGAAATATCCTCTCCTTTTTTATACGCTTCCAGTAGTTGATGTGTATAGCGTTTGTACTTATCGGTAACCGCATAACCCAACTCATTGTGCATGGCTTCACGGATCACATCCAGGTTCCTGTTCTCACAAAAAACAGTCGGTATAAACAGCCAGTAGTTGGCCGTACCTACCCTTCCGTCACTGCGATGATAACCATTGAATGTTCTGCCTTTAAACTTTGAGACATCAGGCGCATGCCAGTCGTAATTTACTTTCCGGTATGTGTAGGGTTCTGCAGCATGTTTGGTATTCTCCGTTGACATGCGGGAGCCTTTAGCGATATCCATCTGTGCTTTACCCACCAGTACACCGTACATGGTGATGGCATCGCCTTTCTTCATATCATGCATGAAGAATTTATGTTTGGCAGGAATGTCTTCCTGCAACACGTATTCAGCTCCATCAAATGAAATCAGCTGACCCTTCTCCAGGTCCTTCAATGCTACGATCACATTATCCTTGGGATGCACTTTTAAAACGATCTGCGACATATAATGCTGGTTTATATTGTTTGGCAAATATTAGAGTTATTCATTCAGAATCCGTATAAGGATTAACTGATCAGGTCCATTACTGCTGCTTTCATGCCTTTATTCAATATGGTTTCCACGGAGCCGGCCACTTCTTCAATAAAGTATGGGGAAGCAGAAAAATCTTCCTTCCATATCTTGCGGTTCTTCACAATAGCTTCCACCCATCCTTTTATATTAGCTGCATCAAATGAGGACCGGATAAAATCAACAAATTCTGCCGTATCGTTTGGTGTAAATGCCGCTTTTGCTTTTCCACTGTACAGTACAAGCAAGGCTGCAAATGAAAAGGAGCCCAGCCTGGCATTTTTGTTCAGTTTGGTGTAATTATCTTTTACCGTCGGGAAATTTCTTGTCTCCCACTTGGACAATGAGTTGAGTGAAATATCCTTCAGATAATGTTTAAGGAAGGGATTATAAAAACGTTCCAGTATCTTACCGGCAAATTTCTTCAGTTCTGCGGGATCTTCATTGATCACCGGCAACACTTCCTCGTTCACCATTTTATTGATGAACTTCTCCACTTCAGGCGTATTAAAAGCATCCATCACGGTTTCGCAGCCCATCTGCAGGGCCACAGGTACCATGGCCGTATGCGAACCATTCAGGATACGTACCTTTTTTGCCCTGAAATCACGGATATCATCCATGAAAAGCACATTCAGGCCAGCCTGGTCAAGCGGCAATTTTTGTTTGATACTGCTGTCGCCGCCAATCGCCCACACATGAAAGTATTCCCCTTTCACTACAAGGTTATCATCATAGCCGATCTCTTCTTTGATCTCGTTGATCGTTTCTTTTGGAAAGCCGGGAACGATACGATCAACCAGGGTATCATAAAAGTGGCAATTGGCTTTTACCCAGTTTTCAAACTCAGCACCGAGTTTATTGGCGGCTGCATGTTTTAGTACATATTGCCGTAACGTAGAGCCATTGTCTTCTATCAATTCGCAGCAGATCACAGACAGGCCTTTGGAGGGATCACCATTAAACTTTTTATACCTTTTGTATAACAGGGCTGTCATCTTACCCGGGAAAGAAGCCGGCGGTTCTGCCTGCAGGTCTTCTCCTTCCTCGTAGCGGATACCTGCTTCCGTTGTATTGGAAACGATCATTTCCAATGATTCACTTAAAAACAGGGACTCATATGTCTTATAATCAGCATAAGGGTTATTGATCCCGGTAATACATTTTACCAGGGAAACCTCCTTGACCGGTTTTTTGTCTTTGATCCCTTCCAGGTACACGTGGTATAAGCTATCCTGTTTATGAAAGAGCTCACGGACAAACTCACCGCCTGCAATAGGCTGTATGATAGCAATGCCGTGATTCATTTTACCTGTTTCGTTCGCCTTATTGATCATCCAGTCAACAAATGCCCGGAGAAAATTACCTTCTCCGAACTGCAGGATCTTTACCGGCAAAACCGGCTTTTCAACACTGGTGGCGTTTAACGCCTGTATCATTGTCTTCGTAGTCATATTTATTGTTTTTATGGCTTCCAGCGATCGCCGAAAAGCCAGCTCACAGTAATATCGGTTGCATTCAATCCGGATGGCAGGTTATTGGAATACCATGCAAAATCTTTCCCCTTGTCCCGGCGGCAATTATAATAGTAGATCCTTTCGCCCCATTTGATCTCATTGACCGGTACACGGTAGATCGCTGTATCGGCCATATTCTTTGAAAACCTGCAATCCACCAGGTAGAACTGGGCTTCTCTATGATACCTGCCAAGTTTAAATCCTTTATATCCATCAAAGACACAATTCTTCAATACCGTTTTCTGATCAGGATCACCCGAACCATCATGCCAGATACTGGCCGGTCCTGTATTTGCATAGAATATACAGTTCTCCGCCCATGCCCAGCCCCTCGGGCAATAGAAATCAACACCGCCTTCCATCATACAATCCTTGAAATAGAACATGCCATTTACTGTATTCCATGGGCTCACGGTATCGCCTGCATACGCCCTGAAACGGCAATTGACCGCTTTCAGTCTTGTTGTGCGCATCGTCCGTAATGCCATCTGGTGTCCCCCGGTAGTAATAGTTTTCTTTCCCGTTGCTGTATCTGCCTTGCAATCCACCACACGGCTTTCTTTCACATTAAAACCATAATCATTGGCAATGGTCAGGTTCTTCAGCGTGATGTCATTGCTGTTCGTATTCACGGTAGCCACGCCCCAGTCATCGGGATGATCGCATCGCCATTCGTCCCGCGCAATGTCATACGTGATGATGGTTTTATCCCGGTCTTCTCCTTCCAGGATCACATTATGCTTTATGATAAAGAGCTTTTCTTTATAAATCCCGTTCCGTATAAAGATCATCCTTGCCGCAGCAGATGAGTCAGTCAAACTGTTCAGCGCCTCCTGTATGGTCTTAAAATCCCCATGACCTCCTGCATCCACTACAACCTTTTGCTGCGATCGTGCAACAGTAAAAAAGAAAAAGGTTGCAATCAATGGAAAATATGACCACTTACCTGTCACTTTTTACTTTTTACCTGGTGTCAGCAGCCACTTAGCCAGGTCTTCCGCTGCTTTATAGTTTTCATATTCGGCCGGCAGCTTTCTTCCATCCACATACTCATTATACAGCCACGGATCCCCAACAGCAATTACCCTTCCTTTTCCCAATGCGGCTGTGGCTATTATAATGTCTTCCTCTTTTGTAACCAGTGCTTTTGCCGGTGCTTTGACACTCAGCACACTCAATTCCTTTAAAAACATTTTTTGTGTTGCACGGAAGATAGTGTTATTAACGCCAGCCATTACAACTCCCTGCTCATACACATCATTCTTCACCATGTTGATACTTTTGTCCGTAAACTTTATACCGAATGCCCCTGCCAGGTCATTGAATTTTTTTAAGTCGCAGTTATTGCTGTCATTCGCCATCAACAGCAAAGTGCCGCCTGCTTTTACCCAGTCAGCAATGGCTTTCACATCTTTTGATGAAACAAAGTTTGGTTTGGGATTATCCCGTACATGGTCCGGATCAACAATAATATACACCGAGGCATTTTTCAGGTTAGCGGCGGTGGGGGCCACATCCAGTGATGCCAGTTTAGCGCCGTGATTCTCAAAAACATTGCCGAGTGTATAAAAACCGGGGTGGCTTCTTTCCTCCCATACATAATGCCAGTACACTTCCTTACCGGTAGCATCTTTCCTTTTTTCGCTGTTGAACCAGCGGTCGAGCAAAACAGTTTTCCCCTTACCTGTACCTAATGTTGGCAGCCTCTCCATCTCATAGCTGGCCAGCAAAAAGGCGCCGACACCTTTCGGGTCATTTACGATCACCGGTTCACTCATATAATAATCAAAGCTTCCGTCGCGGTAAGGGTTACCACCCAAACCAGACACTTTTACGGTACCATGCAGATTGGTCTGCCCGTTTTCCACTTTGATAAACTGTTTTACAATTCCGTCATATCCTTTTTTTGCAATCGCCAGTTTGGCAGCAGGCAGGTATCCCTTGCGTACTCCTTTTGCAACGGCGTACACAAACTGGGAGGATGCTGATGCTTCAAAGTAATTCCTTTCCTTACCGGGGCCATTATAATTGATCACATCATACCAAAGTCCGGTGGTTTTATCCTGTTGCTTTTCTATTGCGTTCACTAAGCGGTTGAGGATATCTATCAGCGCTTTCCTTTTCGGGTGACTGGCAGGAAAATAATCCAGCGCATCCACCAGCGCATCGCTATACCAGCCCATGGCCCTTGCCCAGAAAAACGGCGAAGTGCCGGTGGTTTTATTCGCCCATTTTTGTTCTTTGCTTTCATCCCATGCATGATAGAGCAACCCTGTCTTCGGGTCCCTGGCATTTTTTTCCATCCAGATGAACTGATTGGCAATATCATTGAATGCACTGTCTTCATGGAAGAGCATAGCATACTCAGCATAAAAGGGCGCCCCCATGTACAAACCATCCAGCCACATCTGGTTGGTATAAATTTTCTTATGCCAGAAGCCGCCTTCTTTTGTTCTTGGATGCGTTCTTAACTGGCTGCGCAGCAGGTCTGCAGCTTTCTTATACTTCTCTTTTCCTGTAACCCGGTACAGCAGCAAAACCAGTTTTCCATTGTTCACATGATCAATATTGTATTCGTCCAGTTCATACCCTTTGATGCTGCCGTCATTCTGCACAAACCAATCCATCTTTTTCTGGATCGCATTGAAATACCTTACATCGCCGGTATTCATCCACATGCCTTCAAATCCTTTCAGCACTACACCCATGTCATAGCTCCACTTGGTCTGACCGCCAACGGGAATGGAGTCTTTCCAGATGTTCATGACAGTTTGATATACCTGTTGTGACAAAGGTGGCTGCGCAACGGCATATTGCCAGCTGAACAGGATTGCAATCATTAGTAATTTCTTCATTTGACAGTAACCGTTTTTTCTGTGGCGCCCAATTCGTATACTATTTTTTGCCTGGCTTTTGATGCGTCTGTGTTTTTGATCACGACATCGCTGGCCCTGTCCCCGCTTACCCGGAAGAGCAGCTCACTGCCTTCTTTATACCTGATATTATCAAACACCAGTTTATCACTCTGGATCACATCTACCACGGGATTGGTCTCATGGCTGATCACTTTAATATTTTTGAAAGCAATACCGGTCGCCTCCTGCACATCAATTCCTTTATTGGCCTGCAGCACCATATTTTCCAGTACAATATTCTTGACATGCATCTCAGGCAGCCCCCGGACGAATATTCCTTTCTCGGCGCCGTTGCAATACACATTGCTGATATGAAAATTGCGGAACTGTGGTGTTGTTTCATCCACCGGTTTGAATTCTACTTTCGGCAACTCCCTTTTCTCCCCGGCCAATACCACGGGATCTTTTGCCATGTAGTACATGTCAAACAGGATCGCTTCAGCCGGGATATCTTTCATGTAAATGTCCCTGATAAAGATATTCTCCACGATGCCGCCGCGGCCCCTTGTTGTTTTGAAACGAAGCCCGATATCCGTACCGATAAACGTGCAATTGCTGATGTACATATTGCGGGCGCCTCCGCTCATCTCACTACCGATCACAAAACCACCATGAGCGGCATAAACAGTACATCCGCGGATGATCACATTCTCAGTAGGCATTCCTCTTTTTCTCCCCTCTGCATCGCGGCCGCTTTTCATACATAATGCATCGTCTCCTACATCAAAAACTGAATTCTCGATCAATACATTCTTACAGCTTTCCACATCTATGCCGTCACCGTTCTGCGCATACCAGGGATTTTTGACAAAAATATTTTTGACAGTAAGATGCTCACTCATCAGCGGGTGCAGGCACCAGGCGGGAGAGTTTTGAAATGTGACGCCTTCCAGTAATATGTATTTGCATTGGGTCAGCAATAAAAGGTTGGGCCGCAAAAAATCTTTTACATTGGCATAGTAAGCTGAATCCCGTCCTGGTAAAATCTGGCCGGGGTTGGCAGGGCCTTTACTCGCCATTAAAAATGCTTCCGATGGATACCATGTTTTTTTATCTTCACTTAACACACCGCCTGATTCTACTTTCTTTTTCCACTGACTTTCGGTGAATTTATCTTTTTTCACTGCCCGCCATGCATCCCCGTTACCATCAATGATTCCTTTTCCTGTAATAGCAATATTAGAAGCCCCGGTGGCAGAAATGGGCGATTGATTCCGCATCTGCGGCAAACCTTCCCAGTTGGCAGCTACCAGCGGGTATTCTTTCTTATCGTCCGTAAATAATAATGTAGCCCCCCCTGCGAGATGCAGGTTGACATTACTTTTTAATACTACCGGTCCCGTCAGCCACAGGCCGGAAGGTACCAATACCACACCGCCACCTTTTTTATTACAGGCGTCAATAGCTCCATTGATACTTTTTGTATTTAAAGTATTGCCATCCGGAACCGCACCGTACTTAACGATACTGAGGGTATCTTTCTTAAACTTCGGGGCAATAATAACCGGGAGCTTTGTATTGAATTGTGCTGATCCTTTTAAAAAAAGGAGTACAAGAATTGCTATACAGGAAAATTGTTTCATGGATGACAAGTAAATCGTTTTTTAATCTGCCCTTTCACATTACAATTTTACCCAAAACCCTATCATTTTCAATTGCTTCTGAGGGCTTTATTTACGCAAACGTTGCCGGTAACGATACCAGCAACGGTCAGTGAAAGCTACTCAAAACGGGTAAAGAACCACCCCGGTCAGGAGGCAAGTTTTACCGCCTGCCGGGCCAGCAGTTTCCATTGTTTATTCTCCTTCTGAAATACCAGCAGGATAAGCAGGTTCACTTCACCCGGTTTGCCTCCATCATTGGTTTTAGCACTAAGTTTATGACGAACGATAGCGGTCTTTCCGCTGACACTGATGGTCTGGTCTTTTATATCTATGGTCACAAAATCAGATCTGCCGCTGGCGATCTTCTCCACGAACTCCGTTTTGTTTTCAATCAGCCCGCCTGAATGACCGTAGCTCAGTTTTTCTGAAGCGATACTTTCCAGCTCAGCTTTACTTCCATCAATCATGGCCTGGCGCAATTTTTCTACAACAGCCGCTACAGCTTTTTCCCCTTTTTCTTGTGCCGGGACCACCCCAATACTCAAAAGAAAGAATCCGATAATAGTCAATAATGGTTTTATCATACTGTTGATCTTTTAAAACCTGTTGGCCATCGGCACCAGGTCAGTTAATTCCGTTATTTTAACCGGTCTTTTTTCTTTGATACTCTTTCTCGCTGCCACGCCGATCAAAACTGACATAGCGCCTTCCCGGGTACCGGCCATCACATGATGCGGGTTATCATTCGTATCCACGAACATCCTTCTTTGCATGCGCACATCACCGCCACCATGACCACCCCTGATCTTTGGTGTGGTATATACTTCATAGTTCTTTGCAAAATTATCCATGGCAATGATCTCTCTTGCTTCACCGGGTACAGCATCATCGGCATTCGACATCTCGATGGCGTGACGCTTGGCCTGGTCTTCCGGCGTTTTTTGGAGGTAAGGAATATCTTCCCATGTTTCTATCCGCCCGTTCATTCCATTAAAGGCGATCTGCCAGCCTTCATAGGGCGAATAAGTTGTGAGTGAATAATTGGCGGTTACACCATTGGCATAGATGATCTGCGCCGACATCTTGTCCCAGATATCTATCTCGTTACTCCATACACAGCCATCACGTATATATCCATCATGTTGTTCATTATTAACATACAGGTTCACGAGGTTCTGGTTTTGCGTAATGTCCCAGAAGAATTTACAATTTCCTTTGTGCTCACATCCGCGGCATTTCGTTCCCCGGAATGCATTGTTCTTTCCGTAATGTTCCAATGCCCCATAGGCCATTACTTCCACTGGTTCTGAATTCAGCCACCAGTTCAGCAGGTCAAAATGATGGGTGGCTTTATGTACCCATAAGGAACCCCCTTTAGCCACCCGGCCATGCCAGCGGCGGAAATAATCAGACCCGTGATTAACGTTCAAATACCAGTTGAAATCAACTGAGGTTATTTTCCCGACCCGGTTATTCGCCAGCAATTCTTTTAGCTGCATGGCATGTACACTATGGCGATAGTTAAAGGCAACGACCACTTTCTTACCCGACCGTTTTTCCGCATCCAATATTCTTTTGCACTTTACTTCATCAGTGGTCATGGGTTTTTCCGTGATCACATTTGCCCCCATATCCAGTGCTTTTACAATAAACTCGTCATGCGTAGCATCCACGGTGGTCACGATCACATAATCGGGTTTTGTTTCCTTCAGCATCTGTTCAAAATTGCTGAAGGTGGGGCATTCTACTTTCATCATATTCTTTACATACTCCAGCCTGCCCGGGTTAATATCAGAAAGACCCACGAACTCGGTTACTTCGCCAAAGGTCCGGATGATCTCCCTGCCCCAAAGGCTGGAACCCCTGGCGCCTGTACCTACAAGGGCCAGACGCAGTTTTTTTCCCGGAGGAATAGCAAAAGACTCAAAAGGATGAAGCATGAGCGAGGCTCCGGCTGCGGCCGTGAACTTCATAAATGTGCGGCGTTCCATGGCAATGATCGTTTTATTGTAAGAAAAAAAATTTCAGTTTATCGGCCTCACCCTCCCCGAACTACATTCCTAACTTTCGCTTCGCTCAGTTATCTCTCCAAAGGTGAGGAAGCGGTGCTTCATCGAGAATCCAAACTATATATCTACCATATCATCTTTTATATCATTACTCAGCATTTTCGAAAAACCCGAAAGTTCTTCGGGTTGTTGAAAAGCAAGGGCTGGGTGTCGATGGCCTCCCCTAAAGGGGGAGGTTGGAGGGGGTTTCTACCCTGAACCAATCCACATCGGCAAAACCTGAATCATTTGTTTTTACTGTTCTTGTGCAGAACAAACCCACTTTTGCACCTACCCACCGGCCCGGTTTTGCCACCAGTTTTTCTCCAAAAGATCTATAAGATATTCCATCCTCGCTGTAACTGAATTCGCAAACAGCCCCTTTGGTCACTTTTACGCGGAAATAAATATCCGCACTGCTGACCTTTTCACCGTCCTGTACTGTTTCCTTTTTACCTCTATCCGCTTCTTTACAAATGCTATAGGAAATATAATTCCCATCTGTTCTTTTTATCAGCGATATATAAGCGTAATCTGCACCCAATATGATCAGACCGGCTTTTTCACCGTCCAGTCTTGGTTTGAAAGAAAGTTTTGCTGTCACCATGAACTCATCTGCCGGGAATTTTTGCATCAACAGGTTAGGCGTTTCCCAGTAATTTTTGATGGTATCGCTTACCTGGCAAGAAAATAATCTCAGCTTACCATTGTAAGGAAAAGCCCAGTAAGGCTGCGGATTGGCTTGCCATTGCCATTGTAAACCTATTTTATTTCCCTCAAATTCATCCGAATCTTCAGGCGTTAAAATCCGATTAGTTTTAGCCACATCGGGCTTTTTATAAACCAATACAGGCTCTCCTTTCCCATCACCATCTTTGTCTTCGCCTATCACCGGCCAGTCATTTAACCATTTCATGGGTTGCAAATGCACTACTCTTCCGTACGCCTCCTTATCCTGGAAATGCAGGAACCAGTGCCCCCCGGTCTTTGTATCTACCCAGGCTCCCTGGTGAGGGCCGTTCACGGGTGTTGAACCCTGATCCATCACTACCTTTCTTTCATAAGGCCCATAAATGTTTTTACTGCGCAATACCAACTGCCATCCAGTGCTTACTCCTCCGGCGGGAGCAAAAATGTAATAATACCCGTTACGCTTATAAAACTTTGGGCCCTCGATGGTCGGATCAAGATCATGACCATCATACACCATTACACCCCCATCTATTGTCTTCGTTCCATCCGGGTTCATTTGTTTAACGACAATAACACTTTTGATGCCCGCACGGCTGCCTGCATAGGCATGTACTAGATATACTTTGCCATTATCATCCCACAACGGGCAGGGATCTATCAGGCCTTTACCTGCTTCCACCAATACAGGATCACTCCATGGACCGGTGATATTTTTTGCCCTGGTCACATAAATGCCAAAATCCGGATCGGGATAATAGATAAAAAATTCATTCTTGTAGTAACGGATAGCCGGCGCCCATACGCCATTGCCGTGTTGCACTTTACTGAAATGATCAAAAGGGGGTTGCCGTTTTAAAGCATGTCCGATGATCGTCCAGTTCACGAGGTCTTTGGAATGAAGAATGGGCAATCCCGGTACATGATTAAAGCTGGAGGATATAAGATAATAATCCTCTCCCACTCTTATCGCATCGGGGTCTGAGTAATCTGCATTGATGACAGGATTCTTATAGGTCCCGTTACCATTATCAGCTACCCAGGCTTTGGAAACATAGCTGTTCTGCGCATTCGTTGAAATAAACGTCAGTAATAAAGCGGCTATCGTTATTTGTTTCGTCATAGCAATGGCTCCCACCCGTTTAAAACATTCTTCAAAGTATATCTTTTTCTTTCCTCATCTGTCAGTTGCTTCGACCATGGAACCCTCTTTAAAGGATCGGCAGAAGACCCATAGTTTTTATATTCTGCATACCGGGTCGTTTTATAGTTATCCGTATTGTTCCAGTTTGACCAGCCCCCGGGTTTTATATGCTCCCCGATAAAACAACGTATGTACACCACGCTGGCATAAGGCCTCCACGGCCGGCCCAATGATACATTGTGCAAAGAGGTATCGCCTGTCAGTACACACTCATTGAATACGTATCCAAATTCTTTTTCCTTCGGGGTGGATGCAGCCGTTACATGCGAATTCTTTTTGCTGTGGATATGGCACTGTTCAAACCATACTGTTGATGAGCCGAAAATAAAATCCGTTGTGCCCTCTATGTAACAGTTCTTATAATATTGCCTGCTTTTATCATTATTGGTAAACAAAACATCCTGGTTGCCGATAAAGCGGCAATTATTAAATACGGTCCTGTCGCCATCCGATTCTACTGCCACGGCCTGGCCGGCAGTAAAGCCTGCGTCATTCTGAAACGTAATATTGCGGGCGGTGAAGTCGTCAGCTTTTATTTTAAAACTCCAGGAGGTTCTTGTATTGATCGTATCGCCTCTGGGAGAAAGCTTTCCGGTATGATCATCATAAGTAAGAATAGTATTGAATTTATCCTCGCCGACAAGAGCTACAAAGTCCTTTGAAGAATCAAGAAAGAGCTTCTCCCTGTAAACACCATTTTTTATATAAATAGTTACCGGCTTTTTATTGTTCAGCGGAACGGTATTCAATGCAGCCTGCACGGTTCTATAATTGCCGCTTCCATCTGCAGCAACAACAATTCTTTTTTGTGCCGCTGCAGAAACGGCAAGTACAACCACAATTATGAGAGAAAAGATCTTCATTTATATTTTATTTCTATTGTAACCATGCCCAGCGCTTTGCCCAATCCAACAACACATCATTGCGCCATTTCGATACTGTTTTTCCTCCCTGCAGATTTCCATCAAAAAGCTCTTTGTCACCGCGATCAGTAAACCAGTTCGGACCCACTGTGTAGTCAGTTGACCTTTTTTTGCCGGGCCAAATATTGTCCACTACCAATTGCCCGCTTTGTTCACTAAAACCAGTAATGGGTGAAGTGATCTTATATGTCAACGTTTCCGCTTGCTTTGGACAATACCTGATTGCATAGTCGCCATTACCGAGATAAAAGCCCGCCCATTTCTGCTCGCCGATCTTAGCCTGGACAGTCATGGTAAAACAGGATGAATCAGCCGGGATGTTGATGACCGGGCCTTTGAAATGAAACTCTACCACCGAGCATACTGCTACTGTATCAGCAAGTGTAGTATTGCGATCAAAGATGATCCTTGGGCTATGATCAAACTTTTCAAAACTACCTCCCCAGCTTTCTTTGAATGGATCGTTGGGGTCACCATCCATCATATATAATAAGGAAGGAGTATCGCCCATTTTTACCGCACCCTTATAATAATTCTTATAATCCTTACCCAGATAGCCTGCACTTTTAATGTACCTGTCGTAATAACTTTTGTTACTTACGCTGTCAGGTATGCCTTCCGAAAAGAAACCATAGTACGAACTATTGCACTCAATAAACCAAAGGCCGGGAAAATTTGCAACTATATATGCATAGCTATTAGCGCTCCATTTCTTATTAGGCCCGCCGATCCAATACACTTTGATCTTAGTTTGAATTTCCGGGGCATCATGCAAGGCCTGAGCTACATCATCCAAACCACCCCAGACCAAAACCCAAAGTAGATGCTTGCTTTTCTTTTTAGCACATTGGATGATCCAGTTTGAACCCTCAGTCGCCGTTGTATAACCTTTATACGGCGCAGCACCCAATCTTCCCTGCCTGCACACAGCTTTTAATGAAGCGGGTGAAGGATAACCTTTCTGATGCTTCATCAACATAGGAATATCTTTCTCATACAGATCTATCATGCGGAGTAATTCACTTTTATTACCCGCTCCATAGGAAGGAGAAGAAACCAGTCCTTCTGTCTGGAACAGGTGACTGTACATCAAAAAATGGGTGATCGATTGATTATCGTCAGGATCGGTGCCGCCGATATCTGTGCTGATAAGAATACGCGGCTTAACAGGTACAGGCTTCTGTGCTTTCAACGATGCGACAGCCAGCATAGGCAAACAACCCAGCAAGAATTTTCTAAAAATATTTACTGTCTTAAATACCCGGCTCATTTTGTGTTTTCTTTCGGCCATTCAAATGGTTTTGTCCGTATCTGGGTGAACCAATCCGCTTCCCGTGGCATTGACGGGTTAGCGGATGCAAAAATATTTTCCAGGGTATAATCTTTTGCTTCTTTATCATTCAGTTGCTTAGACCAGGTTACTCTTTTACCTGCATCGGCTCCTTCACCAATGCTTTTATATTCTGCATAAAAAGCTGTTTTCTCATTCTCCGCATTGCCCCAGTTATTCCAACCTTCCGGTGCGATTACTTTGGGCAGTTCACAGCGGGCAAAAACTGTTTTTGCATAAGCCCGCCAGGGTCTGCCCAAATATAGTTTAGTGACATTGGAGTCAGCCAGTATCTTACAATCAAGAAATACATACCCGTATTTTTTTCCCTGGGTGGTACTGGCAGCCGTAATGAATGAGTTCGATTTGGAACGTATCGTACAGTTTTGAAAAACGGTCGTAGCCGGGCCAAAAATATAATCGGTGGTCCCTTCAATGTAACAATTGACAAAATACTGTCTTGCTGTTTCACCACCTGTATAGATCGTATCCTGGTGGCCAAGGAAACGGCAGTTCTTAAATACCGCTTTATCTGCATCAACATACAGCGCCAGCGCCTGGCCAACCGGCCCGGCAGAATTGGCAAACGTGATATTCTCCGCTACAAAACGGTTGCCGGAGATCTTTGCCGTGTAAGACGTGAACGTATTCAGCTTGCCTCTTCCCGAATAATCGTTGAAGGTGATGATCGTTTTCTCTACGCTTTCCCCGATAAAAGTTACATCGGTATTATTTGCGGGCAATTCGATCTTTTCATTGTAGACCCCGTTCTTTATGTACAAAGTGATCGACGCTAATGGAAAGACCCGCATGGCATCAATGGCATCCTGTATATATTTATAATCCCCGGTGCCGTCTTTGGCTACCGTAAATACATACTTATACTGCTGCGCATTACCCGTTTGTGCCAGTAAACCGGGCGCCGCTACCAGGAGATAAAATAAAACCGTAAGTGATCTTCTCATCCGGGTTGGCATTTATTAATAACAATAATTATTTCTTTACGGGTGCGTACACTCTTTCCGCTAAATCCGGGATGAGTTCCTTTATTTCTTTTAAAACGATCTGCGCTATCAATCTTCCGCCCAATTCACTAAAATGAGTGTTATCATCCTTACCATCTGGGTGATTAGGATGCTCTCCCGGCTTTAATTGGAGGAATAACAGTTTTGAATACTCCACACCAAATTGCTGGTACAAAGCCTGGCTTTTCCTGTCCAGGTCAATCAATACTGTTTTTTCTTTTGCCGCCACATCCCTTACGATCTGTGAATACACATCATGTGTTCCGATTATATGACCGGTGGAATCAAATTTCCTTCTTGCCACAGGGGTAATGAGAACGGGTATCGCTTTCTTATTTCTTGTTTCCGCAATATACTTTGCCAGGTTGCCGCGGAACTCCTCTTCCGTGGTATATGTTTTTTTGGTCGGTACTTCATCATTATGACCGAACTGGATGAGTACATAGTCGCCTTCACCAGCCTCGTCGGTAATGGATTTCCACAAACCTTCCTGCATGAATGACCTGGTGCTTCTTCCGTTCTTCGCCCTGTTCACCACCTTTACGGTAGAGTCCCAGAAATACACAAAAGGCATTCCCCAACCTGTTTCGGGATGGGCCCTGGTGTCTTTTATACTGGCCGTAGAATCACCTGCAATGAATATTTTTATTTTCTTTTTCTCCGGCCATGAAAATGCAAGGAGCAATAAGGCTGGTATCAATAAAATTGCTTTTCTCATTTTACCAGGGAGTTAATATACATTTCGATATTAGTATACTGTTTATCCAACGATAGCTTTGATGCATCGGAAGGGTCTGACAGATCCAACCCGTTCTTTTTCTCCCATTCATCCGGCATGCCGTCTTTATCACTATCTACAGGAGCGGGCAGCGTACGTAAAGCGGGCCATGCATTCACGGTCATTTCAAAAGGTGAGTGATGCGGATACCCTCCCTGTACATCAATAATGCTTCCTGTTCTCTTCCGTACGTTATGGATGATACGTTCATCCAGCGTATCTCTTCTGAAACTTGCTCCTGCATATTTCATTACCGATTCAAATGCCTCTTCGGCTGTCTGCATACTGATCAAAAGTGCAGGATGCGGTTTGCTGATGACGGCATTGCGCTTATCTTCTTCCGTGCCGCCGTTTCCCATGTGAATGCCCAGCCAGTTATTTTTGGAAACATCCTTTGCTTCATCTACATAATTTCCGTCAACATACCATTTGCCAAAAGGGATCACATCCGTTCTGCCGGGACTCACAATACGATAACGGACGCTTTTATTGGTTGAAGGGCCATATTTAAAATAGTTATTGCTGAGGTTGTAATTGCCTCCTTCCCCTGCGTAGATATTGTTGCCACCCCAGTTGTAGATCACATTGTTGCAGTAATCCACTAATTCTTCTTTTACCTGGCGGATCCCGTTGAACCTCGGATTGCGATTATTACAATGGGCAAATAGATTATGGTGCGCCGATAAATGTCTGCCACCCCATATACCACCATATCCATGACGCTCCCAGTCTTTATCGCCTTCCTCAAAATGATAGGAGTAATTCAGTGGTTCGGCGATGATATTCCATTGCAGGGTGGTACTGTCCCCGTTATAGACAGAAAGACATTCGTCATTGCTCCAGCTAAAGGTGCAATGGTCAATGATAATATGCTTTTTGCCGCTGCCGCTGAAGGCATCTTCGCTGCCGCTGCCGTCCACCATACCCCGCTGGCGTTGCAACCTGTCGCCCAGACGAAAACGCATATAACGGATAATGATATTATCTCCTCCCAGTCCAACGGATTTATCAGCTATGCAAATACCATCGCCGGGGGCTGTATGCCCGGCTATAGTGGCATTTCCTTTTATGATCACAGACCTGTCAAGATGGATCGTACCGGAAACAGCAAATACAATAATCCGGGTTTCCTTTGCTTCTGCCGCTTCCCTGAAACTGCCCGGGCCTTCATTATTTAAGTTGGTTACAATATAAACTTTACCACCCCTGCCGCCTGTGGTGTATTTACCAAATCCCTCTGCACCCGGGAAAGCAACTGGCCTTTCATCAATAATAGCTGACTGTAATGATCTGTTCTGCGCCTGGCAGGACAATAATGTTCCTGTCATTGATAGCGAAATTATCCAACCCTTTACCTGGTTCATATTCATTATTAAACAAACAGACGATACTGTTAAGAATAAGGCTGCTTTCCTTCATTGCCTCCGGAAACGAAGCAAACGGACAAGCAGCCTTACAATAAAAAAATTCTGATCAATACCCGGGGTTCTGTTGCAATTGCCCCTGGTAACTGGCGATCATTGCCGCATCAAACGGATAGAGTTCGCTCTTACCCGGTACGAAAAAGAATGCCAGCCCTTGCCATAAAGGCCTGCTGCCGGTACCATTATCAATGGCGTTAGCATTCAGGTGTTGCGCCCAATCCACCCTTGTCCATCCCGTAGTAGGAGAAGGTACCTGTGTCGGTCTCCAGAACGGCTGCGCATTGGCAGGCGCTCCTACACCGGCATAATACTGTATCTCTTCCCCGTTATTTCTCCAATAGATATATTGCGGCACATTAGTATAGGGGGCTACCCTGTCACGTATCTGCTGGATCTTTGTACGGGTCTCCGCCAGTTTTGTCGCTAATAAATTCCAGCGGAGCAGGTCATACTTACGAATCCCTTCATGCCCAAACTCGAGGTATCTTTCATTGACAATAGCATTGAAGAAACCTGCTTTATCAGTGGGCGTAGTGCCAATCAGTCCTGTATTACCTGCATAGGCCCTTCTCCTTACTTCTTCAAAAGCGGAGATAGCCTGTGCGGTAGGTCCGTTGTTGATCTCGTTCACAGCTTCGGCATACATCAGCAGTACATCTGCAAAACGTATCATACACCAGTTATATCCCACATTCAATACGGTACCGGGTAACAGCGGAACTCTCCAGTCACGGCGGTATTTCCCTGTATTCAACTCCCCGAGGCGTCGTTGGCTCTTGATATTGGTAGCCGATGTAACCTGGTAATGCGTAAGCGTGACATCACGTCTCGTATCTACCGAATCAAAAGCATAATAATAATTAGGCAGCATCACAATACCGCCGCCACCGGCGCCATAGCGGGATGCATTGCTTAGATTAGGTCCATCATAATTACCCATACGGCTATCACTGTTACCATTACCGCCACCGGCGCCTACTTCAAAAATTATTTCTGCTCTTGGATCATAGATAAAAGAAGTCACGCTTCTCCAGATATTCTCATAACTGGGATTGAGATCATGCTGGGTTCTGTTTGCCATTAGCTCTGTGCATTCGTCCCTGGCAATAGTATAATAGTTAAGGTAATCTGCCCGGCGCTCCATTGTGCCGAGTGCAGATCCCACACCTCTTAATGAATATCCACCGCGGAACAAAGCGATCCTGGCCCGCAGCGCCATCGCTACCGCTTTGGTGAGCCGCTCATTTCTTGGTACTTCCAGCCTCCAGGGAAGCAATGTTTTTGCTAAAGCCAGGTCGGCCAGTATTTTATCATACGTGGAATCCCTGTCGGATCTGGGTATGAACAAATTCGGTTGTTTATAAGCCGGAGTAAAAGGCGCCGGCACATCGCCCCAGTTCAGGATCAGTTGAAAAAGGAATTGTGCCCTTAATGTTAATGCCTCTCCATGCAAACGTCTCAGTTCTTTTTTTTCTGCATCAGTACCTCCATCATACTGGGCCATTAAAGGTATCTGTTCGATACAAAGATTAGCCTTCTCCACTCCGCGATAAAGCTGGCGTATGGGATTGGTCAGTTCTGCATTGGTGAGTAATAACTGGTAACGGCCAACACCTCTTCTCCCGTTATCTATATTGCCACTCACAATACCCTCATCCGAATCATATGGATAATACATACTGATGCGGATACCGTATCCGTTATCCCCCTGTAGTTCATCATACACACCGATCAATGCATTATATGCATTGGATACGTCTGAAAAAGCCTGGTCAACACTGTACTGCGACCTGGGTGACACCTCGGTATATTTTTTACAGCCAATGGCTGACAGCAATACGATCACCAGTACTGTAGCGGCTATAGTTTGATAAATTTTATTTTTCATACTACAATCGTTTTAGAGATTAAAAAGAAACATTTAAACCAAATGCCCATGTCCTTGACCTCGGATAAGCAGCAAAATCAACACCGGGTGTCAACGGGTCGCTTCTCCTGGCGGTAACATCCGGATCATATCCGCTATAATTAGTGATAGTAGCCAGGTTATTGATCGTGGCGAATACCCGGAATGTCGAGATCTTGAATTTATTGAGCACTTTGGCTGGTAACGTATAACCAAGTGTCAGGTTGTTGATACGAAGGTATGAACCATCTTCTACCGCCCATGAATGCAGCCACCAGCGCTGCACACGTACCGGCGACCATATCTGCGCATTCTCATTCAGCTTGGCCAGTTCTACCGGATCTCTCACTACCTGTCCCTGTGCATTGACGTTGGTCCACCTGTTTTTCATAATATCCAGCATATTCAGGTTGGAAAACGCTCCATCGGTCCATTCCAGTTTATTGGCATTGTAAATATCATTCCCCACTACAAAATTCACGAATACGCTCAGGTCAAAGTTCATATACCGTACTTCATTGAACCAGCCACCGGTGAAATCAGGATTGGCATTACCGATAATTGTCCTGTCCTTGTCAGCAGTAATGGCTCCATCCCCATCCAGGTCTTTCCATTTCAACATACCGGGCTGGGCTGTGCCATATACGCCATTGGCGGCAATACCTGTTTTCAACGTATAGGTCTGCGTAGTGGCGTTATAATCAAAATCTTCGATCTTATAAAATCCGTCAGTAACAAAACCATACATCAATCCAACAGGCGAACCTACTTTTACAATGTAATCATCCACACCATCGCTACCCTGCCAGCCTGAGTTACGTGTCTGTGACTGGATGCCTCCCAGGCTTTCTACTTTGTTCTTGTTAAAAGAGATATTAAAGTTCGATGTCCAGGTCAGGTCCTTTTTCTGGATGGGAATAGTATTCACCTGGAACTCTAGTCCCCTGTTGGAAGTAGAGCCGATGTTTTGTATCTGCGACGTATATCCTGTTGTAGGTGGTATAGCTACGGCCAGCAACAGGTCATTGGCCTTATTCTTATATGCATCTACCGTAAACTGTACCCTGTTTTTAAACATAGAAAGGTCAAGACCGATATTCTGGCTGGTATTTTTTTCCCACCGCAGACCTGGATTGGCCAATGCTGTCGGGGAAAGCCCTGGCAATATAGAATGGTTGAATGCATACTGGCCTGTTACTCCATATAATTGCAGGTATAGTAAGTTGCCTATCCTGTTATTACCCGCAGCGCCATAGCCAAACCTGATCTTACCATCATTCAGCCAGGATACATTATCCATGAATTTCTCTTTGGAGAACCTCCAGGCTACAGAGCCGGAAGGGAACACCAGCGTACCATTGGAAGCGCTGAATTTAGAAGAACGGTCTGCTCTCAGGTTGAAACTGGCGAGATATTTATCATCATACGCATAGGTAGCTCTGCCAAACAGGGAGAACAATCTCGCCTGCGGCTCTTCAAATGAAGTCGGTAAAGGTTGCGCCGAACCTGACGGGGCAGATCCAAGACCCATGTTGGCCAACGCTTTTTCAGCCGTGATATCAGCCGGGAAATAGCGGGTCTCAAACGCATTTTGTTTAGAACGATAATCCACTACTTCCTGCCCAACCAGCACGGAAATATCATGATGCTCCTTGAAATTAGTCAGCGTATACTGCAGGGTGTTGGAGTTCGTGATCTGGTTATTATTCTGCTGCCCGATAGAAGCTACCGGCAATGAGGCAAAATTGCGGGCAGTACCGGTGATCTTGCCATAAAACAGATCAGACCTGATATTGGCATTATCATATCCGATGGTAGAACGGAACACCAGGTTCCTTACAATATTATAATTGACATAGCCAGTAAAGTAAGTGGCCTTCGTGTATTGTCTCCTGTATTCAGCACGGGTGAGCAATACCGGGTTGGTAGCGCCGGCTGATGCAAGGTAATAGGCCTCATCAAAGTCATCAATTCCAAAACCAGGTCTTTCCAGTTCAAAAGGCCTGTAGTTGATGGCGTGGCGAAGACGGTTAGTGGTACGTGTACCGCTATTGGTCGTGCCGATACCCTGGATCTCCTGATCGAGATAACGGGCGGTCATACCCACCTTCACTTTATCAGAAACCTTATGATCCAGTTTGAAGTTCACCATATTCCTTTCAAAACCGGATTCGATCTGTATTCCTTCTTCCCGGTTGGAAGTAAGGCTCAGGTTAAAGCTGGTGGTCTGGCTGCCGCCATTCACCGATACATTATGGTTCTGGTATTTGGCTCTTCTGCCAAACACCTCATCCTGCCAGTTGATCATTGGTACGTTCTTGTAATTGGCCAATGTATCCCAGGTAGTCCCGTATGTTTGCGCAAAGCTGGAACTATCAGTAGCACTGCTGCGGCTTCTTTCATACTGCCATAGTACAAAATCATAGGGACTCATTACGTCCATGGTCTGCGGCAGTTTGCGTGAACCAAACTGACCACTATATGTAATCAGTGTTTTTCCGGGTTTTCCGGTTTTAGTAGTGATGATCACAACACCATTCGCAGCCCTGGCTCCGTATATCGCAGTAGTAGAAGCATCTTTTAATACATCTATCGTCGCAATATCCTGCGGAGCAATAACGGCTAACGCATTTTCAACCTGTACCCCGTCAACGATATATAAAGGAGAGTTATCCTGTGTAATAGAGCCGCCGCCTCTCACCCTGACTATTATATCTGCACCAGGCGCTCCTTCGGTCACATTCAACTGAACACCCGCCAGTCTTCCCTGCAATGCTTCAGCTGTAGAAGACAGCGGAACATCTTTTAATTGTTTAGCCGGCAAAGAAGAAACAGAGCCGGTAAGATCTTTTCTTTTAATGGTAGAATAGCCGATCACTACCACATCTTCTTCTGTTTTGATCTCGGCTATAAGTTGCACCGTCACAGATGACTTACCACCGATCGAAACTTCTGAAGGCACATAACCGACATTGCTGATCACTAATGTTGCCGCATTACCAGGCACAGAGATTGTGAACTGGCCCTGGTCGTTTGTAACAGCAGAAGTTTTTGTTCCTTTTACTGTCACTGTCGCACCCGCTAACGGCTGGTTCCCTTCTGAAGAAGTAACGGTTCCGGTGATTGTCCGGTTCTGGGCATACAATTGATCAAAGGAAAAACAGGCAAGCAGTACCAGGATACCTGTTGCCATTTTTTTTAAGATTCTTGTCATAACGCAGTTTTTTAATAGAGCATTTCAAAGCCTTAAAATTTATCCGCACAGGCATGATCCCGGCGAACAGTTATCGGAAAGTTTTCAATAAGGATGATACACCTGCTTGCTGACAGGCGAACACGGGAAAATCCAGATATGAAAATGCGTATGAAAAATGGAAAGAGAAGGTAAGATCCTTTTACAGGCAACAATGGCCTTTTCGACAGAACAGTATAGCCAAGCATTCCTTTCATTCCGGCAAGCATTTTCTTAAGCAATCCGGCTTTCGGTTTCTGAATTGGATACTATCATTTGCCAAAAGCCAGAACAATGCTAAGCAGAACTCTGCTGGTACAGAAGGGTTTATACCGATTTATTTACGCAATCGTTCCCGGCAACGTTATCATTTTTAATGGGTTATCAATCCCGGTCTGTCATGGTTCTCGTATTCTATAAAGACAGGGGTCTCTTATTTTTTACATCGCCCGGTGGCCCTGCACTATCAGCCGCCATGCAGCTATGTTCACCCTGCTGATGTCAAAGTTGTATCTTTATCCTGCTTGCGAATTAATCAACCTCAGAGATTGCCCGATGAAATTTGAAGCTGTCACCATAAAAGACATTGCTAAGGCACTTGGTCTTTCTACATCCACTGTGTCAAGGGCATTGAGGGATAGTTATGAGATCAGCCCGGAGACCAAAAAACTGGTGCTGGAATATGCAGAAAAGATCAACTATCATCCCAACCCCATCGCCCTCAGCCTCCGTGAAAGAAGGAGCCGCTCTATCGGCGTCATCGTAGCAGAGATCGCCAACAGTTTTTTTTCACAGGCCATTGACGGCATAGAATCCATTGCGTATAAGAACGGGTACAACGTTATCATTTCCCAGAGCCGGGAATCGTTTGAGAGGGAACAGATCCACCTGAACTATCTCACTTCCCGTTCTATTGACGGGCTGATCGTTTCTGTAGCTTCGGAAACCAAAGATTTCCGCAACTTCAAAGACCTGCATGATAAAGGAATGCCGATCGTTTTCTTTGACCGGGTAGTGACAGATATAGATACACATAAAGTAACTGTAGATAATTACCAGGGGGCTTATAATGCTACCCGTCACCTGATCGAAAAAGGTTTTAAGCAAATCGCTGCTATTGCGAACAGCGAGGTCCTGTCAATATCCCGGGAGAGGGTAGCAGGATACAAAGCCGCATTGGCAGATCAGGGTATTAAAGAAAAAGATTCTTTTATCCGGCATTGTGCGCACGGCGGACTGATATTATCTGAAGTAGAAGAAGCCGTCAGCGGTCTATTGGAACAAAAGACAAAGCCCGACGCCATCCTGGCGCTTTCGGATAAGATCACTACCGGTTGTTTTCGTATTCTAAAATCCAGGGAAATAGCGGTACCTGATGAGATCGGGCTTATCGGTTTTTCCAATTCCGACCTTACAGAATTAATAGGGCCGCCTTTATCTATCATCAAACAACCGGCTTTTGAAATGGGCGAGATAGCCACCGGTCTGCTGCTGCAGCTTATCGAAAGCAAAAGACCTGTCACCGAGTTTGAAACAAAGACACTGGCCCCGCAACTGATCCTCCGGGAATCATCTGTCAATAAAAAAGACAGACCTGTAATCATCCGCTGAAATTCCTCATTGCGGTAACAAAAGACAAAGGAAATTTGCATGACCTAAATAAATGATCATGCCTTCTGTTCTTACACTCACCTTCAGTCCCTGTATTGATAAAAGCACAACCGTGCCTGAACTGATCCCTTCCAAAAAACTGAAATGCAGTCAGCCTGAACTGGATCCTGGTGGCGGGGGTATCAATGTAGCCCGGGCTATCAAAAAACTCGGTGGCATGGCCACCGCTGTTTATCCTGCGGGCGGGTACACCGGAAAAGCATTTAACGCATTACTGGCAAAAGAAAATATACCCGTTATTATTGTTGAAAGTGCTAACGACACCAGGGAAAATATTGTCATACTGGAAGAAAAGACTAGTAAACAATATCGTTTTAATATGCCGGCTACCCCGCTTTCCGAAAATGAATGGAAAGAATGTTTGCAGGCCGTTGAAAACTCAAAGGATGTTGAATTCATAGTAGCCAGTGGCAGCCTGCCTCCGGGTGTGCCCGATGATATCTATGCCCGGTTAGCCATTATTGCCAGGACCAAAAAAGCAAAATTTGTTGTGGATACCTCCGGTGAAGCGCTGAAACAGGCAGCGAAAGAAGGGGTGTATTTACTCAAGCCTAATCTTGGCGAATTAAGTTCATTGGTTAACAGCAATCATTACCTGCAGGAAAATGAAATTGAAGCAGTAGCAAAACAGGTTATTACAAGGGGCAACTGTGAAGTACTTGTCGTATCCATGGGTGATAAAGGCGCTATGCTATTTACAAGTGATCTTATGAAAAAAATTGTTCCACCGCCTGTAGAGGTAAAAAGTACAGTTGGTGCCGGAGATAGTATGGTGGCCGGGATAGTCTATGCTTTATCAACCGGGAAGAGTCTTGAAACAGCGCTGGAATACGGAGTCGCTGCCGGAACTGCTGCTACATTGCATCCCGGCACAGAACTTTGCAGTAAAATTGAAACAGAAAGATTGCTCGCTGTCATTCACACCGGTGAAACTTATTGATAATTCACCATTCTCCTTGAAGATGTTCCGTCGTGATAGAGTTCGACAACAGCGTAGGCAGGAGCAAACTCCTGGAATGATCCCTTCCACCAGTTGCCGGATACGGCGCCATTACAATAATATTTAACCCCAAGATAATCCAGTTCATCCTGCAGGTGTATATGCCCGCTGAGACAAACTTTAATATTAGGGTATTGCATAAACAAAGGTTTCAACGAAATAAAGTCTGTATGCATCAGGTTACGCTGGATCTTCAGGTCTCCGTTTGTCTCTGTTTTATTAAAGAACAAACCAGCGCAGATGGACAGGATCGGGATATGTGACACAAAACAGATGAACTTATCCTTCATCTGCCCCAGTTCCTGCTTTACCCAGTCGAGTTGTTCCGGATCAAGGTAAGCAATATAACCACCTGCAGGGTTTAGCTGTGTACTATCCAAAACAATAAAATGCCACCTGTCTTTTGTAAAACTGTAGTATCGCTTTGGCAATTGCAACGTTTCCACCGCCCACTGCTTGCCATATAACTTATCCGCTTCCGGCTTATCATTTTTGATGAACCAGCCCCATACATCATGATTACCGATACAATGATAGACCGGCAGGCTGTTTTCCTTTTTAAGAATGGAATGAAAAAGGTCCCATTGTGTTTGTGTTGCCTGTTTATTGGCGTCAAGACTGTCCATGATGGAGTCACCGCCATTGATGATAAAGTCCACCCGTGGTTTAAGCAACTGGGCATGGTGTAGGGCGTTAGCCATACCCGCTTCAGCAGTCCTGTCGGGCTTTACATGAATGTCCGTAAGAAAGGCAAACCGTATCTTTCCCGGCTTATTATTTTCACCGGCAAAAGCGATGGATGGCAAAACACCCGCACCAATGATGCCGGCCGTATGCTGCAGAAAGGTTTTTCTTTTCATATATAGCAATAGTTTTTACCGGGAAAACGGCAATTATCTACAAAATAGTCTTAGCGAGAATATCTATTGATGATGAAAAGTACGATAAAATATGTATCAGGATATCCTTTGAGCAGGCAGGGAGGATGCGGGTATGCCCAATAAGAAAAGCCCTTAAAGGGCTTTTCTTATTGTAAGAATGTTGTCAACCGGCCGATGGCTTGCAAGCCCGGTTTTTCTATCATCCGGTTACTTGCTTTTTTTAGCGGCCTTCTTTTTAGCAGCTGCCGTTTTAGCCGGGCGGCTTTTACCGAATGATCCCTTAAAGCGTTTTCCTTTTGCGGTTTTCTTATCACCTCTTCCCATAGTGTTGTTTTTTCTGTTGATGAATAGTCAAAGTTACATGTCTTTAGCAAAAAGCTCCTTCCCTGCTGAGTCGGAGCTTTTTAAAAAGGTAAGGGTACCATTACAGTTTAGCGGCTAACTCTTTACCGGCTTTAAAGCGGGCCACTTTCCTGGCTTTGATATTGATCTCTTCTCCGGTCTGCGGGTTACGTCCTTTCCGGGCTTTTCTTTTAGATACAGTAAAAGTACCAAAGCCTACCAGGGTAACCTTGCCGCCGCCTTTCAATGTCTTGGTCACTGCTTCAATGAAAGAATCCAATGCCGCATTCGCCTGTGTCTTGGTAACGCCTGCATCATCTGCTACTTTTGCGATCAGTTCTGCTTTGTTCATAAATGGGATTTTAGTTGTTTGAGAAACGGCGACAAAATTAGACGGATTTTGGTTCCGGCAAAAAAAAAGTAAGTAAATCGGTGATCATTTTTTCTATTGCAGAACCCGCATGGGGTAAGGGTTTTAGCATATTCTGCATTTCTTTTTCTGGCAATTTCCTGCCCCCCGGCACTGAACGTGTTTTTATTTCAGTTGTCCACCACCGTCATAACTGTCCGGAATGAGATGAATCTATTACCCCATTTATCCGTTGCTTTTTTCCGCATCGCATCAGCGTATATTTCAATATAACGGTTATACAGTTCTTTGCTTTGTGTATGGTATTGTACAGCATAGGTCGGCCCTTCTGTTTCATCTGTCTCCGTCAACCGCAATATCACAGCATGGGTAAAACAACCGGTTGCTACCAGTTCGGGGATATGCTCCTCTTTCAGCCATTGCAACCATGCACCGGCAATTCCATGTTCCACTTTCGTGGTTACGTTATAAACGATCATAAGCGCTTCAGATCTTTATATCCATATAAACAGGACAATGATCACTATGTTTTATATCCGGGTATATTTCCGCATCTTTCAGGCTCTTTTTCAGGTTCTCCGTAACATTGATATAATCAATCCGCCAGCCTTTGTTCTGTAACCTGACGGTCGGGAAACGCTGGCTCCACCAGCTGTAGCGGTGCGGTTCAGCGTGAAATTCTCTGAATGTATCTATCCATCCGTGTTTAAAGAACTTGTCCATCCAGGCTCTTTCATCCGGTAAAAAGCCGGAAGAGTTCTTATTGCCTTTCGGGTCGTGAATGTCAATCTCTTTATGGGCAATATTATAGTCACCGCAGAGTATTAATTGCGGGTATTTTTTCTTCAACTTATTCAGGTAAGCATAAAATTCATCCAGCCAGACATATTTGAAGCTTTGTCTTTCATCGCCACTGGTACCGGAAGGAAAATAAGCATTGATCAGCCTGATTTCTCCAAAGTCGAGTTGCAGTACCCGTCCTTCATCATCGCTTACTTTATGGCCGGTACCGTATTCTACATTATCCGGTTTTATTTTGGTGAACACCGCCACACCGCTATACCCTTTTTTCTGTGCACTGAACCAGTAATCCTGATAACCCAGATCATGAAAGGGTGTATGATCAACATTCTCCTTTAATGCCTTTGTTTCCTGCACACATATCACATCTGCAGGGTTAGTTTTTAACCAATCTAAAAAGCCCTTATTAATGGCTGCCCTGATGCCATTAACATTATAACTGATGATGCGCATGGTAATATGTCCTTATTTTGCAGGCAATATACTGCATACTATGGAAGCAATGTCCAGGCCGAAAACAGAAACGATCATTCCTGCCAAAGCGCATGTTTATTTGGAAGGGCCCAAGAGCCGTGGTTATGAATTAGCATTTGCCTGGA
Organism: Chitinophagaceae bacterium; assembly: GCA_016787085.1. Lineage (GTDB taxonomy): Bacteria > Bacteroidota > Bacteroidia > Chitinophagales > Chitinophagaceae > VBAT01. The sequence continues at coordinate 36,139 of JAEUVJ010000006.1, read as the reverse complement.
GAGTATTCCGGCAGTTCATTAAAGGATTCAGGGCCATGCATTTTCTTAGGCCCTGCATCACAATATTCGGTTCTGCCCGTTTTAAAGAAGATCATATCTATTATCAACAAGCAAGGGAATTCGGCAAAAGGATCGCTGCTACGGGCATGACCACCATGACGGGCGGCGGGCCCGGCATCATGGAAGCTGCCAACCGCGGTGCCTTCGAAAACGGAGGTCAGTCAGTGGGCTGTAATATTCAATTGCCGTTTGAACAGAAACCGAATCCCTACCTGCACAAGACGATTACGTTTGAACATTTCTTTGTACGTAAGGTGCTGCTGGTAAAATATTCCTATGCCTTTGTCATACTTCCCGGTGGTTTTGGGACTATGGATGAATTGTTCGAAACCCTGACACTGGTGCAAACAAAGACCATCGCCAAGTTCCCTATTGTATTGTTTGGAAAAGAATATTACCAGGAATTGCTGGAAGCTATCGAAGATATGGCTGTGAAGGGGACTATTTCCAAAGAAGATATGAACCTCCTGTTATTTACAGACAGTATTGATGAGGCTATGGACCACATCAGCCATTATATCAGCACACATTATAAAGTTAAACCCCGGAAACGTTTGTGGTGGTTATTTGAAAAACGATAGAATGTATTAAACACACATACTTCCTATCTTCGCAGGCAAATCATTGACATATGTTCTCCAAAAGATTGTTTGCCGGTTTACTGACGCTTACTATTGCTCTTTGTGTTCACGCAGATCAGTCCATTCAGCTTCGTTCACCCGATGGCAATTTACAATTGGAGATAAACAGCCGTGATAATGGCGATCTTGGTTACAGGGTTTTTTACAAAGGAAAAACAGTGATCGCCCCGTCAGGTCTTGGCTTCAGGCTGAATGTACCTGATGTATCGTTATCAAAATTTACATTGGTTGCAGCAGACTCTTCCGCTGTTGATGAAACCTGGAAGCCGGTATGGGGCGAACAAAGTTCCATTCGTAATAACTACAAACAACTTTCTGTAAAACTCGCTGACAAATCAGGATCAGGGATCATACTCCATATAATTTTCCGTGTTTTTAATGATGGTGTTGGTTTCCGTTATGCCTTCCCTAAACAGGATAAACTCAATCATTTTATCGTGGGAGAAGAACGGACACAGTTCGGCATGAGCGGTGATCATAAAGCCTTCTGGATACCGGGTGACTATGACACCAATGAGTACGGTTATTATACCAGTAACCTAAGCCAGGCGGATGCTTCCGGTGGCGGGTTTGCGCAGGAGATACACGCCAAAACTTTCTTTGATAAGAATGCTGTGCAGACCCCGCTGATGATGAAATCGAATGACGGGCTTTACATCAATATACATGAAGCGGCATTGGTGAATTACCCGGCAATGAACCTGGTGCTGGATAAATCATCTTTTATATTCAATGCCCATCTCGTTCCGGATGCAGAGGGCAACAGGGCGTATCTGCAAACGCCAACCGTCACACCATGGCGCACCATTGTGATCAGTGACAAAGCTACAGACATACTTGCTTCCCGACTTATACTGAACCTGAATGAACCTTCAGCAATTGAAGACCCGTCATGGATCAAACCGCAGAAGATGGTAGGGGTATGGTGGGAAATGCATGTTGGTAAATCGAGCTGGGACTATAGTGGCGGCCAGGTAGGATCTCAGCAAGCTGCGAAAGTGCCGCATGGCGCCAATACGGCCAATGTAAAGAAGTATATTGATTTTGCATCGAAACACGGTATTGAAGGTGTGCTGGTGGAAGGCTGGAATACCGGATGGGAGGATTGGTTCGGTCAATGGAAAGAAGATGTATTTGATTTCGTAACGCCTTACCCTGATTTTGATGTAAATGAATTATCAGCTTATGCCCGGTCAAAAGGCGTGAAGATCATTATGCATCATGAAACATCTGCCTCAGTCACCAATTATGAAAGATGGATGGATACAGCGTATCGTTTTATGAAAAAGTATGGCTATGACGCGGTGAAAACAGGCTATGTAGGCCGGATCATTCCAAGAGGTGAGCATCATGACGGGCAATGGATGGTACGTCATTACGAAAGGGTTACTAAAAAACTAGCCGGGTACCAACTGATGGTAGATATGCATGAACCCGTTCGTCCCACAGGTTTGCACCGTACTTATCCCAACTTCCTGGCTTGTGAGGCGGCAAGAGGAAATGAATTCAATGCGTGGAGCGTAGGAAACATGCCGGATCATGAAACGATACTGCCTTTTACCAGGCTCATGGGAGGCCCGATGGACTATACTCCCGGTATCTTCAAAATAAAGATGAGCTATTATAACCCGGAGAAAAAAGAGCAGGTGCATACCACGCTGGCCAAGCAATTGGCCCTCTACGTTACCATGTATAGCCCTTTGCAGATGGCGGCGGATCTGCCGGAGAACTATGAAGCAAAGATGGACGCTTTTCAATTCATCAAAGACGTGGCTGTTGACTGGGATGATACCAAAGTACTGGATGCAGAGCCGGGTGATTATATCATTATGGCACGTAAAGCCAAAGGAAAGGAGAGCTGGTTCATAGGCGCTATCACCGATGAAATGGCAAGAAATTTTGTGACCAGTCTCGATTTCCTGGATGCTGGCAAGAAATATGTTGCTACGATTTACCGGGATGCTGACAACGCAAGCTGGAACGATAACCCGGAAGCCTACGTAATCGAGAAATTTATAGTAGATAATAAAGCCAAACTGAAATTAAAATTAGCGCCGGGTGGCGGAACTGCCGTAAGTTTGATGCCTGCTACTGCTGAGGAAGCAAAGCAGCTCAAAAAGTATAAATAATGGCGTTTACGGAAATACTGGGTTACTCAGCAGGTGCTGTCACTACACTTACTTTTTTACCACAGGTCATCAAGACCTGGAAAGAGCGATCAGCCAAAGATGTTTCCTTGTGGATGTTCATCATTGCCGCCACCAACGAGGTGATGTGGATAGGCTATGGCGTTTTGAAAAATGACTGGGTCATCATATTGACCAATGCGGTCGTACTGATGATGTCGCTTACCATGATTTACCTGAAACTGCGATATAAATAACATGGCGATCAACACGATTATTTTTGACCTGGGCAATGTACTGGTGGACTGGAGTCCAATGCATGTTTTCCGGGATTATTTCGATTCGGAAGAGAAAAAGAATTATTTTTTTGAGCATATCTGTACCAGCGACTGGAATGAGAAACAGGATGAGGGACGTTCTATTGTGGAAGCTACACTGGAGCTGATCGAACAACATCCAGACTGGGAGCAACCGATCCGCGATTTCTATGGCCGCTGGACGGAAATGCTGAAAGGGCCTATTCACGGCACCGTAGAGATATTCCGGGAATTAAAAACCAGTGGAAAGTACAGGATCTATGCATTGACCAACTGGCAGGCCGGATTGTTCGATATTGCGTTGGTCCGTTATGATTTCCTGCATTGGTTTGATGGCCGGGTAGTAAGCGGTGAAGAAAAAACAAGAAAACCTTTCCCGGATTTTTATCAGCGATTATTGGATCGTTACCAGGTCAACCCTTCTGAAGCTTTGTTCATTGATGACAGTTTGCGGAATGTGAAGGCAGCAGAAGAGATGGGTATCATAAGCATACATTTTCAAAATCCCGGGCAGTTGAAACAGGAGTTGGTAAAGAAAGGAATAGCCATAACTTTATAGCTCAATACGGGTTGCATGATATTTTTCGCCGGCATTATCATCATAATCTTTATATTGTTTGCGGTCATTTTTTTGTACAACTCGCTTATACAAAAAAGGAATGCCATAGATAATGCTTTTTTTTCTATGGATGTGATGCTCAAAAAAAGATATGACCTGATCCCGCAGTTGGTGGAAACGGTGAAAGGGTATATGCATCATGAACAGCAGGTGCTGACCAGATTGACCGAAATGAGAGAGAAAGCCATGACAGGTAACCTGGCCAGCGACGACAAGGTGGGGCTTGACAACAAGATCAATGAGGCTTTGCAAAGTATTTTTTTAAGCTTTGCGAATTATCCTGAATTAAAGGCCAGTCAGAATTTTCTGAAATTGCAGGGAGCCATCAATGAAGCAGAAGAACAACTGGCAGCATCACGGCGGTTTTACAATGCTGCTGTTAATGATTATCACAATGCTATTGAAATGTTTCCGTCCAGCATAATAGCCTCTGTGATGAAGTTGCAGCATAAAACCTATTTTAATATCCCCGATACGGCAAAAGCCGTTCCTGTAATAAACATTAACTGACAATAACCGGGTATCCGACTTGAATAGTTTTGACCAGTTTTTTACTCATGAACTTAGCGAATCGCTTCAGCCGCTGGAGGCAGAGAGGAAAAAAGTTGCACAAACAGGAATTGTAAGTTTCCTGCTTGCAGGAATAACCATCGTATGCTTTATTATCGCAGTAACGGGTCATTCTACTGGTTTTGCCATTGCAGCGTTCATTAGTTTAATACCTGTAATTATTCTGCTTGTCATTTATCATAACAGGAGAAAGGGGTATGTCGCTTCTTTTAAGGAGAAGATTATCAGGCGTATTATTAATTTTATTGACCCTTTGCTGGAATACAACCCCCGATACTGCATACACGAAAATGATTATACTAAAAGCGGGCTATTTCTTCAGGAACCTGACCGGTACCAGGGAGATGATTACGTGGAAGGAAAGCGGGATGAAACATTCTTTTGTTTTTCAGAATTACATACTGAACACAAAGTGGGCTCAGGAAAGAATACAAGCTGGCATACGATCTTCAAAGGGATCTTTTTTATGGCAGATTTCAATAAGAATTTTTCCGGGAGGACATATGTGTGGAGCGAGCATAACCCGCAATTGAATTTTTTTAATAAACTGCTGTCTTCATTTGCCTGGGATCTTGAAAAAATAAAACTGGAAAGCACAGAGTTCGAAAAAAGATTTATCGTGTATGGTAACGACCAGGTGGAAGCCCGTTATATTCTGACGCCATCTTTTATGGAGCGGATGATAAAGCTGCAGGGTATGATGGGAGAGGGTATTTCCTTCTCATTTGTCAACACGAATATCAACGTGGCCGTACCGGTAAAAGATGAGCTATTTGAGCCATCTGTATTTTCTCCCAGTGATTACCAGAAACTGGGAGATTACTACAATACGGTTCACATTGTGTTTGATATCATTGATGAGCTGAAACTGAATCAGCGATTATGGAATAAAGAATAATATTGTCTGTCTATTCCAATACCGGCCGTAACCATCTCGTCATTTCTTCTTTACTGGTGCCTTTTCGCTGCACATAATCATCCAGTTGATCGGGTTGTATCTTGCCTACGCCAAAGTACTGGCTTTGCGGGTGACTGAAATACCAGCCGCAGACCGAAGCGGCCGGATACATGGCCAGTGATTCGGTCAATGTAATGCCGGTACTCTCCTTGCCGCCAAGCAGTTCGAAGAGTTTATATTTTTCTGTATGATCAGGGCAGGCGGGATAACCGGGAGCAGGTCTTATGCCTGTATATTGCTCTTTGATCAGGGCCTCATTGGTTAGCTTCTCGTCTTTTACATATCCCCAGTATTCTTTTCTTACTTTTTCATGCAACAATTCAGCAAATGCTTCAGCCAGGCGATCAGCGAGTGCCTGCAGGATGATTTTATTATAATCATCATGCGCCGTTTCAAATTTCTTGATGTGTTGCTCGATGCCTTGTATGGTTACAGAGAAAGCACCAATATGATCCTTCTTGCCTGTTTCTGAAGGGGCGATGAAATCAGATAAGGCGAGGTTGGGCTGACCGGCTGCTTTCTTGATCTGTTGGCGGAGCGATTCCAGTCTGATCTTTGTCTTTTGACTTTTTACTTCAATGGTGTCTGCTCCCGTTGTATTAGCTTCCCAGAATCCTGCCACACCTCTTGCTGTCAACCATTTTTCAGCGATGAGTTTATCCAATAACGCATTTGCATCTGTATAGAGCTTAGTGGCTTCAACGCCTATAACCGCATCGCTTAATATTTGTGGGAATTTTCCATGCATTTCCCAGGCAATGAAGAAGGGCTGCCAGTCAATGTATTTTCTTATTTCATCCAGATCGTGGTTGTCGAGTGTTTTTGTTCCGGTAAAGGAAGGCGCAGGCGGGGCATAATTACCCCAGTCAATCTTTACTTTATTCTTTTGTGCATCGGCAAACGATAAATATTCTTTCGCTGATCTTTTATTGCCAAAATCCTCTGCGAGTTTTTTGTATTCCGTTTCAACCGTGCTGAGAAAATCTCCTTTCTGTTCCTTGCTGAGCAATGAGCCGGCCACCGTTACGCTTCTGGATGCGTCCAGTACATGCACTACGCCATTATCATATTGCGGGGCGATCTTGACGGCTGTGTGCATCCGGGATGTAGTAGCACCGCCGATCAGCAACGGCTGTTTCATTCCCCGGCGTTTCATCTCATGGGCCACATGCACCATCTCATCCAGTGATGGCGTGATCAGGCCACTAAGACCCACGATGTCCGCTTTTTCTTTTTCGGCAGTATCCAGTATCTTATCAGCAGGCACCATTACGCCCATATCCACGATGTCATAACCATTACATCCTAACACAACACCGACAATGTTCTTACCAATATCATGTACATCACCCTTTACAGTAGCCAGTAGTATTTTTGGAACGCTACCGCTGCCGGCATTTGGATTATTCTTTTTCTCTTCTTCGATAAAGGGTGTCAACACAGCTACGCTTTTCTTCATCACACGGGCACTTTTTACCACCTGTGGCAAGAACATTTTGCCTGCTCCGAAAAGATCACCTACTACATTCATCCCGCTCATCAGGGGACCCTCGATCACATCCAGCGGCCTGGGATATTTCTGCCGGGCTTCTTCTGTATCGGCATCAATATAGTCGGTGATGCCGTTCACCAGCGCATGTTTCAGCCTTTCCTCTACAGAGGTATTTCTCCAGGCATCATCTTTCTTTTCTTCTTTGCCTTTTGCTTTGACCGTTTCCGCAAAAGCGATCAGCTTCTCGGTAGCCTCATTATTATCATTGTTCCGGTTCAGGATCACATCTTCACAAAGCTGGCGTAGTTGTGGCTCTATTTCATCATATATCACTAATTGCCCTGCATTGACAATACCCATATCCATACCGGCTTTGATAGCATAGTAGAGAAATACGGAATGCATGGCTTCCCGCACATGGTCATTGCCACGGAAGGAAAAGGAGAGGTTGCTGACACCGCCACTTATTTTGGTCAGCGGCATCAGTTGCTTGATCTCCCGGGTGGCTTCAATGAAATCAACACCGTAATTATTATGTTCTTCCAGCCCGGTGGCGACAGCAAATATGTTGGGGTCGAAAATGATGTCCTGTGGATCGTAGCCAACCTGTTCGGTGAGTATTTTATAGGCCCGGTGACAAATCTCCACTTTACGTTCTTTGGTATCGGCCTGTCCTTTTTCATCAAACGCCATTACGATCACCGACGCACCATAGCTCTGGCAAATGATAGCCTGCTCAATGAACTTGGTTTCACCTTCTTTCATCGAGATCGAGTTCACGATACATTTCCCCTGCACACATTTCAGACCCGCTTCAATGATCTCGAACTTAGAGCTGTCTATCATGATCGGGATCTTCGCTATATCAGGCTCGCTTTGTACCAGGTTCAGGAAAGTGGTCATGGCCTTTACGCCATCCAGCAACGCATCGTCCATATTCACATCCAGCACCTGGGCGCCATTCTCTACCTGCTGACGGGCCACACTCAAAGCTTCCTCGTATTTATTCTCTTTGATCAGGCGGGCAAACTTCTTTGATCCCGTCACATTGGTTCTTTCGCCCACATTGACAAAATTGGATTCAGGGCGAACAACAAGCGGTTCTAAACCGGATAAACGTAAATAAGGCTTGATAACAATAGTGTCCTGCATCTAAGAACGCTTTTTAATGAATAACTTTTTAATGAATGAAAAGTTATTGGCTATGAGTATAAGAATAGAGACCAGTAATAATACCTGCGCTGTTGTCATACAAGTTCTTTTTCTACAATCGGTAATGATCTTGGTGTAATGCCTTTTACATGTTCAGCAATATGTTGGATATGATCTGGTGTCGTGCCGCAGCAGCCGCCCACGATATTGACAAAACCTTCTTTGGCCCATTCTTCCAGGTAATGGCCGGTATCTTCTGGTCTTTCATCATATTCGCCCATGGCATTGGGCAGGCCGGCATTGGGATAGGCAGACACATAGCAACTGGCGATCTGCGACAATTCTTCAATATGCGGACGCATTTCTTTGGCGCCTAAAGCACAATTCAGTCCAATGCTTAATGGTTTGGCATGCATGACGGATGTATAGAAGGCTTCCAGTGTCTGCCCGCTCAATGTTCTGCCGGACGCATCGGTGATGGTTCCGCTGATCATTACGGGTAAGGGTTCTTTCTTTGTATCCCTGAAGTATTTCTTGATGGCAAAGATGGCTCCTTTGGCATTCAGCGTATCAAAGATGGTTTCGACCAGCAAAATGTCCACGCCACCATCCACTAACCCTTTTACCTGTTCATAATAGGCCGCTACCACCTCGTCAAAGGTTACAGCACGGTAACCAGGATTATTGACATCCGGGGACAGGGACAATGTCTTATTCAACGGACCAATGGCACCTGCCACCCAGGCAGCCCCCTCCAAACCTCCCCCTCCAGGGGAGGCTTTGCGAGACTCTAAGAATTCGTTAACCGCTTTCCTTGCACATTTCGCTGCTGCAACGTTCAGTTCGTAAGCCAGCGACTGCATCTCATAATCCGCCATTGCGATAACGGTACTGCTGAACGTGTTGGTCTCAATGATATCAGCGCCTGCGTCGAGATATTTTTTATGGATCTCGGTAATGATATGCGGCTGGGTAATGTTCAGCAGGTCATTATTGCCTTTTACATCACAATGCCAATCTTTGAACCGTTCGCCGCGGTAATCGGCTTCGGTCAGTTTATAACGCTGGATCATGGTGCCCATGGCGCCGTCAATGATGAGGATGCGTTTTTCGAGTTCCTGCTGTATGTTCATACTCTCTCTTTTTTATTTCTCGCAAAGGCGCAACGCAAGAAAGATGAATAATATTCCGAACGATGAATGGAGCGTCGCAACAACTGATCATCTGTGTTACTGTCGCTGGTCACATCATTAGTACAACCTGACTATATAAACGCTGGGAAACCTTGTGTGAAGTTTCGTTGACGTTTATTAGTTCTGTTCCCTTACCGGGGGCAGGCCGAACAATAAACAAATCCGCCTGTGACGGGCAAAGCTACAATAAGTCCTGATAATATCAAAAGTCCGCCGGGTCACTTATTGGCCACATAGCTTTCTACCGGCAACCGGTTCTGAAGGCTTCGGGCCAGGGTCATTTCATCGGCATATTCCAGTTCGCCACCAAAGGCAATGCCCCGGGCGATCGTAGTGATGCGGAGGTGATAGGGCTGCAGTTTCTTTTGTATATAGTAAATGGTCGTATCGCCCTGTATGGTCGGGTTCAGGGCAAAGATGAGTTCTTCGGTCTTTTCTTTCTGGATACGGCTGACCAGTGATTCAATGTTGAGCTGGTCCGGCCCGATGCCATCCAGTGGAGAAATGACACCGCCTAATACATGATAGGTTCCGTTGTATTGCTGTGTGCTTTCAATAGCGATCACATCGCGGATATTCTCGACTACGCAGATGATCTCCTGTTTGCGCATACTGTTGGAACAAATAGAACAGATGTCTGCATCGGCCACATTGAAGCAACGCTGGCAGAACTTTATTTCGCTTCTCATTTTAGCGATCACCTCGCTGAAATGCTGCACTTCGGAAGTGTTTTGCTTTAATAAGTGAAGCACCAGGCGTAATGCGGTCTTTTTACCAATGCCCGGCAGTTTGGCAAATTCGTTCACAGCATTTTCCAGTAAGGCAGAGGAGAATTGCATATGGCAAAGATAGCTATGAGCCATGAGTTGCGAGCTGTGAGACACTGTTTTATTGGAACTGGCCTGCAGCTCATAGCTGACGGCTAAAAGCTTTACAGCGCTATTTCAAACTCATTCTCCCAATTAGGCTTGACGCTGATCTTGCGTTGTACCGGGGTGACCAGCTCGGGTTGCCGGTGCCTGCCAAAGAATTCGCCCGGATCCCAGACACCGTTCTTATTGGCATCTTGTAAAATACGCAGGTCATATTCGCCCGGAGGAAAGAGTTCCTGTGAGAAGGTAACGGCATTTAAAGGGAACGAGGCTGTAACGGTTTCGCTTTGTACAAACTGCAACACCGGGTTCTTAGCCATGTCCAGGTTACGAAAACGAATGGCGAGCTTGCCATAGTCCGAGTTCTTCATCGTAATGAATGTAATCGTATCAGGTCTCAGCATCTGCTGGCCCAGCGTATCGGTGGCAAATTCTTTTTCGAGGATGAGGTGATACAAGGTATTCTCAGACCACGTATAATTCAGTGCCAGCTTCTTTTTTGTGCTGTCTAATGACCAGCTGTAATTGCGGATAGGTGTAAAAACAGTATCCGTAGCAAAGCGGACCTTTGATGAATCAAACTGGCGCAAAGGTCTTTCAAAAGTAAAACTGAATTTTTTCAGCAGGTCCTGTTTACTGGCGGTGGTCGTGGTTTGAAATTTCAAACGCTTGTCAGCAGCATTTCGCTGGCCTGTTGTTCCGGATGATGTGGCGGATGTGGTTTCTGTTGCTTTTGCTGTCACATACGCATACAGTGTTTTTTGCGGCGTATTGTTTTGCGCCACTATCGGGGAATCGGCAAAGGCAAATAGCTTTTTGGCATCATACCGGTACGTCCGGCTGTCATCTTTCATGGCATATACATAGAAAGTGTCCGCAGGCAGGTTACTGAACAGAAAACCTCCCTTGCCATTTAATTTGGCCATATAGCGGGGCTTTTCTTTCAGTATGGCAGAGTCCTGGCTGCTTTTATGAAGAATGACGATCAGCGTAGAGTCAGCCTTACCTGATTCAGCCAGTAAAACATTGCCGCCGAAACTCAGTGAATCAATCGAAGGCCCGGTAGAGAACACATAGCGGAAGCCTTTCATGATATTCCCTTCGTTGACATCTTTGATCGCATTGCCAAAGTCAATAGAATAAGTAGTGTTGGCTTCCAGCGAATCCCTTAACCGGATGGTCACTGTATTCAATTTATAATTCGCATTCGGAACCGATCTCGGGATCGGCGACACCAACACATTCTGCATGAAATTGTCAAGCTGTACAAATTCATCAAAGGTCAATGTGATCTTATTGCCCTGAAAATTCAATGTGGAATCGCGGGGATTGGCTTTCAGCAGTACAGGACCCAGCGTATCCCTGAAGCCGCCTTCGGGAGGGATAATGTTGGCGCAGCCGGGACCTCCGGTTGTGATGATCAGTGCAAATAGTGTAACGGCAAAAAATGATATAATGATCCGGTAACGCATCGGCCTGCAAACTTAATAGCTTTGAAGGTAACAGCGGAGCATTATTTCCTAATAATCCGATAAAACCAGGATCACAGCTCAGGTTCTTCCGCTATCTCATGTAATGCCACGGTAAGATTATTTGTTTTAACAAAATTGCACCAATGGCAATCTTCCTTGCCGCAGCCAGTATAGAAATCACGGTCCTGTATCTTTTGCCAGGTGCTGGTGATCTGCTGCGTGACTGTATTGATATCAGCCGGGGTGATCACCACTTTTTCCTTCCGGTAATTCTTCTTTTTATCGGGCTCAATGAAGTCGAATTCCGTACTTACTACTTTCCAGTCCTTCTGCTCATAATTATCAACAAGTATCTTGTAGAAAACAGCCTGTCGCCAGTAGTCGCCGCCATCGGGCTCTTTATCGGAAGGGCCTTTTAATTTCAGGATAGCTTTGTCGGGGTCGCCTGTTTTATAGTCTACCACGTTCACTGCTTTACCATCAAATTCCAGCTTATCTAGTTTCCCTTTCAATGGTACTTCTTTCACCACTACATTACGAATGTTCCGTTCAATGGCCACGATCTTATTGAAGGAGTCAATGTATTTGTTGTAATAGTTACTTAATACTTCTTGCCCGTATTCCAGTCTGCGGTCATATTGTTCTTTGGTAAAGCTCTCCCGGTGTCTTTTCATGTACCATTCAAAATCGCTAATAAATTCTCCCTTTGAAGGGAATTGTTCTTTCCCGTTTTCCTGCATCTTCCTGAACAGTTTTTCCAAAGCATGGTGAACCGCCGAGCCAAATTCAGTCGCTTCGTTCTTAGGTGAGGGTATACGTATCAGGGTTTTAAAATAAAATTCCAGCGGGCAATTGAGATAATTATTCAGTGCTGTCACGTTCATGACAAATTTATCCAGCACCCGGCCGATGAACTCCTCTTCTATCTTTTCGATCTCCGGAGCTTCGGCATTGCCAAAATGAAGAGCGGCAAACTCTGACAGCACTTCATTGTCCAGTATCACTTTTTCTACCGGCAACTGGTGCTGGTCCTGTATTTCTGCAATGAACATGGACGGTTCCAGTTCTTTACCATCGTTTTTGAATTTGCTGTAAGAAATATACAGGTGTTGTTCTGCCCTTGTGAGTGCCACATAAAATAAGCGCCTGAGTTCCTCCTCGTCATTGGAAACCGGCTGAGAAGTGAACATCGTGTCGGGTAATTTATACCCACCGCCGGGTTTTCTTTTCTTTTCCCAGAAAGAAGAATTGCATCCGGCCAGTAATACATATTCAAATTCCAGTCCTTTGGAACCATGGGCTGTCAGCAGGTTTACCCCCTTATCGCTGCCGCTGACCTGTACCAATGGCAATGCAATACCCTCTTTTTCCATCATGGAGATCAGCTTTACCAGTTCATCCAGGTCAAGCAAAGGATTGCGGTGCGTTTCGTCTTTTACAAAATCAAACAGACCCGTCAATACCTGCAGTTGCCAGTGTTTGTCGGGGCTTTGCATGATATGGCTGAGAATGCCTGCTTCCCGGATAATGTTCTCAAATAACTGTTGCAGGGTGATATTCGGAACATCGCCGATCAGTTTTTCAATGATCCTTCCTGCGTTCTTTAAGCCTTCGTGCAATCCTTGCGAGAACAGGTCTTTGGCAGGTGCTTTGGCTTTTTCAGACAATGCCCGGCGGATGGACATAGAGGGATCGCTATATCTTTTCTCAGCTGTTTCAATACTCAGTTTGGCAATCTCAATGGGTGGAATATGGAACCAGTCGAAATGCAGGATCTCGAACAGCATTTCATCGCCGCCATTAGATTTGTCATGTTCGGCAGCAAGGTATTTCAATAATAAAATGATCTTCTGTGCCAGCGGTAATTCTAAAATATTCAAATGACGTTTGCTGTACACAGGGACATTCAGTAATTTGAAATATTGTGCCAGTTCTTCCCCGTATTTGTTTTCTTTATAAATGATACCGATCCGGCCGGGCTGCACGTCTTTTGCCACCAGCTCCTGCACTTGCCTGGCAATACCGATCATTTCCTGCCGCTGTGTTTCATATTCCCGGATGAGGGGTTTATTGATTAACTGGTTAATTCGTTTATTAGAGGAAACAAGTTCTTTGCTCAACCCGTCAATTTTCTTTACTAATCTTTCTTCGTTGCGGCTGATGAGTGTTTTTGAAACATCGAGTATCGGTTGTGTAGAACGGTAATTATTCGTCAGCACCACGGTGAGCAGGTCATCTTTGTAATTCCCGGCAAAGTCGAGCATGTTCTCCACATTGGCTCCCTGGAAACGGTAGATACTCTGGTCGTCATCACCCACTACAAATACATTGGGCTTGTTCCAGTAGCTGATCAGCAGTTCCACCAGCCTGTTTTGTGTACCGCTGGTATCCTGGTATTCATCCACGAGTATATATTGATACCGTTCCTGGTAATTGACAAGCAGGTTCTTGTTTTCTTCAAAGGCCTTGATCACCCAGTTGATCATGTCATCAAAGTCGTAGCGGTTCTTTTTGCGCATCAATTGCTGGAAGCGGTCAAACTCGTTCACGGCCGCCCGCAACTTTTCCATCTTTTCTTTTTCCTCTTCGATCTTATCTCTTTTCAGGTCACCGGCATTAAACTCTTTGTATTTTCTTTTGTAAACGAACTCATCCCTGTTAGGCAGGTCGGCCAGGTATTCATCAATCCGCCCGCTGATGAAGTCAGGTGTCCAGCCTTCCTTTTTCATGGCGCTGAATAACGACTGCAGGTTGTTGACCTCAAAGTACACATCACCACGGTATCTTTTCAGCAGATGTCCTTTGGGAAAGGAATCTATCAGTTGTTTAAAGAGTTCGATCTTTTCCAGGTCAGAGATGGGATCCAGCGCTGTCTTTTCAAACAGGGAAAGGTTTTCCTGTATCACATCATTACAAAATGCATGGAAAGTATAAATGTTGACTTTGTAAGCATCCGGCCCGATGAACTGGAGTAGTCTTTTGCGCATGGCTACCACACCGGCATCGGTATAAGTAAGACAGAGAATATTTTCCGGCAGTGCATCTGTTTCGAGCAAGATCTTACCGATGCGGCTGGCGAGTATCTGTGTTTTACCGGTACCCGGCCCGGCGATCACCATGACAGGGCCTTCAATGGTGTCCACGGCCCGGCGCTGTTGCTCATTCAGCTTTTCGTATTCTTCCAGAAACCTTCTTTCTAACCTTTCTTTATTAAATGACATGCGGCACTCAACTTTTTGTTCGGGTAATGGTTAATTCAACAAGTTAATTCAAAATCCAGGCATGGCTGTTCATTCGATCAAAACAATACAGAGGATACCCGTCTCCCTGGAAAAAGCCTGGGATTTCTTTTCCAGTCCTGCAAATTTACAGGCAATTACTCCCGCGAAAATGGGCTTTACCATTATCTCGCCGCATCACGGAGAAAAAATGTATCCGGGACAGATCATTGAATACAAGGTGAAGCCTTTACTGGGTATCCCGCTGTACTGGATGACGGAGATCACCCATGTGGAGTATCAGCAGTTTTTTGTGGATGAGCAACGTTTCGGCCCTTACCGGATGTGGCATCACCAGCACCATTTCAAAGCTATTGACGGCGGAGTAGAGATGACGGATATCATTCATTACAAAAACCCGTTGTGGGTATTGGGCGACCTGGCCAATGTACTGTTTGTAAAAAGGCAACTCCGGCAGGTATTCGACTATCGTTTTCAGAAGGTCGAAGAATTGTTTGGCAAATGGCCGGTCAGGGGTTAAGCGTATCAAACATCTGCCGAAAGAATATGTCTCCTAACTCATAACTCTCAACTCCTGACTCATTTTATTCCTGCTCTCTTTCTCATTTCAGCAACCGGCATGACGATCATTCTGCCAATGGGTTTGTTATCCCGGTAAGTGATCACTTTCATGGCTGCGGCATCTTTCGGCACTGTTAACGGAGCTGTGTATTTCGGATAGTACTGGTCGGGGAACGAGTTATCAAAACTATAATGAATAGAAACTCCTTCGATCTCCATACTCATTTTTGCAATAATAGTGGCAGTGTCATTTTTGCTGAACTCAAAAATGGGGTCATACATACTGGGTGCGTATTTTACCTGTGCCGCATCCAGTCTTTCAAAATGTTTTTCCACTCTTGCCGAGAAGTTATTCCAGTCCCTTTTTTCTTTGGGAGACCATAAGGCTTCGGCAATAGCAAATGCCCGGGGCCATGTCATGTATTGCAGGTGGCGGGTATTATATACCTGCTCGGTCCAGAGATTGGCCTGTCCGCCTTTGATCAGTGATGCATTCACTCCTTCGGGAACTGGTTCAAACTGGTATGCTTTCTTTAACCGCAGGGAGGAGTATACCGGCGGTTCGATGATCGCATCGCCCTGCATATAATCAATGTAGGCGAAGTCGGTCGGACTCATCACCACCTCATGTCCTTGTTTAGCCGCTTCAATGCCGCCTTTCATACCCCGCCAACTCATCACAGCTGCATTAGGAGCCAGACCACCATCCAGTATCTCATCCCAGCCAATCATTTTCTTTCCTTTGCTGTTGATGATCTTTTCCATTCTTTTGACAAAATAACTCTGTACTTCATCGAGGTTCTTCAGCTTCTCTTTCTTCATCATGGCTTTGATAGCATCGCTCTTTTCCCAGAAGTTGCGGGCTGTTTCATCACCGCCCATGTGTATGTAATCAAAAGGGAATAGCTGCGCCACCTCTGTAAAAACTTTATCCAAAAATTCATACGCTTTTTCATTGGCGGGGCAAATAGTATTATCGAGCAGACCGTAAAAGTGCTGTCCGCCTCCCGGCCAAACCATAAAACGGTCGCCGGGACTTACATAATATTCACCGGGTGTACAGGATAATTCAGGATAAGCAGCGAGAGCCGCCAGGCTATGACCGGGTACATCAATCTCCGGCATAATATTGATATAACGGTCGGCGGCATATTTCACCAGCTCTTTGATGTCTTCATGCGTATAGAAACCGCCATAGGTTGCCCTCTCGCCGGGCTGGGGCTTGCGCATGGTTCCAAACGTGCCTGTCCTTTCTACCCGCCAGGCGCCCACTTCGGTCAGTTTCGGCAAACTTTTTATTTCAATACGCCAGCCCTGGTCATCGGTTAAATGCAGGTGAAGCAGGTTGAATTTATATTTTGCCATCTGATCTATATAGTCTTTCACCTCTGCCACTGTGAAAAAGTGACGGGATACATCGAGCATCAGGCCTCTCCAGCCGAAACGGGGATGGTCTTCGATCTCACCACAAGGCACGAGCCATTGCGTAGTGTGGTTAGCGGCATTACTTTCAATAGCAGCAGGCATCATCTGCAATAACGATTGCACACCATAGAACAGGCCGGCATAGTTGCCCGGAGAGGCAGAAAGCATAATATGTTCTTCGGTGATATATAATTTATAGGCGCCGGGTGTCTTATTACCGGATTCGTTTACCGATAGCAAAATGGATTTGGGTTCAGTGGTGGAACCGGTTTTGACAGCGGGCCTGATGCCACTGGATTTCCCGATACGGAACGCCAGATGGTCGGCGATCTTTTTTATTTCTCCATCGGCCGGTGCGATAATGGAAAGACCGGCGGATACTTTAAAATGTCCCTTGTGACCGGTATATTTTACCGGTACAGGAATTAAACCGCTGCCGGATTGATTGTAGGCAGATAAAACTGAGAGCAATAAAACAGATGCAAGCAATTGTTTTTTCATACTGCAAAGTAAGTGGATTTACCATAAAAGACCGGTCGCTGAAATTTGCCGGTTTACAGGGTTTGGATATATTTGTTTTGCTCTTCCAAAGTGAGCCGCCATGCTGAGAGTAAGAACCGTGACCTTATCGCTTATCCTTTTTGCCTTTCACCTGTCCTGTATTGCACAATTACAGTCTGCATACACTTTTCAGAAAGATGATACCATCCTCCGCAGGAAATATGCTGACCAATCTGTAAAAAAGAAAGAAATTTTGCTGGCATCTGTTGAAAAGCAGTATGCTAAAGATTATAAAGATATCTACGGTCAGCAGTTTGAATCAATCGGTGAATTATGGAACAGTACCCGGCCTGTTACGTCGCCGGAAGCTCATGATTATTTGCAATCCATTATACAAAAGATTATCACCGTCAATCCTGAACTAAAAGGAACAGATGCCCGTGTGGTCTTTTCCCGGGACTGGTGGCCCAATGCTGTGAGCATGGGCGACGGCACCATTGCTATCAATGCCGGGTTGCTGGTACATCTGGACAATGAGGCTGAGTTGGTATTTGTGGTATGTCATGAAATGGCACATTATTACCTGGAGCATACGCAAAAGGCGATCAAAAAATATGTAGAAGCTATTAACAGCGCTGAATACCAGGCTGAGTTGAAGCGATTGTCGAAACAGAAGTACGGGGCGAACAAAGACGTAGAGAAACTGGCTATGTCAACGATATTCCACTCACGGCGTCACAGCCGCGAAAATGAAGCCGACGCAGATAAACAAGCCTATCTTTTCATGAAAAGAACGGGATATGATTGCGGGGCGATCATCGCCACACTGGAGTTGCTTGATAAGGTAGATGATTCTTTATTCCACAAACCCATCAACGTTGAACAAGCTTTTCATTTCACCGGTTATCCTTTCCGGAAAAAATGGATACAGAAAGAGTCTTTCATTTTCAGCCAGGTTGACGATAACAGTTCGCTGACAAAGAAAGAAAAAGATTCGCTGAAGACACACCCCGATTGCAGCAGGCGGATATCCCTGTTAACCGATTCAGTCAATTCATTGGCCGGCACCGGTAAAAAATTTATCGTAAATGAAGATTTGTTTAAAAAGCTCAAGCAGGATTTTCTTGTTGAATTGGCAGAGGAATGTTACCGGGGAAATGAATGGAGCAGGAACCTCTATTACCATCTTATTTTCCTGCAGGAAGGAAAGAACAGGCGGTTGGCCATCTATTCCATAGCCCGCTGTCTTAACGGGCTGTACGAGAAACAGAAGGAGCATAAGTTTGGCACAGCCGTGGACACGGAAAATAAAGGCTACCCGGCAGATTATAATCTCTTGTTGCGTATGCTGGGACGGTTGCGGTTGGATGAGATAGCCAGTCTCAGCTACTACTTTTGCCGGCAATATGAAACAGAGATGCAAGGAGATGAGCATTTCAGAAAAGAAATGACCAAAGCGGCGGGATTAAAAGAACAATAAACATTATAAATACAAACACATCATGAAAAAACATGCAGTTATCATAGCGCTGGCCCTGTTCAGTACGCTGTGCCTCCATGCTCAGAAGCTAACCATCGAGAACGTTCACAAGGTATCGCTGCGTAATTCTGATG
Organism: Chitinophagaceae bacterium; assembly: GCA_016787085.1. Classification (GTDB taxonomy): domain Bacteria; phylum Bacteroidota; class Bacteroidia; order Chitinophagales; family Chitinophagaceae; genus VBAT01. The sequence goes on along the minus strand of JAEUVJ010000006.1, from coordinate 17,327 downwards.
CCATCAAAGAAGGAACGGAAGTAAAAGGTTATTACTTCTTCTATGTCAGCGATAAGCTCGACAGGAAAACGAACGAATACACACTCCAGATCACTGATAACAACCTGAAGAAACTAAAGGATATCAAGTTCGTGGATTCGAAAGATGTGTTTCTGCTTGAATCCTCTTTTAACGGCACTGACCTGATCTTCCTGATCTATAATGAGGATGCCCGGACATTTGAATACCAGGTGTACGGGGCAGACGGCAAGAAGAAGTTTGTTTATAACCGGGAATTGACCAAGAAAGAAAAGAGATACCTGGAGATGACCTACCTGGCCAATGCAGGTGATGATGAGCAAACTTTCAAGGGGTTGTACCCTATCGAAGGCAAGGGTTTTATATCCAACATGCCAAGCCGGGAGGATAAAGACTATACTTTCCAGGTGGATTATTTTTCATCGGAAAAAAGAAAGCAATGGACCTTCACGCCGACAGAAGGTGCTAAGAAATTCATCGGTGATTATCTCGGCACGTATAATGGTACAGTATATTTCGAAGTGCTGAAGTTCACCGGCGTGATGGATGGCAAACCGGATTCCTATCTTTTAGGGCTTGACCTGGAAACCGGCAAACAAAAATTTGAGAAGCCTACAGACAACGCCAAATACAGGTTTTACCCGGCCAGCATGTCGGTACTGAATAACGGTAAAGCCATAATACTTGGAGAATACTTTGACCCCAATGCTAATATTGCCAAAGACAAATCACTTGGTTTTGCTTTTATCGGGGTGGATGAAAAAGGAACGATACTAAGTGAAAAGTACTGTTCATGGGCCCTTGATCTTGGTAAATATCTCGACGTAAGCGCAAAAGGGAAAATAGATGATTTCGGGTATATGTTTGTACATAACATTATCCAGATGGCCGATGGAAATGTGTTTGCCATTGGCGAAGGGTACAAAAAAGTAGCCAGCGCCCTGGGTATAGCGAGTAAACTACTTACCCGTGGAGGTGGCCTCAGTGCCATAAAGATCAAAGTAACGGACATGCTCCTTATTAAATTCGATAAAGACTTCAATGTAAAGGATGCAAAGATCTATGATAAGAATTCCAATAGTGTGGAACTCCAGAACGGAAGCGAGTTTGTCAGCGGCCCTTTGCTGGGCAAGCTGGTGAAATATACCTATGGTGAGTTTGATTACTCCTATACCCAGACCAATAAAGACTTTTCCTCCTTTACTATCTGCTATAGCGACTATGTAAGAGGAAAAGATTACAAAGGAGGTACATTCAATTCCATCAGTTATAACGAAGGGAATATCACTACAGACAGGATCAATACCAAATCGGATGCCACCCGATCCGGTGTACTACCCGGTACGCAGGGCCAGGTGCTGATACTGGATTATTACAGGAAGGACAAAAGACTCGATGCACATTTTGAAAAGCTGAATTAAGAAGTGACCTGCACAAAAAACTCCCGGAAAACAAACCGGGAGTTTTTTGTGTGGTTTGCCCTGATGTCTTCGCTTGAGTTAATCATCAAACCATAAGACCAGCGCAAAAGCTATGGCTTTGTTATATCTGGAAAAGCCGTTGTTGTCCTCAAAGATGGCATACCGGCTTTTAAACGCCCTGTACTCCATTCGCAGCAGGCAGTTTTTTAATAAAGTAAAATCTATATTACCTGAAAAACCCCAGGTATGAAAAGGAAGATCAGCAAGCGTAGTGATAATTACATTGTTCTCATCATGGAAGTATTCTGCCCTCGTGGCGATCTTTATTTTTTTGCTGATGCTATAGCCGGTGATCAGCACTGGCGAAAACCAGCTTTCCTGCCCATCATCACTTTCCTTTTTCTGAAATCCGGCATCCAGGCCGGCAATGATCTTCCACTTTTCCCCGGGAGAAAATATAGTGTAGATATTGTGATAGTGCCGCAGTCTTTTGGTGGCTGTTCCGTTGCCAACATAGTTACTGTAGTTAATGGTCAACTGATCATTCGGGGTAATCATGACCTGCACTCCTGTTCCAAAAGCCCCTTTGTCAATTTTAGTGGCGATCCGTTGCCAGCCATTTAACGCAAGTACCGCTAAAAAGATTTTTTTGTCATCAGACTGAAAACTCAATCTGCCGCCGGTTTCATAATATGGAGAATTATCAGCCACTATGCTTCTGCTGAGAGTCGGGCCATCTTTACCCAAAGCAGATTCAAAGCCAATATGTGAGGCCATAATGCCACCATCTAACCAAATATGCTTTTTAACCCCCAGCCTGATCCCGGCATTTAATTCATATACCCTGTTCAGTACAACAGGCTCGCCAGCGAGATTATAAACCGGGTATGTTCCTAACATTATACCTGCATTGAACCGAAATTGCCTGCCGGCATAAAATAGTTTGGCTAATGCCAGGTTGATGTTGGCCTGATCATGACGGTTATGGTTGTACAGAAAGGCAGGTCGTTGGTTACCCGGCGGACTATCAGCTTCTTTTACGTAGTAAGCTTCGACATAGCCAAAAAATGATAGCTTATTAGTAGTGTCCGGTTGCGCAAACAGATCAGCCGATAAACAAAGAAGGAACGATAACAGGATAAGAGAACGCATAAAAGAAGGGAAATCAGCAACAATTTCCCTTTAAATATGATGATTTCAAAATATTTACTATCCCGGTATCCTCGAAATATATTTTTCGATCTGTTTGATCTGGTCAACGATCTGGGGCGTGGTTGGTTTTAATGCTTTGGCTTTGCGGAAAAAATCTTTGGCAGCCCGGAATTCCCTTTTGTTCATCATGATGCTGCACATCTGCAGGTAAGCGGCCGCTTCATTTTCCTTATCGGGCAATCCTTTTCGGATAGCACTGCGGATATAGCTCTCGGCCTGTTTCATATCATTCTTTTGCATGGACAGCATTCCCATCTGCAGCAGGCTGGCGCCTTCCGCTTCTTTCATCGGCATACCGAGATCAAGGCCTTTCTTCATCATCTTTTCAGCGCCGTCAAAGTCCTGTTTCATCATGGCGATATTCCCTTTCAGGGTGTAATACACCGAACGGATCGGCTTGTACAGCAGGTTGGGGAATTTGATAGCGTTCAGTATCCTTTCCGCTCCGTCCATATCACCACTTTCCATGTATTCCTGTATCAATCTCAATGGTCCAAAGAAAAAATGACCGGCGATCAATATCACGCCTACGAGGTATAAGGGAAAGGCAGGCCAGAAGCCCCCTGCATAATTCACATACCCTCCCAGGGCCAGCAACACGATACCGATCCAGAGGCGGTATTTGATCAGTTGATTATAGAACTTCATCTTCTTATCTTTTAAAAGGAGGGCAAAGATAAGGTCTTGAGGGAAAACGGGCCTTAGTCTTTGGCATCGTTGATCTCGATCCAGTAGCCATCAGGGTCGCGGAAATAGATCTGTTTGACACCGTCCACCCGGTTGGTGACAGCGTTCTTTTCACCGGCCCAGTTCTCGTATGCTACTTTATGTTTTGTAAGCAGGGGAATAAAAGCCTCCACGGAAGCAACGCTGAAACACAAATGCGTATTCTTTTCCTGGCCAGTCCTTGTTTTTAGCCCCTGTATCAGGTGCAGATGGCTTTTCGGCCCGATGCTGAACCAGGTATGGCGGCCATCGTGAAAAGGTTCGGGTATAGTATCCAGCCCGATGATATCCCGGTAAAAAGCCGTACTGGTTGTAAGGTCGGTAACATAAAGGGCAATATGATTCAGCTTTGCTTTTGGGGACCCGGTATCCTGGGCAGCAATCGCCTGGTGCAGCGATACCAGTAAAAGGATAAGAAGCGTTCTTTTCATAAAAAATATTACCGGAAGATAGCAAACAATCAGCGATCATCGGCTATCCCCGGTAATACATCCTGTACTTACTTATACCCTTGTTATGCTACCTGTCCCAGAAGGGGGGCGGCTCTATACCCAGTGACCGGAGATAGACATAGCCCTGCCCGCGGTGGTGGATCTCATTATCTATGATATAAAAGAGTATCCAGTAGCCCGGCCCCTCCCATTGGCCAAAGGCCTTATCCACTTCCTGGAAGCGATGAGGCGGTATGGTGGGCCATAGCCGGTTGATCTCCTGTGTGTCCTCATCCCAGCGATCCAGTAATTCCTTTTTGGTGGTGGGAACAGGACTCTCCTGGTAATTTTCCCATTTACCGGTAGCAACGCCATGCAGCGTGGGGACGGACATGCTTAAGAATTCCTGTACCAGTTGTGCAAAGGGGCGCATACCCCCGATGGAGTAAGTAAACAGTTTGTCTTCCGGAAATGCTTCGATCATACGGCGGGTAAGGCGGCGGTGTCCCTGCCAGTGCTCTAATAAGACCTCTGGTGTGATCACGGTAATGCTCATTTCTTGTGTAGCGGTCATAAACATGGTTTTACTGATGATTGTCTGATTGACCATACAAAGGAAAAGGGGGCGGGTGACAACCCTATGGCAGCGGGTTCAGGGAAGTTTAAAGTTTAATGTTCAAAGAGTTTAAGGTTACGAAGCCGTTTTCAGATGGCGAAGTCATTATGGTATTGGACCTTAAATGCCAGGTCATTAACTTTTCAAGTCTGCCATAAACGCAAAACCATTATTTTTGCCGCCCGCCGGAGCCTCTGGCTCCGGCGGGTAAACAGGTCCCGTAGTTCAATGGATAGAATAGAAGTTTCCTAAACTTTAGATACAGGTTCGATTCCTGTCGGGACTACTCTTAAAGAGGATTAAAACCTATTAAAAAGAAGTAAGCCCTCGTCAAATTCAATACTGATGAGGGTTTTATCATTTTAGACGCTTTCTCGTTTCCCTTTAATTCCCGTTAATTGTTTTACATTTTGTTTTACGGTTATTCTTCATTTCTCCGTATCTTCAAGCTATGAACTTACCCCAGCTAGGAGTTGTGTTTAACTGGAGGAACGAGAAGAATAAATCAGGGTTATATTCGATTCACCTGCGCATTACGATCAATCGTGATTCCCGATATTATAAAATCTCAGTTCCACAAAAAGTGTCGCTTGCCCAATGGTCAGGAAAAGAGGATGCCTGGGTAAAGAATCATGACTTTTCCTTTGAAATTAACAACAAGATTAGAGAAAAGAAGAACCAGGTTAATGAACTGATTAAGCGCAGTTATAACTTCAACAAATCGCTCAGTTTTGATACGATTTTTCGACATCTGAAAAAGAAAGGCGATACTAATTCCTTCTATGACTATATGAAAGAGTTTATAGCAAGCCCCCCGGAGAAGTTGGAGGAAAATACAATAAAAAAATACAACACCTGCTTATCTCACTTACAACAATTTAAAAAGGACCTTTCTTTTTCTGACATTGACAATACTCTTGTTCGGGAATTTTATCGTTTTATGCAAACGACTCTGAAGCTCCAAGGTGGCAGCTGCAAAAAATATATGGAAGCGTTTAAGCGGGTTATAAAATGTGCTCGGAAAGATAACTACCTCGATCCAAGTCAAATGGAGTTTCTCTTTGACGATGTGAAGATTAAGGTTGGACAATCCAAACGCACTTTTCTCGAAATTCAGGAAATCAAACAATGGAAATCAACAACATTTTCAAAAGGGAAAGAGTACCTTGAACGAGATCGTGACTTATTTCTTTTCCAGATCTATACTGGCTATTATTACAAGGATCTGCCGATTTTCACCAAAGACCAGTTATTTGAGGACGAAGAATACGGATATTTTATCATCGGAGCAAGAGACAAAAACAACAACCAAACGATCATTCCACTGTTCAAATTCCCTTATGCAGCGGCGATCATCAGAAAATACCAATCTGCTACAGACAGCAATAGTATATTCAATCCAGCAGTATTTATCGAAGAACCCGCATATAACCGTAACTTAAAGGAGGTAGCAAAAATAGCCGGGATCAAAAAGAATATAAGTAACAAAGTGGCTCGACATACCAATGCACAACTTTGGGTACGGTACGGAGCAGAACGGCCTATTCTTTCCAAGATGATGGGCCACACTAAAGAGGAAACTACAAAGAATTATTTTTCTGTAAATCTGCCAGAGATTGTTGAAGGAACCCGAAGAGCGGACTTTAAAAAACTCGGCATTTAGATAGTATCCAGGTTTTATCAGACACCATATAAGTATCGCTCAATGATGCCATATATTCGAAACATAGGAGGGAGACCCCTTACCCCATAATTACAAATTACTATTACCGGAAGATTGTAGCTGATCGGAAATATGTTTGTTGCAAATACTGTGAACCAAAACAAGTTTTTGCATACAAGTTTCAAATCGTTCTAGTGTATCTTCCATACAGCTTTTACAATCGGGTACCAATCTTGTCTTAAAGGGGTTCGTAGGAGTGGGAGAATTAATCCTGATCACTTTGTCATAGCTGCAGTAATGATCATAGCTGATATGATGAACAATTTTTAGGTCATACAATTCCTTTTTACACCATCCACATATTGTTCCATCACGTTCGATTAGGTACGTTTTCACAAATGGGTTCTTGGTTATTCTTTGTGCAAAATTCCTCCATTGCTCTAAATTCTGGCTTACAGGAGGCTTAGCCTTCATCCTTGTATTTGTTGGTACTATCTGGATATTCATACGATCATCACTTACATAATCCAATCGAAAGCAATTATTCCAGTTCAAAAATAATCTGATTAGCGAAAGTAAAAAAGCCCAAACTATTGTTCGGGCTTACTATTTGGTACTCACTCTCCTAATAGCTCAGACTGCTCAACTTCCTTTGGATCATCAGCAGGAAATTGACGGTTTAGAATGAAATCAACCGCTCTCTGGGCTTGGCCACTGGCTTGAATGATGAAGCGCTTGTCATTTTTCAGTTTAGCAATCCATCCATTCAAATAGGCAGCACTGTTTTTCTCAACTCTTTCCAGTATGCCGGTTGAGGCAGAGAGATACGCAGCACCGAGTTCAGCGACGAGCTCTTCGATGCTGTACATATCTGAGCCAAATTCAGCCATTTCAGTTAAGGTTGGACGGTTTAATCGTTTTTCATGCCCGGTACTGTGTACCAGTTCATGAAAAAGTGTGGCGTAGTATCCTTCGGCTTTCTTGAATGTTTTTTTACCCGGCATGTTGACGTAATCCTCTTTCGGGTCATAATAGGCGCTTTGTCCTTTATGCCTTAGATCGGGGCACTGTGGCATCATGTTGTAGATCGGCTCACACTGAAGAAATGTATCCTGTTCTCCGGCTACAATCGGCTCAACCATATTCGCAGGAAGATCCCGAATTTGAGCTACATTGAACACTTTGTAATAGCGGAGCATTGGAATTTGTTTCTTTTCTTCTCCGTCATCGCCTTCCTTTTTCTTCGGTAATGTACGCCAGAAGACAACAACATGGCCGTGTTCACCCTGCTTCACTGAAGCACCAAGTTTTTTGATCTGATCCCAGGTGAGGAACAGATTACGTTCATAATCTAAGGATAATAGAAGCCAGAGGTTAACACCCCGATACGCTCGCTTGCTAAGGAGATTCATCGGAATTCCTGAGTCAGTCCATGGCTTTTGCCAGGGAGCAGTCCCTTGCTCAAGGAGAGTAATCATACGATCTGTGACAATCTGGTACACATCCAGCTTTGTGGATGTGGTGTTTTGTGAATCCATAATTCAGATGATTTAATTGTGAAAGAATTGTTTCTCTCAGTGTATGGAGAATTGCGAGAGCGTATAAGGGAGGGAAATTTGCAGAATACGCAACTATAGTGGAAAACAAAAACAGGATAGACATCCTGTTTTGCTTTGCTATTTCTTTTCTTCTTGCAATGTTGCTACCGCCACCGCTTCAAAGAGTTTGAGATAATACTTGTTTTTATTTCGCAACTCTTTGTTAAGGCAATAGCGAAGCTCTGGATGGCGCTCAGTAAGTCCGATCATCGCTACCCTTTTGATTTTCTTGTGCTGCGGTGGGCAAAATAAATAGATGCTTTCAGTGGGATAGTCAAGTACCGGAATCCCGGCTTCAGCGAAGTGCTTTCTGATGGCCGAAAGAAGTATTTTGAATGCCTTTGTTTGGTGGTATTCACGCGGGATTGACAAAACCACACGTTTAATACAGTATCGGCGGACACACGGCTCCAGGCTGGTGATTATCGAGTTTGCTTTCCGGGCAGACCAGGACGATTTATGTAGCCGGGTCGAATACGCTACTAACCGTTTCTGATGAATAATTGCTAGTCCAAGGAGCCGTGTGTTCGTGCTAATGCCTAGCGTCGCCATAGCGGCTGCGCTGGTTGATAAGGAAGGTATAGAGGGCAGCCCTGCTTTTCCTGATTTGGCTCTCAGGGATCGCCATCACTTTAGCCAGTGTTTCCCGCAAGAAGTCTTCGTTGTACCTTCTGACAAAGAGCAGGTGCTGTGCCATTGAATCCCGGTCTCCGAGGGTATCGGAAATTTCAGTGGCAAGCCTGATCTCTTGCGGGGAGTATGAGTGTTGCATAATGAACTGTGATAACTGATAATACCTCCCTGATTGTCTCGAACGTTACGTTCTTTTTTCATTCGTTATCGTTCGTTTTATAGAGAATCATTTTCTTAAAAATGATTCCGCTACAATCAGGAGAGAAAAGAAAAGGACACAGAAATGTCCTTTTCAGAAAGTGATGTGATTCACATCACTACTATTTTGTTTTACATACTTAATTGCGGCTTAGTATTAAACGGCTCATGGCTTTGAGCCAACAAGCTAAACTCTGTTTCTAGCTCTATCCAGAGTTCGTCATACAACACATGCGGCAGGGTTCGATATAGTCGGGCAAGACGAAATACCTGCACGATACCGGGGTTGCTGATGCCATGTTCCCACCGGGAAAGCGTACTGGTATCAGCAAGACCGAGCATCCGTGCCACTTTCTTTTGGGAATACCCGTTGCAGCGGCGATATGAACGTAGCTTGTTAGGAAACCGACGTATTTCCATGCATAAGAGTGTATGCGGGAAGCGAGAATGAAATAAGGGAGGGTAATTTGCTTAATTCACAAATCCTGTGGAAAACTCACCGTTTGAATTTTGTAAATTGTAGCCAGTTAAAAGTATCAAATGTTTGAAACCGTGATTCTTTTGTTATGTCTATCATAAATGAAGGCCATTACAAAATAGTCAAATTATCTTTTAGGCTTCCATAGACCAGTGGGGTCATAGTTTTCAGATCGATTATAGCCAGACGCATTCCAGACAATGTCGAAAAGTGATTTTAACAAAAAAGGCAAATTATCATTTGCATTTTGAATTATTACTTCAGGCAGAGGAACGATATCTCTATCTATTGCCGACCGATCATGATAATGTCTCTGCCCACCTTCAACCTTATAGCCTTTAACATTAACTAAGGTCACAAAAAGAAAGACTGGAAAGTCTATTCCAAGGCTACTGTATAACTTCATATAGTCAGCTAGGATTTCGATAATCTGGTACTCATAATTTTCGTCGCCAGAAATAGGAATTCCCAAATTATTATTATATGGCTTAAGAATGCTTGAATTAACTGTCTCAATTATCCCATTGCGAAACAATTGAACATAACTTTCATGTCCAGGGTCAACGCTTCTTTTATAGGAACTTAGCAGCCCATCCAAATTAAATCTGGGGTAATCGTTTCCTCCATCCAAAGACCTAATTCTGATTCCTTGCTTTTCATTTATGACATTCTGAGATTTCTGTACACTGAAACTCGAAATTGGAACAAGGTGAAGTACTATTCTGCCGTAAGGAAGAAGAGGAATTGGCGTTGTATCTGAAGCAATCAAGGATACTCTCTTAGAAACAAATAATCTAATCCTATCGACGATAGTATCGGTTAACAAAAATGCCTCCTTAAGTTCTTCAATATTCATAGGATATTTTCCGTTTGTCGAACGAGTATAAAATTTATTAGATCCATTGAAGGTAACCCAATGAGGGCCATTCCAACTCTTTGATATTCGAATCAAGAGAATGGTCTTACCTTCTTGATTTTCGAATTTTTCAATACAAATGTTAGCAAGTCGGGGAGCTATACCGTCACGTATAAGTGAATGCAATTGGAGTAAGAATTCGTCGAAATTGCTTACTTCAATACCGGTTATACGATCTGGCAGACCAGTCTCTCTGTTCTCGGAAATTCCATAAATCAAGTCACCTCCTAAAGCATTTGCAAACGAAGAGACATCGGCAAGAAATTCCTTTTTTTCCCTGTCACGCATTACATCCACCGTTTGCTTATACTCCAATGTTTTGCTCTCAATTACGCCGTTGTCAATTAAACGCTGAAAATCCTCAAATTGAATAGCAGCAATTGATTTTGAAATCATTTTTTAGAGTTTCTGAGCAAAAATATCAATTTGTATAGATGAGGAAGGCTTTACTTTCTATGAATGTTTACACTCTAGTGTTCCGAAATAATTGTTCTTCTCCTTACTGCAATTCCCATTTCTCGTAAATTGCTCGGAATATTCTTACAGAGAATTTGTTGATATATTGTTAGTTGAATGGTATGAAAAACTCCCGATGATCTCAGGAGTTATTTTTTTTTAAAAGAAGAAGCTCTTTATGATTTTTAGAAACCCCTTTTTCTTTATAAGCTTCTTGTCACGTTGTAAATGCTCTTGAATTATTTTCTCTGCGATCAACTGAAGCTCGTGTATTTGAGCGGGTGTAAAACATTGAAGTATCACTTTAGGAACTAGTTTTTCGGCCTTTTCCTTTTCTTCTTCGGATATATTATCTGGATATACACGCCTAACTGATACAGCATGTTCCCCTTCAGGGATCATTTCAAAACCAACGGGGTTATTCTTAATTGATTCCATATATTAATTGTTTGAAGGTTTAGAACGATTTATTTTCATTATAACATCGAACACCCCATCGGCAACGCCTTCAATGATAGCGACGTGATACCGGGAGTTGAATTTGTTTATATGATTACAGTCAATGCACAGAAATCCCCAAATTTCATATTGATGTTTTCCAGCCTCGGACCTTTGACCCTCGGTTGGGTATAGCGGAAGAATCGGATACACAAGCTCACTTTTGTACGGCAGCCCGTTAGGATATGCTGGTCGGCTTGTTGTAAGATAATCTCTTGTTTTTAGCACATTATTATTTAAGTAATAAAAATTATTCCGGTCACCATTTAAAACATTTTCTAAGATAACATTATAGGCGGTGTTTCCGGTAACTCGATGAACTTGATTTTTATATACTTCAGTAGTGCGGACGATATAATGCGATTCATCTCTACAGACATTTTCAACAATTGTGTTGTTGGAGATTGGCTCATTGCGAGTTGGCAACTTGATTGAAACTGAACAATCAACTCTCAGAAGTCTATCAAACACCAATTTCAGAGTATCACACATTTCAACCAGAACGCTCATTATTTCTTCACTATTATTCGTATCGTTTCTTTTTAGCAGATTTATCCCGGCAAAGCCGTTCTTTAACATTATTATTGCTTCACCATAGGCGGAAGTTCGATTGGTATTAACAATTAAATATCGAATAAAACTAAGGAGAATCAAGAAGGTTAGAACCGCAATTCCTAATAAAACAGATCGAAATACCGAAAGACCAAAGGCGTTTTTACCCAACAAAAACAGAGCCACGGCAGTACCGCAGCTTCCGATAAGCCATTTCAAAAGTTTACCGGCAAAAAAATCAGCAAAGAAGTTTTTAAACAACAGGACAGGTTAATAACTGGTTAAACATAGGAAAAGTTCGAAATATACGCAAATTTAGTAGGCTACAACTGTTAATAAATCTCATATGGCACGTATGTAGCCAGAAAAGCCACCTTTTATGAGCGCCTATAAGTAAAGGCTTTAACCAGATTAGTGATAGTGGAATATCACGATCTTCCTTGAGTATATTCATAGAGTTTGGGAGTTACTCTGACCTCTCGTAATGAAAAATCACGCACAATACAGCCGTTTTTCTCAACTTCTTCTTTGGGAGTATTTATGATATTATCAAGCTCTGTAAGAGCAGGAGTGATCGTTTTAAGTTGCGCAAGGATTTCTTTGTCTGACAAGACAGAGAAATTTGTTGAATATTCGTGTTCGTATGAAGGAACCGGGTAGTCGACATTACAGAACTTATTAGCTAAAAAAAATTCATTTAGCTTGAAAATGCTACATATTTCAGGTGTTCGAAATGTCTCCCCATCAAAGACGATACCTTTTGGAAATTCGAACTTTTGAAGCATTTTCTTTATGTGGAATGGCTGCTTTCTCCAAAAGCCCCCTGGATCAGTAAAGAAGTCTTGTAACTGATCTATGATCTTTGCAGGAGCGATAGATTGATTCTTATTACTCTCCAATGCTTCATGAGTGTTCCAAAGTTCATCCTCAATGTGCTCCAATTGTTCCTTCAGAATTGTATCACTGATCACTCCGTTCAGGTTCTTTTCAATAAGCAGTTGTTTGCGTTGCTGGAGTTGTGCCCTTTTCTGGATCAACTCATTTATTATATTCCGAACCTTTTCGGAAGAGTTAGCCATTTCGGTGTTGACAAAATTCACAAGCTTCCGAAACAATGCTTCTGGAAGGGCATACTGTTTTAAGAAAAGCAGGAATCTTTCTTCAAGAGATGCCTTTTTAAACTCCTGCTTTGACTTCAGGAATCGGTAATAGGCATATTTGTTTCTTTTACCCTGACACCAGGATCCAGTAAGTTTTTCTCCAGTAGGTGCGACTACAAATCGGCGCAGCGGAAAATCCGGGTTTTCTATCAGGTAAGTCCTTGCTGTCTTTTTAGTCTTTATTCTCCTTTGTACCTGCCGGAACAATTCCTCGCTGATTAAGGGTTCAAAACTGCCTCTTACCCTCTCTCCAAGAGTAGTGATCCACCCGGTGTATATTTCATTTTTCAGCAGGTGATAAAAGCGGGATTTTGCAAGCGGTCTACCGTCTTTCTGAGTTAACCCTGCTTTCGCCATCCGTATTCGCACTTCATTTACTGAATACAATCCTTTCGATACCTCCTGAAAAGTGTTAACAATCAAAGGAGCCTTTGCATTGGGGACTATATTTGATTTGCCAAATAGTTTCTCATTTGAGTACCCAATCGGGGCACACCACACATACCTGCCCTCTTGAATTGCTTGCTTCATCCCTCCAACACATCGTTCTGTCCTGACATCATTGTCAAATTGCGCCACATTTGCCAGGATATTTTCCATAAACCGGCCGGCAGGGCTGTTTTCAAAAAACTCTGACGTTGATTTGATTTCTACGCCATACCGTTTCAGGTTTATCCTGATTTGGCTATAGTCATCAATATTTCTTGATAGCCTGTCTATTTTGTAAATAATAATTGCATGGATGTCGTTTTTCTTTATGGCGCAATAGCTAAGCAGTTTTCGAAGCTCTGTTCGATCTGCTGTTTTGGCACTTTCGCCCTGTTCAATAAACACCTGTGCAACCGAATAGCTATGCTTCGACGCATATTCTCTGCAATGCTTTTCCTGGGTAATGAGGCTATTACCTTCTTCAACCTGTTCTTTGGTAGATACACGGCAGTAGATAACAGCATTTTTAGTGGGAGTTTGAGTTTCCATGAGTTTCTTGCCAAATGATCGCTTCTGCAAGTATATGGGCGAGTTCCTGTAAAAGCGCATCTTCTTGTTGGCAATGATTGGCTGCTAAATCCAATGAGGGAGAACGCATACCACTTTCGTTGCTAGACAAAAGAGTTCGTTCCCCCTCATTAAGTTCGACATCTATTGCAATGGTATTTTCTCTCTTGTCTAGCTCATTCATCGTAGCACAATCCCACATTATTTCTAATAGGAACAGTATTTCAAAATAAGAAGGCTGATATAAGAGAGAAAAATTTGTTTGCTGCGCATATTACCCTGCCTTATTCACCCTTCCAATTCCTGAAATACTTAGTGAATTGTGAGCACGAAAGATTGGATTAACAAAGTAATACAGGGTGATTGTCTTGAACTCATGAAGAAGTTACCAGATAAGAGTATTGATATGATCCTGTGTGATTTGCCCTACGGCATCACCGCCAATCCATGGGACAAAGTGATTGATTTTGAAAACCTCTGGATTCAGTACCGGCGAATAATCAAAGAGAATGGCGCTATTGTACTTACTTCACAAGGGCTATTTACCGCAAAGCTAATTCTGAGTAATCCAGATTGGTTTAAGTACAAAATTGTTTGGATTAAATCAAGGGCAACGAATTATCTAAACGCAAACAAGCAGCTACTACGGAAACATGAAGACATCTGTGTTTTTTACAACAAACAGCCTCCATACTATCCACAGAGACAAGATGGCAACGCATATAGTCGGAAGCGGAAACAGCAAAATACAGGCAGTTATGGGAACTATACTGTTTTGAATTCCACCTACACTGGTGGGAGGTACCCGACCGATGTTGTATGCGATGGAGATACGTTCATGGGTGATTTTGTGTATTGCAAAACGTCTGAATCAGAAGGAACGGTGTATCATCCAAACCAGAAGCCGGTAGCCTTAGGAAGGTACCTGATCAGAACATACACAAAACCCGGAGCAATTGTTTTGGACAATGCCTGCGGCTCTGGTAGTTTTTTGGTTGCAGCGATAAAAGAGGGTAGGAAATTCATTGGTATTGAATTAGGCACTGGCTCATTTCGTCATAAAACAGAACCTATTGATTTTATCAATGTAGCACGACAGAGGGTTCGCAAAGCGATGAATGAAATCAGATGATGTTGTAGAAGCAAATTACCCTGCCTTACAATACTATTTAAACTCAGTATGATAGCAACATGTCGCCTATCACCCCCATTGGCATCACCGACTTTCGCAACCAGCACCAGCCCTTTGGCATCAAAGACCATGACCGCCTGGGCCACATATACTGCATTGGTAAAACCGGAAGCGGCAAATCAACGCTGCTGTTGAATATGGTGATTTCTGACATTAAGCGGGGAAACGGTGTTGGGGTGATTGACCCGCACGGCGATCTTGCTGAAATGCTGCTATCCCATATTCCCAAAGAACGGATAAAAGATGTAGTCTATTTCAATGCGGGTGATGCAGCGTATCCGGTTGCCTTTAACCCACTTTCAAAAGTGAAAGAGGAAAACCGGTACTTAGTGGCCGCCACCATTGTCACCACCCTTAAAAAGCTCTGGGCTGATTCATGGGGACCACGGTTGGAGCATATTCTTCGCAATACCCTCATCTCCCTTTTGTACTATTCAAAAAGCACGTTGCTTGATATTGTGTCGATGCTCACCAATCCTTCATTTCGAAAACAGGTACTCTATGCACTCCCTGTGGAATCGATTCGAGAGTTTTGGCAGCGGGAGTTTGAGCCGCTCTCCCCACAGCTAAAACAAGAGTTCATTGCACCAATCCTTAACAAAGTCGGACTCTTTGCAGCACATCCTATTCTTCGGAACATTGTCGGGCAGCAGCAGTCAAGGGTTGATATTGCAGAAGTGATGAACACCAAAAAGATATTCATCGCCAATCTCTCAAAGGGGGTATTGGGAGAGGCGGCAACACAAGTCTTAGGATCACTCCTGGTCACCCAGTTTCAAACGGCATCACTGGAACGGGCAACCAGGCCACTCCATACCCGTACCCCCTTCTACCTCTACATTGACGAAGTACATTCTTTCATCACCAAATCCTTCACTGACATATTCTCTGAATCAAGGAAATTCGGATTATCGCTCTTTATCACCCACCAATTCCTTGACCAGCTACCAGAGGACATTCAGAAATCGGTACTGGGAAATGTGGGAACACTGATTGCCTTTCGGGTGGGATCACGGGATGCCAAAGTACTCGCTGAAGAGTTCTTTCCGGTATTCTCCGAAGCGGACCTGATTAACCTCCCCCGGTATCACATATACCTGAAGCTTTTGATTGATGGCACGGCGTCAAAGCCGTTCAGTGCGATTACATTGCCTACAGAGATATCCAAACAAGGTTTGAGAGACATGATTATTGAACATTCGCAATGCCGCTATGGAACACCAACTACGGTTGTAGAGAGTAAAATAGTTGAAAAAATGAAAGAGATCAAGGACAAAGAGAGGGGAAATCAATCATTGTTTGAAACCTAAGCGAAAACTCTACTCAAAATCCAGCAGCGCCTTCACCGGCACTTTCAATTCTCTGGCGATTTCAAGAAGGTAGTAGGCAGACGGGTTGATACGCCCCTTCTCCAGCCGGTTCAAACTTTGCCGATCCTTATCACATCGCAGCGCCAGTTCAGTTTGGCTCAGCCCCGCCTGCTCCCGGAGCAGGGCGATATTCTTCCCTAATTTTTTAAGAAATACATCTTTACCCATTGAATGCCATTAGACGGCACAAGGTTGGGCAATCCTAAAAAAATATTGTAAACGAATCAGTTTACAATCCATTTTTGAGTAAGTTTGTTTTGCAAGCCCGGAAACGTCCCTAAGTCATTTGAGCCGGCACAACAAATGATTGATTCACCATTAAACGTTTAGTATGAAACAAACTTCATTCTTTCTTCTCTTGTGTATTGTGCTTGGTAGCTGCTTTGCCCCCAAACAGGCATCACAAACCAAACAAACCTTTACGTTCGACTACACCCCTAAAGAAAACAGCAAGGCGGGTTCGGCGGGTATGGTCGTCGCCTTTGTACGGCCATACTATGCAGACGAGTTCGCCTCTACCGGATCAGGCGAGTTGTTCAAAAGCTTTCAGGATGCCATTGGTAATGATGTCGAGGAACTGATCATTGCGAAGGGCTATACCATGAAAGGCCCCTACCAATCCTTTGACGAAATGGTATTTGAGGATAAGAAAACCACCGAAATGCTGATCCAGATCGAAATCGCCCCCCGCTTCACGGCTCAGGAAGGTTCCTGGAAAACACATATCTCCCTCCTTGGCCCCGCCTATTACACCTACTCCTATTCAGGAAAGGCTTCCCTTGTGGGGAAAATCAATATCTCAGGTGTCGAGCCGCTGACAAACCAAAAGATATGGTCAAAATCAGTCCTTATACCCAATGTTGAGAATATCTCGATAGAAACGAGCAATAAGTACAAGCGTCCGCTTGATGGCTTTGAACTGGTGAGCGACCCCGGGGTATACAACGTACTCGGGAAAGCGCTGATGCAGCAATATTCCGGTATTATGGATAAGATATTTGCCCATTTCAACGTGGATGAGTTTAAGACGCTCAAAGGGCAAATCAAGGAGCTAAAGGCAATGAAAGGATATTAGCTGGATATATGAAGAAAATAAACCCATTCGAGTATCGGGTCAATAACGACCACTAGCTCTTTTATGATTTAAGTATAAACCACTACCACCGTCAAAAAACGGTATAAAAACCGTCATT
>JAEUVJ010000003.1 GCA_016787085.1 Chitinophagaceae bacterium | reverse complement strand
ACGAATGCCAGAAGTAAAATTTGATATTTCATGGCAAATGGTTTTTACGGTTTAAAATTGAAGTTACTACTTTTGCCCGGATTCATTCTACACAATCGTTTGCATAACAAATTTGCGATGGTTTCATCAAAATAGTATGCGGACGGGTGTTAATTAAAATTAAATGTTGGCAGGCCCTTTAAACCGGCTGCCGGTAACAAGAAACAGGACATGAGCAAGGAAATCACATCAAGGGCGCAGGATTATTCGCAATGGTATAATGACCTCGTACTGAAAGGCGGACTGGCCGATTATTCGGCCGTCAGGGGTTGTATGGTAATAAAACCTTATGGGTTTGCCCTGTGGGAGAACATGCGGGATACTCTCGACAAGATGTTTAAAGACACCGGCCACGTTAATGCCTATTTCCCTTTATTCATACCCAAAAGCTTTTTGAGTAAAGAAGCGGCCCATGTGGAAGGCTTTGCCAAGGAATGTGCCGTGGTCACCCATTACCGGCTGAAAAATGATCCCAACGGCGGCGGGGTAGTAGTGGATCCTGAAGCCAAACTGGAAGAGGAACTGATCGTTCGCCCTACCAGTGAAACGATTATCTGGAATACCTATAAAGACTGGATACAATCCTATCGTGACCTGCCGCTGCTCATTAACCAATGGGCGAACGTGGTCAGATGGGAAATGAGAACGAGGTTGTTCCTTCGTACGGCCGAGTTTCTCTGGCAGGAAGGGCATACGGCACATGCTACTGCTGAAGAAGCCGTAGCCGAAACAGTGCAGATGCTGAATGTGTATGCCGATTTTGTGGAGAACTGGATGGCCTTACCGGTGATAAAAGGGGTAAAAACAATCAGTGAGCGTTTTGCCGGCGCAGAGGATACTTATTGCATCGAGGCCTTGATGCAGGATGGCAAAGCGCTGCAGGCAGGCACCTCGCATTTTCTCGGGCAGAATTTTGCCAAAGCCTTTGATGTAAAATTTTTGAATAAAGAGAATCAGCTCGACCATGTGTGGGCCACCAGCTGGGGAGTGAGTACGAGATTGGTAGGCGCATTGGTGATGGCACACAGCGATGACCAGGGGTTGATATTGCCGCCAAGGATCGCCCCTCTGCAGGTGGTGATCGTTCCGATCTATAAAGGGGATGAACAAAAAGCAAAGATCGGCGCCAGAGCAGACGAGATCATGAGCGGATTAAAAGCGCTGGGAATACGGGTAAAATATGATGATAACGATAACCAGCGCCCGGGCTGGAAATTTGCAGAGTATGAAATGAAAGGCGTACCGGTGCGTATCACTCTTGGCGCCCGCGACCTGGAGAATAATATTGCCGAGGTGGCCCGCCGCGATTCCAAAGAAAAAAGGAATATATCATTGGAAGGAATCGTTACCTATATAAAGGAGTTGCTGGAAGATGTACAGCAAAGTATGTTCAATAAAGCAAAATCTTATCGTGATGAGCATATCACTCCTGCCAATAGCTGGGATGAATTTGAAAAGCTGCTGGATGAAAAAGGAGGTTTCATTTCCGCTCACTGGGATGGTACGGCTGAAACAGAAGAAGCCATCAAGGAAAAAACAAAAGCCACGATACGCTGCATCCCGCTTGACAATAAACAGGAGGCAGGAAAATGTATTCTTACCGGCAAACCCTCCACACAGCGGGTATTGTTTGCAAGAGCTTATTGATCGGCTGTTACTATGTGCCGGACTATGTATCTATGTGCCTTTCCCGAAGCAAGTCCGGGACAAGTTGTGGCAAAAGATATAAACTGTATACATTCCTATCTGACAAGATAGAAAGTCATTTACTATCCTCTTATCAATCGTAGAATACATAAAAGAATAGCCACCTTTTCAATGACGGCTCACCGCTGCAATTCACTCTGTCCATGTCTTTTTTGGTGACAAACAATATTGGCAGGAGAAAAAATCCGCCTTATATTTAAATACCTAAACCAAAACATTAATTATGGAACAAAACCAAAACACATCTTTATTCGGGCTGAGTATTGATCCCATGACACGTAATCACCTGGCAGAAGCAGCACGCTGGGCAAAATTCCTGGCGATCATGGGGTTCATCATGTGCGGCCTGATAGTGGTCATTGGCATCTTTGCCGGTTCCTTCTTTTCTATGTTTGCTGACGAAGGATATGGCCGCTACCGGGACGTAGATGTTGACGCAAAGGGACTCGGAGCTGTCATGGCGGTGGTTTATGTGCTGCTGGCGCTATTGTACTTTTTTCCCTGTCTTTTCCTGTTCAACTTTGCAGCGAAAATGAAAACAGCGCTCAATGCACAGAACCAGGAATTGCTGAACAGTTCTTTTCAGAACCTGAAGAAATGTTTCAGGTATGTAGGGGTGTTAACAATTATCATCCTGTGCCTTTATGTGCTGGCCCTTTTGGGAGCTTTATTAGGAAGCAGATAAAAGCACAATAAGATCTTTGCAACCCGCAAGTTCATCTTTGCGGGTTTTTTATTTTACCGATAGGTAATTATAATCTTTCAGCAATACTTCTAAAAAATCAAAAGGCGACATATCGGAGTTTATCTTCAGGTGTGCCTTGATCTTTTCGCTGGCCGTGGCGGCCATATTGAAATCTCCTTTTTTCTTAGCGGTCTCCAGTATGCTTTTGATGGCATTTATGTCCTTATCGCTCAGGTGCATGATCTGCGGGAAAGAAGGTTTATAATTATCGGCCACTTCCTGGAAAACGGTCTCTTCGATACTGGTGCGGGCATTGGTACGGATAAGAATGGTGCGGGCCAGCAGATCGCCGATACGCTGGCTTTTTTTAGAAACGGCTACCAGGATGATCTCTGTGACGAAATAAGCCAGTACAAACAAAATAAAAAAGAGCCCTTCTGTTTTATCGCCCATAATGCCGTTGTAGAGGCCGATCTGAAAGATCATAAGGAACCAGATGTCCCGTAATATCCAGCGGATCAGGAACTGGCTGATGGAGGGCCGGCCGCCGTTTTCGTTCACTACTTTCAGACCCATGATCTTTTTGCCTACGCTTTGCCCGTTCATAGTGATCTCCAGTAATAAGTGATAAGTGAAAAAAGGGATCAGCAGCACGAGCCGCAGGGCATTGATATCATACCAGGTGTCTTCTTTGCTCCAGTCGCTGTTATACGCCACTACGTTATATATTTCACCGGCTATCTTATAATAAAAGAAAAGGACAAGAAAGTCTATGAGCAAAGCGATTAAGCGGCGGTAAAATTCCGGTATCTCGAATTCCAGGTCTATATTAAAAGAGGTAGGGACCTTGATAATGCTCATGCGGCCGTTACTTCAGAATAATTAATGGCGGTAAATTAATCTTTTTTGGCGGATTGTGCTGCCGGGTCATTGCCGGTATTGAAAAAATAGTATTTTACAAGCTAAATGTTGATTTCTTGCGGGAAGCCTTATTCATAAAAAAGAACCGTGACCGCTGGCTGAAGAACCAGGCCATGCCCTCTGAAGATGCCGATGAAATGGCAAAGGATTTTACACAGCTGGTTGATGATCTGGCCTATGCCAAAACATTCTATCCCACCAGCAAAGTGACGCAATACATCAATCACGAAGCATCGAAAATTTACCTGAGCATTTACCAGAACAGGAAGGAAGAGTCCAATCGTCTTGTCACCTTCTGGAAGTATGATCTGCCACTGACCATCCGCAAGCATCACGGGACCCTGTTGTTCTCCTTTATTGTATTCGTGGTCTTTTTTGCCATCGGTTTTTTTGTTACGGCAAAGGATGAGTCACTTACTGATTCCCTGATCATGCCCGGCTACCTGGATGCCACCCGTGATAATATTGATAAAGGCAATCCTTTTGGAATATATGAGTCCGGTAACCCGGTACTGAGCTGGGTATGGATCATGATCAATAACATCATCGTAGCGTTACGGGATTTTGCATCGGGTGTTTTATTCGGCATACCGGCATTCTACCAGTTGGCCAAATTCGGTTTAATGGTAGGCGCCTTTGATGAGATATTTGCCTCGAGGGGGCTTGGATTACAATTCTTCTTAGTGGTGTTTGTGCATGGTACCCTGGAGATCACAGCGTTCATCATTACGGCGGCCGGAGGTATTGTGATGGGAAAAAGTTTTTTATTTCCGGGTACGATCAAAAGGATAGACGCTTTCAAGCAGGGCGCAAAGGATGGCGTCAAAATGATGATAGGCCTGTTGCCAGTTTTAGTACTGGCTGCTTTTTTTGAAGGCCTGTTCACCCGGTTGTATAACAATATGTCCCTGTTCACTACGATCATTGTGTCATTATCCGTTTTGTTTGTGATCTGGTATTTTGTCATTTATCCCATCCGGCTTTCCAGGAAGAAGGTATGGCAACTTAACGAGGAGGAAGTGTAAGCGGTTATGTCTGGCAGAAGCAACAGCAATAAAAAGATTTTTTTACTCATCCCGGCAATTGCTTTGTCATGCCTGGCCTGGTCACAGGCGGATACATCGGGTGTACTGAGCGAAGAGATGAAAGAGGTAATGATAGATACTACTGAAACGATCGTGGAGCCCGTGCCGGATGATGAGGATTACGATGAGGGAGTAGCCGTAGAGGAGTCAAAGTATTTTCTGAAAAGAGCAGAACAGGTCAACGGGGGAGGACCCGATAGCATACAACACCGGCAGTTATCTGACAGCTTGTTGAAGCGCCTGCAGGGTGATGAGGGTTTCTGGTATGTTAATTATCCTTTTGAAGAGAAACCAACGGCCGGCAATCCTCAAAAGCGAAATATACCCTTGTCGGAAACACCGGCTTTCCAGACCTTGTTATGGCTGGTGATCATCGGCGGTTTTGCTGCATTTGTGATCATTTATTTATCGAACAGCAACGCCGGGTTGTTCAGAAGGAAAAGCGTTGCCATAGCGGGTACGGAGGAAGAAGAAGCCAGTACCGATAATATTTTTGAGATCAACTACCAGCGTGAGATAGAAAAGGCTGTCGGAAAAGGCAATTATCGGTTTGCCGTGCGGCTGATGTTCCTGCGCCTGCTGCGAAATATGTCGGAGAAGAATGTTATACAGTATAAACCGGACAAGACCAACTTTGATTACCTGGTGCAACTGCACCCGACAAAACACTATGGCGATTTTTTCCGTATCACCCGTAACTATGAGTATAGCTGGTACGGCCAATTTGATATTGACCCGGATAAGTTTGCCCTGATAAAAACAGATTTCGACAATTTTGACAATAAGCTGAAGTATTGAAGAAGATCGTACCATACCTGCTCATTGGGATTGTGCTTACGGCAGCGGTCCTGCTGATCTTTACCGGGGATACTGCATCTAAAAAGAAGCTGGATGAGCGGATGTCGTTCCGTAAGCAGGATAAGATACCTTATGGTGCCTATGTGGCGTATGAAAGCCTGCGCTCACTTTTTCCGCGATCATCGGTATCAGCCGGCAATAACAGCCCGGGTAACTGGGATTCTCTTTCTTTTTATGATGAAGGCCAGGCGCTGATCATCATATCGCCTATGTTCTTTGCCGACGAATTCGAAATGAAAAAGATCATCCGTTTCGCCGAAGCGGGGAATGATGTATTCATCAGTACTTCCATACTTTCTGAAGATGCGAAGAACGTCATGAGTTTCGGGATCAGTTACGTGGATGTATTCCAGTTGATAGCCCGGAAGGATCCGAAAGACACACTCAAGGTACGATTGGAGAAACCTGTATTTTCCAACACCAAAACATACCGCTACCCGGGTAAGCGGTTCGATACGTATTTTTTCCGGATGGACACATCCATTACTACGGTACTGGGGACGGGACGGGATGTGGATACCAATTTTGTTCACCTGAAAGCAGGCAAGGGTAACCTGTATCTTCACCTGGCGCCGATGACATTTACCAACTATTTTCTCCTCAGGGATGATAACATACGGTACTATGAGCATATTCTGTCCGTGATACCGCCGGGTACCAAAAAGATCGTATGGGATGAATATTACCTTGCCAAAAGGCGTTCATACAATTCTCCTCCCGATCAGGATAACAAAGGCTGGATGAGTACCCTGTTTGAATACCCGGCATTGAAATGGGCTTTGCTGACGGCCCTGTTCACCTTATTAGTGTATGCACTGATGGAAATGCGCAGGAAGCAGCGTTATATACCGGTAGTCGCCAAACCCAAAAATGACTCCCTGGATTTTGTAAAAACGATCGGAAGGCTGTATTACGATAAAGGGGATCATAAGAACCTTTGCCGTAAGATGTCGGCCTATTTCCTGGAGCATGTACGCAATCGTTATAAACTGGCGACCGGCAACCTGAATGATGATTTTGTCAGGAACCTTCAGTTCAAAACGGGTATTCATGAAGAAGAGATCAGGAGCATTGTCTATTTCATACGTGACATGGAGACGGCCCCGGCGATCACCGGGCATCAACTGGCACATTTTCATAAACAACTGGAATCATTTTATAATAAAACATGATCACCCGGATCCCTTTGAAAGAAGGGGCAGGCCGCTTTTGACATAACTGCGGCGACCGAAGGGTGAGGAAAAAAATCAAACATGGAAGAACAACTATTTCAGCAGCGAACCGACCTGAGTGCATTAAGCGAAGCCGTTATATCTATCCGCAGTGAGATAGGGAAGATAATAGTCGGGCAGGATGAGATGGTCAAACTGATCATAGCCGCTTTACTGGCTGACGGGCATGTACTGATAGAAGGCGTACCTGGGGTAGCCAAAACATTAACGGCAAAACTGGTGGCCAGGAGCCTGAATACAGGTTTCTCCCGGGTACAGTTCACCCCAGACCTGATGCCATCAGATGTACTGGGCACACCCGTATTCAACCCAAGAGAAGCTAGTTTCGAATTCAAACGCGGACCTGTATTCAGCAATATTGTATTGGTAGATGAGATCAACCGGGCCCCGGCCAAAACGCAATCTGCCTTATTGGAAATAATGGAGGAGCGACAGGCATCCGTGGATGGAAAAACATATACAATGTCAGCGCCATTCATGGTACTGGCAACTCAGAACCCGGTGGAGCAGGAAGGCACTTATCGCCTGCCCGAAGCGCAACTGGACCGTTTTCTTTTCAAAATTGTAGTGCCCTATCCGAGTGAGTCAGAGGAGCTGGCTATCCTTACAAAATTTCACCAGATGGGCAATGCTTCTGTCAATGATGTGGTGCGTCCTGTATTGAATGAACAGCAGATAAACAGTTTGCGTCAGCAGATAAAAAATATTTTAATGGAAGAAAAACTGCTGCAGTTCATTGCCAAACTGATCCACCAGACAAGAAATCATAAATCCATTTATCTCGGGGCTTCACCAAGGGCTTCGCTGGCCGTAATGAATGCATCCAAGGCTATCGCTGCAATGCAGGGCCGTGACTTTGTAACACCGGACGATATCAGGGAAGTAGTGATACCGGTTCTTCGTCATCGTATCATTCTTGCCCCGGATAAGGAAATGGAGGGTATCACAGAGGATGAAGTGATCAAACAGATATACCAGGGAATGGATGTGCCGAGGTAGGAAGTCAGAAGTCAGAGGTCAGAGGTCAGAGGTATGAGGTATGGAGCAGGAAATATGCCTTAGAGAAGTATTGTTTAATCCTTTTTTTAAATATTAAACTAACTTTTGTGTATGATCAAAAGTATTACTGATCTCGAGGTCTTTAATCTTTCATACCAGTTGGCAATGGATATGTTCAATATCTCCCGGAATTTTCCTAGAGAGGAGCGATACTCACTGACAGACCAGGTGATACGTTCTTCAAGGTCAATTTCAGCCAATATTGCGGAAGGATGGGGTAAGAGGATATATGAAAATGAATTTAAGAAGCATCTGGTATATGCTATGGGCTCATTGGAAGAGACAAAAACGTGGTTAAGATTTGGGCGGGATTGTCAATACATCAGGGAGCAGGATTTTGAGGGATTTAGCAGGAAGTGCGACGAACTCGGAGCAAGGATATATAAGCTATATGAGAATTGGAAGACATTATAAATAATAAAGTATGCTTACGTCTGACCTCAGACCTCTGACTTCAGACATCTTTTATGATAAAATCGTTTTACTTAAACAAGATCGTTTACTACATCGCCGGGCTGGCGGCGGTGATATTTGTATGCAGTTACTTCATACCGGTATTGTTCAGGGTAGCCGGATTGATATTGTTATTACTGGCAGTAGCGGTGGTGATAGATGCGTTGTTGGTGTTTGGCAAAAAGGACGGATTCTTTGCGCAGCGCATCACCAGTGAAAGATTCAGCATTGGCGATGACAACAGGGTAATGCTGAACCTGGAGAACAGGTATCCCTTTTCTATTAATGTAAGTATCATTGATGAGATACCGGTACAGTTCCAGGACAGGAACTGGCTGAAGAAGATAAGGGTCCGCGGGAATGAGAAGCTTGACCTGGAGTATTTGCTGAAGCCGGTCACCCGGGGCGAGTATGTTTTCAATGATATCAATGTATATGTTCACGGTCCCCTGCAATTGCTGAAAAGGCGCTATACTTTTTCTGCTGAAGAGATGGTCAAGGTGTACCCGTCTTATATTCAGATGCGCCGTTACCAGTTGCTGGCTGTCAGCAACCGGCTGCAGGAGGTGGGAGTGAAGCGTGTCAGGAAGCTTGGGCATAGTATGGAGTTTGAGCAGATCAAGGAATATGTAAGAGGAGATGATTACCGTACCATCAACTGGAAAGCCACTGCCCGTAAGGAGTCATTGATGGTGAATAATTATACGGATGAGCGCAGCCAGCAGATCTATTGCCTGGTCAATAAAGGAAGAGTAATGAAAATGCCTTTTGGCGGCATGACTTTGCTTGACCATGCGATCAATGCCTCGCTGGTCTTGTCTAATGTGGCGCTGGTAAAACAGGATAAGGCCGGGCTGATCACCTTTGCCGAGAACCTCGATACGTTCGTGCTGGCCGATAAGAAGCCGACACAAATGAATAAGATACTGGAGACCTTGTACCGGCAGCAAACAAGATTCTTTGAGTCGGACTTTGAGAAACTCTTCTCTGTTATCCGCAACCGCATCACTAACCGCAGCCTCCTCGTATTGTTCACGAATTTTGAATCGCTGGAAAGTTTGCAAAGGGAAATGCCGGCGCTCAAAAAGATCGCCCATTACCACCTGCTGCTGGTGGTGTTCTTTGAGAATACTGAACTGAAGCACCTGGCAGATAAAAAGGTGGCAAGCCTGGAAGAGATATATATTAAAACCATCGCCGAAAAATTTGCATACGAAAAGCGGTTGATGGTAAAAGAGCTGCACATGAATGGCATCCCTTCTATTCTAACTGCTCCGGAGAACCTGACGGTGAATACGGTGAACAAATACCTTGAGCTGAAAACACGGATGTCAATATAAATATTGGTTGCCGGTTACAGGCTGCATTCTCATTCAGCGGTCAGCTTCAACATTTGCATGATGAATCTTACTTCTTCTATGTCCGCCCTTACTTTATCTTCGCTGCATGAATAGTTTTGAAGAAGGCAGGGTTTTGCTGATCAATAAGCCTTTGCGCTGGACCTCGTTCGATGCTGTACAAAAGATCCGGAACCTGGTCAGGATAAAAAAAGTAGGTCATGCAGGTACATTGGATCCTTTGGCTACCGGCTTACTTATCATTTGTACCGGTAAGTTCACCAAAAAGATCAACGAGTATATGGCTAAGGAGAAAGAATACACCGGCTCTTTCACTCTCGGCGCTGTTACACCCACTTATGATCTCGAGAGTGAACCGGGAAATTTTCAATCTACTGCAGGGATCACTGATGACATGATCAAAAATGCAACAGGTCTTTTCAAGGGAGAGATCATGCAGGTGCCGCCTGCTCACTCTGCCATTAAAATTGATGGCAAAAGAGTGTATGAGCTCGCCAGGCAAGGCAAGGAAGTAAAGATCGAACCACGTAAGGTAACCATCACCCAATTTGAAATAACAAAGATCGAAATGCCGGTTGTTCATTTCCGGGTAGTTTGTTCAACGGGTACTTATATCAGGAGCCTGGCCAATGATTTTGGCGCAGCCTTAGGTTGTGGTGGTTATCTCAGCAGTTTGTGCCGGACAAGAATAGGGGAGTTCAAACTGGAAGAGGCAATGAGTATAGAAGAGTTTGCCGGAATGGTGAGTGGTCAGTTGTGAGTGATGGGAAGAATGCTGACTGCCTGTTACTTTATTAAGGTATTGAAATTCTCCTACTGCATCTTTATCAGAAAATAAATGGATAGCCAATGCCTAACTGGAACTGGTCACCTTTGAAAAAGGGATACCCAAACCATTTATTCTGTAGGGCTGCATCCTCCGGAGAAGGGCTTGGGTCTTTTACTTTGTAGGCATAATCCAACCGCACTAAAAGGAATCCGAAATCAATACGTAAACCGGCACCGGCTCCTATTGCGATATCAGTTCCCAGCCGGCCTGCATTGAATACCTGTTCAGGATCGCCTGCTTTTTTTTTCAGGAACCATACGTTCCCGATATCAGTAAAGATAGCCCCGTTAATAGGAATGCCGACCGCTTTAAAGAGCGGGAAACGGTATTCTGCATTTGCTTCTAGTTGTACATCACCATAGCGATCCGGAAAACTGCCAAAGTCTTTAACGGACGATCCTTGTCCCAGTCTTCTCAGCGCCCATGCCCGCATACTGTTCGGGCCACCGCTGAAGTACTGTTTGAAGAAAGGAAGTGCATTTCTTTTGTTGGGATTGATAGTGGAGTTGAATGGGTCGGCAATACCGGCTCCAGCAAAAAAGCGAAGAGCAATCGCACTTTTCCTGTAACGGATAAGGTAAGCCATCTCTGCATCCACTTTTATAAAACGATATACCTGGGTGTCAAGAAAAGGGCTTCGGAAAAATGACAATGGCAGTGGGGACCCTTCAAGGTTGACTCGTAAGGCAAAAGGACGGTTAGTCGTGCCACCGGTCTTCGTAAGGTTGACAACGGCTGAGAATACAAGCCCGTCAGTAAATATATTTGTTAACGAAGGATTATCTCTTAGCAAAGTGTCAAGTTTAGGTCTCGACTTTAATAATGAGTATTCTATATTCGGGAATTTTAAATTCAATAGAATTTTGCTATACTGGTATTCGTATCCCCACGACCCGTTCAATGTGGTCAGGTTAAACAGGAACCTTCTGTCGGTATTGGCTGCGTTCAGGGAAAGGATCGTCCGCCAGTTGTCTTTGCGGTTATCGGGTATCCATTTATCAAAGATGATGGCCTTGGGAAAATAAATGTTGTGGCTGACACTGGCCTGTTTGCTCTGAATGAACTGGTTGGTTCCTGTTCCACCGAACTCAATACCATAGCGGAAATTGGTAATGGCCAGGTTGGCGGCTTTTAAAAAATTCCTGTTTTGTAATCCGACGTTCACGCCAATACCAAAGAGATTGCCGGAGATCGCGGTCTGATTAAAGCTGCCTTCGATGTTGGTGGTGAATAACCTTTTCTTTGCCGGTGTGAGGCGAATGACATAGTCCACCGTGTCCTGGCCTTTACGCGGATGCTGATCAATATTTACCATCTGCCAGGCACCGATCGTATTCAGCCGGTTAATGGTGCGGATATACCGGCGCTGGCTATATACATCGCCGTATGGCAGGTATATATTTGGCGGAAATATCTTTGGCTTGTAGGTGTTTCTGAACTGGATGACTTTAATACCTTTTACGATGGTTTCTTTTTTTTCTGCACCTGCGGTATCAATGCTATAGTCCGGATAGATCGTTACGTTGCCATTGTAGTATTTTGTAAGCCGGGCGCTGTCTATTTCTCTTAAACGAAGTTCAAGGCTCACCACCGGGTTGTCCCGCCGTTCACGCAAGCGCTGCAATAGTTCCAGTTGCTCGAAGGGATCCAGGCTTGGTTGTAACAAGGCTGCGTCAAGGGTGTCCCATACGCCTACCAATTCTTCCCGGGAAAAACGCAGGTAACCGCTATTGCGGTAGAGCTCGGTCAGCCTGTCTAATTCGGCAGAGACCGGCGCTTTAGCAAAGGGGTCACCTTTTTTAATAAAAGCAGCTGGCCGGGTCGAATCAGCCAGTTTTTGCAGTTCCGGGTGTTTGAGGGTATAAGAAACAGAGTCCAGTTTCCATTGCTTGCCCGGTCTTACATCAAAGGTAATGGTGGTTCTTAACTGATCTTTGCTGTGTTGAATGATAGTATCCTGATAGCCGATTGAATCATTGAAATAACCCTGCGATACCAATAGTGCCCGCATGTATTGAATAGATCTGTCGGCATTAGCGCTGTCGTACAGCGGGGGGGTCTTCAATACGCTCCATAACAATTTATCCAGTCTTCTCGCCCGCAGGCTGTCGTCTATCTGGCCTTTCAGCCCGCTGACCAATGATTCTTTTTCATCGCTTGAAAAATTGCCGATAAGGTTGATATTTGTTTTGTAAACAAACGGCTTATTGGGCTGGTATTTTTTTACAACCGTACAGGAAGCGGCCAGCACCAGTAGCCATCCGGCAAGGAATGCTTTGAAAAAAAAAGAACAGGAAAATGACTGGCCGGGTAACATATTAATCTGTCAAAAGGATGCTGGGTAAACCGAAGGCCAAATATATTCAAAGTTTAGGCCAGAAAAAACACAGGGATGAAGAAGGGCTGTTCATTGCTGAAGGGCCAAAGATCGTGGCAGAATTGGTACAATATTGTCCGCAATACGTCAGACAGGTGTATGCTGTTAAAGAATGGATAAAAGACCAATCAATAACCGGGGATATGGACGTTGTTGCAATAAGCCCGGAAGAACTGGAAAAAATATCTCAGCTTAAAACACCGAACCAGGTACTGGCCGTTCTTCAAAAATTCGATACAACGGGACCCATTACCGTGAAAGGGAAAATATCGTTGGTGCTGGATACGATACAGGACCCCGGGAATCTCGGTACCATCATCCGTATTGCAGACTGGTTTGGCATAGAGCAGATCATTTGCAGTCCCGGTTGTGCCGATGTGTATAATCCCAAAGTCGTACAATCCACTATGGGAAGTATAGCGAGAGTAAAAGTTTTTTACACTGACCTGGTGGAATGGCTGCCGGAGCAAAAAGATATACGCATCTATGCTGCCGCCCTGAAAGGGAAAGACATTACAAACATAAATCCGTTAAAAGAAGGGCTGATCATTATCGGTAATGAATCAAAAGGCATAGAGGAAGAGATACTCGCATTGGCGAATGAGCGAATTACCATTCCGAAAAAAGGCAAGGCCGAGTCATTGAATGCCGGGGTGGCTGCAGGAATTATTCTGTCGCATCTTGTCTGAACTATGATTGGGGAGGTGAAAACGAGGATGAGGAATTAGCGAAGAACTTACGATAGAGAATCGTTATAGAACATTGTTTAATGATACAGTTGTTCTTTTTAATCAAATAATCCGCCCAAATCCTGGTTCAGATATTTATCTGAACTGTATCGCCTTCACCGGCTGTATCTTTCTGACAAGAATAGAGGGGATCATCAGTACAAAGAAACAAACCAGCAAGGTGCCGGCACAGATGGCAGCTACTTCCCACCAGACTATTTTCACAGCAGCTTCACTGAGATAATAGGCTTCTTCTTTCAGTTTGATGAAACCGGTTTCTTTTTGCAGGTATAATAATCCAAGTGCGGCAATAAGACCGATAATGATGCCTGTGATAGTAATAATAAGTGAATGCCGGAGAAATATCTTTTGTACGGTCCAGTCAGTAGCGCCAAGTGACTTCAGAATGCCTACCATCCTTACCCGTTCCAGTACTAAGATGATCAGGCAGGTGATCAGGTTGATAACAGCCACAATGATCATAAAACCGATCAGTACATTTCGGGTCACATCCTGCATGTTCAGCCAGTCAAAAATATTGGGTGAAATAGTTTTGACACTTTGCGTATCCCATGTGAGCGGGAAATCTTCCGTGGCATAGATCTCGTCTGCCACGGCATCTATCTTCTTATAATCTTTCAGGAATATTTCATAGCCACCGATCTGGTCAGAGCCCCAGTCATTCAGCCGTTGTATCAGTTTCAGGTCGCCGATGGCAAAAGTGCGGTCGTATTCTTCAATACCTGTTTTATAAATGCCGGTAACGGTCAGCCGGTCCGGTCTTATTTTGGTCTCGCCGGATGAATCGGGCCTGATGAAATAGATGAGGATACGGTCATTCACTTTCAGATTAAGCTGGCTGGCCGTATAGACAGAGAGCATGATCTCCCGGCTATACGTGCTGTCATTGAATTGTATGGGTCTTCCTTCTTTGATAAAAGGTTTGAGATGGTCGAAATCATACGTGTTATCCAGTCCTTTTACCAAAACGCCTTCGATCTCATCTTTGGTTTTGAGCATGGCATATTTGGTGGCAAAGGGATGAATGCTCAGAACCTCCGGGTTATGGCTGATAGCCCCTGCCAGCGTATCGTTTTTTTGAATGGGGATCTCTTCCGCGATCAGCGCCTTATAAGGTTGTTTTTCCTGCACCCGTATATGTCCCCAGAAACTGAATACCTTCTGGCTGACCGTTTCCTGGAAACCATTGGCAAAGGCCAGGGTAATGATCATAACGGCCACGCTGATCACAGTAGCCACGATGGATAGCCGTATGATGAACCGGGAAAATGACCTTTGCTGGTTAAAAGCGATGCGGTTTGCTATAAAGCCTGCAACCTTCAAATTAAAATGTTTGTCTTTTGTTTTTTCGGGTGTAAAAGCAAAAATAAACCCTCCGGAACATTTTGACTTCTTTTTTACCCGATTTTCGCATATTGCATGACATAAAACACAGGCGCCGGATGAAAAATGCTCTTTCCCTTTTTTTATTGTTCAGTGCCTTATCCGCACAGGCGCAACTGCCCGACCATGTATATAATGAGGATATTCATGGGGTCAAGCTTTTCAAATACGGAGATATCTATAGTTACCCTGTCATAAAGCTGAACGGCGGCGACCAGCTCGAATTGCATTTTGACGATATGGGGGGAGGCGTTAAAAATTACTACTATTCTTACCAGCTTTGCAATGCGGATTGGACACCGTCCTTATTACAGTCATTTGATTACATCCGGGGTTTTCAAAGTACCCGCATCACTACGTACCGGAACTCGTCGCTGGTCAATACCCGCTATATGCATTACCAGGCTGTCATTCCTGACCGCAGTTCAACACCGATCCGTTCGGGCAATTACTTACTGAAGGTCTTTCTGAATAATGACACCTCACAGTTGCTGTTTACCAAAAGGTTTTTAGTTGTAGAATCAAAAGTAGCGGTAGCGGCACAAATGCTGTCGCCGTTTAACGTACAACTGACGCGGACCGACCAGCGGGTGCATGTGGCGGTAAGCACGGTCAATTCACAGATCAACGTCATGTCGCCGCAGGACCTGAAGCTGGTGGTATTGCAGAATAATATCTGGCCTTCAGCAGCCATTGTCAACCGCCCTACTATTTACCGCGGCAATTATTATGAGTATAACGATGATGCCACTACTTTTCCGGCAGGACGTGAATGGCGATGGGTGGACCTGCGCAGTGTGCGGCTGATGAGCGACAGGGTACAAAAGATCATAGACACATCGAAACAGGTGGATGTATATGTAAAACCAGATGGCGAAAGAAGAGGACAGATATATGTATATTATCGTGATCTTAATGGTGTCTATACTATTGAGAATTCGGATGGCAATAATCCGTTCTGGCAAAGTGAGTACAGCTATGTGCATTTCACCTTCGTGCCGCCGGCCCGGCAGGCTTACCCGGGTAAGGATATTTACCTCTTCGGGGAATTAACGAATTATGCTATGGATGATGCCTCCCGCATGGTATTCAATCAGGATAAAGGAGTGTACGAGGGAACGCTTTTTCTGAAGCAGGGGTATTATAATTATTCGTATGTATCGGTAGATGCAAAAGACAAAACACCCGGACGTTTTTCATTTGCCAGCACCGAGGGTGATTTTAATACTACAGAAAATAACTATACGGTACTGGTTTACTATAGGGCTTTTGGCGCCAGGGCTGATGAACTGATCGGATTTGCCCAATTGAATTCTATTGTGCTGAGATAGTTATTGGGTAAAGAACCTTGTCAACTTTCTTATAATCTTATTATTCATTTCTCCTTACTCATTTTACTTCTGCTTCCTTATCTTTGCGCCCGGCAGGTCTTACACGACCAGCTCCTGCTGAACCCTCCCAGGGCCGGAAGGCAGCAAGAGTAGGTGGTTGAGCGGTGCGATGTAATCAGCCTGCCTTTTTTTATTTTTCAATTGGCTATTTTCAATTTTCAATTGAAGAGACATGAACTCAAAGGATCTTCAGCAACGGTTGAAAAATTTTGCGATTAGACTTGTGCCGCTTTGTGAAGTTTTACCTGCAAAAAGAATATCTAAGATTATAGAAGATCAGTTGCTGAGGTCAGGGTTTTCAGCGGCAGCAAATTACCGGGCTGCCTGTAATGCCCAATCTAAAAAGGCGTTCAATGCCAAACTGAGTATAGCCCTTGAGGAAATTGATGAAGCCAGTTTCTGGCTGGAAATGATTGCCGGACTTGAGTTGGTAAAGCATGAAAAGCTCAGCCTGATTCTGATGGAAGCCAATGAACTGACCCGAATCTTAGGTGCATCCAGAAGAACTGTTGCACGTAATTTGAAAATTGACAATTAAAAATCAATAATAATGAAGTTTTTTATTGACACAGCTAACCTGGCGCAGATCAAAGAAGCCAATGAACTGGGCATACTTGACGGTGTAACTACCAACCCATCCTTAATGGCCAAAGAAGGCATTAAAGGACATGATGCGGTGATGGCGCATTACAAAGCCATCTGTGAAATGGTGGATGGCGATATCAGCGCCGAGGTGATCTCTACAGATTTCAACGGCATCGTGGAAGAAGGAAAGAAATTGGCAGCTATTCACCCGAATATCGTTGTGAAAGTGCCGATGATCAAGGATGGCGTGAAAGCGATCAAATGGTTTACAGACAATGGTATCCGTACCAACTGTACACTGGTGTTTTCTGCCGGCCAGGCGATCTTAGCTGCCAAAGCAGGCGCTACTTATCTGTCGCCATTTATCGGCAGGATAGATGACAGTAACTGGGATGGTGTTGAGCTGATCGCCCAGATATCACAGATATACTCTATACAAGGATTCAAAACACAGATACTGGCGGCATCTATCCGTAATGCATTGCATATTGTGAAATGTGCAGAGGCCGGCGCCGATGTATGTACCTGCCCGCTGGATTCGATACTTGGCCTGCTGAAACACCCGTTAACGGATATCGGTCTTGCCAAGTTCCTGGAAGATGCAAAGAAAACAGCTTAACTGACCTTATTATAAACGAAAAGGTGACCGGGAGGTCACCTTTTTTATTTTATTCAAAACAACTTACCTCTTTCGCTCTTTTCTTTTGGGCCGATTGTTCATGATCTCGTCCTTTCCGGGTAATTCGGGATCGGGAAGTTTTTTTATCCAGATCGTGGTCTCTTTCCAGATAGCTGGGTCATTTTTCAGAACAGCTTTCACTGTTATTTTTTCACCTTTGAAATCAGCAGGTACGATCAGTTCATTGCCTGAGAACTCACATGCAGAAGAAATGAACTGAATTTCCCGGTCAGTCAGGGGTTTCCATCTGCCATTGGACAGTTTGCCATCCACATTGATATAATTGTGGGTGCCTTTCTTCAGGCTGTCGGTATATAAATGAAAAAAAATACTGTCAACCTTTTGCGCTTTAAGCAAAATAGCTGATGATAGTATGGCCAATAAAAGTAAAAGTTTCTTCATCCGGGTTGTTTTATTGGGGAATGACGAAAACTTTGTACCAAAAGGCGGCTGTTATAAAAGTTTAACATTTACCGGTAAACCCGCACATAGTCTATTTCCATGCGTTGCGGCCAGATGGATTCGTCCACGCCTTTTTGTCCGCCCCAGTTACCGCCCACGGCAATATTCAGCAACAGGTGCATTTTGTTGTCAAAAGGCCATGCATCGTAGCCCGTACGGTCATTGCCAAAACGAAAATAGACAGTACCGTCCATTGCCACCTTTACAGAGTCTTTATCCCATTCCACACTATATACATGAAATGCTTCCGAGCAGTCCTTTACTTCGATCGTATCTGTTTTTTGTGTGCCGATGACGTGATTGAATTTCTTGCAATGAACAGTGCCATGTACAAATCCGTGGTTAAAGCCCACATGTTCCATGATATCTATTTCCCCATCATCCGGCCATGCAAGCGGGGTGGTGGAAGCCAGCATCCAGATAGCAGGCCAGGTGCCCAGGCCTTTGGGCAGTTTTGCTTTCACTTCGATCTTTCCATATTGCCAGTCGCCTTTGCCTTTGGTAATAAGACGTGCAGATGTATAGTTACTGCTGTCCCATTTTTCTTTTCTTGCTTCGATGATGAGATGACCATTTTCTACACGGGCATTTTCCGACCGGCCTGCTGTGTAATATTGCAGCTCGTTATTGCCCCATCCGTGCCCGCCCACCTCTGCTGTCCACTTGCCGGTATCTGGTAAGCCGGAATAATTGAATTCATCGCTCCATACCGGTTCCCATTTTTTCTCCTGTTTACAACTAAAGAAACTGACTGTAATGAGGAAGCTGATGACTTTGCTGACGAGATTTATTTTGGTTGAGGGCAGAAACATATGCAAGCTTTTGGGGCAGCGGCCCGGTTATTTACAATGCAAGTTAATGACTTCATCCAATGCGGAGTTACCAGTTTTTCAGACCCATTAATAGGTTCTGCCGATCGTATCACAAGCCGCTTTCAGCAGTGAAGCAGCATCATGTGTATCGTGCCATTTTTCCCACATCATTATCCCGTTGCCGGCTGTTTTTGCCAGCATAGCTTTCTTTTTCACAGTGGGCTGGCCATTATAATAGATCATATACGGTGAAGGATGGCCGCCTGCAGTAACTATGGCAGAGTCTGACTGGGAACTTCCGCTTTGTGCCAGAATTGCTGCATAACTCAATACTGTGTTTGTCTGGGTGATCCCGGACGGTCTTCCGTAAGCAGGGATACCAAGAACAAATTTAGTTTTCGGCATCCCTCTCGTTGTGGTCCAGTAGTTGACGGATACCTGGGCAAGAGTATAGTCAGAATGATGCCGGTAAGGAGTTGTGGTACTGAAATCATCGTAGGACATCACATTGAACCAATCCACGTAATTGAATAACTCATTTTTAATGGCATCTCTTATAACGCCTGCGTATTTGCCGGCGGTGACCGCTGCAGTAATATAATATTTTGCATCCCGGTGGCAGGAGTCGCTTAATTCTTTCATTAAAGCG
Organism: Chitinophagaceae bacterium; assembly: GCA_016787085.1. Classification (GTDB taxonomy): domain Bacteria; phylum Bacteroidota; class Bacteroidia; order Chitinophagales; family Chitinophagaceae; genus VBAT01. The sequence goes on along the minus strand of JAEUVJ010000003.1, from coordinate 45,161 downwards.
GTATAGGTCGCATCCGTTCCGTCATCAGTTCTTGGAAACTCCCAGTCCATATCAACACCATGTAGCTGGTAACTTCGTACTGCATTCATTACTTCTTTGATAAAACTTCTTCTTCCGGCATCGGTGGCAGCCATATTTTTAAAATCAGTGTGACTGCCGCTCAGGCTCAGAAAGATCTTTGCATTATTGGCTTTTGCTTTTGCAATTATGGCGGTAAACACCGGGATGCTGTTGATGCTGAGCGACCCGGATGGTGTTACAATGCCAAATGCATAATTCACCACATTGGTCATACGGAATTTCACATCAGGCACTGTTGCGGGATCACGATAGTAAGGAAAATAGCCTACCACTTTAAAACCAAGATCGGGTGGCGGGGAAATGACGACCGGGGGAGTAGGCGGAGTTACATCATTTTTCTTACAGCCTGATACGATCAGTGAGACCCATAACAGGCTAATGAGTTTTTGTACTGTACGGCTCATGCAGTTGTTTGATCATCGAAAGTAAGATTTTGAGCATAATAAACCAATGGTGAAACAGGCTTCATCAGGACGTGAAAGTACGTTTATCATTTGCATTCTCCGGAGAAATCCCCGTTATCTGAACCAGGATATTATAACCAATAATTTTCCTGCGTATCTTCCCTTAAAATCTGGTGGCTATGCTGAAATCGTCAGCGGGTATTCTTTTGCTTCTTATTTCATTTTCCTGTTTTGCCCAGCGCTTTGGTGGAAACCCTTCTTCTGTTAAATGGAGACAGCTAAATACCGACACCGCAAGGATCATTTACCCGGTTGGTTTGGATAGCCAGGCACAAAGAGCAGCATCCATAGTTCATCACCTGGCAGCCATCAATCCTGTTGCACTTGGCAATAAACTGCGTAAGATTAATATTGTTCTGCAGAACCAGACGATCATTCCCAATGCCTATGTGGGACTCGGGCCTTACCGCAGCGAGTTCTATCTGACACCGGCTATAAATAATTTTGACCAGGGTACTATTCCCTGGAATGACCAATTGGCATTGCATGAATACAGGCATGTGCAGCAGTTCAATAATTTTGATGAAGGCCTGAGTAAGGCCATGCGGGTATTATTTGGAGAAGAAGGATATGCGCTGGCCATCAATGCCTCGATTCCTGACTGGTTCTATGAAGGGGATGCGGTATATAATGAAACCATTCTATCCAAACAGGGAAGGGGACGTCTGCCGCTTTTTCAGAATGCGTATCCGGCTTTATGGCGGGCAGGCAAGAATTATTCATGGATGAAATTAAGGAACGGTTCGTTCAAGGATTACGTTCCCAATCATTATTACCTCGGCTACCTGCTGGTCAATTACGGAAGAGAAAAATATGGTCTTGACTTCTGGAGTAAGGTGACAAAGGATGCGGCTGCCTTTAAAGGATTATTCTATCCTTTTCAGAAGGCCGTGAAGAAATATGCAGGGGTGGATTATAAAACCTTTCGCAGCGATGCATTTGCCTACTATAAAAGGCTGAGCAATGCGTTGCCGCTGAACGGAGCTATTCTCTTTGATCAGGGTAAACTGCAACAGCAGCCCAACCAGGGAACTGAAGCCGGTAAACCACAAAATGTATTTGAAGTCAACAAACGTGTTGTTACCAGTTACCTGTTTCCTTACGGCATATCTCCTGATTCGCTGGTGTACCTGAAAGCAGGCTTGGATAAACGCCCTGCCTTTTACATAAAAGACCAGTCGGGCGAACGTTTTCTGCGTATAAGAGATATTTCTGTTGATGAACAATTTTCTTACCGCAACGGGAAAATTGTATATAGCGCCTACGAGACAGACCCCCGCTGGCGATGGAAGGATTACAGTGTGATCAAATTGCTGGATGTGGCGTCAAATAAACAGCGGACGATCCGGCATAAGACAAAATACTTTACACCTGATATTGCTCCCTCCGGTGAGAAGGTTGCTGCTGTGGAAATAGCGGAGAACGGGAAAAGCGAGATACATATCCTTGATGCTGAAACAGGCGAGGTGACGATGAAGCTCAGGTCAGCAGAGATCAATGTGTTCACTGATCCGAAATTCATTGATGAGCATACACTGGTATGCGTGGTGCGGTTGTATGATGGGAAGTCTGCATTGGCGGTGGCCAATATCCTTTCCGGAAGTATTGAAAGACTGACACCGCCTTCATTCAATGTGACGGGCTACCCGAATACCAGTAACGGGATTATCTATTTTACTGCATCGTATGGAGGCAACGATGATGTATATGCCTTAAGGTTGTCCGATAAAAAGATATTCAGAGTTAGCAGCGGGCCACTGGGGAATTATTTTGTGAATGTGGCGAATGGCAAGATCACCTGGTCTGCATTTACGGCTGAGGGATACCAATTGATGCAAATGGAGGAAAAGGATATTCAATGGACGTCTGTAGCGGAAGCGGTAGTGGAGAAAATGGCAAGCCAATTCCCGGTAAGCCACGATCGTGAAGTGCAGAGTGTATTGTCCGGCATCACCCAACGGGATTTCCAGGCAGGCAAATACAAAAAAGGAACGAGATTACTGAACTTTCATAGCTGGCGGCCGTACTATGAAGATCCTGAGTTCAGCTTTTCATTATACGGGCAAAATGTGCTGAACACCACGGAAACGGAGTTGTACTATCTGTTTAACCAGAATGATAATACGCATGCAGCCGGGTTCAATTTTGTGTATGGCGCTTTGTTTCCTTACCTGAGTGCCGGGACGCAATATACTTTTGACAGGAGCGTAACGATCAATAACCGGCTGAAGCAATGGAACCAGTTGGATTCACGGGTGGGGTTAAGCATTCCTTTGAGCTGGGTTCGTGGGAAAAGTTTCAATAACCTGAGTTTTGGCAGCAGCTATGTTTACCGGAATGATTTTAATAAAGGAGTCAATAAGAATTTATTTACTGATATCAACTTCAGCTACCTGTCACATTTCATTTCATGGGGCCAGCAGGCGCAAAGGGCTACACAGCACATATTCCCGAAGCTGGGTTATAATATTACTTTCAACTACCGCCATGCGATCACAAAATACACAAGCTGGCAACCTCTGATTACCGGTACAGTGTATCTTCCGGGTTTTTTGCCAACACATAGTATAGTACTGACGGGGGCTTTCCAGGAAACAGACACCCTGAATGTGCTGTTTGGTAACCGCTTTTCCTATTCAAGAGGTTTTAATGAAGCCTATTTTGCGAGGATGTGGCGGATGTCTGCCAATTATCACTTTCCTGTTATCTATCCTGACTGGGGTTTTGGAAATATCCTCTACCTGCAGCGGATAAGGGGAAATGCCTTTTACGATTTTACCCGTGTCTATTCTCCTGATAAGACCGCTACTGCCGACCAGCGCAGCACAGGGGTGGAAGTATATCTTGATACCAAATGGTGGAATCAGTATGAACTGACCTTTGGTTTCCGGATCGCTCATTTGCTGGACAGGGATCTGCTGAACCCGTCAGGCATGCCAGCCGGCAGCAATTGGTTTGAGTTCATATTGCCGGTGAGTATTATACCGAGATAAGCTGTTAGCTTTTAGCTGCGGGCTTTGAGCCAATACAGCTTCTTGCGCAATTACAATGATGCAAGGCTTTCTTCGATGGCTTTGATCTTGGCCTCTGCGTCGGCTTTCTTCTTTCTTTCTGCTTCTACTACTTCCGGTTTGGCATTCTGCACAAAGCGTTCGTTGCTTAGTTTCTTTTCCACAGATGCGAGGAAACCTTTCTGGTAGTCGAGGTCTTTGACTAACTGCTCTTTTTGGGAAGAAGTATCAAGCACCGTAGCTGTTTCAATAAAGAATTTATCTTTTTGTACTACGACATTGATGCAGTTGGCTACTGGCTCACTGGTATAGTGTATGCTCCCGGCATTGACCTGTTTGGCGAGAATGGATTCAATGGCTTTATAGTTGCCGGCTGAACTTGCCTGGATATGCAGTTTGATGGTTTCTTTCGGTTTTAACTGGTGCTTGTTCCTTGCGTCACGGATAGCAGTGATCGTTTCTTTGAGTAAAGCGCCGCTTTGCAGCATACCGGTATCAGCAGACCTGAACGGGCTCAATTGCTTAACCGTGATATCATCAGCCTGTTGTTTCAATTGGTGATATATCTCTTCTGTAATGAACGGCATGTACGGATGCAGCAACTGAAGCAGTTGTTCAAAGAAACCAACTGTTCTTATATAGACTGCTTTGTCAATTGGTTGTTCAAAGCCGGGTTTTACCCATTCCAGGTACCAACTGCAGAAATCATCCCATATCAACGAATAGATCGTTTTTAAAATTTCGCTTAACCTGAAATCCTTGTACATCTCATTTATCTGCGCTCTTACTTCATTCAGCCTGTTCTCAAACCAGTCTACCGCAAAGTTCGCAGCCATTGGGTTGTTACCTGCAGTTTGTCTTTCCTCCCACATCTTTACCAGCTTCAGGGCATTCCACATCTTATTAATAAAGAAACGGCCTTGTTCATTTCCGGAAGGGTCCCACATCAGGTCATTACCGGCAGGTGATGAGATCATGATACCAAACCTTACTGCATCGGCTCCGTCTTTGTCAATCATTTCAAGCAGGTCTGGCGAGTTACCGAGGCTCTTGCTCATCTTCCGGCCGATCTTATCCCGGACGATACCCGTGAAATAAACTTCATTGAAAGGTTTTTCTCCTTTGTATTCAAAGCCCGCCATGATCATCCGGGCCACCCAGAAGAAAATGATCTCGGGTGCAGTGACCAGCGTATTGGTAGGGTAGTAGTAGTTAACGTCTTTATTGCCCGGGTTACTATAACCTTTGAACACTTCAAACGGCCATAGCCAGGAGGAGAACCAGGTATCGAGGCAATCTTCGTCCTGGATCAGTTTCTGGTTTCTGGTTTCTGGTTTCTGGCTATGGATATCCTCAAGATTTTTTGCTACATAAACATTTCCATTCTCATCATACCAGGCAGGTATGCGATGGCCCCACCAGAGCTGGCGGCTGATACACCAGTCCTTGATGTTCTCCATCCAGTAACGGTAGAGGTTCTTGAACTTGGCCGGATAGAATTTGATATCATCTTCTGCAACGGCCTTCAGTGCGGGCCCTGATATTTTTTTCATATCCACCCACCATTGCAAACTGAGTCTCGGTTCTACTACCGCGTCTGTTCTTTCGCTATAGCCCACTTCACTGGTATAATCTTCGGTTTTGATCAGATGCCCTTTCGCTTCCAGTTCAATCACTATTTTCTTTCTGGCATCAAAACGATCTTCACCAATCAATATCTGCGCTTCATTACTCAAGGTGCCGTCATCATTGAATATGTCAACTACTTCCAGGTTATGTTTCTGCCCAAGCTGGTAGTCATTCATATCATGCGCAGGCGTTACTTTCAATGCACCCGTGCCAAAGTCCATCGTTACGTAATTATCAGTGATGATGGGTATGCGGCGGTTGATCAGTGGCACAAAAGCAAATTTGCCCTGCAGATGTTTATATCTTTCATCATCCGGATGCACACAAATGGCTGTGTCCCCCATGATGGTTTCAGGTCTGACCGTGGCAATGATAATATATTCTTCTCCGGGGGTATCTAATTTGTAACGGAGGTGATATAATTTCTGCTGTGTCTCTTTCCTGATCACTTCTTCATCGCTGAGGGCCGTTTTTGCTTTTACATCCCAGTTGATCATTCGCTTACCACGATAGATATACCCTTTGTTGTAGAGGTCAATGAAGACGTTGATGACCGACTGGTAATAGTCAGGATCCATGGTAAAGGAAGTACGGTTCCAGTCGAGACTGCAGCCTAACTTCTTTAATTGCTGCAAAATGATGCCGCCGTATTTTTCTTTCCACTCCCAGGCATATTTTAAAAATTCATCCCGGCTAAGCGATGATTTGCTGATGCCTCTTTCACGAAGCATCTGTACCACTTTAGCTTCGGTGGCAATGGATGCATGGTCAGTTCCCGGAACCCAGCAGGCATTTTTGCCCATCATACGTGCCCTGCGGACCAATATATCCTGTATGGTATTATTGAGACAATGGCCCATGTGGAGCACCCCGGTTACATTCGGCGGAGGTATCACTACAGTATAGGGCTCACGGTCATCAGGTATGCTGTTAAAATACTTTTTATCCAGCCAGTGCTGGTACCATTTCTGTTCTGCAGAGTTATGTTCAAAATTTTTCGCCAGTTCCATTGCGTTCCCCTTGCTGTTTATGATGCCGAAGTAATACGGTTCAAGGCGGCAAATTTACCCGGTTTTGCCTATATAGCGAAGCAGGAAAGAAAAGCAGAATGAGAGCCGGAGAGGTCCAAAGGAATCCTATAGAGGGGTATTGTCAGTGTTTGCCCGATGACCTTCGCCTTAGTTCCAGGCAGAGGTATTCTTCCCCATTATAGACCCGCTCAATAGCGATCTTCAGCTCGTCGAAAGCTGATGTTTTGGTTACAAAGCCTTTGGCGCCGTGCGAGAACAGTTTGGCAGCATATCTTGGATTATTGTTGGTAGTGACCCCTATGATCCTGACGGAGGGAACAGCCTCTGTGATCCTTTTGGTGGCTTCGAAACCGTTCACCGGTGACATATTTATATCCATCAGCATGATATCAGGCAGTAGCAGGGCCGCCAAATCTATGGCTTCTGCTCCGTCGCTGCACTGGCCAATCACACTGAAGCGGTCATCTTTGTCCAGCAAAAGTTTCCACGACTCCCTGATCAGCTCATGGTCATCCACCAGCACAATTTTTATAGGGTACGGCATGATTCGTTTGTTTGATTTGACAAGATTGACAGCAATACAGATCCTTTAAAAATTAATTTTCAGTGGCTTAGAAGGAAGAGGATGGGGATTTTCCGTAAAATGGAAGGATTTTATACTTAGTAAATATACTGAAATCTAAAGTAGTATTACTTGGTTGATTTACCAAGTCCAACCTTCATTTTTTTTGATAATTCTGGGGAATACTCTTATAAATGGCTTTGCCGGAGGACGACATTACTCTTAAGCCCTGGGTGCGCCTATGCTGCCTTATGGGCTGTTGCTCTATATTCGCAGAAAGATCGCTTATGAGAAAAACAGCAGTTTTGCTGCTTTTATTGTGTTTGCAGCAACTGGCGTTTAGCCAGCAGGTGGTCAGCCTGGAGGAAGGCAAACCCTATGTTTACAACGGGCTGGAGTATGGGTATTATATCACCAACGAAAGTTCCAAAGAAGTGAAAGGCGAAGATTATGACCGGTACGAGGTCAACCTGACTGTTACCAATAACAGCGGTTGCCTGAAACTGATCCCTTTCAGACCCGGCGGTAATAATAACAACAGAACGGAAGATGATATCATGATCGCCGAGTTCAACTGTACCAATGCGACAGGCAAAAGACTGACGGCAAAAAAAGGGACTGTCAGCGCCAAGCCCTGGTATGTCAATGTCAGAATACCGGATGAATCAGTGAAAGAGAAGTACAGAACTGTGTATGCACAGGCAGGCTATGCACTTAGAAGCGGGCAAACAGCCACTAACCGTATCATCGTGATCGTACCCAAAGGAGACAGACCAAAATTTAACTGCAGGGTCATTTTTCTGCAGGACCTGCAATAAAACATCATATCATCACCAAAATTTATATCATGAAAAGACAACTGGCATCCTGGCACAGTCCCTCGCTCAATAAAGAAATGCCTGTGGCGGTTTATGGCGATTATGGATTTGCATTATTACTGGTGCCAACTGCTGCTGCCGACTACCTTGAGTACGAACGCTTCCAGTTAATGAACCACCTGGCGCCTTTTATCAATGAAGGCAAAGTGAAAGTTTTTTCCATTGACAGTATCAATAACGAAAGCTGGATGAACAACAATATGGATCCGTGGCATAAATCCGTCCGTCACCAGCAATGGAATGATTACGTATTCAATGAGGTAGTACCTTTTATCAGGAACAGTACGAGCCTGGACACACCTGTTATCACCTGCGGTGCTTCATTCGGGGCGCTGCATAGCATGAATCTGTTTTTAAAACGTCCTGATATCATCAATGGGGTCATCGCGATGAGCGGGGTATATGATCTGACAGAATACACGAAAGGCCACTATGATGATCATGTTTATTTCAACAGCCCGATGCATTATATGCCGAAACTGGCCGATCATGCTATCCTGGAACAAATAAGGCAAAGCAAGAACATACATATTGTGACTGGCGGTGGCGCTTATGAGGATCCGGGCGCCAGCGGCCGTTTTGCGAAAGTGTTATATGATAAAGGCATCTGGTATGAGCTGGACCAATGGGGTACTGAGTGGCCACATGACTGGGATACCTGGAGGGCGATGCTGCCACATTACCTGCAGACACGCTTCTGAACGTTCAGGGCTGTATGAGCTCATTCAGCAGCCTGGTAAAGTCTTTACGCAAGATCATTGTTGCTCCCATACTTTCAAGGTACTCAGTATAGATCTGGCAATCTATCAACTGGATACCTTCTTTTTTTATGTGCTGTACATATTTAATAAAGGCATACCTCGAAGCATTGCTTTGCAGGCTGAACATGCTTTCGCCAAAGAATACTTTTCCCAGCCTGATACCATAAAGCCCGCCTGCCAGTTCACCATCTTTCCATACCTCGGCGCTATGCGCATACCCGAGCTCATGCATTCTGATATACGCATTCTCCACCTCATCTGTGATCCAGGTACCACTCTGGCCGGGGCGGATAATTTTCTTGCAGTGGTGAATGACCTTTGGAAATGCCTGATTGATCGTAAACTCAAATTCGTTCCTGTTGAGCAGGGGTCTTATGCTTTTGCTGATCTTTAATTCATCCGGGAAAAGAACGAACCGGGGGTCAGGGCACCACCAAAGTATATGATCACCTTCATACCAGGGAAAGATCCCGCTTGTGTAAGCGAGCAATAATCTTTCCGGTGACAGGTCACCACCCATGGCTAACAAACCGTCCGGTTCAGCGAGATGAACGGGAGGGAATACCAATTCCTTATCCAATGCAAACAAAGGCATCAGTTATAAATGTAACAGCGAAGATAAAAGGGATAAAGATGAATATTAAACCGCTACTATTTCAACGGTGGCGCCAATACCTCTTTCAGTGATAGCGTCGCAAAGGGGTTTCAGATCATCGTACGAACCTTCCTTTACTGCATATTTCCCCTTGAAGTGGATGATATAGGAGCATTGTTCTGCCTGTTCATAAGAGTGGCCGCATATTTCGATCAGTGTTTCGATCACCCATTCGAACGTATTCACTTCATCGTTCCAGACAATAAGACTGCAGGGCTCATCCGGGCTGGTGAGCACATCTGTTTCACTACGGCTGTCAATAAGGGTATCTGTCTTTGTCGTTGCCATCGCCAGAAAAATTCTGGTACAAAAATAGAAATTAAAATCAGTTCCGGTAGCGTTTCACCTCCAGTTTTGTAAATTCGATAAAACTATGAGCATGAAAAAGATAACCGGTCTTGGCGGGGTTTTTATCAAAGCCCGTGATCCGCAGGCACTGGCTGCCTGGTACCAGCAACACCTGGGTATTGGGTTCAATGGAAACAGCTATATTGACCTGCCTTTTACCGATGAGCAGGGGAAGCTGACACCCGGCTCCAATGTGCTTTCCTTTTTCGCGGCTGACAGCGCTTACTTTAACCCGAGTGAAAAACAAGTGATGATCAATCTTCGTGTACATAATCTGCATGAATTGCTGGATCAGCTAAGAGCCGATGGAGTAACTGTTGCCGGTGACCCATTAAATGAAGAGTACGGAAAGTTTGGCTGGATACTGGATCCGGAAGGAAATAAAATTGAACTGTGGGAGCCACCAGCTACTAATTAGTACGTAAAAAAAGAAAACCTCAATAAAATTGAGGCTTTGTGGGAGTTGACGGGATCGAACCGCCGACCCTCTGCTTGTAAGGCAGATGCTCTGAACCAGCTGAGCTAAACTCCCTTTTTGCGGACGGCAAAGATAGGGGTATGCCGTTTCCCCATCAAATTTTTTTCCATCATTTTTAGGGGCAAATTGCAGTATGGCAACTACTTACTGCGACTTCGTACAACACAAAGGAAAAGGCACTGTTCATGAGCATTATCATAACAAAGAATATGGATTCCCCCTTCATTCCGATAATGAGTTATTTGCAAGACTGGTCCTTGAAATAAACCAGGCAGGCCTGAGCTGGGAGACGATCCTGAAAAAGAAAGATAATTTCTTTAAGGCCTTTGATCAGTTTGATATTGATAAGGTGGCCCGCTATACAGAAAAGAAAAAAGAAAAACTGATGCAGGATGCAGGTATCATCCGCAACCGGCTGAAGATCGAGGCGACCATTGACAATGCCAAAAAGATAAAGGTCATTCAAAAAGAGTTCGGCTCATTAAAGAACTGGCTGAACCATCATCATCCGAAAACAAAAGATGAATGGGTGAAGATATTTAAAGTGACATTCCGGTTTACAGGAGGTGAGATCGTCAATGAATTCCTGATGAGTACAGGTTATTTGCCGGGAGCACATGCAGAAGACTGTCCTGTATATAAGAAAGTGATGAAGATGAAACCGAAGTGGGCGGGAGTGAGATGATGTGCCAATTTGGAAATTTGGAGATGTGATGATGATAGGAAGGTGTGAGTAGTGCCCTTCGACAGGCTCAGGATGACAAGGCGGAAAAGTGGGCAGTAGTCAATAGTGAATAGGCAATAGTTAATTAGGAATCGGGAATTTAATTTGGCTGTACCGCCGGCAGCCGATAATGCTGTCCGTCCAGTACGAATAGTTCATCTATTTCAATTGTCCAGTATTTGTGCAACGGCGATTTTGCCAGTATCTTTTCTACTTCGTTCCTGGTTTTGGCAGTCAGCGTTATCCACACTCTCTGTGTTTCCATACTGACAGCATATTGATCTATGATTTCCTTATTGATCAGGTAATTGATATAAGTCCTGTGGGGAGGCACCAGTTCCATGAACTGGTCATCCATTTCAAAGCGTATCGTCACCTGGTATTTCGTCATCCTGTAATTAAGACAAGTTAAAATGGATTATGTTGCGCAGGTGGAAAAATTATCCTCTGAAAGCGGAGAAAGATCAAAAAGCGGCTATTTTTGCTGTCCCGGAACGTTAGCTCAGTTGGTTTAGAGCATTACTTTGACAGAGTAGGGGTCACTGGTTCGAGTCCAGTACGTTCCACTACATCTTCCACTCTACAATAGTATTCACCCATTCTTCCCGGAAGGGGGTAGTGATACGGATGTAATTATCGGTATAACCTTCCATCATTCCATTCTTATCATGATGTTCAAACAGCACTTTGCGGGTTTGACCGCTATGTAGCTGCGTGAAGTACTGCATTTTCATGTAGGACAGGTTGCGCAGTGTTTTATTTCGCTCATGCCGTACATTCACCGGCACGACAGGATTCAATGTCAATGCATGGGTATTATCCCTTTCCGAATAAGTGAATACATGGAGGTACGAAACATCCAGCGAATGCAGGAAGTCAAATGTGTCTCTGAAGTCTTCCTCTGTTTCGCCGGGAAAGCCCACGATCACATCCACGCCAATAGCACCATGTGGCATCAGGGTCTTAATCAGGTTTACCCTGTCAGCATACAATTCTCTTTTATAACGACGACGCATCTGCCCGAGCATTTTATTACTTCCGCTTTGCAGGGGAATATGAAAATGCGGCATGAACTTATCGCTATTGGCTACAAACTCAATGATCTCATTGGTAAGCAGGTTCGGTTCGATGGAGGAGATGCGGTAGCGTTGTATTCCTTTTACCTTATCCAGTTCTTTTACGAGTTCAAAGAAATTCTCTTCACGGCCGCCGATGCTGATATTGACGCCGGCGCCATCGGGGCCTTTCCCAAAATCGCCAAGGTTCACCCCCGTCAGTACGATCTCTTTTACACCATTAGCCGCTAATTCTTCCGCATTCTTTACTACATTGGCGATACTGTCGCTACGGCTTTTCCCTCTCGCCATCGGGATAGTACAGAAAGAACAATTATAATCGCATCCGTCCTGTACCTTCAGAAAGGTCCTGGTGCGGTCATTCACCGACCAGGAAGAATGAAAGCCAGATACTTCTCCAATATCACAACTGCAGATCTTTGCGGGATCGCCTTTGGCCAGTTCACGTATATGTTTGGCTATATTGAATTTTTCAGCAGCTCCAAGAACAAGGTCAACACCGGGTATGGCGGATATTTCTTTTGGTTTTAACTGTGCGTAGCACCCGGTGATCACTACAAAACTTTCCGGGGCTTTTCTTTGAATACGACGTACGATCTGGCGGCATTCTTTATCGGCATTATCCGTGACTGAACAGGTATTGATCACATATACATCGGCCACGTCGTCAAACTCTTTTTTCTCAAAACCTTCCTGCTCCAGCATACGGGAAAGAGAAGAGGTCTCTGAAAAATTGAGCTTGCAGCCAAGTGTGTGAAATGCGACCGTTCTTGATTCTGCCATAGAGCCGGCAAAGGTAACGAAATGTTGCCTGTTGCCGGTTACCGGTGATTTAACGGGTTTGATAATTGGTTTATAGCCGGCAGACATGTAATCTGCACCAGTATCTGGTAACCTTCTTTTCATTACTTTTAGCCAAATGTTTGAGAGTGAATAAGAAATGGCTGCCCTATATTATTATTATTGCGCTGGGCATTGCATTGTTTTTTGTAAAGCGATACCAGCAGACCGGACCTGTACAACCCAAGACTACTACTGATAGGAAGACAAAGGACCCGGCTGCAGAACCGGATCGCAACCGTGGCTTTGACCGGCGTATCTCTTATATTGAATATACTGAGCATGCCAAATGCCGGATGAAATGCCGGAAAATATCGCAGGCAGAGGTGGAAGAGATTATGCAGGATGGTAAGATCAATTACAACAAAAGCAACGTGAATGCCAGGCCCTGTCCTGCTTATGCATTGGAAGGAGTGACCAGCGACGATCAGTTGGTCAGGATCGTATTCGGTCAATGCGACCTGAAGACAAAAGTGATCACGGTGATTGACCTGAATACCGATTGGACCTGTGATTGCCCGGGAGATGATGATAAGTATAAAAACAAAAAGTGATGCAGGCGCTGCTGAAACCTTTTCAATGGATATACTGCATCTATGCCTTCATCACTTTCGTGGCGGTCATGCTGCTGGTGTTCCCGTTTGTCATTGCTGCCAGTTTCTTTGGCCGTATCCGCGGCGGCAATATGATCATCCGGCTTTGCATGTTATGGGCCGATATCTGGTTTGCCCTGATCTTTATTTTTCATAAAAAGATCTATGAAGTGCCGCATGATAAAAAACGTTCCTACATTTTTGTCAGCAACCATATTTCCTATCTCGATGCAGCTATTATTGTTAAGGCATACCGGCAACTGATACGTCCCCTCGGCAAGATCGAAATAGGCAAAGTGCCTGTATTCGGTTTTATTTACCGGAATGCTATTGTAACCGTTGACCGCAGTGATGCTGCCCACCGGGCCAATAGTGTCAGGATACTGAAATCGGTTATTAAGAAAGGGATATCCGTGCTGGTATTTCCTGAAGGAACATTCAATATGACCTCGCAGCCGTTAAAGGAATTCTATGACGGTGCTTTCAGGGTGGCGATCGAAACGCAAACCCCAATTAAACCTGTTTTGTTCCTGGATGCTTATAGCAGGATGCACTACCGGCATCTCTTTACACTGAACCCGGGTGTCAGCCGGATCGTTTATTTGGATGAGATATCGGTAGAAGGTTTGACATTAGCTGATGCGACAAAGCTGAAGGAAAAAGTGTATTCAGTCATGGAGCAAAAGCTGAGGGACTATAAAGCGGCATGGATAGAACCCCAGGCCCCGCCGGCTGGCGGATAGCCATGATCATTTCGTTACTTATTCATAATTATCTTTAGTGCCCATGCAGGAAGATTTTCCCGATATTATAAGTGGCAGTTTGTCACCGGATGCGGCCCCCATTTATGCAGAGATCATCATTCCTCTCGCATTGCCTAAAAACTATACATGGTCAGTTCCTGCATCGTTTCGTGAATCAACGAGGATAGGTTGCCGGGTGGAAGTGAATCTTGGGAAGAATAAAAAATACGCAGGCATTGTCAAACGCCTGCATGACGAGAAACCTGAATTCTTTGAGCCAAAAGATATCCTGAACCTGCTGGATGTGGAGCCGGTGGTCTTTGAACAGCAATTGCAGCTGTGGGAATGGATGGCTGCTTACTACATGTGTTCGGAAGGCGAAGTGATGGCGGCTGCCTTGCCCTCGCATTTCAAACTGTCCAGCGAAACGATCATCATTTACAATGAAGAATATGGGGATGATTTTTCTGCGCTGGATCATGATGAGTATATGGTAGCGGAAGCATTGCTTATCAAAAAAGAGCTGAAGCTGACAGAGGTGCAACAGATCCTCGACTCTTCACACGTATATCCTGTCATTAGCCGCATGATCAGTAAAAAAGCCTGTCATGTATGGGAAGCGCTGAAGCAAACGTATTCTCCTAAAAAAGAAACCTATGTACTGCTGAACCCGCAGTATGACAATGAGGACGAACTGTCACGGCTGCTGAATGAAGATAAAAAGCTGCAGCGGGCCGAAAAGCAAATGGAATTGTTGCTGAGCTACCTCTACCTGATGAAAACAGAAGGAGAAGTGACAAAGACAGGGCTGCTGAAAAAATCAGGGGCATCTGAATCGCAATTAAAAGGTCTTGTGGAAAAAAAGATACTATGGCTGGAGAAAAGAAGTATTGACCGGCTGAAATATTTGCCGAAGGATATCAAAATAGATTTTGATCTGACGGCTGACCAGCAGAAAGCCTATAATGTCATTAAAGAATCTTTTAGCTCAAAGCAGGTGTGTTTGCTGCACGGCGTTACGTCCAGCGGTAAGACATTGGTGTATATAAAACTGATCGAAGAGCTCATCCGGCAGGGCAAACAGGTATTGTACCTGTTGCCTGAGATCGCCCTGACCTCGCAGATCATTCGTCGTTTGCAAAAGCACTTTGGCGGTTATATCGGGATATATCATTCCAAATTCACGCAGAATGAACGGGTAGAGATATGGAACAAAGTAAAGAACGGGGAGATGAAGATCGTTCTTGGCGCCCGGTCATCTGTCTTTCTCCCTTTCCAGGATCTTGGGCTGGTGATCTGTGATGAAGAGCATGATTCTTCATTTAAACAATACGACCCTGCGCCGAGATATAATGGACGGGATGCGGCGATCTATTTTGCTTCGTTGTTCCATGCGAAAGTTTTGTTAGGCAGCGCCACGCCTTCACTGGAGAGTTATCACAATGCTGTGACAGGTAAATACGGACTGGCGGAACTGGCACAGCGGTACGGCGATATTCATCCGCCGGCCATTGAATTTATTGACCTCAAAACAATAGAAAAAAAAGACAGGAGCAAGGTCATGTTGTCTCCGCCACTGGCGGAAGAGATCAGGAATGTGCTGGCAAGAAAAAGGCAGGTCATTCTTTTTCAGAACAGGCGGGGCTATACACCGTACCAGGTCTGCAATGTATGCGGATGGATACCGCAGTGTAAATACTGCGACGTATCATTGACCTATCACAAGTTCACCAACAAGCTGGTATGTCATTACTGCGGCACTTCTTATCCGCCGGTCACTATTTGTGCAGCCTGCGGCAATCATGATTTTGTACAACGCAATTTTGGTACAGAAAAGATCGAAGAACAACTACAGGAAGTTTTCCCGGAGGCAAAGATCGCCAGGATGGATGTGGATAGTGTAAGAGGCAAGAATGCCCATGATGCATTGATACAGCAATTCGAACAACACCGGATAGAGATACTGGTAGGAACGCAGATGGTGGTAAAAGGTCTGGATTTCGATACGGTGGACCTTGTAGGCATACTTGATGCCGATGGTTTATTGCATTTTGCCGATTTCCGGGTGAATGAACGGGCCTTTCAACTGATGGAGCAGGTGAGCGGAAGAGCAGGAAGAAAAGAAGCGACGGGAAAAGTATTGATCCAAACGCTGAATCCTGCGCACCCGGTACTGCAATATGTAAAGCAGCACGATTATAAAAAGATGTTTGAAGAAGAACTGCAAAAGAGAAAGCATTTTGCATATCCTCCTTTTACCCGTATGGTACTGCTGACCTTCAAACATAAGATACGGGAAGTAGTGGAAAGTGCTGCTATGCATTACGCCGATGCGTTAAAGAATAAATATGGGAATTATATTGTCGGTCCGGCAGAACCTGTCATCAACCGTATCCGTAATCAATATTTAATTGAATTATTATTGAAACTGCCAAAGGATAGAAAGTTCATTATACAATGCAAGAAGGACCTGTTGGAGCAGGTGGCTGTTCTTCATAACGAATCAAGATTCAGAAGCGTAGTGATCGTGCCGGATGTGGATGTGGTGTAAACCCTTTACGCTGTTTTTAATTTTTCAAGCAGTTCTGCTTTGTTGGATTTTGATACCGGTATCATATTCCCGTTTACAGAAAGGCAGTTATCAGTAAAGTTGCTGATTTTCTTAATATTGACTATATACGACCGGTGTACTTTCAGGAAATTGCCATCATGAATGGCTTCTTCGGCAGCACGCAGGGTGCTATGGGTAATATGTGTTTTTTCAGCGGTCACATATTTTATGTAGTCTCCCATACCTTCCACATAGAGTATGTCATCAAGTCGAAGACGGATATAACTGCCATTGGTTTTTATCATGATATCATTCACCTCCTGTCCAATCGCTGTATTGCGGGATGCTTCCTCGATTTTAGTAAGGGCATCCAGGAAACGGTTGAATTCTATGGGTTTCTTCAGGAAGTCAGTTACATTATATTCAAAAGCAGTAAAAGCATAGTCTGTTTTGGAGGTCGTCATGATCACCCGGGGCCTGTATGATAGCTTGTCTAACATCTGGAAACCATTGATGCCCGGCATTTCTACATCAAGAAATATAGCTTCTACTACGTTTTTATCAAGGAATGATATTGCATCAGCAGCACTGGCAAAGGAGCCGGCTATTTTTGCCCGCTCAGACCTTTCACAGAATTTCTCCAGGAAACTCCTCGATAAGGGCTCGTCATCTACAATAATGCAGGTTAGTTTCATCAGCTATGTTTTTCCATTCTGGCCAGTTCGCCTGCTATCAGCAGAAACGAATTCTCAATAGTGGTGAACAGTTCGGAACACCCGGGTTCTATATCTGTAGTATTCAATGATGCATCGCAGGTGCTGATGATCTTCTCCGTACTTTCAGTCAGTGCGGTAAGGCCAACGAAGCTAAAGGTGGGTTTTATTTTATGTAATTTATACCGCATGCCTTTCAGATCGTTCCGGCCATACAGTTGTTTAATCTCTTCGAACTCGGCCCTTGTCTCTTTCAGGAATGATGCAAACACTTCTTTGGCATATACGAGGTCATCTCCATACATGGACTCGAGAAAGGGTCTGTCAAGTGTTTGATGAAAGACAAAATCCATACAGGTATTTTTACGAAGGATAAGTTGGTAAAATTGCTATCAGAATTTTATTCTTATGGAATAATGTACAAAAAAACACTTATTAAACGTTTATATTTAACTGATATTGCGATACCAAATCAATATCCCGAAAGACCCGTATGCGAGCCACCCACCTATTCGCTTCTATTCCGAGTAACCGGACCACCAGGGAATTGCTGGAATGGTTTCTTGCTAAAAGATATCTCAACGAAGATGTTTTCACAGCAAGGCTCCGTTCTTACAAGACCACTGCTTTTGTCGTATTTTTTTTCTGGTCATTTCTCAACTTTGTGACCGGGCTTATTTACAGTTACCTGGTCACGTCGGTATCCTGCGTTTTAATAGTGTTTGTTGGATGGCTGATAGACAGGGGGCGGGTAAAGTCGGCCTATGTATTGCTGCTTGCCTGTTTTAATGCGTCACTGATCATGCTTGCCTGTGTAGAGGGTCTCCGGTCGGGTATCTATTTGTATTTCTTTCCTTGCATCATTAGTTTTTCCTTCCTCGCCGATCAAACCAACCCGACCAATACCCTGATGACTTATGCAGTTTGCCTTGGGTCATTTTTTATCGGGATTTTTATAGCACCGGAAATAAATGGTGTGCAAAAAATGTCAGATGCGGTCTATAGCCTGAGTTTTAAACTGAATCTTGCGAACTCATTTCTTTTGCTGGTATGGATGTCGTTCTCATTGGCAAAGGAAAACTATCGCAAATTGTCCATGCTGAAGGATAAAGAGGTCTTCCTGAACGCTATATTCAACACTTCACTGCATAGCGAGATCATTGTGGATATGAAAAATGGCGAGATCAGTGAGTATAATACACATACAACTGAGCTTTTTGGCTTCCATGGAAAGTCGTTGACCGGAGTGCCTGCCAGCAGTCTTTTTTATGAATTGACGGCAGAAGAAGGCGACGCCCTTTACCGGAAGATGCATAGCGCTGACGCCAACTGGGAAGGCGAGCTGACCTGTGTCAGAACGGATGGCAGTGTATTTCCCGGCAGTGTGCGCATCGCATCGTTCCTCTACCATGGCAGGGACTATAAAAAGATCACCGTTGTTGATATCACCGAAAGAAAGATAATGCTCGATGAACTCAGGGTGGCGAAAGAAAAAGCAGAAGAGTCTGTACAGGTGAAAACTCAGTTCCTTTCCAATATGAGCCACGAACTACGTACTCCTCTTAACGGGATCATCGGGGCTACTAACCTGATCTTGCAGGACAAACATCTGCCGCATCAACAGGAGCAGCTGAATATCCTGAAGTTTTCTTCGGAGCACATGCTCAGCCTTATCAATGATATTCTGGACCTAAGCAAACTAGAAGCTAATAAGGTGAACCTGGAAAGGATCCCGCTTGACCTCAGCAAGTTTGTTCATACTACAGCCGCTGTTTTTAAGCAGCAGTTTGCAGATAAAGGCTTATCACTAGATGTCACGATAGATCCGGGTTTCACCAGGTCTGTATTAGCCGACCCCACACGGCTTAACCAGGTACTGACCAATTTACTTTCCAATGCCCTGAAGTTTACTTCCGCCGGCGGTGTGACAATTGAGGTAAAAGCCTTGTCTATACGTAGCGATTTTAATCGTATTGAGTTTAGTGTGGCCGATACCGGTATCGGTATCCCGGAGGAAAAGCGGGTGAGGATTTTTGACCAGTTCACACAGGCCGATGATAAAACAACCCGGAAATACGGGGGCACAGGTCTTGGTCTTACTATCAGCCAGAAATTAGTAAGCCTGATGGGAGGGGAGTTGAAGGTAGAAAGTAAATATGGTAAAGGAAGCCGGTTCCATTTTACTATTACTTTTCCTGTTCATCATGGAAAGGAAAAAGTATATGTCAATAATAATTCCAAAATTGACAATGGGCGGCTGAAGGGGCTTAAAGTGCTGATCGCTGAAGATAATCCTATTAATATGATGATCGCTTCTAAATTTTTGGATAAATGGGGGGTCATACATACCAAAGCGAAAAATGGTCTGGAAGCGGTAGCGGCGTTCAATGCGGACAAATTCGATGTCATATTGATGGACCTGGAAATGCCGGAGATGGATGGGTATGGCGCTTTGCAGGAGATACGTAGCACCAATAAAGAAATACCGGCGATAGCTTTTACTGCAGCCGTTTTTGAAAATATGCGGGATAAGCTCAGCGCATGTGGTTTCAGTGATTATATCCAAAAACCGTTTCAGCCGGAAGACCTGCATGCCCGGCTGGTAAAATTCTCAGGTGATTTTTCTTCTTCTTCGTGATAATTTTTTTCTTTGGACGCTTTATCCGGTTAATTGGACGAATAAAGTTTTTATATCTTCTTTGCTTCTGCTTTTTTTGCTCCATGTCTGGAAAAAGTAATTTGAGAAATATGATCCGGATAAGGGGCTCCTATGCAGAGATAGCGATGCCTTTTACCGGGGAGATACCTCATGGAATGCTGCTGTGGCTGGATGAAGACCTGATAAAAGAATGGTGGAACCTGAGTGATGTTAAGATAGAGCCCCGGCCCGGCGGAATATTTTATTTGCGATGGGGAAGGGCGGCCCATAAGCAGGCCCACGCTATGTATGGTATCATGGACCGTATTGATGTTGAAGCAAATTCATTCAGTGTAAGTAAAATTATTTATGTGACCGGTGAGGGGAAGATGACAGACCTTCATCTCGATGTGTCATTTGTAAAAATTTCAGAGCTGAGTTCAATCATCAGGTTTCGTTTATCCCATCAGTTTGATCATCATACTACAGCACTTTTTAAAAGGGTAGTTATGCTTTCTTGGCCAGGCACATTCCGCAGGTTTAAAGAGTTTGCCGAGGTATAATCTTAGTGATATCATTCCCCTTTTAGTGATTACGATTCTTAATACGGATATATCATATCCGGCGGCCGTCAAGGTTTTTTCTTTCAGGCATTTGCGGACGATTGGGAAATATTGTGCGGGCAGCCCGGGTAATATTTTCTTTTATCAGTAGTGATACCTATATATAATATTGTGAGTCAGCAGGTACCGGAATGGGAATATGTCTCTAACGTAAATTTTCATGGTTTCTTATCGTAGAATCACCTTTGTTGTTACAGTATTATTTACTTCTTTTACTCCGTGATTATACATGTATAACTCACAAAGGAAAGCAGGGCTTTTGTCCGGCAGTGATTATGAGTACTGAGAAAGAATATTTTAAATGAACATCCGATGAAAACTATCCAGATCAGCAGACCGGTATTACAAAGTCTCTATGGTGATTCAACAGAAAGCATGGCCGAAGTGTTTTCGCAGTTTCTCTCTTCGCATTCAGAGATCAGGGAAAACCTGGTTTCCAGTTATCATTCAGGAAGCATAGAATTGTTCAAAAAGTTTTTACATTTTCATGGCCCCTCTTTTATGTACCTCGGCATGCCCGCAGTATCAGATTGTTTCAAAAGCCTTGAGGAACAATGTAAACACGGCGCTGATAACTCTTCACTTTCACACGGGTTCAATCTCCTCATACAATTTGTGGATCAAAGCAGGCAAATGATAGCCAACGAGCTCGCCTGTTTTAGAAAGACTGCCTGAGATGACCAGTTGTGGTTCTCTTCCTCCTTTCCAGGGTAGTTTAAAATGATCATAGCCATATTGCCATTATTCTTTACTATGGCGCCGGATCAGGCGTTTCTGCCTGTAACCTCCAATTCCTGATGCAGTTTGTTGCGTTGCCATGCAGCACAGCTTTGTGCGAACATCCATTCGGCGAATAAAACAACCCTTTAGCCGAAAACGAATAATACATTTAAAACCGGGTATTACTTTTATATCCAGATAGAAATCCAAATCCATTTAGCCGTCCGGTATCCTGAAAAGCAGACCACTATCCGGTGAAAGATCAGAGAATCCGAATATCCTTAATTGTTAATTTAAAATCTGTTTAATGATTTAAGATTTACAAAGAAACACAAGCCATCATCCGAAGAACGAGTATGTTAAGATCTGTATCATGAAAACTAAAACAAAGACTTTTAGATTTTAGCATACACAAGCCCGCCCACCGCGGGCTTTTTTTATTGATGCCCGGCGCTGCGGGAAATGATTTTCCTCAGACAGCGTATTGATACTTGTCATATTACTTCATCCGGGATTGGCGGCGCTCATTTTTTAATTTTGTGTGCTGATTTTGCAGAAGGATATGATCAAAAACAAGATTGAATTGCTGGCACCGGCGGGTTCGATGGATTGCATACAGGCCGCCATTAATGCTGGTGCGGATGCTATTTACTTCGGTGTGGAGCAACTGAACATGCGTACCCGCTCCTCCGGCGGTTTTTCCATTGATGATATACAGGAAGTGGCAAAGCTTTGTCACGATAATCAAATCAGGGCGTATATCACCCTGAACACCGTGATGTATGACCATGACATGCAGTTGCTGCGTATCATATTGCAGGAAGTGAAGCGTTGCCGTATTGATGCCGTCATTGCATCAGATATTGCCGTGATGCAATACTGTACTGAGTTAAAGATACCATTGCATGTGTCCACGCAGGCGAATATCACCAATATGGCAGGTGTACAGTTCTATGCACGCATGGCGGATGTAGTAGTGCTGGCAAGGGAACTGACGTTGCAACAGGTCAGCGACATCACACGGGATATCCATCGAAAGGACATACGGGGTGTATCAGGTGGACCATTGAAAGTGGAAGTATTTGTTCACGGGGCATTATGTATGGCCGTGTCCGGTAAATGTTATATGAGCCTTCATTCACAGAATGCATCGGCCAACCGCGGCGCCTGTGTGCAGAACTGCCGTCGCCCGTATATCGTGACAGATGCAGAGACCGGCGAAGAGCTGATGATAGACAATGAATATATCATGTCGCCGAAAGACCTGTGTACGATACATGTGCTGGACCGGGTAGTGAACAGCGGCGTGGATGTATTGAAAATTGAAGGAAGAAGTAAGGGTGCTGAGTATGTACAGACAGTGACACAATGCTATAAAGAAGCATTGCAGTCTGTTTACGACGGAACCTATACGGATGAAAAGATATATGAATGGGAAAGAAGACTGGCCATGGTGTACAACCGGGGTTTCTGGGAAGGATATTATTTGGGACACAAACTGGGGGAATGGACAAAGCAACCGGGATCCATTGCAACAGAAAAGAAAATTTATATCGGTAAAGGTAGCAAGTATTATCCGAAGATACGGGTAGGTGAATTTGATATAGAGGCAGGAACGATAAAGAAGGGAGATACTTTACTGCTTATTGGCAATGCGCATGGTATGATCAAAGAAAGAATGGAAGTGCTGGTGGTGAATGGCGAAGAAGCGGATGAAGCAGGGAAAGGCGATAAGCTGACATTTAAAGTAACCACGAAAGTGGCGCCGGGGGATAAGCTGTATAAAGTAGTGAGCAATGCCTAAGATCATTCATTACCGGAACAAATGTATCGGTTGCGGTATTTGCCAGCAGCAGCAGCCTGCTCACTGGCGTATGTCAAAGAAAGACGGGAAAGCTACCTTGCTGAATGCAACAGGCAAAAAAGATGTTTTTATACTGACTATTCACCGGCATCTGCAGCAGGCCTCGCAGGAAGTAGCGGCGGCCTGCCCGGTGAGGGTCATAAAAGTGACACTATGAATAAAGATATTATTGAGTTCATCAGGAAACAGAAGACGGCCACGGTCTGCACGGTTGATGAATCAGGTCACCCGTATTGTTTCAGTTGTTTTTTTGCTTTCGATGCGGAAAACGCAGTATTATACTATAAGACACATGGCGCTTCCCATCATGCGGCGCTGATGCTGAAGAAAAAAGAAGTAGCGGGTACGATATTGCCGGATAAACTGAACGCTGTGATCGTAAAAGGCATCCAGTTCGAAGGAGAAGTATTGTCTTCGGATCATCCATTATCGGCCAATGCTTCCAAAGTATATCACCTCAGGTATCCCTTTGCGCTGGCCATGCCCGGCGTATTATGGACCCTGCAACTGCATCATATCAAAATGACGGACAGCAGCAAAGGGTTTGGGACAAAGATCGAGTGGGAGAGGGAAGAGGCGGTGGTATAGTGGGTATTATTGGAGGCATCTTTGAGGTCGGGGCTTCGTTAGCAACGAAGTATAACTACTAAAGGCCGAAAGATAACGAAGAACAGAGTTATTTCTTGTTCCGAATTTAATTGATAATTAATACAAAACTGAACAAGTGTTATTGAACATTGCTTAGCTTCCGCATTTCCCTGTACTCATATACAAACACACCATCCTTGTTTTCATTCGCCGCGGCCAGCATCGCCCTTGCCACATCCTGTGCATGTACCGCCTTATACTTTGCCGGGAATAAAAAGGAGATAACCGGCATCACCACCGTTCCTATTTTTTCTCCCAGCCGGAATTCTTTTCTTGCTCCCAATAGTATTGATGGCCGCATAAAGTGTACAGACCTCAGGCCAATTCCTTTTACGGCATCTTCCACTTCGCCTTTCAGCCGCAGGTAGAAATTACTGCTTTTGCTGTTGGCCCCAACGGCAGAGACCAGCACAAATGTTCCGCAACCGGTGGCTTTGCAGCAACGGGCGGCATGTACCGGTATGTCATAGTCAATTTTGCGATAGGCTTCCTTATCGCCTTTTACTTTTTTCTGCGTGGTGCCTATTGTGCAGAATACCACATCACTGCCATCAATGGCCAGTTGCAGTGATTCAGCATCTGCGAAGTCAACCAGCTTTATTTCCACCCGGGGATCATCTTTGGGTACTGGCCGTCGCACGATCAGCCGTATTGTTCCGATACGGGTGTCTTTTTTCAACAGTTCATACAGGTGGCTGCCGATAAGACCGGTGACGCCGATCAGGCTCACTGTTTTACTCATAAAAAATCAGGATGTTTGCAGTATGCAAATTCAGGAAAATATTTCATTAAAACAGCTGAACACATTCGGTATCGAAGCAAAGGCCCGCCGGTTTGCTGTCTTTTCAGATACGGATGAGCTGGAGGAACTCCTGGCCACTGAAGCCGGGCAGCCCACCCTTATTCTTGGAGGCGGCAGCAATATCCTGCTGACAAAAGATGTGGACGGGCTGGTACTGAAAAATGAAATAAAGGGAATAGAAGAGCTGCATGAGGATGCTGACTATGTATATGTGAAGGCCGGGGCAGGGGAGAACTGGCATGAATTCGTACAGTATTGTTTGAAAAGAAACTGGGCTGGCCTGGAGAACCTGTCATTGATCCCGGGCCTTGTTGGCGCATCGCCTATGCAGAATATCGGGGCTTATGGCGTAGAGATCGCTGAACTGTTCTGGGGGTTGGAGGCTTTTCATCTGCAGGAAAAAAAAGTGCTGACATTCTCACTCAGTGATTGTGAATTTGGGTACCGGGAAAGTGTTTTCAAAAGAAAATACAAAGGACAGTTCGTTATCCTGAATGTGACGTATCGTTTGCGAAAGAAACCTGTCTTTCACACCGGCTACGGGGCCATACAACAGGAACTGGAAAAGATGGGCGTGAAGGACCTGAGCATACAGGCCATCTCGCAGGCCGTTATCAATATACGTTCTTCCAAATTACCTGACCCGAAAGTAACAGGGAATGCCGGCAGTTTTTTCAAGAACCCGGAAATACAGCCATTACAATATGATTTGCTCAAAGAAAAATTCCCGGAAGCGATCGCTTATTCTTTGGTAAATGGCAATTATAAATTAGCGGCCGGCTGGCTGATCGAACAATGTGGATGGAAGGGCTTCCGTGAAGGAGATGCCGGCGTGCATCCTAAGCAGGCATTGGTGCTGGTGAACTATGGTCATGCTTCGGGTAGAGATATTTATGACCTGAGTGAAAAAATACTGCTGAGTGTAAAAGAGAAGTTTGACGTAGAACTTGAAAGAGAAGTTAATATTCTATAGCGATTTGTAATCTGCCGCTATTTCCTCTATCTTAGAACACTAAACTAAATCAACTGTTATGAAAAGATCTTTTTTATTGGTCATCATTTTTTTCACAGGTTTTATTTCTGTTCATGCACAGCCGGCACAGTCTATTTATTTTGAGCTTGGTGGTCCCGGACTTGCGTCCGTCAATTTTGATTCGAGATTTAGTAATAAAGAAGACGGTGTCGGGGGACGCATAGGTATTGGCGGATTTAGCATTGACGGCACCAGCGCTTTGTTTATTCCGGTCGGCATCAATTTTATTCTTGGAAAAGACAACAGGAACTATTTTGAATTTGGCGGTGGGGTTACCCCCGTTATTATTTCAGACGACCTGATTGATGGCGACAGTTTTACCGGAACATTCGGTCACCTGCTTTTCGGATACCGTATGCAACCGGCCAATGGTGGGTTTACATTCAGGGCTTTTATATCCCCGGTTTTTGGCAGTGGCGGGTTTATACCTTATTATGGCGGGGTCTCTTTTGGGTATAAATTCGGCGGGAAAGGCAAGTAGAACATTAGTGAATACATAAAAAGAAAAACCGGGTAGTCCGGTTTTTTTTATCATGCTTCCTCATCAAACTCTTCTTCGTAATCCTTGCTGCCGAAATTCATCATGCTTCCCATCAGGTCTTTGAACTCGATCTTGCTTTCAAATATCTTTTTGCTGATGAGTGAATACGATGCAAGGCCGTGCAGCACGAACTCCATCAATAATGCAGCCTGCGCCTCATTGGCATGGGTAAAATATTTTTTGACTAATGCATGCAAGCCATCTACCTGGTACAGCAGTATGGTTTTGTCTTTGTCCGATGTATTGAAAGAAATGTTCAGGTTATTGCCTTTGTCAAACCAGTTGATGACGGGTTTATAAGGATTGTCTTCCGGCTTTTCGGCCTGTGGAGGTTTGCCTGTATTCTTTCTTTTCTTCAGTGTATCAGGATTCGGGAAATACACTACGAACTGGGAGCGGATGGCTTTGTCCACTAAATTCATTGCAACCTGGTAAGGGCCTTCTTGTTCACCTTCATATACCAGTTCCACCTTACCGGTGATGGAAGGAATGATGCCGACCAGATCAGCGATCCACACCTGTGTGCTTTTTTCATTGTTGATGATAGCCCTTCTTTCCGCGGCGCTCACAGCATTTTCAAAGGCTGAAATGGTAAGCCGGGCACTGACACCGCTTTTCTTATCCACCAGCTCGCTGCCTCTCGCTTCGAATGCCACCTGCTCGATCAGCCGTTTGATCAGGTCGCTGACTTTTACTTTTTGTTTTTGATCATCACCGATCTCCGCTTCCTGTTCGGTTATTTCCAACGCTTGCTCAATGGATTTGGGATAATGCGTCAGTATCTGGCTTTCGATCCTGTCTTTTAACGGGGTAACAATGGAGCCGCGGTTGGTATAATCTTCCGGGTTGGCCGTGAAGACAAAAAGAATATCCAATGGCAGGCGGAGTTTGAAACCACGTATCTGCACATCGCCTTCTTCCAGTATATTAAATAAAGCCACCTGTATCCTTGCCTGCAGGTCGGGCAGTTCATTGATCACAAAAATGCCCCGGTTGCTGCGGGGAATAATACCGTAATGTAATACCCGCTCATCTGCAAAACTCAGTTTGAGATTGGCTGCTTTAATGGGGTCTATGTCCCCGATCAGGTCTGCTACGCTTACGTCAGGCGTTGCTAATTTTTCACCATAGCGCTCGGTGCGGTGCACCCAATGAATGGGTGTTTCATCGCCATGTCCGGCTATCTGGTCCAGCGCATATTTAGAAACGGGTTTGATGGGATCATCATTGATATCACTGCCAGAGATAACCGGGATATACTCATCCAGCAGGTCCACCATCTGCCTGGCCATTCTTGTTTTGGCCTGGCCGCGTAACCCAAGAAAAAGGATATTGTGTTTGCTGAGCAAAGCCCTTTCCACATCGGGTATTACACTATCCTCATAGCCTACGATGCCGGGAAAGGTGTTTTCTTTTTTCTGTAGTTTAATGATAAGGTTATCCCTTAATTCATCCTTGATGCTTTTGGGCCTGTAGCCGGCTGCTTTTAATTCGCCGAGTGTTTTTATTTTCTTTATGTTCATTGTCTGAACCCAGATTTTAATGGATTTATTGATTAACAGGAAAGTTGGATGATACGTATTTGTTGTTTTCAAGCCGCTTAAATTCGAGACTGACGCTACCAAAATTTATCAGTAACCCAACCTGCATGTTGTATGCTTCAAGATAGTTTTTCGCTTGTGCAAGATGTACTCTCTCCAATTGAATAATCGCTTTTAATTCTACCATGATCTTTTCTTCAACAAAAAAGTCAACTCTTCTTTCGCCTATTTGCCTTCCTTTATAGTAGATTGGCATATTAAACTCTCTGGCAAACTTAAGATCCGCTTCTCCCATTTCAATTTCCAACGCCCTTTGATATATCACTTCCTGAAAGCCATTTCCCAATGTTGCATGAACTTTCATGGAAGAACCAATGATCTTTTCCGTTATTTCCTTGAATTTGTATTCTGCCATTTTCTTCAAATCTTTTAATCACCCCAAATCATGGTTCAGACTAATACACCGTCTTCTTTTTCCCGCTCTCAAAATCTTTAAATATAAAAGCCCCTAATTTATCCAATGACGCAAAGAAGGCTTTGCCATTATTGGTTTCAGTGAACTCCTGAACAAATCGCTGCAGGTATGGATCGGTAGCGATCATAAACGTGGTGATCGGGATCTTCAGCTTCTTACATTGTGCAGCGAGGTTCATGCAACGGCTCACCACTTTGCGGTCAAGGCCAAAACTGTTTTTGTAATACCGTTTGCCGATCTTCAGACAGGTGGGTTTGCCATCCGTGATCATGAATATCTGCTTATTCGGATTCTTTCTTCTTCGCAGTATATCCATCGCCAGTTCCAGTCCTGCTACAGTATTTGTATGGTATGGCCCGACCTGCAGGTAAGGAAGGTCTTTTATCTCTACCGGCCAGGCATCATTCCCAAATACCACTATGTCCAGGGTGTCTTTGGGGTATTTGGTGGTGATCAATTCACTCAATGCCATCGCCACTTTTTTGGCCGGGGTGATGCGGTCTTCTCCATAGAGTATCATCGAGTGGGAGATGTCAATCATCAGCACCGTGGAGGTTTGTGCTTTAAAATCTGTCTCCCGTATGCTCAGGTCATCTTCCTGCATATTGAAACTCTCGATACCATGATTGATCTGGGCATTGCGGATACTTTCCGTGAAATCTATCTGCTCCAGCATATCCCCGAACTGGAATTGCCGGGTTTCCGGGTTTTGTTCATCACCCTGTCCGGGTTTGAAACTGTGATGATCGCCTTGTTTGGTTTTTTTCAGTTTGCCGAATATCTCTTCGAGACTTTTTTTGCGAATGCCTTGTTCGGTTTTGGGAGTGATCTTTATTTCACCACGCTGGTTATCATCGGTGATATAGCCCTTTTCTTTCAGCTCGTCAATAAAATCGCCCATGCCATATTCATCGTCGGTGAGGTCATATTTTTTATCTAACTCGTTCAGCCATTGCATGGCTTCCGCTACGTCACCGCTGGTGTAAGTCAACAGCTGCATAAACAGGTCAAGCATTTGCTCGAACCGGCTTTTGCCTTCAGCATCGGCATCGAAACGGGTAAAATGAAATCCTTTCATAAATAATGAGGTCTGAGGTCAGAAGTATGAAGTCAGAAGGCGAAGCGACCGGATAAGAGTTTATTTCCGGCCTCATACCGCTGGCTTCCGGTCATCCGCCTTCAGCAATTTACGATAAAATGATGGTGGTTTTCTTCCCTGTTATCAACAAACGGAAGGGCGGTAAGTTCGGCACAAAAAAACCGCTGTGCTTTTCATACACAGCGGTTTTTCATTGACAGGTGATGATCTATTTGATGCTGTCTTTTTTCAATGTGTCTATGATGTTCGTCTGGATGGTTCCGCCGCCTTCCGTCTTTTCGGGTGATGTGGATGTTTGCGGTGCATATTTTTTCTCGAGGGCATCCAGCAGTTCCAGCATCACTTCATTCAGCAGGCCTTCTGTTCCTTCCATGCTGCCGGAATAGAATGCAGGTTTTTCCGCTTTCAGGTAATTGTAATACTTCTGCTGCTGTTCGAGGTCTTTACGTACATCTTTTCTTACTTGTTCGGCCAGGTCTGTTTTGCCGGCTTTGTAGCAGGCCTCCAGGAACAGTAAGCCGGTCTGGTTATGGCTATTGTAACGGCTCGTCATGCCATAAGGCAGATTCTCCGTATCAATACCGGCAGCTGCTTTTTCCAGCAGTTTTACTGCCTCTTCTTTTTTGCCGGCATCGGCCAGGTTGCCGGCGGCTTCGCCAAATACTGCACGGATATTCAATAAATGTCTGCGGTTCTCTTCATCAAAATAAACGCCTTTTTTACCGGCATTGCCAAAGCCGAATTTATTCATCAGGTTGTCGAATATCACGGCGTTATTGTTATCCCTGATCTGTGTGCCGCCCAGGTTGATCCGCATCCGCTGTTCTATTTCACTGAGCTTTCTTTCCATTTCCCAGTTTTGCTGGGGATACTTATTCATGATCGGCACCAGCCTGTACGATAGGCCGTCTTTCCTGAGGAACTGTCCAAACCCTAACTCTCCGATAGGTGAAGTGAAATAGATGGGCCTCTTCCATTTATTAGCGGCAATGATGTTCAGGATGATCATATCATTTCTATAGATACCGCCCTGCTGTTTGTTCTGGGGCAATTCAAAATCCATATATGGCAATACGATATCGTCCGGGTTCACGGTACCGTTCGACCTGGCCAATGCTGTATCCACCGGAACACGGAAACGGGATACCGGGAAGAAATCAGGGCCTACATCTCTCTTTGTTTCCGGATCTTCATACCGGGTGCCCATATAGTTCTTCATCACATCATACAGGTCGTAGTATTTGTTCTGGTCTGCCTTCGGGTCAAGGCGGTAGCGAATCCATTCCCGGTTATGTCCTTCTATCTGTTCCGGCGACCAGATCACATCTACTGAATCCGTGTTATTCACTTTGCTGCGGAGCTGGTTGATATACCAGTCAATTCCCAGTAAACTGTTATTGATGATGCGGATATCTTTTCTGACACCTTCCACCTCCTGTGCATACCACAGCGGATAGGTATCATTATCGCCAAACGTGAAGATGATCGCATTAGGAGCGCAGCTTTCCAGGTAATCTTTAGCAAGATCAGGCGCCAGTAATTTGCTGCTGCGGTCATGGTCATCCCATTCCTGCTGAGCCATCAGTACCGGGGCTATCAGCCCGATCACGGTAGCGGCAATATTCATCATTCCTCCGTTTTGCCCGCCGCCTGAAAGAGCTCTTGTAATGTATGTTCCGCCGGCCGCCAGCAATGCAAACATAGCCGTGATGATCAGGCTGCCAATAATGAGGCCTTGTGAATTCTCATGCAGCATACTCATGACAGATACGGCCAATGTTAATAACGATCCGTAAGTCAGTAGATTGGAGAACGTCTTTTTATCGGCTTTATCACGGGCCATTTTTACAAAGGCCACTACCGCCAGGCCGATCCAGATGGCAAAGACATAGAAAGAGCTTACATAGGCATAATCCCGTTCTCTTGGTTGTTGACCGGGTTGATTCAGGTAAATGACTACCGCAATCCCTGTCATGAAGAAGAGCAGGAAGGTGACAAACCAGTCTTTCCTGTTTTTGAGTAGCTGGTAAATAAAGCCGATCATTCCCAGCAGGAAGGGGATCATGAAGAGTTTGTTGTTGGCTTTATTATTTTTTAAAGTATCCGGCAGTTTACTCTGGTCGCCGAGACGGCCATTATCTATCAGGGGTATGCCGCTGATCCAGTTGCCATCACGGACATTACCATAGCCCTGTATATCGTTTTGCTTACCGGCAAAATTCCACATGAAGTAACGCCAGTACATCAGGTCCATCTGATATGTAAAGAACCAGTTTATATTATCCATATAGGTCGGGGCGTACATGGCCCTGCCTTCATCATCCGGTTTTTGTTCCAGGCTCAGCCATTGTATGTAAAAATTCAGGTGCCCCTGGTCATTGCTCTTATCCCATATACGGGGAAATATCTGCATATCCTCACTGCGGTAAGTAGGTTCATCCGATGTGCCCGTTGGTATATACCAGTCTTTGCCGTCAGCATCCTTTCCTCTTATGTATTTCATTTCTCCCTTCTTCATGGCGATACCATTAGGGCTTTCCGGGTCTAACTTGTAACGGGCCCCAATATGCGGGCCATAGGCGATGGGGGCGCTGCCATACTGTTCGCGGCTCAGGTAATATACCAGGTTGATCGGGTTATCCACGTTGTTCATGTCAATCACCGGGTTGGCATTGGAACGGATCAAGGCAGTGAAATACATGAAGTAGCCGATCAGCATAAAGGCATAGCACCATAAACTGAGTTTCAGGATACGCAACCCGTTTGCTTTGAAGAAATAACCGATCAATGCAGCGGCGCCGGCCACGAGTAAGAATTTGAGCACTTTTTCAGCGCCCGAGCCAAGGCTTACAAAGAACGGCAGTGCCGATAGAGTAAGGAAAAGAACGAACCAAATTATCAGCTTTGTTCTTGAAATATTTTTTTCACTGAGGCGAAGACCCCACACAATCACAGCACACACGGCAACGAAGTAAATAGTAAACCCGGAGAAGAAAGGCATCTTCAAAGAGTTCACAAAGAATACATCAAACAGTCCGGCTGCTTTCATGGAGTATTGAATAACGGCAACCTGTACAATGCCGGTGATGAGGCAACCAATGATGAAAGCGCTGAGTAATTCACGAATGGCTTTGTATTTAAAAAATATCCTGAACAGCGCAATCGCCGCACCGATAAATCCGATCACCATGGCAATACCTACCAGGTCGTTTTCTTTATTCAGCATATTGGCGATCACCAGCAAGGCAACAATACCGCCCGCTACCACGAGATCCCAGAAAAGAACGGGGTCTTTTTTGAATACGGTTATATCTGCTTTGAACGGATCATATTTGAAATGCCTTCTGAAATAATAGATCATCACGATAGCCGGTATGGTCAGCAGGTTCAGTAAGTGAACACCGATAGACAATCCCATCATAAAGAACAGGAAGACGATCCAGCGGTCGGCCCGGGCCCTTGCGCCCTCATCATTACCTGCATGTTCATCGGCATGTTCCCATTTCAGCATAGCCCAGAATACAAGGGCCGTAAAGAAAGAAGATAAGGCATACACCTCGCCTTCCACTGCACTGAACCAGAATGAATCGCTGAAAGTATAAGCTAATGCGCCCACAACACCTGCAGCCATAGTAGTAAACAGTTGCTGGCTGCTCAGTTTTTCGCCGGCAGATACAAACATCTTACGGGCAAAATGGGTAATACTCCAGAAGAGGAAAAGGATCGTGGCAGCGCTGGCCAATGCACTCATAAAGTTGACGGCATTGGCAGCCATCATATCATTATCACCAAATACAATGATAAAGAAACGGCCAAGCAAAACGAATAACGGGGCGCCGGGAGGATGGGGTAACTGCAGCTTATGCGCACAGGCTACAAATTCACCGCAGTCCCATAAACTGCCTCTTGCTTCACGGGTGAGCATATAAGTAGCAAGTGCGACCAGGAATACGGCCCAGCCGGTAAGATTATTGACTTTTCTGAAATTCATATGCGCTTGTTTTTTCCCTTTGTTCAGGAAGTGGCAAAAATAGGAGATTTCAGTTCACGGCGGGAAGATTCTCTGCCCCCAAATCGTTAATAATGTGGGCAATGGGGCTTATTCCGGGGCAATCACCAGCGGGTTCAATGTCCATGCTTCGGGCTTATCGGCAAACAGGGCTTTGGTCAGCGACCAGGTTTCTTTGAAAAATTCAGAAAAACGGTAATGATCGAGCCACTCTTCTCCATCCCAGTTGCTGTACGTGAAGAAAATATTCTTTTGCTTGTCGTCCTGCCATAGCTCCAGGTGGCGACAGCCCGGAAAATGGCGGATACGGTCCTTTCTTTCAGCAAACAGTTGCTGAAATGTCTCTACATCTTCTTCCCTGAAAACCATCTTGACAATTCTGACTATCGGCCTATTCATCTTGAGGAAACCGTTTTTGGACTTTATTCAAAAAACACCCTGACTGTCTGGTAAAAAAGCTGTGTCTGCATGATGCCGGACACCTGCGTTGACCGTTCATTAAATCCTTTTAGCCCGAACAGGCCGGCGGCATTGCCTTTATTAATAGCGATCTCCAGGTAGCCGGCACTGTTGAATAAAGCCAGTTTCTCCCCTTCGCCGACATCTGCATACGACTCACTAATGCGGTCTATCACTTCATCCCGTTTGAATACAATGCGGAAACTCCGTCCTTTCCGCTGCTCTTCAAATTGTTCCCGGGTGATATTGACGATCACATTCTCAAAATTGTCTATGAATATGATCTGGCCTTCTATCCAGTTATTGTCCAGCAGGGGACGCAGGTGGTTCTTCTCCCGGTAGCTGACATCGGGAGTGCCGATACTTTTAATGGATCCGCCCTGTACTAATTGATTGACGGCTTTACCCATCACATCAGCACAGTACAAGGTGTTTTTGATCGCCGTTCTATCCAATGGTATGCCGATAACGATCTCGGGTTTTTCTTCCAGGATCATATTCAGCAGGCCGTTGTCGGCACAAAGCAGGTACTGGTTATTATGAAAGGCGAGCAGCAACTGTTCGGGTTTCTTTTCAAAAAGATTGACCAATATGATATGGTAGGTCAGTTCAGGAAAATTCCGGATGGCATTGCGGCAGATATAGGCCGCCTGCGGGTAGTTGAAAGGGGAGATGCTATGCGAAATATCAATGATGCTGAATTCCGGGTTCACCTGTAGTAGCTGTGCCTTCACTGCGCCAACAAGGTAATCCTGCTGGCCGATATCTGAAGTGAGGGTTAGCAAAGGCATGGGTAAATGTAAAATGTAGAATAATGAATGTAAAATTAGTGAACCTTGTTTTTGTTTGCTGTTTCTATACTTTTTGTAAATATCCCTATTAGCTCATTACATTCTTGTAGGGCTGTTCTCACCTTTTCGTTATGGATAACAGGTTTTTCTGAAACGATCCGAAGAATAATTCTTGTTTCTCTCAACTCTTTCAGGAGTATCCTTATTTTATGAATAAAATCATTCCGGGACTCTGCAGCCTGGGCCTCTCCATACATAAGGGCGGGAGAGGTGCCGCTCCGGGACAACTGGTGCTCAAGATTACCGGCTGATCTTGTGGCCGGCAGCAGTTCACACACTTCAAGGATTAAAATGGCAAACTTTACCAACCTGTCTTCGAGGTCGAATTTCCTTGGCTCTGCCACAGTTTTATATTTTACATTCTACATTAGCCATTTTACATTTCATTTTATCAACTTCCCATCTTTAAAGAAGAATTTATGCGTCAGTTTATCTGCCAGCGAAGGGAAGAACTTATTCATGAATACGGCCCGTTTGCCGGTAAATGTCATCACCAGTGTCCGCTTTTTTTTCTGTATGGCCCTGAGTATATGATGCGCACATTCTTCCGATGTCATCATACTACCTTCATCCATCGGACTTTCGCCCTGTTCTGAACCATCTTTGGTCAATGCCGCGTTGCGGATATTGGAAGAAGTAAAACCCGGGCAGACCCACATGACATGCACGCCATCATCCATCAGTTCGGTACGGATTGCTTCAAGCCAGCCCTGCAGCGCAAACTTAGAAGCGGAATAGCCATTTCGCCCCGGCAAGCCCCGGTAGCCTGCAATAGAAGAAACGCCGACGATGGTTCCTTTTCGTTCAATGATGGAATTCAACGCATATTTGGTGCAATACACTGCGCCAAAGAAATTTATGTCCATCACTTTTCGTATTACATCGAGGCTGGCTTCTTTGAGCAGGGCTCTCATGGAAATACCGGCATTGTTGATCAGGATATCAATTCCTCCGTAGAATTTAATAGTAGTTTCTACAAAGCGGCGGCAGTCATTCTCATTACTTACATCGGCGACCATCGTATGAAGCGGGGAGGAGGGATGACTGGATTGAAGGCGGTATAACTTGTCATGATTACGGCCGCAGGTAGCCACTTTGGCGCCGGCAGCCAGTAATTCCTCCACCAACGCTTTGCCGATACCGTCCGTTCCTCCGGTCACCATGACCACTTTATTCTTAAACCAGGATGACATGCTCAGGATTTAGCGCAAACCTACTTTAAAAATCCACAGTAATTTGAAAAGGCAGCCCATCTCTTTGCAAATCAGCCAAAGAGTTGTGTATAACTGACCGAGATTTATTTGGTGTGAAAGGCATGACCCCGTATTTTTGCACTCCCAAAAAAAACGAGGGTTCCGGCTTTAGCTGAAAGCTTTGGCGGATAAAAGATCTCGTAGCTCAGTTGGTAGAGCACAACACTTTTAATGTTGGGGCCCTGGGTTCGAGTCCCAGCGGGATCACCATATGGGACAAGTCAAAATTCAAACGACTTGTCCCATTTTTTTTTGGCTTTAATTCCTTGTCTATTAAGGATATAATGTTGATGATTTCATTCAATCTTTTGGTTCGATGTTGGCAACCGTCGAATACGATATTTTCAGGGAACATCGAACCAACTATCTTTCTTTTAAGTTCTACCGAACCTTCTTTATACATAATATCAAGCTGAGCGATATTACTAAAAGCCCTATCCCACAATGGTTCTACCGTTGTTTGAAAACTTACAGCAGCTTTCAATTTTGCCTCCAGACGATTTATCTTCTCCTCACATTCAGATTTGATAGCCCGATAATCATCGCCTTCAATATCGCCACACAAAAGCAGTTCTCTTGCTTTTACAACCCGGTTGTTGACCTCCTGCAATTGTACTTTCAAATCTTTTTGTTCATCTCTTTCTCCACGTTCTTTTGACTTATATGTTGACGTAATTACTTCTTTGCACATTTCAAGTTTCGAAAGCGGCCAAACATATTTTTTGATTTCGTCAAACATTTTATCATTTGTCTCTTTTGCTTTGTAACGAACACCGCAAGCAGAACTGCAATGATAGTAGTGGTAATATTGTGTTCTTCCTTTAGATGCACTGGCTGTCAACATCCTTCCGCATTTAGGACAGATTAAAAAACCTCTCAATGGAATGCTATCATCGGCTGTAACTTTTGTTCCCAAAATCCGTTTGCGTCCATCCAATACATCCTGAACATCATAAAAAAGGGCTTCAGAGATCAAAGGTTCATGTTGTCCCTTTGCCAACAGGCTTTCTTCTTCTTTGTATTTGGGAATAAATATCAATCCGCAGTATATCGGGTTTCGTATGGCAACCCAAAAGTTATTCTTGCTGCACTTTAATCCTCTTTCTTTTGCTTTCTTCCATACTTGTTCAGTATTAAGTTTACTACGGGATAGTTCTTCAAATGCCCACTTCATTATATCACCCTGAATATCTTTCGGGGCAATATATTTCTTACCGTTCTCATTAACTTTGTTAGCATAACCAATGGGTGCAGTTCCCATCCAGCGACCTTCCTTCTTAGCCCTGCGCATCCCATGAAACACGTTTAACGCTCTCCGATCATTTTCAACCTCCGGTGCTGCCAGATAGAAAGCCAACATCATTTTGTTTTCTGGAATAGAAAGGTCAAGGGGTTGCTCTACAGCCTGCGGCTCTATGCCTAAACGACGAAGAGTGCTGATCATTTGGTATGCATCCCCGGCATTCCGGCTAAATCTGTCCCATTTCGTAAACAGGATAAGGTCAGTATGCCCCTTGTGTTTGCGTAAATCGCTTAATAGTCCTGTCCAAGCCGGTCGTTTAAAGGTCTTAGCTGAATGGTCTTCCAGGATCACTTTCCTGACCCGGATGTTGTTTATTTCGCAGTATTTCCGCAAACGTTCTTCCTGGTCACGTTGCGAATAGCCCTTATCAGCTTGTTCGTCTGTACTAACCCGTACATAGATGTCTGCTATTTTCATACTATAAAAATTAAGTGTGGTACTATGTAAAGATAAGAAGAAAAATGCGACCGAACAATATTTAATATAATTATCACGTCATAATTTAATAAATTTGTTGCATCTTTGTTTAATACTGATAAAACGACAAGATTTAATAAGAACTACACGCCCATGTTTAATAGCTTAATAGGAAGCAATAGCCTATTAGCCACATAAAAATTCAAACTGTTCGATATGGCCACACCACGCGAAAGATTAGTGGAATCACTTAAATTCCTGAAAGAGTTACAGGACAATGGCATTGTCGGTATTCATACCGATGAAATACCCAATAGAAAATACAGGGAAATACTACTTAAAAACGGCTTTATCCGTGAAGTGACAAAGGGGTGGTATATACCTACTGATCCTGCGGAAAAGGAAGGTGAAACCACCTCCTGGTACAGTTCCTATTGGGATTTCATTGCCAAATTCCTGAATTACAAGTTTGGAAAGGACTGGTGTTTGTCGGCAGATCAGTCGCTTCTTATTCATGCGGGAAACAGCGCAGTACCGCAACAATTAATGATTCGTTCACCGCAAGGGAATAATAACCCTACGCCTTTGCCGCATAATACATCTTTGTTCAATTTAAGAACTGCTATTCCGCCAGCGGATCAAACCATCATAACGAATGGAATCAGGATGTACAATCTTGCGGCTGCTTTGGTTTATAGCTCTCCAGGCATTTATACAAGGAATGCCATAGATGCCCGCACTGCCCTTACGTTGATAAGAGATGCTTCCGAAGTATTACCTATCCTTTTGGGAAATGGGCATACCACATTTGCAGGAAGGTTAGCAGGCGCTTTCAGAAATATAAACAGGGATAAAATAGCTGACCAGATTGTTGATACTGTTAAGCAGGCCGATTACGATATACGGGAAGAAGATCCTTTTGAAACCAAACTGAACCTTAATCTTTCCTCCCGTGAACGCTCTCCTTATGCAAACCGGATCAGGCTCATGTGGCAGCAGATGCGTGAGATTATTATTGCCAGCTTTCCGAAAGCTCCCGGCATACCCGATGATCCACAAGCCTACCTGAAGGATGTTGACGACATTTACCTAACAGACGCTTATCACTCCCTCTCGATTGAACGGTATCGGGTGACACCGGAACTTATCGAAAGGGTAAGCAGTGGCCAGTGGAACAGTAAGGGACATGAGGAAGACCGTAAGCAAAGAGATGCTATGGCAGCCCGAGGCTACTACCAAGCCTTTCTGCAGGTGAAAGAAACCATCACAGCCATATTGAAGGGAGCCAATTCCGGGAAGCAGGTGGACAAAGATCACTCAAAATGGTACAGACAATTATTCGACCCAAGTGTTACCGCCGGACTTTTAAAAGCGGCAGACCTTGCAGGGTATCGCAACCATCAGGTATATATCGGCAACTCCAAACACGTTCCTCTGAATGTGGATGCTATGAGAGACGCCATGCCTGTACTGTTTGAATTATTAGAAGAAGAACCGGAGCCATCGGTTAGGGCAGTATTGGGTCATTTCATTTTTGTTTTTATTCACCCATACATGGATGGTAACGGAAGAATAGGACGGTTTCTAATGAATGCGATGTTGGCTTCAGGTGGATACCCGTGGACAGTTATACCTGTGGAAAGAAGAACTGAATATATGCAGGCATTAGAGCAGGCAAGCGTGGGACAGGATATAACTTCGTTTGCCTCCTTCATTGGCTATTTGGTTAACGAACGGTTACATGGCAAAATCGTAGCCAAGTTACCAGAAACTAAATAGCGAAAATAATTACACCCTATTTCGTAAAGCGGCTACAACGTGCTTTCTGTTTAGATGAACACTTTCAGCCTGGTATGTTTCACGATCAGTTGTAGTTTCTGTTGTATGGCTTTTTCTATTCTTACTTATCAAACTGATGGCGGCGCTTACTTTTGTATGAACGATATTTTCGCCGTTGAACGTCAGGTTATCGGGAAACAGTGTACTTACTATTTTTCTTTTTTGTATAACAGTTCCATTTTGAAACAACTCATCTAAATGCGACACTTTTGAAATGGGAAGATTCCATAGTAGTTCCATATTGTCTGAAAAGGAAATGGATGTTTTTAGCTTTGCTTCAATATCAGTCATTCTTTCGTTGGCTTCTGATTTAATAGTACGATAGTCTTCCCCTTCAATTTCCCCACGAAGCAACAATTCACGAGCCTTCGAGAGCCGGTGCTTTATTTGATCCAGTTGAGACATCATGCGCTTCTGATCTATTTTTTCGACACGGTTTGCATCCATGTAAGTGGCTATAAGAATTTCCCTGAACAATTTAAGTTGCGGAACATTACGAACTTCATTTTCGATCGCTTCTATCATTAAATTATTTGCATCATCTGCTTTGTATCGTACACCACATTCGGAACTGCAATGATAGTAATGATAGTATTTGTTTCTTCCTTTTGAAGCACTGCCAGTTAAAAACCTTCCACAGTTTGGACAAATCAAATAACCTCTCAAGGGAATATCATCCTGAGCAATTCTCTTTTTACTTACAACTTTTCTCTTTCTACCATCCAGCACATCCTGCACATCAAAAAAAAGTGAGGCAGTAATAATTGGCTCATGTTGCCCTTGTACAAGCTCACTTTGTTCATCTTTATGCTGAGGAACGAAAATCAGTCCACAATAAATAGGATTTCTTATCGCTACCCAAAAATTATTCTTGCTGCATTTCAGACCTTTCTCACGGGCTTGCTTCCAGATTTGTTCAGTATTCAGTTTATTGCGAAAAATTTCTTCAAATGCCCATTTCATGATTTTAGCATCTTTATCCTTCGGTGCAATGTATTTCTTACCATCTTCTGTAATTCTGTTCACATAGCCAATCGGAGCTGTGCCCATCCAGCGCCCTTCCTTTTTGGCACGTCGCATACCGTTGAATACATTTAACGCCCTGCGATCATTCTCTACCTCCGGTGCTGCGAGGTAAAAAGCCAGCATCATTTTATTTTCAGGAATCGATAAATCTAATGGTTGTTCTACGGCCTGCGGTTCTACTCCAAGATGCCTTAACAGGCTAATCATTTGATAAGCATCCCCGGCATTACGGCTAAACCTATCCCACTTTGTAAAAAGAATTAAATCTGAATGTCCCCTTTGCTTACGCAAATCTACCAGCAAATTCTGCCAGGCAGGTCGCCTGAAGGTCTTTGCAGAATGATCTTCAAAAATTACCTTGCGTATTTGAATGTTGTTGATGTTACAATACCTACGCAGCCTTTCCTCCTGATCTCGTTGGGAATAGCCTTTATCTGCCTGCTCGTCTGTACTCACCCTTATATAAAGGTCTGCAATTTTCATAGCTGCGTTTTTACTTTACGGCCTGTGTTACGATTTCGGCATCGCAATGCCGCATACTTATGTATTGCTCAACTACTATGTTCGCCATGCTGTATAAGAAGTCGAGTATAATCTGCGCTTCTTCGATATTGACATCAATTCCATCTTTACGTAAAATTTCTGTCGCTTTATCTGGAGTGATCCTCATCAATACTTCATCTTCCATCTCACACCTACTTTTTAGATGACAAAAGCCTATTGCGGACTTTTGCAAAACTTTCCAATTACTTTTCTATTTTAATCGCTTCTTTCAGCAAAATAGATTTTGCTTCCCTTCATACGATTAAAAGACGGCTCATACCTTATATAACCGTATTCGCTTAATTCCCTAACGCATTTGTGGTAGGTGATAGCGGAGGATAATTTTGCAATGCTTAATATCTCATGACTGAAAACCTGAATAGGATTGGCAAAGCCATTTTGTATGCGATACTGTAACAAAGCCGCATAAATACCTATATGAGTAATACTGATGCGTGCATCAGTTCCTATGGCTTCAAAAAAATCCGACAAGTAATGCAACCTATCCATTGCTCATGCCTTTTATTACCTTATTCTCATCCCGTTCTTTTTTGCCTGATTTTGTTGCTGCTGCTCATTGACCTTTTGCGTCACTTTCATGGCATCCATTGTTTTATTTCCCAATGCTGTATGGAGCGTTATCTTCCTGGAATGCTCATCGTAAATATTTACTGATTTAAACTGCGGATTAGCTTCAATATAAAACCGCTGTTCATCTCCATCC
Source organism: Chitinophagaceae bacterium (assembly GCA_016787085.1). Classification (GTDB taxonomy): domain Bacteria; phylum Bacteroidota; class Bacteroidia; order Chitinophagales; family Chitinophagaceae; genus VBAT01. The sequence continues at coordinate 3,615 of JAEUVJ010000003.1, read as the reverse complement.
TTCACAAAGCTCACCGACACACGGTTTCCATTTTTTAATTCCGATTGCAGTTTATCTGCTTCGCTTTTATTGAGCAATTCCTTTAAAGGAAGCTGTTGCAAAGCCTTTTCAAGATCGTAGCCGTAATCGGAGTGGAATTGTTTGACTCGGAAATTACCGTTTGGATCTTTGTCGTTAAAATCAAGCTGCATCCAAGTTCCACCGCTCTGGATGCAACGACCTGCTAAAAGATTATAGCATTCGGTGGCATTTACATTGTTCCCGTTGCGCATAGTAAAGTATTGCTGCCGTTTTTCATCAGGTTTGGATTCATTATACAGGGTTGTTTTATACCCTTCAAGCTGGTATGCACCTGATTGATCTTTAGCGAACGATAACTGATGATCTAACCTTTCTTTATCATTGAGGTAATAGGAAACTGGAATGGAAAATTGTTGCTGCCCAAGTTTCATCTGCTCATCAATTTTTGCAGAAAGGTCAGGAAAGCCAATACGCTGCACCTGATGGTGCAACGCCTGGCTGTTTTGTTCTGTTTTCCTGTTATCCTGTCTTATTACAATTTGTTCCTTGACGGGCGCAACTAATAACCTGCGCAGCAGCCTTATGAGTAGATTAGGGTAAAGCTGCTTTTCAATTCGGTTGCGCTCTTGCCGCAGCACCCTCAGCGCAAACCGCTCGTCCAGATCCTGCGTGCCTTTATACTTTGCTGCAATACGGTCGTAGTAATCCAGCTTTTCTTTTAGCAGCGCCCTATTGTTTGAAAGGCTGAAAGAAAACAGCTTGCTAAACCGTTCCTCTCTCGAACGCCATTGGTTCAGCTCTGCTTCCACTCTGTTTACAAGACTGTTATTCATAACCTGATTTTTAAGGATCAACTAAGGCATACTATACGTTACCAGATCATAGGCATACGAGCTGCAATCAGCAGCGTATTCCACACTACCGCTTACGATAGCACCACCTATATCACTGGTGACGGCAGCAATCCACTTAACGATGTTTTTAAACTTAAAGGCCGCCGCCGGAGCAGGGGGCTGGAGCGTATTTATCCAGTAATAAATGGAGTAACGTGCTATCAATGCTGCTTTAAGGGCAATCTCACGACCTTCAGGATTAAGTAGGCTATTTTGCATTACCCTGCTCTCAAAGTCCACAATCATGGCTTTAATCACCGGATAGGGACTATTGCTTTCCGAAAGTCGTTTTATCAATTGCACCAATGAATCCAGGGCGGCCTTTACTGGTTCTTCATAAGGACAATTAGCTATAAGCGTTTCGATGCTTTCGTTACTCTGCCTTACCGTCTGGTTTACTGTTGAGAAAAATGATACAGGCGGTTCAATACGTTGCATCTCCCTGCAAAAACGAAGTACGCATTGGGTTGATGCTTCTACATAGGGTGTGTCCGTAACAGGCTTGCAGTTCTGCACGTATGCAACGATCTGATTATGCCAAAAGCCTATGCTATCGTAGGTATTTTCCGAATTTTCAGGACTTACTTCATCAGATGCTGATATTAACAGCGCAATTTTATTTTCGCCTTCTGATATTACAGCTTCGCTATCCTTCTTACATGCTGAAAGGCTTATTATAAATACCAGCAGCATTAATATTTGACTTCTCATTTTCAATTTGTTTTACCTTATAAATAGTTTCCGCTTCACAATTTCAACTTCACGACTATTTATGATAGCCGGGCCACTTAGCCTTTAGCTGATGCTTTGGTTCTTTTTCCTTTTCTTAGATACCTTCGGTATTTCAGGGCCATCATCTTCAGCAGGTGTCTGCTTTTCCTTTTTACCATCTTGTTTAGCTGACCGGCTTTCACCTTCAGACTGCTGTTCTTTTTTCGCCTGTCTGTTACCCACCCTTTGCATACTGCTATCATATATATTGATTGTCTTGAATTGAGGGTTAGCTTCGATGTATTGTTTTTGCTCTGCACCATTGACCTGAAATGTGGCAGATTGCAGGTTCCCTTTTTTAAGGGAATCCATCAGGTTCGACTTGTATTCTTCATTACCTAATTCCCTGATTGGATGCTTAGATAAAACGGCTTCCAGATCATAGCCGTAATTCTCGTGATAGTGTTTCAGCTTGAAATTGCCGTTATTATCACTCTGTTTAAAGTCCATCTCTACCCAGGTATTGTACACCTGCCCGTCTTTGTTGGTGAGATCTTTATTTACCGACCTTCCTTCCATCAGGTTATAGGCTTCCTTCAGGGTAATTTTGTTGCCTTTGTTGATATAGAAGGTTTGCTCCATTGTTTCAGCGTTGTTCTCCTTTTGGACATTCACCTGGTAGGAGTTAAAGAAGTACATATCGCTTTGCTTCGATTGGCTGAAATTCAATGTAGCGTTTACGGTATCATTGCCATACTTCGTTTCGTAGGGCAATTTAAACTCCGGGTTTCCTTCCTGAATTTTTTGCTTCAGGTCATTTTCCAACCCTTCACCAAACCCCGTGTACTTTACTTGGTCACGTAGGTATTCAAAATTTTTCTGATTCATGACTTCTGAATTTTGATTGTTATTTAATTGTTCTCTTTCTAATCTTTCATAGCGCACCGCTACCATCAGAGACACGTCAACTATGCCGTCTTTTTCGATCAACAATTCCGTATTCGCCGCAGCTTCCTGCATTGTCTTATATGCCGACCTTATTGACAGAAAGTTGTAAAAGTCCAAGTCAGTTGACATTTCGTAACAGAACTCCATAACATCATATTCCGTAGAGAATGTATATAGTTCTTCTTTACGGGTTGGAGAAAAATCATCGAGAAAAGCGACAAATTCTTCACCTTCCCAACGCTTATTAGTCAGGTATTCAAGCATATCCTTGTAGTCGTCTTTCTTTATTTTCATAACATATCTTTTAGCGGAAACGAATAATTGAAATAGAATCTAACAGTTTCAGTAGAGCGTTCAGGTTTAATTAATCGGAACTGCCTTTACAATTTTCTTGTTCTTTATATGCAATTCCAGATGCCTGCCGCCATTCTTCTCCATCATTTGAACTGCGAGGTACTTCTTATCAGGAATAGTAAATTTTGGTACAATAAAAACGATGGTAGTATCTGACTGCCCGATTACTTTGGTCGTATTGTTATGTACAAGTACGGGTACTATTTTTATCTCCTGCGTAGCAGTTCTTTTGCTTTTCTTTTGGTCACGGATGTAAAGCCTGAGCTGGTCAATATCATAGTTGATATTGGTTTCATTGGCAATATTGAAGCGCATCAACATAATATCATCATGGATAAACAGGCCGTTCAGTTTAAAACGAATCCCGAAAGTTTCATCCTTTATACCCCGCATCTTCTTTCTCGATTCAAAAGCCATTGAAGCGTAATTCTCCATTTGTTCCTGGTTAATACTTTCCGAAGAAATAGAAATGGTATTTTGCTTTGTCTGACCTGTTAGTGAAAGGTTGAGAATAGCAGGCTGTTCAGCGTAATCAACCAGAAAGGACGTGAGCTTTCCGTCAGCAGTAATGATGCTGATATTGGTTTGAGGAAAGCTATCTTTTGCGGCTTTTATCTGCAAGATATTTTCTACTCCCTTCGCTTTTTGAGCCAACACATCCCTGCTTCCTATATCTACACTGACAATA
>JAEUVJ010000071.1 GCA_016787085.1 Chitinophagaceae bacterium | reverse complement strand
TGGACATCCATACCAATGAATAACTTTGGTACAGCGGTAGTTGGAGTTTTCATATTTAATTGTTTTAGGCAGCCTTCTTCATCCGATGGACTGCAGTTTAAAATGAATACTCTTAAATTACCGCTTTTACATAGATGCTTTCTGAATTCTATGGTTTCACAAAATATTTAGGCTGCTGTTTTTTGTATTCCTTTTGAAATTCTTCATCTCTTTTGACTACAGAAAACGACCAGGCCTAAAGCTTAAAAAAAGCCGCCCTCAGGCAGCTTTTCTTTTATCAAGGAACATATCTATCAATTCCGCTTTTCGTGAGATGCGTTCCAGTTCCCGCATGATCCTTTTCCGTTCAGCCAGCGTTTCATGTAATTCATCATGAATATCTTTTCTTGCCGGGAGTTTTGATAAACAGGCCAGCATTATCTGGTTTGTAATGTATTTGTGTCTCATAAAAATAATTTTTAAATGTTTTTGTTTGTTGTTTTAGTTAAGCCGTCATCCGGCGATGATTTAACCGGGCAACTTTGCTGCCGGTAAAGAGATGATCGGATAACTCTTCATTTTCAACCGGTCTTCTTATTGTCTCTTTCCTCATGCTGGAAGAAAGATGTAAGATCAATTCCCTCCAATACTTACCAATATATTTCCTGATTGCTTTCATTTTATTTTCTTTTAGAAGTTTCAGCCTTGTGATTTTAATGCGGCGAGCCCCAAAGGGCGCCGCCACATTAAACCTCAACCAAACCAACTACGCTTTTCTCCTGAGTTTATTCCAATCTATTAAATACCCGATAGAAACTGACATTGACTTGTTCCGGATGGTCACATCCTTTGATTGATGAATATCCAGCAACCCTTTCTGCGAATTGATGCTGGCAAAAAAGCCGTTGTCAAATTCAAGACCCGCCGTGAACGTGAGACTGATATCTTCACGCCTCCAATCCTTCACACCTGAATAGATCTTTCCTGATACATCTCCTTGTGTTTCCTTACCGCCGATACCATAGCTGAATGCACCACCGGCTCCCGCAAAAGCTTTACCAAAAGGCAGGTCCAGTTTGTATAATACATTTACCGGTAGTTCAACATAGCTTATTCTTACTTTGGTGTCACCGGCACCTGTTGAACTGAGATGCATGGCGCCTTTGCGTGAAAACAGCAACTGTGGCTGCAGGTAAAAATTACTGCCGAGATCCAACTCGCCTATCAGGCCTGCGTGATACCCTTTGAGGTTATCACTTGCATAGATCGTTCCCTCTTTTACGTTTACTTTTTGATTGTCCAGGTTGCCCCCGGCTTTTAGGCCAACTTTAAATTGAGCCTGTGATACGGCAGCGATCAGTAAAGCTGCCACTGATGATAACATGATCTTTTTCATAAAAAACTGTTTAATGATTAACGATTGATTGTTTAAATAAAGAGATAATTATTGCTTGAATTTAAAAACGTACCAGGCGGCCGCTGCCATTGATATGTGTTGTAATAAGAGGTGAGCCACTGAAGTAAATATCACCGCTTCCGTCAATGGTTGCCTCCAGCTTTTCCGACACCTTCACCGTGATATCACCCGAACCGATGATGCGGGCCGTAACGTTCTTTGCTGCAATGCCTGACACGTCTATCTTACCGCTGCCATCGGTTTTTAATCTTTCGCTTGCCGTTGCGCTTCCGGATACCGTTATCCTTCCTGACACATTACTCTCCGCATCGATGCTGCCGGTAGTCACCTGCTGCAGGTAAATACTTCCCGATCCGCCTGAACGCAGGTAAAGAGTAGCCGGCTGAATAGCATTCTGTCCGTAAATGCTGCCGGATGTGCTCAATTCAAAACTGCTAAGGCCGGGACCCGATACATTGATACGGATACTTTCGTCGGCATCATATGTCTTCCCGTTGGTGTACCGGATGATCAGGCGATTGTTCACCACTTTGGTTTCAAGTATCGGGTGAATGCTCTGCTTTGCCGTCACTTCTACTTTCCAATCAGCGCTGTTCGTGTAGTATACATTTCCATTCATCTGGAGATTGATACCTGTGAAGCCAGTTACTGTTCTTGCCTCAGTAGTAACCGGGCCTTCGCCGATCACATCTTTTTTGCAGGAGACACTTGCTGCGATTAATGCCATTAATAGTATGGCGACTGTTACATTTTTCATTTTGTTGATTCTAGTTTAATGATTGTTTGATTTGTTATTGATTACTTTTTGTATAAGGGAGTTCTCTTTAAAAGATATTGAAGACCGGCTTTATAGGTGTCCATATTGGACAAAAGCGATTTCCTGGACCGGCTGTATATCTTTTCGCCTTTGTCATTATATATTACGAGGTCAACCGTAGTATTTACATCCTGCGACGTTCTTGTATTGGATGAACTGTTCCTTTCGTTTCTTACATGATGATGACGGTCGTAATATTCTCTTGTATTGAATGAACGCCTCGAATTGCTGACGGTTAATATTGCCTCCGTTTCCTGGCTTACCATTCCTATCAATACATACTCTACCTGGAGTATCTCAGCCAGTTCTTTTGGTGTAAACTCCCTGAAATTGGATTCCCTCACACCGTTTCTGAGTAATAAGGCGTTTGTTTCAGCAGGGTCCTGGAATTTTAATTCGAAAGCCCCTTCCTGCAGGCAGCGATGCGCTATGTTCTGCAGGCTGTAGCGCATTTGCTCCAGCTTTACTTCATTGCCTTCACCGATATACGTAATCGGGAGGATAGCTACTTTGTTTTCTGCACTGGCGGTACGACCTACGGCCTGTGTCTGTGCCTTTGAAGCGACGCTTATTATTAAGAGCAGGGCTATCGAAAAGGTTTTGATGATGTTGTTGATTTTTTTCATTGCTGATCTTTTGATAAGATTTAAAAAATTGTTTGATTGATTTCGGAGACAAAACTAACCCGCCGAATAAGGGGGTTCCGATGCTTTTAGACAAAGAGCTCCCAATTTTCTACCAACCCATTATTAGTCTTAAAAAAGGCCCTTAAGTGGTGAAATAAATAGACGGAACAGGCTAATCTGCGTTTGGTATAACAAAAAAGGCATTTTGTATAAAACCCCTTCCGGCACGGGGCGGAAAGGGTAGTTTTGGATCATGCAGAAAAGCGCTCCCATCATGACACCTTTCAATAACCCCTTTATCCGGTTTGTGGCGGAACCTAAATACAGGTGGTTGCGACATACATTATTTATTCTCGGAGGACTTATCCTTGCTTACAAAGGAGATTTTGGAGTGGCGAACGATCCGCGATCGCCTGAACTATTACGGGCTATCAGGATAAATGATACGGTCACTTTCCTTTTCATAATGAGCGCTATTTACTTTATGGTCCTTGTTTTGATCCCGCGATTACTATTTCGTTCTAAGGTGTTTCTATTTACGATCTCATTCTTTGTCCTCCTTGTTCTCATCTATCTGGTAGTGTGGTTTCTCGATCACTATTATATAGAACCGATCGATTCGGGAAGAAATAATCTGCAGCATATTGAATTATCATTGTTTCATTTTATCCAGATAGGAGCTGTGGCCAGTGTGTTACTCGGATCTGTGGTAGGCCTAATGGTGTTTAAAAAATGGATCAGGGATATACAGCGGATGAATGAACTGCATGAAACCAACCTGCGCACCGAACTGGAACAATTAAAAAGCCAGGTAAACCCGCATTTTCTTTTTAATACATTGAATAACTTGCTGGTGCTTACCAAAACAGACCCGGAAAAAGCATCTCAGGTATTACTGGGACTATCAGACCTGCTTCGCTACCAGTTGTATGATAGTGCAAGAGAAAAAATATTGCTGGCCAAAGACATCACGTTTATAGAGAATCTCCTTGCCCTTGAAAAGATCAGGAAGAATGACTTTGAATACAGTATTAACACGGAAGGGAAAACTGATAATGTAAAGCTTCCGCCATTTCTTTTTATCCCATTTGTGGAAAATGCTATTAAACATGGCGCCTCCACGATAGGACATTCGTATCTTACACTGAATTTCCATATTAGTGAAACACAGTTACTCTTCACATCAGAGAATTCCAAACCCCCTGTAAAGAATAACGGGATCGGCGGACTTGGCCTTAAAAATATTCAACGAAGACTGGAACTATTGTACCCCGGCAGTCATACTCTTGAAATAACTGACAACCCGGACAAATACATTGTAAACCTTATTATACCATTATGACCTGTATAGTAGTTGATGACGAACCCCTGGCCCGCCAGGGAATGGAAATGAATATCGCCAATGTTTCTTTCCTGCAATTTCTGGGCTCCTTCAGCAATGCACTGGCGGCAAGCGATTTTATCCGGAAGGAAAAAGTTGACCTGATGTTTCTCGACATTAATATGCCTGAGCTGAACGGGCTCGATTTTTTAAAATCCCTGAGAGATGCGCCATTAGTGATCTTCACCACCGCCTATCCTCAATATGCGCTGGAAAGCTATGAGCTGGATGCCATTGATTATCTCGTAAAACCCATACGCATCGAGCGGTTTTTAAAAGCGGTCAATAAAGCTGAAAACCACTTACGGCTGTTGCAACAGGAAAGTAATACCCACCAGGTAGAAAAGATCGAAGGTGATTTTGTTTTCATTAAAGCAGACAGGAAATTCTTTAAAATTTATTTCAAAGACATTTATTATATAGAAGGATTGAAAGACTATGTAGTGATCTATACAGCCGATAACAAGATCATTACTTCGATGAATGTAAAAACGATCGCCGCCCAATTACCGGCTTCTATCTTTGCCAGGGTGAGCAAATCTTATATTGTCAATGTACTTCATATCACATCTTTTGATAACGAACTGGTCTATATCCAGAACAACGAGATACCCCTGGGGCAAAGTTTCAAAGATGATTTTCTCAAACAATATATCGATGGGAAAATAGTAAAACGTTAGTTAATACAACTGCAGCACCCGGTCATTTTGAAATTCCGTCAAAGCTTAACAATCATGTCATGAAGTTGTATGGTCAAATACTAAATACAGGATGATTTATTTCAATATGGGGCATAATGATATTGACTACGAGAACGGAACCAATAAAGAACTGTCATTTACATTTACTATTGAGCTACAGGATAAAATGATCCTTGAAGCATTGTTGTGGCTTGGCAAAAAGAAGTAACCTATATATAAAAAACCGGGAGCATCACTACTCCCGGCCGCTATATTTTTCCTGTGACTGTTTACTGAATATTTTCTATCACTCCCGCAATGCCCTGGCCGCCGCCGACACAGGCCGTCACCATTCCATATTTCTTGTTCAGCCGCTTCATATCATTCAATACCTGTATGGTAAGCTTGCAACCCGTACAACCCAGCGGATGCCCCAATGCAATAGCACCCCCGTTAATATTCACTTTTGCCGGGTCCAGACCGGCCTCACGTATCACCGCCAGCGCCTGTGATGCAAAAGCCTCGTTGAGTTCAATGAGGTCAATATCATTCAGGCTCATGCCCACCTGCTTCAGCGCTTTGGGAATGGCCGCCACGGGGCCAATACCCATGATGCGGGGATGCACACCCGCCGAAGCGCAGGCTACCAATCTCCCGATAGGTTTCAATCCCAGTTCATTCATCATCTTCTCCCCCATTACGATCACAAAGGCAGCGCCGTCTGATGTCTGCGATGAATTGCCCGCTGTGACCACGCCACCGGCGGCAAAGGCAGGTTTCAGTTTTGCCAGCACTTCCACAGAAGTATCGGCTCTCGGGCCTTCATCCGTATCTACGGTATAATTCCTTTTCTGTCTTTTTCCTTTTTCATCTACATATACCTCTTCTACATTGATAGGAAGTATCCCGCTTTTAAAATACCCGTTCTTAATAGCGTTGATCGCTTTCTGGTGAGAGTGATAAGAGAACTCGTCCTGGTCATCACGGGTTACTTTGTATTCTTTGGCCACGGCTTCGGCCGTCAGTCCCATGCTGAGATAATAATCGGGTTCCTCTTTGGCAATGGAATAAGCAGGTACCGTTTTCCATCCTGCTGTCGGCACCAGGCTCATGCTTTCCGTTCCCCCGGCAATGATGCAATCGGCCATGCCCATCCTTATTTTGGCTGTCGCTATAGAAATCGTTTCGAGGCCTGAGGCGCAATAACGGTTCACCGTCGCACCAGGTACATCAAAACCCAATGCCCGGGCTGAAATGATGCGGCCAAATTGCAAACCCTGCTCCGCTTCGGGTACCGCATTGCCGACAATGACATCATCCACTCTTTTTGCTTCCAGTTGCGGCACGGTTGCCATCAATCCTTTGATGACATCAACGGCCAGGTCATCCGGGCGGTAAAAACGAAATCCGCCACGTTTGGCCTTGCCTACTGCGGTTCTGTAGCCGGCTACGATGTATGCTTCCTGCATAAGAGAACAGTTATGAGTTAAGAGTTAAAGGTCGGAAGTTGCCGATATGGTTGTTTATGCAACTTTCTATTTCAAAAATAAGTTCTTCCTTTTTTACAACCAAATACATCTCTTAAAGTTCGTTTATCTTCGCAGCCCGTATGTACAATTTCCTGCGAAACATCCTTTTTGTATTTCCTCCCGAAGCTGTCCATCATTTATCCATGAATTGCCTCAAGCTGTTGTGCAGCATCGGGTTGAAGAGGGTGATCCGTTCTGTATTCAGCAATAAAACTGTGGCGAGTGGTGAGTGGTCAGTGAGCGGACTGCAGTTCAGGAACCCGGTAGGTCTTGGGGCGGGCTTTGATAAGAATGCCAAATACCTGAGAGAACTGGAAGCGCTGGGTTTTGGTTTTGTGGAAATAGGGACGGTTACCCCTTTGGCACAGAAAGGAAATGATAAGCCAAGGCTGTTTCGTTTGCCGAAAGACAAAGCGCTGATCAACCGCATGGGATTTAATAATGATGGGGTGAAGGTTATAGCTGAGCGACTTCGTCAATGGTCAATAGTGAATCGTCAATCCAAAGACTCACCACTCACCACTGACCACTCACGATTAATAATTGGCGGCAACATCGGTAAGAACAAAGTAACACCGAATGATGAGGCGTGGAGGGATTACGAGATATGCTTTAAAGAACTGCACCCCTATGTTGACTATTTCGTGGTGAATGTAAGTTCGCCGAACACACCGGGGCTACGGGAGCTGCAGGAAAAAGAATCCTTAAGAAAAATATTGGTGCACCTGCAGATGATCAATAACGGCAAAGCAGAAGCCAAACCGATATTTTTAAAAATAGCCCCTGACCTGACACAAGAACAGATCAATGATGTGATTGACCTGGCGCTGGAAATTAAATTAGACGGGCTGGTTGCCACCAACACTACGATCAGTCGTGAAGGACTGACCACTGACCACGCACAACTTACCCGTATGGGTGCAGGCGGCCTGAGTGGTTTGCCGGTGAAGCAACGAAGCACGGAAGTAGTGAAATATATTTGTGATAAAACAAAAGGCGCTGTTCCGGTGATCGCCAGCGGCGGGATATTTACCGGGGCAGACGCCAAAGAAAAGTTAGATGCAGGTGCAGCACTGGTGCAGGTATGGACGGGTTTTATTTATGAAGGGCCGGGGATCGTCAAAAAAATAATGAGCCAATTGCATGATTTGGAAATTGGCCGATGAACCGAATTACCGATTAGCCAATTTAGAGATTTGATAATAAGCCTGTCAACTGGTTTTTTCATCGCCTCATTTCCAAATCATCACATTTTCAAATCAGATTATGGAACATCTTTTTACAAGTGAGAGCATTATCAGTTTTGTGGTACTGGTGATATTGGAAGTGGTACTGGGTATTGATAATGTCATTTTTGTCAGCATCATCCTGAACAGGCTGAAAGAAATTAAGGATCAGAAGAAGGCCCGCCGTTTCTGGATGATCACGGGTATCCTTTCACGCAGTTTATTGCTGATGGCATTAGGCTGGCTGCTGGCGCAGAAAGGAAAAGCCGTGTTCACGATCAGCGGTAAAGGATTTGACCTGGCCAGTATCGTGATGCTCGCCGGTGGTCTGTTCCTTATTTATAAATCGGTGATGGAGATCCATCATAAACTGGAAGGCGAAGACCCGAATGAAACACTGAAGAACAAGAAGCCTCTTTCCCTGGGCCAGGCCATCGGCCAGATCATGCTGATAGATGCGGTCTTTTCTTTTGACAGTATTATCACCGCAGGCGGCACGGCGAAACATGTAGAGATCATGATTGCTGCCGTAGTGATCGCCATGACCATTATGTTCCTCTTCAGCCCGAAGATCTCTTCTTTTATACATAAACATCCTACACTGAAGATGCTGGCCTTATCATTCCTGGTGATGATAGGACTCAGCCTCGTGATCGAAGGGTGGGACAGTGAAGCTGCACACCAGCTTCACCTGAAGAATTATATCTATTTCGGCATGGCTTTCTCCTTTGTAGTAGAACTGTTGAATATGACCATGCGCAGCCGGGCAGTCAAACAAAGATCGCATCTGGTGGAACTGAATGAACCGGTACTCAAGGAAAAAGAGCAGAACAGTTCTGATATGGCAAAGTAAAAGGCCCCCGCCTGCCGGCGGGAGCCCGGATGAAAAACCGGAAAGAGATCTATTCTTTTACAAATTTTGCTGTCAATAACAACGGGCTTCTGCTGCTGGTCACTTTCAGCATATACACGCCGCCACTTAATTTTTCAACATTAATACTGGTTTGATTAATACCAATACCTGATGCACCTGATTGCCGGTGTACCAGTTTGCCGGCAGCATCATAGATCGAAAAGATGAACTGCTCTGCAAATGGCAGGTCGGTTACCACATTCAGCACTATCGCAACCGGGTTAGGATAAATGCCGGTGGAAGGTCTTGGTATCGGTTGCGTTTGTACAGTGAACGGGGAGAATACTGTTACATTATTCTTTGTTTGTGTGAACGGGTCCGTGCCGGCCGCTGCTGTTGCACTAGCTGACTGCCAGGTGCCACCGATATGTTGTGTGACATAACATTTGCTCCGGGTAAACCGCGGCAGTTCCTGTGAAGCGGTCCATTGCAAGGTCACATTTACATTACTTCCCCCTGCGACCGCTTCATTGATGATCCATGTCTTATCTACTACTATGTCGGCAAACTGGTTTCCGCTGCTCCCGTTGATAAAGACACCCTGCAATATCCTGACCGTAATATCATCGGTTGTATGCCCGGCATTGGCAACGATCACAACGGGGTTATAAGTTGCAGCATTGGCGGCAACAGGCACGATGTGTGAAGACCCGGCAGCCATGGATCGTATGATCACATTACCGGTGCTGTTCGTAATGATATGCGAAACAACAGAACCCGTACTGCCCGCAGCCAATGATAAATTGTTTGCCCCAGGAGTAATGTTCCCGTTTGTCAATGTCAGCGTTCCGTTGATCACTGCATTTCCATTCAATACCACACCGCCGGTACCATTCATGGTGGCATTATTTACCGTAAATGCCGGCATGGATTGGCTTGCTGATCCCCTGAAATTGATACTACCGGCCGTTGCGTTGAATACCCCATTGTTTGTTACACTGCCGAAAAGATCAAGAACACCCGTTGCTGCAATGGTCAATGATCCGCCTGTATTGACGGTAATATTTCGTGCTGTTCCTGAGCCCGCAGTAATGACAGGCATATTGGGTGCAAAAGATGGAATGATCACATCAGTTGTTGCCGCAGGAATACCACCGCACCAGTTGGATGCCGTATTCCAGTCGGTACTGGTCACACCGATCCAGGTTTGTGCCGGTGCAACGGTCATCGTAACGGAATTTGAGGTCGCTGTGGCCTGTGTTACACAGGTCAATGAGGAGGTCATAACAACGGTCACGGCATCTCCATTGACCAATGCAGCATTCTGATAAGTCGCACTGTTGGTTCCGGTATTCACTCCGTTCAATCTCCATTGATAAGATGGGGTTCCTCCGTTAGTGGGTGTGGCAGTAAATGTTACGTTGGTGCCTGCACAGATAGTCGTGGCAGATGCTGCAATACTGACTAAAGGCGTGACCGGTGAGGTCACTGCCATCGTAATGGCATTGGAAGTAGCGGTAGCCGGACTTATACAGGCAGCAGATGAGGTCATTACAACGGTCACCACATCATTGTTGGCCAGGGCACCATTCTGGTAGGTGGCGCTGTTTGCTCCAACGTTAGCTCCATTTAATTTCCACTGATAAGAAGGAGTAGCGCCACCGTTAACCGGCGTGGCAGTAAATGTAACATTCGTGCCCGCGCAGATAGCAGTGGCCGAAGCCACAATGCTAACCGATGGCGTCAATACCGGGTTTACCGTCATGGTAACTGCATTGGATGTAGCGGTTGCTTGTGTGACACAGGTCAATGAAGTGGTCATCACAACAGATACTACATCACTATTAATAAGAGCTGCATTCTGGTAGGTGGCGTTGTTGGTCCCCACGTTAACTCCATTTAATTTCCATTGATAAGAAGGAGTGCCTCCGTTGGCCGGTGTGGCCGTAAAGGTGACATTCGTACCTGCACAGATAGTTGTTGCCGAAGCGGCGATACTTACTGTGGGTGTTACCGGCGTGGTCACTGTCATCGTGATCGCATTGGATGTAGCAGTTGACTGTGTCACACAGGTCAGCGAAGTGGTCATCACAACAGTCACCACATCATTGTTCACAAGGGCTGCGTTCTGATACGTTGCACTATTGGTTCCCGCATTGACCCCATTCAACTTCCATTGGTAAGAAGCTGTTGCGCCTCCGTTAACCGGCGTGGCCGTAAAGATCACATTGGTGCCTGAACAGACAGTTGTTGCGCTTGCCGCAATACTTACAGAAGGCGTAAGCTGTGCAGTGACCGTCATGGTGACCGCATTAGAAGTTGCCGTATTGGGATTCGCACAGCCCAATGAAGAGGTCATGACAACGGTTACCACATCATTGTTGGCCAATGCTGCGTTCTGGTAGGTGGCATTGTTGGTTCCCACATTAATTCCATTCAGCTTCCATTGATAGGAAGGTGTGCTGCCGCCATTGACGGGTGTAGCTGTAAAGATCACATTGGTGCCTGCACAGATCGTGGTGGTACTGGCGGTGATGCTTACTGCCGGGGCAACCGTCGCATTGACTGTCATGGTGATCGCATTCGATGTGACAGCGGGTTGCGTTATACAGGTCAATGAAGAACTCATTACAACAGTCACCACATCATTATTTGCCAATGCTGCATTCTGGTAGGTGGCACTGCTGGTCCCCACATTACTGCCATTCAATTGCCATTGATAGGAAGGTGTGGCTCCTCCGTTCGTTGGTGTGGCTGTAAAGATTACATTGGTTCCCGAACAGATCGTAGTGGCACTGGCTGCAATACTTACAGACGGGGTGACCGTTGTGGTTACTGTCATCGTTATAGCATTGGATGTTGCACTAACCGGAACCGCACAAACTGACGAGGAAGTCATTACAACGGTTACTATATCAGTATTGGCCAATGCGGCATTCTGGTAAGTAGCACTATTTGTTCCGACATTGTTACCATTCAGCCTCCACTGGTAGGACGGAGTGGTTCCCCCATTCGTGGGTGTTGCCGTAAAGATCACATTCGTCCCTGAACAGATCGTAGTGGCACTGGCTGCAATGCTTACCGATGGGGCAACTGTGGGATTCACCGTCATCGTAATGGCATTGGAAGTGGCAGTTGGTTGTGTTACGCAGGGGAATGAAGAGGTCATGACAACGGTTATCACATCATTGTTGACAAGAGTGGCATTCTGATAGGTTGCGCTGTTTGTGCCAACGTTATTGCCATTCAGTTTCCATTGATAAGATGGCGTGCCCCCGTTTACCGGCGTTGCCGTAAAGATCACATTCGTTCCTGAGCAGATCGTGGTGGCGCTGCCTACGATACTGACAGCGGGTGAAACTATTGAATTCACCGTCATGGTGATCGCATTGGAAGTTGCTACAGCCGGGCTGGCACACGGAATGGAAGATGTCATTACCACCGTTACCACATCATTATTGGCGAGAGTTGAGTTCTGGTAGGTGGCACTGTTTGTTCCCACGTTGGCGCCATTCAGTTTCCATTGAAATGAAGGAGTAGTGCCACCATGTGTGGGAGTAGCCGTAAATATTACATTTGTTCCCGTACAAATAGTGGTGGCTGAAGCAGCGATGCTTACTACCGGGATAACGGATGTGTTGACTGTTACAGTAAATGAACAATTCACCGTCGGTGAACCGGTCAGTACATACTGAACAGTAGTAACACCTGCATTAAATGTTTGCCCGCTGGCCGTACCGCTTCCGCTTCCGGTGGTAGCGCCGGTAAGCGTATACGTAAATGACTGTGGCGGACTGACGGCCGGATCAATATTATTAACAACTGCAGTACACTGACCGGAAGCTGCATTTACCACTGTATCGGGCGGGCAGCTGATCGTTGAGTTACCGATATTGAGTGTATCGTATTCATATAGTCCCCATTTGCCTGACTGATCCCTGAAACGTATGCCCAGAAAATGCTGGCCAAGTGTTAGCCCCGGCTCTGTTATATTAAATGCCTGTGTAATGATATTACCGGGTGTCGTAACGGTCAGCGCTGTACCATTGCCGACACCGGGATCAGCATCAAAGAAATACTCCGCAGCGGTTATCATCGGTGCATCGGCAGTTGCGGCAGAAATATAGAAACCTCTTTTTTCAAATAACCCCCATACACCATCTGCGCCTTTGACACGGATGGTCAGGAAATGAAAACCTGCTGGCAATGAAGTGGGAATAACAGCCGTAAAATTGACGATTGCCCCGCTTGTACCAACTGAAACAGCAATGCCGTTCCCGGGCCCGGGGTCTGCATCAAAGAAATACTCAGCAGCCACAATGTTAGCAGCATCCACAGTAGCGCCGGAAATATAAAACCCTCTTTTCTCATAATGGCCCCATAAGCCATCTGCTCCCTTCGTACGGATAGCAAGAAAATGAAACCCGGGCGATAAAGAAGTTGGGATGACTGTAGTAAAGTTTACCACACTGCCGCTGGTACCGACTGCAGCAGGTGTTCCGTTGCCAACGCCGGGATCTGTATCAAAGAAATACTCAGCGGCAACAATATCGGCGGCATCGGTGGTAGCGCCGGATATATAAAATCCCCTTTTCTCGTAATGTCCCCACCGGCCATCTGCTCCCTTCGTACGAATAGCCAGGAAATGGAAACCGGGTGATAAAGAAGTGGGAATAGCAGCCGTAAAGTTTACTACACTTCCGGGTGTACCGATCGCCACCGGAGTGCCGTTACCGCCTCCCGGATCAGCATCAAAAAAATATTCTGCGGCTACGATATCGGAAGCATCCGAGGTAACAGAAGAAATAAAAAATCCTCTTGTTTCAAACAGGCCCCATAACCCATTTGCATCTTTTGTACGGATAGCCAGGAAATGAAAGCCCGGTGTCAATGATGTGGGTATAACAGCCGTGAAATTTACAATACTTCCGCTGGTACCTACCGGAATGGCAGTGCCATTACCCCGGCCGGGATCGGTATCAAAGAAATACTCGGCAGCCACTATATCGGCTGCATCACTTGTAGCAGATGAAAGATAAAAACCCCTTGTTTCGAACAAACCCCAGGTGCCGTTCACATCTCTTGTACGGATAGCTAAAAAATGAAACCCGGATGAAAGAGATATGGTAGAAACATTGGCAGTAAAGTTTACGATATCACCGGGTGTGGAAATAGTTACAGGTACCCCGTTACCCCTGCCGGGGTCAGCATCAATAAAATACTCGGCTGCGGTAATATTCTGTGACCGGACTGCCGACATGAATAAAATCATCGTCAACAGCATTAAAAGCCTTTTCATACCCCTCTTTTTTAAATTGAAGAATGGTCTTTTGTAAAAGGCCCTGATTAATTATTCTTTCTTGCTTCTACCTGTACATTTAATGTACCCCCCTGTGGTATTGTTGGGTTAATAATGTTCATGCTAAAGACATAGGGTAAACGGCTATTGCGGCTCGTCGTCCAGTTCAGGCTGCCGATGACATCAAACAGAAGCCCCATATCTTTTCCATCGCTGCCGCTGCTATTGGCCGGGCCGGCTGCTATGGTAAAATCCAAAACCGGATTGTTGGTCCCGCTGTTGACAGAAGTTTGTGCCGTCATCTGCGGATCCTGGTTGGAAACGTTCCCACCGGAATTGACATTCCCATTCAGTGTCCACGGATCGGCCGGAGGTGTAGAACCAGCCGGGTAAAATGTGATATTATTATTGAATGTACTGGAACTGTTATTGGAAGCTGCGTTTCGCCTGACAAAAATGTTATTGGTGAGGGTCAAAAACCGGCAGTTCGAATTAAAGGAATTTCTTATCCCGCTTGTGGGACCAAACCAGAGATTATGATTGAATAATACATTGACCGAGTTAACAAACCCGTGAATATTGCCATCTATACAACAGGCTGATTCATAAAAATAATTGTTCTGGAAAAGAAAATTCTGGTAAGTACTGCTGGAAGTAGCCAGAAGCTGGGCGTTATCAAACAGGTTTCCCTCAAAAAGATATCCGCTGTATGTCGTACTACTCTGTTGAATAAAAATACTCTGCGACTGTGTAAAGTGGTTTCGTATAAACCGCATATTATCCGGGTGGTTGGTATTGAGAACGACACTGCCGTTAAGTACCAGCCCCTGTATTTCCGTATTGCTACTGGCGGCCCCGTTTATCGTGCACCCATTGACCAGTGTAATAAAAGGCAAATTCTTATTGGGCGACCAGCCGGGCCCGATAACGACCAATTGCTTATCGGCAATGGTAAAAGCGGCATATTGGTTAGGGCTGCCGTGCACGTAGATTGTATCGCCGCTGACACTGGCATCAACGGCTGCCTGGATGGTGTTGAACTGGGCCAACGTAGATGGCACATTGCTGACTGTACGGATAATAGCATGCCCGGTATATACCACGAAAACCAGGATAACGATGAGTAACAGGCACTTTTTCATAAACAGGTAGTTTAAAGTTATTGTATTGAAACAATTTGTTGATCGGTTGAGAAAAAGTTACCTGCAGTGCATACCTACAAGTCGGCGAACTAGCTCCTGCAAATTGATAGCATCTGCAACAGTACCTTTAACTGGTCTTTCTTCCGGTCACGGATAAATTCCGTTCTTCATTCCCGGTAACAGGATGTTTCAAAAGGTGAGATAAAAATGAGATAAAAGAAAGAATTGAATCAAAAGGTAATGAATATTTCAGAAAGAGAAATATTTGAAATTTTCAGTTCATTGACCTCCTTATCCATCCTGTAGCCCCCTACATGTCAAAAAAACAGCTGTTATGTCATTTTCTTCTTCTTTAAATCATATAATCACCGGGCACGAAATTATCGTTCAGGCCTGCTGCGGTAATCCCTGAAAACAGGGATTTATCAAATGAGCTTATTCTTTCTTTAACCAGATAATGCCATTTCGTGAACACAGCAAAGTCATTTAATACTCATCACACCTCGTTGTTAAGCCAGTTACCGGTCTTCTACCGCTTTTCTTTAAGTGCCCGGATCTCTTCCCGGAGTATTTCATTGTCCTTTTTCAGTTCCTTGATGGCTTCAATCAAATAAGGTATCATACCATTATAGTTCACACTTTTCACTCCTTCTTCATCCGTTTTTACCAGTTCAGGCATTTGCGTTTCTACTTCCTGCGCCAATACACCTGTCTGTAATGATGCATCGCTTGTTTTATTAATCCAGTTGTAGTGATAACCGCTTAATGATAGTATCTTTTGCAGGCTGTTCCTGACAGGAATGATATTTTTCTTTAACCGGGCATCGCTGTTTTGCGTAAGTGTGCCGTCAATGGAAAGATCACCGGCGGAAGTAAGTTCCATTCTTGTATTGCTGTTATAATCTCTCCACTGGTATACATCGTCCGTTCCAAATGTTCTGAACTTCATACTGCCGTCATATACAATAGCGCCATACTCTGTACCGGCGCCAGGCATTTCAAGGCGGATATGAGAATCATAACTGAAGGATTCAGTTCCTTTCAGGTGCAACAGGGTCGTGGCATACCATCGGCAATATTGATTCCTGTTTCTCCGTTCCTGGTAACAATAAAAGAATTCCTTCTTTCATTGCCCGTCATTCCATTGCCTATGATAAAGACCGGATCAGTGGCTTCAGCATCGGTGGGCGGACGAAAGAACAATCAGCAGGTAATACATCACATACTCTGGAAGGCCATCCCCCGAAGTGAATGGCTCCGATCGTAAGGCCGGCCGGGCATTTAAGTGATTCTTACTTATCCAAAAAGATAAATAAAACAATCAAAGAACAACCCGGGATAACATGTATAAACTTATCATACCCCGCCGATGTTTTTACAATCTAAAAAAGATTCGTGAGATGGATAATGGCTATATAAGATTAATGACCACTGATCGGATAACAAGGCAAAACTGAACGGCAGTATTCGTATTGGAAAAATCCTGTTTATACGGGCAGCCCAGCCATTTGGCAGGGCTGCCCGTAGTTACTCTGATCGCTTTGACCGTTGGTTATTTACATACAGAACATTTTACTGTTTGGTCAGCTTCCAGATCTGTGACTGGTTATTGCTGATGGGCTGCCATGTTTTTACCTTGCAGTTTCCCCCGCTTTGCCCGCATTCATCATGTGCATCCAGTACTTTCCCGGACATTGAATTAATGATGACATAATAATTGGGTTCTTTTACCTTGTAAAACAGCCAAACCTGCCCCGCCCAGAAAGGGTTATAGTTAGTCATATTGGCATCACAGCCGTTCTCCATAATGTTTGTATCATCATTATCTACAAGCGGGTTTTCCATATAAAACTCAATTTTCTTTCCGGTATTATTACCAAGCCAGTCTTTTTCATTTACACCTGAGGCCATTTTTATCCGGTAACCAATGGGCAACGCTTTTTCAATTGTAAATGTATTGTTCCCGTCATTGTCGCCAACGATCCAGGTACGCAGGGTGCTTTCCTGTTTTGCCACTTCTTTGTCCGACTCCAGCCAGGTCAGTTTTGTTTTATGCGTGGCGTTGGGCTTCATATTCGTGATGCGGTACTTCCCTTCTGAAATGGCCGCCCCGGTAAAATTGTCAAGGAAATTCTTTGCCTGCCAGGCAATATTCTCTGCAGTTTCCAATGCCCCTTCCAGTCCTTTTTGTATGCCATCCCGTACCCAGTCAACTGTATTGATAATCGGGTCATTGTTCTTACCCTTATTGATCTGGAAATCTGTGCAAGTGCTTTCGCCTGGTTTAGGCAGTGGTACATCGGGAGGCAGGGCTGAATAGGCAGAAGTGGGTATTTTATTCCGTAATCCTTTCACCAGCCAGGTAGGATCATGATAACAAAACACGCCGCCGCAAAACAGGTTCTCCAGTTTTACTGTTGAATTTAAAGCAAGATTAGTCAACCCGCAGAAGAGCTTTGCATCATCCCAGCCCAGTATCTGTTCTTTTCCGCTTTCCATCCGGTTGATGTCCTTAAACCAGTTCCGTACACCGGCCCTTCCATAGGAAAAGGGCGGAACTTGCGGAGCCAATGTAGGAATAGGGTCATCGAGGAATTCAAACCGCTGGATCCTGTTTTTTCCGATTG
Source organism: Chitinophagaceae bacterium (assembly GCA_016787085.1). Lineage (GTDB taxonomy): Bacteria > Bacteroidota > Bacteroidia > Chitinophagales > Chitinophagaceae > VBAT01. Next base: position 61,634 of record JAEUVJ010000071.1, on the reverse strand, counting down.
CATTATTCAGTTGCGTAGCAAAAGCGCCGTCGCCGGGATGAGGGCTGGCATACACATATAGTCCCTGCGTCTGTATGTTCCAGTTCAGTTTTGCATACAGTGCGAATAGCTGTGCATGCCCTCCTCCTAAACTGTGCCCCGTGATCCATACTTTTTTTGATGAACCACCATACCTGTTTTTAATCCTCGATGCTACTGAATCAGCAAAGCCGTTATAAGTAAGACTCTCTATAAAACCACGGTGCACCTCACCCTCAAACTTAGGCCATGCCCTTTTCAGGAATTTAAAATTGGTATTGATCCATTCACCGGCAGCATAGCCGAGGGCCCCTTTCAAGCTGGATTCATCATTGCAACTGACCCGATCGGTACCTCTAAAAACTACAAATACGGTTGATGGGGTAGAAATAATGATCGCTTCGGGGTCATATCCATCCGGCGAACAGCGGTATTGAAAGTCAAATGTCACACCACCGATGGTTTTTACATGAGGCTCCTTTTTGACAGCTAAGTTCCCCAAAGACAGGTTGGACAGGTCCCTTGCAGGCAGGTTCGAATTAGCGATAGCCGGGTTAATACTACTGATCAATTGCGGCTTATCATTTGGATCGTAAAATAAATATGCCAGCCGGTCCGCAAATTTTCGCAGGAAGGTATCATTCCTGTGCTGAAAATATTTTACCCATGGAGCATCGGGCCCGGGTACCGGTGACGGCTCCCTGAAACGTAAATAATCCGGGTAGGCCATTGTTGCCAGGTATCCCAGCAAGTAGGCATTCTCATAATCGAGAGTGGTGGCGGAATTATTGAATTGAGTATTGAAGCTGTTCTGGCCCGATTGCGAATAAACAAGGTTCACAAACACCATACCTGCCAGTATCCCGGTCAAGAATATCTTTTTCATACTTCCAGTATTATTTGGTTTAATTGATAGTATAAGCCTTTACATTCAACTTCCAGACTACCTTTACATACCCGTCATCACGTTTTCCGCTTTCAAAGAACTGCAGTTCAAACGTTTTATCACTACCAAAGGAGAGTGGATGGAGGTTATTATCATTTACCGGCAGCGCTAATACAGAATTGCGTGTAGTCGTAAGCTCACTGAAGTATATCTTTCGCTTTCCGAAGAGATCATTATCCCCGCTGAACTCCTGGCAATTGATGCATCTGAAGTCCCTTGACCCTAACACACCTTCATCATCCTGTAGCTTACCACCCACAAATAATGTTGCGTTCAGCAGCTCGTCGAGTTTCAGCCCTGTAATAAGTAATTTCTTTTCCTTCACAGATCTTGAACTACCCTTACGCACAGGGTTCGTATTCGCATTATTCTCCGATTCTTCCCAAAAAACTTTATCCTCATTTACCTGTCTGTCTCCGGCCTTGAACCAGGTAAACTTCAATTGCCCGTATATATCCTCTGTTTCATCCAGATCTTTACAAACTACCGACTGGATCTGGTCCAATTCGAGTTGTACATCATACCGGAAACGGGCCGTGACTGTCTCGGAATAATAATTTGCAGTAGTATTGAACCATGCAGTGGCGCCATCTTTGGCAAAGCGGCAGGAAAACCCGATCGGCAAGGGTACATTATTGGTTGAGTAAGTAATGTTCACCCTGCTGAGAATTTTGTTCAGGATAACCGCATCACTCCCGTCGGGGGCATTAATGATCTCATTAGCGTTAAACAGGAGGTCAACGGGTGAAACAGCGTTTCCGCCATACATGAATGCCCGGAATTTCATTTCAGAGTTTTGTAATACCCTATTCATTCTCACTTCTCTCATGGCTTCTGCCCCATCGTCTATCTCTGCCTCGATCCCGGCCTGGGGAATACCGATACCGCCCTCAATGCCGATATTGAACTTTTGTTTCAGGGCATACGCAAGATCTTCCCGGCTGGCTTTGGCCGATATCACCACATATACCAGCCTCCCATAATCCACATTTCGTATATACAGCAGGTTAGCAGGAATGGTAGCAGCATCCATATTGAAAAAACGGCCTGATGCACCCACTGTTCCGGATGGCTGTACCGGCTCAATGGAAGCAGAATAATAAATATGCTTATAAGTAAGTACTGCAAAACTGGTTTGCTGCTGCAAAGAAGTAGTCGTAGAAGAACTTGAACCACCCCCCACTCCTCCGCCAAGTTTTATATTTATTGCTTCGACCGGAACGCTGATGGACCTGTTAATACCGGCATCAAATGTATGGTTGGATTCCGCCTTCCATTGATTGTTTGATTCAACAATATAGGCATCCAGGAGCTGAATGGAGGGACTATTCGTGCCCCCTTGTGCATTTTGAAGGTAAAGTTCATTCAATGCATTTTTGACATTCACTCCGCTTGGAGTTTGTATAGTACGGGATGATGTCTGGCCAGCCTGCAGGGGAACCATGGTCGTAAACAGATTGACCGGCAGCACCGGCAGCGGGCTGGATAAACCATCGCTATAATTTCCGTTTAATATGTTATTTGCATTGACCACAGCTCCCGGAAATACCAGATTCCGCAATTCAATATTAGAAGCAACATCAACTACTATTTCGTTATCACTTTTGACATAGGTTACTTTAAACGGCGCAGCAGGGCCTGTATAACCGGATACCGCACTGACTGTTCTTAACGGTTCGGTCAAAGCAGGGGTTTTGGTAACTGTTACCGTGGTCGAAAGGCCTGCTTCACTCCCGGAAACTGTGCCGGCAGTATAGGGCATATTTTTAAATGCCTCACTGGATTTTAACGCGGCGCTGAATCTTTGCTTAAAAAAATTCTGCAACGGGTTTACCTGTATCTTGAATGTGGTTGCTTTCAACTGACCCGTTAACCCCGGCAGTTGTGCAGAATTCTTACCGGTTATTATGACCATAACCAGGCAGGTTAGCACCCAACGTAAATAATATTTTTTCATGTTGCTGATTTTATTAAATATGATGATGATTGGCTGATTTACTAAAAATGATTGCTGATCGTTTATCGCATCATGCAACTAACTGTGGCTACCGGTACGAATGTTCGGAACTTCCAGTTATTGTCGAATACGCAGCGCATGCCGTAATTAATGATCACACTGCGGCTGATACGCCAGTCGCCGCCAATGGATAATGTATTGGGATGTATCTCTTCCCATTTGACAGAAGACCCGACGATCTCCACATTGCCGGCTGTTTTATAAGCACCGCTCAATGCCTCATCGGCCGTTTTGATCTTTTTGTACTCGTACAGCATTTCGAAGAAGAAAGTATAGACCGATCCGCCATAGCGAAAATTCATACCCAGGCTATAAACAGAATTCTTTGCTGTCGTTTTCTGAGCCGTTTCATTACCGGTCGCCAGGTCCTTTACCCGGAAATCCACTTGTTCATTATACCAGAAACTCCGGAGCAAACAGGTCACCAGCGTTTTTTTCCCGATACCCATATTGCCATTGATCCAGGCGCCTGTTCCGGTGCTGCGGTTATTTCTTTTCATACCAAACGAGCCGGAGCTATCTGATTTAAATGTGTGGGTACGACCAATAGCAAAATCCAGTGACGAGGCATTCCAGTTCTCATCCACAAACACTTTGGCCCGCTGATTGATCTCGCCCATGCGTCTTGAGTGCTGTGTGTTCAGTTGTTCTTCAGTAGATTTGATCTGTGATCTCAATCCGGGCTTTTCCAATACATTAGTGCTGGTATCCAATTTCAATTGCAGCTCTTTCAACTGTGTTTCCAGTTCTGATTTTTCGTTCGCATATTTCAGTGAAATATCCTCGTACAGTTCTTTGGCCATCAGCGGATCCCTTTCCCGGAAAAGGTTAAGTTTTACAGCGCCGCCGATCCGGCGATAACTGTTATCATCCTGGATAGTACCGAGTGATATATCCAGTGAAGCCAGTTTACGCATAAAACCGGAAGCGTTTTGGTATTTGCCAAGGTCTTTACGGTTATAAAAAAGCTCCCAGATGGGTTGCGATTGTATGGCAAGGTTGGGGTTGATGCCATACTTCAATGACCAGTCTACTTTAAAATCTTTGATGTCGGATGTGCGGTTGATCTGTGAGGGTGTAGCCCCCATCAGATCGAAGATGGGAGAAGCGGGAATGGTCAGTTCTTTGGGCGATACACGTCCTGCTTTGGTGCCGTCATCCTGCGCGGCTGTCAGGAAAGGCAAAATAAAAAAAAATAAAACCGGGATCAGGTAAATGGTTCTCATGCTGCTGGCGTTTGGTGTGAGAAAAAATGATCGTTACAAACCTACCCCCGCTGCCAGGCGAAGGCAATACCGGACAATAGTGAAACAAGAAGGGATGAAATACCTAGAATCAGGTAGAAGACAGAAATTTTTAGTTTGGTATCTTTCATTACGGCTTCTCTTCTTTCATCAATGAAATACCGGTTATGACACTGAAAGAAAAACTCTTCCGTCATGTTCCCATTCTTTTATCCCTTGCTTTACTCATGGCTCCCCCTGCTATCAGCCAGTTGCCACAGGCACAGATCGACAGCCTTATCGGGGAACTGGCAAAAGCAAAGGAGGACACCAGCAAAGTGAACTTACTGACGACACTTGGTAATGAGGTCGGGTACACCGACCTGGATAAAGCCCTGGAATATGCTCTAGAGGGATATACATTGAGTGTAACCCTCAGTTTTGACAAAGGGGCAGGTAATACGGCCTATTTATCAGGCATCCTTTATATGGATAAAAGCAATTACGTAGCCGCTGATTCCTTTCTCATTATTGCAGAACAAAAATTCCAGGAACTGGGTAACAAAAGAAGCCTGGCCAAGATCTCCAATGCAAGAGGAAGCCGCTACTACATGACCGGCGATTACCTGCTATCAGCCAGCTATTATACCCGGGCTGCAGAAGGTTTTGATGAATTAAAGGATACCGTGAATTCACTGATATGCTATCAGAACCTGATATCCGTGCTTGGTCAGATCAAACAACATGAAAGAGCCGTAGTGCTTGGAAAAAAAGTTTTAGTAATAGCGGAACAGAAAACCGACACACTTCAATTAGGCTATACTCTACAGGCATTGACCACAGACCTGCTTCGATTGAACAGGTTAGATGAAGCTGCTACTTATATTGATCGCTTATATCTTATTGCAAATACGAACCGCGATCAGAACCTTTCCGCAGAGATATACAGTGCCATCGGTACCTTTTATTACAAAAAAGAAGAGTTTGATAAAGCCGCCGGTGCTTTCGAAACATCCTTGCGAAAATCACTGGCACTGGGCAACCAGTACCAGCTTGGGAACCATTACAACTCACTCGGGCAGGCGTTGTACCGGATGAGTGATTTTACCCGGGCGAAAGAAATATTGCTGAAAGGAATGTCAGTAGCGAAAGAAAGTGATAACAAAGGGGCCGAAGCTGACCTGGCCTTATCATTAAGTACCCTCTATGATTCTCTCGGCGATTACAGGAGTGCTTACCGGCAACTATTCATTCATACCCAGATCGCGGATAGCATTCTCAGCAGCGAAACCAGGAAGAATACAGCCCAGTTAGAGACCCAGTACGAAACCAGTAAAAAGGAAAACGAGATCCTTCGTTTGCAAAAAGTGCAGCAGCAAAAGGATTTTGAGATCAAACGACGTAATACCTGGTTAGGCATTGGTACCGGGCTGATAGCCGCATTACTTTCCATTCTTTACCTGCTACGCAGAAACTATGGTCATAAACAAAAATTATCACAACAACAGGCGGCCCTGCTGGAAGAAAAAATAAAGACGGTTGAAAAAGAACAACAGGTCAGTTCGCTGCAATCCATGATCAATGGCCAGGAAACAGAACGGACCCGGATCGCCAAAGACCTGCACGACGGACTGGGAGGTATCTTCTCTACGGTTAAAATGCACTACAGTACGCTGCAACAGGACACACCGGGCATTAAAGAAAATCCTCTTTACAAAAAGACCCTTGACCTGATCAATAATGCTTCTGACGAGCTAAGGAAAGTAGCTCACAACATGATGCCCGAAGTATTGATGAAAGTAGGACTGACAGAAGCTTTACAAGATCTCGCCAACAATATCAGCTCCGGCAAACTGCTCAAAGTAACCCTGCAGGCATTTGGGATGGATAAAAGACTTGGCCACTCCACCGAGATCATGCTGTACCGGATCATCCAGGAACTGGTAAATAATATCATCAAACATGCTTATGCCACCGAAGCCATCATCCAGATCAACCGGGAAGGGAACAGGCTCAGCCTGACGATTGAAGATAACGGCAAAGGATTTGACACCAAAGAAGCCGAAGAAAAACGGAGCATGGGTATGGCAACCGTAAAAAGCCGGGTAGACTACCTGAATGGCAAGCTGACCATTGATTCAAGAAAAGATATTGGCACTACGGTGATGATAGACCTGCTGCTGAATGAAAACTAAAAAGTATTCCCAACAATAATTAAATTTATAGCCGGCAACCGGCTATGATAAAAATTCTCATCATTGACGATCATCCCCTCGTAATTGACGGCATCAGAACCATGCTGAAAGATGAAAGTTATGTGCGCATTGAAGCAGCAGCCAAAACTGCAAAAGAGGCACTTGGTATTCTGGAAGACGAAGCAGCCATTGATATCATACTACTCGATATCAACCTACCCGATATAGACGGGCTCCGTCTGTGCGAACTGATCCGCCAAAAGAATAAGACCGTTAAGATCATTGGACTTACTTACGTAAACGAAGCAGGTATCATTACACAACTGATCAAAAAAGGGGCTAACGGTTATCTTTTAAAGAACATGGAACGGGAGGAGCTGATCACTGCTATCAACCAGGTAATGGACGGCACGATCTACTTAAGCAAAGCCGCCAATGAAAAAATAATACAGCAATTACAATCACTGGGCCTTCCGCAAAATAATATACCGGTACTTACCCGCCGCGAAAAAGAAATATTACAATTATTGTCCGAAGGACTTACCAGCCAGGAAATCGCCAGCCGTCTTTTCCTAAGCAGTTATACTGTGGATACACACCGGAAAAATATGCTGCAGAAATTCAATGTGCATAATACCCCGTCATTAATGAACGTAGTAAGAGAGCTTGGCATTATAGCTTAGCTAAGTTTTAATAATACCGCAGCGACAACACCGGCTGTTTCTGTCCTCAGCCTTGTTTTACCTAACGCAACAGGAATGAACTGCTGCTGCAGGGCTGATTCAATTTCTTTCGGGGAAAAATCTCCTTCGGGACCAATACAGATGAGTGAATTTGCTAATGCACCAATATACTGATGGATACTTTGCCTGTTTCCCTCTTCGCAGTGGGCAATAAATTTTTGTTCGGTCTTGTCTTCTGCTATGAATTGCCCGAATGCGACGGGCTGATGCAATATGGGTAACCAGCATTGCTGGCTTTGCAGCATAGCGCTGATGATAATGCCCTTCATCCTGTCATAACGGAACCTTTCTTTGACGGTCCTTTCGCAGAGCAGCGGGATCATTTCTGTGACGCCTATTTCTGTTGCTTTTTCTAAAAACCACTCAAAGCGGCTGGTGTTTTTGATCAGTGAAATGGCTATCGTGACCTTCCTGTCCCCCTGCGGTTGAAAACGGGATTCTTCTACCTGAACCGTGCAATGCTTTTTATGGCATTCAATGATATGACCTGTTGCCAGGTTGCCTTTCCCATCCGTCAATTGCAGTTTCTCCTGCGGCTTCATCCGCAATACCTGTACAATATGATAGGATGTATCTTCATCCAGCGTGATGGATTGTTGCGAAGGATCGAATGATTCAATATAGAAATAAGAAAGCGACATGGTATGTAAAAAAGATAAAATTACGATAAATGAAAAAGCCCTGGTGATAAACGCCGGGGCTTTGGTCTATGGTTAAGGTAAAATGAGACTGCTGTTATCAGAACGGGTCATCTGAATTTTCATCCGGCGCTATATTATTCATACGGCTGCCTGTTTGTATATAAAGTTTTTCTCCGCCTCCGCTGTCTTCCACCGGCCGCCAGCCACCGGCAGGCAAACCGATACCGCTATACGGATCATCATCCCAGTTCACAAACTTCTGGATATGCAGTAAAGCTTTCAGCTTAACAGTTTCCAATGAACCATTACGGTGTTTGGCGATCTTTACTTCCGTCAGGCCTTTTGTATTTTCTCCTTCTGCATTGGTGGTTACATCGTAATACTCGGGGCGATAGAGGAACATGACCATGTCTGCGTCCTGCTCGATAGCTCCTGATTCACGCAGATCGCTCAGTTGCGGAATACGGCTGCCTTCTTTGGCGCCGCGTTGTTCTACGGCACGGCTTAACTGTGACAGCGCAATGATCGGGATATTCAATTCTTTTGCCAGCGCTTTCAGGTTCCTTGAAATATTACTGATTTCCTGTTCCCGGTTGGCAGTGCGGTTCTCGCCGGTGCCACTCATTAACTGGAGATAGTCAATGATCACCATGCCGATATTATGCTTGTTCTTCAGGCGGCGGCATTTGGCCCTTAACTCAAAAATGTTCAGGGCGGGAGTATCATCAATGAACAAGGGTGCCTGGGCTAACCGCTGGATACCTCTTGCATAGAGTTGCTTCATTTCATGCTCTTCCAGTTTACCTCTTGCGATCTTCTCAAGCCATATCTCACTTTCAGCCGCCAGGATACGCTGTACCAGCTGACCAGCACTCATTTCAAGTGAGAACAAAGCCACTGGTGTCGGCTTACCCGGATGCATAACGGCATTGCGGGCCAGGTTCAGTGCAAAAGCGGTTTTACCTACCGCAGGGCGGGCCGCTAATATGATGAGGTCGGTATTCTGCCAGCCATAAGTTACACGGTCCAGACCGGCAAAACCACTTGGCACACCTGTTACATCTTCGTTCTTGTGGCGCAGGTCCTCTATACGCTGTATGGTTTTTACCAGTACAGAATCAATAGTATCAAAATTCTTGCGAAGGTGATTGTTAGTGATCTCGAAGAGTTTGCTCTCTGCATCATCCAACAGATCGAACACATCGGTGGAATCCTCATAGGCATCCCCGATGATCTCACCACTGATGCGGATCAGTTCACGCTGAATGAATTTTTGCAGAATGATCCTGGCATGGGTCTCAATATGAGCAGAAGAAACAACGGTATTGGTAAGCTTGGTAACATAATAAGGTCCTCCCACTATGTCCAGCTCTTCTTTAGTACGCAGTTCTTCAGCAACCGTCAATATATCTATTGGCTGACTTTTGTTGGCCAGACTTTGCATGGCTTTAAAGATGCGTTGGTGGGCATCTACATAAAAACATTCCGGCTTGAGTATCTCAATAACGGCATCGAATGCATTTTTCTCGAGCATGATAGCCCCAAGTACAGCTTCTTCCAGGTCTTTGGCCTGCGGGGGTACCTTGCCATACACCATGGTTCCTAAATCAAGCGTTGATCTTCTTTTCTGCTTCCTGTCTTTGTTAATATTGGTCAAGTCCATCGTTCCGTAACAGCGATAAAGGGTTATACCATCAGTTGTTCACCAATGACCTGGGTTAGTACTCCGTCTTGATTATAAGAAAATAAATTCTCTTGTTAGGCGAATGTTCCCGTCAGTCAGAACAGCGAAATAAGATGCAAATAGGATAGCAAAAAAATTTTTCTTTCTGCACTTTTTTTCACCAGCAGACTAAGGGTTTTCCACATACGGACATTTACCAGCTTCACAGGCATTGCTACAATTTACAATAAAAAGGACAGGCATGTATGAGAAAGATCAGCACAAAGGGGGATAAATTTCCGGTTGCGTAATGACTTATAAGACAAACGTTGATGCCCTCCCGATCAGACAAGCTTCAACTATATTTTTTATGGCACAATAAATAGCGGAGACGGGAGTTATAAAAAGATCAAAGCTCTTTTCAAACCAGTACCAATAGCTGCTAACGGAAGATTTCACAACTAAAAAATTTGATATGCAGACACTGAAAAACAGCAGCCACCCACGTCCTGTGCTTTCTCAGTCACAGAACAACACCACACTGTGGATCGGACATCTCAAAACCGACCCAACCGACCATTTTGCCGGACAAACTTTTACCTGCCCTGCCGATGGACAATTAGACAACATCCAGTTGTACTCCGCCGCAGTACAATATGGAGGTGATGTAGTACTCAGCTTACATGAGTTTGATTCCGAAACAAAAAAATGGGGACCAGCCCTTGGTCATTCCACTGTTAAAGTGCACAAAGGAGATCATGCAAAATGGATGCGCTTTGGACTACCGCCTGTTCACCTGCGCCAGGGAGCTACCTATGGTTTTCGCTTGCTGACCCATGAAGCCCTGGTAGGTCTTGGTGAAGCTGCATCCGGAAACAAACACCCTTTTACATTTGGCCACGAGTGGAACGGCGATTCGCTGAATCAAACAGGACATTACTATTCTTACTTCAGCCTTGCTTTCAAGGTGGAGTTGTGTGCATAATATTTGGAGGTTTATGAAAAACTCACCGCCTCATTCTTTTCCTGTCCAATGCAGGGAAGGGTGAGGTTTTTGCTTTTGCAACCACCTGCTCCTCCTTGTTTTCCTATCTTCGCAGCCATATAAAGTTTTAGTGATACATGACGATATCTTATAAATGGCTGAGCGAATACCTGCCTGTTTCCGTTGAACCTGAAAGATTAAGCCGCATCCTCACATCTATTGGTCTGGAAGTAGAAAGCCTTGTACAATTCGAAGAGGTAAAAGGTGGATTAAAAGGTTTGGTGATCGGTCATGTATTGAGTGCCGAAAAGCACCCTAATGCCGATAAACTGACATTGACCAAAGTGGATATTGGCAGCGGTGAACCGCTATCCATCGTATGTGGCGCACCTAATGTAGCCGTAGGGCAAAAGGTAGTAGTAGCCCCTGTGGGTACCACCATCTATCCGGCAACAGGTGATCCGCTAACGATGAAAGTGGCAAAGATCCGCGGATCAGAGAGTCATGGTATGATCTGTGCCGAAGATGAGATCGGCCTTGGTACTTCGCATGCTGGTATCATGGTGCTTCCTGATGCGGCCAAAGTGGGAACAGCAGCAGCTGATTATTTCAAGCCTTATACTGACTGGATATACGAGATCGGTCTTACTCCCAACCGGATGGATGCCATGAGTCACTGGGGAGTAGCCAGGGATGTATGTGCTTACCTGACGCATCATGATAAAAAGGATATAAAACCAAAACTACCTTTCAACAATAGTTTTAAGATCGACAATACTTCTTTGCCCATTTCTGTGCAGGTTGAAAATACAAAGGCTTGCCCCCGGTATAGCGGTATAGGTATTACTAATATTAAAATCGCCCCTTCACCCAGATGGCTGCAGGAAAAGCTGAAAGCCATCGGCCAAAGACCGATCAATAATATAGTTGACATCACCAACTATATACAGCATGAAACAGGACAGCCGCTACACGCCTTTGATGCCGATGCGATCACCGGTAATAAAATCATAGTGAAGAACCTGCCTGAAGGAACTGGCTTTGTAACACTTGATGAAAAAGAAAGAAAACTAAGCGCTGAAGACCTGGTCATCTGTAATGAAAAAGAGGGGATGTGCATTGCCGGCGTATTTGGCGGACTGCATAGCGGTGTTTCAGAAAAAACAACGAACATTTTTTTGGAAAGTGCCTGTTTTGATCCGGTCATTACCCGGAAAACTTCTTTCCGTCATGGATTAAGGACCGATGCGGCCAGCCGGTTCGAGAAAGGAACAGACATTTCCGGAACGGTAAATGTATTAAAACGGGCCGCCTTGCTGATCAAAGATATCTGCAGAGGGGAGATCGCTTCTGAAATAGTGGATATCTATCCTTCTCCTAAAGAAAAGATACAGGTGGCGATCAAATATCATTTCCTGAAAAAACTAAGTGGCAAGAATTATCATCCTGATGCTGTAAAAGATATCCTCGTCAGCCTCGGGTTCGAAATTGTTAAGGAAGGCATTGATGAACTGAGAGTAGCAGTCCCTTATCACAAAACCGATATCAGCCTGCCGGCCGACCTGGTGGAAGAAATATTGCGTATTGACGGACTGGATAATATTGCCATCCCGGAAGCGATCACCATCACCCCTGCTGTGGAAGATAATCACGCCAAAGAAATATTAAAGGAAAAAACGGCCAATTACCTCGCAGGGCTGGGTTTTAATGAGATCATGACCAATTCCATTACGAACGCTGCCTATTTTTCTGACGGAGAGAAAGCGCAAATGGTAAAGATGCTCAATAGCCTGAGCGCTGAACTCAACATCCTGCGCAATTCATTGCTGGAAACCGCACTCGAGTCTGTGGCCCACAACCTGAACCACAAGAACAATTCATTAAAGCTATTTGAATTTGGTAAAGCCTACAGCACATCAGGGCCCGGCCAGTACCAGGAAACAGAAGAACTATGCCTGATCATCAGCGGAAGCACCCATGAAAGCAACTGGAAGCAAAAAGAAGTAGCGGCAGATTTTTATTACCTGAAAGGTGCCTTGCTATCTGTTTTAAAATTAGCAGGCATTACTCCTGATATTATTGATGTATTGCCAGTTCCTAAGTTAGATAACCATATTGTTTTAAAGCTAAAAGGCCAGATCCTTGCCGGCGCCGGGGAAGTGAATAAAAAGTTACTGACCAGGTTTGATATCAAACAACCTGTGTTTTTTGCCAGCCTGAACTGGGAAGCCATCACCGGTATGGCGGCTGCTCATAAACCGACGGTAAGAGAAATACCCAGGTACCCGGCGGTGAACAGGGATATTGCCATGATCGTATCCCGGCAAATGAAGTACGAAGAAGTAGAGAAAACCGTGGATAAGATTCGCCTCTCCAAGCTGCAGCACATGAAGTTGTTTGATATTTTTGAAAGTGAGAAGCTGGGGCCGGATAAAAAATCACTGGCTGTCAGTTTTACTTTTCTGGATGAAGAAAAGACCCTTACCGATAAAGAGATTGACGGATGGATGAGTAAGATCATGACAACGCTTGAAAAAGACCTGCAGGCAGAAATAAGGAAATAACAGTATTCCTTTGTTGATAAAACGGCTTTCATTATGACAGCAACAGAAGCACAATTAAAAAGGATCCAATCCAAATTGCAGCAATTGGTAAAACAGTATACTGCTTTACAAAAGGAGAATAGCCAGTTGAAAGCTGAATTGCAGGACGAAAGAAAACACACAGCCGTACAGCAGGATATCGTTGACAGCCTGAAACAGCAGGTAGATGTTCTAAGGTACAGTAGCGGAGAAATGAGCGGAGCCGATAAGAAAGAATTTGAAAAGAAGATCAGTTTCTACGTAAAGGAAATTGACCGATGCATCACCATGCTCAGTCAATAATAATCATTAATGTCTTTTGATCAGGCTCATTTTCATTTCATCTTCACCCTGTGACAGCTCAATAGTGTACTTTCCATACGGAAGATCACTCAATCCTGTCCAGGTGAAATGCTCATTCTCATTCATGATGTTTTTCTCGAGGGTGCTGCAGATGCTGCCTTTGTCATCTCTTAATACACCACGGAGAAAATTGCCGGTGCGGGCACTTAGTTCAAGTTGCAATGCATCAATAAAAATTGACGGCTTAATTTTAGCGAACATGATCCTTAACGTTTTTAATGTTAAAACGTTTTTTACAGGAACTGGAAACAATCTGGGGATTTTAACAGGATGAGTTGGTTCTAATTACGAGAGCAAACAAGATATTAACAATTTTTCAACTTTGCAAATTATGAGTGAATTAATTGCAGCCACAGTAGTGATTGGCGACAGGAGCTACCGGATAAAAGTGACACGGGAGGATGAGGAAACGGTAAGAAAAACGGTCAAGATCATCAACGATAAGATCATCGAGTTCAAGACCCAGTTTGCCGGCAAGGACATGCAGGACTATATCGCCATGGTGCTGCTTTGGTTTGCCACCGACCAGGCAGCCAAAATGAAAGCGGGTTATGAAACGGAAGCTATCAACGATCAGCTTGTGGTGCTGGAAAAGCTGCTGGATACCCACATGCAAGACAAATGACCCTTCATCCACCCGCAATTTCATCCATTTGCGCCCGTTTTGTATCTTCGCCTTCTGCCTGTTTTTCAGGCTTCTGCTTAATTTATGATCTGCAGAATTAACGATACCATTTTGGAACAAATTAAACAACCGATTCATGGATCCCCTTATCATATCAATTATCATAGGTGCAGCTGCTCTTGTCGTTGGCATTGTAGCGGGTAAGCTCATTTTTGCCAGGAACACCCGCCAGAAACTCGAAGAAGCCGAACTACAGTCACAAACTATCCTCAAAGAAGCCGAACTCAGGGCTGAAACCATCCGTAAGGAAAAAGAACTGGAGGCGAAGGAGAAGTTTGTGCAGATGAAGTCAGCCCATGATAAAGATGTAAATGAAAGGAGCCGGAAGATCAATGACACAGAGAACCGTATCCGCCAGAAAGAGCAAAGCATCAACCAGAAAGAAGGCAGTCTTGAAAAACAGATAAAAGAAAATGAGGCAATTAAAGAAAACCTGAACCGCCAGATCGAACTGGTAAATATCAAAAGGACAGAACTCGAAAAACACCAGGAAGAGCATATCCGCCGCCTGGAAAAAATTGCCGGTCTTTCGGCAGATGAGGCAAGAGCACAACTGGTAGAAAGCCTGAAACATGAGGCACAAACCCAGGCACTTACCCTTCAACAGGAAATAGTAGAAGATGCCAAACAAAAAGCTAACAAAGAAGCCCGTAAGATCATCATACAGACCATACAGCGTACTGCCGCAGAACAGGCCATAGAGAATTCTATTACCGTTTTCAACCTTGAAAGTGACGAGATAAAAGGCCAGATCATTGGCCGGGAAGGACGTAACATACGGGCCATTGAAGCCGCTACAGGTGTGGATCTGATCGTTGACGATACCCCCGAAGCTATCCTTCTCTCTTGTTTTGATCCTCTTCGCAGGGAAATAGCCCGCCTAAGCTTGCAAAGACTGGTAGCTGATGGCCGTATTCACCCTGCCCGTATAGAAGAAGTAGTAGAGAAGACACGCAAACAGATAGAAGAGCAGGTAATGGAGCATGGAGAAAGAGCGGTGATTGAACTGGGTATTCATGGCTTACATAAAGAGTTGGTCAGGATGGTAGGAAGAATGCGATTCCGTTCTTCTTATGGTCAAAATCTGCTGATGCACAGCCGGGAAACAGCCAATCTATGCGCTACCATGGCGGCTGAGTTGGGGCTAAACCCCAAATTGGCAAAACGTGCCGGTCTGCTGCATGACATTGGCAAAGTTCCTGATGAGGAAAGTGAATTGAGCCATGCGTTATTAGGTGCTAAACTAGCCGAGAAATATGGTGAAAACCCTGCTGTCGTAAATGCCATTGCCGCTCACCACGATGAGGCGGAGATGCTGTATGTGATCTCGCCGATCGTTCAGGCCTGTGATGCCATAAGCGGCGCACGTCCGGGTGCCCGCCGCGAGATCATGCAACAATACCTGCAACGTATCAAAGACCTGGAGAACCTGGCTATGGCCTATACAGGTGTTGAAAAAGCTTATGCAATTCAAGCTGGCCGTGAACTGAGGGTCATTGTGGAAGCCGACAAGGTCACTGACCAGGAATCTGAAAAACTGTCCTTTGAAATAGCCCAGAAGATACAGACTGAAATGACCTTTCCGGGCCAGATCAAGGTAACGGTCATCAGGGAAAAAAGAACGGTGAACGTGGCACGGTAGGCTTGTTTAAAAGTTTAAAATTTAAGTATTTAAGATTAGCCCAGGGTCATAACATCAGCCAGGCTGAAGATCATCCCTGGAAACCTTAAACTTTGGACAATTAAACCTTTAAACTTTGATCTTTTCCCCTTACCTTTGCCCTCCTTAAAATTTAGAGTTATGAACGCCATCGCATACGTACATGAGCAACTGACGGGCAAAAAGGAATTCCCGAAATTCAAACCGGGTGATAATGTTACCGTTAACTACAAGATCATTGAAGGTAACAAAGAAAGGATCCAGTCTTTCAAAGGCGATGTGATCAAAAAGCAGGGGAACGGTCATACTGCCAGCTTCACAGTGCGTAAGATCTCTGATGGTATTGGAGTAGAAAGGGTATTCCCCTTCTTCTCTCCCAACATCGAATCCATTGTATTGAATAAAACAGGTAATGTGCGCCGCGCCAAGCTCTTTTATCAGCGCAAACGCAGTGGCAAAAGCGCCAGGATCCGTGAAAAACGACTGGCTGTTACTGCAGCAGGTGAGTAATTATACCTGTACTAATTTCTTTAAAGCCCCGCTATCCGGGGCTTTTTCTTTGCCCTTTTATCTATACGCAAAGTGTCACGACTGCTTCATCACGATAAAGGATTCTGTTTGCAAATTCTAATTACTATCTTTGACCTTCAATCTATTCTATATGACACAACCTGTATTACTGGGAATGCTGGGAACCAATGAGATCATCATCATCCTGGTTATTGTTTTATTGCTTTTCGGAGGCCGTAAGATACCCGAACTGATGAGAGGGCTGGGTAAAGGTGTCCGTGAATTCAACGATGCAAAAAACAACGTGAAGAAGGAAATTGAAGAAGGCGCAAAAGAGGTTAAAAACTCATAACTCCCTTTCTTATTTTAATTATTCTCCTCATTCACCGAAAAAGAATTATCCCTTTTGTTCTCGTTTTCTTCCATTGAGCAATACCATGCCCGGCTGAAGGAAGGAACAGTTACCTGTGAGCAGGCAACCGAACATTACCTGCAGCAAATACAGGCCAAACAGCACCTGAACGCTTTTGTACACGTATATGCCCGGGAGGCTTTGCAAAAAGCTACAGAACTGGACCAAAAAAGAAATGCAGGCGTAAGCACAGGAAAACTGCACGGTGTGGTCATCGCCCTGAAAGATGTCATAGCATATAAAGATCATCCACTTTCCGCCTCATCAAATATTCTCAAAGATTTTGTATCTGTTTACTCTGCTACGGCTGTTGACCGTTTATTGGCAGAAGAAGCTATCATCATCGGCAATTGCAATTGTGATGAATTTGCGATGGGATCTACCAACGAAAATTCTGCCTATGGTAAAGTACTGAACGCTGCAGACGAATCAAGGGTTCCGGGGGGGTCCTCGGGAGGTTCGGCCGTAGCTGTACAGGCTGGCTTATGTATGGTTTCCCTGGGAAGCGATACAGGGGGGTCAGTAAGGCAGCCGGCGGATTTTTGCGGTATAACCGGACTCAAACCGACGTATGGAAGAATATCCAGGTATGGGCTCATCGCTTATGCTTCATCCTTTGACCAGGTAGGCATTTTTGGAAAAAATGTTACGGATGTTGCAAAAGTGCTGGAAGTGATCGCAGGACAGGATGAATATGACAGCACTATTTCGTCAAAGCCCGTTCAGCCATATTCACAACTGGCTGCTATCCCTGGTAAAAAGTATCGCATTGCCTACTTCGATGAAGCACTTGAACATCCCGGGAATGATCCTGAGATCGGGTCTGCTATAAAAAAAATATTGGAAAAACTCGGCAGTGACGGACATGATGTAAAACCAGTGAAATTCGATCTCCTGGATTATGTTGTTCCGGCTTATTATGTTCTGACTACAGCCGAGGCCTCTTCCAATCTTTCCCGCTATGATGGGGTAAAGTATGGTCACAGAACGATCGAAAAGGGAATAGACCTGACCGAGTTCTATAAACTATCCCGTTCAGAGGGATTTGGAAAGGAGGTTAAGCGAAGGATCATGCTGGGAACCTTTGTTCTGAGTGCCGGTTATTATGATGCCTATTTTACCAGGGCTCAAAAAGTCAGGAATTTATTAACAAAAAAAATAGCCCTGATTTTCAAGGAATTCGACTTCATTGTCCTACCCACCTCCCCCACTACCGCATTCAAAGCAGGCGAAAAGACCAATGACCCTATAGCTATGTACCTGGCTGATATATATACTGTTATGGCAAACCTGGTTGGCATTCCTGCCATTTCAATCCCCCTTTTTACTCATTCCAACGGAATGCCCTTTGGTCTCCAGTTGATGGCCGGAAAGTTTAATGAGCTACCTTTGCTCCGCCTTTCAAACGAGCTGATGCAAGGCTACCGAACACAACCCTGAAACCAATTGTCCGTACAGTACCCGATTTGTGTAACCCAAATTTCACACACTGATGGTAAAATTATTTCTGGCTGGTGTCATAGGTCTGCTTTTTTCAGGTATTGCCCTCGCAGGTAAACCCGAAAAGGATTATTACTTTCAAAGGAATATTGCTTTTTCCGACACAGCGGATAAAGTGGACAGTCTCACTCAAGCCCCCATTACTGTCCCGGATCCAAAAAAGGAATTCCTCGAATTCACCTTTTCTTCTTCTATGCCATTTGGCATTAATACTGAGCAACTCAATCCCCAGGTGGTCAGTTTTGTGCAGGCCTATATCAGGCAATACGGCAAAAAAATGGAGGAAATCAAGGGCTGGGGCAAGCCCTATTTTGATATGATGGACGAGATCCTTACCCTGCATTCCCTCCCTAAAGAACTGAAATACCTTGCCGTGATCGAATCTTATCTGAGAACGAACGCCCGATCAAGGGTGGGTGCTGTCGGCCCCTGGCAGTTCATGCCTGCTACGGCAAAAAATATGGGGCTAAGGGTCACTAAGAAATATGACGAAAGGAAGGATTTTTCCAAGAGCACTCATGCTGCATCAAAATACCTGGCAAGCCTCTATGAGCTATACGGAGACTGGCTGCTGGTGATAGCTGCGTATAACGGAGGGCCCGGGAAAGTGAATGCTGCCATTCGCAAAAGCGGAAGCCGTGATTTCTGGGCATTACAAAAGTACCTGCCCGCCGAATCCCAGAAACACGTAAAAAAATTCATTGCCACGCATTATATCATGGAAGGACAAGGCGGAATTACTACGGTCGCAAAAAACGATATGAAAGAAGCATCTGTAAGCCCTGCTGCCGTTTCGGGCGAGGCTTCTGCCTCAAAAACACAAACTATCAGCGGCCGGTATAATTCGTTTGTGATCATGAAACACATTTCTATTGACATCGCCTCATTCAATAAACTGAATCCGGGTTTTGACAAACTGATAGCTTCAAGCGGGAGCTACGAACTCAGGCTACCACACGATAAAATGGATGTTTTTCTCGCTAAAAAACCCGTCATATTGGATGAATCCATACAGATGCTGCTGAACGGAAACAATAACTAAGCAGATAAGACATTTCTTATCGCCTCAGCTTTCAGCATGCACTCCTCCCATTCTTTTTCGGGATCGCTGTAGAAGGTTATGCCTGATCCGGCCTGGAATGAAAGATACCTGACCGTAGCATTATACATGATGCTTCGGATGACCACATTAAAATCAAAGTCCCCATGCGGAGAAATGTACCCGACAGTGCCAGAAAATATACCCCGTTTTGTTTTTTCATATTGGGCGATCAGTTCCATCACCCGCTTCTTGGGAGCGCCGGTCATGGATCCCATCGGGAAAGTTGCTCTGATCATCTCAGTAAATGAAACATTCCTTTTCAGTGTGCCGCTGACCGTAGATATCATCTGGTGAACCTGGGGAAAGGAATAGATACCGTACAATTCATCTACCTGCACTGTTCCTTCTTCACATATCTTCGAGAGGTCATTTCTTACAAGATCCACTACCATTACATTTTCTGAGCGGTCTTTATCGCTGTGAAAAAGCTGTTCGCTGCTTTGTTTGTCCAGTACAGCATTACCGGGTATTCTTTTTGATGTACCCTTGATAGGCTGCGACAAAACAGTATTTCCTTTCTTCATCAGGAACCGCTCGGGACTGGCACAGATCAGCCACTTATCATTCAGCCTGTACAAAGCAGAAAACGGGTTGGGAGAAATTTCTGTCAATTTCTGATATACCCTGAATGGGTCAATGACCGCTTCTCCGGCAAAGAATTCCTGGCAGAAGTTGATCTCGTAACAATCTCCGCGCAGAATGTGCTTTTGCAATTGCCGGATGACCGATAGGTATTCTTCCTTTTCCATCCTGCTTTGAACAGGCAGCCGGGTTTCCCTATCTATCCCCTCTTCTGTCTGCCATGAGCTGATCGTCTCAAATATATCTGCAGGATCATCCGCTTCAATGGTCATTTCGGTTTCATTCAGCCGTATCAGTATTTCCGGTTCAAAGAAAAAAAGCTGCGGGAAGTTAATAAGATCGCTGCCTGCTGAAACAGGCATATCCTGTTGCACCGGCAGGTCATAATTCAGATGACCAAATAGCCAGGTCTTCTTCTCATCTATAAATTGCTGCAGATGGTCCAATGCATCAGCATCAGCAGCGATGATCTTCCTCCGGATGCCCGCGGCCACTATACATTCCTGGGAGTGCGGCGCAATATGATACTGGTGATTATCCAGGAAACAAAAAGTGCTGAACCGTTTTATCCAGTTCAGCACTTTATTTTTTATTTGCCCGAAATCAGTTACGGGAAAAGTAGCGGCAAGTATAGTGTTATTCAATGCAGCAGGATAAATACGTTCAATTAGTAATCATCCTCTTCCTCATCGAAGTCATCCCCGTCATTAAACATATCCTTGAACTCATCATCTACTTTAAAATCGTCGTCATCCTCAGCGCCTTTCTTTCCGCCGCCACCGGTGCTTTTCTTCCCTTTTGATTTAGGAACATCAAACTCGTCAAAGTCGGGGTCCCAGTTCTCCTCCTCCTCTACTTTATCCCAGTCATCCACCTCGTCCTCTGCACCATCATCACCATCATCATCTTCTTCTTTTTTCTTTGCAGCCACTTTTCCTCCTTTTTTAGAAGTCTTCGCATCGTCCTCCTCTTCTTCAAAATCATCATCATCATCTTCCTCTTCCTTTTTCTTCGGTTTAGGAGATGGTTTTTTTGCTGATTCTTTTTCGGATGAGGCGCTGCTCTTTCCGGCCGCCGGCTTCTTTTCAGATTTTGCCATATTCAGGTAGGGTTATTGCTGTAAAATTTCAGCGAAGTTTTTAATTGACCAAATTTTTAAAATAATTTTTTTTAGCCCGCTCAGGCTAAAAAAAATTATAAAAAAAGTCCTCTTTTCTGACTTATATCAATCAAATAGTGATAATCTGGTCACGGCCGGGGCCATTAGAAATATAACTGACCTTTACCCCAAGGTATTGGTTGATAAAATCAACGTACGATTTCATTGTAACCGGCAATTCCTGGAAAGTTTTTGCCGTGCTTGTCGGAACATTCCACCCGGGAAAACTTTTGTATAATGCTTCTACCTGCATACGGTCTATGCGGAAAGGTATTTCCTTACTTTCTTTTCCGTTCAGTTTATAATGGGTACAAACCTGCAATTCTTTGAACGCATCCAGCACATCGGCCTTGGTCATTACGATCTTTGTCACCCCGTTGATCATACAGGCGAACTGCAATGCTACCAGGTCTATCCAGCCACAGCGTCTCGGCCGCCCGGTAGTGGCTCCAAATTCATTGCCGATCTTCCTCAATTCTTCCCCTGTCTCATTTTCCAGCTCAGTGGGAAAAGGACCGCTGCCCACCCGGGTACAATAGGCTTTGGTAACGCCAATCACATCCCGTATTGTCTGCGGCGCCACTCCAAGACCGCTGCATACACCTGCCGTAACGGTATTCGAGGAGGTCACAAAGGGGAAAGTGCCAAAGTCAATATCGAGCATACTGCCCTGCGCTCCTTCTGCGAGTACTTTCTTACCCGCCTTTATTTGCTGATTGATGAAATATTCACCATTAACAATATTCAATTGTTTCAGGAACTCAACGGCTTCAAAGAATTCCTCTTCCCAGGCGGTAATATCCTCAGCAAAAGCATAATTATCGAGCAGCTTCTGGTGTTTCAGACGCAGCTTGATATATGCAGTAGTAAAGTTCTTGTCCAGCAGGTCGCCGACACGTAGCCCGTTACGGCCGGTCTTATCCATATAAGCAGGTGCAATCCCTTTCAGCGTGGAGCCGATCTTCTGGTTGCCTTTAGATAACTCTGCTGCCTTATCCAGGGCCCGGTGGGTAGGCAATATCAGGTGTGTTCTTTCCGCAATAAAAAGGTTCTTCTTCAGATCTACCCCAAATCCCGCCACGGTATCACACTCCCTTTTTAATGTAACAGGGTCCAGTACTACGCCATTGCCGATAAGGTTCAGCTTATTCTTTTGAAAAACTCCGGAAGGTATCTGGTGCAGTACTACCTTTTTATCCTCTACGTATAATGTATGCCCTGCATTAGGTCCTCCCTGGAACCGGGCCACCACATCATAATCTTTGGCAAAATAATCTACGATCTTTCCTTTTCCCTCATCGCCCCACTGGAGGCCAAGAATTACGTCAACCATGATATACCCCCAACCCCTGAAGGGGAGTAAAGCACTCCGTCCTACAGGTAAAATTTTTTTGTTTTAACAATATTGTTGTTTGCACTGCTTCTTATCTACTATAAAGTCGTCAGCCAGATTAATTCTGTTGAAGCCCACACTGTATGACCCGTGCATAATTGAACTTAATACATCTTCAAATCTAAGTTCTCCCTTTAGGGGGACAGGGGGTTCAAGCGGTGGCAAAAATACTCCATCAGCACAAAAGCCACCGGATAAATCCGGTGGCTTTGCCCATTTTTTATACACGAAAAGGAGAATTTATCAACGGATCAGCGTGACAGTCCCCTTTTTGGTTATTTTCTGATTGTCCATTGTTACCCCTTCCACCATCCACACGTATACTCCGCTGGCCTGCTCCATGCCGCCAAACGTACCATCCCATCCCTGGTTGAGCGTGGTGGTAGAATAAAGCATCTGGCCCCATCGGTTAAATACCCTGAAATAACTGATCTGTTTAATGCCGACCGGGAAAGGTATGAACCTGTCGTTCTTTCCATCCCCGTTCGGGGTAAAGGCATTTGGAACATAGATCTCAGGCCCTTTGTACACCCGGATGGTAACAGTATTATCTCCTGTGCAACCTGCATCGGTAGTAGTGGTAACAATATAAGTAACTACGGCGCCCTCAGTCATCGGAGCTGTAGCTACCGGGTTAGCTATGGCCGGATCACTTAGGCCAGCCGCTGGTGACCAGGTATAATAGGTGCCGGCTGATGTGGCCAGCAGTTGAACCTGCGCACCGGCATATACCACTGTATCCATCGGGAAGGTTCGCACCTGGATCGGCGGCGTCACATTTACAGTCACATTATCGGTTACCAAAGAGGTACAGCCGTTATTATCTGTAACACTTAACGTGTAGGTAGTAGTTTTATCCGGCGAAGCAATAATACTATACCCTGTTGTGCTGCTGAGGAAGGATGAAGGTGTCCAGTTGTAGATAAAGGAAGGGTCGCCAACAGGCTGTAATGTATATGACTGGCCAAAGCAGATATCCCCGTTTATCCCTGCCTCCGGCACCGGAGCGGGCATTACGGCTACTGTTATATCATCAGTAATTGTACAGCGCCCGAGGGTAGCCACCACAGAATAGGTCGTAGTCGTTTTCGGCGTCGCTACCGGGTTGATGACCGTTGAACTGCTGAGATCGGCTGCCGGTGTCCAGGCAAACTGAGTGGCATTCGTTGTAAGCTGTAATTGTGCTCCTTTACCTTCACAAACCGGGGCCGGATCAATGGCCGGTGTCAGCGTAAGATTATTGGTCAACCCCACTACTACTCCCGTCAATGGGAAAGTACATCCATTAGCATCTCTTACCGTTACATCATAGGTGCCCGGGGCCACATTAAATACATTACCCGGCTGGAAAATGTTTCCGGTTATTGCATACTGATAAGGCAAAGTACCTCCTGACGGCGCCAGGGTGATCGTTCCATCATTACCTCCGTCACAGGTAGCATTTGCGGTTACCCGGGTCGCTGTCAATACAGCCGGTTCGGTCACTGTTATATTATTCAGTTGTATCGTACAGTTATTGGCATCCCGTATATAGACCGTATAAGCGCCTGCAGTCACACTGAAAGAATCCGCTGACTGGAACGTGGCATTGTCTAACGAGTAAGAGTAAGGTGATGTGCCCCCCGTTACATTTACTTTTATCCCCCCGTTATTCTGCCCATTACATAAAACACTTTTCAATACAGCAGAAGCCGCTAATTGTGCCGGCTGGCCTACCGTAATGGAAGCAGTATTAGTACAGCCCACCGCATCCCGGATATAAACAGTATAGGTGTTGGCCGAAAGTCCTGCAAAGGACGTACCCGTCTGCCATGTCGCATTATCTAAGGAAAATTCGATAGGCGCCGTTGCATTCGCTGAAGAGACGACCGATATACTCCCTGTTGAAGAACCAAAACAGGTAGCATCCGATTTGGATGGCGTTACGGTAATAGCCGGGCCCGGATTAACCGTGGCTGGTATTGCACTGCTTACACAACCTGCCGCATCGGTTACAACTACATTATATGTGGTAGCAGCCAGCCCGGTGAATATCGTATTTACTGCACCGTTCTGTGTAGTAGTGCCATTCAGTACAAACGTGTACGGGCCGCCGCCATTGGAAGGCGTCACCATGATCTGTCCGTTGCTGGCGCCATTGCAACTTGTATTGACCACATTAGTGGTTGCCAGCAATGCGGAACCCTGCGGAACGGTAATATTATTGAAAGTGCCAGTACATCCTATAGCATCTGTGACCGCAATTGAGTAGGCAGTCCCTACTGCCAGGTTCGTAAAGCTGGTAGTAGTAGCCCCGTTCTGCGTCGTTGTACCATTCAAAACAAAAGTATAGGGACCTGTACCGTTAGTTGGTGTTATAGCAATACTTCCGTTAGTAGCCCCGATACAGGATGTGCTGACCGGGTTCACATTCGCCGTGATGCCTGTTCCTGACCCGACAGTAACGGGTGGTAAAGCGGAGGTACAACCATTCACATCCGTTACAGTGATCGCATGCGATCCGGCCGATACACCTGTGAATACTGTATTGGCCGCTCCTGTTTGTGTAGTTGTACCATCCAATACAAATGTATAAGGACCATTACCATTGTTTGGTGTTACAGTGATGCTGCCATTGTTTACTCCCGGGCAGGCAGTGGCCACCGGCGTGACTGTTGCCGTAAGAGCAGGTCCTGATGTAACAGCCGCATTAACCAGCGTATATTGGCAACCGGCAGCATCGGTGATCAATACACTGTAAGAGCCGACAGCTAAACCGGTAAATGTTGTATTAGCAGCACCGGTCTGTGTGACAGCACCCAGTACGAATGTATAAGGCCCGGTGCTTCCTGTGCCAGGTGTTACGGTGATGCTGCCATTGGCAGCGCCGGAACAACTTGTCGTGGTGGAAGTATAGGTAGCTGTAAAGCCGGTACTGGCATTTACGGTTGCATTATTCAGCGTGTATTGACAGCCGACAGCATCAGTGATCAGTACGGTATGCGTACCGGAAGTAACTCCGTTGAACGTGGCGCTGGTGGCCCCGGTTTGTGTGACAGTTCCATCCAGTACAAACGTATAAGGGCCGGTACCACCAGTGCCGGGCGTTACAGTCAGGCTTCCGTTGGAAGCCCCGGTACAGGAACTGTTGGTAGCTGTATAAGTAGCCGTGAATCCTGCACTGGCTGTAACCGTGGCATTGTTCAGGGTGAACTGGCAACCCGCTGCATCAGTAATGATAACACTATGCGTACCTGCTCCTACTCCGGTAAACGTTGTATTCGCAGCGCCGGTCTGAGTAGTGGTTCCATCCAGTACAAAAGTATAGGGGCCGGTACCGCCTGCTCCCGGCGTTACAGTTATGCTTCCGTTGTTCACACCTGTACAGGAACTATTGACGGATGTATAGGTAGCTGTAAAGCCTGCACCCGTTGTAATATTAGAGGTAAGTGCAGCCGTGGTAACACATCCGCTGGCATCCGTGATGGTCACAGAATGACTACCCGCTGCCAGCCCGTTGAATGTCGTACTCGTAGCGCCTGTCTGGGTTGTGGTTCCATCCAATACAAACGTAAATGGCCCCGTTCCGTTCGTGGGTGTCACAGTAAGGCTTCCGTTGTTGACGCCTGTACAGGAAGTAGAAGAAGGTGTTAATGTAGCTGTCAATCCCGAGCCTGCAACAATGTCCACCGTTATCGGTGATGAAACGCAAAGACCTGCTTCACGTATCCTGATGGTATATGTACCGGGAGCTAAACCACTGAAAGTAGCGCCAGCCTGGTAGGCTCCGCCATTCAGCGAATATTGATAGGGTCCTACACCACTGGTAGGTGTTACTGTAATGCTTCCGTTATTGACACCGGCACAAGAGGTATTGGTGCCTGTAGCTGTACCAGTCACTGTGCTGGTTCCCTGCGGCACTGTCACCGGGAAAAAAGTAATGGT
This sequence comes from Chitinophagaceae bacterium, assembly GCA_016787085.1. Lineage (GTDB taxonomy): Bacteria > Bacteroidota > Bacteroidia > Chitinophagales > Chitinophagaceae > VBAT01. The sequence continues at coordinate 35,331 of JAEUVJ010000071.1, read as the reverse complement.
ACAACCCACCGCATCCCGGACATCAATAAAATAAGTTGCCCCGCCCTGCAATCCCGTAAATGTATTGCCCGACTGGTAAGGCCCGCCATTAATGGCATACTGATAAGGTGGCGTACCGGAAGGATTGATCGTGATCGTACCATTATTGGCGCCGGGACATGATGATGGCGTGGTGGTATAGGTAAGCGTTATCGGCGGCCCCTGGGCTACAGTGACCGGGTCAAGAACTTTTGCACAACTTGCATTATCATAAGTACTGATAAAATAAGTGCCGGGTAAAAGATTGGGAAAAACATTATTTGTTGTTGCCGGCCCGCCATTGATAGAATACGTGATGGGAGGTGTGCCATTCGGCGGGTTGACCGTGATGCTGCCATTTGCAGCACCCACACAGGAGGTATTGACCACATTATAGGTAACGGCCAATTGCCCGGTGGTAGTGATAGTAACCGGAATGGTACTGGTACAGCCTGCACTGGCATCGGTAACTACAATATTGTAGCTGCCAACAGTAAGACCCGTGAATTGCTGGGGGCTGTTGCCTGTAAACGTAACAGCGCCGGGATTCATTACAAATGTATAAGGCGCTGTGCCGATACCGGCAGGAATGGTCACTGTAGCCGTACCGGTGCCACTGACGCCGCAGCTTGTCTGCGTAGTGGTGGCCGTAGCATTAAGTGAATTGGTTTTATTAATGGTAATGGTATCATAACTGGCCAATTCGTCATCCGTATTACCACAAACTTTAAAAGTGGTTTTGACCACATACTGCCCTCCCGTGCCTGTAGGGCAAAAGGTAGGAAAGGTTATATCCAGCATACCGGGAACAGTGGTGGTGGTATCACCGGTTGCCAGCGGAACAGTACCTCCTAATGCAAATACTTCGCTTCTGAGAAAACGGGAGGCGCCACCCGAAGGAGTAAAACGGTAACCTTCATTAGAAGCGGTCCATACAGTAGCGTTTTTACCGGGAGCTGCAATCCCGATAGTACGTGCCCAGTTTTGAATTCCTAATATCGCATTACTACCCGTTGAAGGATTACACAGTTTATTTTCAAAAAATACCTCTATTAGACCTGTTGATTCATAAATGACAATTTGAAAGGTGGTAGGCGTGGCAAGGCCGCAAGTAGGATTACTGAATACTCCTATGTGATAAAAACTTACAATAAATCTTCTGCAAGGCGCCGTGCCTTCTACTCTCCATTCGATCTTTCTGTCACTCGGGCTGGCAACAACCGGATCAGTAGGGCCCGGCCTCGGATCCAAATCAGAATAAGCTCCCATAATAGAAGCACGGGGATAATAAGCAGGGAATATTGAACCCGGCGCCCCTCCGGCATAAGGTATAGGCTGTGTTATAGGATACGCATTCGGTTCTGCGGCCCTCAATTCATCAAAAGTGACCAACCCGTTTGATCCTACTACCACATTTGAAAATGCAGAATCAAAAAAACAGAATGAAAAGGGGAGGTTGACCAGGTTGCTGTATGTATCATCATCATAAAGATCGGGATCTTCTGTTCCTGCCGGTGTTGTATAGCTATACGGCGTATAGGGTATTGATCCCACCAAATAATTAGTCGTCATCTTCAGGTGGGGTACCCTGATAGGCACATTCACACAGTTCTGATTGCAAGGCAAATTAATGACAGTACCATTGAGGCCTGTATTAAAACAACTCTGTGCGGAAAGCGGGCCGGAAATAAATAAAATGCCGGAAACGGCAATGAAAAGCCTCAGCAAAGCAGGTCTCATAGCAGCTAAAGTAGTTTTGGGTGAATACGGCGGGCAACCGGTGCGACAAGTTACAGAAAATATCAGTACCCCCGGGAGAAAATCAGGCCCTGGATAAAAAACTAACCGGCGTCTATTCTACCTGCAGAAAGGACTATTACGCAATATCGCCGGTATCATATCTTTCCACCGATTCAATACCCGGTAAGGCTTTCAGACTGGATAGTAATTCTTCGAGTTCTTCTTTGTCATGCACAAACACTTTGATGTTACCTTCAAATAACCCTTCTTTGGCCTCTACACTCAGGGCACTGATATTGATCTTCATTTCGCCGGAGATCAGGTTGGTGATCTTGTGAATGACACCTACATCATCCATGCCTACGATCTTCACCCCGGTCAGGAAAGATATCTCCTTATTGCGGGCCCATTTTGTTTTTACTACGCGGTGTCCATAGTTCGCCAGTAGCTTGGCTGCATTAGGGCAGTTGGTGCGATGAATGGTCAGCCCTTTGCCCGTCGTGATAAAACCGAATACATCGTCCCCCGGGATAGGTTTGCAACAATTGGCCAGGTTGTACACGATCCGGTCGCTGCTTTCGCCAAATATGATCAGTTCTGCGTCTTTTTTGGAAGTACCCGGCTGGTTAGGATTATACTCCGGCTTGGGGTCAAATATCTTTACGGGCTTGGGCGCTTCTATCTTATCCCCCATCACGATGAACTCTTTGACATCCTTCAGGTCAATATTCTTAATAGCTACCTGGTAAAACAGGTCGGTATGTGAGGGCAGTTTATACCATTGAACGAGTTCGTCAATGTTATGCTGGTTCATCGGTACGCCCATTCCTTCCAGCTTGCGCTGCACGGCATATTTTCCTTCATCGCCGATCTTCTTTTTCTCTTCCTTCAGCGCATCCTTTATCCGTCCCCGTGCTTTGGCGGTAACGACAAAGCCCAGCCAGTCTTCCGATGGTTTCTGTTTATTGCTTGTGATGATCTCCACCTGGTCGCCGCTGCGCAGCTTATGACTGATCGGCACCAGTTTATGGTTCACTTTGGCGCCGATCGTCTTTACACCGATGGCACTGTGAATAGCAAAAGCAAAATCAAGTGCGGTTGACCCTACGGGCAGCATCTTTACATCTCCCTTAGGGGTATAGACATATATTTCTTCAGCCAGGAAACTGGTCTTGAACTCCTGCAGGAAGTCAATACTATCTGTTTCCTGGTTACTGATCACCTCCCGTATCTGCTGAAACCATTTATCGAAACGGCTTTCATCAGCTGCGCCTTCTTTATACTTCCAGTGAGCGGCCAGGCCTTTTTCGGCTATCTCATTCATACGCTTGGTACGTATCTGCACTTCCACCCATTTTCCCTGGGGGCCCATCACCGTGGTGTGCAGAGCTTCATACCCGTTCGATTTGGGATTGCTCAGCCAGTCACGCAGCCGTTCAGGCGACGGAGAATATTCATCCGTGATAAATGAATACACTTTCCAGCAATCTTCTTTTTCTTTTTCCGGTGGTGAGTCAAGGATGACGCGGATGGCAAAGAGGTCATACACTTCTTCGAAGTCCACTCCCTTTTTCTTCATTTTATTGGAAATGGAATGAATGCTCTTCGGCCGGCCGTATATCTCAAAATTAAAACGTCCTCTTTCTAACTTCTCCCTGAGCGGCTTGATGAATTCATTAATGTATTTGGTTCTCTCCCTTTTGGTCTCTGCCAGTTTTTGTGCGATCTCTTTATAGGCTTCCGGCTCCATGTACTTCATGGCCAGGTCTTCCATCTCGGTCTTGATGTTGTAAAGCCCCATCCGATGAGCCAACGGTGCATAGACATACACGGTCTCTGAAGCGATCTTCAGTTGCTTTTCCCGTTTCATGCTTTCCAGCGTACGCATATTATGCAGGCGGTCGGAGAGTTTGATCAGTATGACCCGGGGGTCATCTGTCAGTGTGAGCAGTATCTTTTTGAAATTCTCTGCCTGCTGCGAGGCATTTACATCAATGACGTTGGATATCTTGGTGAGCCCGTCCACGATCCTGGCGATCTCATTGCCAAATTCTCTTTCTACATCCTCTAAAGTAACATCGGTGTCCTCTACCGTATCATGCAGCAAAGAACAGATAGTGGAGCGAACCCCCAGGCCGATCTCTTCCACACAAATCTTGGCCACAGCCAGCGGGTGAAGGATATAAGGTTCCCCGCTTTTGCGCCGCATGGTCTTATGGGCATCGGCCGCTATTTCAAAAGCATTGCGCAAAAGGTCCTTATCGCCAGGTTTCAGTTTGCTTTTCAGCGATCGCAGCAGGGAACGGTATTCACGCAGGATCAGCTTGCGTTCCTGCTCTTCGTTGAGGTTATATTTCGGTATCTGTGCTACGGTTTCCATAGACTAACGAATTTACTGAAATGGCGTGAAGAATGATAAATAACAGGCTGTCATAATTTTACCGCCCGTTTTTAAGCGGGTTACCCCATTGGGGTTCCCTGATTTTTATTCGTTACAGACCAGCTATTCCCCTGAAATGCCCTACATTTGCAGCCCTAAAACAAGGCTATGAGCCTATAGCTTTGAGCTGCGGGTATTTTCCCGGAGCTCAAAGCTCAGACCTCGCAGCTTCTTTCCGGATGTGGTGAAATTGGTAGACACGTCAGACTTAGGATCTGATGCCGTAAGGTGTGGGGGTTCGAGTCCCTCCATCCGGACAAAAAGAAAAAGCTGTTGGCTATAAGCTAATAGCTAAAAGCTAAAATTTATGGCTACAGTAACAAAAGAAAACATCGGCCTGCTGCATGAAAAGCTGACCGTGAAACTGGAAAAGACCGATTACCTGCCTTCATTTGAAAAAGCCCTGAAGGATTATAGCAAGAAAGCCAATATTCCCGGCTTTCGCAAAGGCATGGTACCAGCTGGTCTTATCAAAAAAATGTATGGCCCTTCCCTGTTCACGGATGAAGTGCTTCGCTCTGTTGACCGCGAACTGATCAGCTATCTTCAAAACGATAAAGTAGACATTTTCGCACAGCCCCTGCCGCTGGAAACCGATATCCGTCAACTGGACGTGAATAATCCTGCTGACTATACTTTTCACTTTGAAATAGGTATGAAGCCGGAATTTCAGCTCGCTGACCTTGCAAAAGCAAAGATCACAGGCTATAAAGTAACAGTGACCGACGAGATGATCAGCAGCGAAGTGGCCCGTCTGCAGAACCGCTATGGTAATATGAAGGATGAAGAGACCGTGAATTCAGAAGAAAATGTACTGAATGTCGTATTCACAGAAGCTGACGAGAACGGTGCAGAAGCAGAAGGGGGCATCACCAAAGACAATTCATTATTGGTAAAATATTTCAAAGAAAAATTCCGTAAAGAGCTGACCGGCAAAAAAGCCAATGACTTCGTGGTGGTACAACTGGACAAAGCTTTTGATGAAAAAGAACTGGATTTCATCCTCAGCGATCTGGGTATGGATAAGAATGACAAAACGGCTGCTAAAAAGAATTTCAAAATAACGATCACCAAGATCGGCCTGCTGGAAAAGAAAGAACTGAACGAAGAGTTCTTCAACCAGCTTTATCCCGGACAGGAAATAAAAACAGAAACTGATTTCCGTAATAAGATCAAAGAGGAAATAGAAGCATACTGGAAAAGCCAGGTCAGAAATCAGATTCACGACCAGGTATTCCACCAATTAGTAGATCATTCTGAAATAAAGTTTCCCGAAGGCTTTTTAAAGAAATGGCTGAAGACACAGGGAAGTGCGGCTGCAGAGGAACAACAACCGGTGATCAAATCTGACGAACAGGTCGAAAAGGAATTCCCTTCTTTTATCAGCCAGTTGAAATGGACGCTGATCTCTGATAAGATCGTCAATGAACAGGCCATACAGGTACAGCCGGATGAGGTCAGGAATTTTGCGAAACAGCAGTTGTTTGGTTATATGGGAGGAATGGGCGCCGCTGCAGAAGACCAGCCCTGGGTGAATGATTACATAGAAAAAATGATGAAGGACAGGAAATACGTGGAAGATGCTTACAACCGCATCCAGACTCAAAAGATATTTGAATGGGCGGAGACCCAGGTGAAGCCAAAAGAAAAAGAGATCAGTGCTGAAGAATTCAGCAAGATGGTAGAAGAACACCAGCATCACCATCATTAATAGTCTCCTTAAATAGTTAACAAGAGGAAAAAAGGCTGATAAAGAATCGATTCTTTATCAGCCTTTTTGTTTTTTTAAACCAGGAACTGTTTGTAGCCGAAACACTACATACTCTTGTCAATATCTATTACACCCTTATTACGATGGGTTCTATTTTCTGTTTTATATATCTTTTTTTCCTTTGCACCCGAATTTGAACCGCCCTGCAGGAATTGCCCGGTCACCCTTTTGCAAGTCTGTTGATCCATACCTTGAACAAGCCCCATCCCTGCCTGAGCGGAACCCGGATAAAACATAAACTCATTCATGCAGCTACACAGGATCATCAACACACTGACCACCACCAAAGACAATACCCTACGTGAGATTGTGAGTGAACTGATACAGGAAGCTGCCCCTTTAGCCGTTCATAACCGTAATTATATCGTGAACAACATTCCAGCCGATCTGCAGGTAGAAGCAAACGGCACGATCATCTCCTCTGTTCTAAGTCATCTCTTTCATACCAATCTTCGCCATACACAGAATAGTGTTATTCTTATTTCTGCAAAGGTCTATGGCCACATTGTTCTTGTCCAGTTAAAAAGCAAAGGGACGGTCAGTCCGGCATTACCCGAAGATATCGGCCATGCCTGTTTAAAAGCCAAAAAGACCGGCGGTGTTATTGAACTGACCCAGCATGAGAATGAGCAGGCTTCAATAGCTTATTGCTTCCTGAATGTGGCGGGTGAGGCCTGATCCCTTTTTGTTTTCTTCCCATAATTAATGTCATTTCGTCCTGAATTTGTCCTTTCGTACCGGCGATTTTGCCGTTTTACCATTTGGACGGATATTTGATGACCTGAAATCCATAAAAGACTAAAAGATCAACCATGAGTTTTAATTCGGAATTTGAAAAGTATGCTGTGAAACACCGGGGTATTTCCAGCAATACACTGAACAGCTATGCCTCTCACATGGTCACTGCACTTACACCTAACATCATAGAAGAACGCCCTATGAATGTAGCGGTCATGGATGTGTACAGCCGCCTGATGATGGACCGCATCATCTTCCTGGGTTATCCCATCAATGACGAAGTGGCCAATATTGTAACCGCCCAGTTGCTTTTTCTTGATTCCACCGACAGAACCCGGGACATCAATATGTACATCAACAGTCCCGGCGGAAGTGTGTATTCCGGCCTGGGTGTGTACGATACCATGCAATATGTCACCCCTGATGTAGCGACCATTTGTATAGGTATGGCCGCTTCTATGGCCTGTGTTTTACTCGGTGCCGGTACCAAAGGCAAAAGAGCGGCGTTGAAACATGCCCGTATCATGATGCACCAGCCAAGCGGGGCCATCGGCGGGCAGGCCAGCGACATCGAGATCACCGTTAATGAGATCAGGAAGCTGAAAACAGAACTATACGATATTGTGAACTATCATTCAGGCAAGCCGGTAACACAGATCGAGCAGGACTTTGACCGTGATAAATGGATGACCGCCATTGAAGCTAAAGAGTATGGTCTCGTTGATGAAGTACTGCTGATCAACCCAAGGAAAGATAAAAAGGATAAATAAGTCAGAAAACGAAATAAACAAAGGAACTATGAACAGGAATTCATTTCTATACAGCGACTGGAGGGCCGACGATGAAGAAGAGGAAAAAGAAGAACAGCCTAAGTCTGACCTGATGATGTTCAGCAAAAGGCTGGAAAAGTATTTTTTTGAAAGCCGCAGTGTGTATCTATGGGGTGTGGTAGATGATAAAAGTGCCAAGGATGTGGTCAGTAAACTCCTGCTGCTGGATGCAGACAAACCCGGCGAAGAGATTAAATTCTACATTAACAGTCCCGGCGGTGTTGTCACCAGCGGTATGGTAATGTACGATACCATGCAGATGATCAAAAGCCCGGTAAGCACTATCTGTATGGGGCTTGCGGCCTCTATGGGCAGCATATTATTGAGCGGTGGCCAAAAAGGGAAACGGTATATCTATCCCAGTGGTGAGGTGATGATCCATCAGCCCTCTCTTGGTGGCTTTATCCGGGGGGTAAGTACAGACCTGGAGATACAGGCCCGGCAAACTATACGGGTAAAAGAACTTGGAGCTAAGATACTGGCAGGTAATTGCGGTAAAACGGTTGAGCAGATCATGAAGGATTTTGACCGTGATTACTGGATGGACGCCAAAGAAGCAGTGGAATACGGTATAGTTGACAAAATAATAGACAGGCTTTAACTCACTGATTTATAAAGAATAATAGCTAAGGAAGGACAGTATCTATCAAAAACCCTTAGCACTTGTAAAAAAAGACGCCCTTCCCGGCATCTTTTTTTACTTTTATGGTACGAACTGATTAGTATTTCCTTATATCCCTCGACTTAATATGGCGAAAAATCCATTGCATTGCTCATTTTGTGGCCGTAACCGTGACGAAGTAAAGATCCTGATCGCAGGTCAGGAAGGGCATATCTGTGAAAACTGCGTAGAACATGCCCGGGAGATCATTGAGCAGGAGCTGATGGTCAGGGATGAAAAGACCCCTTCTTCTTTCAAGCTCACCGTTAAGAAACCCGTAGAGATCAAGAAATTCTTAGATGAATATGTGATCGGCCAGGATGAAGCCAAAAAAGTGCTGGCTGTGGCTGTGTACAATCATTATAAGCGTCTTCAGCAAAGAAATAACGACACTACTAATACCCCTGACGTTGAGATTGAAAAGAGCAATATCGTCATGGTAGGCGAAACAGGTACCGGCAAAACATTACTGGCAAAAAGCATTGCCCGTATGCTGAACGTCCCTTTTGCTATTGTAGATGCCACAGTATTTACCGAAGCAGGCTATGTAGGCGAAGATGTAGAAAGTATCCTGACAAGATTGCTGCAGGTTTGTAACTATGATGTAAGCGCAGCCGAACGGGGCATTGTTTATATAGATGAGATAGACAAAATTGCCCGGAAAGGCGATAATCCTTCCATTACCCGTGACGTAAGCGGTGAAGGTGTGCAGCAGGGTATGCTGAAACTCCTGGAAGGAACCGATGTACTGGTTCCACCCCAGGGCGGACGCAAACATCCTGAGCAAAAACTTATCAAGATCAACACGCAGAATATTCTCTTCATTTGTGGGGGAGCATTCGATGGGATTGACAAGATCATTGCCCGCCGCGTGCAGACCAATACCATTGGTTTCAATGTGGACAAGGATCAGCAGGAAAGCATGAAGAAGAACCTGCTGCGTTATGTGAACGCCACAGACCTGAAGACCTTCGGACTGATCCCGGAACTATTAGGCCGTTTACCTGTGGTAACACACTTAGATCCGCTGGACGCTTCTACCCTCCGTGCTATCCTGACAGAGCCGAAGAATGCCCTGATCAAACAATATAAAAGGCTATTTGAACTGGAAGGCATACAACTTACTATTGAAGAGGATGTGCTCGACTTTATGGTAGAAAAAGCCGTCGAATACAAATTAGGCGCCAGGGGCTTGCGCAGTATCTGCGAAGGCATACTGACCGATGCTATGTTTGAATTGCCTTCATCTAAAGAAACACATTTTGCACTGGATATGGACTATGCCAAACGGAAGTTTGATAAGAGCAAACTAAGCCTGCTGAAAGTGGCATAAATCGAATCCGCAGAACCTTCATAAATCATTAATGCCGGAGTTATCCTCCGGCATTTTATTTACCCTAACTTTAAACCCTTAAATTTTTCTTCTATGCAGGAACTGATCGAGAAACTGAAAGCAGAAGCTAATCTCACTGATGAGCAGGCAAAAAAAGCCATAGAGACCATTAAGAATTATGTAGTCGAAAAATTTCCTATGCTTGAAGGAGCTGTAGGTAATCTTTTCGGCAATTCATAATTACCGGATCCTCTTACAATGTTTCCCTTTGGGGTTATTCGCTGCTTCATAAGGACTGATAGCCCTGCTGCAGGATTGAAGAACGATCAGAATGATAAGCGTCCAGACAAGATGTTTTGTTTTCATTTGATACAGATTAATACCGCAATATATAGCCCCGGTCAGAAATACAAAAGGATAAATAACTCCTGAAATTCCCTGCCAGAAAAGGGGTAAATACACCGTTGAATAAAGTAGAAAATCTACTGTAAATAAGGAATTTATCCTTCAAACGGGTGTTATCGTTTTGACAGGGTGTTCTTATTCATCGGCATTATACTTTCGCAGAAAATTCCTTGCCTTTATACCTGATTCCTTCAGGTCATTTTCTTTCCAATTACCATAGGAGGCAGCCGACTTTTTCAAAACAGAACAGGTCTCATTTTTGTCAGACACCGACCAGGTTATCCAGCTTATCGCTCCTGCTTCCATCCAGTCAATCCATGCCTTCCATTCTTCGTCATTGATCGGCCCGTCACCGGTAGCTTCCATTCCCGCACATTCAGAAATAAATACGGGCAAGCCTTTCTTAATAGCTTCATCTGTTCTGTCACGCAGCCATTGCTTGTGTGTAGCCGCATAAAAATGGACGGTGTACATCAGGTTATCATACCCTTTTATCGGGTCAGCAGCGGGTAAATGAATATCCTGGTCCCAGCGGGGACTGCCTACAAGTATGATATTATCAGGGTCATGGGCACGGATCGTTTTGATCACTTCCTCTGAATAGGCTTTCACCTCCGGCCAGGTCTCATAATCCGGTTCATTGAATATCTCATAGATCACATGCGGGTACTTACCATATTGCTTCGACATTTCAGCAAAGAAAGCTTTGGCTTCGTTCAAATGAATATTGTGATCGTGCCAGTCAATGATCACATAGATATCTTCTTTAATGGACGCTTCCACCACTGTTCTTATCTTGTTTGCAGAACTAACCGGATTCTTCAGGTAACCGCTGTCATTTAACTCAATACCCATGGAAGCCCTCACCACCGTACATTTCCAGTCATCTTTCAGCCATTTGACAGCGCCGGCATTATATACCCGTGGCCACAAATTATGCCAGCCGAAACTCATTCCCCTCAATACAACAGGCTTGCCTGTTTTGTCCACCAGTTTTGTGCCTGTCACTTTCAATTGTCCATATTTCTTTACCGGTTGTGCTTGTATCACACCGGTCAGAAAGAGTAGCAGCAACATGATGATAACGGGTCGCATGATAAATACGATTTATTTTAAGATGTCATACTTCCTTTTGTACACCTGCTTCAGATCATTTTCAAACAATGTATAGGGGTCATTGTAAAATCTGATAAAATCTTTTTCACTGGCTTGCCCCGGAAAAGGCGCATAATAATGCGTTGGGCTGGTAGCATCATTTCTCCATACCAATACATAGCTCAATCTTAGCTTTTCCTTACGCAGCGCTTTCAGCAGCACTTCAGTCCACCAGGTCGTATTCGGAATAGATTCCAGTCCTGTTTCAGTAAATGCGGCCAGCTTGCCGGCTCTTTTTGCATAATCTGAAACGATCTTCAATCGCAGTATGCCCGAGTCCACATTGTATTTGCCATAGCGTCCAAAATCGTTGTAATCGTCCATACCAACCATATCCACCCACTGATCCCCAGGGTACCGTTCTAAAAACTCCTTTTCAGTTGCAAACAGGTTATCCGGTGAAAAAGCATAAATAAAATTATGTACATATAAACTATCCCTGAGATAGCTTACTGTAAATCGCCAGAGGATTTTAAATTCGTCAATAGTGCAGTAAGGTTTTCCCCACCAGAACCACCAGCCGTCAAATTCATGATAGGGGCGAAAGATCATGGGCACTGATTGGCCATCATTACCTTTTACCGACCTGGCAAGACCGGCAATTGTCTGCAGTATTGACTTATACTTTGTATGATGCGACCCTCCCGGAATGATCAGTTTAACTGCAGGCGCCGAAACAGAATCTTTCCAATAAAAACTACCCGCTGAAGCGGGGTTAGGGAAATGCCAGGATACGGTGGTTATGCCGCCACGGTTATACGTGTCAGCTATTACCTTTCTTAATCTCTCCTTCTCTTTTATTATCTCCTCGTCAGTTCTGTCAGACAATCCCATGAAATCAACACCGATCACTGCAGGATGAGAACCTGTGACTGATTTGACATCCGAACGGTTTGCTTCATCCCGCCAGCCATGACCATATTCGGTAGCGTGCTGATGCCCGAACAGGATATACTTTTCAGAAAGCCGGAGAAGATTATTCGCCAGCGCTTTTGTTTCGGGCGTCGCTTTTTTATCTGTCAGCGTTATTCTATTTTGTGAAAAAGAGAATAAAGGAAGCAGCAACAGTATGTATTGGAAGAATCGTTTCATAGCAATTTGGATAAACGTATAGCAAAACCGCCACCGGGCGCCAGGTGCAGTTGCAGTTTTTCACCAGCATTTACTTTTTTTATTTCAGCTTTATAATCCGTTGCATCACGATCGGCATTGATACCGTCTTTGAAGATGACCGCTTCATGCATACCAGCATCGAGAAAAGAAAGATCAACCGTAATGTCCCTTGCATTCCAGTTCGTCATTCCTCCTGCGTACCATACACCAGATTGTTGACGGGCCATGATCAGATATTCCCCAAATTTCCCGTCTAGCGCAATGGTCTGGTCAAATGTTGTCGGGACCTTTGCAATGAACTCAGTACACTCCCGTTCTTTTTTATAGGCCGTCGGGTTATCCGCCAGCATTTGCAATGGCGCTTCATATACTATATACATCGCCAGTTGATGACACCGTGTTCCCTGGCTTACCGGCATTGAATTACTGGGTCTAGCATTTCCCTTTGCCATATTACGCATAGCGCCGGGTGTATAATCCATCGGCCCTGCCATCATGCGGATAAAAGGAAGACTTACTTCATGTTTTGGCACCCTTTCATCAGCGCTCCATTTACTGTACTCCATACCTCTCACTCCTTCAAAGTTCACCACATTGGGCCATGTACGTTGCAATCCCTGCGGTGGGAACATTCCATGAAAATTCAGCATCAACCGGTGCTTTGCCGCAACAGCCGCCATCTCGTAGCAGGAGGCCACCATTTTCTGATCATTCCGGTCCAGAAAATCCACTTTGAAACCTTTTATACCCTTTGCCGCATACTTTGCACAAAACCCATCAATGTCCTTTGACAAAGCGTACCAGGTGCTCCACAGGATCAGCCCTACATTTTTTTGCTGTGCATACTGTAACAACTCATCCAGGTCAATAGCCGGGTTCAGTTTATGCAGGTCCCAGTTATCACTCCATCCTTCATCCAGTACCACATATTCAATATTATTGGCGGCAGCAAAATCAATATAGTATTTGTAAGTGGGCGTATTGATCCCAGCTTTAAAATCCACATGCGAAATATTCCAGTCATTCCACCAGTCCCAGGCTACTTTGCCGGGTTTGATCCAGGATGTGTTTGCGATCTTATTCGGTTCGGATAACTTCTGCACCATATCGTTATTCAGCAGGTCCTTGTCCTGTTCACTTACCACGATGACCCGCCAGGGAAAATTTTCTTTGCCATTTACCCTCGCAATATGATCCCCTCTCTTTGTCACCATATAATCAAGGCGTGCATGACCACCCAATGCTTCTTCCATCGGGTATGGGGCAAATGTGGCTTTCAGACCAAATGATGTGCCCGGGTTTGCCTGCACAAACATTCCGGGATAATTCTGCCCGTCCGCTTCAAGTAATACCGCCTTTTTGTTGTCATCCAGCTCCACTAATAAAGGGAGATAACCCAGCGTATCCCTGCTAAACTTTGAAAGCGGCGCTTCGGTATAAAACTCTTCGAATGAACAGGAATATCTCTCCCCACCGCGAAGGTCACTGGTATGCGGAATAAAGGCCTTATGGTCTTTACTGAAGATAAACTCTGCCTCTTCATGCTGAATGATCAGTTCTCCTTTCCTTTTTGTAAAAAAGCGGTATGCGACTCCATCATTGTAGGCCCTGAATATAACACCATAATCACCCTTACATGTCAGGATCATTTCGTTGTATGAGCTGTTGATCTCACTTTTTTTATAAGCAGTGCTGATGATCGTTTCGTAATGTCCTTTTGTATCCGAGGAAACAACTTTTACATTTTTACCCAACACTTCCCCGGTACTCAGCGTAAGTGAAAGTGAAGATGGTAAAATAACAGGGGTCCCTTCATGCACCACTGCCCAGGTAAGGGCATCGCCCACCCTTATTGTCACCTGAAATTTATTATCGGGGGATAAAAGTTTGTACTCTTTATTTTTTTGTGCATAAACGGGCCCAAAGCCTATTACAAAAGCAGCAAATAATACAAAGTTCTTCATACAAAGCAAGTGTTATACCTGTCTCTTCAAAATGCTCTCAATGGCGCTTATTTCACCATCGCTTAATTGCATATTGTTCAGACAGTCTATGTTGTTATCCAGTTGCCGAACCGAGCTGGCGCCGATCAGCACAGAGGTGACCCGTTTATCTTTCATCAACCACAGCAGCGCCATCTGTGCCAGTGATTGATTACGTTGCAGAGCTATTTCATTCAATGCCCTTATCTGTTCCAGTCGCTCTTCAGTAATATCTGCCGCTTTCAGGAAAATGGCTCTCGCCGCTCTTGAATCATCGGGAATACCTTTGAGATACCTGTCTGTCAATAATCCCTGTGCCAGCGGAGAAAACGGGATACAACCTACGCCATATTCCCCAAGCAAATCCAGCAAACCATTCTCCACCCACCTGTCAAACATTGAATAACGTGGCTGGTGGATCAGGCACGGTGTCCCTAATTGTTTTAAAATGTCAAATGCCTTTTTAGCTTCGGGGGCTTTATAATTCGAAATGCCTGCATACAATGCCTTGCCTTGTCTTACCGCTGTATCCAGTGCCATCATCGTTTCCTCCAGTGGTGTTTCGGGATCGGGACGATGCGAGTAGAAGATGTCAACATAATCCAATTGCATCCTCTTCAGGCTTTGATCTAAACTTGATAAAAGATTTTTCCTTGAACCCCATTCCCCGTAAGGGCCCGGCCACATATAATAACCCGCCTTGGTTGAAATGATCAGCTCATCTCTCAAATACCCTGTAAAATCCTGCTTTAGAATCTTGCCAAAATTCTCTTCTGCCGTTCCGGGCAAAGGACCGTAGTTATTGGCAAGATCAAAATGAGTAATACCTCTGTCAAATGCCCGGCGTATAATGTTCCGCCCATTTTCAAAATCATCTGCTGAACCGAAGTTGTGCCAGAGGCCTAACGAGATCGCCGGCAGTTTGATACCGCTTTTGCCGCATCGGTTATAGACCATTTTATTGTATCGCTCCGCCGAAGGTGTATAGCTCATATCTGTTTTTACCCGAAGTTCAGTCAAATTGGGCTAAAGCCCATCGTGACAACTGACTTTATTGCCCTGTTATTCCTTTTAGTCCTCCTCCAACTACCATTTCATCCGCTTCTTTATAAACCTTGTCAGCTCATCGGCGATCTGCTGATGCTCTTCCAGGCTGGGGTGATAATCACAACCACTGCTATATTGCCTGGAAAAAAAATAACTGGCTACCTTCTTATCTCCCTCCCTCTTCACTTTTTCAACAACAGCCGTCAATGTCTTTTTCATGAAAGCGGTCAATGATGCATCTGCCATCGGGCTGGTAAGACAAATGATCGTTGCCCGGGGATAATATTCCCGCAATTTTTTAATAAACCGGATATAATTATTACAAAAAGCAGCTGAATCCTGTACGCCATCATTTTGACCTAAGCAAACTGTCACCACATCCGGCTGATACTTTTTAAAATCCCATGGAATGGCATTGTTACGCATGCTGACCTTGTCAAATACCTGCGGCATGATCACATCCATGTTGCAGCAGCTATGCATGAGCCCGATACCGGACACGGCAGACAAGTGATATTGTGCATTTAGTTTTCTTGCAGTAATTGCTCCATAACTCAGGTATGCATTGTGCTGGTCCTGCCATACTCCTTTGCCGCAGGGCACAAGCGACTGATCGTTGCCTGTGCCACAGGTGATAGAATTACCAATAAACTCAATCTTTCTTTCTGGTTTCCCCAATGGTTCTATCAATTCATTACATAAAATACCTGTCAATTCAAGATACCCTATATTGGCTTCTGTATTCTTTACCAGTGTAACATTATGAATACCTCCGGATAATCCGGGAACAACTATTGTATCCCTTTTTGTCTTCGTTTGTAATCGCATGGTCTTCCCATCCACCACCAGTTCAAGATAGTTGTGATTCTTGCCCCATAGCTCTTCGTCATTTACAATGATCCCGCAATAATTTCCCTTTACCCGAAAGGAAATATATACACCGGGTTGCCAGAAACGGGGAAGTTTGGGATCCGAAAAATCAATTCGCCCGGTATACTCAATGTAAACATGATCAGCCGGATGAAACCGCATGGCAGCTACCTGCGCATCAGCTAAAATTGCCGCTAACAACAAACCCGCTAATAACCTTATCTTTTGCCCGGCCATTTTCATTTGTATTCAAACTTTTCTTTTTTACTCCCGATCATTACTTCGAACCCTCCGGGTTCTGTTACTGTTTTTAATTGGGCATTGACAAAAGCCAGGTCATTCTTATCAATGCTGAATGTGACGGTTTTGCTCTCCCCCGCTTTTAAACTGATCTTTTGAAAGGCCCTTAACCTTTTCATGGACGGAGTGATGCTGGCGTAGATATCCCGGGTATATAACTCAACAGTATGTTTTCCACTACGAGCCCCGGTATTTTTAACAGCGATGGTTATCGTCAGCTTTGCATCTCCCGACAGTGAGTTAGTGCTTAACTGAATATCTCCGTACTCAAATGTTGTGTAGCTTAATCCGTGACCAAAAGGATACAGCGGATCATATCCTGAATTGACATTGTCGTTGAATACCTCTCTTACTTCTTCCGTTGGCTTCCTGTCATAAAGCACAATTTCGCCCATGCTTTTATGGTAAGTAAAAGGAAGCTTTCCGTCAGGGTTATAATCCCCAAACAGAACATCGGCAACGGCTTCAGCCGTTTTCTTTCCGCTCCAGTATGCCATCAGGATCCCTTTTGCGGATGGCTCAATGCTGGTGATAAATCTCGGTCTTCCTTCCGTCAACACCAGTATCACGGGTTTTCCTGTCAATGCAGCTGCTTTAGCCAGTTCTTCTTGTTCTTTAGGTAATGCGAGTTCCCTTGTATTACCCGGGCTCTCAGCATACGCATCTTCACCTATACACAGTACAATAACATCCGCATTCGCTGCAGCGACTGCAAGTTTGGCTGCATCATAATTCACAGAATTATCAAAACCCCTGACTGTGGTTGTAAATACATTAGACGCTCCCACTTTATCCCTGATGGCCTGCAGGATCGTTTTACTATCGGCAGGATACCACTGTTCCTCCCTGCCCTGCCAGGTATAGCTCCAGCATCCGTTCAATGCACTGATGCTTTGAGCAGAGGGACCTGCTACCAGCACTTTTGTTTTTTTCGACAATGGCAATACATTATCCTGGTTCTTTAATAAAGTCATGGCTTCCCGGGCAGCATCTAATGCCAGCGCCTGGTATTCAGGTTTGCCGAAATTACTTTTTGCCGCCGCTTCCGGATAGGGATTATCGAATAATCCCAGCTTATACTTTAACACCAGTATCCTTTTTACCGCATCATCAATACGGCTCATCGGTACTTCCTTGTTCTTTACTGCTTCGATCAGCAGGTCATAAAATGAATAGTCGCCCGGCACCATGCTCATATCAATACCGGCATTGACTGCCATGACTACCGCCTGCCTGGGAGTTGCCGCTACATTATGTCTTTCATGCAGTCGCTTGATATCTTCCCAGTCTGTTACGATCAATCCTTCAAAACCCAGCTCCTTTCTCAACACATCTGTCAGCAGATATTTATCTGCATGGACAGGGACGCCATTGATCTCCCCCGAATTGATCATAATGGTGGAAGAGCTGGCTTTCACTGCTTCTCGGAACTGTGGCAGATAATATTCTCTCATTTCTATTTCCGGCAAATAGATCGGTGTTCTGTCCTTTCCGTTTCTTGATGCCGAATAGCCGAGATAATGCTTCATACAACTGGCTACTGCTGTTGGATTTTTCAATCCATCTTCCTCGTATGCTTTTATTACTGCAGCACCCATTGTTTTCCCGATATATACATCTTCGCCATATGTCTCGGGGAAACGGGACCATAATGGCTGACGTCCGATATCCAGTACCGGGGCAAAGTTCCAGCGAACTCCCGATGCCCTCAGTTCATTGGCCGCCACTTTCGTTATGGCTTTGGCCAGTTCCGGGTTTCTTGTTGCAGCCACTCCGATATTATGAGGGAAGAGAGTTGAGTTCAGGGTATAGGTCTGCCCGTGTATTCCGTCCAGGCCATATACGATGGGGATCTTCATCCGGGTATTCTTTGTTTCGTCCTGTATCTGTGTGATCACGGTATGCCATGTATCCACTGGCAAGGCATGGGCCGTTGCATTCAGGATGGAACCTACTTTGTAATCTACCACCGCTTTTTTTAATGCTGCCGGGTCCAGCGAGCCATCCTGGTTGCCCCATCCCCCTTTAGCAATAACGGCCAGTGTTACCTGTGTCATTTGTCCGACCTTTTCTTCTAATGTCATTTTCTTTACCAGTGTCTCCGCCTTTTGCTGGTCGGTCTGCGCATTTACCATACAATAACACAGCATAGCGAAGGAAAGAGAGAGATACTTTTTCATAAACATCCTGTTGAGTTGTTAGTACTGTTATGTCTTTACCATGACAAGAAAAATAACCCGCCAGTACTAACTATATTGAATTATTGTTTATCTATTACCATGCAGATCACTGACCGGGCCGGTATGGTCACCCGTATGCCATTGGCCGTACTGGCAGAGTAAGCACTTAACGTTGTATAGTTAGCAGGGCCACCTGAGGCATGTGCGGCCGTTTTGCCGTTCACAAATACTTTGCGTGAGAATTCACCATTATCCGTACCGCCACTTAAGGTGTACCAGTAATATCTTGCCCCTTTCCTGAAATTCTGAACTTTGACCTCCACTGTTTTGAAAGTAGTAGATTTATTCACCAGCGTGACACCTGTTTCTCCCGAGGTAAAGGAAGAAGCAACCGATTCGACATCTGTGGTACCTGACACGGAAGAAGTAACAGCCCTGTCTCCTAACAATTTTTGAAAGAAATACATGTGATAAAATGCGGGTCTCGGATTCCACTTAGGGACGCCATCTGGTTCATCCCCATTGTT
This sequence comes from Chitinophagaceae bacterium, assembly GCA_016787085.1. GTDB lineage: Bacteria > Bacteroidota > Bacteroidia > Chitinophagales > Chitinophagaceae > VBAT01. The sequence continues at coordinate 16,221 of JAEUVJ010000071.1, read as the reverse complement.
GAACATGCCGTGATCGTCCCCATTTGACCAGCCATTGGCCAGATCCCAGCGTGCTGACATGCCATATCCTCTTTTCAATGCTTCGCCCAGTAAAAGAACGGCATGCATCCCGTTCACATGCGATACCTGTTGTTTGGAACCGGTCGCAAAAATGTTCCATTCATCCAATGCTACTGGTTTAGGAGTAGCGCCATTCGCCTGCCAGGTTGATTTGACAAAGTCCATCATCTTCGGCATCTCAACCAACGCAGTGCTGAGAATATCAGCCGCATTGGAATTGGTATTATAAGGAGTAAAGTAGTTATGTACTACATAAAAATCAGCTTTCCCGTTTGCTTCCGGAAGCATACCGGTATTCCAGTTACGCCTTGTACTGGTTTCCCATGCCTGCGTCTGTGCTTCTACCATCACTGCACCTATATAAATGGTCTTCCCGATCTCCTGTGCCGCTTTTTTCATCGAATCAACAAACACCTTGAAATGCTGGCCATATAACTGACCCGATAAAAATTCAGGTTGCCCATCCTGGTTATCGGCCAATTTGATCCTGTAACCGGCTTCCCAGTCACCAAAATTCTCGTTACCTATTTCCCAGTATTGTGTGCGGCCGTTATCATATCGTACCCAATCTGCAGCCAGGTGTGCCGCCGCAGCCACGGGATTAGCACTTTTACCATACCGGGCATAACCATAGTTGATGGTAATAAGACCCTTGTTACCTGTTTGCTGCAACATGGTATAATAGTTATCCACTGAGAATGTCCAACCGGCTGTATTCTTTCCATACCAGTAACCGGCGGAAGAACTTACACCAGCAGCATTCAGCAATTCTGCAGGTGCATCAGCCGGAGGAGTGTTCGGTTGTGCATTCCAAAAGAATACATCGCTGATACTGCCACCCGGGAAACGGATAATACGCGGATGAATATTCGTAATATGACTCATCAGGCTGGATTCGGTGACGATCTGTGTCATCCACAGGTTGCTGTTATTACCAAACAAGGAGAGAGGTATCTTAGTAATAACAGAACTGCGGTCCACCGTCACGGTATAAGTCGCCGAAGAAGGAACCGTCGTATCGGTAAATGAGGGCCTGGTAAATGTTCTTGGCTGCCAGTCATCCAAAAAGAAGCCAATTGTATTGGCAACAGGCGGGTCAATGGCCGGGTTGACCACTACCGTGGTATCAGGAGGAGGATTAGGATTACCGCCACCACCGCTCGATTTTTTACATGCAGAAAATAAACCGGCTGCCATTACCAAAACGGTGCAGGATATCAAAAATCTTTTTTTCATCTTAATCATTTTTATACGCATCCTTACTGTTCAATGCTGCAATTCTTTTGATAAGTTCCATACAAGCCCTCGAGTTGTGATAAGGGCATTTCCAGAAACCCGCTTTCTCTTTATTCATCGGGGAATGATCTTCATGTACGCCCCAGAACCACTCTCCCTTACCGGTATCTTTTATATGCTTCTTGACAAACTCCCATACATCCAGTGAATACTGCAGGTATTTTTCTTCCCCCGTCACCCGGTAAGCATGAAAAAAACCCACCATGGCTTCCGCCTGCGGCCAGGAATGCTTTTCTTTTATCCAATGATCTTTCCCCGGTTCATATTCATACCAGAGTCCCCCGTCCTTATCCAGTCCTTCTACGGCCGCATCAGCCAGTTGAATACTTATTTTTCTGAACCTCCCGGTATAAGCATCATCATTTATAATGGCTGCACATTCCGGCAGAAGCCAGGTGGCTTCAATATCATGCCCATAAGAAATAAGCGAAGACCTCATCTGCCAGTTCTCATTCATGAATAAATTCAAATGCCGTGTTTGCGGGTTGATAATATACTTGTCAAAAACAGCAAGCAGGTGCCGGATGTTATCCTTCAGTTTTTCATCTGCCCATACGGAATACAGGTTTGCATACGCCTCAATGATATGCAAATGCGTATTCATGGTTTTCTTTTCATTGTCATCCTTTGCACTCAGCCGCAGATCATCTGTTACTTTCCATCCTTGCGTGAACGCTTCGTAATAGCCCCCCTTCTCTTTATCAAAGCTGTATTGTTCGATCTTCCCATAAATATCTTTGGCCAAATGCAGGGCCATAGTGTCACCTGATATCTTATAATATTCCGCCAGTCCGTAAATACAGAAAGCAAGTCCGTATATCTGTTTGCGGGTATCCAGCCGGTTACCCATACAATCAACTGACCAATAAACACCGCCGTATTTCCTGTCAATGAAATGATCCACTATGTATCGGTAAGCTTTGTCAGCCATTTCCCTGTATACTGGCTTTGCCTCATACTGGTATGCTGCAGAAAATGTCCATAGGATACGGCTGTTCAATACCACTCCCTTTGGTGCTGTTTCATCCACCCGGTTGTCATTGTCTATACTGCCGATAAAACCTCCCTGCTTTCTGTCAGGGGTATACTTTATCCAGTAATCAAGAATAGAAGAAAGCTCGTGAATCAGCTCTTCACGGTAAACGGGCAATATCTCCACGGCTTCAGTTGTGAGCATATAGGTCTATTTCTTATTCTTATCAGGCGCTGATGAAAGTACAGTTTGTAACAGCTCCTCTGACTGATTTTTCTCAATGATCTGGCTCAGGGTCCGGACGGTCTCTGCCGATGTAAAACCATCTGCCGGGGTATTCATTACGTAATCAAGCAACTGGTCAAGTGTCGATGTAGCTACATGTATCCTGGTATCAGAAGAAGCATAATAGATATATATACTGCCATTCCCGTTCAATATCCATCCATTGCTGAAAACCACGTTAGAAACATCACCTATCCGTTCATCTCCTTCCGGCGCCATGAAGTAACCGGCCGGCTTATAGATCACTTTGGTAAGGTCATGCAGGTCGGTCATGAACATATACAACACATAACGGAGACCAGCTGCCGTATTTCTTACCCCATGTGCCAGGTGAAGCCATCCATATTTTGTTTTGATCGGCGCAGGTCCCAGACCATTCTTAGCTTCGTAAACAGTATGATATACTTTAGGATCAATAACTGTTTCTTTATCTATCCTTGCTTGCTCAATGGAATCGCTCAGGCCAAAACCGATGCCGCCTCCGCTTCCTGCTTCAATGAATTTATCCTGTGGCCGCGTATAAAAAGCATACTTTCCATTTACAAATTCAGGATGCAGCACCACATTACGTTGCTGTGGCGACGGGGTAATTAGGTCGTTTAGCCGTTCCCATTGTATCATGTCTTTTGTACGGGCAATACCACATTGAGCGATCGCCGCCGTCTGGTCCGTTGACGGGGCAGCCGGGTCCCTTCTTTCCGTACAAAACAACCCATATATCCAGCCATCCTCATGATGGACCAGGCGCATATCATACGTGTTGGCATCGGGCACCTCTGTTTCCGGCATCGCAACAGGATGCTCCCAAAAGCGAAATCCATCTATTCCGTTTTGACTTTCAGCCACTGCAAAGAAAGATTTCCGGTTAGCCGCTTCCACTCTTGCCACCAGGAGGTATTTATCATCCCATTTAATAGCACCCGGATTCAGTACCGCATTAATGCCAAACCGCTCCATTAAAAAAGGGTTGGTCTTACTATTAAGATCATAACGCCAGAACAACGGCGTATGGGCAGCTGTCAATACCGGGTTGTTATAACGGTCAAATATTCCATTACCTGTTTCAGCTTTCTCATTTCTCAGTTCCAGCAAAGCGTCCTGCTTTTTCTCCATCGCGGTTAATCGCTCAAAAAAATGTCTGCTCATAAAGCCTCCTTTTAATTTTCCAGTTTATCCCACCAGGTTCTTTTCAATATCAAAACAATTATTATCAGAATAAATACAGTGATCAGCAAGGGTAGCTTCAGCCACAGCACGACATACATCGGCAGAATGGTCAGGCAGCACTGGGCGATCATACCCAGCACCACGTTGAACATATCCAGCTTGAAGCGTTTGTTCGGTTCAAACGAAGGATTCTCCGCGACTACCTGGTCATGTACCGGTTTCCAGAAACCCCAGGGGCGAACCGTGCTATAAAACTTCTTTAGTGTCTCCGCTTCGGTTGGCGGCGCTGTGTACGTACCGATAAGACAACCGGTAATAGATAAAGCAAACAATACCGGGAAATAATACAGGAATTCCACGCCTTCAAAAAACCGGGAGAAGACCAATGCCCCGGCAATACCGGTCAGCATACCATAAAAGAACCCGTTCGCATTAAAACGCCACCAATACCATTTCAGCACATTCGCGGCGATATAACCGCCATATAAACCTGACACGATCCATTGTAAAATGCTATTGACATCTTTGGCAAAAAAACCAAGTATCACACCAATGGTCACCACCACCACCCCGGTGAGATAATTCATCCCGATGATCTTTTTGGTGGATGCATGGGGGTTGACATATTTCAGGTAAATATCATTCACGATATAGGCCTGCGCAGCGTTCAGCGTCCCGGAAAAGGTGCCCATAAAAGCACCGAGTAAACCGGTCAGCACTAACCCGAGAATACCCACGGGCAAGAAATTATTGATCGCCCCGGGTAACACTTTTTCAAAATCCACTCCCCCGTTTCCATTGCCAAGATTCAGCTGGTTGTAGTACAACAAGCCAAGAACCGTAAGCCCGATCACCATGGAATACCGAACCGGCAACAGGACAATAGAGACAAAGCCTGTCATCTTCGAAGCTTCTTTCGGCGATCTGGTGGACAGTATCTTCTGCATATCATAATTTGGCGCTGGTCCCGCCAATGCAGCAAACACCCCTTTGAACAACATCATCATAAAGAATAATCCAAATAATGTGTACCCGTCACTGGCTATCTTCTTATTCGCATCATCTATAATACCTGTCCAGTTCATGTCAAGGTTCCACCCGAAGAAAGGATTGGTCCATCCTTCCGGCACATTCAGTTTTGAGCCATCCAGGTGTATCATAGCGATTACAGCTATGGCAATACAGCCCACTGTCATGATCGCATACTTGATCAGGTCGCCCAATACAATGCTATGCATACCCCCGAGAATGGAATAGAACATGGCGAACAGGGTGAAGACTATACCATAGAAATGCGCTACATATTGCGGGGCTATGTCAAAAGGTATATAAGGCTGTACCAGGTGCCAGGGAACAAATATTTCAATGAACTTACCCAGACCGATAAAGCCATAAGCCAGGAACCCAAGGCAGCCGATCAAAGCGAAAGCCACAACAATATTGTGTGACCCTTTTACTCCTTTACCATTTAGTCCAAATCGGGTAGCCAGCCACTCAGCGCCTGTATTGGCATTGGACCTTCTCAGCCATTTGGAAAGGAACATCATATTGAACACCTGGTTGAACACCGGCCAGAGCCAGGGTATCCAGATGCTTTTCATTCCATATACAAAACATAGCGCCACCATCCACATGGTACCACTGATATCGAACATATCCGACGCATCGCTCATACCCAGCATATACCAGGGAAGCTTTTTCCCTCCCATCAGGTAACTTTCCTTGTTCTGTCTTGCCTTCTTCCGGAGTATCCAGCCGATCATCACCATGGTGGCCAGGTACAGAACGATGATGCTGATGTCTATGATCGCTAATTTCATGCGGTAGCTTTACTATCTGCTGTTTCTCATTAACCGTTCATGCAATGGATAAAAGAGGTTGCAGGAAGAAGAATCCACCCGCAACCTACTGCTAACGATTGCTGCTTGTTAAACGCTTATTGATATAATTTTTCATTACTGATATCTTTCTCAAACAGGGTTCTTTCCAGTTGATAAAACTTTATAAAATCCTGTTTTGACACCTGTCCTTTATAGGGTGCGTAATAGTGCATCTTCTTCATCCCTTCATGATACCCATGGTTACGCCATAGAAGCACATACGATATTTTGTTATTGCCTATTGCATTTAACAATGTTGTCGTCCACCATTCAGCATAAGGTATGGCTTCATATCCTGTTTCCGCCAACGCAAAAAGTTTATTCTTTTCCTTTGCTATTTCTCCCACCAGCGTAAGCCGTTTAAGAGTATTCTCTTCAAACCATTTCTCTTTTTTCGGATCGCCATACTGATAGGTATCAAAACTCAGCATATCCGCCATGTCATCACCCGGGTAACGCTCCAGGAATTCTTCTTTGGTCTCGAAATCACCCCCGGTATTATACACCCACAGGAGGTTATGCAGCTTTTTCTCCTTTTGCAGATAATACACAGTGAAACGCCAGAGGGTTTTATATTCAAAATCCGTACATGCATTCCGGCCCCACCAGAACCAGTTGCCGGTATGCTCATGAAAAGGGCGGAACAGAACTGGTATCGCTTCTCCTTTGCTTCCTTTTAATGAACCAATGAAGGAAGCCACTTTATCTAACCACTCTTTATACTTTGCGTGATTCGATCCACCCGGATTAACGGACGCAACGGTGCCGTGTGTTGTATCCCAGGCGCCTTTATCTGCCCCAAACGGGCTGTCTGTATGCCAGCTTATAGTAATGACCCCGCCCCGCTCATACCCTTGCCTGATAAATTGTTTCATCTTCTTAAAAGGAACGCCATCCAGGTTAACATCACCGTTAGGTCTTTCGATCCCGCCGAGATCCCATCCATACACAGCCGGATAATCACCCACCACATCTTTTACATCACTTCTTCCCTCCTTATATTTCCATTCTACACCATATGCCAGGGCATCCTGGTGGCCGAACATGAATCCTTTTTCAGCCAGTTTCTTCAGGCTATTATAAAGATTTACCGTTTCTTTTGTCGCATCCTTATCGGACGGTAATTCCTGTTGCGCTATCGTCTTGCAGGAGATACAGGAAATGCCGATGAGGAAAACAATAATATGTTGCACATTTTCCTTCACTTTATTTCCCCCAATTGCTTTGTATAATATGTTACTACCTTCCATGTACTCGTGTCGCTGTCAAAAACGGAGTTCAATCCCTGTTCCTCCACCGGCGGATCACCAATGATATCATCTCCTTTCTTCCACAATACCTGGCGATGAGAAGGCCTGCCGCTGCCGCTAAAGGTCCAGAAATTAGCCCCGGCGATCACATCTTTATTTCGGGCATGGGTAAGCAAATGACTAAATATGGATGAATAATACTTATCCCGCAAAGTGGTGGTTGCCGACAATACAAACAAATGACCATCCCTCGGCAAACCAAATTCTTCCACCACTAACGGCTTGCTCAACTGCCTGGCTATAGCTGCATGTTTGCGGATGTATTGATCTGTTTTGCTTATCACCTCATGAATGTCCCTGGCAATAGCGGTGTCCTTGAACCATCCCCAGTTCTTCGGCCATATATGTATGGTGGCATAGTCAATATTCTGATCGCTATGTATAGCAGTAAACACATCTAAATTTTCACTTCCCATCTCTCCTTCACTGCCGATCGTAATCAGGTGTTTCTTATCCAGCGACCTGATCAGGGCAGCTGTACGGCTGATAAATTTCTTATAGTCTTCGATGGCTGATGGCCGCATGGGCCGGGGTTCGTTGGCAATTTCCCACGCCATGATGGCCGGGTCGTCAGTATACTTTCTTTTAGTAATGGTATTGACTCTTTTCACCAACATCTTTACCTGTTGTTCGTACTGGCCGACACAATTGCCGCAACTGTAAAACAAACTGACATAATCCCTCATCTCATCCCAGGTCAGCTTACGTCGCAAAACAGAATCAGCGATCAGGCCATTCCAGTTCAGGTATTGTAAAAAACCACCGCTCCATTCCCAGTTATTGCTCAGGAATATGATGGCTTTCATTTTTCGTTTGCCCATCTCAGCAAGCAAAAAGTCAAGTCCTGTCAATAGCTCTTTCCTGAACACACCGGGGCTTTTTTGTAAAGCGGGTTCCACTCTCGGAACACCATTGATCGGACCGGTGCCTTCAGCACCTGCCATCACACGAAGATTATTGACGCCATTCGCCGCCAGGAAATCCAATTCTCTCCGGATCCGTTCCTTTCCTTTTACATCATTGGCCACTAATCCCCCGTACCAGTAATTCACTCCGATATAATAATAGGGCTTTCCATTAATCATGAACCGGCTATTCTTTGCGCTGACAAAAGATGTCTGGGCGAAAGCAAAATGCTGGCTGAAGATCAGCAGGAGGATCAGTTTCGCTATGTGTTTTCCGCTTTCCATCGGGGCTTAAAAAAAGCCGTTCCTGATTTGATTGCGCAGACCCGGAAACGGCTTAAACGACTAACTGCTTAATGAGAAAAACTTGCTGTCATCAACTGGTATAAACCAATTTATTTAAAGAACATTATATTATCAAATAACAATGTCTTTCCGGCATCAAAGATCTGGAAGGTGACATTGTTGATTGACGTGGACACACCGGCATATTGTGTGGCGAGCTCATACCTGAAATAGGTCCATTTATTAGCAGGAACGGTGATTACTTTCTGATGACCCCAGTTAAGCCAGAACTGTACATTTTTATCAATATCAGCTCCTTTCACCCAGAAAGCAAAATACCTGTATCCTGTGATGTTAATTGAACCACCGTTACCTAATTGCATACCACCCCATGACCCGGCGGGGTCATAAGCTGCTTTCATACACGCAGCGCCCGTGATCTTATCTTCATTGGATGCGGTAAATGTTCCGCCCCAGCTCCAGCTGTCGAACCCGTTATTAAGCTGATCAGTAAACACCGTCAATGCCCGTGTTACATTCACAAATTCCATATCGGTAACCCTGTTACCGGATGAGTTGGTGATCTTCAGTTTAGCCCTGTCCGCTGTACTGGCAGGCATCGTGATCACCATTTCCTTCCTCGTTTTTGAAACAATGGTGGCAGCATCCGTAGTGCCATCCAGTACAACGCTGGTCACATCATCCAGGTTGTTGCCTTTGATCGTTACAACAGTTCCGGCTTCGAAATCGGTAGGAAATGCACTGGTAATATTAGGCAATGCGATCACCCCAAAGGGAACTGATAACGTCTTTCCTTCACTATTGGTAAATATCACATTCTGTGGTCCACCAAACGCCGTATCGGGCACGCGGAATACGAGATGCGTTTCAGTATTCAGGGTGGAAGTAAAAGGAGCGGGCACATTATTCTTATCAAAAACAATACTCCTGATCTGCCCTATTCCCGTACCTGTCAGTGTGATGACTTCACCGCCTGCAGCAGAATTAGGAGCGATCGTACCTGATGACATATCACCGGCGCTCATATCGGGGCTGCCATCACCATCCTTTTCGCAGGAGATCAGTATAATGGAAACCGTCAGCAACAGCAAAGACAGTTTGGTAAACGTTTTGGCAATTATACTTTTCATAATAATCTTTTTATTGTGCTTGAGTTGATGATTAATAATAAGCTACCGGAGGCTGTGCCAGTGCCGGATCCTGTAATACTTCACCGGCAGGTATAGGCAGGTGCATATAATTCTGTGCGAAAGTTACATACACCGGGTTACCGAATGTACCCCTGTCCTGTGCTTCTATGATCTGTTTGGCTTTGGCAAATCCCTGGCGCTGTATATCAAACCAGTAATCGCCTTCAAAAGCAAGTTCTACACGGCGTTCTTTCAATATATCATCCTTTGTGATTGACGTTTTTGTTGCCAGTTGCGCTCTTGAACGCACCTTGTTGAAAGCAGCCAGTGCACTGGCGTCGGATGTAGAAGCGTTAGTAGCCAGTACAGCTTCGGCATAGATGAGCAATACATCTGCATACCGGAGTACCATCGTATTGATACCGCTGTTCATACCCAGAACCGGTTCGCCGCCAAATGCAGCGCCGGGGCCTACCACATATTTTGCAATATTCGAACGGGTAGAGTTTTTCTGCCCGCCATCGCCTACAGGTTGCAGGGTATCATATTTGTAGCCACTTGCCATGAAAGCGTTGTAAGTGGTATTGGCATTTTGCGGTTTCCATGGTGTATAACTCCAGCCATGCTCCATCATGGATCCTTTACGGCGGGTATCGCCAGATTCGTAGGCATTCTTCATATCTATACTGGGAATGTATAACTCCCACATATTGGCTTCTGATGTCTGAAGATTAGAAGGCCCCCTGTCCGGGTTTTTCTGGTTACCCGAGCCCCAGGGGTTGCCGGTAAGCTGGTGCTGGATAGAAAACAGCGACTCAATATTATTGTTATTGGCGCTTGAATTAAACATACCCGCATAGTCTGCGAATAAATCATATTTACCTGAATTGATCACCTCCAGTGCTTTTGTTCTCGCACTATCATAATTACCCCTGTAGAGATATAGTTTTGCCATCATTCCCTTGGCAGCATATTTTGTTACACGGCCGGGGGCATCTGTCTCAGGTAGACCGGCTTCTGCTTTTTTCAATTCTTCCAATGCAAACCGCAACACATCGGCTTTGAAATAACGGGGAATATTAAAATTGCCAGACAATATGGTACCGCCCGGATCATTCACGATAGGCGCATCACCCCAAATCCTGGCAATAAAGAAATAGACTGTTCCTTTGAAGAAATGACATTCTGCAATTGCCGGGTCAATAAATGAAGGGTTGCCACCTTTTGATTTCTTCAGCTCCAGCGCATTCATATATTCGCTGGTCCAACCGCCGATCTTATAAAATACTTTCCAGGCATCGGCAATGCGTACAGATGTAGCCGCATAAGAAAAACTCAGGAACGGAGGGTCATCGTTGCCGCCCGTGTATTCATTACCGGCCATTACATCGCCGATCGCATCCATTGCCCTGTTCTCATAACCTGCCCAGGGAAGACCGTACAAGGTGCTGGTAAGTCCCCGCACTTCTTCGGCTGTGTTGTAATAGTTATCAAGGGTTGTACTGTCCAGCGCAGCCCTCTCGGTAAACGTTTTTTTGCAGGACATCAATACCATCACCAGTACGGTAAGCGCTGCTGTATATCGAAGTATATTTTTCATTTCAGAATGTTTTGAGTTTCACAATAAGGTTATAGTTCAATATTAGCGCCGATTGTGAATGTTCTTGGATTGGGATAGTGACCGGCATCCACATTCATCAGGCGGATGTTATTGTTGAACGCCCCTATCTCAGGATCATACCCGCTGTAATCGGTAAAAGTGTGCAGGTTCTGAATGGAGAGATACAATCTTGCCGTGTTGATCCGGGCTTTTTTCAGCCACTGAGCCGGCAGCCTGTAACCCACCGTGATATTCTGAATACGGAGATAAGAACCATCCTCCACATACCGGTCTGACATATACACGTTATTCACGTTGGTATTGCTAAAGCGGGGTAGTTTGCCGCCCGTATTAGCATCTGTATATCTGTCCATGACAGACCGTAGCTGGTTATAAAAAGCATTATCCATTTTCTCCAGTTGCCAGCGCAGGAAATTGAAGATCTTGGCGCCATAGCTTCCCTGCAGGAAAATGGAAGCATCAAAGTTTTTATAACTGAAAGAATTGGTCAGCCCATAAGTGAATTTAGGAAGCGGGCTGCCGATATAAGTGATATCACTGGCATCAATGATACCATCGGGTTTGCCATCCGGGCCACCGGCTACGTCTTTAAACCGTACATCACCCAGCCAGGTATGGGTCTGGTCAACAGAATATCCAAACTGTGGTAAACTGTTATTCAGATCCGCCTGGGTACGGAACAGGCCGTCCGTTACCAGGCCAAAGAATGAACCTACCGGATAGCCTGGCCTTGTAAATGAAACTGTATAATTATCATAGTACAACCTGCCTGTCAATGCAGCCGTAGATCCGGCTAACTGATCCAGGTTGTTCTTGAAACGGGAGAATATAACGTTGGTTTTCCATGTAAAATCTTTTGACTTGATGTTATTGCTGGTAATGCTGATGTCAACTCCAGTGTTGGACATTTCCCCAACGTTAATAACAGGTCCTTTCAGATCATCCCACTGGTCGCCTACGCCAATAAGGCGGGGGCCTGTACCAATGATCAGCATATCTGTGGTGGTTTTTTGATACACATCCACAGATAACTCTATCCTGCTATTGAAAAAGGAGGCGTCAATACCTGCATTTTTTGTTACGACTGATTCCCATGTCAGATCAGGGTTGGGTACACCATAGAGATAACTGGAGTTACCAAATCCTACTGGGCCGGGCCAGAAACTGACAACAGATGTATAAGGAGGATTGGGCGAACCGGAAGGCAGATTCTGATTACCTACCGATCCATAGGCCAGTCGTACCTTTAAATAGTTAGCTACTTTTTTGATACCTTCTGCAAAACTTTCATTGGTTACTGTCCAGGCAAAAGAAGCGCCGGGGAAATTGCCCCATTTATTTTTATCAAAGAACCTGGATGAAGCATCCCGCCTCAGGCTGAGATTAAGCGCATACCTGTTATCATATGTATAAGTACCCCTTACAAAATAGGATTCAATGCTGCCGTCATTTTTGCCACCTCCCAACTCCCAGGTAGTACGGTCGCTGCTGCCTGCATTCAGGTCAAGTATGTTATTCTGCAGATCTACTTTTTTTCCGTTGAGGCTTTCCCAGTAATTGTATTGCGCTTCGTGTCCCAGTGTACCGGTAATAGAATGCTTGCCGATATTTTTATAATAGTTCAGGTAGTTCCTGACAGCATAATAATATCCATTGCCCCTGTATTCAAATAGCTGGCTGCGAAGGCTGGTATTACCGATATTGCCGGCTAGCTGGTGTGCCTGGTTATTGGATAAATTAAGTGAATAGGCGAATTCATTCCGCAGGGTAAGGCCTTTCATAAATTCAATTTCGGCATACAGGTTTCCGAATACCTGGCTGGTTGTCGTTTTATTTCCCCTGTAAAAACTTCTTGCTATGGGATTATCCTGTCCGTATTGAAAGCCGCCGACGGTCTGTCCGCCACCCCATGTGCCATCCAGGTTCTTTACGGGAATCAGCGGGCTTTGTACAGCGCCCCACCAGATCGTACCCTCTGCTGCATCAGCCAGCGTTACATTCTGTATGCTGCGGGAAGCATTGGCGCTTACTCCTACTTTTATCCAGTTCTTCAACTGGTGATCAAGGCTGAAACGGGTGGAATACCGTTTGAAATCAGAACCGATCAATATACCCGACTGGTCAAAATAACCTGCAGACAGGTAATAGGTGGTTTTATCTTTTCCGCCCGAAAAACTCAATTGATGGCTGTTCATATTTCCATTTCTGAACATCGCATCCTGCCAGTCGGTACCTTCTCCCAGTATGGACGGATCGGCAAATTCAGCGCTGGGCGTCAAACCGATGAGGGGAGCTACTTCATTCTGGTACTGTGCAAATTCCCTCAGGTTCATTATATCCAGCGTTCTATACACCTGCTGACGACCATAGTATGCATCATAGCTGATCTTTCCTTCACCGGATTTTCCCTTTTTGGTAGTAATAAGAATAACCCCGTTGGCTGCCTGCGATCCGTAAATAGCCTGCGCAGAAGCGTCTTTTAAAATATCTATGGATTCAATATCGTTCGGATTCAGTGTAGCCAGAAAACTGTTGCCTGTCTGTCCATCTGAACCGCCTAACCCGGCATAGCCGGCGCTTGATTTAGTGTTGCTGGTAAATATCACCCCGTCTATTACAATCAACGGGTCATTAGCATTAATAGTTGTTATACCACGTATCCTTACCGATACACCGCCGCCGGGCTGGCCACTGTTATTCATTATGGTAACACCTGCCACTTTACCTTGCAATGCCTGGTCAATACCGGCTACCGGAAGGTCTTTAATATCCTTTGATTTGACAGAGGAGATAGCAGATGACACATCGGCCCGTTTGGCTGTTCCATAACCGATGACGACCACTTCACTGAGCTTGGTATCCGTTACTTCCAGGGTGGCAATCACATTTGACTTGTCACTGATGGATACTTCAACAGGCTTTGCCCCGACATAAGATATGACGAGGGTTTTGGCATTATCAGGCACAGTGATCTTGAACGCACCGTTCAGGTCAGTAGCCGTTGCCGCCTTCCCGCCTTTAACGGCCACTGTTGCGTTAGCAAGAGGAGTACCGCTCTGATCAGATACAATGCCGGAGATGATCTTGGTTTGTGCAAAAACAGTTGAGGAACTCAGGAGAATCGCTATTACTGTTGCGATCACCCAAAGGGGTCGTTTCTTTCTCATATAGCAAGTTTGTTTTGACAAATTTAGGTTTACGATACAACCCAGAACTAATACTATTTTATCAGATTGTAATGCTTTTTAGTCTATAACAATGGTTGGAATAATTAAAAATCAAGTAATATACCTATAAAACCTCTACTTTTCGGCCCTGATCAAGACAAACAGCATAATTCAATACCAATACTTTTTTATCTTTATTGTTATAATTTTGAAGTACTAATAATTGTCATGCAAACAAATATAATGCGGGAGATCACCCCGCTGACATCCAGCGATTGCTTCACTCTCTTCACCAGGATCAAATCAGAGTTTGACTTTCCGTTACATTGTCATGAAGAACTGGAGCTGAACTTTATTTTGAATGCAAAAGGAGCCAGGAGAGTAGTTGGCGATCATATTGCGGAGATTGATGACGCAGAATTGGTACTCGTTGGTTCTAACCTGCCCCATGTATGGCAAACGCATAAATGCAAAAGCAAAGAAATAAGAGAAGTTACCATACAATTTCATAAAGACCTGCTGGATGAAAAATTCCTGAAAAGAAATCAATTGAGTTTTATCAGGAGTATGCTGGAAAGATCGGCACGGGGTATTTTATTCTCCCGGCAAACTATTGACCAGCTAACCCCAAGATTATTAACCCTGAATCAAAAACAGGGATTTGATTCGGTGCTTGAGCTGCTTTCCATACTGCATGATCTGTCTATCTCACGGAATATGCATACACTGTCTGATGCTACATTCAATAATACTGATCTCTCGCATACCAGCCGGCGTATCAGGGCCGCGGTTGATTATATGAACCAGAATTTTTCCAAGCCGGTCACCCTGACAGAAGTGGCTAAACTCACCAATATGACAGAGGTATCTTTCAGCCGTTTCTTTAAAACAAGAACAGGTATTACTTTCATGGACAGCCTGCTGGAGATGCGTTTAGGACATGCCTCCCGTCTATTAATTGATACGACACAATCTGTATCAGAAGTAGCTTATAACTGTGGCTTCAATAATATCTCCAATTTCAACAGGCTGTTTAAAAAGAAAAAAGGCTGTACGCCAAAAGAATTCCGGGAGAATTACAGTTACGGCAACAGGGTATTTATATGACACCGTTATACATAAAGGCAGGTGCTGATCGCAGCACCTGCCTGTTTATTGATGACGTTAGTGTATGGTACGCTATACTTTTATAAACTGCCTGGAAACTGTTTTCCCATCAGGCAGTACGATCTGGATAATGTATACGCCGCCTTTCAGGTTCTCTGCATGGATCGTTTCCGTCAACATCACCTGTGTTTTGTCAGCAAAGCCATCCTGGATAAGTCTTCTTGTGGCATCATATACTGATATCCTGTATTTGCCTGTATTATTCTGAGAATACTGCAAGGTCAGATTTCCCTGTGTCGGATTGGGGAACAGGTTTATATAATAATCATCGTCGCTTTTATTCTTTACAATTACCCTGACGTTCTTTGTTGACGAAGCGCCCCTGTTATCAGTTACCCGTAATTGAAACGTATATATTCCTGTCGCCAGATTGGTTACCTGTGCGATGTCAGTAAGCGGATTGGCCATAGCGGCTGTTGATGGCCCTGATAACTGAGTCCATGCATAACTGGTTATTGTGCCATCAGCATCTGTAGAAGAAGACCCGTTTAATGAAGTTGAATTTACCGGCAGGTTCAATACTACACTATCTGCTGCAGTTCTAGCAACTGGCGCCTGATTGGGTACTACAGTCGCTGCATTCACAGTTACGGTAATATTATCTATTGCGGTTGCACCTCCGTTGTCCGTTACTGTTAACCGGAACACATACGTCCCCTGAACAAGATTAGTTAATGTAGTCGTCGCTGCATTCGCTGTGCCTATCGTAAATGTCGTCGGGCCACTCACCCTGCTCCACGCATAACTGGCTATCGTTCCATCAGCGTCCGTCCCGCTGCCGGTTAATGTGGTAGAGTTCGCCGGAAGTGTCATCGTTATATCTGTACCCGCATTGGCCGTCGGGGCCTGGTTAGCCGCTGCATTCACCGTCACCGTTACATCATCCGTTGCCGTTGCTCCTCCGTTGTCCGTTACGGTTAACCGGAACACATACGTGCCCTGAACGAGATTAGT
>JAEUVJ010000055.1 GCA_016787085.1 Chitinophagaceae bacterium | reverse complement strand
TAATACTGTTAAACATGAAGAACAAGGCGACCTGATATACTACCAGGTAACGGAGGATGTGAGTTTGGTGCACCAGGTCGTCAATGCTTTGTACCAGTTAAAACTCCAGAGTGTATTGGTGGAAGGCGGCGCCCGGTTATTGCAATCGTTTATTGATGAGGGAATGTGGGATGAGGCAAGGGTGATCAGCAGCCAGAATCTGGTAACAGGCAATGGATTGAAGGCCCCGGAGTTGAAAGACGCTTTTGTACAATGGGAACAGAATTTCCTTTCTGATACAATCAAAACATATAAGCACTAAACGGAGCAGGGATACCCTTATATCAGCAGTGGTATAAGTAGCTATTTATAAGGAACATTTCATTTTTGGGGTGGTTCTATCTGGCAATCTTGTTGAAACCGGCGATATTCCATTGCAGAAAGGGGCAGTTTTAACTCAGGAAAAAAGCCAGGATTGCTCATGTATAAAGCTTCTTTCCCGGTATTTAATTGTAACGGTAATTCTACCCCCTACCTGCATTCATATCAATTATTAGTCTTACGAGTAAGAACATTAGCTCTTTGTTATTTTTTAAACCTAACCCTCAATGCACTTCAACTAAAATCTGAGATCAGGTATTTTATGTTTTTTAATGGCGACCTTCTTTAAAAACCCTGTTTTAATGGCCAATTGCTGAAGTAATTTGTATTGGTAAAAGATACGGATGTGACGAAGGTGACCCCCAAAGGATAACTATTGATTGATAATGGCCTGTGAGTCTCGGAATTTACTAATGGGGTGGGAATGGAGAATAAATTAACTGACGCTATAAGGTTTTACCGGGGGGAAAAAATAAACGGTGGTGGAAAAATTCCTGAAAAAAAAGTAAAAAAACAGTTAACTTTTTTTGGTAATGCATTTTAATTATTTGTAACATTGTAGCGGTAACAAAAAGAGAAAACATCTTTTGAGTTCCAGAAACTCAAAAGTACTTACTCAAGCTCTGATTTTCCCCTTCTTTCATTGAAGAAATTAATTAGTGGCTTCAATGATACACGCTGCCCTTTGAAGCTTTTATTATCACCATGGTTTTGTATTAGATAGCAGGTTGCAACAGATGTGATCATGCCGGTATTGCTAGTAGCATTGCCAACATGATATTTTACACATAACCTGATTCGCAGTTTACATTAAACTCCGAATTATAATCCTTTTTCCCTGTGAAAAATAAACAGCTTCGGCAACTATATTATTGTTGATGATGGCTGGCTACGTATTTGGAATATAAACTCTGTTATTAATATTTTTATTATGAAGCCAAATCAAACTGCCTTACTTTTTTCGTGTTTTGCGTTGAGTATATTGATTTCTTCAACTGGTATTGCTCAATGGTCATTAACCGGAAACACGCCTACGACAGCACAGTTCCTCGGTACAACAAATGCGACCAATTTAAGAATCAGGACGAATAATACTGAAAGGATGGTCATTCTTTCTTCAGGTAATGTAGGTATCGGGATAACAAACCCTGCGAACAAGCTTCATATAGTTCATGGCACAACCGGGTTAAGCGGCTTGCGCTTCGGCAGCCTTACCAGCACGTTTGCACCCGTATTCTCTGCTAACGGAAAAGTACTTACAGTAGATGCCAATGGCGATGTTGTGCTGACAACAGGTGTAAGTAACTTTTCTGCAGGCTCATTATCACCATTGTTTACAACCGGTGTGGCTACATCAACTACTACTCCGGCTTTATCATTTACTCTGAGCACACAAACAGCCAATACAATTTTTGCTGGTCCTTCTTCCGGAGGAGTAGCTGCACCTTCTTTCAGGGCATTATCAGCTTCAGATATTCCTAATCTTGATGCAGCAAAGATCACGACGGGTATTTTACCAGTGGCCAGGGGAGGGATAGGCCTTGTACTTGGAACAGCTGACCAGCAGTTAAGAGTCAATGCGGCAGGAACAGCGCTTGAATACTTTACACCATCAGGCGAGGGAACTAACTACTGGACATTGTCAGGATCAGATATATATAATAATACAGCCGGGAATGTGGGAATTGGAGGTACTGCACCCGCATATAAGCTGGATGTAACCGGTTCTTTCAGAACTACTGCAGATGCCAGAATTAATAATATGACCGTTGGTACAGGAGGCAGCAATAGTCAATATAATACTGTTCTTGGGCAAGGGGCCCTTGCCGCAAATACTCCTTCGGGTATTTATAATACCGCCATCGGATACCAGGCTCTTACAAGTAATACTACGGGCACTATTAATACTGCTGTGGGCTATGCCAGCCTGGTTTCAAACACTGGCGGCAACTATAATACAGGCATTGGAGCGAATTCTCTATCCTCCAATACGACAGGTACAGGTAATACTGCTGTGGGTTACATCTCAATGCAGCTTAACCAAACGGGCTCTCATAATACCGCAATTGGGTATAACTCCCTTAAATCCAATACTACCGGGAATTATAACTCTGCTATGGGAAGAAATGCATTAAGTGCAAGTACTACCGCCAGTTATAATACTGCTTTTGGTTTTGGCTCCCAAAACTTCAATACTACCGGTGGAAGTAATACAAGTACAGGGGCGCAAACACTTTATTCAAACATTACAGGATCTGCTAATACGGCCGATGGTATGAATGCTCTGTATTATAATACAGCCGGTGGACAGAACACTGCTATTGGTGTTAATTCGCTTTATGCGAATACAGCCGGCAACAACAATACCGCAATTGGGTCAAATGCTTTGGCAAATACTACTACCAGTATCGGTAATGTAGCCGTTGGTTATTTCGCAGGTAGTACATTGACCGGGGGCGATAATAATATCTTGATTGGCACATCTGTCCAACCCAATATTTCTACAACAGCTTCCAACCAATTAAATATCGGTAACTGGATATACGGAGATAATGGGAATATAGGTATAGGTGTTACAGTGCCTTCCGCCCGGTTGCATAGTAACGGGACGGTTCGTTTTCAGGGATTAGCCAACAATAACTCGTTAACACAAATCTTAGCGACAGATGCATCTGGAAATGTCAGTTGGAGAGATGCTTCAACATTTGGCGGTGGTGGAGGCGGCTCATCTCAATGGATTACAGCAGGGAGTGATATTTATTATAATACGGGTAATGTAGGTATCGGTATTGCCAACCCGACATCTAAACTTTATGTATCAGGTACCGGAGGACTCCCTGCCGTATTCAGCGACGCAGGGGTCGGAGCTTCAGCCATACAGGTAAGAAATGGGAATGGCTATTATGCAGATTTCGGAGTGGAGGGTGCAGGTATTGTTTCAATAAAATCAAATAATACAGTTTTTCTGTATGGTAATTCTGCCGGTAAAGTGGGTATTGGTACCACCAGCATGGCAGATAATAATTATAAGTTATTCGTAGAAACAGGTATCCGCACACGAAAAGTAAAAGTAGATCAAACGGTCTGGGCTGATTATGTTTTTTATCCCGGATATATTTTGCCGCCTTTAAAAGATGTGGAGGACTTCATTCAAAAGAATAAACATCTGCCGGATGTGCCTTCTGCTGCTGAAGTGGAAAAGAACGGACTTGATCTTGGTGAAAACCAGGCAACATTACTGAAAAAGATAGAAGAGCTAACCCTTTACATGATCGAATTGAATAAGAAGGTGGAAAAACTCTCAGAGGAAAATGCAGTATTAAAGAAAAAACTGGAGGCCGCTAATAAATAAAATTTTTGCAATGAGGCGTTACGCTTTAGAATACCTGCCCGTTTTATTTGTCATCCTGAGTTGTATGTGCATGACATCCGTTGCACAACAACCTATCAAGGAAAAATCAGTAAGGCCCGACTCTGTTTCCGCAGTAATTACTGATAATATAAATGCTGCCGGAAAAAAAGCGACTAAGAAGGCGGGTCAATTGGATATTGTAGCAAAACAGTCACTATTGCCGGTAATTTCTCCGGAGAAAAGGCTGATGGATTCGTTGCTCAACAACGGGAAAAGTATTACGCAATCAATCTTGGCGCCTGTTAGTTTTTTTAAAAAAGGATCTCCTTTTTTCAGGATAAATAATATAAATGCTGATATTGAATATATCTATCTGCATGATACTTCCGGTCTTTCAACCGGTTTTTTGAATGATATTAGGTCAACAGTTGGCTATGACCTCTCAGTCAGCATTTCATTGGCCAGTATGCCTTTTGATGCAAGACTGGCAGGGAATAATGGTATTTATAATTTTTACAATACGCCATTTAATAACTTCCCCCAGTTCAATTTTGATCATAAAAAATACCTGGAAATGCTGCAGAAACAGGTATTGGATAAAGTGAACCCGGAGAGGGTATTGTCTTCGGTGTTATCAAGGATCAATACTATCAAATCACAGTATGAGAACTCCCTGAAAAGCGAAATAAAAAAGATAGAGCAGGAATATGCGGCAGATTTTAAAAGTGACCTGGGTCTGCCGTTGAGCATTATTGATCTGTCAGTGAATGACCTTTCAGGCCTCAAGAGTAGAGTCATCTCCCAGGATGTTCTTGATGGTTACAGGCAGGGCAGTGAATTATATCAGGAGCTTGGCTCGGGGGGTGGTATTTTTTCATCGCAGAGCGATTCATTGCAAAGAATGGCGTTGCAAAAGATCGGAAAATATGAAGCATTGGGAAAAATATATAATAAGATAACCAGTTGGAAGGAAAAATTTGACAGCAACCCATTAGTAAAGGAACTGCGGTCACACCTGCCATTTACCCCCGGCAATTTCAAGTCCTTTATAAAAAAGCCTTCAAACCTGGTAGCTGTGATAAAGGGACATGCAAGTCTTTCGGGAATTCAAAAGCTGTTTTTAAATGTTACCAGGTTGGATATTGGTGCAAACCCTTTAAGCGGAGGAGAGCTTAACCTGCAGAACCTGATGAATAACGGGATTAATGCAGAATTTACCGGCAATCGTTCATCGGCTGGTATCATATATGGTTCCGGCAGTTCAAACGTTAATAATTGGGCCCAGGCAGGTCTTACAAGCTTTACTTCCAACGAGTATTCAAAACTGATGGGTATAAAGTTTGGGTCCGGATGGAATAGCAATGTAAAACAATCTCTTTCAGTAAACTTTTTTGATTTTAATGCTTCACAGGATCTTATGCGGTCAGACCCGGCGATGATGCAGTCAGGATACCTTTCAACTCCCGGTCGCCGCGATGCAGTGATCACATGGCAATCTTCATTTGATATATCTCTTAAACATAAGATATCCGTTGACCTGTCCAGATCATTCGGCTCTTATAACAACAATTTTTCGGAAGACAGTTCAATTACAAAAAATAATGCCCACAGTGATGTTTTTGGCAATAACGGTAAATCAAATTTTGCAGCTACTATTGACTACAGGGGGGATATTTTTAAAACGGATGTTCAGGCGACCTTCAGGAAAGCAGGCCTTGGTTATAGCAACCCGGGCAATGTGTTTATCCGAAAGGGAGAGAGCCGGATTGGTTTGAGCCTCGGTAGAAAATTTTTGAAACAAAAATTGACGGTTCGTTATAAGACAGATTACAGGGACCAGTATTTCGATCCGGCCAGGAATTTTACGTATCATAATTTCTCGAATAATATTCAAATGGGCTACCGGGTAAAAAGAAGTACACGATTTGGCGTTGCCCTCCGTCACAACAGCTACCGGTTTAAAAATGATAGACAGACTGCAAGTGTCAATGGTTCCGGGTTCACCCTACAGGGAGATGCCGGTTACCAGTTCAGGATAAGCAGTAAGAAAATTCTTAGTAATGTCAGCTTATCCAGGCAAAGTTTTGATATTCCGATGTTGACCGGCGATCAATACACCAGTAACACCTGGCTGTTTTCCCATACTTCGTCAATGATATTGAATAAAAATATGATGACACTGTCTGTATTGGTGAATCAATCAGATAATAAAGCCTATTATTTTAATACCTCGTCCTTTAACACGGAGGTCAATTATGCTTATGCCATCAACGATAAAATACGTTTCAGCAGCGGTGCAGGTTTTTATTCAAACACAGGATGGAACAAGCAGGCAGGGCTTAAACACCAGATAAGCGGCACATTATTTAAAAAACTGGATATAGATATTGACATGACATGGAGGAAAGCAGTGCAAACTATCCGAAAAGAGCTTGCTAACCAGGTATACATGGGGTCATCTGTTCACTACAGGTTTTAAAAAAATTGTATGAAAAGGATCATTCAGGGAACTATCTTATTTTTCTTTTTAAGTATCACTGCAGCGGCCCAGTTGAACTTTACTTTTTTGCCTGAGCTATATGGTCGTAGTGTTGACGGACTTGGCAGTTTCCAGGTACAAAATCTGGGGACAGAAAAACTCAGCGGTCAATTATTCATCTCTGTAAAGGAAAATTCAAGTGGTTCTGTAGTATTGGTTGTTACTACACCGCTGACCACTTTCAATCCGGGCATCACTAATTTCCCAAAACCTGTTTATAGTAACAGTGCGTTCCGGTTTTCGTCTAACGCTTACGGTGCTATTGCCAGCCAGACACGCAATATCCCACCCGGTGATTATACTTTTTGTTTCCGTTTCGTACCACAGGACAAAA
The DNA here is from genome assembly GCA_016787085.1 of Chitinophagaceae bacterium. Classification (GTDB taxonomy): domain Bacteria; phylum Bacteroidota; class Bacteroidia; order Chitinophagales; family Chitinophagaceae; genus VBAT01. The sequence goes on along the minus strand of JAEUVJ010000055.1, from coordinate 23,260 downwards.
GCCGTTTTGAGGAATATGAGAACTGCTTTGATGGGGAGATACAGCCGCTGGTGCCGATTACATTACTAAATCCGGCTGACCAGGATACCATTTGCAATAAAAGGCCTGTATTAAGTTGGCAGCCACCCATGCCATTCAGCGCCTCCATGCGGTTCCGGTTATTACTAACAGAAAAAAAAGCTGGAAATGCTGCAGAAGATATGCTGATGAAAACTCCCTTGCTGCTGCTGGATAATATTTCTTCCACTACCATTAATTACCCATCTGTGAATCCAGAATTGAAAGAAGGTAAAACATATTACTGGCAGGTGGTGGCTCACGAAAAAGGACTGATCGTGTCAAAATCGGAGATATGGGAGTTTACTGTGCAATGTAAAGAGGCAGTTAGGCCAGGGCCAAATGATAGTTATCGTGAACTGAAATTACTTGTGAACGGCAATTATTATATCGCTAACCGTTCACTGAAGTTTTCATTCAGGAATGATTATAATATTCAGAAACTGCGTTATGCGATACTAGATCTTTCGGGAGCAGGAAAAGAAATAAAACATTTGCCGGAAGTGAAACTGCAGCAGGGATTGAATAAAATTGATATTGACCTGAGTGATCTTGATCTGAAACCTGGAAACCATTACATACTGAAAGTGTACCCTTTCAATGAGCCTCCGGTGGAAGTAAGATTTGTTTATACAGATAATGACAATACAGAACCGCAATGATCTTTTACGGGAAACTGATGAAAAAGTCTTTAGTCATTGCAACAGTTCCGGGGTTAATGATAATAGCTGCCTGCACAAACAGTGATGAAGCAGTAATGGAAAATGAAACCAGAGAAAAGCATGAAGTGGAGATACATAGTAAAGAGGCAGGAATGATGTACGTTGACAGAATATCGTGTAATGCAGTGATGTGGCAGGCCGATAGTAATGGAAAGGTCTTTCAGTGCTATGTAACCGGGTTTATTGACAGTCTCTCTGTGGCAAATGCAACCGGTAAGAAGGATATTGAAACCGGAAAGTATTACCAGTATGATGTGCAGAATGACTGGGTGATGCTGAAAAATGGCGATTCAGTAAGTCCTGTTTTTTTTCAGCCAAGGCAAAGACTGGAACGTCACAGGTATGAAGGGGTGCTTGTTTTTGAAAATAAAGATGACAACGATCCTGATACGTTGATATACAGAGATTCATATGGATTGTGGGGAACTCAGCAGGTCATAATAAACAGTAATAAACAATAAAGACCAGAACTTATGCGGAAAGGAAGAAGCAGAAAATTCATTGCAGCATTTTTTCTATTTATTTTCTCACTGCAACTGCTTATACCAGCAACCAGCCATGCATTGACCAGCGGGCCTTCGCAGCCGGAAATGCAGAAGTTTGAACCGGCAGGTACATCTGACCTGGTTGATCTTTTCTCCGGGGATATGAAGTATAACATACCATTGATGGATGTGGGAGGATACCCGGTTAATCTTTCTTACCAATCAGGTACCGGAATGGATGACGAAGCGAGCTGGGTAGGCACAGGCTGGTCATTGAATCCCGGCACTGTGAACAGAACGATGAGAGGATTGCCGGATGATTTTGACGGAACAAAAGGGGATAAGATCAGCAAAGAGTATTCAAGAAAGGAATTTAAAAAAGTAGGCGGACAGATCGTTATTAAACCATCAGCATTTGCATGGGAGTTTGGCAGCGCCAGTTTAAAACTAAATGTATACAAGGACAATTATTATGGTATCGGGGCATCTGTAGGCGCTAGTATCGGGTTTAGTTTATCAAAGAATACGAAATCGCCCCTTACCGCCGGACTCAACCTTGATGTAAACTCTGATGTACGCGGTGGAGTGGATATTAGCCCGAACCTCTCACTTAGTGCTAATTATGATATGAATAAGGATGTTAATTTAAGTGGAAGCCTTTCAGGAGGATTTTCATACAATACGAGAGCCGGGTTAAAGAACGTTTCGCTTTCTTCTTCTTTCTCTACTACAGAGCAATATAAAAATTCAAACATTACAAAATTTTCTTTCACAACTGAAGGATCTGCTGTTCATTATTTCGGACAATCTTATACCCCGGCTATCAATTCCAATACTTCCAACTCAGGGTTTACATTCAGCTTTGACCTGGGGGCTTCTATATTCGGCGGATATCTTGGCCTTGGAGGCTCAGGATATGTCTATAAGGAAAAGAACCTGGAACCTTCCGTTTCTGTGCCTGCATTTGGATACATGAATTATGCAAAGGGAAGAAAGAATGAAGGAGCATTGCTTGATTTTAATCGTGAAAAGGATGGCGTTTTTATTACCAGTTCACCGGCTATTCCCGTTCCTGTTGCCACTAATGATTTTTTTGTTGCTACCGGTCAGACAGGATCACAGCAGTTCCGCCCCTGGTTTGGTGGCAACTATGTCGTTTTTGATAAAGTCCACAAGAACACCAACAACAATACCAGTATCGGTGTAACCATTGGCGGAGGAAATGTTTTTAAAGGCGGCGGGCGTATTGACCTTACCAATGGGGGAACCACTACCAAAAAATGGACGGCAAATAATTTCTACCTCGGCTCGGCTGAAGCGGCTCTGAATAACAGCATAGATGCTGAACCGGTGTATTTCAAGCAAGTTGGCGAAAAAAATGTGGCTGATAATGTTTTTTACAGCAAGTTTGGTAACACAGCCACAGGTAAAGTAACCCTTGCAGGCAACAGAACATTTACTTCTTTAAAAACCCGGACTTCCCCGGTTCCTCTTCCTTCATTAGTAAAAACCAAAAGAGAAAAAAGAAATTACGGATTTAGCTATCTCACCAACGAGCAGGCGGTGAAATATGCGCTCGATAAAAAGATCGGGGGTGTTGACAGGACTGCTGATTCTTACAGGAAGTCTCATCATATTTCGGATATAACCGTAACGGATAATGAAGGTAAACGGATGGTATATGGCATACCTGTTTACAACACACACCAGGAAGAAGTTACATTTTCAATAGCCCAGCCTTCTGCTGCCAACCTGGAAAAAGCAAGAAGAACCGGAATAATATCCTACACGGCTAACGATGCGAGCCCGTATAATACCAATGGAAGAGATCGTTTGTACACCAAGGAAGTAACTCCCGGCTATGCCACTTCTTTTTTACTGACAGGAATTCTTTCTCCTGATTATGTGGATGTCAATAATGATGGTATAACTGACGATGACCTGGGTACTGCTGTCAAGTTTGCTTATAAAAGACATACTTCCGGCTATAAATGGAGAGCTCCTTATGACAAGAGAACACCATCTGAAGGGAATGGCCAATTCCTGGCTAATTATAACGAAGGGTTCATCAGCGATCCTAAAGACGACAAAGCCAACTATGTGTATGGTGAAAAGGAGATATGGTACCTCGATACAATTCTCAGCAAAACAATGATCGCTGTTTTCTCTACTTCACCGCGAGAGGATGGGCTGGGTGTAGCCGGCAACACAGGATTTAAAGACAATTCGCTGAAATTAAAAAAACTTGACAGTGTCAGATTGTTTTCAAAGGCCGACTGGGTAAAGAACGGGACGAGTGCCATTCCCGTCAAAGTAGTGCATTTTGAATATGATTATTCATTGTATCCCGGGGTGCATAATAATTCGGGTAGTACGGTAATGGGGCCCGATCCCGATAATCCATCCAATACTATAAACCTGAATGCCGCAAAAGGTAAACTGACACTGCGAAAAGTTTATTTCACATTTGGCAGAAGCAGTCGCGGGAAATCGAACCCCTACCAGTTTTATTATGACATGCGGGCTATCGATGATGGAACTGTTACCGGACTGCCTTCCATCGGGTCTTCCGATGAAGAATACAATGACGTTTATCTGGAAAGGCAAACAGACAGGTGGGGTACATATAAGAAAAGTTTTTACAACCGTGTGATGAATGGCCAAAGAATATTGAATAACTCAGAGTTTCCGTATAGTCTGCAGGAAAATAGTAATACAGCTTACAATGACAGAATGCTTGCAGACAAGCTTGCATCTAAATGGCAGCTCAATAAGATTATTACGCCGTCAAGCGGGATCATCACTTTAGAATATGAAAGTGATGATTATGCGTATGTGCAGAACAGGAAAGCGATGCAGATGTGTTTTATTAAAGGTATTGATGTAATTGCGCCTCCTGGTCAAACAATAGTTTCAGGACTTATTAATAAGGGTAAAAGCGGGGTAAAAAGACTGGTCATTGATCTGCCGGCAGGTATCAGCAATCTTGCCGACTTCCAGAAAAAATATATGACAAATGCTGATGGAAGAGTAGAGAATAAGCTGTTCTATAAAATATTTACCGATCTGAATGACCGGGGAAAATATGAGTATGTGCATGGGTATGCTGAGATAAACTGGGCCGCATCAGATGTAGATCCATTGACTAAAACAGCTTTTATTGCCATAAATAAGAACGGTGAGTACAACCCTGTTGTAAAAGCGGCCTGGCAAATGCTGCGCACCGATCTTCCGCAATTTGCGTATGACAGTTATGATAACTCTGATGCAGAAAACTTTGGAGAAGATGCTGTGGCGGCCATTCGCTCCATCGTGGCGGCCATAGGCAATCTCAGGGAGATCGTACAGCCTTTTGAACAGAAAGCCGATGGTAAAAATTTTGCCAATAAGATGGATATCACAAAAAGTATGGTGAGACTGGGAGTGCCGCCCGGTGCGAATAATACGACTGCAAAACTTGGTGGTGGCAGCCGTGTGAAAAAAGTACAGATCACCGATGAATGGCAGGCTATGTCCGGTGTTGCCGGGGCAACGACTGCCAAATACGGGCAGGTATATGATTATTCTATTAAACAGAAAGATGGTTCATTTATTTCTTCAGGGGTTGCATCCTATGAACCTTCTATCGGGAATGAGGAAAACCCTTTTCACGAGCCGATAAATTTTACCGAGAAAGTTCATTGGAGCAGCGACCGTAACCACTTTATTGAAAAACCATTTTGTGAAAGCTATTTTCCGGCTGCATCTGTCGGGTATAGTAAAGTAAGTGTCACTTCCTTTGGAGACGATTATACCGGCGGTACAGTAAACAAACATACCGGGTATATTGAGAACGAGTTTTATACAGCCAGAGACTTTCCTACACTGGTTGACTACCTGACGCTGGATCAATATAACTATGAGAACAGCCTTTTACTGAAACTCTTTGCTTCCACATCTATCAACAAGGTGGCTACATCACAAGGCTTTAAGATCGAGCTGAATGATATGCATGGGAAGCCCAAATCAGTAAAAGTGTTTAATAAGGGAGGCGATCTTATTTCATCTACCGAATATTTCTACCGGGTAAAAGATCAGAATGCCGAAGCTAAGGAATTGAATAATGATAACATTGATGTATTGGACTATAACGAAGGTGATAATGACGGGACGATCACAACAGGGACATTAGCTACAGAGGTCGAGTTCACTTCTGATGTGCGGGAAAGTATCAGCGAGAGTACGGGTACCAGTATCGGGGGATATACCGGTGGCATGGTTATTCCGATACCACCACCGTTCGGCCCCTGGTATATACCTTATGGCGCTGTGAATTTCAACAGGAACGTCACGTACGATTGTTATAATTCCGTGTCCGCGGTAAAAGTCGTTAACCGGTTTGGCATCATCAGTAAGGTGATCACTACACAAAACGGCTCTACTGTTGAAGCAGAGAACCTGCTATGGGATGCACTGACAGGCGAGGTTCTTTTGACAAGGACACAGAATGAGTTTGATAAATCAACGTATAGTTTCAATTATCCTGCCCACATGGTAAACGAGTATGAAGGAATGAGTGGGGCATATAAAAACCTGGGGATCACTTTTACCAGCTTTATCACCGACGCCTCCGGAAGGGTCAGCAATGCAGCACAATCGCAATTCCTGTTCCCGGGTGATGAACTGGTGAATCTTAATGGAGGCGTATCCGGGCAAAAAGGATGGATAATAAGATCTTCAGATGCAACCTACCGGTTGATTGATGAAAAAGGGGATTTTATTGTCACAAACAGCACATGGTTATTATTGCGAGCAGGCAGAAGAAATATGCTTACTGCAGGAGTTGGTTCTGTTGTAACGATGAAAGACCCAAGAGTAGCGGGAAAGATCGTACTGGATGTTGACAAACGGGTACTCGATTCGAAATCTGTTCTATTCAAAGATGAATGGGGTGTGCCGGTTCCTTATTGTGAAAGTTGCCCTCCCGGTTATACATTGTCGCAGGATAATACATTTTGTTATAAGGATACAATAGCAACTTTTGTACCTCCATTATATGATGTTTGTGAAGGAAATCAGATTGGCGAATATACATCATGCGGCTCCTACATATATACCAGTTATAATGTTTCAGGAAGTAGCTTTCAGCGGGCAAGAATAGATGTGAGTAATCCATTCTGGATTGGTTTTCCGCAGGATCAAACCGGTTACTGCAATTATACACCAGCAACAAGTGCTGGTGGCGGTCAGCGTGTTAAGACAACAGATGTAGTTTCTGATTCAGCGAAGAAAAGCGTTTCATCGGAAATGGCTGCAGGCAGATTGAGCAGTGTAAGGGGACCGCTGAATCGTTGCGGCGTCTGGGCTTGTCCTTTCGGACGAACTGATCCTTATAATACATGGATTGGATTTTCAAGAACGATCAGCATTCCTCAAACCAAGACTTATTATATAGGAATGGCTGCTGATAATCGTTTCCGGTTTAAAGTAGATGGGGTAATAATCAGAGAGGTGCCTTCATACGATTCTCAAAATGGGGAAAATTTCAAAATATGGCACATCTATCCGGTTTTATTGACACAAGGCCAGCATATTATCGAAATGGAAGGTCTGAATACTGGCTCAGCAGCTTCTTTCGGAGCTGAAATTTACAATAATACTCCGGAAGAAATATCTGCGGCTGTTGATTATGATCACCTGAACCTGATCTTTAGTACAAAAGATATAGTAGGTACTCATTTTGAAACGGGGGTGTATACATGCCCGCCGGGTTATGCATTAAACACTACTACCAATCCTTATTCCTGCAGAAGCATTGTTCCGGCTAATAATAATGCGAGCAATCCTTACCTGGGATTTAATCCCTATTTCACAGGTGTTCTGGGTAACTGGCGCCCTTTAATGAATTATGTATATACAGTCAACCGCGAGCAAAAACCCGGGAATCCTAATCAAAATGGCGGTACAGACATCCGTAACTCTGGGTATTATAAAACATATTCACCATTCTGGGGTTTCCAGGCAAACAACAAACTGAGTGAAACGGGACTTGGTGATAATCGCTGGGTATGGAGTAGCAAATCTGTTTACTATGATCAGAAAGGTAATGAAATTGAAAGTGTAGATGCATTGAATCGTTACGGTGCTGCATTATTTGGTTATAGTCAGTCAGTAGCTACGGCTGTTGGCGCCAATGCCCGTCACAATGAGATCGCTTTTGATAGTTATGAGGACTATGATTTTGACCTTCATGGAGCCCCTCTGGAAAAATGCCCGATGGGACGGCATCTTGATTTTGGTTTTGTAAAATCAGGAACAACATGGACAGGACCTGGTGGAACGATCAGTGCCGATAGATCGCATACTGGTAAATATAGTTATAAGCTTTCTGGCTCAACTTCAATTACGAGGAATGCCGGTAACGCAAATCCTCCTGCAACTCCCATATTGTCTTATAATCCTGCGGGTAAATATATATTAGGCCCAAATGAATTGGCTAATGGGTTTGCACCCGTGAGCGGAAAAAAATACTTGTTCAGCTGCTGGATATATGACGACAGCCCCTTTACCAATACATTAAGCGGAGTGTCTGTAACGGTAAATGGCCAGACTTCAACAGTTGTCACCGTAGTAGAAGGGTGGAAAAGAATTGAGATACCGTTCATTGCTTCCGCCAGTTTCAATCTGGTCATTACTGGTTCAAATAAATACATTGATGATATACGTATCATGCCTTATGATGGGCAGATGAATTCTTATGTATATGACAGCAGGACGATGCGGTTAATGGCGCAATTGGATGAGAACAATTTTGCCACATTATATGAGTATGATGATGAGGGAACACCTGTAAGAGTGAAAAAGGAAACTGAGCGTGGCATCATGACATTGAAAGAGAACAGGCAGTCATTACGTCAGCGCTATTAATAAGCAACAAACAGAATTGACAAACTTGTATGAATAAAAAGAAACTGGTTATACCTGCATTGATCATCCTGGTGCTTTCAGGGTTATTTGCTGTAGCCAATACCTATCATTGGTTTGGGATGAACAGAAATAATACGGCCGATCTCCCCGCCGCTAAAGAGGAACTCAGGAAAGTATTTGCAAGATTCAGCGACCCGGCTTCAATCATCCATATCAGGGGGACGATCCGTTTATTTGACAGGGAGAATAATGATGCATTAAAGGAGCAGATATCCTTTAGTTATTCAAAGCAGGGGCAGCAGTTCAGCAGCCGCGTTGGTTATGTGCAAACTTTTGTTGCTGACAGCCTGGCTATACAACTGGATACTGTAAATAAGTATATCATCCTGTCACGGGTAGATAAAGGATCAGAGCTGCTGACTGCACAAACTGCCCTCCCTTTTGAGAAGTTCATGCAGGACACGTCAGCCTTTAAAATCGAGGCGGTTGTTGCGCAGAATAATAAAGAAAGATCACTGGCGATTAAAAGCGAATTGAGCCCCGAAATAAAAATGACGACCATCTTTTATGATCCGGTCACCTATACTATTAAAAGAGCAGAGATAGAATGGTGGAAAGAACCATTGGTATATAAAAATGAAGAAGACTTTAAAAGGACCTGGCTTACAGTGCTGGAGTATACTTATCCTCTTTCCGGGGGAGCATCTGTTTCAGAAAAGATCAGGAAGATAATCATACAAAAGGACGGAAAGATTGAGCCGGGGCCTGCATACAGAGATTACCAGGTGCAATCATCATTTTAATTTTTAAAACAAGTATGTTCGTTATGACAGGCAGACATATATTAAAAGGGCTTTTGTCACTTGTTTTGCTACTGACAATGACCGCTTCTATATCGAAAGCGGCTGATGAATCTTATATTCAATCGCTCAGCGGCGCCCTTAAAAAAGGGGACTCCTGTATTGTAATTGATGATAAATTCCTGAACCTTCCGCTTGCCCAATGGAACCTTATCCGCAACCTCTCTGTTGAAAACTTTATCACATTTGAACTCCGCCAGGACACTAATATTTATTATTATAACAAAGCGTTTTCCTGTACGCTCAATGTTTCTATAAAGTATTATTCCACCCGTGATCAGTTGACTCCTTCAGAGATCAGCAACATCAGCCTCATAGTAAAGTACGACACAGCTACCGGAAAATTTTATCCTGTTTACGATAGATATGCTTTTAAAAATGCATTTAAAGTAACCGTTGTTGTTAATTCTATAGCATCACAGGAATGGGGTAATGAGTTGCCCGCCATTTTCAGGATCAAAAACCAGATACAGGTAAGGCGTAAATATCCATTCAGCCGTGAAGTGAATGCGAAACTTGGATTATCCATGCCGGATATCAGTTCTTCATCATCTGCATACCGGATCAATCCGGGTACACCTGTGGACAATCATCTTACTATATCATGGGACCCTAATGATTTCACCAATTACTCAAATGGTTTCGGAACACCGGAAGAATATGATCTTGAATGGACCTATATAGATAACCGCAGTGAAAGATCCATTCCTTTTACTGATGGCACGGTTACGGCTGCGCAGGCAGAGCAGTTTATGCGATTTGATAATACAAGAGTGGCTGTCACATCCACTACCTATAAGATCAACCTGGCTTTTGCTGACGGTTATATTATTACAAGGGTAAGAGGAGCATGGAACGACGACATAAGCGGTGTGCGGCAAACAACCAACTGGCAATACCTGAATACATCCGGGCAAGTGGCTTTTATGGCTATCGGTTTTCATGAGGACGAGCTTAACTGGCAATACACCGTTTCCTTTGCAGAAGAAGGAAAAAGAAAAGAGGTTATTTCTTATTTCGATGGTTCATTGCGCAGCAGGCAGGCTGTAACCATTACTAACAGTGATAATATAGCTGTCATCGCTGAAACCATCTATGATAATATGGGCAGGCCGGCTATGAGTATTTTGCCTGCGCCTGTTAATAATAATATACTTAAATACTATCCCGCTGAAAATAAGAATGAAGCGGGGGAACCTTATAGCCATAACGACATTACTTCACCGGGACCGGGCAATTGCTCCATATCATCTGATGGTTTGAATACATCCGGTGGAGCTGCAAAATACTATTCACCTAACAACGCCTTTATCGGCGATCCCGATTACTATTTTACCAGATATGTCCCTAATTCTGTGGCCACCGATAGCTATGGCTATCCATTTACATTAACAGAATATACACCTGATAATACCGGGCGTATCCGCCGCCAGGGCGGGGTCGGATATGATTTCCAGATAGGGAGCGGTCGGGAAACAAATTATTTCTACGGGAAGCCGCTGCAAAGCGAATTGGACAGACTGTTTGGAATGGAAATGGGTAATGCTTCTCATTACCTGAAAAACATGGTCGTGGACCCCAATGGACAAGTAAGTGTAAGTTATGTTGACGCTGCAGGCAAAACGATCGCAACGGCTTTGGCCGGTGTCGCTCCCGGTAATGTAGATCAGTTGCCATCGGCGCTGGATCCGGAGTCAAAGAAAACAATGACGCAGGTATTGATGCGGCCCGGTGATTTTCAAACGAACCCGGTTGCTTTACTGAAAGAAGCATCAGCTACTTTTCTGGTAGCTGTTAAGAATGTTCCCCTTACAGTACATTATAGTGCCAGCCCGGCTGCTTTCGGCCCGTGGAATGGGCCGGTTGCCGGACAGCAGCGCTGCAGTAATTGTTACTACGATATTGAGATAACGGTTAAAGATGATTGCGGTAATGTAGTACAATCAGCCAATACATCTGCATTTCAGGCAAATGACGTAGTGTGCAACAGTAATGCAGCACCTTTTACCGGCTCACTTACTTTTAGTCCTCAGAAATATGGTGAATATACTGTCAGTTACCGCCTTCGCCTGAGCGAGGATGTAATAAAGTTTCAGACCGATTATTATATCGCCAATAATATTGATCTGAAGAAGCTGCAGAATTTCTTTGAAGAGGAACTGGCACAGAACAATATCATCGGTTGTTATACCGATTGCGAAAGTTGTAAAAAAGTCGGGGATTTTGCATCGTTTACCCAGAAAGTAAAAGATCTTTTGCAGAAGATCAAAGATGAAAAGTATCCGGCAGATATATACCCTGATTTTGACATTAACTCTGTTTATATCAATACCTGGATAACTGAACAGTATAATGCTATAGTGGCCAATTGCCAGACTGTGGCGGCTAATTGTATTCCATCGCCCTGTGAGCAGAAACTGGAAATGATGAAATATGATGTGCGTCCGGGAGGTCAGTATGCGTTGTATTTATATGATCAAAATACCGGGACATACAGTATAGTGGATGATGGTACCAATGTGCTGCTGCGTTATGATGATGGCATCGCTGAAATTGATAACCTGGCTTATGAAGATGATAATGGCGCTACCGTGCATATAAAAGAGGGAGGCGTTTATATTTCTGTGACAAAATTGATCGAAGAATATTTAAAGCATCCCGAATGGGCAGATGCTTTCGTCAAGTTGCATATTGAGTATTGCAGCTACCTCTGGTGTAAAGATGCCGGTAACCCTGTTCCCGCTTACAATAATGAGATGAGTTACAAGTTTGATGAAAAAATCAGGGAGGTTATTATAAAGGGACAGGATGCAGTAGCGGCAGGCTATTACAGCACTTCTAACTACCAGCAGTTGTCACAACTAGACCCATTCTTTAACGGTGGCCGTGGTACATCCTATAAACCACAATTGGTGTCAGACCTGGAGAATCTTTCCGCAGTATTGCGAATAAGATTCAAAGATATGAGCGGTAATTACATGCCAGTTAAAAATATTCAGCAACTGCTCGAATGGGAATTGTATTGTAAGCCAACCGGTGAAGGTGCTACTGCTGCCGATTTTATCAATTCCTGGAATTGCAATCCCGATGCCAATTGCCGGTCGCTGACAGCAGAATGGGAATTGTACAAAAACTATTACCTGAAAATTAAAAGCAAGTACGTACGCCTTGCGAAACTGGATTATGACCCTTCCTGCGAGAATTGCTTTATCGGCCAGGACCCTGTCTCTGCAGGTATATGCGAAGACCCCGGACCACTGACAGATTATGTAATTGCCGGCGGTATGATTAATAAAAAACTTTTTTACCGCCCTCCTCCCGGTACAGAGAACAAGCCATTCAAAGGGAATTACAAGATCAAACTGCGGTACACAGATGGTATGTACTATTATGCCAATTCAGTAAAAGGAAGTATAGCTGTCGATCTCTCTGACCTGGGACAACCCGGAGATCCTGTCTGGGAACTAATTGAAGTAAAATGTTTGAACGGGAGTCCTCAGCAAAACTGCGACAACGGGAATGGCGGCGGCGGTTCAGTTTGTCCTGCTGAAAACGAATTTATTCTCGAATCACGTTATTGCGGCCTTTGGGATCAGAATGGTGTATGGTGGAATGAGTGTGAAATTCATCTTGTTCGCCCGGGTGGGCCTGTGTCACAGACAGTAGAGGTGCTTATACAGCAGACTGAAACATACAGTGATGGGAACCATGTGACCACTTCATTCCCTGTCACAATTACAAGTGGGCTGCAGGAGAATTATGTTGGCCAAAGCTACCAGTTTTCAACAGGCTTTCCCAATCCTCCATATCTTGTTTCAAGAACATTCAGTATCCTGAGTGTAAGCTGTCCCGGCTCATCATCTTCGTGCCCTGCTTATTCAAATTTTACGGTCACAACAAGTAATTACGGGACTACTTTTTACCCGCCGTGCAGTTATGTTGATTACCATGATATCAATCTTGTGCATAATGGCGGCCCTGTTACACAGGATGTGAATGTGTATGTTGTTCATGAAGTGAACAATTGGTACACCGGTTCCACATATTATTATGAATGGAAGACATTGCCTGCCGGTCAGCAGACCCTTCTCCTTGGTCAATACCGGACAGAGTATTTCGACCTTAATGATAATTGTATCCAGGAAGACAATGAGATCACTACGCATAACTATTATGTACTGCCGGATTCGATCTATTGCCCTCCTTCAGGATTTACCTGCCCTTCTCCCGGCAGCTTCAGCGCAGACTATAGCTCGGTCTGTTATTCAGACGGCGCCTTGCTGACCATTACATATACTGGCACTTCTCCATCTTTGCCTTTCCCTGCAAATAAGAAAGTAACTGTTACGTGCCAGGTAACAACTAATACGGGCACTTCAACGGTATCCGTTCTGATCAATAATTATTCAGGAACAGGATCAACCTGTATCGGGGGAAAAGGAATAAGCATCCTGTCTCTTCTCATTACAGGGGTGACCTGTGAGGAAATAGTCGTTCCTCCTTCGTCCACCTGCGCAGATGATCCAAGAGCCCTATTGTATGGAACGAAGATCAGGATATGGAACGAATATGTAGATGAAACGGGTTACATAGACTGCATGATCAGTACCGGGCCTGCGGATGAGGCGGAGGCCAACGCACAGATGGCGGCATCTATCGTTGTTATGAGAGAGGCAGCTACCGAAAATCTCGATGCGTTAAAACAAAACTGGATCGAGACACTAAAGGGAGTCAGAGATGAAGAGTTCCCTTCACTGGCTGCGACAACACTCAGTGATGCGGTAATAAATACCCTTGCTGATAATCTTTACCTGGTAGCTAAAAAGTATATTGAGATAGCTCCTAAAGAAAATATACGCGGTGCCAGCACTTTGCCTGTTGCAGGTGATCCCGGTTATACATCCACTATATATGCCACCAACGGGTACAACAATTTTACAGAGGTATTTGCTGCCTACATAGGCATTTCCCTGATGCAGCAAGGTTTCGGCCCCCACCTGCTTGATCAGCCGTATCCCTATAATAGAACGCCATTGATTGGTAATCCCAATGGTATTGCATTGAATCCTGTTACCTGCACTACATTGACAGCTTTGAAAAACCGCTGGATAGCAGCGGGAAGCCCGGGTACATTCCATAGCTATCTTAGAAATGAATTGAAAGATGACTTTATCCTGACTGTTGCGGAATTGACTGATATTGAGAACCGTTGTGCCAATAGTCCTGCTATCTGCAAATTGCTGAGTGAGCCGGTGTCATTGCCTGTGGCGCTTAGCAGACCCATCCCGTCTGCTCCTCTTCCAGCTATTCAACCGTGGGCATGGGCAGATTGCAGCAGCATCAATAGTTTGTATAGCAGCTTTGCGACAACCTATCCCAATGTTACAACCGGTACGAAGCTGTACAGAAACCTGTTGCCCAATTTCCTGAACGCCAATCTTGGGTTTGCCCTGAGTTATTATGAGTATGAGGAATTCAAAAACACTGCTTGTGTCAATAACTCCGCTGCGTTGCTCTATAACAAACCAGCATCGCCATTGATCGCTTATGAGAACGACATCGTGTGCATGGATAATATCTTCCGCAATGTATTTGATAAAGCAGGGCAGGAATATGAGATATACATTGAAGAAGAGCGGCGTAAGTTCCGTAATGCGTATATATCCAAATGCCTTTCTAACAATGCATCGGCCAAACTGGAAGGTGAGCAGTACGAATACCACTATACATTATATTATTATGATCAGAGCGGTAACCTGGTAAAAACCATTCCACCTGAAGGCGTGGCATTGCTCAGCGATGCAGAACTGGAACTGGTGGAAGAATTCCGCCCTGATGATCCATCAGTATGTACAGGTACAGGTATTCCGGCATCTGAAAATGCAACTGCCACATTCAACGCATTAAGCACAGGTTTGCAAAGCGCCAGCACACACGGCACCGAAATGTGGTTGTACAGCAGCAACCCCGGCACTACGAGACAGGTGCGTGTCATCACACCTGATCATAAATATTTTTACCAGGCAGCCATTTACCAGAACAAGCTGTGGGTGGAGCTATACACATTAGAGGAATCAGGATCTGTTGATGATGAGATAAGTATTACGCTTTCCAATGAAGCGGTCGCTGATCTTTCGGCGTTACCACCACTGCAGTCCTGGTCTCACCTGCAAATACAGTCAACAGGCAGCCTGACAGGCGGAACACTGCAGCTGTACTTGGATGGACGTAAGCTGACCAATATGGCAGGCACATTGCCACCATACCCTTTTGACTGGGAGATTAACTCCTCCACAGGCTCCTATACATTACCATCGCAGGACCTTTCTGCATTAAAACACTTCCGTATCTATGACCGTATAGCCACCGAGGCAGAAGTATGGGCTAACTACAAGAACTCGTGCCTGGCGCCTGTAGGTGCTTTGGCAGTACAATCAGCACCATTGCAGTACTGGGGGCGTTTCAATATACCTGCACCCGGAAGCGCTACTACAACAGGGCCCGGCAGTACCGTAGAATATGTGAGCCGTTTCATTGTACCTGATCATGGATTACCGACCAATTATGCCTATAACAGCCTTAACCAGGTAGTGAAACAAAGTTCGACTGACGGGGGGGCCAGCGAATTCTATTATGACCGGCTTGGACGATTAACTATTTCACAGAATGAAGAGCAAAAGACACCGAAGATCGTTGACACGGAAAACCCGGCGAACCGCTTTAGCTATACAAAGTATGATGCGCTTGGCCGTATTATAGAAGTGGGAGAAAAACTTGATGCTGTAAATGTTACTGAAACAGATACCAGGGATGATCTGTTCCTGCAAACATGGCTGGGTTCAGGAAGCAACAGGCAGGTAACCGTAACTGCATACGATGTACAACCTGTATGGGCGCCGGCTTCGTTGTTAGGCACCCAAAAATATCTTCGCAAGCGTGTAGCGGCATCCGCATTGCTGAGTGAATCAGTACCGGCAACCGACCCGTCATTGAACAGGGTAGCAGCCAGCTATTATAGTTACGACCTGATCGGCAATGTCAGTACACTGGTACAGGAAAATACTGCCCTTGGGGTGATAGAGTCAGCCGGCGAAGGGTTGAAGCGGATGAAGTATGAATATGACCTGGTAAGCGGTAAAGTGAATAAAGTATTATACCAGGATGGTAAATGGGACCAGTTCTACTATCAATACCTCTATGATGCCGATAACAGGGTGGTGAAGGCATTGAGCAGCCGTATCAATTACGTTGACCCTGCATTCTGGGTAACGGAAGCTACTTACCGTTATTACCTGCACGGCCCGCTGGCAAGAATGGAACTGGGTAACAGCAAAGTACAGGGAACTGATTATGCCTATACATTACAAGGCTGGCTGAAAGGGGTGAATAGCCAGTTCCTTGACCCGGATAGGGATATGAGTGGTGATGGACTATTAACAGGTAATTTCACCACGATAGCAAGGGATGTATTCGGTTTCAGCCTCGGTTATTATAACAAAAACCTGGCAACAGGCTTACTTGGCGACTATTCTCCGATCGGAGGAGCACCGGCCAATGCATTTGGCTTACAGTACACCTCGCCTCCGTATGATGATCTTATCAACAGGAATTTTGAGACCGGTAAGGATCTTTTCAATGGCAATATTAGTCATGCGACATACGCCATTAAAGAGCTGGAAAACGCCAATACGATCGGGTATAGTTACCGCTATGACCAGCTCAACAGGCTGACGGGCATGCGCCGTCATAACATCGGTGCAGGCAGTACCATTTGGAACAATACAGGCATTATTAATGCATATAAGGAGGAGATAACGTATGATGCCAATGGCAATATAAAAACCTACCTGCGTAATGGCGCTGATATGCCTGCAGGAACCAATGGTAACCCGACGGCCTTACCGCTGGAAATGGATAACATGGTCTATGGATACAACGTAGATAATAATGGCCGTTTGGTGAACAATAAACTGCGGCATGTAAACGACGATCCGTCTTACTCAGATAAATACACAGAAGATATAGACAACCAGGGCGCTGATAATTACCAGTATGACAATATCGGTAACCTGATCAGCGACAATACAGAGTACCTGCAGCGGATCAACTGGACGGTATATGGCAAGATCGCCACCATTCTGAAAGTGGATGGCAGGGATATTAATTACAGCTATGATGCTGCCGGTAACAGGATCACCAAAGAGGTTGACCGCGGCGGCCGTGGCGGTACTCTCACCACGTACTATGTACGGGATGCACAGGGCAACGTAATGGGCATATATACTCATGACCAGCCGGATGGCGGAGCTACATATATGTGGAAAGAGCAGCACCTCTATGGCAGCAGCCGTATAGGGATGGTAAATACAAATGTCACGTACACCGGCAGCGATGCCTATGACCCCGGAAATGATAATATCGGAAATGGGGTAGTGGGCCTACGCACCTACGAACTTAGTAATCATCTGGGCAATGTACTGGCAGTAATTAATGATATTAAAACCGGCTTCCCGGACGGGCATTTTGAAGCTACCGTTTTAAGTGCAAATGATTACTATCCCTTTGGGATGCTACAGCCCGGCCGCAAATTCTCCGCTGTAGAAAGCTACAGATATGGGTTTAATGGAAAAGAGAATGACAATGAAGGCCCTATACAGTATGATTATGGTTTTAGAATTTATGACTCGAGGTTAGTGCGATTTAAATCGGTTGACCCATTAACAAACGGCTACCCTGAATTAACACCATATCAGTTTGCAAGTAATAGGCCAATAGACGGTATTGATTTAGACGGATTAGAATATTACACAGTTCATGTAAGAGTAAGAAAAGAAAACGATGGAACCAATTATGTTAAGGTAATCAATGTTGAAGACAATACACAAATGTCTGACCTCCAGTTTGCAAATATTCATCATAGACAGTTTGATCCAACGGTAGAATCCAAAAAGTATGGGAACCAAGGTGAAGGGGTTTTGTTTATCTACTATGATATGGGTGGCAATAAAATTGGCGAAGGCATGATGTCAAGCCAGTCTGGAATCAAAGATAAAATTGGAAGACATGGGATATGGAGTGGCGAAGGCGCTCCAACAGATTTTGGAGAAGGTCCCCAAAAAAACTGGGAGTGGGATTATTCAGCAAATCCGTATGTTGGTATGGCATTTTCAAAATTAAAAGGTATTATTCAGCCGATAGATGAAGTTGATAATATAGCATTCATTCATGATGAAGACCAAAATAGACCGGTAGCTCCGGACGGTGGCCATAATAACCCAATCAACTTAGAATCAGATATTGCATTTGTAGCAAACCTAATGCTCTACAAAGAAAGAATTAATGACAAAAACTATAAAGATGAATTCACGGGAAAAGCTGCGTCAAAAGAAGCGAGACGAGCAGCTAAGCGAGGATTGAAATACTTCATGGGCGAATTTAGTTGGGCTGAAAGAAGGATGGCAGGAAAAAAATATTCAAAAGGAGAGATCCCCCCCAAATTAGAAAAAAGAGGAATGACAAAACAGCAATTAAAAAGCAAAATTGAGGAAGTAAAAAATAAAATCAAGCAGTCTGGCAGAAAATATGGGAATGCAAATGATGTTAAGTTATGAGGAGAAGAATATCAAATAAGTGTATAGCGGTTATTATAACGTTTATTATTATCGTTTCAGCATGCAAGCCTCCAAAAATGATGAATGCTCCGACAATACCGGATAGTTATTATAAGTTTGGCAAGTCAAAATATCAAGTAATAAACATTTTGGATAGTCTTATTGATAAAAGTCAGCTTTTTTTTAAGGAGGTAAGCGAGAGTTCTAACCACATTCTTCTGAATTTTAAGGATAAAGTAGATACAATTACGTTTGTTTTACTTTTTAGGGAAGAAGATTTGCAGAATACTAAATTGAATGATTCTAGCATTCTTTTCGTAATGAGTATTAGCAGATATATAAACAGGAAGTTGGACGAGACCCCACTTTACCCTAAAATAGATAGCTTGCAAAAAAAAATATATTTAAGCAAGCTTGATTCGTTCATAATAGCTCCGTTAAGGCAGCAAATAAGTAAAGTCCAATAGAAAAGTTTATAGCAAAATATTCAAAGCCGCTAAACTCTCAACGGTTTTTTACTGTGCCAGGTGCAGCACATTAGAAAGGTTGTCCTATAATTTTTTTAGGCACAAAAGGATCAATGATGTGGTAGAGGGATTGTTTGTCTTTATTGTTCAGGTTGTCTAAGAGTCGCAGCTTCTCCATTAGTGTTTTGCCTTTGCTGTGTACTTCTGTAAAATTCTCATCGGCCTGCACCAGTTCGGCCGGGGTAACTCAATTGTCCGTAGTCTTCAGGTCTTTGATAAATATTAAAACATAGGGTTGTTATGCTTCGTTTGTAAAGAAACATCGGCTTTGCTAAAAGCCGTAATATATGTAATTTCAGGAAAAGAGAAATACCGGAAGTCAGATACAAAATCAGGGACCAGGCAGCCATTCATTTCATAACCTTTGCTGTAGCAGAATGTGTGCAGACGCCGGGCATATAGAGGCAACAGTAGTGGAAAATGGGAAACAGGGATTTCGTCCGGTAATGCCCAAAGTCCCGGCCCGCACACGGTCTAAACGGGAGACATGGGGGACGTTCGTCACTGGGGACGGAAATTACGGCAGTTACCAGTACACTAAAACCTATTGGTTTCTTTTCTTTAATACTTCCAAAAATTCGCTTAGTACTTTTAGTTGAATATCGCTATCGATTGTCTTATCGTCAAAATTAAGGCTTATGCCTAAAAAATTATTGTAGTAAAGCACTATTATTTGCTCGTTATAATTAAACAATTGATAATGGGTATCAAAATCATCTATTTCATCAATATCCTTCAGACTCATTTCTTTCATAAGATAATTTAGGATATTCTCATAATCTTCAAAAACTGCAGATTCTAACACAATTAACTCGTAGTGATTATTTTTTTTTACAAGTTGCATACTGTCAGTTTGCTCCATACTTTTTATTTGTTTCTTGGTCAGGTCGTTTAGACGAGTCTATGATACCTTGATATGCTTTGTTTTTAGCTTCTTCTTCTTTCAATCCACTTTTTATTGCTTCATCATAATTCTTCTTATACAAATCATCAAATGAAGGGCCATTGATATTGCCATGCTTTTCCAGACTTTGTGCTTCAGCCTTCGCCTTATTAGCTGGCCCAGATAGTTCTCTTGCAAAGTCCTTTGCTTTGTTTCTTACATCAAAAGCTTTTCGAGCTTTTTGCTCCATTGTCGCTATATCTTTAATCTCATTGTCTATAGTGTTAATAATAGCATTATATGAATTCCTGGCCGCCTGAGCCAGTGATTTTTCGCTTTTTACTCCAGCCGCTGTTAATTTATCAAATACCTTCCTGCCCCATTTGCCAAAGTCGTCTGCGGGGCCTGGTAAATCAGGACCTTCATATCCAGAAGCAGCAACAACAATAGTATATAACACCCCTGCCGCTGTTTCCGGATTAGCAGCTGCCCACCAAAATAACCTAGAAAAAGTTGACGTGGCTAATGCCGGTGCTTCAACCAAAATCGGAGCCAATACGATTGTTCCTAAAGAAACCTGTACAAAAACACCAACGGCCTTTGCAGCAGGAGTTTCCTCATGCTTAATCCCAAAAGATTGCTCCATTCTTCGTTGCTGTCTCACTGGCTCCAACTCCATATACAAGTCTTTTGCCTCTAACCCATCCAAATCTATAGCTTCAATTGGTCTGTTACTTGCAAATTGGTATGGAGTTAGTTCGGGATAACTTCTCGTCAACGGATCGACACTCAAAAACTTTCCCACCCTTGGGTCATAAATCCTCATCCCATAATCTTGTTGACTACCTTCAATGCCCTTCACATCATTGTCATTCTCTTTTCCATTAAACCCATATCTGTAGCTTTCTACAGCGGAGAATTTGCGGCCGGGCTGTAGCATCCCAAAGGGATAGTAATCATTCTTTTTTACAAGGCTTGCTCAGCTTATGTTTTCAAAGAACTTTTCTTTCTCAATTTATGTCAAAATGCCAGTTTTTCGGTAGTTTCCAATAGTGAAGAATCATTGCCAAAACAGAGTAGTTTATGCCAGCAATAAGTACTAAAAAAGAGCTTCCGTTTAATGAGTTATTCGTAAAATTTATCCTTGCCAGCAAAAGAGGAAAGCGGCTGCAACCAAATGGGAAAAAAATATCCGCCGGTACCGTAGCGAATTATGGTTATACCCTTGGGCTCGTAAAGAAGTTCTGTGCGGAGAAACAATTCGGCCTGCGCATCCGCCCGGGCCGTAAGCTAAATGCCCGGGAGCTGGAGACCGAAAAGAACTATTGGAAGAAATTCTATAAGCGTTTCACCGATTACCTATATGAGGATTGTGGCTACTTTGATAATTACGTGGGTCAGAACGTTAAGAATCTTCGCACATTTTTCAACTACCTGAATAAAGACCTGGCAATGGGCGTTGGGGATTTTCATAAACTGTTTTATGTACGCAAAGAAGAGATCGCCATATTCCCGCTGATGCCGGAAGAGCTGAACTTCCTGGTATATAATAAAGATTTTGAGAATGCCCTTTCTCCCCGTATGCAGCAGGTAAAGGATTTTTTCGTTTTTGGCTGTACAGTGGCCTTGAGGTTTTCTGATCTTATTGCGCTGAAACCATCCAATATCAGGTCGGTGAACGGGCAGTATTACCTTATTGCCCGTTCCATAAAGACCAACACGGATACGCTGGTGAAGTTGCCTCCCTATGCTGTAGATATCATTAATAAGTATTCAAAACAAAAGAAAAGACTGCTGCCGGCATTCAATAAAGTCAACCTGAATAAGTTTATTAAACTGTTGCTGGAGAAGGCCGGTTTCACACAACCGGTTTCTATTACCCGTGGCAAGCGAGGAAAAACAACTGAACTGAAAAGACTGAATGGCAGCACACAGCATCATCGTTTTTGCGATGTGGCCACTACGCATACCATGCGCCGTACTGCTATCACTACTATGCTGAGTCTTGGTGTGCCTGAGCAGGTGGTGAGAAAGATCAGCGGGCATGCGCCAGGCAGCAAAGAGTTTTATCGTTATGTTTTCTGGGCGCAGACCTACCAGGACCAGGAAGTAGATAAAATGTTTGCGCGGCTGGAAGAGAAAAAAATGCAAACTGCATGAGCAGCGGCGGCGTAAGTTTGTAGTCCAATGATACCTGATTATTATAATACCATCGAAAAAACATCCATAGCCGAATTCAAAGACCGGGGCAGCAAGTTCATTGCTTATACTTTTCCGGTGGACAGTGTTATTGCGTTCAAGGAAAGACTGGCAGAAGTAAAGAAGGAACATCCGAAAGCTACGCATCATTGTTTTGCTTATCGCATCGGGCTGGATGGGAATAATTTTCGGGTCAGTGATGACGGCGAGCCTTCCGGTTCGGCAGGAAGACCGATACTGGGACAGATAGACAGCAAGCAGGTCACCAATATCCTGATCATTGTTGTGCGTTATTTCGGTGGTACCTTATTAGGTGTGCCGGGGCTGATCCATGCCTATAAAACTGCGGCATCACTCGCATTGCAGGTGACACCGGTAATACAAAAGCCGGTAGAAGTAAATTATACGCTGCAGTTTGATTACACGATGATGAATGATGTAATGACGATCATCAAACAATGTAATTGTACTGTCATCCGGCAGGAGATGCAGCTATTTTGCCGGCTCGACATCGGAATACCCAGGAACAGGCTGGAAGAAGTGTTGTTCAGGTTAAAGGATATAAGAGGAATAGAAACTGAGAAATCTTTACAGCCGCAGTAAAAATAAACCTGGCGAAGCTGCAGTCTCCTGATAACTTTTATGACCATGTTTTCTGTTAATCATAAATGCGTGAATTTTTCTCGTTGAACTCTATTTTCTTACCTGCCACCTCAATGAAAAAGACAAATCGTGCACGGGGAGAGAGACACAAGCATCCTTTGCTACCCGGTTGAATGCTGTCATACATTTCCTTACTCACCCTTATCATCGCATTCTTCTTTGACGGGGTTTTAATATAGTAGGCATTAAAGAAAGGAGTCTTGTAGGATTCGGCAGGGAAATAGAGCAGTTCCTTGATTCCTTCTTTAAGATCTTTAATGAAGGGGTGAACGGATTTCCTGTAGTAGGACACGAAATAAACCGTGAGCACAATGAAGAAAAAAAGAAAGACATAGGGAGCGACCAGC
>JAEUVJ010000050.1 GCA_016787085.1 Chitinophagaceae bacterium | reverse complement strand
AGAAGAAACGCAGCGGCATACCCACCAATACCGGGGCCGCAAAACAGGCGATCCACAGCAGGATGATGATGAACTTGCCGGTAAGCGAAAGATCCTGCAGGATGGTGCGCTGCAACAGGTTTTGCACCAGGGTCTTTATTTGTTCTTCTTTATGCGAGTACTCGTATGGCGGCGCCTCTGCCACATCTTTTAGCGAACTATGGTTACGGATAAGGATATTCCTGATCTTCCAGTAATCCTCATCGCTGATCTCTTCATACGTGGTGTTCAGGTCAAAGCCCTCGTCTTCTACTTTTTTTGTCAGTTTATCATAGTGGGTGTCGGTCACTAATCTGGACAAAAGAAAGACCGGGATGACAAGCAGGGGATAAAAGGGCCTGTCCATTCCATATAAGGCAAACCAGACCAGGAGGCCGATAGACAAGAACAGGAATATTTTGCTGATGATCTGGCTGCTGTCAAGGAACAGGCGGTTCAGTAATTGTCCTCCATCTAAAGGATAAATAGGAAGCAGGTTCAGCAGGTTGAGAAAAATCAGTATCCAGGAAATATTATTGAGTAAGTGCAGTTGATAAGGATCGTCAGTGAAATATTGACCGGTGAGCTGTAAAATGATCCCAATAATAATACCCGGAACGGGACCTGCCAGCAAGATGACTGAGGATTGCAATTGTGATACCTCCCGTTTTTTCCCCGATGCATAAGCCCCCACCAACGGTATAAAGAAGATACCCAGATCTGTATAGTTGTAGAACTTCATGGCAAGAAAATGCCCCAGCTCATGAAAGACTACTACACCAGTAAGCACTAATACCAGTGTCCAGTTCTGATTGAAGAAATAATAGCCGATAGCGAGATATAAGGCAAGGCTGCTGATGGACCGGAGCCAGACCTGTGCCCGGCTTTTGGGTTCTTCCGCCGGCGGTTTCGGCGGGTATATGACAGGCATTTCAGCAGAAGGATCATTCCCTGCATTATTTTCCTGTGGTAATTCTGAATGATTTTCCATAGACATGATCAGCTGAAATAAGGTTGTAGTTTTTTCAATAAGGGTTCCGGCATGGTGGTTCGTTTCATCGTTTTTGCTTCCATAAAATACAAAATGATCCTGGCGGTGGCAAGCAGTTCTTCTTTTTCATTCAATACCTCGTGATGGAACTCGATCTTGTGATGCACCGGCAATTCTTTCAATATCACTTTTACGGTCAGCAGGTCATCATATAATGCAGGCCTTATGTACCGGCATTGTACTTCGATGACGGGCATGATGACCCCCATTTTTTCCATATCCGCATAGGTAAATCCGAGGTGCCGGATGGATTCTGCACGGGCCGATTCAAAATAAGGAAAATAGTTGCTGTGATACACGACCCCCATCTGGTCAGTCTCGGCATAGCGTACCCGCAATTGTGTTTCGGTAGTGAACATACGGCAGGTAAGATAACAACAATTTCCGTATCGGTTTAACAGGTATAACCATGAACAAAATGTTAAATAGATTCGCTATCTGTACTTATCCACACCTGTTTGGAATGATGTTTGGATAGCCCTGAAATAATTTGAATCTTGTGACGTTAAACCCACAACGGTTAAAGGACATTCCAACATGAAGAATCACGTACTGTTAGTTATAGCCACTGTTGTCAGTACAGCTATATTTTCCCAGCAAACAGCTTTCTACTCTGATCCGCAGGCAAAGTTCAAAGAAGCCAAAGAGTATTTTCAGAAAGAGCAATACAACCTTGCGTATCCTTTATTAAAGGAATTGCAGCAATCGGTCAGGGAAACGGATAAAGCCAATCATTCCATTACGGTGCAGGAGATCAGTTATTACACTACCGCCTGTGCCCTGATGCAGAATGAGACAACGGCAGAAGGCAAAGCGGTTGAGTACATCAGTTCAGAAAAGAATACGGCGAGGGTGCAGATGATGAGTTTTCACCTTGGCGAATATTATTTCAGGAAGCAGGAGTTTGCCAATGCGGCCCAGCAATATGAGCAGACTAATATTGTCAACCTGAGCAATAAGGAGATATCCACCATGAAATTTCACCAGGGGTATTCCTATTTCACTATGCAGCGCTTCGCACAGGCAAAACCTTTATTCAACACGATCCGTACCATGAAGGATGACCCCAATTATATGGATGCGAATTACTATTACGGGTTCCTGAGTTTTCGTGACAGGCAATATGGGGAAGCGTTGCAAAGTTTCCAGGTGGTGGAGAATGAAAAGGAATATGCCACAGTAGTTCCTTACTATATTGCTCAGATATACTATATACAGGGCAAGAAGGATGAAGCCCTGAACTATGCAGAGAATAAGATCAAAACAGGCAAGTCGCAATATTATGACCTGGAGTTAAAGCAAATGATAGGGCATGCTTATTTCGAAAGGAAGGAGTATGCAAAGGCGTTGCCCTACCTCGAAGACTATGTAAAACGGTCGCAGAAAGTACGCCGGGAAGACCTGTATGAGCTTTCTTATTCCTACTATAAAGCTAACCAGCTTACCAAAGCCATTGATGGGTTCAAACAACTAAGTGGTAAAGAAGATTCGCTTAGTCAAAGCGCTATGTACCTGCTCGGCGATGCCTACCTTAAAACAAACCAGAAATCGAATGCCAGGAATGCTTTTCTTTTCTGTGCATCTAACAGCAGCAATAAACAGCAGCAGGAAGTTTCGAAATACCAGTATGCTAAACTTTCTTATGAGTTGGGTTATCAGGATGAGGCGTTGAACAGCCTGAGGTCTTTTCTGAACGACTATCCTGCTTCCACGTACAATGAGGAAGCTAAAGACCTGCTGGTAGCCGTGCTGACCAATACAAACAATTATAGAGATGCCTTGTCATTATTGGATGGGATGAGCAGCCCTTCTGCTAATGCAAAAAGGTTGTATCCAAGGATACTCTATGGCCGTGCTACGGAGCTGATCAATGATGGAAGACTGGCAGAAGCCGAAACGTTAATTGATAAAGCGCTGAAAGATCCGAATAATGGGTCTGTGCTTGGTTTGCTGAGTTTCTGGAAGGGCGAACTTTCTTACCGGAACAATAAACTGGATGAGGCAATCAAATATTACAATGCGTATGTAAGCGCAGGTTCGCCCACCGGTGGCGAGGCCAATGCGATGAACGGAAAGTATAATCTTGGGTATTGTTACCTGAGAAAAGAAAACTATGATGCTGCACTGGGCTTCTTCGAGCCGCTGGCAAAAAATCCTGCATTAAATTCAAACGAGCTTACACAGGACGCTTATATCCGGACGGCGGATTGCTATTTCATGCAGAAGAATTATTCAAAGGCCAAAGGAATGTATGATAATGTGATCAGATTTTCCTGGCCGGCAGAGGACTACGCTACGTTCCAGACGGCGATGATAGCCGGTATCAAAAGTTCAAAAGACAAGATCGCCCTGCTGGGTACTATGAACAGAAAATTCCCATCTTCCTCGCTGGTGACGGATGCTAATATGGAAATAGCCAACACCTATATGTCTGACGAGAGGTTCAATGAAGCGATACCTTTTTACAGTAATGTTATCAAAAGCAGTGGTAATACAAGTTTAAAGCCGCAGGCATATCTCAAAACAGGTGTCGCCTATTACAACCTGAATAATAATAAAGAGGCGATCAATCAGTACAAAGCATTGATATCGCAGTACCCGAATTCACCGGAAGCGGATAATGCATTGGAGAATGTGAAGGAACTATACATCGAAGATGGTAAGCCGGATGAATATGCCGCTTTTATGAGACAGGCGGGTCGTCCGATCAGTGTCAGTACAGAGGATTCGCTGACTTACTCTGCAGCAGAAACGCAATACAACAACGGGAATACCAATGCTGCGCTGAATGCTTTTAATGGGTACCTGCAAAAATTCCCCGATGGAGTATACGCAATAGATGCCAGTTTTTATAAGGGCGAAATATATTATGGGAAGAAGGACTGGAATAATGCATTGTCCGGTTATGAAGATGTGGCTGCCAATGCCCCGAATCGTTATGCGGAAAAGGCCGTTCTGGCTGCAGCACGTATTTACTTTTTTGAGTTGAAAAATTATTCAAAGGCTGAGACCTATTATGCGCAGTTAAGCCAGATCACCTCCAGCCAGGAGGATAAGCTGGAAGCGATGCGGGGTTTATTGCGTTGCCAGTACCAGCAGCAAAAATGGGCCGATGCTGCCGCAACCGGTAAAGAACTGGTAGCAGCAAAGGGAAGCAGTTCGGATGATAAATCGCTTTCCAATATGGCGATCGCTAAATCATACCAGGCAGAAGGGAAACATGACCTGGCATTGGCTAATTTCAAAACAGTAGTACAATTAAATAAAGCAGCCCTGGCTGCGGAAGCGAGATATGAGATCGCCAATTCCTGGTTTGCGCTGAACAAACTCAGTGATGCCGAAAAAGCCGCTTTTGAGACCATCAATAAATCGGGGTCTTATGATTACTGGGTGACGAAAGCTTATATCCTTCTGGGCGATATCTATTTTACGCAGAAAGATTATTTCAATGCCAAAGCGACTTTTCAGAGTATTGTGGATAACAGCATCAATCCTGAGTTGAAGACAGAAGCACAGGCCAAACTGAGCAAGGTAGAAGATGAAGAAAGCAAAAGCAGTAAAGTAAGCGGATAATCCATTAACTGAATAAATAACCATCAATGAGACAGCAGTCGTCCCGGATATATTTTTCATTACTCCTGGTGCTTGTGGCAAGTGGCCCTGTGCTGGCGCAAAAGGATTCGACAAAAAGATCAGTAGATATTACCTCTGCATTCAAGCCTGTATTAAGAGAAGCGGCGAAGATCAATTTTAATGCAACACCTCCTACAGCAGATACGGCTAAGCCACGTCTGCAATATGAGATACCCAACCCCAATTTGTTGTTCGCCTATCAGCCCGGATCACTGAAGCCGCTGGCCCTGCAGGTGGACTCTGTTACACAATGGAATAATTATAACTATATCAAAGCTGGTTTCGGCAGTTTAAAGACACCGTATATACAGGCAGGCTTTTCTTTTGGTGACGGGAATACGGCCGGTATTAATATTTATGCGAGACATGTGGCATCGCAGGGGAAAAGAGAGTTCCAGGATTTCACCAATACACAGGTAAAACTGAGCGGTTTTTATAAAACGGCTAAGAACATGGAGTGGAATGCGAGTGTGGGAATGAAAGCTGACAAAACTTATAAATACGGGTACCAGCCTGAATCACTATCATTTCCAACAGATTCATTGAAACGTAATTTCCAGACCATCTCCGGAAGGGTCAATCTCAGGAATATCAACAAAACAGAATTCGGGCTTAACTATTCACCGGAAATAAAAATTGACATCTTCAGCGATAACCTGAAGAATAACGAAAGCAATACAGTGGTCAATTTGCCATTGCAGAAAAGGATAGGGAAAGAATTCACCGTTGATCTTGGACTGACCTTTGATCTTACCCGCTTGTCTCCAAAAGATAAATCGGCGCTCAACAACACGATGTATTTTATTTCTCCCTCTCTTACCTATAAGAACTCCAATCTTAGCTTGCAGGCGGGTATCCGTCCGTCGTGGGATAATAAAAGTTTCAGCATGTTCCCGAACATTCTGGCGGAGGTGGGGACAGAAGATAATCGTTTTACTTTCCAGGCCGGGTGGACTGGTTTTTTGAGGAAGACATCTTATATGTATCTCGCCTCACAGAACCCCTGGTTGTGGATGCCTTCTTCCTTGCTGAATACAAAAGTGGAAGAACGGTTTGCGGGGTTTAAGGGATCGGTGGGCGATCATTTCAGCTATAGCGCTAAGGTGGCATTTAATAAGCTGACCAACCAGCCATTGTTCATCAATGATACATCTGTGGCCGGGGATGGCAAATCTTTCCGGGTAATGAATGAAGAGCGGATCAATGTACTGAACCTCGGCGGCGAACTGGGTTATAATGTAGAGGAGAAGTTCTCTGTGGTAACCAGTCTCAGTTTTAACCAATACACCGGGTTGAAGAATAATGAAAAGGCATGGGGGTTGCTGCCATTGGAGTTAAATACTGCACTACGCCTGCAAATCATAAAAGACCTCTGGCTGAAAGGTGACCTTTTTGCCTGGAGCGGGCCGCAATACCTGAAGAAAAACGGGGACAACGGAAAACTAGGCGGGGCCTTTGATCTGAATGCGGGTCTTGAATTTAAGATCACAAAGAACATAAACCTCTGGACACAGTTTAATAATCTTTTCAACCAGGAATACCAGCGCTGGAGCCAGTACCCGGTTTATGGGTTCAACTTTGTCGGCGGTATCGTATTTTCGTTCGATCAAAAGAACTGAGATGTACCACGATCTGTATGAATACCTGATATTGCATAAGCAAATAAATATGCCGGGCATCGGTACTTTTTTACTGGAAAGAAAACCGGCTGTAACGGAGTTCACCCATAAACAGATCGCACCGGCAGCCTATACGGTGGTTTTACAGCCTAATGCCGGGACACCTTCCAAAAAGCTGTTCAACTGGCTGTCGGACAGGTTAGCCCTTCCTTATCATGAAGCGATTGTAAAACTCAATGGTTTTGCCTTTGATGTGAAGAATCAGGTGCTTGCCGGTAACAAGGTGGTCTGGCAGAATGTCGGCACTTTAAGCAAAGGAATCGGCGGCGATATAAAATTTGAGCCTGTTTTTAAGGAACATCGTTTTGACAGGCCTGTCAGCGCAGTAAGAGTGATCAGGGAAAAAGCAGTACATACAGTAAGGGTAGGAGAACTGGAGAAAACATCAGAAGAGATGGCCGAATGGCTGAACCCTTTGGAGGAAAAGAGGCGGTATTGGTGGGCGCCTGCTTTAATAGCAGGTATATTACTGGTCATTGTCATCGGTCTTTATTTCTCACAAAAAGGATTCAGTGCTTCTTCAGCAGCCAATCAGCAGCATCTCATCCCGGCAAATGCAGCGGATACTGATTAATGAACGCTATCGTTTCATTGCCTGATTTACCTTTACTTTGCAGCCTTACAAGAATTTTTAAGCATGAATGGTCTTGTTCATTATTCACAGTGTCCTGTTTGTGACTCCACGGGCATAAAGCCTGTTTTAACAGTAAAAGATCATTCTGTCAGCGGGCAATCTTTTCAGTTATTTGAATGTGCTGATTGTTTACTCCGGTTTACACAGGATGTACCCGATGCCGGCTCGATATCGCCTTATTACAAAGCGGAAGAATACATTTCGCATACCAATACATCCAGGGGGTTGATCAACCGGATCTACAAGTTTGTCCGTAACAGGACAATGACACGAAAACGAAAACTGGTACAACGGGCTACGGGTCTTCAAAAAGGAAACCTGCTGGATCTTGGGTGCGGCGTGGGCAGTTTTGTGAATGAAATGCAACAACATGACTGGCAAGTGACCGGGCATGAGCCTGATGCGGATGCCAGGAAAGTTGCCAAGGATCTGTACGATCTTGATCTGGGTGATACAAAGGAGTTTTATCAGTTAGGGGTATCAGGTTTTGATGCTATCACAATGTGGCATGTACTGGAACATGTGCACGATCTTTCAGCCTACGTGCAGCAACTCAGGAATATGCTGAAAGAAAAAGGACGGCTTCTGATCGCCGTTCCCAATTACACTTCTTTTGATGCAAAAAAATACCAGGATCACTGGGCGGCGTACGATGTACCCCGGCATTTGTATCATTTCTCCCCGCTATCTATGAAGGTGTTGATGGAAAAGCATGGATTGAATGTTGTTCAATACAAGCCGATGTGGTACGATAGTTTTTACATTTCGCTCCTGAGCAGCAAGTACAGGAATGGCAAAACAAACTGGGTGGCTGCTTTTATTACAGGGGTACGTTCTAACCTGCAGGCGTTGGCAGATGTCAGAAAATGCAGCTCGGTGATATACATTATCAGCCGGTGATCACTGACCTAATTTTATCTCATACAGTTCCGGCCATTTTTTTCCGGTGATATAGACCTTCCTCGTCGAGTCATTATAAGCAATGCCATTGAGTACATCGGCATAAGGGTGGTTATTTTTGACCTTTGCCGCCAGTTCACTAAGGTCTATTTTGCCAACTACCTGGCCGGATGCAGGATCAATTTTAAAGATATAAGGCTGCTGCCATTGATTGGCATAGATAAAGCCGTCTATATATTCCAGTTCATTGATGTTAAAAGCCAGGCCTCCTGCTTCGGTAACTGACTGTGTTCTGAGAAAACGAAAAGTGCCGGGTTCATAATAATACAGGTTGCTCGACCCATCACTGGCAATGATCTCCTTCCCATTGAACGTCATGCCCCAGCCTTCGGGGCTGGCAAAGGAAAACCCGCCGATCTTTTTGAAATCCTTTACAGAA
The DNA here is from genome assembly GCA_016787085.1 of Chitinophagaceae bacterium. Lineage (GTDB taxonomy): Bacteria > Bacteroidota > Bacteroidia > Chitinophagales > Chitinophagaceae > VBAT01. The sequence goes on along the minus strand of JAEUVJ010000050.1, from coordinate 134,484 downwards.
AACATAAAACCTGCTTTTTCCTGGTATGTGAGCATGTAAACAGTGTCGTTGACAATGACAATACCTTCGCCGAAATATTTTTCATCGAGATCAACACTTTTGAGACGCTTACCTGTTTGCAGGTCAATCTTCATTAATCTTGATTGCCCCTTTTCTCCGGTGCTTTCGTATAATTCCCCTTTATAGAACAATAAGCCTTCCGTAAAGGAGGAGGTGTCATGCGGATAAGTATTTATGACGGAAAAGCTGATAGGCTGGGGGCCTTCAGGTTTATTGTCCGGACCGGAAGGCTGGTCAGGGCCATTATTACAGGATACGATCAGCAAAAAGGAAACAATTGCGAATAAGACCGGTTTCATCAGAATAATTTTTTACAAAAATAAGGGATGCCCAAACTCAATCCTGTTAAAGGTTCTATCGGGAATGAATGGCTTAAATCGGGAAATTACGATAGCGCAAAACTTGCAGAACTGGAAATAAAACTATTATATTTGATCTCTGCCCGGAACCACTTATCCGGAATCATAATCACCATATCCCTGGATCGCCTCCCTTAATACCCTTATCAACGCAATTTTCCAATTCCAGATGAATGCTGCTTAACAGGCATTACTGTCAGGCTTTGTGTAATTCGTAACGACTCTGGAACTATGCGAACTTGTTTTCTTTGGGCGGGGCTATTGACCATTTTGTGTGGTCAGGTGATGGCACAACGTGCCTGCCATACTTCCGAATACCAGCAGCAGGAAATGATAAATGACCCCGGATTGGCCGTGAGGGTTGCTGCCATAGAGACTTTTATTCAAAAGCAAAAAACTAAAGCCAGGTCAGCCGGTGAAACGGCGAGACTGCAGCATGGTGTGATAAAGATCCCCGTAGTGGTTCACATTCTGTACCATCAGCCCGGCGAGAACATCAGCGACGAAAGAGTGAGCAGCCAGATTGAAATGCTGAATAAATGTTTCCGTAAACAAAATGCAGATACAACCCATACGCCTGCAGCTTTTAAAGCATTATCGGCCGATTGTGAAATAGAGTTCCAATTAGCCATTTCTGACCCGCGCAGAAGAAGTACAACAGGTATTATTCGTAAATACACACCTACTGCTGAATGGCAGATGGATGATAAGATGAAGTTCTCTGCCGATATGGGTGATGATGCCTGGGATGCATCCAGCTACCTGAATATATGGGTATGTAACCTGCGCAGAATAGCCGGGTATGCCAGTTTGCCTGGAGCAGACCCTTCCAAAGATGGCATTGTCATCGATTACACCGTATTCGGGACCAATACATCATCCGGTTATGAAATGGGCAAAACAGCCGTGCATGAAGCAGCGCATTGGCTTGGTGTTAAACATGTATGGGGCGACGACTATTGCGGGGATGATCTGGTAGAGGATACGCCCAAACAAGGTAACTATACAACCGGTTGCCCGGCTGGTATCAGGGTATCATGCAGTAACGGTCCGGCAGGCGATATGTACATGAATTACATGGACTATACCAACGACGCCTGTATCAACCTTTTTACAGAAGGGCAGAAAACAAGAATGCGGACTTTATTTATGTCAGGCGGCCAGCGTAGTGCTCTTTTGGCTTCGCTGGGGTTAAGCACTCCTTTGATCTTTGAATCGCCTGTACCAGACGAAGCACCCCGCTGGTTGCACCCGCAGATATACCCCAACCCGGCGACTAATGAGCTGACCATTGATGTGGCGTATGATATACGCTGGATTGGCAAAACGATCACGATTACGGATATCAGCGGCCACACCGTAATGCAGGTGAAGATTGTTTCGAAAATACAGCGTTTTAATGTCAGCCGGCTTCAGACCGGGATGTATTTCCTTTCCGTAAGAAAAGAAGATGGTAGTTATATAAAACAGAAGTTCATTAAAATGTAAAGCCTGAACATCTGCAAAAAAGGGTCGCTGTATGCGGCCCTTTTTATTTTATGTACAATACTTATAGCGGTTCCTGCTGGCTAAGGCAATGAAAGCTCCCCAGTCCCCAGATGATCTCTGTAGAATCAATGCCCAGCACTTCACGATCCGGGAAACAATCCTGTATAATCTGCAATGCCTTTTCATCTTTATCGCAACGATACGTCGGGACGATCACGGATTTATTGGCAATATAAAAATTGGCATAAGATGCGGGCAGCCGCTGATCTTCCCAAATGATCTCATCAGGCATGGGCAATTCAACGATGTTCAGTTGTTTGCCATTCAGCAGGCGCATTTGCTGTAACTGTTTCAGGTTATGCTGCAGCAGGGCATAGTTCTCATCGCTCTTGTTCTCTTCTATCACCGTCAGCACGGTGTCTTCATTGACAAAACGTACCGTGTCATCAATGTGACCGTCCGTATCATCGCCGATGATACCTTCATCCACCCAGAGTATCTGTTCAACGCCATAATAGTTGGTAAGGTATTCTTCGATCTGCTGCTGGTTGAGATGAGGATTTCGGTTGGGGTTCAGCAGGCAGGCGGTGGAAGTCATGAGTGTTCCCGCTCCGTTGAATTCTACTGATCCGCCCTCCATAACAATGCCCGGGTGATGAACCGGTATATTAAAGTGGTTGCCGACCAGTGTAGGGATCACATCGTCCAGGTCATACGGGGGATATTTATCGCCCCATGCATTATAGCTCCAGTCAACGATCACTTTTCGTTGTTCAGCCCCTGGGTTTATCAAAAATGCCGGGCCGTGGTCACGGCACCACGCATCATTGGTGGGATGAAAAAAGAATTCAACTTTATCAAGGTCAGCGCCGGCATTTTGCAAATGGCCGATAGCAAATACTTTCATCGCTTCATCCGCTACATTGATGCGAACCAGTTCGCCTCTGGCCAGTTCTTTTACAAACCGGGCATAATAAGGATAGATCGTATGGATCTTTCCCGGCCAGCTTGCCTCTTTATGCGGCCAGCTAAGCCAGGTGGCCACATGGGGAGCAAATTCTGCCGGGAAATAATAACCAAGTTCTTTGGGAGTAGGGGCGGTAATCATTATTCCTGGTCTATAAAACGTTTGGTGATGGGTTGGTAGGAGTCAATTCTTCTGTCACGCAGGAAAGGCCAATGAGTTCTGTAGCTATCCGTTTTCTTCGTATCTATCTCCACCACGGCGATCTCTTCCTCTTCGTGTGAGGCTTTGTAAAGCAGACTGCCAAAAGGATTGGATACAAAAGAGCCACCCCAGAATTTCATGGCGCCGTTCTGTTCAAAGCCTACACGGTTCACACTCACTACGTGCAGTCCATTGGCAACAGCATGACTGCGCTGGATCGTTTGCCAGGCATTGTATTGTTCGTTATTGGTGGCTTCATCCTGTGAAGTAGCCCATCCGATAGCCGTAGGATAGAACAGGATCTCTGCACCCATCAGGGAGGTGATCCTTGCTGCTTCAGGATACCATTGATCCCAGCAGATCAGGATGCCGATGGTCGCAAATTTTGTTTTGAAAACTTTATAACCAAGATCACCCGGTGTGAAATAGAATTTTTCATAGTAAGCCGGGTCGTCGGGAATATGCATCTTGCGGTATTTGCCAAGGTAGCTTCCGTCGGCATCCAGCACAGCCGTAGTGTTATGATAGATGCCCTCTGTTCTTTTTTCAAATAAAGAAGCTATGATCACCACCCCCAGCTCTTTGGCTGTTTTACTTAGCGCTTCAGTGGATGGACCGGGAATGGATTCGGCGAGTTTGAAGTTCTCATAATCTTCCACATCGCAGAAATAGAGAGACGTGAATAACTCCTGCAGGCACACGATCTGCGCTCCTTTGGCAGCCGCTTCTTTGGTTTTGGCTATTGCCTTTTTCAGATTCTCTTCTTTATTGGTCGAGCAGCTCATCTGCACCAATCCGACTTTTATAGTAGGCATGTGTTGAAAATTGAAGTGCAAAAATAGTGAGTTCAGAGTAATGAGTGGGGGGAGTGAGGATGTTCTCCTGAAAAATGAATTACAGTTGAGTGATGTAAAAAAAGAAAGCCAGCATGCGCTGGCAAAAGACTTAATTGGGACAACGGCAGTTGAACTACCGGCTCCTGACTCACTTTCTCCCCATCTGCCTCAGGAAAGAGACATGGGATGCAACTGCATAACGGACCTTTCTGTATTCGATGTAGTGGATACCGTACTCTTCGCAGGCTTTTTTAATGATCTTGCTGATAGCAGGGTAGTGTACGTGCGATATTTTCGGGAAGAGATGATGTTCTACCTGGAAGTTCAGTCCGCCGACCAACCAGCTTACCAGTTTGTTCCTGGTTGCGAAGTTGGCTGTGGTCTTTATCTGGTGAATAGCCCATTCGTCTTCCATCTTTCCGGTCATTTCATTGACCTGGGGAAAATGAGTGTGCTCAACTGTATGTGCTAATTGGAAAACTATGCTGAGAACAAACCCGGCTACAAGGCCATGGATCAGGAATCCCACCAGCCAGGGCATAAAGCCTGCTGTATATATAGGAAGGAACACAAACAAGCCAAGATGAACCAGCTTGAACGACCAGAAAGATATATGGTCAGCCGGACTCATTTTTTTTATAGGAACATTGCCTATCCTTTTCAGGAAGTATTTTTTATAATCTGTTACAAATACCCACCAGAGATAAAGCAGGGAATAGGCAGCCCAGAAGTACAAATGCTGATAGCGGTGTACTTTATATCGTTTCTGTGTTTCGCAAAGTCGTAAGAAAGGTTTGGCGTCAATGTCGTCATCAATACCGTCAATATTGGTATAAGCATGATGAATGACATTGTGTTTGGTCTTCCACATAAAATTGTTAGCGCCCAGAAAGTTTACGGATAATGCCGCCAGGTCGTTCACCCATTTGTAGCGGCTGAAACTCCCATGGGCACCGTCGTGCATGACATTAAAACCGATAGCCGCTGTCAATCCGCCAAGGATCACACACTCGATGATAGCCCAGACAGGCCCCGGTGTGAAAAAGACAAGATGGATATATACGAACAGAAAGCTGACAACAAGTATGATGGCTTTGAGAAATAAACTGTAATTGCCGGTGGTTGATTTGCCTACTTCTTTGAAATAGTCGCTGATCCTTTTCTTTAATTCTGCATGAAAAGAGTGGGGAACATTGGCAAACTTAGGAATTGTCATTAATTACGATTGTGGGATTAGTATTGACGGCAAAAGTAGCCTTTAAGGCTGACAATACCACGCCATCCCGTGTTAAATCAGCAAATAAACTTACTGACAATCCTGTGATAATCGGGTAACAGGCAGTTGTTTAGAGTTTTGTTTAAGTTTCAACATGAATAAGTGCATCAAGATTGCTGATGCCTATCTTTTTTTCGCTGACGAACCCTTCGGCGAATTTTACCCCGATCCTTTTACCGAGCATCCGGGCCCTGGCCCTTACGCTATCAAGAAAGTCAGGAGTGGAGATATAGGTTTGCGGCTCATCCGGGTCGCTCTCTGCCGTATAGAATTGGGTGGAGTAAGCTTCGATCGCTTTCATCCTTTGTTCAAATACATCGCTGATATCTATCAGCAGGTCCGGTTCATGATACCAGTCCTGCATATACTGAAGGAAATACTTTGGCCTCCATTTTTGTTGTGACGACCCTTTTTCATCATGTGTCTTGATCTTGGCCAGGCCAGATAAAAAACAGGCGTCGCTGATCAGGTGACCCGCACGACCATGATCGGGATGCCGGTCATGCAGGATATTGCCGATCACGATCTCCGGCTGGTATTTCCGGATGGCCTGTATCAGTTTTAACTGGTGCTCTTCATCATTACGGAAAAAACCGTCTCTCATTTTGAGGTTTTCCCTGATGGATACGCCGATGATCATGGCAGCCCTTGCCGCTTCCTGGTACCTTGATTCAATGGTTCCTCTTGTACCCAGCTCTCCCTGGGTCAGGTCAATGATACCCACTTTCTTACCGTTCTTTATTTCATTGATCAGCGTACCCGAGCAGCCGAGCTCTACATCATCCGGGTGAACGCCTATGGCGAGGATGTCTAATTTACCCCCGCCCCCTAAAGGGGAGTTTGAAGAATGATCAGTCATTTACTTCGGTAAAAGGTTAATAATGCTTTCTGTAAAAGTATTTGATTGGGGACTAAAATAAAAATGGATATAGCTTTTATGGAAGGAAACGGCTGCATTCTCCCCTTTAGGGGGCGGGGGTATCTATTTCCGGTAGGGGTTTCCGTACCACATCCCGTCAATTTCTTTTACGAAATTCTCGATCTGGCGGTCTGTTTTATCGCTGATATCCCATTTTTGTTTCAGGCTGCTGCCAAAAAAGAATGCTACGGTCTGGTACATACGGGCATTGACCCCGCCTTTGTATTCTTTGATGATCTCGTAACAGTTATTGCCCGTCTGCCGGTTGATCAGCTTCATCAACACCTTTCCCTGGTAAACGGATAAATTGGAAAGCGGCTCTGTGAATTGTTTTCTTAGCTCTTTTTCCCTTGACTTGATATGATCTTTGCGTTCTCTTTTAGAAAGCCCTGCTACTTTTCCGTTAATATCATTGATAGTAGCGCCGGCTGTGCGGGCATAAGGGTAGGTAACATATACTGCATTGCGCAATCTTGTCCACTCTTCCCTGTATTTTTCCAATTTTCGACCAGATAACCTCGATACCCACACCATTTGCTCTTCTTTATAGGGCATCATCTCTCTTCCATACCAGATAGCGCCGACCATAATGGTATCATTAGGTCCCCATTTCATGGATCTTTCTTCAAAGGAAGGCATTGGGGGAATCGTATCAGTACTGGCCTGTGTGGGAGTGATCGGATCCTGCCCCCGAACCTGTGTAGCCAAAAGCAAAGCGACTACACAGGTGGCTTGAGTTAACAGGTGGTATGGGAGCAAACGGATCATCAACGGGCATCTCACAAAGCTAATTTAATACAAATGACAGATAAAGTGGTAAATATGCTGTTTCGGAATTGTAAAATTATTCTTTACCGCTGCGATTCAGTTGGATACGCCTGATCATGCTGATAACAATACCTATGGCTGTGATCACAATACCGGCCCACAGGATATTGATGAAGGGAAACTTATAGGCTTTGAGGGTAACATATTCGAGTACCGTTCCTGATTCTTTAATACCTACATTGGCTATCCCGTTTTCTGTGCTGTTCACCTGCAGGATAATACTTTCGGACATGACCGTATCAGGTTGTGAGAAAAAGGCGCCTTGCTTTTCTATCAGCAAAGGTTCAGCTGTATAAGAGGTTCTATTGAATGAATAGACCTTTAGTGTGGCCACGGTGGCTTTATCCCCCGGCTTGAACCCTTCAAAGGGAATATTGTCTTTTGATACGAGCTTCTCCAGGATAACATAGCCCCGGGAATAAAACAGGCTGTCTCCTTCTTTCATCGGCTTATTCCGGAATGTAGCGGTGTCTTTGTTCTTATCTGGGTTAGGTAAGGCTGAGATATACGTAAAAACGTCATGATCGAGATAATGTCTTGAGTCAGGGTTAGCCATCAATCCTTCATTGCCTTTATAATTCACAAAGGCGTTGGGCCAGAGTGTGAACTCTTCGTTGTCGGTACGGCTTTTGAAATGGATCTTATAGAACCACTGTTGCTTTTTGGGATGGGCCGAATCTTTCAGGTAGGTTACGTCAAATTTGCCCATCGGCATTGGTACTCCTTTTACCAGTGTCAGGTTCTCGCCCGGTTTCTGGTCGCTGTCGGGACCGAAATCTATAGCAATACCACTGGTGTTACGGGAAAGTATTTCTTTTTTGGATGACGAAAGAAGGATACCTAATAGCACCAACCCAAATCCCACGTGTGCAATGGAACCGCCTGACAGGTTTAGTTTTCCTTTCAGTCCCAGCCATATATAAGCCGCATTGGTAATGATCGTATACACGCTGCAGGCAGTGGCCAGCCAGATAGCCGCTAAAAAACCATAACCTCCGGTGGGATGATAATACCTGATATTGCCAAAGCCTACTACTAAAGAAGCGGCAGCTATTGAAATGATCAATGGCCATAGCATTTTTTTCCAGAAGAAACTGCTGCCTGTTTCCTTGTATTTCAGGTATTGCGAAAAACCGGTAAGTACTGCTATAATGATCGCCACGAAAACCTGGATCTGGTTATAAGAGAATTCCATGTCTTCCGGCGGTGCCACTTTAATAAAAGCTGGCAAGGAGGTTTTACCAATGATAAGAATAGCTGACAGAAAGAATACCAATGCCCCGATGAACATCCAGAATTCCCTGGATGAGGTGTTTTCTTCTTTTTTGATGGTCGGAATCGCTTTATAGCGCCGGAAGAATAAAAAAAGAGCAGGCACTGTGAACACCAGCAGGAAAGCCGTCAGTTGAAAATTCATACCGAGATCGGTAAAGGCATGAACAGAGGTTTCACCCAGGATGCCGCTGCGTGTAAGGAATGTCGAGTAGAGAACGAAAACAAAGCTGAGGATGAGGAAAAGATAAGTTGACCGCAATGAATGCCCGCTATGTTTATAGATCAGCAGCGTATGCAGACCTGACACCAATATCAGCCAGGGAACCAATGAGGCATTTTCAACCGGGTCCCATGCCCAGTAACCACCGAATGTCAATGATTCGTACGCCCATGCAGCTCCCATCATGATGCCAACACCTAAAATGGCTGTAGCAAACAATGACCAGGGCAAAGCAGGTTTGGTCCATTCCCCGAATTTCTTTGTCCATAAACCGGCTATGGCAAAAGCAAAAGGTATAATGGTTGAAGCAAACCCTAAGAACAATACAGGAGGATGTATCACCATCCAGTAATTCTGCAATAAAGGGTTCAGGTCATTGCCATCTTTAATGGACAGCATGTAGTCCTGCTTCAATGGCTGGTTGACATCAAAATTCAGGTGCAGGGCAGGGGCGCCATCCAGTACGCCGGAATCTCTTAGCAAGATGAATGGAGAAGAACCCATTTTCCAGTCGAAGATGTAAATACCGGCGATCATGGTAGCAAGACAGAACTGCGCAAAACTGACCACGGTCATCACTGGGGCCTCCCATGTCTTTGCCGTTTTGATCAATACCAGGCCGAGGATACAATGCCAGACACTCCATAGTAAAAAACTTCCTTCCTGGCCTTCCCAGAAACAGGCCAGCATGTATTTGAACTCCAATGAAAGGCTGCTATGTTGCCAGGCGTATTTGTATTCAAAAAGATGGTTATGTATGATGTAAAAGAGAATGCCGAATATGGCAAAGACTGATATTACTTCAGTAATAAAAGCACCACGGGCTAATTTCTTCCAGTAACCTGCGTCACTATCAACTTTTGATTGCGTGGCTTTGAAGTAGGCAAATGTGGCTACTAAGGATGCCACCAAAGAAAGTACAATAAAAAACTGGCCTAACTGACCGGGCAGAAGATGCTCGCCATAGTAATCCATCCAGGGTAAAATTTATTTGGTTTCTGTATTGCCGGCGCCTGTAGCCGCATTATGCTGTGCATTCTTTTTGGCCGCTTCCATATCGTCTTTGTATTTAGACGGGCATTTGGTCTGTATACTGCTGCAATCAAAATAATCGCCCTCTGCACTGTACTTGCCTTTTAAGACAAGCCTTTCGCTGATCTCAAAATTTTCAGGTTTGTTATCATGATAAACCACCCTAATAGACTTACCCAGAGTGTCAATAGCCGTAAAGCTGAGGTAATTCGCATCTTTCTTCGGATCATACTCCATGGGCTGCGTTTTGTCCCAGCGGGCCATCAGGTGAACGAATTTACCTGGTTTATCTATGGCAGTTTGTACAGTATCGTATGTTGTGGTATTCTGTAAAAAGCTGATCAGGACGGCAATCGTTCCGGCTATGAGAACCAGCAGGATAATATGGATCTTTTTCATTTTTATACGCTTATTACGGTGATGATAAAAAAGCAGGGCAAAGTTAGGTCAAAAAACTGTCAGGCCGCTGGTTTTTATCAGTAACAGTTATGATATTGATTAGTTCAGAAACAAGGAGTTGTTCCGGATCACCGTTCCGGTTTATTGATAGCCATTACCCATAATAGTGCACTTGTATTACATAGTTACCTAACGGGTGTTTGCCCTTATCTTTGCCGCATACCTAAATGTTTAATGCTATATGATATTTCAACTGAATGAAGAACAATTGATGATACAGAAAGCCGCCCGGGATTTTGCACAGAATGAATGTTTGCCGGGTGTGATCGAAAGGGATGAACATCAGAAGTTCCCCCGCGAACAGGTAATGAAACTGGCTGACCTGGGTTTCCTGGGTATGATGGTAAAGCCGGAATACGGTGGCGCCGGTATGGATACCGTTAGTTATGTGTTGGCCATGGAAGAGATCAGTAAGATAGACGCTAGTGTAAGTGTGGTAATGAGTGTCAATAACAGTCTTGTTTGTTATGGTTTGCAGGAATACGGTACTGAGGAACAAAAACAGAAGTACCTGACGCCCCTTGCACAAGGTAAAAAGGACGGGGAGTTGTATATAGGTGCTTTTATGCTCAGTGAGCCGGAAGCAGGCAGTGATGCTACTTCACAAAGGACCACTGCAGAAGAAAAGGATGATCATTATTTGCTGAACGGAACAAAGAATTGGATCACCAATGGCGGGACAGCCTCTGTTTATTTGGTAATGGCGCAAACTGATCCATCAAAAAGGACAAAAGGTATCAACACATTTATCGTGGAGAAGAATTGGCCGGGAGTGGTGGTGGCTGCTAAAGAAAACAAGCTCGGTATCCGGGGCAGCGATACACATACCGTCATGTTCAATGATGTAAAGGTGCCGAAAGAGAACAGGATAGGAGAGGACGGGTTTGGGTTCAAATTCGCCATGAAGACATTGGCCGGAGGCCGTATTGGTATTGCTTCGCAGGCGCTGGGTATCGCCAGCGGTGCATATGAACTGGCAAAGAATTATTCTAAAACAAGAAAGGCATTTGGTACAGAGATCATGAACCACCAGGCCATTGCTTTCAAGCTGGCGGATATGGCTACCAGAATCGAAGCATCAAGACTACTCTGTTTGAAAGCGGCATGGGAAAAGGATAATAATATAGATTATGCTTTGAGTTCTTCCATGGCCAAGGTATATGCATCGGAGACGGCTATGTGGACAACGGTAGAAGCCGTGCAGATCCACGGAGGTTATGGTTTTGTCAAGGAGTATCATGTAGAACGTTTGATGAGAGACGCCAAGATCACACAGATATATGAAGGAACGAGTGAGGTGCAAAGGATAGTGATCAGCAGGAGTATTTTGAAATAACCGGGCTATTAATAATTTTTATCGTTACGCCGTTAGCCATGTGCTGACGGTTTTTTCTTTGCGCCCTTGTGATTGCTTTGCATCTTTGCGGCAAATATTTCTATGGCTGTAAACAGGGAGGAATACCAACGGATAAACGACGAATTGAAGGCAAGGAATGTAACGCTGGTGGCGGTGTCTAAGACAAAACCGGTGGAAGACATACAGGAGTTGTATGACCTCGGGCACAGGAATTTCGGAGAAAATTATGTACAGGAGTTAACTGAGAAAGCCGGACAATTGCCTAAAGACATTCGCTGGCACTTTATCGGGCACCTGCAAAGCAACAAGGTAAAATACATAGCGCCGTTCGTACATCTTATTCATGGTGTGGACAGTTTCAAATTACTGCAGGAAATAGATAAACAGGCCTTGAAGAACGATCGTATCATTGATTGCCTGCTGCAGGTTTATATTGCCAAAGAAGAAACAAAGTTCGGGTTGGATGAAGAAGAATTGGATCAGGTAATTACTCAATTTGGAAAACTGGAGATGAAGAATGTAAGAGTTATTGGTTTAATGGGTATGGCTTCATTCACGGATGACATGGATAAAGTAAGAGGTGAATTCCGGGTTCTTAAAAAACTCTTCGATAAAACAGCCACCCCACTCACCACTCACCACTCACCATTCACCACTCTCTCTATGGGTATGTCGTCCGATTACAAGATAGCTGTCGGGGAAGGGAGTACGATGGTAAGGATTGGCAGCCTGTTATTCGGGGCAAGAAGCTGATCGCATTACAAAAAAAATCGCCCCGGGAGAAAGGGGCGATTTCTTAATTATTCGGTGTATGATTCTTTGTCAGGAGTTTTCTCCGTTATCTGATCCCGGTTCTTTTTCTTCCGGTACCCATACGGTTTCAACCGGCTCAATGATCACGGGCTCTTCAGTAATGATCACAGTTTCTTCTATAATGACAGGAATAGGTGCTGGCTTAGGTGCAGGTTTGGGTTTAGATGCAGGTTTAGCTTTTGGAGCCGGTGCTTTTTTGGGAGCTGGTTTTTTTGCCACTTTCTTCACAGCTTTCTTAGCTGCCTTCTTTACCGGTTTTTTTGCTGCTTTCTTTTTAGGAGCTGCTTTTTTCTTTTTGGCAACAACCTTTTTCTTAGCTGCTTTTTTTACTGGTTTTTTTGCCGCTTTCTTTTTAGGGGCTACTTTTTTCTTTTTGGCAACAACCTTTTTCTTAGCCACTTTCTTAGCTGCTTTCTTCTTAGCTGGCTTTGCTTTCTTTTTTGAGGGCATACAATAAGATTTGGGGGTTAAAAATCAAACTGAACTTTTGATGGTTTGAAATTACAATGAAACCTATTCAATAACCAAATAACCCGGTATTATTTTTTAAAAAATTATGCAGGTAAGCGCCGCTTGTCAAATAGTCTTTCATTATGCTGCCAGCCATACCTAATTTGGAACCTATGTCGCAATTACCTAAACCTCTGTTCGCTATTAGGACAAGAGCTTTTACGATAACCATCCTGGTATTAACCAGCCTGTTTGCCTCTGCACAGAATACTTTTATCATAAAGGATGTCACGGTTATCCCGATGAATTCGGAAAAAAGCATACCGGGTCAGGCTGTTGTTATTAAGGACGGTAAGATCACAGAGATAACCGGGGTGGGGAAACTGAAACCGCTCAAGGAGGCTACGGTCATTAATGGGAAAGGGAAATACCTGGTCCCGGGGCTGTTCGATATGCATGCACATTTCTTCCAGGAGCAGGGTGATCATAAGAATACCTGTGAGAACGAATTGAAAGTAATGCTGGCTAATGGACTGACCACGGTAAGGATACTTGCAGGCCATCCATCCTATCTTGAAGCAAGAGCTAAGGTCAGGCAAGGAATATGGAAAGGACCTGAGTTGTTTATCGCCAGTCCTCAGTTTGCCGGTCGTTGGCCATGGCCAACGGATTTTAAAAATTTTGAGGTAGCGGATACAAAGGAAAAGGCTGTAGAAGCAGTAAAAAAGTATAAGCAGGAAGGATATGATGAGATAAAGATCACTTTCATGATCAAGCGGGAAGTGTATGATGCGATCGTTCAGACGGCTAAAGAAGAGGCGATAAGAGTAGTTGGCCATGTTGGGCCTGAGGTAAAGTTACCGGCTGCCCTGGCAGCAGGCCAACAGATCGAGCACATGGACGAATTCATTGATATGCTGCTGCCGGATACTTCCTACAATCATGGGCAAAGTGTATCAGATATGAATATCTGGCGCAGAAATGCATGGGCCACTGTACCGTACCTGGATGAGTCAAAGATTCCGTCGCTGGTACGGTCAGTAAAGGATGCCGGGGTGTATGTGACACCAACTAATTTCTTTTTCTTTTCCTCATTTGGTCATGGTATGACCGATGAAGAGTATAAACAGCGGCCTGACTATGCCTACATCCCTGCGAATATCCGGGAAGAAAGATGGGGTATTAAAGATCGTTACTGGAAAAATGCCCCACCCCCGGAAAGCAGGGATAAGTATGTATATCTGCGTAAAAAAATGACCTATGAGCTCTGGAAGGCGGGTGTTCCGCTGATGGCAGGCTCTGATTCACCCGAATGGTTCCTGGTAACTGGTTTTTCTATTCACGATGAACTCGAAACGTTTGTAAAAGCCGGCTTAACTCCTTTTGCTGCATTGCAGACAGCCACCATTCATCCTGCGAGGCACCTGGGTATTGATAAACGGACGGGAACCATTGAAGCCGGGAAGGAGGCCGACCTGCTTTTGCTGGATAAAAACCCGCTGGAAGAGATCCGGAATACCCGTTCTATAAGCGGTGTGTTAGCTTCAGGGAAGTGGTATGACAAGAAGGCCCTGGAAAAAATGCTGGAAGAAGCAAAGCCGGAAAAATAATACCCGGCCTTATTTACATTCGCCGTCCGTTGTGCAAATGGATGATGCATCTTTACTGCTAATGTCTTTCAAAACGGGTTTTTGTTTACTCCACTCTCCCCATGCCTGCTCTAAAGCTCCGGCAAATGTCTCAGTGGCCTGTGCACCGGAAATGGCGTAGCGGTCATTGAATACAAAGAATGGGACGCCCTTTACCCCGATCTGATGTGATTCATAGATATCCTGTTCCACCGCATCTGCATATTGATCGCTTTCCAATGTGTGTTTTACTGCATCCCTGTCAAGACCGATACCAGTGGCTAATGCTATCAATGTCGGGTGATCAGCAATATTTTTCCCTTCCGTAAAATAGGCTTTGAAAAGCTGTTCTTCCATCGCATCACCTTTGCCATGGGTTTTAGCTAACTGAACCACGCGGTGTGCATCAAAGGAGTTGGCGACAACTGCTTTGTCAAAATCGTACTGCAGTCCAACCTCACTGGCCATATTAGTGACATAGTCGTTAGCCTGTTTGGCCTGCTCCAGCGACCATCCCTTTACTTCGGCAAGGTATTGATTGATACTCTTTCCAGGTTCAGTTTTCATGCCCGGGTTCAACTGGAAGCTTTTCCAAATGACCTCAATATCCCCGCTATGCAGGAAAGCCGCCAGGGCCTTTTCAAAACGTCTTTTGCCGATATAACAAAAAGGGCACATAACGTCTGACCATATCTCTACTTTCATAGTTACTTTCTTATGTTTCAGTTTATAACAAGAATTATCCCCATTGGTTCTGCCGGACGGATTTCTTTATGATTTTCATTACAATCTTCAGCTGATTTCCCTTACCTTTGCGCCGCCATAAGGGAAAATCAAACGTGATCCCGGTAAAAGTGAAACAGGATTTTTCTTCATGTGGCGGTCTATGAGAGTCTAATCTACGATATCAGCTATTGCTCCCTCACTTCGGGATGTATGTTTCATAGCTGATAATTTCTCCAAAAGTTCAGCAGCGAACAGAACCCTGAAGGGTGCGACGCAACAGAAGCTGAAAAGAGTTACAAAAGCTGATTCAAAAAATATATAATCCAGAATAAAACAATCAATCAAATCAAATAGTCATGGCAGACTTAAAATTTCAGAGAAACTTTGGTATCGCGGCTCATATTGATGCCGGTAAGACCACTACCACGGAGCGTATTCTCCGTTACACCGGTATGATCCATAAGATAGGGGAGGTGCATGATGGCGCTGCAACCACCGACTGGATGGAGCAGGAAAAGGAAAGAGGTATCACCATCACCTCTGCGGCGGTTAGCTGCCAGTGGAATTTCCCGACCGTACTGGGTAAAGCCACTCCTGAAACAAAGAAGTATGCTTTTAACATCATTGATACTCCTGGACACGTTGATTTCACTGTAGAGGTAGAACGTTCTATGCGTGTACTGGATGGTTTGATCGCCCTGTTCTCTGCAGTTGACGGGGTAGAACCCCAATCTGAAACAGTATGGCGCCAGGCTAACCGTTATAATGTACCCCGTATCGGATTTGTGAATAAAATGGACCGTGCTGGTGCCGACTTCCTGAACGTGGTAAAACAGGTAAAAGAAATGCTCGGTTCTAAAGCCGTACCTCTCCAGTTGCCAATTGGTGCTGAAGATGACTTCAAAGGCGTGGTGGACCTGATCAAAATGAAAGGGATCATCTGGCATATGGAAACAGAAGGAATGACTTTCGACGAGATCGAAGTACCTGCTGATATGGTAGAAGAAGCGAATGAATGGAGAGCCAGCCTGGTAGAAGCTGTGGCTGAATACGATGATAAACTGATGGAAAAGTTCTTTGATGATCCTAACAGCATCACTGAAGACGAAATGCATGAAGCGATCCGCAAAGCAACTATTGATCTGAGCATCGTACCAATGATGTGCGGCAGCTCATTCAAGAATAAAGGTGTACAAACTGCACTGGATGCGGTATGCCGTTACCTGCCTTCGCCGGTAGATATCGAAGCGATCAAAGGAACTGATCCTGACTCAGGAGAAGAACTGATCCGCAAACCCGATGCAAAAGAACCTTTTGCAGCGCTTGCTTTCAAGATCATGACTGACCCGTTTGTAGGTCGTTTGGCCTTCTTCCGTTGTTACAGCGGTCACCTTGATGCAGGTTCATATGTACTGAACGTAAGAAGCGGCAAGAAAGAGCGTATCAGTCGTATCATGAAGATGTTTGCCAACAAACAAAACCCGATTGACTTTATCGAAGCAGGCGATATCGGTGCGGCAGTTGGTTTCAAGGAAATCAAAACAGGAGATACATTGTGTGATGAAAATCACCCGATCGTTCTCGAAAATATGTTCATCCCTGAGCCGGTGATCTCTGTGGCTGTTGAGCCCAAGACACAGGCCGACGTAGATAAAATGGGTATGGCTATCGCCAAACTGGTGGAAGAGGATCCTACGCTGCGTGTAAAAACAGATGAAGAAACCGGGCAAACCATTCTTTCAGGAATGGGAGAGCTTCACTTGGAAATCATCGTAGATCGTATGAAACGTGAGTTCAAAGTAGAAGTGAACCAGGGTGCACCGCAGGTGGCCTATAAGGAAGCATTCCAGGCTACAGTTGAACACCGTGAGACACTGAAAAAGCAGACCGGTGGTCGTGGTAAGTTTGCGGATATCGTTTTCAACCTGGGCCCTATAGATGCAGAATGGAAAGCAGAGAATCCTGATAAATCGTACCAGTTCGTGAACGATCTCTTCGGTGGATCTATCCCCCGTGAGTTTGTGCCGGCTATTCAGAAAGGTTTTGAACAGTCCATGACGACAGGTGTGCTGGCAAGCTACCCGGTTGACAATATGAAGATCCGTGTATTTGACGGAAGCTTCCATGCTGTTGACTCTGATTCGATGTCATTCGAGCTTTGCGCCAAGCAGGGATTCCGTGAAGCAGCGAGAAAAGCAAAACCGGTATTGCTGGAACCGATCATGAAGGTAGAAGTGATCACACCCGCTCAGTATATGGGTGATGTGACAGGTGACCTGAACCGTCGTCGTGGTATGCTGGAAGGTATGGACAACCGTGCCGGTGCAGAAGTGATCAAGGCTAAAGTGCCGCTGAGTGAAATGTTCGGGTATGTGACGCAGCTTCGTTCGCTGAGTTCCGGCCGTGCATCCAGCACCATGGAGTTCTCTCACTACAATCCTGCACCTACCAATATCGCTGAAGAAGTGATAGCAAAGGTGAAAGGAAAGGTGAACGCATAATCAAATAAAGAGCAATTCTAATAAAATCCCTCTCGTCTAAAACGAGAGGGATTTTTCTTTTATGCCCGGAATAATACTTGTCCGGCATCATGTATCAGAAAGATTTTCTTTCGGGAATAGCAAAGGATACTTCTTATTTGATATTTTTATGAACCCCGAAACCGAACCGCATGAGAAATTTTTCCCCTTGTTCTATAAATTCAACTGTAACGTATCTCCGCATTTTTTTCTTTACGGTCACGTTGTCTTTTTCTGTTTTTGTATCGGCACAGCCGGTTATCAGTTCTTTTTCGCCTGTATCTGGTCCCATAGGCACAACTGTTACTATAACCGGCAGCAATTTCAGTTCGGTTCCTTTAAATAATATTGTCTATCTCGGGGCAATGAGAGCCAATGTGACGGCTTCTACAGCAAGTTCTGTGACGATAACTGTTCCTGCAGGGGCTACTGAGCGACCTTTGAGTGTTACTGTAAATGGCCTTATTGGTTATTCCAGCCGACCATTCATATTGACATTTCCGGATGGCTCAGCCATCAGCCAGGGACCTGATATGATACAGAATTGTTTTGCGCCGAAGATTGATTCTTCCACTGACCTTCATCCCAACAGTGTTGTGATCATGGATTTTGATGGCGACGGTAAACCGGATATAGCTACTCCTAATAATTACAGCACGACGGGGCAGCCAGCTTCAGTATCTGTCATGAGAAATACGGGCATGGCAGGCAGTTTCTCCTTTGAACACAGGCAGGACCTGTTTACCGGTGTCTTGACCAATTCATTGGCGGCTGGTGATCTGGATGGTGACGGTAAACCGGACATGGTTTCGAGCAGCGTGGTTGATCATACTATTTCAGTTTTCCGGAATACAAGCGTGGTAAATACGATCAGTTTTGCTCCGAAAGCTGATATTTCGACAGGTAATTCGCCGGTATCTGTTGCTATTGCCGATATTGACAAGGATGGAAGACCGGATATAGTCGTTAGTACTTTTTCTATTGCTTCTTTGAATACTATCTCGGTTTTCAGGAATACAAGCTCGGCGGGCAACATTTCTTTTGCACCCAGGGTGGATTATGAAATCTCATCTTTGCTTGGGCCGATGTCAACTGGCGATCTCGATGGAGATGGTAAAGTAGATGTAGCGGTTTCCAACGAGTTTTTAAATTCAGTTTCTGTATTGAGAAACACCAGTACTCCCGGTACTATTTCTTTTGCGGCAAAAATTGACTTTACAACCGGAAATGCCCCCAAAGGGATTGCGACAGGGGACCTTGATGGGGACGGGAAAGCAGAGATCGTTGTCGCTAACTATAACGCCCCTTTTTCATTTTCCGTTTTGAGAAATACCGGTAGCCCCGGCACTATTTCATTTGCTGCAAAGGTTGATTTTCCATGTGGTGCCAATCCTCTTAGTGTTTCGATAGGAGACATAAATGGCGATGCGAAACCGGATATAGTCATTCCGAGTGCTAATCTTGGCGTTTGCCAGAATAATTCTATACCGGGTAATATCTCTTTTGGCACTATCGTTTATACTTTCCTTTCGCCTGTAGCAAACTATGCAGCTATAGGCGATCTTACGGGTGATGGCAAAGCCGATCTTGCAGCTTCCCTTTTCAGCTCCAGCGCTGTTTCTTTTTTACGAAACAAGAATAATGAACCTACCGTCAGGTTCTTCAGCCCGGCAACGGCAGGCACAGGATCAACGGTGACTATCACCGGATATAATTTCGGTAATGCAAGCGCAGTAAATTTCGGGGGCGTTCCCGCAACTTCGTTCAGCATCGTCAATCCAACAACGATTGAAGCGATTGTTGGAACAGGTGTTTCCGGTGCAGTATCAGTATCCAACCAATATGGCGAGGGCAAACAGGATGGATTTATTTTTGCCGGTCCGCCCATTATTACATCATTTACTCCAACTGCTGCATCGGCCAATACGTACGTGACCATTACAGGCGTCAACTTTTCCAATGTGACCGAAGTTAGTTTCGGTGGATTTCCTACTACCAATTTTACGATCGAATCACCAACTACTATACGGGCCGAAGTACAAGTAGCTGCTTCCGGCAATGTAAGTGTCAAAAATCCGTATGGCACAGCTTCGCTACCCGGCTTTGTTGTAATTCCCGGCATCAGTTCTTTTTCGCCCAACACGGGAGGCACCGGGGCAACCGTTACCATTAATGGCAGCAATCTTAATAGTGTGACAGGTGTGAATTTTGGAGGCACACCTGCTTCTTCGTTTGCTATTGTTAACAATACAACGATCACTGCTGTGGTGGGTAATGGTTCATCGGGAAATATAACATTGATATCTGCAGGTGGAAATGTATCCATGCCAGGATTCACCTATATACCGCCACCCGTGATCAGTTCATTCAATCCCACAAGCGGAGGTTTTGAAACCATTGTAACTATTACGGGGACAAATTTTACCGGGGCAACCGCAGTAAGTTTTGGAGGTGTACCGGCCAATTCGTTTACTGTTGTTAATTCAACTACCATAAATGCGATGGTTGCTTTTGGAAGTGCATCGGGAAATGTGTCAGTCACTACTCCCGGTGGAACGGCAACATTACCTGGTTTCACATTTGTTCCTCCTCCGTCAATTGATGCTTTTATTCCAGGTTCGGCCGGAACGGGTACAACCGTTACCATTACCGGAACAAATCTGTCAACAACTACGGCGGTGACATTTGGGGGCACTACTGCCAGTTCGTTTGTAGCAGTTAACAATGGAACACTTAATGCGGTCGTTGGCCTTGGTACTACAGGAAATATAAGAGTCGTCACTCTTGGCGGAGCTACAGAGAGAGCCGGATTCATTTACATACTTCCTCCATCTATTTCTTCATTTACGCCCGCATCAGCGGGTACCGGTTTGACGGTCACGATCACAGGATCGAATTTCAGCAATGCATCTGCTGTAAGCTTTGGCGGTATTGCAGCAACATCATTTTCTGTCGTGAATAGCACAACCATCACAGCAGTGGTGGGAGCGGGAGCATCAGGAAATGTGACAGTGACAACACCTGGAGGCGTCACTTCCCTTGCCGGATTTACTTATGTGCCTACACCAGTAGTTACTTCGTTCTCTCCAGCCAGTGCGGGAACAGGAACAACGGTAACGATTACCGGCTCTAACCTCAGTGCTGCAACGGCTGTTTATTTTGGAGATGCTATTGCAGCATCCATTACGAATGTTTCATCAACCTCTGTTACGGCCATTGTTGGTGGTGGATCATCTGGATCTGTAAGCGTAACGACCGCAGGCGGAACGGGTGCATTACCCGGATTTACTTTTACATCGCCTCCCGCTCCCGTCATCACTTCATTCACACCGGCATCAGGAGCGGTGGGTACATCAGTCACCATCAATGGAAACAACTTTAACAGCACGGCTGCTAATAACATTGTTCAGTTTGGTGCTACAAATGCTTTGGTGACCGCTTCAACAGCTACCCAGCTAACGGTAACCGTACCTAACGGTGCAACCTATTTTCCATTCAATGTATTAAATACCGGCACTAATCTTATCGGTCATTCTTTTCTTCCTTTTGGCACTACATTCCCCGGGGGGGCCGGACCTTTTACGTCTAATTCATTTTCACCCAGGCAGGATATCACGGTTCCTTCACTTGAATCAGTATTTGATGTGGTGATCGTGGATCTTGATAAAGATGGTAAACCCGATGCCGCTTTTACGGATCATTCGGGTAATGGAGGTACCACTGTTTCCATTTTAAGAAATACAGGAACGAACGAGATCATTGCTTTTGCGCCAAGAACAACCTATGTTGTCGGCAGTCTCCCCCGTTGCGTGAATTATGGTGACCTGGATAATGATGGCAAACCTGACCTGGTAACGGCTAACATTGGTGCTATCCCCGGTAGTATATCCATATTGAGAAACACCAGTACCCCGGGAAACATATCATTTGGGAATGCTATCAACTACGTGGTGAACGGTGCACCGGAAAATACTGTTATACAGGACCTGGATGGGGATGGAAGATTGGACATTGCTGTTGTCAATGTGGGGGCACAGGTACTTACTGTATTGCGCAACACCAGTGTTCCCGGTTCTATCTCATTTGGCACCCGCACAGAATACACGGTGAATATTAATTGTTATGGGATCACCGCTGGCGATATAGACGGAGATGGCAAGCCTGACCTGGCAATACTGAATAGCAGCGATAATGTGATGTCTGTATTCAGGAATACAAGTACTATCGGGGCGATCACATTTGCTCCAAAAGTTGATTTTGCCGTTGCTGCAAGTCCTTACCGTATCGAGCAGGGAGACATTGATGGAGATAGTAAGCCCGATATGGTTATTAGCAGTCTTGGTAATCATGTAATATGTGTTTTTAGAAATACAAGTACGGCCGGTACAATTTCATTTGCAGCGAGGCAGGACTTTGCTACCGGAGCATTCCCCGGCGGAATTGCATTCAGCGATCTTGATGGTGATGGTAAAGTTGACCTTGCGGTAGCACAGACCGGTCCAAACAATATGGGCGTCTTTAAAAACACCAGTTCTTTGGGAAATATAAGTCTTGCGGCACGGGTGGACTACCGAACAGCAAACACGCCGTTCAATATAGCCGTCGGTGACCTGAACAGTGATGGAAAACCGGATATCCTGGTATCTTGTTCCAACTCGCTGACTATATTAAGAAACCAGGTGAATGGGCCGGCGATCTCTTCTTTTTCTCCGGCAAGCGGCGCTACCGGAACCACTATCACTATCACCGGTACAAACCTGTCTGGCGCAACTGCTGTTAGTTTTGGCGGGATTGCGGCAAATTCATTTGTTGCGGTGAACAATACTACTATTACTGCAATTGTAGCAAACGGGGCATCCGGCGATGTACGGGTGACGACTCCATTGGGTATAACAATATTGCCCGGGTTTACCTATATAGCGCCTCCTGTGATCACAGGATTTACACCCGCAAACGGAACCAATGGAACAACAGTAACTATTACCGGAACAAACTTCACAGGAGCAACAGCGGTTAGTTTTGGTGGAGTGCCCGCAACATCATATGTTGTCAATTCATCTGCCAGTATTACTGCAGTAGTAGGAGCGGGAGCATCAGGCAGTGTAAGTGTCACAACACCGGGAGGAACAGCATCATTAGCATGGTTTACGTATGACTTTCCAACAAGTGTGGGTGATCCTTTAAATAATAATTCAAAAGACCTGGTGGCTTATCCCAATCCTGCAGATGATGTCTTGCTGATCAAACACCCGGCAAACATCAGGAATACGAAAATAAGAATACTGGATATAACCGGCAGGGAGATAAAACAAATTGTACCTGTTCGTAACAGCGGGCAAACTCAGACAGGCATAAAGGAGTTCGCTGCAGGTATCTACCAGATCATTTGGAGTGATGGTATCAAAACCCTGACCCGGACTTTGATGATCAAATAGACTGGCTGTTGATTTATTGGCCAACAAATAAGACCAGGGGTTCAAAATTCTTCTATCATACTGCAGATTTCCTCAAACTTTTAATCTAAATCAAGTAAAAATACGATATGTGGCACCGTCTTTGCTGCATACTGGCGGAACTCTCCGTTTTTAAAATCTTTTCTCAAGGTCGTTGCCGACCATTTTATGAAAAACACAAAGTCTAAGGTTAAGGGCTCATTCATGGGCCTTTTTTCATTTTAAAGTGGCATACAATATACGCCATAACCCCGGCAGATGAAAAGCCTGAACAATCGGAATAGAGAACCTGTTTCATAACCGGATCCTCTCCGGCAACCTGTCAATTCTCTTTCAGAGCAATCGGGCTGTAAACTGTTGCAAATAAACTCGGTTTGCCGACGGATGAACCAACTGCAGGGCTCCGGGGCTTTGTTCGGGGATGTTTTGACTTCTGGCTATAAAATTATTTCCCAACTATTTGGAGGATATAGGTCACAACCCTACCTTTGCACTCCCAAAAGAAAATTGGGATTTTATCCATGTCTCAGCGAATCAGAATCAAATTACAGTCTTACGATCATAACCTGGTAGATAAATCTGCCGAAAAGATCGTAAAAACAGTTCGCAGCACAGGCGCTGTAGTTACAGGACCCATTCCCCTGCCTACACGCAGAAAGATCTTTACCGTGTTGCGTTCACCCCACGTAAATAAGAAGAGCCGTGAGCAATTCCAGTTAGCTACGCATAAGCGTTTACTGGATATATACACCTCTTCAAGCCGTACTGTAGATGCGTTGAGTAAGCTGGATCTGCCCAGCGGTGTGGAAGTTGAGATCAAAGCATGACCCCCTGTCCGCCTGGGGCGGATAGAAAGGGAAATTAGTTCTTTATAAATTATTGGTTACCTCTCAATTCTCCGTCTGTGACGGAGGAAAAAAGAGCTCTGACATTTAACACGCCTTAGTCCGCCAGCCGGCGGATTTGGGTAATAACATAAAACAAGCCATTCAGGGTTTGTTTACTACCGGTACTTCCGAGAAAAAGGAAAAGGTCGGTGGCAAACGGGGATTGAAACCTCTTTCATTTCTGATGAAAGACGTACAAGGTTGTCCCAATAATCCTGCAGGCTACAAACTGTACAAACAATGAAAGGTATTATTGGCAAAAAGATTGGGATGACCAGCGTCTTCGATCCCTCAGGCAAACAGACGGCCTGTACGATCATTGAGGCCGGTCCCTGTGTAGTAACCCAGGTAAAGACCAAAGAGTCTGACGGGTACAATGCTCTCCAGCTTTCTTTCGGCGACAAAAAGGAAAAACATGCTACCGCAGCCGAAAAGAATCACTTCGCAAAAGCTTCCACTGCTCCCAAAAAGTTCTCTAAAGAATTCCGCGATTTCGCAATCGAAAAAAATATTGGTGAAACCATTACTGTTGACATTTTCGCTGAAGGCGATAATGTAGAAGTAGTAGGTACTACGAAAGGTAAAGGCTTCCAGGGTGTTGTTAAACGTCATGGTTTCCATGGTGTGGGACAGCAGTCTCACGGTCAGCACGACCGCCAGAGAGCTCCGGGTTCTCTGGGTAACTCATCTGATGCCAGCCGTGTAATGAAAGGTGTGCGTATGGCCGGCCGCATGGGCAATGATCGTGTGAAACTGAAAGGACTGAAGGTGGTGAAGATCTTCGCTGAGAAGAATTACATCCTTGTCAGCGGCTCTGTGCCGGGTCATAACGGTTCAATTGTTTTAATTCAGAAGTAATTGATGTCATCCTGAGCCTGCCGAAGGATGGCTCACAAAACGAAAGAAAATGCAAGTTGAAGTTTTAAATACAAAAGGAAAGAAAACAGGCAGAACGGTGGAACTGCCCGAGGATATCTTCGGTGCTGAACCTAACAACCACGTTATCTACCTGGCAGTAAAACAATACCTCGCTGCTCAGCGCCAGGGTACGCACAAAGTGAAGACCCGTGCTGAAGTAAAAGGAGCCAGCCGTAAACTGCACCGCCAGAAAGGTACCGGTGGAAGCCGTAAGGGAAATATCCGTAACCCGTTATACAAAGGCGGGGGTACTATTTTCGGCCCCAAGCCCCATGCTTACGATATCAAGCTGAATCGTAAAGTGAAGGACCTTGCTAAAGTTTCTGCACTGTCTTATAAGGCTAAAGAAAATGCGATAGTGGTGGTGGAAGATGTCAAACTGGATACGCCCAAAACGAAATCTTTCATGGACATACTTGGCAGCCTGAAAGTGGCTGATAAAAAGGTGATGTTCGTGCAGCCTGAATATAATGATAATGTGGAGCTGTCTCTTCGCAATGTGCCTTCAGTATTAGGCGTATTACTGAGCGATATCAACACCTATGACCTGGTGAATTCTGAAGTGCTGGTGCTGACAGAAAGTGCCGCCAAAGTATTCAGCGAAGAGGAAGCTGCATAATTAAAAAACATTTTAAAGAAAGAGCAATGAAACTTTCTGAAGTATTGATAAAGCCGATCCTGACCGAAAAAGCAAATGCACAGCAGGAAAAACTGCGCCGCTATGCTTTTAAAGTATCCAGAAAGGCAAACAAACTGGAGATCAAAAAAGCTGTAGAAAGCTTTTATGGAGTAAACGTAACCGACGTGAATACTTCGGTATCTCCTGGTAAAAATAAGTCACGTTTTACAAAAGCCGGTGTAATATCAGGCCGCAAGCCTTCTTACAAAAAAGCGTATGTAACCGTGGCAGAGGGTGAAACTATTGATCTGTATTCAAACATTTAACCCTCATTAAATGAATGGCTTCAACAGCCGCTAATGTTGAACTAAAAAAGTATTTGAAAAATGGCATTAAGAAAATTTAAACCCGTAACAGCCGGTACACGTTGGAGGATCGGCAATGCGTATGCAGAGGTGACAACCAATGTCCCTGAGCATACCCTGGTTGAACCTAAGAAAAGAACCGGTGGCCGTAACTCTTCCGGTCATTTATCCATGAGATATCGTGGAGGTGGTCATAAGAAGAAATACCGTATTGTAGATTTCAAAAGAAACAAAAAAGATATAGCCGCTAAGGTTGTTTCTATCGAATACGATCCGAACCGTACAGCCTTTATCGCTCTCGTAGAATATACTGATGGCGAAAAGAGATATATCATTGCCCCGCAGGGATTGCAGGTAGGCGCCACAATAGAAAGTGGTGATAACGTAGCCCCTGAGATCGGGAACGCATTGCAAATGAAAAATATGCCGTTAGGTACTAACGTGCATAATATCGAAATGCAGCCAGGTCAGGGTGGTAAGCTGGCCCGCAGTGCGGGTTCATCAGCGCAATTGACCAATAAAGAAGAGAAATACGCTGTATTAAAAATGCCTTCCGGCGAATTGAGAAAAGTATTGATCAATTGCTATGCAACAGTGGGTGTGGTAAGTAACAGTGATCATAGCCTGCAGAGTATGGGTAAAGCCGGACGCAACAGGTGGAAAGGTATCAAGCCAAGAAACCGTGGTGTGGCTATGAACCCTGTGGATCACCCGATGGGTGGTGGTGAAGGTAAAGCTTCAGGTGGTCAGCCCCGCAGCAGAAATGGCCAGTACTCAAGAGGTCTGAAGACCAGAACAAAAGGAAAAGGCAGTGATAAACTCATCATCCAGCGTAAGAATGGCAGCAAACTGTCTACACAGAGTTAATTGAATTTTTAAAAACTAAAAGTCGTTATAAATGGCTCGTTCGGTTAAAAAAGGTCCTTATGTAGCTTCTCATCTTGAAAAAAAGGTGGTGGCTATCAATGAAGGCAAAAACAAAAAGAGTGTGATCAAAACATGGAGCCGCCGTTCCACTATCACTCCGGATTTTGTTGGACATACGTTCGCCGTTCACAATGGCAACAAGTTCATCCCGGTGTATGTAACGGAGTTCATGGTCGGTCATAAGTTAGGTGAATTTGCACCTACCCGTCAGTTCAAAGGACACTCAAGCAAGAAAGTAGATTGATAAAATAGTCGGGAGTCAATAGCCGGGAGCCGGAAGGCTTCAGGTAAAAACTCCGAGCTAAAAATTAAATAAATGGAAGCAGTAGCTAAACTGAGAAATTACCCGACATCACCCCGCAAAATGCGTTTGCTGGCTGATCTGATCCGTGGTCAGAAAGTGGAAAAGGTGCTGGCCGAGTTGGAGCATAACCCCAAACATCCTGCAGTGCCTTTGCGCAAACTGGTATTAAGTGCTATCAGCAACTGGAAGCAGAAGAATGAAGGGGGTGATGAAAGCCAACTGGTAATTAAAACCATTTTCGTAGATGGCGCCAGGACATTGAAGCGTATGCGCCCGGCTCCGCAAGGCCGTGGTTACCGTGTTCGTAAACGCAGCAACCATGTCACTGTGATCGTTGATACAAAAGAGAATAAAAACTAATCGTAAAAGAATAACCTAATAAACATGGGTCAAAAAGCAAATCCGATCGGTAACAGGTTAGGCATCATCCGTGGATGGGAATCTAACTGGTATGGCAGCAAAAAAGATTTCGCTGGCAAACTGATCGAGGATAATAAGATCAGAAACTACCTGAATGCCCGTATCAATAAAGGGGGTATCTCCAAGATCGTTATTGAGAGAACACTGGGTAAGCTGATCATTACGATCCATACTTCCAAGCCCGGTATCATTATCGGTAAAGGTGGTGGTGAAGTAGATCGTATCAAAGAAGAGTTAAAGAAACTGACTGGCAAGGAGGATGTGCAGATCAATATCCTGGAGATCCGTCGTCCTGAATTGGATGCGATGATCGTTGGAGATACCATTGCCCGCCAGATCGAGAACCGTATCAACTATAAAAGGGCGATTAAAATGTCCATCGCTTCTGCACTGCGTATGGGTGCTGAAGGGATCAAGGTAAAGGTGAGCGGCCGTCTGGGCGGTTCTGAAATTGCCCGTACAGAAGAGATCAAACAGGGACGTGTGCCCCTGCATACTTTCCGTATGGATATTGATTATGCCAATGTATTTGCATTGACTGTATATGGTAAGATCGGTATTAAGGTATGGATATGTAAAGGTGAAGTATTGACGAAGAGAGACCTGAACCCAAATTTCGTTGGAGGTAAGAGTGATGTGAGCGATAGGAGAGAGAGAAGAGATGATCATGGGCATCATGGTGATCGTCGTGATGACAGGAGAGGCGGCGGAGACAGAAGAGGTGGTGGTGGAAGAAGTGGCGGTGGAAGAAGTGGCGGCGGAGGCGGAAGAAGAAATTAATTAAATAATGAGCCGATTTGGAGATTTGGCAATTATAGATTACCAAATCAGCAGATTTCCAAATTATCAAATTGATAAAAAATGTTACAACCGAAAAGAACGAAGCACAGGAAGATGCAGAAGGGTCGCATGAAAGGCGATGCTAAAAGAGGTACCACCATTGCATTTGGTTCTTATGCATTGAAAGCATTGGATCAGCACTGGATCACAGACCGCCAGATCGAAGCTGCCCGCCAGGCGTTGACCCGTGAGATGAAAAGGGAAGGTAATGTTTGGATACGCATTTTTCCGGATAAACCCATCACCCGTAAACCACTTGAGGTGAGGATGGGTAAAGGTAAAGGTAACCTGGAGTTCTGGGCTGCTGTTGTAAAACCCGGCCGTATTTTATTTGAAGTGGATGGAGTAAGTGAAGATGTGGCACGTGCATCACTTTCACTGGCTGCAGGAAAGTTGCCTATTAAAACAAAGTTCATTAAACGCAGGGATCTTGAGACCGCGTAATCATCAATAAACTGAACAACGATGTCAAAGAAAGCTGATTTTGTAAAAAGCATTCACGGGATGAATGAGCAAGACCTGAAGGCACGCCTGGAGGAAGACAAACAACGGTTGAAGAAACTGGAATTTGCACACGCTATTTCTCCATTGGAAAACCCAATGACCATCCGCGGATTGCGCAGGGACATTGCCCGTTTGAAAACGGAATTAAAGTTAAAGCAACAGCAAGCATAATAAAGCTAAAAAAATGGAAGCAAGAAATTTAAGAAAGACCAGGATAGGTGTGGTAACCAGCAATAAAATGGCAAAGACCATTACGGTGGCTATCGAAAGAAAAGTAAAACACCCTATCTATGGTAAGTTCCTGAAAAAAACTACTAAGCTGCATGCGCACGATGACAAGAACGAATGCAGTATCGGTGATGTAGTAAAGATCATGGAGACCCGTCCGCTGAGCAAGACCAAGCGCTGGAGACTGGTAGAAGTAGTTGAAAAAGTAAAATAAAGAAAGCTGTTAGCTATTAGCCACAAGCTATTAGCACAGGTAAATTAGAATAACAATCGCTGGAAGCTGGCAACAGCCAACAGCTTAAAGCTAAAAGCTCAAGATATGATTCAGCAAGAAAGCCGGTTAAATGTAGCGGATAACAGCGGTGCCAAAGAGGTGCTTTGTATCCGTGTACTTGGTAACAGCGGACAGCGTTATGCAAGGATCGGTGATAAGATCGTTGTTACAGTGAAAGATGCTTTGCCTGCAGGTGGTATCAAGAAAGGAACTGTTGCCAAAGCCGTGATCGTTCGTACTACTAACAAGTTGCGCCGTAAGGATGGGTCTTATATCCGGTTTGATGATAATGCAGTGGTATTACTGAACCAGTCTGACGAGCCAAGGGGTACCCGCATTTTCGGACCTGTTGCCAGGGAGCTTCGTGATAAAGGATATATGAAGATCATTTCACTGGCGCCCGAAGTACTGTAAGGAAGGCATGAGCTGATAGCTGCGGGCTGTGAGCCATACAACAACAAAATGAAAGTTAATTGCTAGAAGCAAATAGCTGATAGCTCAAAGCTGAATAAAAAATGAAAGCAAGATTCAAACCGAAGTTTAACATCAGGAAAGGAGATAGCGTAGTCGTTATCACCGGTGATGATAAGGCGCTGGATAAACCACGCACAGTAAAAGAAGTACTGGTTGAAGAAGCCAAAGTGATCGTAGAAGGTGTTAACATCATTACCAAACACACGAAACCTTCTGCACAGAATACCAAAGGCGGTATCGTAAAGAAGGAAGCCCCGATCCACATCAGCAATGTGATGCTTTGGGATGCAGCCCAGAAAAAGGGAGCTAAGATCACCCGCGTAAGAAAAGATGGTAAAACAGAAAGAGTTTTTAAAGTAAAGAAAGCTCAGGGAGGTAAAAAATAATGGCAACAAAAACATATACTCCGAGACTGGCAGATAAGTACAAGAAAGAGGTTGTACCTGCTTTGGTAAAAAAATTCAGCTATACATCGGTAATGCAGGCTCCCAAGCTGGAGAAGATCTGTTTGAACCGTGGTGTGAACGGAGCTGTAACTGACAAAAAACTGGTGGATATTGCTTTGGATGAGCTGACAACGATCACCGGTCAGAAGGCAGTAGCTACTATGTCAAAGAAAGATATCTCCAACTTCAAACTGCGTAAGAACATGCCGATTGGTGCAAGGGTTACGCTGCGCGGAGACAAGATGTTTGAATTTCTTGACAGGCTGATCGCTGTAGCGTTGCCCCGTGTACGTGATTTCAAAGGCGTGAATGAAAAATCATTTGATGGTCGTGGCAACTATACGATGGGTGTAACAGAGCAGATCATTTTCCCGGAAATTGACATTGACAAAGTGAATAAGATCACGGGTCTTGACATCACTTTCGTAACAACTGCTAACACAGATGAGGAGGCATACGAGTTGCTGAAAGAAATGGGAATGCCTTTCAAAAACGCAAAAAATAACTAATTAAAAGGGTAAATAAACATGGCAAAAACATCAGTAAAAGCCAGGCAGACGAAAAGAGAGAAAATGGTGGCAAAGTTTGCTGCTAAACGTGAAGAGTTGAAGAAAGCCGGCGACTGGGCAGCACTGGATGAACTGCCGAAGAATTCTTCCAAAGTTCGTCTGAAAAACCGTTGCCAGCTCACAGGTCGTCCCAAAGGATATGTCCGTTATTTCGGTTTATCCAGGATCGCCCTTCGTGATATGGCGTTGAACGGAAAGATCCCGGGCTTGAAAAAAGCAAGCTGGTAAATCGGTTCCCGGTTGCTGGTTACCAGTAACCTGAAACTTGTGACACAAAATTTAAAACTGAATCAATTAGTATAAAATGGTAACAGATCCTATAGCAGATTTCCTGACAAGAATCCGTAATGCGCAGATGGCAGGCCATCGTATCGTTGATATACCTGCTTCCAACCTGAAAAAGCGTATGACAGAGATCCTGTATAGCCAGGGCTATATTCTGAAATACAAGTTTGAGGATAATAATAAACAGGGCGTGATCAAGATCGCTTTGAAGTACGATCCTTCGACCAAACAACCGGCTATCCAGAGTATGGAAAGGATCAGTCGTCCGGGTCTGCGTCAGTACGCAAAGCCTGCCGAATTCCGCCGGGTAAAAAGCGGTTTGGGTATTGCTATCGTGTCCACATCCAAAGGGGTGATGACAGATAAGGAAGCGAAAGCGCAGAATGTAGGCGGCGAAGTTCTTTGTTACGTGTATTAATTAGCCGGTTTGGCAATTTGGGAATTTGACGATGGTTCCCAGATTTAAAAGGTTGACTGACAATTTAAGTTCTCTATACGGAACTGAACACTTTCAACTCACATTGTCGCATTATCAAATTAACTAATTATCAAATTGAAATTATGTCTCGTATAGGTAAAAAAGCGATAACAGTTCCGGAAGGAGTAACGATCACATTAGGCAAGGATAACGTGATCACTGTAAAAGGAAAGAAAGGCGAACTGAAGCAGGCGGTGGATCGTGATATCACTGTAGAAGTGAAAGATGGCCATGTAACATTTGGCCGCCCGACAGACCAGATCCGTCACCGTGCTTTGCATGGTTTGTATCGTGCATTGATCGCTAACCTTGTAAAGGGGGTAACTGATGGTTATGAAAGAAAGCTTGAATTGATCGGGGTAGGTTTCAAAGCTGCCAACCAGGGTAATCTGCTCGATCTGTCCTTAGGATATTCGCACAATATCATTTTTGAAGTGCCCAAGGAACTGAAAGTAGCTACGGCCCAGGAAAAAGGGCAGAACCCCATTATTACCCTGGAAGGGATAGACAAGCAACTGATCGGTCAGGTGGCAGCCAAATTAAGGAGTCTGCGTAAACCAGAGCCATACAAAGGAAAAGGTGTTCGCTATGTAGGTGAAGTGGTAAGAAAGAAAGCAGGTAAAGCCGCTGGTAAATAAGAAAGTTCAACGCTTAAAGGTTACGTATAAAGATTTTTGATTCACCTTAAACGTTAAACTTAAAATTAAACTAAAGAATCCCTGGCAGCATCAGGGAATAAAATAAAGGAATATGAACCCAAAGGTTAAAACAGTAAGAAGGCAGAATATACGCTACCGTATCCGCAGGAAGATCGGTGAAGGAACAGCGCAGAAGCCCCGTTTATCTGTGTTCAGAAGCAATACAGATATCTATGTGCAACTGATCGATGATGTGAACGGGCAAACGCTGGCGTCTGCATCTTCAAAGGATAAGGCTATTGTTGCCCACAAAGGCAATAAAGTGGAAAAAAGCAAAATGGTAGGCGGTGCCATCGCAAAAAAGGCTGTGGAACTTGGTATCAAAGATGTCACTTTTGATCGCGGCGGTTACCTTTATCATGGACGTGTGAAGTCAGTGGCGGACGGCGCAAGGGAAGGCGGTCTTAAATTCTAAGCAAACAACATTCAAACTTTTAATTACAAGTATACATGTCAAAGTTTAACGTAAACAAAGTGAAAGCCGGTGACCTGGAGCTGAAAGATAAAGTGGTTGCCATCAACCGTGTGGTAAAAACTACAAAGGGTGGCCGTGCATTCAGCTTTTCTGCCCTGGTGGTAGTGGGTAATGAGAATGGTGTGGTAGGACATGGATTAGGAAAGGCCAAGGAAGTACAGGAAGCGATCACGAAAGGAATCGAAGATGCCAAGAAGAATCTCATCAAGGTTCCTGTAATGAAAGGGACCATTCCCCATGATCAATGGGCAAAAGAAGGTGCTGCCAAAGTGCTGATCAAGCCCGCTGCACATGGTACCGGTGTGATAGCCGGAGGCAGCATGCGTGCTGTGCTGGAGGCTGCAGGTGTTACCGATGTTTTGGCTAAGTCACTGGGTTCGGCCAATCCGCACAACGTGGTAAAAGCTACCTTTAAAGCGCTGGCCTTATTGCGTGAGCCGATAAGTGTAGCGAAGACCCGTACTCTTGGTTTGAAGAAAGTATTTAATGGATAAAGCGTTTAAAGTTTAAAGTTTAAAGTTCAAAGTTTTCCGACTCACGACCTTAAACCTTACACCTTGAACATTAAACATGCAAGCATGAAAAAGATAAAAATAACATTGGTAAAAAGCCCGATCGACAGACCTGAGCGCCAGAAGCTCACGCTGAAAGCTCTTGGCTTGAATAAAACAAATTCTACAAAGGAAGTAGAAGCTACTCCGCAGGTGCTGGGTATGGTGAGAAAAGTAGAACACCTGGTGAAAGTAGAAAACCTCTGAATCACAAAAGCCAACTCTCAAATACCAAAAATGGAATTTGTGATTTGTGCATTGGAATTTAATAAGCGAGGGGAAACAACCCCGTAAGTAAAAATTAAAAAAAATGAAACTACACGAATTAAGACCTGCAAAAGGCGCAACACACAAAGAGAAAAGAATTGGCCGTGGTGATGGATCCGGACATGGGGGTACATCAACAAAAGGTACAAAGGGCGGACAAAGCCGTGCCGGTTATAAAAGAAAAATGGCCCATGAAGGCGGCCAGATGCCGATCCAGCGTCGTATTCCCAAACGCGGGTTTAAAAACCCTCATCGCGTAGAATACAAAGTATTCAATGTCGGACAGGCAGATCACCTGGCGGATAAATATGGTATTAAAGAATTCTCACTGGAGAATCTTTATATCAATAACCTGATCAACCAGACCGATAAAGTGAAAATACTGGGTAACGGCGAAGTAAAAGGCAAGTTCACCTTCAAAGTGAATGCGGTAAGTGAAAAAGCAAAAGCCGCCATTGAAGCAGCCGGTGGCAGCGTTGAAATAGTAAAGTAAATTTCACTAAATTGCACAGACGCATTGATTGCGTCTTTCCTATTTATAAGGGCTCTTAAATTATTTTAACTCCCGTGAAAAAATTAATTCAGACACTCAAGAATATCTGGAGCATCGAAGAGCTGAGAAGCAAGATCCTTTTCACCCTGATGATGATCGTGGTATATCGTATCGGCTCTCACATTGTATTGCCGGGTATAGATCCCATCAAAATGGATCAGAATACGACGGAAGGCAACGGTATCCTTGACCTCATCAATACATTTGCCGGCGGCGCCTTTAATATGGCGTCCATTTTTGCATTAGGGATCATGCCCTATATCTCTGCCTCTATCTTTATGCAACTGATGACTGTGCTGGTGCCGAAATTCCAGAAAATGCAGAAAGAAGGGGACAGCGGCCGGAAGAAGATCAACCAAATGACCCGCTACCTGACAGTAGCAGTCACCATTTTGCAGGCTTCAGCTTATGTTACTTACCTCAACCAGACGCATGGCACGGCCATGATCGAAAGCTTTAAAGGTTATTTCTGGATATCCACTGTTGTTATACTGACTGCAGGCACTTTGTTTGTCATGTGGATGGGTGAAAAGATCACTGATAAAGGACTTGGAAATGGTACTTCGCTTATCATTATGATCGGTATCCTCGCCCGCTTGCCACAGGCATTTACACAGGAGTTAGTGGCAAAATCATCTCCTTCAGGTCAAATTCTTCTGTTTATTATTGAGATAGTTGTATTGATTGCCATCATTATGGGATGTATATTATTGATACAGGGCGTAAGAAAGGTACCGGTGAATTATGCTAAACAGATCGTTGGCAACCGGCAGTTTGGAGGAGCAAGGCAGTTCCTGCCGCTGAAAGTTAACAGCGCCGGAGTAATGCCTATCATTTTTGCACAGGCAATCATGTTTCTACCCACTTTGTTTACTTTGGGTAAAGCGACTGAGTTATCCAGGATGTTTACCGATCACAGAAATTTATGGTACATGCTGATCTACTCCGTTGTAGTTATCGGCTTTACTTTCCTGTACACCGCTTTGATATTTAATCCCAAGCAGATCGCAGAGAACCTGAAGCAGAATAACGGCTTCATCCCAGGTGTGAAACCGGGTCAGCCCACTGCAGACTATATCGGTACGGTAATGGACAGGATCACTTTACCGGGTGCGATATTGCTTGCTTTCGTTGGTATCTTACCGGGCATCATACAGATCATTTTCGATATGTCACAGGCTTTCTCTACTTTCTTCGGTGGTACGTCGCTGCTGATCATGGTGGGGGTTATCCTTGATACGTTGCAGCAGATAGAGACACAATTGCTGATGCGCCAGTATGATGGTCTGATGAAAAGCGGCCGTATCCAGGGCCGGCAAACACCTTCAGCCGTTCAGTATTAAGAAATTCTACAAACTATATTCCATAAGCCCGGTACTTGCCGGGCTTATTTTTTTGACGGATATTTGCAGGATGATGATCCTGAAAACAAACGAGCAGGTTGAGCTGATGAGGCAGAGTGCACTGCTTGTCAGTAAAACTCTATCGGAAATAGCCAAAGACCTTAAAGCAGGGGTCACTACATTGTCTATTGACAAAAAGATCGGGCAGATCATCGGGGATCATCATGCCATACCTTCCTTTTTGCATTATAAAGGGTACCCGTTCAATTCATGTATCTCGGTAAATGATGTGGTGGTTCACGGATTTCCTAATACGAATGAACTGAAGGAAGGCGACATTGTTTCCATTGATACAGGTGTTATATTAAACGGCTGGCACGGTGATCATGCTTATACATTTGCCATAGGTGATCCGGGTAAAGAAGTGATGAAGCTAATAAGTGTGACGAAAGCATCTTTATATAAAGGCATAGAAAAAGCAGTGGCTGGTAATCGTGTCGGGGACATTGCTTTTGCCATCCAGGATTATACGGAGAAAAAACATGGATACGGAGCCGTGAGAGAGTTGGTGGGGCACGGAATTGGGCGCAGCCTTCATGAGGATCCACAGGTGCCGAATTATGGTAAAAGAGGAAGCGGCCCCAAATTAAAGGAAGGCTTAGTACTGGCTATTGAGCCGATGATCAATCTTGGGACAAGAGAGGTGTACACCGAAGCCGATGGCTGGACCGTTCGAACCAAGGATGGTAAAGCATCAGTGCATTTTGAACATGATGTCTGCGTCAGAAAAGGGAAAGCTGATATTCTTTCAGACTATAGCATTATTGAAAATGCGGAAGCAGCGAATCCTAATTTGCATACCTATCAGCAGGCGTTGCAGTCTGTCGCCTGATATGAACAGGCTTCGGTATTTCAGAGAATACGGTACTTAAGTTCTATTCTTGGATCCTTCCATATCTCCTGCGGACTGATATAACTGTCATTCAGGGTAAAAACAACCCCGGCTTTGGCAAAGGCATCTCTTACCAGCTCAGAACATATATAATTGCGGTTCTTTTCCTTTTTTCCCATCTTAAAAAGAATGCGCATCATGATACGAAGGATCTCTTTATTGTCATAAGGCCTTGTCAGTTCATCCAGTCCAAAACTTATGGCTTTGTTCAGTTTGTCTTTCCCCAGCTCAAAATTCAGTTTGGCCAGGACGATCTGTCCTTTATAAGGCCTTCTTTTACCTTTATAATCGTACAGGTATTTTGATAATGGCATCAGCCGGATGCCTACATACGGTTCCGCTTCCATCACCATAACACGGCCTAATTCATCATCTTTGTAAATAATGGCCACATGACTCCACACACTTCTGGTGAGCCGTTGAATGATGCCTGAAAACATATAGCTGCCCGAACTGAAAAAGATATGGCCTGTACGCAGGTGATCCCTGATCTTTTCATACCTGATGACCGGTAATTCCTTCAATTGTTTTTTGGTGATGGGTTCAGCCATGATCGTGTGGTGTCAGCAACCAAACGAACTTAATGAAATTTCAACTTTCTTTGCTTAAATTTTTTTACTTGTCAAAAGAACTGGTTGTTATAGGAGGTGGGGCAGCGGGTTTTTTCTGTGCGGTCAATGCGGCAAGAATGAACCCCTCGCTGAAAGTGACGATCGTCGAGAAATCAAATAAGCTTTTATCCAAAGTAAAGATCAGCGGGGGAGGCCGGTGCAATGTTACCCACTCCTGTTTCGATATTATAGAGATGAGCCGCAAGTATCCAAGGGGCGGAAATTTTGTAAAAAAGACCTTTCACCAGTTTTTTACAACAAATACGATACAATGGTTTAAAGAAAGAGGAGTGAAGCTAAAAGCAGAAGCCGATGGAAGAATGTTCCCGGTCACCGATTCATCCCAAACCATTATAGACTGCCTGATGAAAGAAGCAAACCGATATG
This sequence comes from Chitinophagaceae bacterium, assembly GCA_016787085.1. Taxonomy (GTDB): domain Bacteria; phylum Bacteroidota; class Bacteroidia; order Chitinophagales; family Chitinophagaceae; genus VBAT01. Next base: position 97,243 of record JAEUVJ010000050.1, on the reverse strand, counting down.
GAGTACAGATAATGATGCGATCGGAAGTGAGGGGGCTATCTGTAAGGACATCTCTGGATAAATATGAGCAAGGTCAATTTACACTTGACCTGGATGGTTCCCGCTCAATAACTGCCGATTATGTTTGTATTGCCTGCGGAGGGTATTCAAAATCTTCTATGTTCGATTGGCTTCGCCTGTCTGGCCATACTATAGAAGATCCGGTGCCTTCGCTTTTTACGTTCAATATCCCTTCACATCCTGTTACCCGACTTATGGGAGTGTCTGTTGATCCTGTTACAATAAGAATTATGGACTCCAAACTTGAGGAATCAGGTCCTGTGCTGTTCACTCACTGGGGCCTGAGCGGCCCTGCAGTGTTGCGTCTAAGTGCCTGGGGAGCCCGGGAATTAAAAGAAAGAAACTGGGGATTTGGTATCAGGGTCAATTGGCTTCCTGGTATTCATGACCAGGCCTTGCGGGAAAGAATGCAACATCTTCGTTCATCAGCAGCTTCGCAGCTGGTTACGGGGAAAAATATTTTTGGACTGCCCCAGCGTCTTTGGGAATTGCTGGTGGAACAATCGGAAATAAAAACGGGTACAAGATGGGCAGACTTGCCGGGAAGACAGCAGAACAGGCTTATACATCATTTAACCAACTATGAATTCAGAATAAATGGCAAAACAACTTTCAAAGAAGAATTTGTGACGGCAGGGGGGATCAGGCTTTCAGAAGTGGATGCGAATACTATGATGAGTAAAAAAGTACAAAGGCTGTTCTTTGCCGGGGAAGTCCTGGATGTGGATGGAATAACGGGCGGGTTTAACTTCCAGCATGCATGGACCAGCGGGTTTATTGCGGCAAAAAACATCGCAGCCATGCCATAGCTTATTACTTATCAAGCTGAGGCTTTAGCTGTACGTACGACCAGGCCGTGAAAGGCAGTAATAACAATAACGAAAAGGTCAGCCAGTATCCCGTTATCAGGAACAGGGAAATGCAGATGACGATCACGTACAACGGGTAGGCAAAAAGAAGTATGCCTGTGAGCACCGAGTCGTAGTGGTCATTATGATCCGTACGCTTAAGGGTAAAATTCTGAACTGGCAGGTACAATGGATAATGCGTGATGAACCCGATCAATGCAGGTATTGACAAAAGAACCTTGCCCGGCAGGGATGGTTTCCTTTCCAGCAGTAGTTGCTGCCTGGTCCTGTCCTTTTTCTTAATATCAAATACCAGAGTTTTTAATTGCTGTTCCAGGATATTGTTGAAGGCCTGGTGCCGGGCGCCATCTGGTTGCTCACAACTAATGTCCTTTGCTTCAATTATATCGCCGAAATTCAGAAAAATGTTTTTGCCAAATCTTCTGAAAGAGCTGTAATTAATGCCGACAGGCAACACTTTCAGGAGTATGTTTTCATCCCAGCTGGAAATGGCTAATCTGGCTGTTCCTTTTTTTAACGGGCGCAGACGCCATTCATTGATACATTTACCTTCACTGAAGATGATCACTATACCGTTCTTCCGGAAAATGGTCTTACAATTTTCGAATGTGCCATAATTGATTGTGAGGTTTTCTACACCCTCGCTGGTGCGATAAACCGGCAGGAGGTTCAGCGAATGGAGCAGCCGGCGGTAAAATGGTTTTTTGAAAACATCTCCACGGGCCAGGGAGTAGAGAGGCTGCTCAAAGAGGGTGTCCAGGATCACGCCATCCAGGAAAGAGTTGGGGTGATTGCAGGCGAGCAGCATCGGACCTTTCTCCTTAAGCAGTTCAGGCTTGTTGATAATGATGGCCCGGCAAAATATCTTTATTGCAACCCTTACAATGATTTTCAGGATATGATACAGCAAGGATAAAATTTAGGTGAAAATAGCAAATAGACCTTGAACCCGGACATAGATTGACTTCTGTCAAACCGGGGTTTGTATTTCAGTGGAAAAATGAAATCTTTGCAGAATGCTGTGGGTTTGCATATCTGCCTTTGTTCTTCTGCTAATGAAGAGAAGCGCCTGGCTTTTGTCTTCATTTTGCATTTCTGTTGTTTCTTTTTCGCAGTCTCCCCGGCAATCAAAAAAGGCTATTTCAGAAGTAAAATTTCCGGCAACTAAGGTTGATATCAGGGAGCACTTGAGTGTATTCGCCGACAGCAGCGGGAAATCAACCTATCATATCTCCGTTTGTGCCGATGTACCCAACAACAAGAATCCATTGAAAGTAGCTCATCACCAGGAAACGGGTCATGTATTTCTTATACTACAGAGAATAGGTCAGGCAGGTGATACCTTAAGCAGGGTATTCGGGTTTTATCCCAGGGCGGGGCTTCAAACCTTGCTTTTCAAGAAAACAAAAAGTATGATCAAGGATAACAGCTACCGGGAGCATGATGTGGTGATCACCAAAGAACTTACACAACCGGAGTTTGATACGGTCGTGAAAAGATCCATTGAACTAGCCGGGAAGAAGTATCATATGAACAAGTATAATTGCTATGACTACGCGATACTCATTTTTAACGCAATAGCCGGAGACTCTCCATTGCCACTCACTCATATCAGGTTTCCGTTCATTTTCGGCAAAGGCGGATCCCCCTGTTCTGTATACAAAGACTTCAGGAAATTAAAGGAGTCGGGATCGGTATGGAACAAGCATATCACTTTTGAAGAAATGATTGCCCCCATTAGTACGGGCAGGGAGAAAAAAGAGAGTGGAAAACTTGTTGCTAACCAGTAAATTACGATTAGCAAGTAAGTAAAAAAAGCTTCCTGGAAATACCAGATTCAGGCCTATTTTGCTGTATCTTTGCTGCCCCGATTTAAAAACCTTCGGGATCATTATCATGTTTGAAAACATTATTCAAAAACAATTAAACGCTGATGTACAGGAGTCTGCTGCTGCCGGTGATGCAGAAGCAGCTACAGCGATACCAAATGTACCTGTGCAAACCGCTCACGACGATTTTGACTGGAGCGTGGATAAACGTAATGTAACATCGTACAGCAAGGATGAAAAAGAAAAGTACGATAAAGTGTATGACAACACTTTTGTTCAATTGAATGACGGAGAGCTGATGAAAGGAACTGTTGTGGGATTGACCAAAACAGATGTAGTCCTGAACATCGGTTTCAAAAGTGATGGTTTGATTTCTCTCAACGAATTCCGCGACTTGCCTAACCTTAGGGTTGGGGATGAAGTGGAAGTAATGATAGTAGAGAAGGAAGACAGGGCAGGTCACCTGAACCTCAGCCGCAAGCAAGCCCGCATTACCCGGGCATGGGAAAAGATCATGGAAGTGCATAAGACCGGCGAGGTGATCACCGGGGTAGTTACCAGCAAAACCAAAGGTGGTTTGATCGTGGATGTTTTTGGTATGGAAACATTCTTGCCGGGTTCACAGATAGATGTGAAGCCTGTCACTGACTATGACCAGTTTGTCGGCAAGACCATGGAATTCAAAGTGGTCAAGATCAACGAAACGATCAAGAATGCGGTTGTATCACATAAAGCCCTTATCGAAAGCGATATCGAAGCGCAGCGTGCTGAGATCATGAGTAAACTGGAAAAAGGACAAGTACTGGAAGGAACAGTGAAGAATATCACAGACTTCGGCGCCTTTATGGATCTCGGCGGTTTGGATGGTCTGTTGTATATCACTGATATTTCATGGGGCCGTATTTCTCATCCGAGTGAAGTACTCAAGATGGATCAGAAGATCAATGTGGTGGTGCTTGACTTTGATGATGAGAAGAAACGTATCAGCCTGGGTCTGAAACAACTCACTCCGCATCCTTGGGATGTATTACCCGAGAATATTGTTGAAGGTAATATCGTAAAAGGTAAAGTGGTGAATATAGAAGACTACGGCGCTTTCCTTGAGATCATGCCGGGTGTAGAAGGTCTTGTTCACGTCAGCGAGATCACATGGGCCAACACGCCGATCAATGCCAAAGAATTCTTCAAGCTAAGCGATGAGCATGAAGCCAAGATAGTGACATTGGATAAAGGCAGCCGCAAGATGAGTCTGTCTATTAAACAGCTGTCTCCTGATCCCTGGAATGATATTGAGGTGAAATTTGCTGAAGGCAGCCGCCATACTGGCCTGGTGAAGAACATTACCAATTATGGTGTGTTTGTTGAACTGGCTCCTGGTATCGGAGGCATGATCCATATCAGCGACCTGAGCTGGCTGAAACGCTTCAATCATCCCGGTGAATACACAAAGGTGGGCACTAATATAGATGTAGTGATCATGGGTATTGATAAGGACAATCGCAAGCTGCAATTGGGACATAAACAACTGGAAGAAGATCCCTGGAATACCCTGCAGGATACCTTTGCTATAGGCACTATCCATGAAGGTACGGTAAGCCGCCGTGACGATAAAGGCGCTATAGTACAATTACCGTACGGTCTGGAAGGGTTTGCTCCTAATCGCCACCTGGGTAAAGAAGATGGCAAGAGCATCGGTGCAGATGAAACATCCCAGTTCATGGTGATCGAGTTTGACCGTAACGAAAAGCGTATCGTTGTTTCGCATACCCGCATCTGGGAACAGTCTCAGGTAGAGGAAAAAGAAGCTGCAAGAAAAGAAGCAAGATCTGAAGCTGATAAGACAAAGAAGGCTGTTAAGAATATCCAGAGCAAGGTTGAAAAAGCTACTCTTGGTGATCTCGGTGTATTAGCTGATCTGAAGAAGAAGATGGAGAGCGGTGATACTGAAGAGAAAAAGGCTGGCGAATAAACAGACATCGTAGTATTACGATAGCGTATTTATAGAAGTCTTCCGGTATTCCGGAAGACTTTTTTCTTCGTATCATTTGCATAAACGAGAATTGTGAGTATCTTGCATCGCATTAGGACAATTATTTCATCATCCGTACATCCTATCAATCTCCACTTGTCCATTTCTCCTGATTAACATCTATTCCATCATTTCTGAAAAGCTTTAAGGTTTTCTGCATGGGTTATTTCACGCAGATCACCACCAGTATCGTTTTTGATAAATCCGGACAGACCCTTGGAAATTTATCTAAACCTTAAAGCATACGTGATGAAACATTTCTTTACCCTTGTGATAACAATGTTGTCAGTGACAGCATTCTCACAATCCGTGATTATTACGGAAACATTCCCATCCAGTATATTTAATGACAGCGGCCTCGGCGGACAATCCGGAAGTTATTCTGGTAACCTGTCAGGATGGTCCCTTACTTCTTCAGCCAACTCTATTATTGAAGTAGATGCAGCACCAGGAAGCGGTAATACCAATGCACTCCGTTTCGCTTCAGGCAGCGGCAGCAGCAGTAATCCAAGAACAGATACAGCTACTTCATCTAACCTGAACCCTTCAGCAGGTGCCTGTACCATCAGCAGCCTGGGTTTCCAGTTTGACTGGTATGTAGCGAGCGGTTCAGGTGGCAATTACGAAGTGAAACTTGATTTCAGCGGTGATGGCGGCAGTACCTGGAATACTGTTTGGTCTAATACCAGCCTGCCTTCCAGCGGCTCCTGGAATACAGTCACCGTTTCAGGCGGTATTCCCAATAGTAATTCTTACTGGACCGGGGCCGATTTCAGATTCCGTTTTTCTGCCAGGAGAAACTCGGGCTCATCCAGTCGTGATATATGGTTTGACAATATCAGGGTATTGGCTACCTCGGCAGGTACTGATGTGCCGAGCTTTGCAGGTACGCCTGTTTTAGTGCAAGGCACGGATCTGCAACCCGGTGCTGTTTACCTGTACCAGAATGTACTGACTTACCCGCAGACATTAGATGCGCTGATCAAGATAGAGGCGGACAGTAATGCACATGCTACTTTACTTGACAATAACTCTCCTAATCCATCCCGTTTTCAACCCAAAGTAGCCAACGATGGTACATTTGGTGACGGATCAGAAACATCAGACCGTGGATGGGTACAGTTCAGCATCACTTTCATCAAGGATAATACATACCAGGAAAATGATCCGGGTACAGATGCTGATGATACATATACCTCACAAACCCTGAGTGGTCTTCGTTACCAGCATTATGATGTGGATGGATTTGTCAATGGTTCCGGAAGCGGAGCCGGTTATTTCCGGGAGGTAGGCGCTATATCCAGCCCGGCAAGTATTCTTGTCAATACGCCCACTGACCTGTCAGATGGAGGCACCTATTCTGCCGATGGCTATTCCTGGAGAAGAATGCTTGGAGAAATAGATGAACATCCCGGTATATCCAGCGATCTGGATGTTACATTCACGGCCACTTTCAATGCGGTATCAGTGGTAAGATTCCGTCTGGGTTTTGAATATGAAAAAGGGAATGGCGGATCAACCACCGTTGACCGTGAGTATGCTACTGAATTTACCTGTCTGAGCTATCCGCAGCAAAGCACACTTCCTGTAAAGTTGCTCAGCTTTACGGGGAACTATCGCAACCAGGCTACTTACCTGAACTGGGCCACGGAGAACGAACTGAATTTTGCTCATTTCGAAGTGGAGCGCAGCAGCAGTGGGACAGGTTTTGCTACTATTGGTCAGAGAGCCTCTACTTCCGTTAACAGCAGCCGCCAGTCGTATCAGTATGCAGATGATCTTTCTTCTATAGCAGGTAATGTATTTTATTACCGCCTGAAGATGGTGGATAATGACGGGCAATTCAAATACAGTAACGTTATCATGGTTCGTAAAGATTCAAAAGCGATCAACGGGATAGCGATTAATCCTAACCCGGTGGTGAATGGCATAGCTACAGTAAGGTTTACGGCCACCGCTATGGGTTCAGTTAATTTCACGGTATTGGATATGAATGGCAGAACCGTATTACAGCAGCAGAACAGAGTGTATGACGGGAATAACAGTATTTCACTCAATAACCTTGACCGCTTACAGCCGGGAGTATATCTCCTGCAGATGAGCAACGGAGAAGAAACAACGACGGTTAAATTCAACGTCGCAAGATAGTTCAAGACTGTTCAGCTGATTTATTTATGCTCAAGGTTTGCAGCTGACGAACCCTCCTATTCTTAGGAGGGTTTTTTCATGCCAGATAATATTTATTTCCGATCAGCTACAATTACCTAATTTAGAAAGACCAATGTTATTAAATACCATAGGTATGCGTTCTATCGGAGAAAGAATAAAACATTTCAATCCTGTCAGAAAGATCGTCTATGTCATTGTGGGCTTTGTCTCTTATCCGGGGCTTGCCATGATCAATAAAATAAAAATATCAGGTACGGAGCATTTGAAAAAACTGCCTAAGCGGAATGTTTTATTTGTCAGTAATCACCAGACCTATTTTGCTGATGTCATTGCTTTCCTTCATATTTTTTGTGCAGTGAAATGGGGTAAGATGAACAGGCTCGGTATTCCGTATTACCTGCTGAACCCGTTCACCCGTGTAAACTATGTAGCTGCTGAGGAAACGATGAGAGGAAGCTGGATCAGCCGTTTTTTTACTTTAGCCGGCGCTTTGACTGTAAAAAGAACCTGGAGAGCGGAAGGCAAAGAAGTAAGAAGGGGACTTGATCCCTCTGATACCAGAAAAATAACAAGGGCGCTTAACAAGAACTGGGTGATCACTTTTCCGCAAGGCACTACCAAGCCCTTTGCACCCGGCAGAAAAGGAACAGCGCTGATCATAAAGCATAACAGACCCATTGTGGTGCCTGTTGTTATCAGCGGCTTCTGGCGGGCATTTAATAAAAAAGGCCTGAAGTTTAAAAAGAAGGGAAGTACTTTATCGGTAACGTTCAAAGAACCCCTGGAAATAGACTACGAGCAATCCGCAGAAACGATCATGGCCCGGATCATGGATGCTATTGAGCAAAGCAAACGCCATATGATGATGGGAAAGCACCACTGGGAAACTGTTGACAAGTGATCTGAAAAAAACGACCTATCTTTTCTCGTCTTTTCTACTTATGTATGAAACAAAAACCGGTAACCATTAAGGAAATTGCGAAGCGTTTGAATGTTTCGGTTTCTACTGTTTCCAGGGCCCTGCATGATCATCCCAGTATCGGGTTGGCTATGCGGCAGCAGGTAAAGCAACTGGCAGAGGAATTAAATTACGAACCTAACCAGGCCGCTATTTCATTCAAGCAGGGTAAAACACATACTATCGGTGTCATCCTGCCCAATCTTGGCGAGGAGTTTTTTTCGATCGCCATTAATGGTATAGAGGATGTGGCGATCAGTAATAAGTACACCGTGCTGATCGGCCAGTCGCATGATGATGTGGAAAGGGAAAAGCAGATCACTGATACTATGCGCAAGCACCGGGTAGACGGGCTGATCGTGTCTTTGTCAAAGAATACTGTTTCGTATGAGCATTTTGATCAGTTGAAGCAATACTCTATACCTGTTGTATTTTTTGACAGGGTCCCTCATACGCCGGACTCTTATACGGTATCCTGTAACCTGCGTGATAGTTCCCTGAAACTAGTTGACTGGCTGGTACAAAAAGGACATACCCGCATCGGGTTTATCAAAGGGCCTGATACGATGATACCATCTCAGGAAAGATTGGATGGTTTTTTTGCGGGATTGAAAAAAAATAAGATAGCGGTTAACGAGTCATTCGTGGTGCAAACGGACCTAAGCCAGAAACAGACACAGGATGCTATGAAAAAGCTCTTGTCACTAAAAGAAAGACCTGATGCCGTGATCGCCTTTAATGATTATGTGGCGTTGGAGGCCATCCGGTTTACCCGCAGCGAAGGGTTAAAGATCAATACGGATATTTTCTTTGTCAGCTATGCCAACCTTCCTGTCACCAGTTACCTGGATGACCCGCCCATAGCATCGGTAGAACAATTCCCCCGCCAGCAGGCAGAGAAGGCTACACATATTCTTTTTGACCTCATTAATGGTAAAAACCTGAAGGAAAACGGCTCCCGGAAAGTGGTGCTGGAAAGTAAGGTGATAGTCAATAAAGAAGTGTAGTTTTTTGTTATAAAGATTTACAAATCAATTTTTTTGTTTTGGTTCGGCCGCTTATTTTTGCGCCGGAGAGATGGCAGAGCGGTCGAATGCGGCGGTCTTGAAAACCGTTGACTGTAACAGGTCCGGGGGTTCGAATCCCTCTCTCTCCGCCTTAGCCCACCGAAGCATCAGCGCAGGTGGGTTTTTTTTATTTGGCAGACTTTATTGTTTACATCATAAGTTAAACACCCGATCCTCTTTTTCGTACTCCCGCCTTATGCCCTCTATAAGGTCCTGCCGGTGAATAAGGGTATCATTACGGGCGATGGTTTGCAGGGATGCATAGTGGATGACACTGACAATAGCCGAACCGCTCAGGTCATATTTACTGGCAATGACCGACAGGTCTATGGTATCAGCCAGCATTGCTTTGGCGGGTATCGCCGATCTCCACAGGACCAAACGTTCTGCCGCATTGGGCATCGGGAAATGAATGATCGCATTGAAGCGGCGGAGAAAAGCCTGGTCAATATTACTTTTGAAGTTCGAAGCCAGGATGACGAGCCCGGGAAAATCTTCCACCCGCTGCAGTAAGTAAGACACTTCCTGGTTGGCATACTTATCATGCGCACTCTGTACATTGGAACGTTTGCCAAATAGTGCATCTGCCTCATCAAAGAACAGTATCCAGTTCCTGTACTCTGCTTTGGTAAAAACTTTTTCAAGGTTCTTCTCTGTTTCGCCGATGTATTTGGATACTACTTGCGAAAGGTCAATACGGTACACATCGAGTCCAAACTGTTTACCGAGCAGGGTAGCGGTCAGTGTTTTGCCTGTGCCGGAAGGGCCATGGAACAGGGCCCGGTAACCCGGTCTTACCCTTTTGTCCATTCCCCATTCCTGCATAAACGTGGTGTTATACTGCAGCCATGTTTTGATGTCGCTGATCTGCTGTGCCGATCTGGGATTGATGACCAGGTCATCCCATTCCATTTTGGTGGTGACTGACCTGGCCGGGAACTCAGGCCCGAAAGAAGGCTTTGCAATAATGCCTGTGGTGAACAGGTCAACATACTCGGGCTGCAGGATGATCCTGCCGCTCATACGGGGCTCGCCTTCTTTTACAGTTTCTAAGGAAAGTATATTTTCTTTTGCAAAAAAATGATCCGGGGAGAAATAAAGCGACACCTGCATTCTTTTTCCCATATCATTCCCACCAATAATAAACAAAGCCGTTTCACCAGTAGGTATAGTACCGCGGTGATTACTTCCCTTTACCCCGCCGATTTCGGGAAAATCGCCGCCATTCGGCAAAAACTCCTGGATAATGGTATCTAAGAAATTAGGCTGAATATGCGGTGTCAGGCCTAATAATAGGATGATAAATTCTTCCATATTGACTTTATGTGTCAGCAGGAAATGATGCATCGGCGTATTATCTTCTTCTAATTTTATCTCAGGATAGGAGAAGGGTTCAGGTTTTTCTTTTTGGAAGAAATAATGAAGACGCCGCGAAATGGTTTCGTAGAGGAAGGAGAGGGAGTGGGCGATATTTTTCGATAAATTTTCCAATGTAATTCTTTCAAGGCTTCGTTGAAGGTGTGACTAATATCGGCTTTAATGGATATGGAGTTAAAGCAGGTTGTGGTGGACAGTTTGCTCTCAGCCCTTGTACTGAGATACTTGTGATGCCTTTAAACAAGGTAGGATAACTCACTCGCTCCCAATCGCAAGTTGTTTCCCATAGGCGATATTTCAATTTAGATATCAGGTGTAAAATTAGCTCTTGTGTATATGTTTCCATATCAGATTTTGGTAAGCCAGACGGCCACGAATATCTTGGCAAATTCCTGAATTCTATGTCAACGATTCTTTTTATTTCATCTGTTACAGCTCTATATCGCCGGAAATGTTCTTCTGCATGTCTTAGTATCCTCAATTGTATTTGACGCCATGCTATTCTGGATCTGTTACCAGGTTGAATTCCTTTATCAATTTCAGAGGCCATATAATAGATAAACTTTGGATTCCGAAATTCAAAATTTATCTCTCTGATAAAACTTTTTTGATTGCCTTTGACCGTAATTGTATCAACGCTAAATGAACCATGAATATTTGTAATAAAATCGGCAGTTTCCATAGCGTTTAGGTCACTCATGTTTTTTGAGTAATCTGGTTTTGGGTCAGAGACCGGAGCTTGCATGTTAATGATAATGTGAGATAGCCCGTTTGTTTTATCGTGCAGCCACTGTGCGTATTCAACAGTATGAACATTGGATTCTTCATCAAATGGATTTACTTCATTATACTGACTTAGTAATGGGGCATGCAAGTCATCTTCTGTTGATACTGGTGTTCTTTGTGTTTTCCCTCCATTTGCATTTTTACTCTGTTGAATTACATGTGCCAACTCGTGCGCAATTAAACGTTTCCCCATGTGGCTTTCGGGCTTATAATGCCCTGCTCCAAACACAATATGATTCTCATAAGTATAGGCCAATGCATTAACAGCAGTAGAAGATTGATGAGCTGATGAATCATTATGTATCCGCACATTTCCAAAATCATAACCGAATCTTGATTCCATAAAATTTCTTGTAGTAGTGTCCATCGATTGGCCACTACTTTTAATAACATCATGCACCTGAGAAGACGCTGTCACCACACCATTGGAATGGCTTTCCCCCTTCATCTGTATTTTTTCTTCCTCTTCTTTGCAATAGGAACATTTTTTTTGGATGAGGGTTAAAGCGGCGGGTTTCGGTTGAAAAAACAAGGGCTTTGTAGCCGGGTCCGGCATCCTCATTACTCTTTCCGCTATAGCATCTGCTTCTTGTTCATATACATCGTTTGGTTGGTTGATGTGCAATTTAGGCTGAATGAGCGGTGGAAAAAATGAAGACGTCCGAGACGAGACGCCACGGTTTCGATTTATTTTGGTTGATTCGGTCGTATGCATTTACAAACTATATGGAACGTTTGAATTTGTTCAAACTAAACCAGATTTTGATTATGGCTTAAACGTAAACTCAATTTTTGAACAATTGGACGGCAAATTCCGGGTGACCGGAATAGTATGCGAGCTCCTGTCGCGGGCGTCAGCATCAGCACGCAATCTTCTTAAAAATTCCCGGCCAATTTCCCGGCCAGGATCATTGCCTGTTTTGGAAAGCAAGTCCGCTTGACAACTGGCTTCAGAATTGCCATTTCCAACCTGCGATTCAATAGTTGTGATTCTGGCATTCATGTCATCCGTCGCCTTCTTAATGTCATCTACATGTTCATCTTCGTTTTGCTGCACTTTCGTTTCTACCGCATTAGCATTGGGGTCACCCAAAATTGTTACTGGTATATTCGTTTTGGCTGAGCATTGGCTATTGGGATAATCGCTAAACTGCCCCGTCCACTTATTACTCCTGTTGGCGGTAAGTATTAACTCTTCCGCAGATACATCGACCGTTGTGTTGGTTACAGCACGACATTTAAACGTACCAGGCGGGCTCTCTTCTCCAGCGAGACGAAAGTTCAGAGCAGTGAAAATATCGTTCACACTAATGATGTTTTTATTGTCAATAATAGCCGTCGTTAAACCAAGAGACCTATTACGTTGAGTTTGCTGAACCGACTGATTCGTCGGAATTGGTCGATCCTGATGGTATTTTACCGTGACCGGATTAACCGACTTTACAGGAGTGGGCTGAATAAAATTAAATTTCCGTTGCAAAATTCCGCCTGTTCGACGCTGCTGCACCACATGCGCCAGTTCATGCGCCAATAACTGCTTTCCGCCAACACTATGAGGCTGATACTGCCCCGCCCCAAACACTACATGGTTTCCATGTGTATAAGCCAGCGCATTTATATCTCCCGATGATTGATGCGCTAATGAGTCATTATGCACCCGTACACTTCCGAAATCATAACCAAACCTGGTTTCCATAAAACTTCGGGTGTCTGTATCCAATGGTTGACCTCCACTGTTTATTACATCATTCACAACAGAAGGTGCGGTCATTCCGTCACGGGCGCCGCCTTCTCCTTTCATTTGTAGTTTTTCCTCTTCTTCACACTGAGTGCATTTACGCCTTAGCGTAAATGCACTGCTGCTCTCCGCAGGCTTCCTGAATAGCCGCTTGAAAATATTATTCTCATCGAATTTGAAATCAACAATATTTACGGTGAATGTAAAACCGCTTTCACTATTGTATGTGGGATAGTCATGGCCTACGGCGCCGCCCAGAGCTGATAGGGATAATTTATCGGCGACATACCTGTCCCAGTCTCCAGCTTTTAGATCAGGCTTGTCAAGGTTTATTTTGCTGCCTAAAAATTGGCCTCCCAGTGGAAATTTTTTTACTATGCCTCGAATGGGTCTTAGCAGCGAATCTCCTTTGTCATATAAATTTCGGGTGATATGTCCTAGTCTCCAATCTGTGGACAATTGGTAATTACTGTTCCATAAACTTTGATAAGGGATGGTAAGCTCGCCGGGATTAATATGCCCTCTTTGAATTAACTCGATATTGGCCTGGCCATAATTCACCATATCATCTGTATCGTCTTGCGGTGCAGTGGGTATTGTCAGACGAATTTTTAAGTGCGGGGTCGTGCCCTCTTCTTCCTTATCCTGCCTTTGAATAGTATGAGGGTCTGGCTTCCGCTGCACCTTCTCCTCTTCCTCACACGCCGCACATTTTCGCTGCAGGGTAATGGGGGAAGGTTTGGTTTGCATGGTCTCTTCATCACTCATCCGCATCACTTTGTCGGCAATGGCATCGGCTTCTCTTTCGTAAGGATCATCTACCGGACCGATGGTCAATTGCGGCTGTATGAATACTGGTGAAAAAAAGGATGGCTCGCTCTTTTTGCCAAAGAAGTTGCCCTGCTTTTTTGCAGGCGTTGTAACAATATTTTGCGGGGCGGCGTGTTCCATCCTTTGCTTGCTTAAATATTCATTGTACCCTTCCGTAACCTAAGAGTTTATCCATTCTTGTTTTTACATAATCAAAACCGGCTACATTTGCTGCCTTATTGCCTTCGATAGTATAGAGAAAACCATCTTTGCAATGATGAACAATGCCGATATGTCCCTTTTGGGAATCAATATGTGTACGCCACCAGGCGACAATATCTCCGGGTTGCGGTTGGAGGCCGGTATCACTGCCTGTAAAATGCCATCCTTTTTGTTTGAACTGGTTGTAGATATTCCTGGCGCCGGCAGAGTACTTGAAGGGCATTGCGTTTTTATTGCCGCCTGCTGCCTGCAAAAAGCACCAGCTTACATAACCGGCACACCAGGGATCGCCTTCGCTTAATCCGGCAGGCTGCATATACTTCCTCACCCAGGGCCCGCGGTTATTGCCGCCTTCTTCACCGGCGCCGGCATTCAGTTCATCAATGGCAAATTGTAATGCACTGCGGCCGATGGCTGTTCCGCCAAAGGAAACATCAGGCATGATGCCATAATTGATGACGCCGGTGCTGACAGCACTGCGCGGATGCTTCAATGCCCACCAGGTAAGATCACCCACTTCGCCGTCCACTTCCAGCGGTTTGCCGTGTTTGTCCAAATGATTGCTTTGGAAATTGCGTACCGCTTTGTATGTGTTATTGTCAAATACACCGGTAACAGGGATGTTAAAGCCAAGTTCCTGCAAAACATTTTGCAGTTCGGTCACTCCGGCACCCTGGCTTCCTTTTTTTAACAGCACCATATAGGAAGTTTAAGGTTTAAAAGGTTTAAGGTTGAAAGTTTCATGTTGACAAGCTGTTTATCCAAACTGTATCGTCACACCTTTTTTTACCTGTTGCTTTTTATACGTTGCCGTATCCACTACCTGCTGCTGTTTATCCAGCAGTTTGATCGTGCCGCCAGTGTTGGCCAGTTTTACCGGGCCGTTCAGGCTGATCGTTTTTGACTGGCCGCTGTTCAATACAACGTTCAACGTTTGCTTTTTTCCTTTTACTTCAATGCTCCAGCCGCTCAAGTCGGTATTAGTAGCGGTAGTATTCTTCAGGGCGATCTTTTCTTTGCCGGTATCTGCCCCTGCAGGGTCTACTAATGCAGAGACGATCTTTACTTTGGCAGTAGTAACACCATTAGTAGCTTTCATAGCGATGGCTTTCTTTACCGCTTTTTCGGCATCTATTTTTCCATAACCATATTTTTTGCTATGGCCCTGTGCATTGTACTGGCCGCTGGCTGTATCAATCTTTTCGCTGGTCTCTTTTAAAATATCCCGTACCTGTTGCCAGGTAAGATCAGGATTGGCAGACAGTATCAATGCTGCTGTGCCTGCTGCGCCGGGGCAGGCGCTGGATGTGCCGCCAAAAGTTTCTGTATAATCGCCGGGGGCATCGCCTTCATTACCCCGTCTATCAGTAGTGAATATCCCTTTTGTTAACGGGGCCGGGTGATTTATTTCGGGAAATTCGGAGTCATCGCTGGGGAAGCAACACCATACAGCGCTGCCAAAATCGCTATACACACTTCGTTTATTGGTGTCATTACTGGCGGCTACTGCAATTACCTTTTCATAGCTGGCATAGCCATCATATTTCACATCTTCATTGCCATTGCCTGCTGCAAAAAAGATGACACAGCCTTTTCCATTTCTTCCCCTGGTGACGGCATCATTGATAGCTAACCTCGTACTGTCAGGTAGAAATTCCATGCTTGTATGTTGTGGGTCATGCGGATCCCACCATTTTCCATCAGCCGGACCCCAGCTGCAGGAGATGATATCGGCTCCATGATCAACGGCCCATTTGAATGCGAGGGCTTCGCCCATAGCCCCTAAATGGTGGCTCATACGAATGGGCATCAGCACAGCCTTCGGTGCTACACCTGATGCCGTGATGCCAGCCGCAGTTGCGACCCCTGCACAAGGAGTGCCGTGGGTGTCTTCATTTTCTATCGGGCGGGGATTGTTGCTGTTCGTTCCAATATTTCTTGCATGAACGACTTTTCCGGGAATATTGAATTCCGGGTTGTCAATGTCCACACCATCATCTATGACTGCGATTACTATGCTTTCACCCTTTGAAAGCTGGTGTGCAGCATCTGCCTTTACATGCGCATTGATATTTTTTCCATTAATAGATGTGGCTTTCAGGTGCCACTGGTTCGGATGAATGCCTTTATAACTTTTGCGGCGTATCAGTTCTGGATGGCAAAGCTCAACTTCTTTTTTCTTTAGCAGGGCCTCAGCAATCTCAAATACTTTCAACCCCGTATTCTCGGGCGCCTGTACAAAGTAGCTGTTCTTTGCAAAATCTAATTTTTGCTTGATCACCAGCTTGTTCTTTGCCAGTATCTTTTCGCAATCATCTGCTGATACTTTGTCATGGAACTTTACAAATATGTTTTCTGTATAGAGAACGGGCTCATTGCTTTTTTTGTCCATGAGCACCCTGCCGGCAAATCGCAGTTCAGGCTCTTTCTTTAACGCAGACCTGGCTTTGTCCCGGATGGCCGGTTCCGCTGCCTTTTCTTCTTTTGTTTTTAATATGGTTATATCGGCTTCCGGAAACTCCATTTCTACCGAAAAGCCCTGCAGCGCTTCTTTGGCTTCATTAGTGAAAATAGCATTATCAAGCTTCCTGGCATTTTTAGTGCGGACGACCACCCGGTTCTTGCTTTCCTGCAGGGTGATCTTCTTGCCTTTCTTTCCGCCAATGGTATAGGAATACATAGTTTAATGTTTTAAATGAATAAACAGGTTTTATGATCGGTATGTTTTTACCATTCTGTAAAAAGCATCTCTTGCATCCAGGGCATTTTGACGACGCCGATACCCCATGGCAAATGACTTAATAAGATATCTACTGCCTTTCTTTCAGCCTGCAAAAACCAGTCATTATCCGCTCTAAGCAGTTTACCGCTTCTTTGCAAAAAAGTCTCTCTTAACCCGCCAATACCTGTATTCTTCAATACCTTCCAGTGCCTGATCGTTTCTGCGAGCAACTCATCACAGACAGCGCTTGTTTCTTTGTCTATGGTTATACCGGTATTGACAGGCTCATCTGGGGCCATTCCGCATAGTATCTTATTAAGCGGCAGGTCAAACTCAGCGGTATCTTCAACGCCTGTTACTAAAAAAGATGTTACTAGTACAGCTTTGTGCCGGGCTTCTTCATTTACCCACGTATTGTCAACTGTTAGCAAAAGCTGTTCAAACAATTGCGGCAGGAAAGGATGCAGAATGATAAGCCCGGCATTATTAATATATATGCCGTGCTCTTCTTTTTCAGGCAATACTTTTTTGTCAGGTACAGGATCATTTTTCCGCTTTTCAGCCGCTATCTTTTTACCCGCTATTTTATCTGCGTTTATTACAACTGGCAACAATGGTTCTTTTTCACCTGCAAATATGCTGAGTATTTGCTCCTGTGTCTTTCGCCTGTCTGCCTGTAAGAAAACTTCAGCAGGATACACGGCGCCGTCTTCTTTAGCCTTTTGTTCTTTCAATATGGCGTCCGTTAACCTTTGCAGGAAAGAAGGAGGGAACTGCTCTATTAAACGCAGTGTTGCATGACCGCTTCTTTGCAATAAGGCCTTTAATTGCTGCAAGAAAGCTGTATTAAATACTATCTCGTCTTCGAATGCCTGGATGGAACGGATCGTGCTGTTCCAGGGCAAATGGCCTTGTTCCAGGTAATAGAAAAAGCTTTGCGCGGTATGACTGTGATCTGTTTCCTTTTTAGGTAAAACCAGCAGTTCAGCCTTCAGGCTTCTTATCGTATTTTCTACCCATTCTTCTTCCCAGTTCTTTTGCGATAAAGTGCCCGCGTCTATTTCTAAGCTTTCAATAGCGACCAGGTGATCTTTGTCTGCCAGTTCATTAAACAGGGTTTCCATCTGCGGTTGCAGCCGCTCATAGAACAGTTCAGCGATCCGGTCCTGTATGCCTATTGCCTGCTCAACCCCTTCAAAACTGATCCCGATGGATTGCGACCGGATGATATGCGGATTGTTTTGATGCATGATTATCCAATTGCTGCCTTTATAGTAACTGTTTTACCGGCGCCTTCACAGGGACTGTCTTTCACGGCTACTTTTACAAGATAGGCCTGCGTATTACCCAATGCCGGGAAGCTATGCGGAACAGTTGTTTCTGCGCCCGTGATTATGGAACTGCCATCTCCAAAATTCCAAACAAACACAAGGCCTCTGGCAGCAGGTGTTACTTTTATCCTGAACCGTACATCCTGTGGCTGCGGATCATTTGTTCTTGGTTCAACAAACTCAATAGTAAAAGCAGCAGCTACCCTGATATTGACCTTAGCCGTTTTATCAGCTATCGTATAAGCCAGTTCATACTTTTCTTTAGGTTCTCTCTTAGCCGGCTCAAAATAGTAAGCGCCATCATCCGCAGGTTTTATTTCTTCCGTACCAATGGTCAGTTTACCGCCAAGTGGCTGAACAGTTATCTCATACTTATTTTTATCCTTATTACAGAACTCCGTTTTTTCTATTGAAATAGACGGAGTGACGGTACGAATGGGTAGAACATACGATACCGGCGGGCAATCGCTGCAGCAGATATACGGTATATAAAAGTCAGCGATCACAATGCCATCTGTTATTTTCAGACCGGGATTAGCGATCTGTACCCTGGCCATCGCCTTCAGATTCCTTTTTTGAATAGCCGTCAGAGTATTGCAGTCCTCGGTAAACTTGTCTGTAATGTTCATGAGTTGAAAAGAAAGCTCAGGACTTTTGGCGGATAAAGCCAACTGGAGATCCTGTGTTTTTAGTTCCAGTTCAGTGGCTGATGTTGCTTTCTCTAACAGCCCCGGCGCCTGTTTTAATACCAGACCGGCGATCGCTTTGTTGGAAAAGATCGTTTCTTTTAGCGGGATACGCCCTTTTCTTTCTTCATGATACACCAATATAAAAGTGCCCCCTTTCGGTACGCCGGCTTTATGCTCAACGCCTCCATGCTGGCTGAAGTACTGGCTGAAATTCTTCGCCAGTTTATATTGGGCCGTTCGCCTGTTATATTCGCTTTTCAGCGCCTCTAATTTTTCAGCAAAACAGGTATTCAGGAATACCATCGGATTAATCCCTAACCTTACTAACCTGTCCGACATATTCTTTACCGTTGTTTCATACTGGTCATACGCTGTTTTGAATTTTCTGATATCCAATTCAGCGAGTTCATTGTTCATTAGCATTTCAAACAGGCTCTCTACACGGTCAATCAGTTCAAAGAAGCCGTTTAGCAGGAAAGTACCCATCAGTGTTTTATTGATGGCAACAGGATTAATGAACTGTGGTCTTGTGGCCGCCATCATGGACAAGTAAGCGCTGCCGACTGTTTTAGCCCCCGGTTTGCATAGTTTCCGAAGCGTATCCCCTTTCCTGTATATTTTCAAAAAATGTGATTCTGTAATGATCGAAGCGATAAAAGGTTTCTCCAATACTTCCGCCCGGAACTGCGGAACCGAAGCCAGCATTTTCTTTTCTTCCTCTTCTTCTTCAGGCCGCAGTACAGATAAGGCGATCCCTGCGGGAAAACTATTTTCTGTAATGGCAGCAGCCCTTTCTCTTGCGGTTGTCCTTATTCCTATCCCCGGATTGTTAATCACTGCAACAAAAGGTTTCAGGGGAACAGAAGGATCATATTTTGTTTGCGCCGCTTTGCAATACACATCATGCAGCATGCAGATAAACTCAGCGATCAATACCCTGTAATCCGATTCAAGGTCCTGGATCACACACTGCGGCTCTTCTCCTTTCACCAGCGCACCGATGTAATCAGCGCTCAGTGCTATCACTTCAAAAGGAAGGTTATGGTTTTGCTGCAGTTCTTTTACCTCAGGCAGCGCCTCGTTTATATGTTTGCCGATATGCCCTTCAATCCGGAAAAAGTCATACGCTTCAATATCGAAAGGCAGGGGGCTGATAATATGAGATGGCGCCCCGTAGTTGGCTGCATTATAGCTATGGTTCCATTTTTCATTCCCCTTTTTTGTTTTTTCATAGCTCCAGAAATAGTGCAGCAAACTTTTGCTGCCCACATTATAGTAATAGGGTATGCACCGTTTGGATAAATACGCTGTCCCATGACGGCTGGGTGTTATTTTCACCACCGGCATTTTCTTAGGCGATACTTCAATATTGGTGATATTGAACTGATCTATCATCAGCCTGAGCCGGGTAAATAATGAACGCAGTTCAGCTAAACTTTCTTTTTGTGAGTAAAAGAGCGGCGAATAAATAAAATGCTGCCTGTACAGGGATGAAGCCGCCGTTGTGTTCTTATCAGCTTCTCCCAGCATGATGTGCAGCGGGAACTTCATTTCCTCCATGCAACATTCGCTGCTGATATGCGCTGCTTTGGCCGTGAATTCATGCCAGGCCTTGATCAGGTCGTCTATATAATCATAGATGTACTGGATAAAGGCAGGATTCAGGCTGATAGCTTTTTTCATTTGTTCTTTAAGCCTGGTTGCTGCATCATTAAATATTGTTGCCGGTACATTTTCCAGCAGGTAGCCGTATTGCGCAGTGCTATATTGAAGCGCTGTCCCTATTTCGTCTAACAGGGTATCACTTACTATATTCCTGAACGCCTGCAGAACCGCTGAAGAAGACGTCAGCGGCTGCGATGGTATATTATACCTTTTCAGCAAAGGCAAGGGAGCCTTGCCCGGAACGGGAGCGGGGCGCTTGTCCTGGCTGATGATGGCATCCATGATCTTCCGGTGTACCAATAAAGCTTTCACATCAAAGTCCATCCGGCTGCCCTTATCGTTGCAGTCATTGGTGTCGCAGTTCTTCAGGTTGAGTTCTTCCGCTTCTAAAAAAAGTACAACGATATGGTCAGCAAGTACAGCCGGGGAAATGGGCCTCACCCCATCGTTTGCTTCGAATTCTGCATGAAGTTCTTTTTCCGAAAGCAGGCGTAAAAGACCGGCATTAGAGGAGAACTCACGATAAAAAGGGACCGCAAAAGGGATATCTTTTTCGCATTGCTGAATAAAATGGATATGATCCGGCCGGGCAGGAGCCGTGTAAGGCACATAATGAGTATAAACGATGTGGCAATTGTTTTTCACTTCGCCTTTCGGGATCACCATATAACCCTGGGAGGTAATGGCGCATCCTTTTGAAACGGTGAGGCTATTGCTGCCGGTTTTTATTTCCAGCCCGCATACGATGCCGCTCCCAATAAGCTTACTGCGGGTGAGGCGGTCCTGCTGGTCAAGATAATTGAGCAGTTCGTTCAGGTGGTTGTTGGTCAGCACCTGGTCTGCTTCAAATACAGGATAAGAGTTAGCGATACCCATAATCATTCATTTTTAAATGTTCCTAAAACTGTTTTACCAAGGATCACGGTGTTGCTGCCGTCCCTGCTTTCATCACAATTGTGCAGCGTAGCTTTCGGATACTCACTATGCAATTGTGTAAGTATTTCCAGCATGCCATTGTTAGCCTTTCTGAATGTCTCTGCCAGGGCAGCCTCATTTTTATCTTTTGTATAAGTAACCAGCGCCTCTGTCCATGTCTTATAGCGTACTTCAAAGTCACGCATCAGGTCATTGCTCAACCAGCATATTTTAAGCATGATGTGTGCAGGCGCTTCTTCCCTGATCTTATTTTCAAAGTATTCCCTGAATGACATATTATCGAAATGCCCGGGCCAGCAAGGTAGTATCACCGAGGCCCTGAATGTATAAGGGTCCATGTCACAGGGGCATTCCCCGTTGCGCAGGCATACCTGCATCAGGTCAAATTTTTTGTCTGCAATTTTAGGTCTCGGCCTCAGTAGTATGTGCTCCAGCAGGTGCAGGCCAACAGGGTCATTACATTCTGCGGAAAAAGCACCGGCAAATTCCCGGGCTGCCTGCAGCGCTTCTTCTTTATTGGCAAACGGTTTTTCTGTTTCTGCCAATGGCTGGTTTCCATCTTGCAGGCTTAATTTTTTTTGATCAGCTATGTAGATGTAATTTTCCTTCTTATTTCCAAGTTCTATCACTTTCAGTACGGCTTTTTCTGCCTCTGCTTTATGCGGGTATTTCGTGGTACTATGCATAACAATTCCCTTAGGTGAGGCGAACCGGAAACTGTGAAAGCATTTAAGCTGGTCTTCTACTTCTATTTCTTCGCAGGTAATGTCAATATTTCTGATGCAATAAAGAAAGCGCCGCGTTTCATCTTTAATGCCGGTCAGTTTGCATATCCTTCTTTCCAGCCCTGACACATTATTTGTATCCCATAACCGGGAACTGTCTATATTGAAATCTTCATCTTGCGGAAAGTAATTATAAGCCCCGGCACGTCCGCTGCTGATGGCGGGGTAGTTTTTCAGCGTGTCTGTTTTGGCCAATACTAATTCTTTGAAGTTTATCTTCTCTTCTGTTCTTTCTTCATAGTTCACCTGGTACATCATCAGCGCATACTCATTGAACGACTCGGCAAAGCGGGCCAGCAGGTGATCGAGGAAACGGTTTCTTCTGTCTTCGAACAGGCTGCGGGGTTCATAGAGTCTTTCCCATTCACTGATGCCCTCTGTAGCCGGACCGGGATGGGTAATGATGTCTTTCAGTAAAACTATTTCTTCGTCTTCGTCTTTTCGATATACATATTCCATATCTTTTATGCCGTCAAGAAATTGCGCATGATACGTATGCGTAATATCTGCAATCGAGAATAATGCAGGCGCATGGGTCAGTTGCGATAAGAAATCAGCCAATAGCTGTTCGTAGAACATCAGGTAGGCTTTCAATCGTTGCTGCTGTTCCTTACGTTGTACTGTGGCTCCGGACGGTAATCCATTCTCACCCACTCCATAGGTTTGCGGCAGATCGTATTGCACCGGCCAGTACGATTCTGTATCCCGTTTGTTGCCATAAGGAAAAGGAAGATCCTGTTGTGAACCGGATAGTTTACCTCTTTCTCTTTGTGCATGAAGCAGCAGGAGAGTGTCTCTTACCTCATTATAGCGGGCCAGGAAGGGGAATTGGTTTTTGAAAAGAATGATCTTGGACCGCTCTGCCGAAAGTACAGGTTTGTGCAGGGGCGTTATGTGCATACACCAGGGTATACCTGTATGACCGGGCACTGCTTTGCCATCTTCGTCATATTTCGTCATCACAAAGTTGCGGATGGCCAGTACTCCTTCAATATCCATGAGCAGGTTAATGATATCTGATGTTCTGACCACGGTACGTAATTGTGTTTGCTGCAGTTGCTTATTGTCAATAAAACCATGTTCCAGAACAGGGGCGTTGAATATTTCATCCACCGGCACCTTTTTATCTAACAGTTCACGTAATGAATTAAACTGAACCGGTGGATTCAGGTAGCTTTCTATGGCAAAGAATATCTCTGCCTGCACCTTTTCTATATCAGCAGAAGGCAACACATCTGTATCAAAACAAAAACTTATTTCTTCGGACCGAATAGTTTTTACAGACAGGAAATCTTCACAGAGGTTCCTGTTCTCCTGCAGTTTCTTTACAGCGATTTTGATAATGCGGGCAGCCATCTCCAGTTTCCGGAGGTATTGATCAAACACAATATGTACAAAGGGAGATTGTAATACTTCTGTGATGACACCGGCATCCACTGTTTTATCAGCCGGTTTTAAGGGTATAGTGATGTCAAATGGAAAGGATGAAGCATCATCAAGGGTTATCTTAGCCCGCCACCGGGTGTTTACGAGGCTGACCGTGGTGCCTGTAATATGCGAAGGTGTTTCTGCAGCTTTGGCAGCAAAGACAAGGTCTGCATTTTCCAATGAAGGAAATTCAAATGAAAGCATGAACTCGCCTGCAGCAAAATTGGTGATAGCCGGATTGAGTAAAACAATATCGCCAGTATTCATATCCCCGTACAGATCGTCGTACTCCAGATCGAGCAATACCCGGTAAAGACCCGATAAGAACAGGGGAACAGGGGTGGGTTGTTCTGTAAGTTCATCCGTTTTGAAATCTGCATAAAGCGGCACTTCATTGACGGCTTTTTTTCCTGCTTGTACATCATCAGCGAGCAGCCATGCATTGTGAACACCTTTTATGTCAATCAGGAGCTTCCGGTAATCAGGAATAGTAAGCGGCCGGGTTGTCAATATCGTTTTGGCACTAAACAAGGCCTGTGTATCCGGTGCTGACCCGGCAGGTACAGCCAGGTCTTTGATGTCAAATCCACAACGGTAACCGAGCTCCGTAATGGCGTAACAAAGCGCCTCCAGGATAGTAATGCCGGGATCATGCGAATTATAATCCGTCCAGAGACTGCCGGACAAAGCCTCAATATGCCTCAGGCCTTCTTTGCGAAGCCCTTCATAATCCTGTGAAGGAAGACGAACGGGCTTTTTGGCTATGGTCGTGATAGCAGTCATGGATATTCACAGGTAGCTGATGGGATGATCGTATGCTTTTTACCATTCTCTTCGTTGTAATAAGAAACTAATACCGACCGGGAAGTAGAACCTTCTGCCACTTCGATATCAGATAGCTCTTTGATATGTATTTCTGCCGAACGAAGTATCACATGGTTCATCTTTAAGCAGGAGATATGATCAACATAGGGCCGTTCCTCAATAAAATTCAGCAGCGACGATTTTCTTATTTTACCTCCAAAACTGATCTCCGTTGCCGTGTTCCATGCCCAGGGGCAAAGGAATTTTTCTATTTCTGTGTTCAGCAACTGGCTGTAAAAGGATTCATCCATATTATCATGGAACTTTACTTTGAAGTCCAACTGAATTTCTTCAAAAGCCGGGTTCTTTACATGTAGCTTTACAAAAGGTGAAATAATACTGCTGAGATATTCTCTGATATTCCCGAGCAAACCGATGGGTGTATAGGGACGCAGCGGATGGATATTTGTTTTTTCATGCAAATGCGGAACAGGGATAAGCGTGACATGGCCGGCATAGTTCTCGCAAAATTTACTGTTTGCCTCGTCACCATAAAAGCCTGTATGGTTAAGACATTTTACTTTGAATATCTCCGGGAACTTTTCCAGGATGATATGTTCATAGTCCCATACCGAAACGGCCCGCTGCTTATGCCGCAGGCGTTCGCTTACACGCTGGTAAAAATGTTCATCCGGTTCTTTGATCCTTCCTCCATGCGAATCAAAGGGTTGTCCGATGGTTTTGATGGCGGCATCACCGGTGACCAATTTGGATATGGAGCCGGAAGGGCGGTGTTCGCGGAATACGGCTTGTTTTGTTTCGTCCTGTACTAGTTTGACTTTGGCCGCCTGCGTTTTTATCGCTATCATTTTGCAAACAGCATCGGTATGTTCATTGACAGAGGCCTTTATCCAATGAAGACCTTTTTGAAGTAAGGTCACTTCGCTGCTGATACCGGAAGGCAGCGTAAGAGTAACAATTCCTGATTGGGTTAAATTTTTTGTGCCGTCAATCACAAAGTGGTTCTCAAAATTTTTCCAGTTATTGTCTTTTGTCATATAAGACCATTGCAGCGTCTGCATACCTTTCAGCGGATTGGAACTGCCTTCTGCTACCTGGAACAGGATAGTAATGACAAGACCGGGAGCAGCCTGGTGCAAACCAATAAATAATTCACCTTCATGATCTGTTCCGGAGATCAGCGTAATAGTGTCAGCAGTATCTGCAGCTATGTTCTTGTACCCGAAAGGCGTGATATGAATAAATGAACTGCCGGTTTTATTGGCCCCAGTAAAAGAAATAGTTTCTGCGGCCGAGTAATCTAAAGAGAAACTTTCGAGAATAATTTCATCAGGTACCGGGGGAGCTTCATCTGAGATAAACTTTGTTTTCTTAAAATCATCCGTTACTTCTGTTGAAATACTGTTCAGGTGACCCTGGATTTTTTTCATATAAGAAGAAAGCGAAAATTCAGCGCTATCTAACCGGAGCCGTAAAAAACCTTCTTTGGTGGTAGCAGTCAGGGGTTCGTTGGTAGCAAAATCTTTACCGCTTTTTATAAATGTATTTGCCGGGGAGAAGGCTAATTTGTTATCATTAATAATAGTGCCATTTATCGTTTCATTCCATATCCCCTGGTGCAGGTACCCCGCTGAAGTAAATACTTGTCCGTTTTTTTGCCAATCGGGATTCAGTTGAAGATTCGTCAGGTCTTTCTGGAAAACTTCTTTGCTGCCGATATAAAAGGAAGCGCCATCATCCGGGAAATCGCCAAAAGGTTTGAAGGGTTTGGAAGCGTCAATACTACCGGCATCATGGCTCAAAGACAGATCTTTTACATTGGTCACTTCCACCTGCACCGTTATTGAGCTGACCTGTTTACGGCTGACCAGGTCATAAGGAATGGCGCCTTCTTTATCCTGTTCAAGAATGATCTTCATCAGCGGCAGTTCAACAGCCCGTTCCTCCTTGTGAATTTTTGGAGAAAAAGGAATAATAGCCGGGGCGTCGGCGTCTAACAGGCAGGTGAAGATGAGTTGGTCACCCTCATCATTTAGCGTAGCAGAAACATTGCTGATGATATGCCAGTCTTTTTCCCCGGTCAGGTAAACAGAGAAACAAGAGAATTGCGAAATATCGCCTGATTCTGTTATAGGTTCGCCTAACATGACTGTAACTGTAATAGTCCTTGTTCCTTCTTTCAGAAAAAGTATATTGGATGCAATGGCAAAACCTGTTTGGGCGAAGGCGCCTATTTTGCTGTCTCCGAAAGTAAACCAGCTTTTATCGGCTGTGTTGATCTCCGCCCCCTGCCCGTCAGCAGATGCCGCTACCGGGAAGGCCAGCAACCGGCGGCCATTATTCATCAATTGCTGCGAGTGAATAGCAGCGATGCTGGTTTTGTTCAGCACGATGTCGTCAGTAAGATAATAGCTCGTTTCTTTACCGGTGCTGTCTTTTCCTCCTTTGAATAATGTTCCTTTGTCTAATAAATGTTGCTGAACAGGTTTTTGCAATTCCATAACGAGGTGCGCTGTATCCGGCTCAGCCGTTTTGTTGGCCAACTGCAGCACTTCTTTATAATACAGGTCAAGATGCCTTTGTGTATAGTTGTTCAGGTGTTCCTGTGCAATACGGAATAGTTTTACAAAAGAAAGGAATAAGGCATAGTGGGGGCTATGCGTGGGATAGTCATGGACGGTTTGTTCAAAATGACCGGCGGCTGTTGTTTTGATCTCTGTGATGCCTTTCAGCAACTGGTCAACTAAAGCATTGAACGTATTATGCCGGATGATATAAGTGATATTCTCTTTCACCGGTCCTGCCGGAAGGGTGATGTTATGCTGCACAGTCACCGGGGGATCAATTCCCCATTCGGCTTTATGGATAAGATCGCTTTGGTTGAATTTATTTGATGTTTCTACCGGCACCGGGGCTTCTTTATCGGTATCGGTTATTGTATTATTCGTCCAGCCTAAGGTCTTGAATTCAGCAAAAAGCATGGCAAGCAGTAAAAATGGATACTGCAGCTTGCCGGTGATGGAAGTACTTATAACCGGTTTATAAGGCATATCCGCAGGCACAAAGCTGCTTTGTTCGTCTATAAAACGTATCAGCGAAAAAATAAGATCGAAAAGGAAGGTGAATTGTTTTTTTGCTTCTTCGTCATCCGTGGCAACAAGGATCTTTTTGTACAAGAGCTTTTTGTAGAGAAGAATGTTCCGGGTATCTGTTTTCATCAGTGCGGCCAGCGTTACACTGACATCCATTTTCATCAGTGGCTGCCAGTTGAGAGGAGGCTCCTGGTCTGGGGGATAATAATTCAGTAAAGCGGCATACTCCTTTGCAAAAAGAAGCAGGTCGGCCGTATCCCTTTCATCTGCCCGGGCATAACCGGAAGACAAAGCAGCCAGCGCCCTGTTCAGGCGGCTGGCGCCTTCTCTTACCAATGAATTTTTATCACCGCATGACATAGCCTGTCGTTTTTCCTGTTATCGTATTTCTGTGCCTTCCGCCTTATAGAACGGGTAAACAAAATTGAACCTTGAATTGGTGGCCCTGACTGTATAATCAATAGAGATGATGATCCGGCCTTCGGGCTCACCGGTCTCATCTAATTCTATTTTGTTCACCTCTATGCGGGGCTCATGATAGAGTATGGCTGTTTCAACCAGGTCTTTGATATGCGTTTGGAACGTGGTGGTCAGCGATTCAAATGCCAGTTCTTCCAGGTTGCAGCCGTAGTCAGGCCTCATCACTCTTTCGCCGGGCCGTGTGGTTAGTAATATCTCTAAACTGCTGCGAATATCTTCTTCATCCTGCAGCATGTGCACCTGCCTGGAAGTGTAATCAAATGCCGGAGGAAAACTCCATCCTGTTCCAAGAAAAGATAAATGGTTACTCATATTTTACCCTCCAATGATTACGGTGACGCATCCTGCTATTATGGAGCCGCCATGCCCTGTAGAATCACCTGCTCTTGCAGCCGGCATGCCTCCTATCAATACAGTAGCTGAACCTTTGACAATGGTATCTGGCGGGCCTGTGCAAACACACATATCGCCAACCCTCGCTGCCGGCAATTCTCCGATCAGTACGGTAGCACAGCCGGCGGGCATAACCGGTCCGCCTACATGCGGTACAGTACCACTTACCATCGGGCATATATGCATATCAGTTACTCTTGCTGCAAAGGGCATATCGTTGTTTTATTTATCGTATCCATTTTCAATTGATCTTCACTAACGATCCTTTTATTTCTGCGATGCCGCCGCTTTTCAATTTCACCGAACCGCTGCCTTCCAATGACAGGGAAGCATCGGCTTTTATGGTTATTTCCGGCGATGAGATGGAAACTGATTTCGCGGCTTTCAGCACCAGGTCTTTTGCTGATTCAATACTGATCCCGTCTGCATTCATCACAATTTTATTCCCGTGATCATCTGACAGGGTGATAGCGCCTGCATCATCATTTAACTCAGCCACCCGATTGCCGGGTGTTTCTATAAGCAGGCATTTTTTCTCATCATCAAACAGTATCTTAATGCCTGACCTTGACACGTATCCTTTCAGGTGATTTTCATTTTCCGGTTCCAGCGGCGCCTGTTTGCTGCTGCTGTGAAGCATGCCAAGAATAACCGGATGGCGGGGATCATCATTCATAAATCCCACTAACACTTCATCATTCAGTTCCGGGCGGAAGAAAGTGCCCCTTTTATCGCCTGCATCCAATGTGGCTACACGGGCATAGATACCTTCATCATCTTTATTCACCAAAGGCAGTCTGACCTTTACCCTGTATTGGCCGCTGCTGTCAGTAATATCAGTTACGATGGCAGGCTGAAGACCCTGGACGGAAGATATCTGGCCTGTAGCAGATGCAGGATGGGAGGGATGGATCGCTTCTGCAAAAAAGTTCTCGTTCCATCCTATAGTCGCTTCTGTCAGCCAGTCGCCGTCGGTATATTCGTGCTGTATAGCAGCAACAAACGCTTTGCCGGTAAAATTGTCTCCCACTCCATTTAATTGGATAAAATCTCCGGGCATGGCTTTGGTGATACCCTGGTATTTTACTTTTCCTTTTATCACAGAAAGAACCTGCCGCTGCTTTTTCGCATTCGTGATAGCTTTCTGCTCTTCTGCGGTAAGGTAAGAGGTCACCATTTCGTAAGGCGCCTGGCTCACCTGTTGTAATTGTTCGATCAAAGATGAAGTATTCCCTTCCTGACTATTTCCGGGGATATCCATGTCATCACTTTCCACTTCCCTTACATCCTGCCGGTCAAAATCCCAGGTATAGGTTTTTACTGCTTGTGATGATACTCTGGCGTCCATATCTGCATGATATTCCAGCAGGTTGACGCCGTGCGCAAGGCTTAGTACCGGTTCTGCAGTAAGGTCCGGCTGGCGGATGATCAGTTTACCGTTCCGGTTCAGGCATATACCGCCGTTCACATCTGCACGGCTCACCAAATAATCCCAGTCCGATATGTTTTGCTGTACTAATTGTTCATGTTTAATAGAGAAACCTGTGATCTCCTTTTCGCCGATATTGTTATCATCTGATAATTGCGTGATGATGTCATGATCTGTGATATCCCGGAAATTCCTGTTCTTCCGGGTAATGGTCATTTTCACCATTTCGTCTTTACATTCCAGCGTCATTTCGGGGCATTGTCCGGATGTGGAGGGAGAATTTTTGATGATCATTCCTTTGAAAACTGTCTCGGTGTCATTTTGGTAACCAAGTTGTATTTCTATCTTTTTGCCCGGCAAAAGATCGGGTACGCTCCCGATGGCGA
Source organism: Chitinophagaceae bacterium (assembly GCA_016787085.1). Classification (GTDB taxonomy): domain Bacteria; phylum Bacteroidota; class Bacteroidia; order Chitinophagales; family Chitinophagaceae; genus VBAT01. Next base: position 67,168 of record JAEUVJ010000050.1, on the reverse strand, counting down.
AGTCTTCCATCTTATCGGTGCAATCAGCCAGGCGGAGGGTGGCGGTGGGTATTTTGTTTATTTCATATTGCACGGTAATGGCAAGCACCCGGTACCTGGCGGGTACTTCGTTACCTTCTACCAGTATCCTGCTGCTGGCTAAGCTGTCATCTTTGACCAGCGAAAGGGATGATAAAATACTTTCTGCAGCCATATCAGTGCTCTACTGGTGGAAACGCTATAGCCGTTCCCGGTTTTATTTTTCTGAAAGAATCCATTTTGTTATAACCAGCTACATCTATATAGTATTGCTGGTCCTGGTAGATCTCTTTGGTGACCAACGGCAGCTTATCGCTTTCTTTTATCATACGCTGGTGGGAGATGTCCGGGCTCATCCTGTTTTCTTTGGCATGGCGCAACTGGTCCGGTACAGATTCCCTGAAGGTGCATTTGGCAATGGCTCTGACCGGAATACCGGAAGGAGAGAATAATTTAAACTCGATATCCATGGAAACAAGCACTCCCTTGAAAAGTAACGTGCCCCAGTGTATTACTAAGTAATGCGGACGGTGAATGACGCCGCTATAGTCCATAATGCTTCGCTTAAAGACCTCAAGTTGTGCTATGACCGGCAGGCCGGACTGAAAGACGGATGGTATCACGTCAGTTCCGTCAAAAAGAAAATCAAAGCTGAATTCCTGCGGGGGGATTTTATTGAACTTGAGAGAAGTTCCCGAGCTGCCTGATTCCTGCGTATCACAATAATCAATCTTATACCTGCAGGTATAGGATTCCGGGTTGATGAGTACAAAGAACGGGGGGCCCGCTATACTGGAAAGGGAAAAGTCAGCATTTTTAAATGCGACGATATGCAGTTTTTCTGTTTTTCCGATGGCGACGGGCATTATCTTTCATTTTTTTGCTGAAGAATACGAAGCACCTTTTCTGTCACTTCTTTCGTGATCTCTTTTTTCCATTTGTTCAGTTCATCCTGACTGATGGCAGCCTGTGCCGGCTTTTCTTTGCCGGCTACTACGGCCTTTATATGCAGTTCTTTTATTTCTATGGGCATGATGCATTCCATTTTATACTCAGGCTGCGAGTATGGTAAAGTATTGATAGCTTAATGTAATGGACTCCACTACTACCGAATTCTCCTGTGCATTGAAACCCGACACCGACCATTTTTTCGGGATGGCATTCACTACATACCATGATTGCACCGGTTCATGTTTTTCGTTCAGTAGCGATATGGTAATGTTCACAGGCAGAAAGCGAAAGTTTTCCAGTGCATCCTTACACCATTGAAGAATCCGGGTGCCGGTGAACAGCCCGCGTTTCAATACGATATCTGCATAGCGGGTCCGTTTGGGCAATTGCCAGGTGAACCGGTTCTCACCGCCTTCGGTAAATGATTCCATTTCCATTTCTGCTTCCAGCCCGCTGATCTCCTGGAAACGGAAATCATTGGCCACCGGGGCAATGGATTCAAACGAAACGGAGAAGTGAAAACCTGTAAGCGGGTATTGCGCCATGTTATTCGTTTTGGATCGTTAACCCTTCATGTGCCAGTTCGATGGTTTCGATAGCTACCTCATTGCCATCGGCTTTCAGGTCGGTGGATTGCACTTTTACCGGCCAGGCTTCTTTTACTTTCCATACCACCACCGGTTCATGAGCCTCATTCAGCAGCGAGATGGTTACGTTCCTTCTTTCGATGGTGTTCAGGGCAACGGTATTCCACCATTTGTAGAAATCATTATCGCCTTTGAAGGTGCCCCGTTTCATGGTGATATTGCTGAACTTTTGCATGCCGGGCATTTTGATCTTATGGTATTCGGGGCTTGAGCCTTCTCGGTATTCGATCACTTCGGTAGAAACTTCCAGCCCGGTGACTTCGGTAAAACCGATTTTAGCGCCTCCCCATTCAACGAGGAAGTGAAATTTCGGGATCGGGTATTGAGCCATGGTATTTGATTTTTATTGAATGAATAGTTGCAGTGAATATCCTCGTTTATGATTCCTGCATTTTATGGGAGAAGCGCAGGATAATGAATTCAGCGGGCCGTACCGCTGCCATACCGATCTCGATGATCATTTTGCCATTTAATATATCATCGGCCGTCATCGTTTGCCCCAGACCTACTTTGACGAAGAAGGCATGTTCAGGTTTGGCACCGGCCAATGCGCCCTGCCTCCATAGCAGTGTCAGGTAATTTTCCAGCATGGCCCTTACCTTCACCCAGGTATTGGCATCGTTGGGTTCGAATACAAACGGCATGGTGGCTTTTTTGGCAGACTCTTCTACCATGATAAAGAAACGGCGTACAGAAATATAGCGCCATTCATTGCTGTTGCCGTCAAGCGTACGGGCGCCCCATACCAATACGCCTTTACCGGTGAAAGAGCGGATGGCATTAATGGATTTGCCGGTGAGGGCATGTACATTCATGTCTTCCTGTTCCTTATCGTTATAATTGATTACGGGTTTGATAACGTTAATCACATTGACATTTGCCGGCGCTTTCCATACTCCTCTTGTAGCGTCAACTCTTGCATATATACCTGCCATACTGCCGGAGGGAGGCAGCACTACTTTTAGTTTATTTATTTCATTTTTTATGAGATTATACAGAGCATCGCTTTTCGTTTTTACTGCACTAAGATTTTGGCCTGATAAATCCGTTGCGCCCGGAGAACTGTGCGTATTGATTGTCGCTGTGGTATCAGAATATGAGAAAGGCAGAATAGTTTCTAACCAGGGGTGGTAAGCAGCGCCATACATTACATGCTCTTTTTCGCTTCTGACAGTGTCGCGGAATTCACCGATATTTTGTGAATCAGTGTTTTCAGTATTTACATAGACATCAGCCAATGTAAACCTGTCTCCAAGCCTGTTGCATTGGTCTAACGCCAGATTTATTAAACTATAATAAGTATCGCTATCCGGCAAACTTGTACCATCGGGAAAAACAATAATAGTAGGTTCATCTTCTTTTTCCAATACGGCAAGGGCGCCTTGCAGGCCTGAAGTGGCATTGCCAACAGTAATAGTATCCGTATCTTTTCCGGCTGATACAATATAGCAAGGGCCGCCTCCGTTTGCAAAGTACATTTGCATAGAGTAATACATCTTGTAAACGAGAACAGGAGGCGAAACCGGCGATACAGTAACTGACCCGGGATTAGTGTCAACATTTCCAGCTATATCAATTTCTATTCCCTCATCTTTAGCTTTCCCGTAGTAGGTTTCATATTCAACGATTGATGTAATTCTTTTGGGCACCAGTATAAGATCGTCCGGCACCTTTTCTGCAGCCTTTTGTGTATAGCCAATGAAAGCAGGAATGGCAGTGGCCACCTGTGCTACAGACGGGGGAAATGTGGGAATTTCATTAATGTACACGCCCGGGGTCTTTATGGCAGTTTCATTTATTTGAGACATATAAATGGATTTACGAGTTGAACAATCAATTTTATTTTTCTTCAAACTTCAGCCGGTATTGCCTGCTGTTGATCACGCCGCTGCTATCAAGCAGCCTGTAATCATCTGTTGTTCCGCTGTTATACAGGTCAATGATGCCAAAACATTTCTCATCGGGTACCGCTTCCGCTGTTCCTTTCAGATCGTCGTCTGAAACAGTTTCATTTTTTGACAGCAGCCCGTTGCTGCCGTTATTGTCCCTATTGCTGAAAAGATAGACCTGTTCACTTCCCGTTACCTGCACATTTGTTTTGCTGAAAAAATCGCTGGCGGCTTTTATAAGAAAACGAAGCCGGGCACTATCAGCCAATCCTATATAGGGCTTATTATCCTCTGTACATCGAATGAAACATTGTACCGAATTATTACCGGTCTTTACAGCTATGGTATGATTCAGCAGTAGCTCCATCGTGGTTTTATCAGGCTCTATATCCAACGAATCGAGTACATGGCTTTGCGTGACAGCCTGCGGGTCATCACCGGGATCATCATTGTCGGGTTGCTCTGCTGTTACCTCATAACCTTCATGTTCAATTGCCAGGCTGAATAGTTTTGCATACCCTATATGAACTGTTTCTATCAGCTTCATACACCAGTTTGTTTATACGTAGTACTTTGTTTCTATCTCTGTAATCACTTCTCCTGTCTCCGGTTTAATGCTGTCAATTGTTACCATTCTTACTTTATAGGCTACGGACGGATAGTATTTGCCTCCGAGCATAGACCATAGCTGGTGCAGTTGTTCTAAGTTCAGGCTCAGCATCTCGACGATCAGCTTTTCAATGGGAGCAGGGAAGGGGTCTGTATTGGAAGCATCAAACACCATTTTTTGCTGAAAGAAGCCGATCACTTTTTGAATATCCATCAGTGCATTTTCATATCCCTGGCCGCTTCTTACAGAGGTAAAGAGGAGAGTGAGGTTCAGATGAACAGCAGGGTTTTTTAGTATAACGCTATTGCCGCTACCCGGAGCCGGCCGCAAATAATTTCTTGGATCCCTCGATACCCTGTTCTCTTCAATATTGATCAATGAAACAATAACCGCCTGCGTATTGTCTGCGCCCGGGTCAGCTATCAGTTCAGCGATATTCCTGGCGATGGGCGGGGTCGTCTCAAACCCGCCTTTTGCCAATGCTTTACAGATTATATCAATTGCCTGCTGTATCATTTCTCAAAGGATAGTATCATTTTATTTGAATGTGGCAGATACCTGCATATAGTCACTGCCATGTTTTCGCCTGTTGTGAAGGCAAACTGTACACCTGTGTGACCAAACATCAGTAAACTATCAGAACCCTTGTGCTGTGATACGAATCAGATCCAACGGGTAAGTCCAGAAATACGTACAGGCTATAGAAGCTGTAATGCCTGTTTGCTTACATAGTCCATTGCTTAATCAGAGCGGGTAATGAATCGGGTGTGGGTAAAGGAAAATGTGATGGCTGAAAGCTAAAGATAACATAGCTACAGAGCCAAAAGAATACCACAAAGGTAGTATTTTTTGATGCAGTGCTTGTAAAGTGATCGGCAGGCACTGCGGTGCAAATTATTTTAAGCAGGTGTTATTTATTTACCCTACATTTAATATACTTCACAGTTATCGCTCCGGTTAGTTCCATGAAATAGCAGATGGTTTCTCTTTAAGGTTATATTCCCTTTGAAAACATAACAGGGGAACAGTACGGTTATTTACCTGCTTGCGTTTTCCCGTTTACGTCGCATGTGAAATTTTAAATTAACCTATATGACAGCGTTGGAAAAACATTTATATGCAGAGGGCCCTAAGCGGATACTGGCGCTGGATGGCGGCGGCATACGGGGGGCATTAACTCTTGGGTATTTGCAAAAGATAGAAGATATACTCCGCCGCCAGCATGGCAACGAACCCGGCTTCCGGCTTTGTCATTATTTCGACCTGATCGGCGGCACCAGTACCGGTTCCATCATTGCATCCCTGCTGGCGACCGGCAAAACAATTGCAGAGATCAAAACGATGTACTTTGATCTGGGTGGAAAAATATTCGCCAAAAAATACAAATGGTGGAATATTTTTAAATGGCCAAGGTTTTTGTATGCCGGCTACGACCAGCGGCCGCTGGAAGAAGAGCTTCATCATGCCTTTGGTGATATTACATTAGGCAGCGATCAAATACAAACTGGTCTCTGCATAGTAACAAAAAGGGCGGATACCAACAGTGTATGGCCGCTGATCAATCATCCCAAAGGAAAATATTACGATTCAGCTGATGGCAGGAATAAAGACATCCCTTTGTGGCAGGCTGTGAGAGCCAGTGCCGCAGCGCCCACTTATTTTTTACCGCAGATGATTGATACCGGCGGGGCCATGCCTACTGCCGCCTTTGTGGATGGTGGAGTAAGTATGGCCAATAACCCGGCCCTGCAATTATTAATGGTAGCAACGCTAAGAGGTTTCCCTTTTCATTGGAAATGGGGGGCGGAAAATATTTTTCTTGTTTCGGCAGGTACCGGTATGAGCCGATGGGAAAAAATGCCGGAGAAAGTTTCTAAAAACAATTTGCTGCACTGGGCTTCGCAGTTGCCCGATATGTTCATGCAGGATGCAAGCTGGCATAACCAGGCCATCCTGCAATGGCTGAGCGATTCGCCGACCGCATGGGAGATTGATGGCGAAAGCGGTAGTTTATCCGGAGATATGGCCGGTACTCATGAAAAGGACAAAGGGTTTATGTCCTATTTACGCTATAACCTGTGGCTTGATCAAAAATCAATAGGTCCCCTGATGAATAAAAGCTATACAAAGGAAGAAATTGACGACCTGGTGGAGATGAGCAATACCGGTAGCCGTTTTGAATTGTATGAAATAGGAGAGAAAGCAGCGGCTAAAGAAGTATTGCCAGATCATTTCCCGGCCAGTTTTAAAATATGATGTTATGAATAAGCCTTTATGTTTTGTGATCATGCCCTTTGGACGAAAAAAGGATGCTGACGGAAATGAAATAGATTTTGATGCCGTTTACCGGCAATTGATCCACCCGGCGATCGTGAAAGCAGGCCTGGAACCCATCCGGGCTGACGAAGAAACCGTAAACGGTATCATTCATAAACCGATGTACGAGCGGCTCATCTTATGTGATTATGCTATAGCGGATCTTACTACGGCCAATGCCAATGTGTTTTATGAATTAGGTATCCGCCATGCAGTAAAGCCCCATACCACGGTCACCATTTTTGCGGCAGGCGCTAAACTTCCTTTTGACGTGAACGCTGTCCGTTGCCTGCCTTATAGTTATGCTATGGGAAAAGATTTTTCCGTAGCGGAAAAGGATATAGATGCACTGGCCGGTCAATTGAAGAATGCTAAAAAGCAAAAATCAACCGACAGCCCGGTTTACCAGTTGGTGGACGGTATCTCTTTTCAAAACAGCGTGGCACATGAAAAGACGGATATATTCCGGGATAAGGTAAGCTACGACAAAGAGATGAGGGAAAGATTAGCCAAAGCCCGGCGCAAAGAAGGCACGAAAGAAGACCGGATCAACGCTATTGATGAAATAGTAAAAAGCAGTATTGATCCGGAGAATGAAGAAACAGGCGTGTTGATTGATGTCATGCTTTCTTACCGTTCGCAGGAAGGGTTTTCCAATATGATCACTTATATCCGTTCATTGCCGGCTCATGTGCAGCAGACGGTGATGGTGCAGGAGCAACTCGGGTTTGCATTGAACAGGATAGGTGAAAAAGAAGAAGCCATAGGTGTATTGGAAAATGTAATTGAACAGCAGGGCCCCAGCAGCGAGACCTATGGCATACTTGGCAGGGTATATAAAGACCTTTTTGAAAAAGCCCTGAAGGAAAATAATGAACTGCGGGCGGAATCTTTTTTGGACAAGGCTATTGAAATATATCTCAAAGGTTTTGAAACCGACTGGCGGGATGCTTATCCCGGCGTCAATGCAGTGATCCTGCTGGAACTGAAAGGGGACAATGACAGTAAAGAGATGATCAAAAAACTGATGCCGGTAGTGGAGTATGCCGTGATACGAAAACTGGGGACAGAGAAAGGCAGATCTGATTACTGGGATTATGCAACGCTGCTGGAACTGGCTGTGATAAAGAATGAAGAAGCTGCAGCCAAGGCCTGGTTGAAAAAAGCGCTGGCAACAAACATAGAAGGAAGCTGGATGCCCGATTCTACTGCCAGGAATCTGCGTTTAATTATCTCTTTCAGGAAAAAAAGAAATGAGGACAGCAGTATGGCGGAAAAGATGATGGGACTGCTGGAAGATGAAAAGAGGCGGGCAGACCCGAAAAGTAATGCTATATAGCAAAACTGGAATCCGGCCATGGTGGCGCTATAGAAATGAAGGGTTGCCTGAGCAATTGTACAGGACTATTTATGCTTTATTAAGTATTTCTATCAAACCCTTCTCTCCACCGCATCAATCGCCTTCATTGTTTTGATCACCGAATCAGGCGTCACCGATATACTGTCTATTCCTTCTTCCACGAGGAACTGGGCAAAGTCGGGAAAGTCAGAAGGGCCCTGCCCGCAGATGCCGACTTTTACTTTATTCTTTTTCGCGGTTTGTATCAGCATCTTCAGCATTGCTTTAACAGCCAGGTTTCGTTCATCGTATAAATGCGCCACAAGAGATGAATCACGGTCAAGTCCTAATGTCAATTGCGTAAGATCGTTGGAGCCGATGGAGAAGCCGTCAATGTGTTTGGAGAATTCATCCGCCAGTAAAATATTAGACGGTATCTCGGCCATTAAAAATATTTCCAGCCCTTCCTTTCCTCTTTCCAGGCCATATTCTTTCATTACACCGGCTACTTTGTGTAATTCTTCCACGGTGCGGCAGAAGGGGATCATTACTACTACATTCTTCAGCCCCATTTCCTCTCTCACTCTTTTGATGGCTTTACATTCTAACCCGAATGCCGCTTTGTATTTTTCGGAATAATACCTGGAAGCGCCGCGCCAGCCGATCATCGGGTTCTCTTCATGTGGTTCAAAGTATTTGCCACCAAGCAGATTGTAATATTCATTGCTTTTGAAATCGCTGAAACGGACGATCACTTTGTTAGGATAAAAAGCAGAAGCAATTTTGGCAATGCCATAGGAGAGACGTTTGATAAAGAAATCTTCTTCATCATCAAACCCGGCGATCATTTTTTTGATCGTGGCAGACAGTTCTTTATCGTTCAGGTGCTGGTGCTGCATCAGCGCCAGCGGGTGTGCCTGTATGTAATTATTGATGATAAATTCTTCCCTGGCCAGTCCTACGCCGGCATTAGGTAAGTGGGAGAAACGAAAAGCTAAACTCGGCGAGGCCACATTCAGCATGATCGGCGTTTTTATTTTCGGCAGATCATGCAGGTTGGTCTCGGTTTGATGAAAAGGGATAGACCCTTCATAGATCAGGCCTTCGTCACCTTCGGCACAGGAAGCGGTGATCAGTTGTCCATCGGTCAGCAGTTCAGTTGCATTGATACAACCCACAATAGCCGGCACGCCCAGTTCTCTTGCTACAATAGCCGCATGACATGTTCTTCCCCCTTTATTGGTAATAATGGCCGACGCTTTCTTCATGATCGGTTCCCAGTCCGGGTCGGTCATATCCGTAACCAATACATCCCCTTCTTTGAATACATGTCCTTCGGTGATGCGTTTGTCCAGGGAGAATAAAATGGAAACGTTGCCCGAAGCGATCTTATCACCTACGGCAATCCCTTTGAACAAGGGTGTACGCGGAACACTGTCATTCATCACATAGCCGGTGATCGTGGAATGATCTTTTTGCGAATGGATCGTCTCTGGTCTTGCCTGCACAATGAACAATTCTTTGCTCAGCCCATCCACGGCCCATTCCACATCCATCGGGCACCATCGGTTCTTTAATTTGGAATAGTACTCTTCGATCTTCATCACCCATCCTGCCAATTGCAGCACTCTTTCGTTGGTCAGACAATAACGCTGCTGCAACGATCTCTCCACCTGAATGATCTGTACCCTTTCATCCGGGTTATCGCCATATATCATCATTCTGTCCTTATTGCCGAGTTTCTTTTCGATCACACTGGCAAAACCTTCCTTCAGGGTAGGTTTGAATACGATGTATTCATCCGGGCTCACGGCGCCCTGCACTATCATTTCTCCAAGGCCATAGGATGCGTTGATAACAACCACGTCTTTAAAACCGCTTTCTGTATCGAGTGAAAAAGCAACACCTGAAGCAGCAAGGTCGCTTCTTACCATTTTTTGCACACATACTGAAAGGCCGATATTGAAATGATCATAACCAAAGCTCTGGCGATAACTGATGGCCCTGTCGGTAAACAGCGATGCAAAACAATTACGAACTGAATTGATCAGTGAGGCAGGCCCGCGGACATTCAGGTAGGTCTCTTGCTGTCCTGCAAATGATGCATCCGGAAGATCCTCCGCTGTGGCAGATGAACGTACTGCTACGTCGGTTTGCTCCTGGTCATATCGTTTGGAGAGTTCATAGTATTTCTGAATGATCATTTCACTCAGGTCTTTCGGGAATTTTGAATTCTTGACCAGTGTTCTCACATGCAGGCCGCCACGGCGAAGTGATTCGATATCGTCATAGTCAATACCATTTACAATATCCCGGATCGTTTTTTCCAGGGCATTGTGCCTGAGGAATTCCCGGTACGCATCAACAGTGATCACAAAGCCGTTGGGAATGTTGATACCGAGGCTGGTGAGGTTTTGCAGCATTTCGCCTAAAGAGGCATTCTTGCCGCCGACCATATCAAGGTCATTCAACCCGACTTCGTCGAGGTTGAGCAGAAAAGTTCCTGTACTCATGTGGCAGGGAAGGTTTAAGGCAGTTAAACAATAGCAATCGTATAAAGAGCGGACCGTTATTCATGCAGGTTCGTATGGTATTAACAAAATACAAGATTTATCGAAAAAGAAATAGGTATTTATACGCTATTCAGGAATGTATCACTGACACTTTATAGGTACCACTCTACAGCCTTTGTAGAAATGTTGCCGTTCATATAAGAAGAGTTACTTCCTTACCTCCGGGTTATTGGTTACATCCCGGATCAATACCTTTGCACCCGATGAAGCATTTAAAGGCGGTCAATAAATATTTCTGGAAGTACCGGTACAGGCTGGGATTCGGTATCCTGTTCGTTTTTTTGTCCAACTATTTCAACGTACTCGTCCCGCAGATCACGGGTTTTGTGATTGATTTTGTACAAAGGTCATTACAATTACCGGGGTATAGACAAAGAACCAGGCAACCGGATTATGACGGGTTGGTAGACACATTCATAAGATGGGCAGAGTCTTCGAAAGTTGCCCATGTGGTGATCCTTTGCGGCCTTACGATACTGGTGCTTGCCTTGCTCCGCGGTTTCTTTTTGTTCCTGATGCGGCAAACGATCATTGTCATGAGCCGCCACATCGAATATGACCAGAAGAATGAAGTGTACAGCCATTACCAGCAGCTCGATATGGCTTTCTATAAAAAGAACAGTACCGGTGACCTGATGAACCGCATTGCCGAAGATGTGAGCCGGGTAAGAATGTACACCGGGCCGGCACTGATGTACCTGGTCAACCTGGTATCCGTCATTTTCCTGTCGGTACTCTTTATGTACAAGAGAGATTCATTACTTACCTTATACGTACTGGCTCCTTTACCCATCCTGGCGGTAGCTATTTATTATGTTAACAATACGATACATAAGAGAAGTGAGAAGATACAATCTCTGCTTTCTGATCTTACAACCAATGCCCAGGAATCCTATTCCGGTATCCGGGTGATCAAATCCTTTGTGCAGGAAAAGGCGATGTTAGGTTTTTTTACAAAGAACAGTGAAGAATACCGGAAAAATGCAATCGGGCTGGCCAAAGTAGAGGCGATCTATTTTCCTGCGATCACACTGCTGATCGGTATCAGCACCCTGGTGACGATCATGATCGGAGGTATCTATTATATCAGGGGCATGCACAATATCGGCATTGACACGATCGTGGAATTTGTGATGTATGTCAATATGCTGACGTTCCCTGTCAGTGCTATTGGGTTAACGGCAAGTATGATACAGCGGGCGGCCGCTTCGCAAAAAAGACTGAATGAGTTCCTGGATACAAAACCCGCTATACAAGAGCAGGAAAAGCCTGTAAGAATTGATCTGCAGGGGAACATCTTATTCCGGAATGTAAACTTTGTTTACCCGGATACAGGCATACAGGCATTAAAGGATTTTGATCTCCATATTAAAAAAGGAGAAAAGGTGGCAATAGTAGGGCGAACAGGCAGCGGGAAGACAACCATTGCACAGCTATTGCTGCGGATGTATGATGTACAAAGCGGCGCTATCGAGGCAGAGGGAATTGATATCAGGCAGGCAGAACTGAGATCTTTGCGTGAACAGATCAGCTATGTACCGCAGGATGTTTTCCTGTTCAGTGAAAGCATTGAGAATAATGTATTGTTCGGGTTACAGCATGCCAGCCACGACGTGGTGGCGAAAGCCACAGCCCAGGCCAGTGTGGACAAAGAGATCGAAAGACTGCCGCGGCAGTATGAAACCCCGATAGGAGAAAGAGGGGTCACTCTTAGCGGGGGGCAGAAACAGCGTATCTCTATTGCCAGGGCATTGGCCAAAGAACCGGGACTGGTCGTTTTTGACGACTGCCTGAGCGCCGTGGATGCCCGGACGGAGAAAGAGATCATCGGCCACCTGAACGGGTACCTGCAGGATAAGACCGCTATTATTATTACCCATCGCATGTTTTCTCTGCTGAATTTTGACAAGATCATCGTATTAGAAGATGGGGAGATCATAGAACAGGGAACACACCGGGAGTTGGTAGCTATCCCGGGCGGGTACTATGCCGGTCTGTATGCCCGGCAGCAGGAAACCGGGGGAGATGTATCAAATGGGACATCAAACTCATAACCTCCCGAATTTGGCTGTGTCGAAAACATCTCTATATTTGTAAATCCTGAAAAAACAGGGGTAATTTCTTAACTGCTAAAACTCTATAACTGTGGCGTACGAGAATAACGAAAAGAAAGCGGACAGCATTTACAGCAAAAGGATCCGGGCCGGAAAAAGAAGGACGTATTTCTTTGATGTAAGGACAACCAAGGGGAATGATTATTACCTGACCATTACCGAAAGCCGCAAACGTTTTGATGATAATGGCTATGACAGGCACAAAGTATTCCTGTACAAAGAGGACTTCAACAAATTCATCAAAGCGTTGACCGAAGCGGTGGATTATGTAAAAACAGAGTTGATGCCTGACTTCGATTTTGATGCATTCAACCATGATGAAGTAGCGGGTGAACATGAAGGGGGTGAGGTAGAAGCCGCCACACCTGTTGTTGCAGCAGCTTCCGTAGCGCCCGCTCCTGCTGCAGAGGCCGAAGCCGAAAGCACTCCCGCCAGTGTAGCCAATAACGGCAGCACTGAGGAAGTGGACAAATGGTAATAAGGAAATTTCGATAAAGGATTAATGCCTCCTGTAAGGGAGGCATTTTTATTTATTCATAGCCTTGAGATCGGGCATGATTATCAATTGGCTCAAAGAATTCTATACGTGTTACTTTCGGTATGAAGCTGAAGCAATGCAGATGAAATCAAATAGATGATTGTATGGTTGGGCTAAAGCCCTCTGTAGAGTGCAAAATTTATTGCCCCGCTATTAATAGCGGGGCAATAATGTAAGAACATAGATGGGCTTTAGCCCGATGTTTTTATTTATTTCCTCATTTTCTTGAACGTATTGATCAATTCATTCGTGGAAGAATCATGACTGCTCACTGCATCAGTACTCTCCAATTCCGGCAGTATCTTATTCGCTAATTGTTTGCCTAACTCTACGCCCCACTGATCGAAACTGAAGATATTCCAGATGACACCCTGTACAAATATTTTATGCTCATACATAGCGATCAGCTGGCCGAGAGTGAACGGTGTGATCTTCTTTATTAAAAAAGAATTCGTCGGCCGGTTGCCGGAAAACATTTTGAAAGGAAGAAGTTTTGCGATCTGCTCTGCATTCAGCCCCTGCCTTTCCAGTTCAGCTTTGGCCTCATTCGCAGTCTTGCCGTTCATTAGTGCTTCCGTCTGTGCAAAGAAATTTGACAGCAGTTTGGTATGATGATCGCCCAGTGGGTTATGTGTTTGAGCCGGAGCAATAAAGTCACAGGGAATGACAGGCGTTCCCTGGTGGATCAGTTGATAGAATGCATGTTGCCCATTGGTGCCCGGCTCACCCCAGATGACAGGTCCCGTAGAATAAGTAACAGGATTGCCATTGCGGTCAATGCTCTTGCCATTACTTTCCATATTGCCCTGCTGGAAATAAGCGGCAAAGCGATGAAGATACTGGTCGTAGGGTAAAATGGCCTCACTTTGTGACCCGAAGAAATTGGTATACCATAGTCCGATAAGTGCCATCAGCACCGGTATGTTCTTGTCAAATGAAGCTGTTTGAAAATGCGTATCGGTTTCATGGGCGCCTTTCAGCAGTTGTTCAAAATTTTTGTAGCCAATAGTTAAAACAATAGATAAGCCGATGGCACTCCACAATGAATAGCGGCCACCTACCCAGTCCCAGAACTCGAACATGTTCCTTTTATCAATACCGAATTTCACCACTTCTTTTTCATTGGTGGAAAGAGCGACGAAATGTTTGGCAATATGTTTTTCGTCTTTCGCCTTTTTCAGGAACCATGCACGGGCCGTATGGGCATTGGTCATGGTCTCCTGCGTGGTAAATGTTTTGGAGGCGATAAGGAAGAGGGTTCTTTCCGGTTTTACTTTCTTAAGTGTTTCAGCTATATGTGTGCCGTCTACATTCGAAACAAAAAAGGTCTCAATACCTTCAACGGTATAAGGTTTCAGCGCTTCCGTAACCATTAAAGGGCCGAGATCACTACCGCCAATACCGATGTTGACGATGTATTTGATCCTTTTATCCGTGTAGCCTCTGTGTTCTCCACTATGTATGGAGTCGGAAAACTTTTTCATCTTATTCAGCACTTTCTTGACATCCGGCATTACGTCTTTGCTATCCGCCATAACAGGTTGCTTGGAGAAATTGCGGAGTGCTGTATGCAATACCTGCCTGTTCTCGGTTTCGTTGATCTTATCGCCACCAAACATAGCGCTGATAGCATCCTTTACTTTGCATTCTTCTGCTAATTGCAGCAAAAGCAGAAGTGTTTCCTCCGTTATAAGATTTTTAGAGTAGTCAAAAAGAATATCGCCCGATAGCCGGGAAAATTTTTTAAACCTTTCAGGATCGTTGACAAACAACTCCCTGAGGTGTTTACTCTTTATGGCTCCATAATGTTGTTGTAATTGTTGCCAGGCCTGTGTACTTGTCGGGTTTATTTTTGGTAGCATATCAATATTTTTATAGCGAGGAGAAAATTTCAATGGTTCTTGTTGTCATTTCAGGGGAGATGTCAAGATGAACGACCAGTCTCACCCGGTTGGGGGCAATGGCATATCCAAGAATATTATGTTCTTTTAGTTTTGCCACCAGCGTCGGTGCAGATATAAAGTCGGTTAGTTCAAAAATGATAATATTGGTCTCGGCAGGCAAAACAAATTTCACAAAATCTTTCATGGCTATCGTTTTGGCTATCTGTTTCGCATGTGCATGATCCTCGCTAAGCCTTTCTATATTTTTCTGCAGGGCATAAATACCAGCAGCTGCAAGGAAACCAGCCTGGCGCATACCCCCGCCAAACACTTTGCGCACACGGCGGGCTTTTTTGATAAGATCTTTTTTACCTAAGAGCAAACTCCCGACAGGACACCCTAAACTTTTGCTGAGGCAAATGGAAATGGTATCAAATGTTTCACCGTATAGTTTTGGAGTTTCATTTTTGGCTACCAATGCATTCCATAGCCGGGCACCATCCAGGTGAAGGGGTATGCGATGTTCATCACAAACTGTTTTGATCTTCCTGATTTCGTTAAAATCGTAGCAACTGCCGCCGCCGCGGTTGGATGTATTTTCCAGGCAAACCAGGCTGGTATGTGCCCGGTGCGGATCATCCGGGTTGATGGCCTCTTTTATCTGTTGTGCGGTGATACGGCCCCGGTCGCCATGCAGCAGTTTTACAGAAGCACCGGAATTAAAGGCTATACCGCCTCCTTCATATTGGTAAACATGGGCACTTTCGTCGCAGATCACTTCATCGCCGGGCTGGGTGTGACATTTGATGGCGATCTGGTTGGTCATAGTGCCGGAAGGGCAGAAAAGGGCTGCTTCCATACCAAACATATCCGCAGCCATGGTTTCCAGTTCGTTTATTGAGGGGTCTTCACTAAAAACATCGTCACCCACTTTGGCTTTCAGCATAGCCTCCAGCATGGGAGGGGTCGGCTTGGTCACTGTGTCCGATCTGAAGTCAATGATCATCGCGGGAATTTACCTGCAATATACTCCGTTCACTCCTGAAAAGTGATGCTTGGCGAATACCTGGCCCTATTACAAAGGTCTTTTTTTATCTTGCCTGTTCATGAGACATGAGATACTGGTTCAGGCTGGTTGTATGATCAGCTTTTCGGTCTTACTGGCGGCCTCACTTTACTTGTTGTCGGTATATAACCGCCTTTTTACGGGGGTAAAGAATGCATGGCTGCGCCAAAACCTTTCAGTACTGGTCATCGGGATGCTGGGTATGGCCGCCTTTATTGCACTTGAGTTCCCTTCTTTATTGATGCGGACAGATCATGCAGGGGTCTGGGGAATAGTCGTAAAAAGGATTTTTCAAAGTGCGATCATCATCCTGTTTGTTTATAATATTACCAGGCGTGTAAGTTATATCCCCGCCGTAAGGACCATGTCCTTTGCCAGGCATCATGCAGTGATTTTTGTAACCATCATGCTTGCTGCATTGGTTATTTATACCCTTGTGAACTATTTTGACAATGGCAGAAATCTAAGTGAGCTTCATGGCGCCCTCACACTCGCTTACTTTAATTCGGCGGTCACGGGGCTCATTTATACAGCAGTGAGGTATGTAGAACTGGAACGTAAACGCAAGCTGAGTGAAAAAGAACATGAAGTGACCAAGCTGACGGCTTTAAAAACAAAAGCAGAATTGGATGCGCTTCATTCCAAGGTCAACCCTCATTTTTTATACAATGCCCTCAACTCCATAGCCGATCTGTCCATAACAGACGGTAAAAAAGCCCGCCGGATGACCATTGCATTGGCCGACCTCTTCCGGTACAGTATCAATTACACACAGAATAATTATTCTACTGTCAATGATGAAGTGGCCATGACGGAAGTCTATCTGCAGATTGAGAAGATACGGTTTGAAGACCAGTTAAACTATACAGTAAGAGTGGAAGAAGAAGCCGGTCATTATTTAGTGCCCCGGTTTCTTCTGCAGCCATTGGTGGAGAACGCCGTAAAGCACGGGCTGAAGGCAACCGGTAAGATGACAGAGATACTACTTGAAGTAAAGGGGAGCGATACAGTACTGGAAATAAACATTGCGGATAATGGTCCTCTTTTCCCGGATGAGCTCAATCCCGGTTATGGGGTAAAAAGCGTATTTGATAAGCTGGACCTGCTTTTCCCTGAGCAGTATGAGATCCATTTCAGGAACCACCCACGTAAACAAGTCTCTATTCTTATTCATAAACTGATGAAAAATGAACCAGGTGTTTAGGGCTATTGTGATAGATGATGAACCGGCTGCAAGAAGGCTGATGAAAAGCCTTTTGAAAGAGCATTCGGATGTGGTGGAAGTGATAGAGGAAGCCGGTAACGGAGGAGAGGCTATCCGGAAAATAAATCTGCTACGTCCGGATCTTGTATTCCTCGATATACAAATGCCCGATATGACCGGCTTTGAAGTGATCGAAAAGCTGGAACGAAAGCCGAATATTATTTTCACTACGGCGTATGAGCAATATGCCATTAAAGCATTTGAGACCTTCTCTATTGATTACCTTCTTAAGCCTATTAAAGAAGAGAGGCTGCAGCAAAGTATCGAAAAACTAAAGCGTTTCGGACACCTGAACCAGGCTATTAACATCGGCGGCCTGCAGGATATTATCCGGCAATTCCAGGCGCCGGCAAAATCAACTGCGCTTCCGATCAAAACAGGCGACAGGATCACACTGCTGCGATTTGAGAATATAGCTTATTTAGAAGCTAATGATAAGTACGTTTTTGTTTTTACGACTGATGGCCAAAAGCACCTGACCGATCAATCCCTGACCGCCCTTTCGGAGAAACTGCCTGTTCAGTTTCACCGGGTTCATAAGTCATATATTATAAATAAGGATAAGATCAGGGAAATGCACCGCCATTTCAACAGCCGTTATCTCTTTATTATGGAGGACAAGGCAGGCACCCGCATTACTTCTGGTCGTACCTACCACGATGATATCAGGGCAGAGTTTGGGCTCTGACAGTCTATTATCCACATTTTCCTGTTCACACATCAAAACCGGCAGATGGTCAGTTTTTGGTTTTTCCGCCCCGGTCTCTCAGCTACTTTTGAGCTCAATTAAAGCTCTTTGGTCTTGATTTCCATTCATCTTGGTTTCTTGCCGCCCGTCCCAAATGCCCCATTTTCAGTAACCCGGCTTAAGATGCTGCGTCACATGAAGGTCATTTGAACCTGCCAGTTATCAATAAAATCAGCCGTTCAAGTGAAAACAATGTTCTTTGTATTGCATAGTACCTACTTTTGAACTGTAATAATTAAAAACAAGTACTTAATTATAAAAATCAACGAAATGAGAAAGCTTATGACTTTGCTGACGGTCGCCTTAACAACCTTATCCTTTGTCAGCTTTGCACAGGTGAAAAATGGGAAAGTGAGCGGAACCGTTATTGACGGCAGCGCCAAAACCATTGAGTCAGCCACCATCACCCTGTTAAGAGCCAAAGATTCATCCGTGGCTAAAATGGGGGTAGCCGACCGGACAGGTAAATTCAGTTTTGATGGAATTACGGATGGGATCTATATGGTCTCCATTTCTGCAGTAGGCCACGAAAAGGGCTTTTCAGAGATATTTGAAATAACTCCATCTAATCTGAATATCACTTTAAAGACGATAGAATTGATACCAGTGGCTAAATCTGTAGGTGGTGTTACCGTTACCTCCAAAAAGCCGCTGATCGAGCAAAGAGTGGACAGGACGATTGTGAATGTAGAAGCATCGGTAACCAATGTTGGTAACTCGGCTTTGGAAGTGCTCGAAAAAGCCCCCGGTGTATCTGTTGATAAGGATGGAAATATCAGCCTGAAAGGGAAGGCAGGCGTAGTTATATATATTGATGGCCGCCCTGCTTACTTGAGCGGCGCCGACCTGGCCAATATGCTCCGTAGTATGAATGCGAGCCAGCTTGAGCAGATCGAGATCATGACCAATCCGCCTGCCAAGTATGATGCTGCCGGCAATTCAGGCGTGATCAATATCAAGACCAAAAAGAATAAGCAGTTTGGATATAACGGCAGCGTCACCACCGGTTACACCCAGGGAAGGCATGCAAGGTTCAATGAAAGTTTCAATTTCAATTACCGCCAGGGTAAAGTAAATTTATTTACAAACCTCAGCTATAACCGTAATCATCGCAGCCAGGAGTTATTCATCACAAGAAACTTCCGCGAAGTGGTCAGCAAGGACATTATTTCCATGTTTGATCAGCGTTCTGATATGGAAAACCAGAATCATTATTATAATGCAAAGGTGGGGGTGGATTATTCTGCCAGCAAAAAAACAACTCTTGGTGTGGTGTTGAATGGTTTTTACAACCCTTCTATATGGGAAAGCAGAACGAATACATTCATCTATGAGCCCAACGGCGACCTGAGAAGCCAGACCAATACATACACACGTAACGATTCAAAATGGAAGAACTTCAGCGGTAATTTTAATTTCCGCACTGTACTTGATTCAGCCGGCCAGGAGCTTACAGGAGATGTGGATTATATCGAGTACAGGTCAACCAGTGTACAACCCTTATACAGCTTCTATTTTGACAAATTCGGTGTTCCTTCAGGTACTCCTGATACATTGCTCGGCGATCTTCCACAGGATATCACGATCAAAAGCGGTAAGCTAGATTATACTCTTCCGCTGAAAGGCGGGGCAAAATTTGAAGCCGGTATCAAAACAAGTTTTGTTACTACTGATAATAATGCAGTGTATGATAACGTGTTTGGCGGTCAGCATATTTTGGACAGTGCCCGCAGCAATCATTTTGTGTATGATGAGAACATCAATGCCGCTTATGTGAACTATAGCCGGAAACTGGGAAAGAAATGGGACGGACAGTTCGGCCTGAGAGTGGAAAATACCAATGCAAAAGGCAACTCAAAAGGATATGAGTATAATGCGGCTGAGGACAGGTTTGTGCCTGCAGAAAAAACCTTCGAAAGGAATTACACGCAGCTCTTCCCGACCGCATACCTGCAATACACTGCGAATGAAAAAAACCAGTTCGTGATCAACTATGGCAGAAGGATCAACCGCCCTGATTACGGATCATTGAACCCTTTCATCCATTTTCTTGACAGGTATACGTTTGAGCAGGGTAACCCTAACCTGAAACCACAGTTTGCCCATAATATAGAGTTGAAGCATACGTACGCCGGTTTCCTGACCACTACGATCAACTATACCAGCACTGATGACATCATCCAGCAGGTATTGGAACAGAATGAAGCGACCAATGAGACCTTTATCAAACAGGCCAATATTGCCAGCCTGGAGCAGGTGGGTTTATCAGTAAGCGCTTACAAGCAAATAAAGAAATGGTGGAGCGGTAATGTGTATGCAAATGTTTACCATAATCATTTTAAAGGAGTGGTGAATGGAGATAATATTTCCATCGGTATTGCTACCCTGATAGTACAGGCACAACAGCAGTTCAAACTGGGTAAAGGATGGAGTGCCGAGGTAAGCGGCTTCTACCGGACAAAAGGAGTAGAAGGGGTAATCTTTATCCGTCCTATCGCACAGGTGAATGCAGGCTTCAGCAAACAGATCATGAAAAATAATGCGAGTGTCCGCCTGAATGTACGTGACATCTTTGCCATGCAGGTGTTCAAAGGCTACAGTAAATACAGCAATGTGGACGCTGAATTCAAAAATGTGAATGATAACCGTACGGTAAGTATCAGCTTTACCTATCGTTTCAATAAAGGAAAATTAAAAGCCGGCAGCAGCAAGAAGAACGGAGGCGCTTCTGATGAGGAGAGCCGTGTAAAGGCCGGTGGTAATTAATTAAAAGTTCTTAAGATCATTAACCATTAAACCAATGAGCGGGCCTTGTATAAGGCCTGCTCATTAACAGTTTTTGACATTTGCTTTCTTTCATAAGCCTTTTTTGCCGCTGATGTATCGGTAATGGTTTTATGCCCTTCACATGAGGAAATACGAAGCTTATCATATTTCAAACTGAAATAGACTTTGTATTCGTCATCTTTAAACCATAAACCTGCTAGTATGAGAAAGAGTCTATCACCACTCTTTGTTTGTCTGATCTCGGTCATCACTGCCGGCGCACAAACAACAACCAACGGTAGAATAACAGGCGCCGTAAAAGATGTAGCTGAAAAAGCTGTTGAGTCCGCCACTGTATCACTTTTGCGTTCCAAAGATTCCTCCCTAGTCAAGATCAGTTTATCTGATAAGAAAGGCGATTTCGAGTTCGAAAAAATTGCTGATGGAAAATACCTTGTTGCCATCACCGCCGCAGGGCTGACAAAAGCATATGGCCATTCTTTTGAAGTATCTTCTGTAAACAACCAGGTGGATCTTGGCTCATTTGAAATGACCAAACAGGTAGCCGAGATCGGCGGCGTAAGCGTTACGGCTAAACGTCCCCTGATCGAAAATAAAATTGACCGGATGGTGGTCAATGTGGAGTCGTCTATTACCAATGCGGGCAACTCTGCCCTGGATGTATTGGAGAAATCACCGGGCATCACAGTGGATAACAATGGTGTGATCAGCCTGAAAGGAAAACAAGGTGTGATCATCCTGATTGATGGCAAGCAGACCTTTCTTGGAGGGAATGACCTCGTCAATTACCTCCGCAGCCTTACTGCAGCTCAACTTGACCAGATAGAGATCATGAGCCAGCCACCGGCTAAATATGACGCTTCAGGCAATTCTGGGCTTATCAATATCAAAACCAAGAAAGGGACACAGATGGGATACAACGGCAGCATTACACTTAGCGCCATATTTGCTAACTATCCCAAAACGCCTAATAGTATCAATATGAACTACCGGAAAGGCAAGGTGAATCTTTTCGGGCAATACAGTTATACATACTGGGAAGGGTTTAACAAGATCAGTATTGACAGGTATTTCGGGAGGGTAAGTGACAAGGAATTCCAGTCTTTATTTGACCAGTCATCTTTTCTTAAGTTCTCTTCCAATACGCATTCCTTCCGGGCAGGTATGGATTATTTTGCCAGCAAACGGACCACCGTAGGCTTTGCATTGAATGGTACGTTCAATAAGTTCAGGTCAAGAGGAGAAACCAGCTCTGATTTCCTGGATAAGGATTACAATCTGATATCGTATAATAAAGCGTTTCCAACCAACGAGGGACCCTGGAAAAACCTTAGCCTGAACCTTAATTTTAAAACAACACTCGATAAAGCAGGGAAAGAGCTGTCAGCAGATGTAGATGTGGTGTATTACAAAAATGACAACACGCAGAATTCTGATAATTTCAGTTATAATCCCGATGGTTCGTTGGCTCCTTCAACCGATCCCGTATTGAATCCGAATCCTTTTTTACTCAGGGGCTTTCTGCCCGGTGAGATCAGTATCTACACCGCAAGGATGGATTATACGCAGCCTTTGAAGGGTGGCGCCAAGTTTGATGCAGGATGGAAGGCCGGTTATGTCAAGAATGATAATGATGCACAATACAGTTATTACCTGAATGGCCTCCCGGAAAAAGATACGTTCCGCAGCAATCACTTTATTTATGAAGAGAATGTAAATGCGGCTTATGTCAACTTCAGCAAACAGTTTAAAAAGTGGGGGATACAGACAGGTCTGCGGATGGAGAATACGAATGTAAAAGGGAATCAGTTAGCCAAAAAGAACCAAAAATTTGATACAAGCTATGTACAGTTATTCCCGACTATTTACCTGAGCTATGCTGCCGATAAGACCAATAATTTCACTTTGTCTTATAGCCGGAGAATTGACAGACCCAATTACCAGGACATGAACCCCTTCCAGTTCTTCCTGGATCAATATACCTACCGGCAGGGTAATCCCTATCTTAAACCACAGACAAGTCACAATGTTGAACTAAGCTATAATTTCAAAGGGCAACTGAATATATCGGCGAATTATACCCGTACTACCAATATCATCAACGATATCCTGAAGCAGAATGATTCAACGAGGGTTACTTTTCAAACAAAAGAGAATGTGGCGAAACGTACCAATATCGGGTTAAGTATTAACTACAACAGGCCACTTACGAAATGGTGGACTATCGGTGCCTTTGCCAATGTATTCAATAATCATTTTGAAGGTTTTGTTAATAACCAGGAACTGGAAGCCGATATCGCTACTTATATGATCAATATGAACCACCAGTTCAAATTCAATAAAGGATGGGGTGCCGAAGTATCCGGTTTTTATCGCAGCAAGATATTAGCCAGCGGACTGATCATCGCGGAGCCGATGGGTGTCATTTCATTTGGTGGGTCCAAACAGGTATTAAAAGGCAAGGGAAGCATACGGCTGAACCTGACCGATCCTTTCTGGATCCAGTATTTCAGGGGTTATACCAAATTCGGCAATATTGATACCCGTATTACCAGCCGCTGGGACAATCGCCGTTATACCATCACTTTTACCTGGCGTTTCAGCAAAGGACAAAATCAACCACAGACACGCCGCCGTGCAGGCAGTGCGCAGGATGAGCAGAACCGGATAGGGCAGGGCGGCCAGCAATAAATCTTTCTAGTTTTCTCATGTGAATATTCGTCCCCCGTTTCTACGGGGGACTCTTGTTTTATGAAACAGTCTTACATTTGAGGAATTGAGCGTTTAACTTTCAACCTTAAACTTTTGTCATGCCATCTTTTGACATCGTCAGCAAAGTAGAAGCACAGGCATTGGATAATGCTGTGAACGTAACTTCCAAAGAGATCACTAACCGCTTTGATTTTAAAGGCTCGCATGTGGTGATTGATTTGGATAAAAAAGAATTCCTGATAAAACTGGAAACCGATGACGACATGAAGATGCGCCAGTTGATAGACGTGCTGATCAGCCGGGCGCACAAGCAGGGTATTGCGCCGGAAGCTTTTGATGCCAGTAAGGAAGGTGCGCAGAGCGGCAAGGCCTGGAAGAAAGAAGTGAAAGTAAGGAACGGGCTGGCCCAGGAAGATGCCAAAAAGATCGTGAAGCTGATAAAAGATTCAGGAATGAAGGTGCAGGCGTCCATCAATGACGACCTGGTAAGAGTGACCGGCAAAAAAATTGACGACCTGCAGGCCGTGATACAGCTTTGTAAGACTGCCAGCCTCGATATCCCGCTTCAGTATGTGAACATGCGGAGCTAAAGAGGGTATAAAACCGGTTTTAAAGGGGAAAAAAGAGTGCAGAACTGGTGCGTAACAATACCCGCCAAAATTTGGAAACCCTACTGATGTAAATGTATCTTTCTACTGATACACGCAGGAATTTTGGAAACAAAACAAATGCGATGCGGATTGTAAAAGCTGTAACAAGCGAATACGATTCACGGGAGCACCAGATAAGAAAGTATATGACCGCGTAGGGAGTATATGGACAAAATCCGGTGCTTTCTTTTTGCCTTTCCGGGCCGACCACCCGGTTTCAGCACTGTCAATTTTAATTTGGATAAAAAGCTTTGCAGGCCTACCTTTGCCGACTTAATAAATAATCTATCATCAGTACGGCAAAATCCGTGCTGCCTTTAAATCAAGGAATTATGAAAAAAGGTCTCCACCCCGATAGCTATCGGTTAGTTGTTTTCAAGGACATGAGTAACGGGTATTCTTTCCTGAGCCGCTCTACAGCCGCCACAAAAGAAACGATCAAATGGGAAGATGGTATCGAGTATCCGCTGGTAAAGCTTGAGATATCCAATACCTCTCACCCTTTCTTTACCGGTAAGAATGTACTGGTAGATACGGCGGGACGTATCGACAAGTTCAAAAAGAAATATGCAAAAAAAGCAGAATAATACTAATTTGTGAAGAGCTTGATCCCGATAATGTAGGGAAAGAGTTTGTTTTTCATGGCTATACTTTAAGACCTCCTGATTCTTCGGGAGGTTTTTTTATCTGCAGAGTGCTTGTAAGTGAATTTTTGCCGGAAAGACGGAAGGCGGTAAAAGCTAAAAAGAATAATCAACAGGCCATTAAAGGCCCGGACGGATCCTTTGCCATGCTGAACTTCATAACTGACCACTTTTAAAATCATATCATTATCAATGCCGAATGGTTTATTTTTGACCACTTTAAAAGGCAATGGACAAGATCATTTTTACTGAAGAGTTTTGCCGGCCTGAGAACCTGTATCCGTTCACGCTGACACGGCAGATACAGGACATCAGGGTGGGCATCCTGACCATCCGGGAAAAATGGGAAATGATGCTCGGCCTGCCTTCTTTTGATAAAAAGGAGGACGATTACAAAGATCTTGACAGATCGGTCACCCTTCATGAGGCGGCTGAAGACGGCGGCGCCTGTTTTATGATACATGGCAACGTGTTGCCGACCCCCAAGCTCATAAAGGCGATTAAGAAACTTGGAAACGGTGAATTTATTTCTGTAGATGGTAAAGAGGGGATCGTTTTCAGGTTCACAAAAGAAGAAATAAAAGAACATCACCGGGTAAGGGTCAAAAAAGCGATCAGCATAAAAGAACAGATATCGGAGATACAATACCCGTGGCATATTTTTCAATTGAACGATCTGGCCATCCGCAAGGATTTTGAATTGCTGACAAGAAAAAGAAAATCGCAACCTGTTTCCAGGACCAATAAGCTGATCAATTCATCAGGTATATTCATTGAGAAAGGCGCTAAAGTGGAGCATTCTATTTTGAATGCATCAGCGGGTCCCATTTATATTGGCAAAAATGCCGAAGTAATGGAGGGGTGTATTATCCGCGGGCCCTTTGCAATGGGTGAAGGAGCCGTACTGAAAATGGGCGCTAAAATATATGGCGCTACTACTATAGGCCCTTATTGTACTGGCGGTGGTGAGATAAAGAATTCAGTCATGTTCGGCTACTCCAACAAGGCGCATGATGGTTATCTTGGCGACTCCGTGATAGGAGAATGGTGTAACCTGGGCGCCGGGACGACCAACTCTAACCTGAAAAACAATGCCAGCGAAGTGGGTGTATGGACACCGGGGGGTGAAATGAATGCAGGAAAAAAATGCGGGGTGATGATGGGTGATTATTCACGTACCGCTGTGAATACAGCGATAAATACCGGGACAATTATCGGTGTATGCTGTAATGTATTCGGTGCAGGGCTTACGCCAAAATATATTCCCGGATTCTCCTGGGGAAGTGATGGCGTCAAGCAGTATGAATTTGAAAAAGCAATGAATGATATTGGTGCCTGGAAGCAATTAAAGGGGCAATCTGTAACAGACAACGAAAAGAAAATTTTAAAATACATATTTGAAAAACTTTAAACGAAACCAATGAGAAAACAGATCGCTGCAGCAAATTGGAAAATGAACCTGACCTTTCAACAGGGAGAAAAATTACTGGATGATGTTCTGGCCGCAAAGATCAGGCTGTCGCCGGATCAGTTAGCCATTTTTGCTGTGCCGTTTCCCTACCTGCTGATGACGAGAAGCGAAGTAGCTGAAGAAAATAACTATGAAGTGGCAGCTCAGAACTGCTATCATAAAAAATCCGGAGCATTCACTGGTGAAGTATCCGTCGAAATGCTTCATTCCATTGGTGTCAATTACTGTGTTATCGGGCATAGCGAAAGAAGAGAGTATTTCGGGGAGACCAATGCCATGCTGGCTGATAAAGTAAATCTTTGCCTGGAAAATGAGATCATCCCGATCTTTTGCTGTGGTGAATCTTTAAGCATACGTGAAGCCGGTACCCAGAATGATTTTGTGGCGGTTCAGTTAAAAGAATCACTTTTTCATTTACCCGGGGATAAGGTGAAAAACATCATCATCGCATACGAACCGATATGGGCCATCGGAACAGGAAAAACAGCTACTACAGCCCAGGCACAAGAAATGCATGCACATTTACGTTCTGTACTGGCAGCGCAATACGGAAGCCAGACTGCAGGACAAGTTTCCATACTCTACGGGGGAAGTGTAAAGGCGAATAATGCTAAAGAATTATTCAGCAGCCCAGACGTGGATGGTGGTCTCGTAGGCGGAGCTTCGTTGGTTGCTTCGGAGTTTGTCGAGATCATTCGTTCACTGAAATCATAGAGAACTATCAGCCCGCATCATTACATCATCATCACCCGCAGCCACCAGGTGCTACTTAGTTTCCTGCCGGTGCGGGTGATCGTGAATGACAGGGAAATATACCCGTTGCTGAATGATCAGCCGGTCGTAATAGAAGTGAAGGGCGATTATGCGAAGGTGGTGGTGACAGACGGGTTTCATTTTACAAAGCCGGTGCAGCTCAGTTTTAAGGAGCCTAGTTATTATAACTTTAGGGTCGTTGCTGCCATTAACGATATGCAATTGCTCACAGGGTTTGTGTTAATGGCCATGCTTTACCTGCTTGGTTTTTTTACAGGAATATTCATTATCAAACTGCTGAGTTTTCTGCCTGTTCTTTACTTCTTGTTCCTTTATTATATTAACCGGAAGGAATTCATCAGGATGACCCGTGTGTGATGCTTTCATGAACTTTTTAGCCATTCGCTTTGTTTAGTTAACTTCAACAAACATTTTTCATGTCCAGATTGCTGGTTCTGTTTGCACATCCTGCTTTGGAAAAGTCAAGGGTACATACCCGGCTACTCCGCCATATCCGCCATCTCGAAGGGCTTACCTTTCATGATCTGTATGAAGAATATCCCGACTTTGATATCAATGTCAAAAGGGAACAGGGACTCCTGCAGAGCCATGATGTGATCGTATGGCAGCATCCTTTTTATTGGTATAGCTGTCCGGCTATGATCAAACAATGGGAAGACCTGGTACTGGAGCATGGTTGGGCTTATGGAAAGAATGGGAATATGCTGTTGGGTAAAAAAATATTCAATGCCATATCGTCGGGTGGTAGCAAAGAAGCCTACAGTTCTACCGGAAGGAACCGGTTCACTATCCCGCAACTGCTGGCTCCTTTCGATCAGACGGCTGTGCTATGCAAAATGCAATACCTGCCGCCATTCGTTGTACATGGCACCCATCGTCTGCAGCATGCAGATATTGAGCTATGCGCTGTACAGTATGAGCAATTGCTTGTCGCATTGATAAACGATCGTATCACAGAAAGTGAATGGAAGAAGGTGACCTATCTCAACGAACTTATTCCTATTCCCGAAACTGTTCAATCTTGATCTATGGACCAGAACTCATTTTTCTTCCAGGCAATGGTGTATCTCGCGGCTGCTGTCGTGATGGTGCCTGTTGCCAAAAAGCTCGGGCTGGGATCGGTGCTTGGGTACCTGCTGGCCGGTATCATTATCGGCCCGGCGTTGCTCGGTTTTATTGGTAAAGAAGGGCAAGACATTATGCACTTTGCCGAGTTTGGTGTAGTGATCATGCTGTTTGTTATTGGCCTGGAACTGGAACCGGAATTGCTATGGAAGCTGCGAAAATCTATCATCGGTCTTGGCGGGTTGCAGGTATTGGTAACGGCATTGGTCATTGCGGCTATTGCTATGGCCTTTGGGTTGACCTGGCAACAGGCATTGGCATTAGGAATGATATTGTCCCTCTCTTCTACAGCTATCGTGCTGCAAACATTGAATGAAAAAGGCCTGATGAAAACATCAGCAGGACAAAGTTCGTTTTCTGTATTATTATTCCAGGATATCGCTGTTATCCCGATGCTGGCATTGTTTCCTTTATTGGCCACTATACAACCCGGGACTACAGGAGATGCAAATGAAGCCAAAACGCTGGCAGACGGGTTGCCCGGCTGGGCGCAAACCTTATTGGTACTTGGATCGGTAGCTGTTATCAAATTGGCAGGACGGTTTTTAATACGCCCCTTGTTTCGGATTGTGGCTGCGACAAGACTAAGGGAGATGTTTACAGCGACAGCGTTGCTGCTGGTGGTAGGTATAGCCGTGTTAATGACACAAGTAGGATTAAGTCCAGCATTAGGTACATTCCTCGCCGGTGTGGTGCTGGCTGACAGCGAATACAGGCATGAGCTGGAAAGTGATATTGACCCGTTCAAAGGTTTATTACTCGGCTTATTCTTTATTGCAGTGGGAGCCTCTGTAGATTTTAACCTCATCATGCAGCAACCGTGGATGATCATCGGGTTGGTTGCATTGCTGATGACCATTAAAGGTATCATCTTGTTTATACTGGGAAAGATATTCAGGCTTGGGCTTGATCAGAACGTTTTGTTTGCCGTAGCATTAAGCCAGGTGGGAGAATTTGCTTTTGTCCTTTTTTCTTTTTCTGCACAGCAGGGAGTGTTGCCAAAAGAAACGATTGATCTGATGGTAGCAGCGGTTGCCATGAGTATGGCGCTCACGCCGATACTTTTCCTGGTCAATGAAAAATGGATACAACCCAACATCGGTACATTAGAAAACGCTGAAGAAAAGGAGGCAGATGCTATTGAGGAAAAGAATCCGGTGATCATCGCCGGCTTTGGTCATTTTGGCAATACAATCGGCCGGTTCCTGCGGGCGCATCATATCGGAATGACGGTGCTTGATAATGATTCGGAAAGGGTGGATCTGTTGCGCAAAATGGGATTGAAAGTATATTATGGGGATGCCACCCGTCATGACCTGCTTCGGGCAGCGGGGGCTGCGGAGGCTAAAATCATCATTATCGCAATTGAACCGGCGGAGAAAAGGCTAGAGCTTATTGAAACGATCAAAAAGCACTTTCCCAACCTGCGTATGCTGGTTAGAGCTTCCAACCGTTTTGATGCCTATGACCAGATGAATGCCGGTATGCTCCATATTTACCGGGAAACATTAGATACCGCTTTACGGGTAGGTGTGGATACCATGAAGCATCTGGGGTTCAGAAACTATGCAGCACAAAGAGCGGCCCGGATGTTCTTTCGTTTAGATGAAGAGAACCTGAAGAAACTTTCATCAGTAAGGGATCCTGAGCAGTACATCCTTGAAGCCAAAGCAAAGATCGAAGAGCTGGAAAAAACAATGAGAGCCGACCAGCAACAGGCAGGTGTGATGATAGATACCGGCTGGGATGAAGAAAGCCTGATACATGAATCAAACCAGGCAAAATGATCATTACTTTGCAGGCTTATCGCTACGAATGGAAAATATACTGATCATCAAGACAGGCGCTGCCGGTGACGTGGTTCGTACCACCAGTTTGCTGAATGTATTGCAGGGCAATATCTATTGGATCACTTCGGTGGCAAATACATGGCTGCTTCCGGATGATATGCCCGGGCTGACTATTCTGGCACCGCAGCAGGCGCCCGCTATGCTGAAAAATATTTCTTTTGATCTTATTGTTTCCTTAGAAGAGAATAGGGAGTGTGCTGCAATGGCAGTGGAATACACTTCAAGGGAATTAGCCGGTGTTTATCTTTCAGGTGATCAAATGGTATATACCCATAATGCGGCACATTGGTTTGATATGAGCCGTATCTCCCGATACGGATTACAAAGGGCCAACCGGTTAAAAGCAGAGAATGTATATTCTTACCAGGAATGTATTTTTAAAATGACCGGAAAGTCTTTTACAGGAGAACCTTACAGGATTTATTCAAATAGGAATATTGCTCAGAAAGACGGACTGACTGGCATAGAAAAACGCTCAGGCAATATGTGGCCTGATAAACAGTGGTGGGGATATGATCAATTGGTGCAAAAACTCGGGGAGGAGGGAAGACCGGTTAAAGTATTTGAACAGCGCCATCATATCCGTGAATACCTTGATGATATAGCTGCTTGTGCTCATGTAGTATCCGGCGATTCATTGGCCATGCATGTGGCAATGGCATATAATAAGACCTGCACGGCGATATTTAATTGTACAAGCCCACAGGAGATATATGATTATGGCCTGCTGCGGAAGGTGGTGAGCCCCCTGCTGAATAATTATTACTATGCCTCAACTTATGACAAAGAAGTTATTGAATCAATCCCACTGAAAGATGTATATGATACCATACCTCTTTAACTGTTTTGGTCATTGAACAGTGCAGGGTTTTTCTCCCTGATCTTTTCTATGGTATAGTTATTCGAGTTTTTCAATGCTTCCTGTTGCCAATGGGGATATTCGGAAGGGTCGGATACGATCTTTTTAAGAAAGGCAACGATGTCGCCGATATGATGATATTTGTAACAACTGCTCTCCAACTGTCTTGATATAGTTAGTTTTTCAGGCACTATAAATGGTTTGGCATGTTTGATCACATCAAACATATTTCCGGATGACTTGGTAATGCCATAGGTCTCAGGTATGTCACCACAGATATGCGTATGTACCACAGAGGGAATAAAAACAAAGTGAGCATCATTCATCTGTTTGTCAAATTCGTCCTGCCCCACCACTTTTGTTTTGTAACAGAATATTTCAGAAAAGGCGGAAATGAGCGCATGAGACCGGGTAATGATGCCTTTACCGTACCTGTCAAAATAGCCACCCAGTAAAATGATCTGGAGTTCTAACCTTTCTTTGTCAGCCAGGGCAGCCAGTTCAAACACCTGCTCATAGTCCCTTCTTCGCTTGTCTAATGAGCCGGGTACTACAATACGAAGTGTACTCCCGGTATCCTGCGGATGGTAGTTGTTTTCAAATACCGCCCCGGGAACGTTATGCGCAGGCTTATTATTTGTTTTTGTCTGCAGGTAAGGCAGCATGGTATCGGAGACTACATTGAATTCATGCACTTTTTTGATCAGCCATTTTTTGCCCCGGTGAATAATAGCTTGCCTGAAGTTCCATCTGAACCTGCTTTCAAAAAGACAATTGATATCATGTACCGTCATCACCACCCTGTTCAGGGAAAGTGCGGATAGCACGAGAGCATATAGCAGGTGGTTGTTGCTGATGGTATTGATATAAAGAAGATCAGGCCGGTCTTTTTTTAGCTTTTTATATAACAAGAAAAAGAAACGCAGCTTTCCTGCAGCCGGCAAGACACTCCATCTGTAACGGGATGCGTTATTCCCGAAAAGATCAATGAACCGCTTATGTGTTTCTTCTGAAGTGATCACAGTGATCTCGTTTCCCGGCTTATCAAAAAGTTTGATCACCGGGAAAGCACCTTCAAAATGCTCGGTTTCAAATATGGTGATCTTCATATCGTCATTTTTACGATCACTTCAAAACTGGGACCGCCGCTGTTGATGGCTATCCACTCTTCCAGCTCTTTTCTTGGCCTGAAAACTGGCCATAGCATTTTTTCATGCAGGGCAATATTAAACACCGCACCCGGATCTAATGTACAAATGAGCAGGATACAATGCTGAAGTTCGGCAGCATAATCCGGAAGCAATGTTTCAAAAGATATGCAGGGTACCCGGCGGGAAAGCCCTTTCAGTACATATTCCTCAAATCCTTCTGTATCTATTTTAATAAAATCTGGTACGCCATACCGGCTGATCAGTGTATCAAGTGTCGTTGTCGTTACTTCTGTTGTACCGGTGAAATGTATCTTTTCGTCCCACCTGGTTATATTGTCAGCTTCAAGCAATTGCTTCCATTTATGGCTTAAGGTATTAAAGGCTGAGCCGGGATGATGGATATTCATAGGCATTTTTCCGGGAGTATCTGCCAGTGCCACCTGCTCTATGACCACTTTTTCTTTCCTGTTCCTGAACCTTGCCTGTAATTGTTTAAAGTTCTCAGCGTCGGGTTCGCAGGCTATCACTTTTTCAGAAAAATGCAAAAAGGCTGCTGTCTTATGTCCATCATTGGCGCCAATGTCGAAAACTAACTGGCAGGCCGGGAGGAATGAACGGTAAAAGGACACTTCTCTTTGCTGCTGTTTTATGGTCGCTGGTTTAAAAAGCAACTGGTAAATAGTAAAAAGACGGGAATACCGGAGCGGGTAGTATAATCCTTTTTGACGCAGGTATTTTTTGATCGCTGTTCTCATACTGTTCTCCGGTCGCCTCTCATTCCCTTTTATATTTTATTAGATAGCTTATAAAAAAACTGTTTCAGCCTGGTTCGTATATTCAGTTTCCATTTCAGCCGGGGTATCATACCTGGGTTGGCGTGGGTATCTGCAGACCGGATATAATCAGCAAGCCGGGCCCCCGATTCTTCAAATACCCTTTTATACTGGTCATAATAAGGAGTCAGCAACCTGTCATGTCCTTTCAGGATACTTTTCACCATCATGTCATCAAAATGAATGAAAATAACAGGGAACTCCTCATTGATCAGCACTTCACCGTTGACAAGTGTGCGCCGTGATTCGTCAATGTTCCAGGCGCCAATATTGCAGCCCCGGTGACGGATGATATAGGTGTCCTCAAATTTCACAGGAAAGACGTCTAAGTATTTCTGGTCATCACGTATGCCATGCTGAATATGTTCGCCCATCATGAAATGACAGGCATGTGCCCACCATTGTAAAGCGGCTGATCCTTTTTTATTGGCGCCGATAAAGCCGGCAGAGAATAACCCGCTGGTGAAAAGTGAAAAGAAACTGTCTTTATCTTTTAGCGGGTCTGAGTTGATCCAGTTGGGTGTCAGCAGGATGGCTGATTGGTCCAGTTTGTCAAAGAGAAAATCATACGGATTTACAATGAACATGTCACAATCTATATACAATACTTTTTCAAATCCTTGTTCCAGCAGCCAGCTCATGAGAACGGGCTTCAGCGACCACCGGAAAGCGTCCATATTATGATGGGCATATTTAGTATGCAGATCGTTTACAAGGGAATATCCGGCGAGTTCATTTGCCTTTATAATACTGACATTTTCCGGTATGGTGACATTATCAGGAACCGCCTTATTATCTGCGATCAGCACCTGCAACCGGATGTTCGGGTCAAATTGTTCGAGTGACCGGAATAAGGTAAGCGCTTTCGGGTAATAGTTGGCAGTAATTATAGTGCAGAATGTTTGCAATCGGATATGAAGTTTATTGGTAATAGGCTAATCGGCTTTTTATCTGCGAATTGACCTTAATCAGGAAGATACAACGCTCCATTGTGTATTAATAGCAAATAAGGACGACCAATGATCTGAAAGTTTGTGAGCATGGGAATGTTTTTTTTCTAATTCAAGTGTCAGGACCCTTTCCAGCGAAGCCAGGGGAGTCAGCAATAGTGGCTGCAGAATAGCCCACAGGACACCGGGATAGGTTTGCTTGTATTTTACCTTAATATCCCGCCAGGCAAAGAAATACAGGAGTTCACGGTTTCCCCATAATTCTGCCAGGTTAAAAGAGAAGGCCCCCAGTGGATGTATGCTGATCTCGGTTTCTTTCATCAGGCTTGAAAATATTACGCTGTAAATATAGTCAAACGCAACGCTATTTTGTAACAGGTGCGAAGGTGTATCGCCTTATCTTTATCGGGTAATCAACACATGGATCATTGACCCGGGAAAAAAGGAAATATTTCTTACAACAATATCTCCAGGTGGAATATACACATGGAGGGATAGGAGGGACAGATGCGGAAAAGATACTATTGGCAAAAGGATTTGAGCCGGTCTTATTTCCTCACCAGTATGGTTTTTCTTTCACCGCCAAGGTCAGCCGTTTCTTTTTTCTGCTGAGGATGTACAGGAAGATAAAGAAAGGAGATACATTCATCTTTCTCTCCCCGGTCTATGCCGCTATGAGCAAAATGCTGATCGGCAGGCTGCATAAAAAAGGGGTGACCATAGTATGTTTTATTGCGGATATAAACGGGTTGAAAGATGGCCATGAGAGTTTACTGAAAAGAGAGATTTTCTTTTTCAGACAATTCCATTATTTCATTGTACATAATGAAGCCATGAAGGAATGGCTGAAAAAAAATGTATCTGCAGCGGTGCAGGCTTCTGCCATTGAGTTTTTTGATTTTTTAGCAAAACCGGTTGGCAGGCAAAAAGGGATATCAATGGACATCGTGTTTGCAGGTAACCTGGAGAAAAGCAACTTCCTCGCAAACCTTCATTTGTTGAAAGGAGAAAATTCATTGCATTTTCATTTGTACGGCCCCGGGGTTAATGATAACATAACAAGCCAGGAAAATGTAACGTATCATGGCATTGAAAGCCCGTATGACCTGCCTGGAAAACTGAAAGGCTCTTTCGGGCTTTTATGGGATGGTGATAGTATTGACAAACCCGGCGGCAGCCTGGGAACTTATATGCAATACATCAGCCATCATAAGTTATCTCTTTATATAGTAAGCGGGTTGCCGGTCATTCTTCCGGCTTCAGCGGCTACCGCTGGTCTTGTTGAGAAATATCAGATCGGGTTTACGGTTAACAGCCTTTATGAGATCGAAGAAAAGATAAAAACGATCTCGCCCGGCGAATACACGCAGATGCAACACAACATGCAGCCACTGGCTGATCAGATCAGCCAGGGAGAATGTCTTGGTCATGCCATTGATGAGATACTGAAACGGGTTGGAGGCTTGTTATAGTTTCAGTTTTTTCATATAGGCGGCATCTGCTTCTACTGCTTTCAGCGGGGTAGTGCCATCATAGCGTTCATGTTCGACAATGAAATGCTGCATACCATTGTCACGGGCAGTCTTCAGTATCTTAGGAAAGTTGATGATGCCCTCGCCCAGTGTACAGGTAGCTTCTCTTTCATCGGTATTCTTCATTCTGTCTTTGACATGGCAAAGACGAAAACGATTGGGATATTTTTTAAACAAGGCTTCGGGATCCTGTCCCGCTGTGACTACCCAGTAAATATCCATTTCAAAATCTACCAGGGCCGGATCGGTGTTTTGCATCAATACGTCCTGAGGCATCTGGCCTTCCAGCATTTGAAAAGTGTATTCATGATTATGGTAGCCAAAACGAAGCCCCGCTTTTTTACATATCTCGCCGCATTGATTGAATAATTCCGCTTTTCTCTTGTAATCATCCAGTGTTTTCTGGGCACCAAGCCAGGGGCAAAAAATATATTTCATGCCGGTCTCGGCGCATTCCGCAGCCGTTTTTTCAAAATCGCTGCGATTGTCCGGGAATCCGTTTATGACCCCATGATGTGTAGAGAGGATACTGAGACCTAAATCATCAAGATATTTTTTGAATTCTTTGTGACCCATGCCCCAGAAAATACCCAGTTCATCATGCTGGTAGCTTTCTATTTGTTTATAGCCAAAAGAAGCAACCTGTTTCAGCACTCCTTTGGGGTCTTTGGGCATATCATCCCGTAAAGAGTATAGCTGTAAACCAAATGTATCTATGCTGCCTGCTCCGTTAGCACAGGAAGAGAACAATGACATACTGCCTGCTGAGCCTAATGCCAGGCCGGTGGTGATACTTCCGGTCAGTTTAATGAACTTTCTGCGATCGTATTGCATTTGATTTTTTTAAATGGTTATTCGGCCCAGGCTTTATCTCCTTTCTTGTAAGGTAAAGCACCGTCATATTTTCCCGGCACAGCTTCATGGCGTAAGGCTTGCGTAGCGCCGGGTTTGGAAGTA
The DNA here is from genome assembly GCA_016787085.1 of Chitinophagaceae bacterium. Lineage (GTDB taxonomy): Bacteria > Bacteroidota > Bacteroidia > Chitinophagales > Chitinophagaceae > VBAT01. The sequence continues at coordinate 30,917 of JAEUVJ010000050.1, read as the reverse complement.
AAAAAGCCAAGCAGGGTCAGTTGCTTCATCATCGTGTAATAATGCTTTGGCGAGGCCACAAAGTCATATTCTTTATCTTGTTTCTTTAATTCTTCCCAACGTGGTTTATCTTTTTCTTCCTGTGCTTTATTATATTCTTTGGCTTCTTTTTCCAGGCTGATCAACAGATCACGGCGCTGCTCAGGAGTACAATCCATAAATGATTTACTATGCATTTTTTTGCAGGCCTCATCCAGTTCATTGATCCCTTTAACGAATGCATCCTGGCTTTCCTGCGGATAGCAATCAGTAACAAATACTTTCATGAACTCGCCAACCTGTGCTGCTTTGGCGCCGGGCGAAGTAGTAGCGGGAAGAATGGTCTCGCCCACTTCATCCAGTAAGGCGATGTTGCCCGGGGTAAAACCCACATCTGCTTTACCACCTGCCGTGCAACCGGTCAAAAAGAATTCACTGCCGATGACGGCACCGCCTGTAACCACGGCTATCATTTTTAAAAGTTCTCTTCTGTCCATATTTAAATACCCCCAAACCCCCTAAAGGGAGCTTTACACTCCTTGTTTTGAAGAAGCGTTTTGTGTTTGTAATTTAATTAAATCTGAAATTTTTTCTTGAATAGAAATCATGACTTTTTCTATATGCTGCAACACTTCCAGGTTTGAGAAACGCATGATATAATATCCCCAGCTTTTTAATTCTTTTTGACGTAATTCATCTTTCTGCTTTACTTCAGGCTCCTCATGTATCGAGCCGTCAATCTCTATGATCAGTTTTACCTTGTGACAATAAAAATCTGCAATATAGAGACCAATCGGATGTTGTCGTCGGAATTTTAGTTTATTTATTCCTTCTTTCAGGTACATCCATAAAGTCTGTTCTGACGGAGTCATGTTTCTGCGAAGTACTTTCGCTTTTTCAAAAATTAAATGCGTGGCTCCTTCAAACATGCCGCCTTTTTTATATGGACTTTTTGATGTCATGAGAAAACTCCGATAGTTTAGTTTTTCAAAGTCCCCTTTAGGGGATTTAGGGGTATTATAGGTTTCCTTTTTTCAATTCACTCACTGCATGGTCCACCGCCCTTGCCGTAAATGCCATATACGTCAGCGAAGGGTTCTGGCAGGCGGAAGAGGTCATGAATGCGCCATCTGTTACAAATACATTGGGTGCATCCCATACCTGGTTCCATTTGTTGAGTACCGATGTTTTGCGATCGCTTCCCATTCTTGCTGTCCCCATTTCATGAATACCATGTCCCATCGCATGCCCGCTATCCCAGGTCTTTACCTCTTTTACGCCAGCGGCTTCCAGCATTACTTTCATTTCTTCTACAATATCTTTTCTCATTTTCATCTCATTCTCCTTTAATTCTGCATCCATTGCTAAAACCGGTAATCCCCATTTGTCGCTCCTGCTTTTGTCTAATGAAATCTTATTCTCGTGATAGGGGAGTATTTCCCCAAAACCGGTAGCGCCAATTTCCCATGAGCCGGGTTCACTGAGTGCATCTTTGAGATCTGCACCGATATTCAGCTCAGCCACTTCACGCCTCCATCCGCTACGGCTGGCTGCCCCCTGGTAACCGAAGCCACGCAGGTAATCTCTTTTATCGTTACCAATATTGGCAAAACGGGGGATATAGAATCCTGTGGGCCTTTTTCCGAAAGAGTATTTGTCTTCAAATCCTTCGATGGTTCCCCTGGCGCCCATGTTGTAATGATGATCCATTACATTATGCCCGAGTTCCCCGCTGCTACTGCCCAGGCCATCCGGCCATATATCCGTGGCAGAGTTCATCATTATCCATGTCGAGTTTAATGAAGAAGCGCAGAGAAATACGATGTCCGATTTGAATTCATAGGTCTGGTTGGTTTCAGCATCGAGTATTTCCACACCGGTCGCTTTCCTTTTAGCGGCATCAAACAATACCTGTGTGACGATAGACCAGGGTCTGACAGTGAGGTTGCCTGTTTTTTGTGCTGCAGGAAATGTAGAAGACTGGGTGCTGAAGTATCCGCCAAAGGGACAGCCTTCCCAGCAGCGTCCCCGGTACTGGCATCCCGGTCTTTCATTATGCGGCACACTGATATTGGCCACCCGCCCGATGATCAGGTGTCGCTGGCCTTTGAACTGTTTCTTTATTCTATCGGCTACATCTTTCTCCGCAATGTTCAATTCAAATGGAGGTAAGAACTGGCCGTCCGGTAACTGGGGCAACCCATGTGCAGAGCCGCTGATACCGGCGAATTTTTCTACATGATCATACCAGGGAGCGATGTCATTATAACTGACAGGCCAGGGTACAGCAATACCTTCTTTGGCATTGGCCTCAAAATCCATCTGGCTCCAGCGGTAACTGTGACGGCCCCACAAAACAGAACGACCGCCAAAGCGATAGCTTCGCCACCAGGTGAAAGGTTTTATCTCTGTGTAGGGACAATCTTCCTCGTTGGTCCAGGCATCCATTACCTCTTCACTGGCTGCCCACCCGCGGTGAATGACAGGGTATTTTTTCTTTTGTTCGATTGTAGTGTATCCGCGATGTTCCAGTTCCCACCTGTTTTTAGTGGCAGTCTTATAATCTTTGATATGCTCATGTGGTCCGCCTCTTTCCAGCAGTAACACTTTCAATCCTTTTTCGCAAAGCTCTTTGGCGGCCCATCCGCCGCTGATGCCGGAGCCTACCACGATCGCATTATAAGTATTATCTGCCATGATGAAATGATCAATTATTGCTTGCTTACAGGTTTCCTTTTTTTAATTCTTTTACGGCAAAATCGGCTGCTCTTGCCGTTAATGCCATATAGGTAAGGGATGGGTTCACACTGGAGGCTGATGTCATGCAGGCGCCATCGGTAATAAATACATTGGGTGCATCCCATACCTGGTTGTTACCATTAAGAACAGACGTTTTAGGATCACGGCCCATGCGGGCTGTTCCCATTTCATGAATGCCCATTCCCGGGGCATAAGCGTTATCATGCGTCTTTACATTCTTTACGCCTGCTGCTTCCAGCATCTCCGCTGCGTCATTCATCATGTCCTTTCGCATCTTCAGTTCATTCTCTTTTATCTCTACATCCATCTTCAGCACCGGAAGACCCCATTTGTCTTTTTTCTCTTTATCCAGTGATATACGGTTGTCGTGGTAAGGAAGTATTTCACCAAAGCCGGTCATACCCATCCGCCATTCACCCGGCTCGCATAAGGCATCTTTAAAGGCGCTGCCGATATTCAATTCGGCGATCTCTCTTCCCCAGCTCTCCCGGCTGGCGCCACCCTGGTAGCCGAATCCGCGCAAATAGTCTCTTTTGTCATCATAGATATTCCTGAACCGGGGGATATACACACCGGTTGGTCTTCTGCCAAAATAGTATTTGTCATCAAAGCCTTCCACTTTACCACCGGCGCCACAACGGAAATGATGGTCCATTACATTATGTCCGAGTTCCCCGCTGCTGCTGCCAAGACCATCCGGCCATATATCTGTAGCCGTGTTCATCAGTATCCAGGTAGAATTGAACGCCGATGCACAAACAAAAATGATCTTTGCTTTGTATTCGTGGGTCTTGTTGGTGACAGCATCCAGCACTTCCACACCGGTTGCCCGCTTTTTATCTTTATCGTAAATGAGCTTTGTCACGATCTTATTCGCTTCAAGTGTCAGGTTGCCCGTTGCCCTTGCCGCAGGCAACGTAGCAGATTGTGTACTAAAGTAGGCGCCAAAGGGACAACCTCTCCAGCAACGGTTACGGTACTGGCAATTGGTTCGCTTATTATGCGGGCGGGTGATATTGGCACTGCGGCCGATGAACATATGCCGTTTGCCATTATAATGAGCTTTGATCTTTGCCGCTACATCCTTTTCCACGATGTTCATATCCATGGCCGGCATGAATTCGCCATCCGGTAATACGTCAAGCCCTTCCTTGCTTCCCTGTATGCCGGCAAATTGTTCTGCATAGCTATACCAGGGCGCAATATCATCATACCTGATCGGCCAGTCAATGGCAATGCCGTCTTTGGCATTGGCTTCAAAGTCCCACTTATTGAACCGATAACTCTGGCGCCCCCATAGCAGCGAACGGCCGCCTACATGATAACCACGGTACCAGTCGAACCGCTTCACTTCCGTGTAAGGCGATTCCATATCATTTACCCACATGCCATAGACTGTCTCATCCAGCGGGTAATCTCTTTTAAGTACAGGGTGTTCTTTGATCATCTGCTGTGTACGTTTGCCGCGATGCGGGAACTCCCAGGTGTCTTTGCTGGCATTCACATAATCCTTGACGTGTTCAAGGTCCCTGCCACGTTCCAGCATCAGGGTCTTTAATCCTTTTTCGGTAAGTTCTTTGGCAGCCCAGCCACCACTGATGCCCGAGCCTATCACAATTGCGTCATACATGTTATCTGCCATAATGATCCTTTATACTTTGTTGTTGATGATTTTATTGTCAATAGTGAATGTGACAAAATTCTGCTCCCAACTCATAACTTATAATTCATAACTCTTAACTCTTCTCACACATCACATATCTTCACCGCCTTCTTCAGCGCTGCTATCTTATCCTTCGATTCTTTAGCAGTTGGCCTGAATTCCTGCGCTACATACCCTTTGTATCCTGTCGCCACAATGGCTTTCATGATCGCCGGATAATACAATTCCTGTGTCTCATCTATTTCATGCCTGCCCGGCACCCCGGCCGTATGGTAATGCCCGAAATAGCTGTGGTTGTCCTGTATCGTCCGTATCACATCGCCTTCGTTGATCTGCATGTGGTAGATATCATACAGCAATTTGAAGTTCGGGGACCCTATCCGTTTGCACAATTCCACGCCCCAGGCGCTTTTGTCGCACATATAATCCTTATGATCAACCTTGCTATTGAATAATTCCATCTGAATAATGACATTATGCTGCTCAGCCAGGCTCATGATCTGTTTCAGCCCTTCCACACAGTTCTTCATCCCGGTCTCATCATCCATGCCTTTGCGATTACCGCTGAAGCAAATGAGATTTTGGTAGCCTGCTTTACCGACCAATGGAATGCTTTCCGTAAAATCTTTGATCAGCGCCGCATGAAATTCCTTATTATTCCATCCTTCTGTCAAACTTGTTTTACCGGCGGTATAACACATGGAACAGTGGATGCCGTGCTTCTGCAAAGTGGGCCAGTCCTTTGGCGCTATCAGGTCAATCGCTTTCAGGCCTAATTTCTTTACTTCCGTACATAGTTCATCCAGTGTGAGGAAATTGTAGGTCCACTGGCATACCGAATGGTTGATATTGCCTTTCAGTTTATATTCTTCCATATTCTTTTCAGCAAAGGAGCTGAGCGAAGTTAAGGCGCCTGCAGCCAGCGAACCGGCGGCTATTTGTTTCAGGGCATTACGGCGGGAGGTCTGTTTGTCCATAGGTCCTGGTTTGTTTTTATTTACTTACTTTTTCATCTTTGAATAAGACGGCAAATAATAACAGTACGGCTGCAGCGATAGCAGACGGTATCAGCCATATCATTTTATAATCAAAGGCAGTGTCAGATATTTTGTAAGCATCTGTTATCATGCCGGCTATTTTAAAACCTACCAGCATACCTACGCCATACGTGGCTAAAGTGATAAGCCCCTGTGCGGCACTTTTGTATTTTTCTCCCGCTTTAGAGTCGGTATAGATATATCCTGAGACAAAAAAGAAATCATAGCATATGCCATGCAAGGCAATACCCAGAAGCAACATGAAACTGAGCTCCCCGGCATTACCATACGCAAATAAAGCATATCGCAATGCCCAGGCAAGCATACCGGCAAGTATGGTTTTTTTAAAGCCATATTTGGCAAAAAACAAAGGCAGCAGGAGCATGAATAATACTTCCGATGCCTGGCCGATGGTCATCTTACCGGTTGGGTCGGACATGCCGGCATAAGTAAGAAATGCATGTGCATTCTGATAATAAAAGGCCAGTGGGATACATATCAGGACAGAGGCGACAAAAAAGATCAAAAAATTCCTGTTCTTTAAAAGTTTCAGGGCATCCAGGCCAATGATCTCTTTAAGGGTTACTTTTTCTCCGGGCGATTTTTTAGGCGGCGTTTTGGGAAGGGTAAAACTGAACAATCCAAGTACAAGTGAAGCTATACCCGACATCAGGAAAGTGTTTTTTAATAAGCCATTGCTTACATTTTCTTTTGAATCCCAGTGAAAGAAGTAGCTGATCAGCAGGCCTGCTGCGATCCAGCCAATAGTGCCCCATACCCGTAAACCTGAAAACTCTTTCTCTGGATTTTTTAACTGGTGAAAAGCTACTGAATTTGTCAGGGCTATGGTCGGCATGTAAAGTATCATGTAAGCGAGGGTATAAGGATAAAACACCGTAATATCATCTGCCCTGTACATCTGGTACATAAGTATGGAGCCTATAATATGAAGCACCCCCAGTATCTTCTCTGCATTGATATAACGGTCTGCAATAAGACCAATAATAAAAGGCGCAATAATAGCGCCCCATGATTGCGTAGAAAACACATCTGCACTTTGCCCGCCGCTGGCATGAAGGTTAGAAGACAGGAAAGTACCAAGTGTCACAAACCATCCACCCCAGATAAAGAACTCAATAAACATCATTACGGACAACTGGACACGGGTCGTTGATTTCATGTGCAAGCCTGTTTGGTGATTCGTTAGTTTTGCAAAAACGTTTTTGAAAAACTAAATGTACTATTTTTAGCCACACGTTCGGTTTGACAAGAATAAATTAATTCACTTCAAACGATTGCGATGAAATTAAGAAAATTAAGAATGGGAATGGTGGGCGGCGGACCCGGTGCATTCATTGGCGCTGTACATCGCATTGCTGCCAGTATTGACGGTGAGATCGAACTCGTATGCGGCGCTTTCAGCAGCGATCCGGAAAAATCGAAGAAGGCTGGTGAGATGCTCCACCTCCCGGACAATCGTGTGTATGGATCTTATAAAGAAATGATACGAAGGGAAACCGAACTGCCTCCCGGTGAACGGATGGATTTCATCAGCATCGTTACCCCTAACCATGTACATTTTGAGCCGACAAAGCTGGCATTGGAAAGCGGCTTTCATGTGGTGCTGGATAAACCGATGACCTTTGATCTTGCAGAGGCTAAAAAACTACAGGAAATTGCTAAAAAAAGTCAATTGTTCTTTTGCCTGACGCATACCTATACTGGTTACCCGATGGTAAAAGAAGCAAGGCAACAGGTATTGAGCGGTAAGTTTGGGAAGATAAGAAAGATATATGTCGAGTACCCGCAGGGATGGTTAAGCACTTTCCTGGAAGGCAGCGACCAGAAGCAGGCTGCCTGGAGGACTGACCCCTCCAAAAGCGGCATAGCAGGTTGTATCGGCGATATCGGCACGCATGCTTTTAACCTGGCCGAGTATGTCAGCGGTTTGAAGACCGTGAAGATCTGCGCCGACATTAATATTGTAGTAGAGGGAAGAAAATTGGACGATGACGGCGCCGTACTGCTGAAGTATGACAACGGGGCCAGTGGTGTTTTATTTGCGTCGCAGATAGCGGCGGGGGAGGAGAACAATGTAAAAGTGCGGGTATATGGCGAAAAAGGAAGTATTGAATGGAAGCAGGAAGATGCCAACAGTTTATTGGTAAAATGGCTGGACAAGCCCAAAGAAGTATGGAGAACAGGAACAGGCTATGTGAGTTCGTATGCAGCACATAACTCCCGCACACCGGCTGGTCATCCGGAAGGATACCTGGAAGCGTTCGCTAATCTTTATCGCAACTTTGCCTTGTGTGTAAAAGCGCAGATGGCCGGTGAAAAACCTAAAGAAGAGTGGCTCGACTTTCCCGGTATTGAAGAAGGAGTAAGGGGGATGGCGTTTATTGAGAATGTCATCAAAAGCGGGAAGAGCGAACAGAAGTGGGTGGATTTTGCTGTTTGAAATAATGAACAGATGAACACGGAATATTGAGTATAGAAGTACTGTACTTCATCATTCGGTGTTCTTTGTTCTGTATTCGATATTGATATTATTAATTTTCAAATTTCATGACTACTATCAAAGGCCCCGGCATTTTCCTGGCGCAGTTCATGGATGATAAAGCGCCGTTCAATAATCTTCGCTCCATCTGTATGTGGGCGGAAAGTATCGGCTTCAAAGGGGTACAGATACCTACCTGGGATGCACGCTGTATTGACCTGAAACAGGCAGCCGAAAGTAAAACGTATGCAGATGAACTCAAAGGCATCGTCAATGACTGCGGCCTGGAGATAACAGAACTCTCTACGCATCTGCAGGGACAACTGATAGCTGTTCACCCGGCGTATGATTCCTTGTTTGATGCATTCGCACCCGAGCAACTGCGTGGCAGTCCCAAAGCCCGTACGGAGTGGGCCATCCAGCAATTAAAATATGGCGCCAAAGCTTCGCAGAACCTGGGATTGAATGCGCATGCTACGTTCAGCGGATCATTATTGTGGCATACATTCCATCCCTGGCCGCAACGACCTGCCGGGCTGGTGGAAGAAGGGTTCAAAGAACTGGCGAAACGCTGGACGCCGATCCTTAATTATTTCGACGAATGCGGCGTGGATGTGTGTTATGAAATACATCCCGGTGAAGACCTGTTTGATGGCATTACATATGAGATGTTCCTGGAAAGAGTGAACAATCATCCGAGAGCTTGTTTGTTGTATGACCCGTCGCATTTTGTATTACAGCAACTGGATTATATCCAATACATAGACTTTTACCATGAGCGCATCAAAGCATTCCATGTAAAGGATGCGGAATTCAATCCGACCGGCAGGCAGGGCACATTTGGCGGTTATCAAAGCTGGGCCAACCGGGCAGGACGCTATCGTTCACCCGGCGACGGGCAAGTGGATTTCAAAACTATTTTCAGCAAGCTGACACAATATGATTATACCGGCTGGGCGGTGATGGAATGGGAGTGTTGCATCAAACATCCGGAAGACGGAGCTATCGAAGGAGCAGAATTTATCCGCAAAAACATCATCCGGGTGACGGAAAAGGCGTTTGATGATTTTGCCGGGACTAAAACAGATGATACCTTTAACCGCTCCCTGCTGGGATTAAGCTGATCTTTTATTATCAATCAATAAATTCTTGTATGAAAAAGTATTTTATCGCAGTGCTTGCATTTGCATTATTGACCGCCTGCGGAGGTAATGCGGGCAAAGAAGAAAAAGAGGGTACGGCTGAAGAAAAGAAAGAAGTCGCCCCTGACCTGTCCGCTGATCCTGTTTACCAGGCCGGGTTAGCAATAGTAGGCAAGAGTGATTGCCTCACCTGTCATAAAGTAGATGAAAAGATACAGGGGCCTACATACCGGGATGTTGCCAATAAATATGCGGGTTACCCGGATACCATTGTCACCCACCTTGCCAAAAAGGTCATTGAAGGCGGCACAGGAGTATGGGGAGAGATACCGATGATCCCGCATCCCGCTTTGACACAGGAAGAGGCGGAAGCGGCGGTGAAATATATTCTGTTACTTAAAAACAAATAGATAGTATGACAAGATTGTTTGCCGGCAGTATGTTATTACTGTCACTCGCTGCCTGTAATAACAGTACAGATGCCGGTAAGACCGGAGAAGGGGATACAGCGAAAGCTGCAACGGAAACTGCCGTGAGTGTATTAACTGATGCTGAAAAAGCTGACGGATGGCTAGCCTTATTTGACGGGCAAACCACCAAAGGCTGGCACAAATACGGAGGTGAACCCGCGGGCAGTGCCTGGAAAGTGGCCGATGGCGCCCTTTATCTCGATACCAGTTCAAAAAAAGACTGGCAGATCAGCAATGGCGGTGATATTGTAACAGACGAAGAGTTTGAGAACTTTCACCTGAAACTGGAGTGGAAGATCGCCAAAGATGGTAACAGCGGCATTATGTTCTTTATTCATGAAGACAGCGTTAAGTATGAATGGCCCTGGCATACCGGCCCCGAGATGCAGGTGCTCGATAATGAAGGTCACCCTGATGCAAAGATCACTAAACACCGGGCGGGCGACCTGTATGACCTGATCTCCTCTAGCAAAGAGACAGTGAAGCCGCCAGGTGAGTGGAACCTTGCTGAAGTAAAATGCGTGAACGGTAAACTTGACCTTTACCTCAATGGCGAAAATATAGTATCCACCACATTATGGGATGATGCCTGGAAGAAATTAGTAGCTGGCAGCAAGTTTGTCAAAATGCCTGATTTCGGCACCTATAAAAAAGGAAGGATCGGCCTGCAGGACCATGGCGATATGGTTTGGTTCCGCAACATCCGGGTGAAGAGATTATAAACAGCTTTACCGCTTTTATTGACAAAGCCATTTCTGTGATTGCAAAGCATCCGGAAATGGCTTATCTTTTCCTGCACTAAAACCAACTATCATGAACTCTGCTATTTTCTCCGACATCAACTGGCTTGCCGTATTGGTGGGCGGTTTAGGTTATTTCTTTCTCGGCGCTATCTGGTATTCGGCTCTTTTTAAGAACACCTGGATCAAAGCTTCCGGTATCAATCCCAACGATCCGGAAATGAAAAAAGGCGTGGCGCAAACTATGGTCGCTTCATTGGTGCTGATGATCGTGGCCAGCGTGGGTCTTGCTATACTCATTACCCGCATCGGCATCGTTGACTGGATGACGGGGCTGAAAGTGGGCCTGGTAGCCGGTGTTTGTTTTTCCGCCACCTCTATCTGTATCTCTTACCTGTACGAGAAAAAACCGATGGCCCTGCACCTGGTCAACAGCCTGTACAATATTGGCGGTTGTGTAGTGGCCGGGGTCATTATTGCGGCATGGCCAAAGTAAGAGGGAGAGGCTCAGGAAGTTTAATGTTTAAAGTTTCAGGTTAGCCGGATACCGGTCGTGGTTTGCGGAGCAAACGATTATGCGCCCTGACCACGGTTGTTATATACACCCTGACCGGGCGTGCAGTAAAGAGTAGGCTTATTATTTGTAACTTCCCTCAAATCATTTTTTGCAAACCAGGTTTTATACACCACACCCGTTATTGCAGGAGTTCATACACTGCATCATGATAGTGCATGCGGAAGTTGACCCTGGTGCTCCGCCTGCCCTTTGTCCATACCCGCCTACGCCGCAAAACTCATTATTCTTTTATATCAATGATCCCATTAAAGTACAGCAGGAGGGGCAAGCCAATTTTGTGGCGCAACCCCGCAGTGTGATCGTAGGGCCACAGCTCACCCGTGTCACACTCGATATCAATAAAAGCCACAAGGCTGTACGTGTCGGCTTTCACCCGGGCGGTTTGCATCGCCTGCTTGGATGTTCACTATCCGGCATGATTGATGACAGTTATGATGCCGCTGATGTTTTTGGCAAACCAATACGGGAAGTGAATGACCGGTTACAGGAGGCCGAAAGCTTTGATGCTATCAGGGATGTGATCGAACAATTCCTGCTGCAGAAGGTAAGATCATTAAGAGAAGCACTGCCTTTTGATAAGGCCATGCTGGAACTTGTCAAAATGAACGGTAATGTACCGGTGGAAACCGCTGCGTCCCTGGCCTGCCTGAGCCTTCGCCAGTTTGAGCGGGTGAGCAAAGAACGAATTGGATTACCGCCTAAGTTATTTGCAAGACTGGTTCGTTTTTCCAAAGCCTACCGTTTACGGGAGGAGCTCCCTCAATGGAACTGGACACAGATCGCTTATGAGTGTGGTTATTTTGACCAGATGCACCTCATCCGCGACTTCAAACAATTTGCCGGCGTATCACCGGGTATCCTTGCAAAAAACCTCGAACATACTCCTGTCCGGCTGCAGGCCGGTCTGCGCCTGTAATTGTCGTTTTTGTACTATCTACTCCCTGTTGCAAGGGCGAATTTTACCGCACAATTCAAAAGTTATGCAACGATTATTATTCTTTTTTCTTATCAGCGCCTTTGTGCCCGGCCAGGAAGCGAAGGCACCGTATGATGCCCTTCGTCTCTTAAAGAATGATTCCATACAAGTGTATTACAGTGCAGGGCATGAACAAAGGGCTGTATTGATCGCAGAAAGAACAGGGAAGGCGATGGGATATTACGAGCAGTTGCTTGGATTTAAACCAACGGTGACGCTGTTGCTACTCGCAGCGTCCGACTGGGCAACCTTTACGTCATTCCCCGTATATGGAATGCCGCATTACAATGATAATAAAACACTGATCGTAGCTGCAGAAGATAATGCCTTCTGGAAAAGTTTTTTACCTCCGGCTGAGAAATTGCCCGGTGAACTGCGGGAGCAGGTGCAGGCGGTTTATACCAATGAAAACGGGGAGACAAGTATGCGGCCATTTTTTGACCTGCTGGCGCTTCATGAACTTGGACATGCCTTTCACCTGCAGGGCGGACTTACCATGCAGCGCAAATGGATGGGCGAACTCTTTGTGAATATTTTACTGCATACGTATATTGCCAGGAATGAACCATCGGCATTGCCTGCCCTGACACTTTTTCCGCGTATGGTGATCAATAATGGTGCGGCGGAGTTTGCCTACACCACGCTTAACGATATCGAGGAACGTTATGAGGAGATAGGAAAGCAGCATCCGAAAAACTATGGATGGTACCAGTCACGCTGGCACTCGGCGGCAGCTACTATCTATGATACAGACGGTAAAGAAGTAGGCAGGAAGCTATGGGATGCATTTAAAAATGAATCCGTAAAACTGGCGGATAGCGGGCTGCTTTCTTTGCTGGAGGCTGCCGGTGCAAAAACCGTAGCTGCCATGATGCGCAACTGGGATATGAATACGATACGCTGATAAGGACCGGCCCGGGTACATTTTGGTGAACCGCTTAATACCCTTGCAAGTGTTATTGGAGAGCTATTGTTCAGTTCCCTGCATAGTATCACTATGGCGCGGGATAAGAAGTTTCCTGCCATAAGGTTGTTGACAGCAGGGTTTTTTCATTTTTTTCTGCCTTATGTATTGGCCGCTTCATAAATAAAATAGCGGCGAATACATTTTCACCTTTTGGTAAGCGTCATTATTTCTATCGTTACTAAAAGGCCCACCACTATTATTTCAAGTACAAAGTAAGTAAAACCCCAGAACGTCAGTTTTTGGCGATAGTAAAACAGCAGCCCGGCTGTAACAAGACAATACCCCAGGTTGGCGGCTATAATGACCCGCAGGTACGGCCACCAGTTGCGGACATTAAAAAAGGAACAGTTCAGCGAATAAACAGCAAATACGCAGGCTACCAGTGATAAAAAATAAAGTACCCTTCTCGGCATGCCAAAGATCACTTCAAAATTTGCCAGTATTACGGCGAGCAGGAAAGCCGTTATCAAAGCGCCGATCCCGTCTGCCAGGAAAAGTGTCCGGGGTTTAGCAGACAATTTACCGGCAAGCTGTTGCAGTTTTACAAGCATATCTGTGATCGCTGTTTATGGGCAGGAACGGATGAAAAGGAACTCCGGCAGATAAAATAATATTTCCTGCCCGATATTGCCCGAAATGTGTTTATAGAATCTTATGCAAAATAATTTTGATCACTAATGTTGAATCGGGTGACACATTACCCGGGTAGGATTTTCTTTTCACTAAATAGGGCGGTGCAATGAGTTTTCTTACTTCACCAGCCTGCATACCCCTCAGTCCTTCGTCAACGCCATCGGTCGCCTGGTGTCCGCCTATTAAGACTTTGACTGGTGTCGTAGAGTTTTCATTTGAGTACAATACAGTTCCGTTTAAATATGATGTTGTTTCAAAAATCAGGACTTCTTGTCCTTCTTGTGCATGTGCCCCGCTTCCATTTTTAAGGATTTTATATTTCAGACCTGTTTGTGTCAGAACATACTCGTCTTTTGAATCGGATTTTGAAATGTTGAGCCGATTGCCACAACTGCTAAGCGTCAAAGCGATGAGTGAAAAGAAACAGATGAATTTCATTAATTAATTTTTAGGTGCTGTGGTCTGTGGCATTATTGCCAACAGCAGTCTGTGAAAAAACTATTCATCCCGAAACTTCGGGATTGAATAAAAATACAGAAAACCGGCTATAGCTAAAGGGTAAAATTTGTCTGTACGGAGTCCCTGTCATAACACAAGGCCCGGCACAGGAGGTCCCGTGCGGAAAAGATCGTGCCTTTGTTTTTTTGCACAGTTCAGGTTATAGGGCGTTTTTCTTCTTTGCTGTCAATATTGTATGTATGTCAAATTCTGTTTCAGAAATTTTATACTTTACTTCAAATGTTTTTATTTCCCAAAATTTAAAACTATTCAGTTGTGATTTAATGTCGTCCAATTTATGGTAATAAAAATAAACTCGTCCACCGCTTCCAACTTTAAAATCAGATTTGTCCGGGTCGCCTTCTACGAAACTTAAATATATCAGGCCATTGTCGTTTAATAAGTCATAAGAGGCGGAAATTAGTTCGTTACTTTCAGTCTGTGATAAATACGGTAAACAAAATCCACCAATAATTCCATCATATTTTTTATCAAGGTTCTTAATTTGCCGGCAGTCCATAACAGCAAAATCTGCCGCCGGGTTATTCAACTTCGCAAGTTCAATCATATTTGGTGCATTGTCAATTCCGAAAATGTCAAAGTCGGGTCTTTTTGATAATAGATAATTCGTAATGTTTCCAGGTCCGCAACCAATTTCTAAAAGTTTTGCTTTGGGTTTGTCAATGGAGTTACAAATGTGGTCGTACGTTTCATTATATAAGTCCATTTTAATAAACTTGTCCTGGTATGCAGAAGCAATGTTGTTCCAGGTGTCCAATGTTTCTTTGTATTTGTCCATTGTGTTGTTGTCTTAAAATGCCCTACAACGTCAGTCTGTGAAAAAACTATTCACCGCTGTTGATTAAAAATACAGAAAACCGGGCAAGAGCTAAAGGGCAAAATTTGCCTGCACCGAGCAGGAAGAATAAGGTTTATCCACCCTGATTAATAAATTTTCTACTAAGGTTTGCCTGGCGATGTGATAAGGTTGGTTCAGTTGTCACAATCTGCATCCGTTGCGGCTCACTGCGGACCTTAGTAGAAATCAACCAGTGGTCAGGCCGGCCTTATTACCTTATTGTTTAACCAACTGTCATAACACAAGGTCCGACGCAGGAGACTCCGTGTGGAAACAGGGATATTGTGTTATCGAATTTGAAACACTTTTGGTTCTGCCTTACCCGGCGAACCTGATATTTTATACCAGGCGCTATTATCATTCATGGGGATGTATCGTCTTTCTTCGTTTCTATAATGCCAATCTTTATCCACCTGGTAATATATTTGGATATTATTTGCCTCAATAATGTTTCTTGTTTCATTGTCATGGTAATTGTTTTCGTCATAATCTGTATATGCCCGGCGCCCCATTTCAGAATAGAGATTGTTTAAATCGAATAGAAGATTGTTTAGTTCTTTGTCAAGTTCTTTGATATTCAGCCCTAAATTTTTTGCTTCATTAAACATTATGGGATAGCTGTGAGAAGGAAAATCTGAATTTAGTTTTTTGCTTATTTCAGCAGCCTTTTTCTTATTCTTCATGTGAAAAGACAGGATATCAGTGCATAGTTTTATTGAAAGTGAACTTGCCCTGTCCACAGCTCCAAAGACTAGTGGATGAATGTGCTCGTATAAATCGGGATAAGGATTATTGTTTGTTTTGAATTTATCCCACATCCTTATTACACGAGTAAGCTCATCCTGGCTTACGCTAACCGAGCTATTCGTTTTGTCAATAGGAGATAAATCATGTGTGAGCGATGTGTCAATCGCTGTTAAAAAAGCCACAGGGCCCATGTGAATCTCATCAGCGCCAAGGGCAAGCATAGTGGCAGCAGAGGCGCATTCGCCTTGAATAATTGCAATTAATTTTCTGGAATGCTGCCTTAAAAGATTTATTATCCGTAAAGAGGCTTTTCCGTCTCCTCCATCCGATTTAATAAACAGGTAGATGTCTTTTTTTGTATTCCAGTCTTTGATGATTTCATAAAAGGCAATTACATCATTTTGGCAAACGCTCCCATTTATTGAATTCCAATAACACAAGAGTTTGATACCGGATTTCTTTTCAATTTCTTTGATGATCTTCTGTGTTTCTGAATATAAAACAGGAGGTTTTATGATTGTAGTTTTTATTTTTTTCATATTAAAGTTTGGTTTTATACTATTAACTGGTATAGGTGCCTTTTGTATGCGCCACTACTTCTTCAACACATCCTCAAACAACTTATACACTCTTTTATACTCATCCGTCCAGCTACTTGGCTCAACAAAGCCGTGGTCTTCCATCGGGTAAACGGCGAGTTCCCAGTTGTCTTTGCTCAGTTCTATCAGCCGTTGCGATAGTTTTACGATATCCTGGAAATGCACATTCACATCCACCATGCCATGGCACATTACCAAATGCCCTTTCAGCCCTTCGGCAAAATAGAGCGGTGAACTGCGGCGGTAAGCAATGCTATCGGTAAACGGCTCATTGAGTATGTTAGCCGTATAGGGATGATTGTATTGCGCCCAGTCGGTCACAGAACGTAAAGCGCCACCGGCCGCAAATACATTGGGTTCGGTAAACAATCCCATCAGGGTGATGAATCCGCCATATGAACCACCATATAAACCCACATGCCTGGGGTTCACACCATAGTTCTTCACGAGCCAGTTCACGCCATCCACATGATCGCTCAGGTCCTTACCACCCATGTAGCGATAGATGCCCGTACGGCAATCACGGCCATAACCGGCGCTGCCGCGATAATCAATATCCAGTACATAGTAGCCATTATCCGCCAGCATATTGTTGAACATGTATTCGCGGAAATAATTGCTCCACCATTTATGCGCATTCTGCAAATATCCTGCACCATGTACAAACAGTACTGCCGGTTTATTCGGGTGCGGGTTAGTGGGTTTGTATAACCTTGCATAGACAGTAGCGCCATCCCTTGCAGTGAACGTGACCACTTCGGGATCTTTCCACGCATAGCTTTTGAATTCTTCGCTCTGAGATTTAGTAGTGATCGGTTCAGCTTTTGCACCCACCTTGTTTTCCTGCAGGTACAGCTCCCAGGGTTTATTGGAGTAGGAGTAGAGTATGGCTAAATATTTCTCATCTCTTGACAGGCTCACCTGGTTGGCGCCGGTCATCGTGGTCAGTTTTTCTTTTTTACCATCGGCAATAGACAGGCGATAGAAATGCTGCTCGCCGGGATGCACTTCATTGGTGCTGATATAAAAATATTTTTTATCCAATGAAAGCTGCGCCTGCTGCACTTCATAGTTGCCGGCCGTCAGCGCCTTCTTTTCTGCAGTCGTTACGTTGTATGTATAGAGATGCGAATAGCCGGTTGCTTCCGACTGGAACCAGAAAGTATTTTCAGCGATCCAGCCGATGCGGCCAAAGCCAATGCCCGGCCCGGCGATCCATGCTTCATCCCGCTGACGGTCTAATAGTTTCAGTTTTCTGCCGGCAGTATCCCAGAGCATCAGCCAGCGGTCTTTGTTATCGTTGGCACGTATATCAAACACCACATAGCTGCCCTTGGGCGACCAGGAAGTAGCTGTAAATGTAACAGCCCGGTTCTCATTTCTCTTTTTCCGTTCTTCTAATTGTTTCGGGTAATCTTTTACATAATCAGGCAGGTCTTTGATGCCGGGGATGGAATCGGTTTTAATAGCATATACGGTATCTCTTTCCCTGTCGTATATAAAGAACTCAGACACTCCCTGCGCTGCGCCGACTTTTGTGCGGGCAGGTATATCAACGGTAAAGCCCGTTTCTGTTACGTAGTTCGGAACAATGGTGGTCTTTGCAGTAGCAGCGGCTTTGGTTAAATTATAGCTGATGAACCTGCCATCGGGACTGATGTTAAGACCTCCCAGTGTTTTATCCTCGATACTGATGCTGCGCAAGTCTTTGGGTTTCGGTAATGTTTTGGTATAGGCTTCGCCTTTCTCTCTTTTGTCTTTTCTTTCTTTCAATACCTGGAAGTATTGTAACTGGTCTCTTTTCAGCCAGTCTTCCTGCTGGTTGCCTGCCGCAGCAGCGGTGGTGGCCCCGGCTCTGGCCGGGCCTGCTCCGCCACCTCTTTGTGGTCC
Source organism: Chitinophagaceae bacterium (assembly GCA_016787085.1). Classification (GTDB taxonomy): domain Bacteria; phylum Bacteroidota; class Bacteroidia; order Chitinophagales; family Chitinophagaceae; genus VBAT01. Next base: position 12,841 of record JAEUVJ010000050.1, on the reverse strand, counting down.
GCCTCCGCCGGGGGCAGCAGCAGCCGGTGCAGCATCACTGCTCCTGATATTGGTCAATTGCAGGGTTTCGCCGGTGGCAATATCCCAGGCATATAAATTCTGGCTGCGGCTGTAAATGATCTTTGTTTCATTAAAGGAAAAACGGGGCGCCGTTTCTGCATCCACCGTCTGGGTAATGCGCCGGGTCTTATTTGTTTTTACATCGGTAATGAAAATGTCTCCTTCCTTCGTGTACGTATAAACTGTTCTCGCCTGGTTATAAACATAGTTGCCGGTATTATTGAAGTCGTATGTTTCTTTTGTGCCTGCTTTGACGGGCACTTTGTTCATCACACTGATATAGTAAAGTGAGTCGGCTATTACATTGTCGGGGTTCCAGTTAAAGTAAACATGCTTGCCATCCTGTGTCCACTGAACATTGGAAGGAGAAGTGCCGATCCATTTGGGATCACGCATGATCTTCTCTACAGTGAGCTTATCCAATTTTGATTGCGAGAAGACAAGCAGGGAAGAAAAAATAAAAAGCAGCGATAGTAATGGTCTTAACATATTGAAAATTTAAGACCGTAAATATAAAGCGTTCGGAAATCCGGCAGACAGATAAAAGAATCTTGTCAATTGTTCGGGGCGCCGCTGTCAATCCAGCACAGGATGATGTTTCGCTGTGCCAGGGTGAGGGTAGCATCCTGTGGCATCAGCCCGGATGCGATGGCCGGGCGGATCACCGTCCGGGCGCCAAACACCTCTGCATAGTTTGTCAGTGAACCCGGGCCATTCACACTGCCGGGCGCATGGCAGCCTGCTTTGTTGCAATAGGTTTGTATGATGGGGTTGACATCCGTAGCAAAACTCCGGGCACTCGTTCCGTTGCAGGGATCTGTATTAGTGGGTGTGTTCTTGCTACAGGCAAAAAGGGTGATTGTACATGCCGCCGCCAAAATAGATTTTAACAAGAGTGCCCTCATGGTATTGTTTTATCGGGTTAAGATCGCTCTGAACAATAGTAACGCCAAAAGTCATACCGAAGTTGCCCTTGTTGCAGGGAATAAATACGAAGTTGTAGTACGATAAGGCCTGTCAGATGATCTCTGCTACATGGCGATGAATGTTCTGTGAAAGCTTATCGGTGGGCACATCATTGGCATCGCCGCCAAAGGGGTCTTCGATCTCTTCAGCGATGATCTCAAGGCTGGCGAGTACGTAGAATATGAAGGCTACGACCGGTATCACATAGAATCCAAGCTGGAATACATAGCCGAAAGGCAGTGTCATGACGTAGATAAAGATGAATTTCTTGATGAATACACTGTAGGAATAGGGAATGGGTGTATTCTTGATCCGTTCGCAGGCGCCGCAGATATCGGTGAAGGACTGCAATTCGCTGTTCAGGAAAATGAGCTGTTCGCCGGATATCTTTCCTTCTTTATGCAATTCATGAATATGCTGGAACATCAGCATGGCGATCTGGTTGGGGATATGTTTATCGGTATCAATTTTACTAAAGACATGTTTGTGTTCCTCATCCCCGAACAACTCAATACGTGTCTGCTCACGCCGGAGATGGTTGTGCAAGGCATAGGCGTAAGCCGGTATGATCTTCCGGAAAAATGAACGCTGTGCTTTTTCTTCCTCCGGTAATATAGCGTGCAGTTTGATGGCCAGGTTGCGGCTGTTATTGACCAGGCTGCCCCATAGTTTTCTTCCTTCCCACCAGCGGTCATAGGCGGTATTGGTACGAAAGACAAGCAGCATGGAGATCGCAAAACCGAGCAGCGAATGCATAATGGGAATATTCCGGACATAATCTTTCTCTGACAATTTCCAGTAATCTAATTCCAGCCAGGCGATCAGCGCCGAGTAAATGCTGATACCGATAATCAGCGGCATCAGTTTGCGGACAGTATCCGCTTTGTGGAATTGAAAGATAAAGGTGAACCAGTCTTTGGGATTGTACGAGATCATGTCGTTGTTCTTTGGTCAAATGTACTATATGATCTTTTTCCGGCGTTTATCTTTTTACACAGAAGGAAGTTTGTTGCAAACAAGATCATGATTTTTGTTTTTGCCGGATCACAGGGATGCTTAATTTCATTGTATGCTGGATGCGTTACTGATCATCGCCGGTTTACTGGCATTGCTTGTTTTATTGTTCCTGTTTTTTTTCAGGCCATGGAAAAAGGTCCGCAACACAGTGCCCCTGCCGGAAGGTTATCATGAATTGCTGGAAAAACATGTTTTATTTTATCAGCAACTGGATGAGCAAGGCAAGAATCAGTTCGGTGAAAGAATGCAGCATTTTCTTTCCGGCATACGCATTACCGGTGTAGGTACAACGGTAGAAGACCTGGACCGTGTATTGATCGGGGCCAGCGCTATCATACCTATTTATTCCTTTCCGGAGTGGGAGTATATCAACCTGAATGAAGTACTGCTATATCCCGAAACGTTCAGCGAGGAGTTTGAACAGGAGGGCAACCATCGTTCTGTACTGGGTATGGTGGGTTCAGGCGCTATGCAAAACGTGATGATCCTGTCCCGCCATGCATTGCGGCAAGGTTTTTCCAACAAAACGGATAAGAACAATACGGCGATACACGAGTTTGTGCACCTGATTGACAAAACAGACGGAGAGGTGGATGGAGTGCCGGAAGTCCTGTTACAGCACCAGTACACTTTGCCCTGGATAGATATGGTGCATAAGAAGATCCGGGAGATCATGAAGAACAGGTCTGACATCAACCCTTATGGAGCTACCAGCCAGTCCGAGTTCTTTGCTGTCGTATCAGAATATTTTTTTGAAAGACCGGACCTGCTGCGTACCAAACACCCGGAATTGTATGAACTGCTGAACGACATGTTCAGGCCGGCAGCGGCCAGGTGATATCAACCGGGATTTATCCACATAACATCCTGATCTTCCCTTTTAAAATGCATAGTTTTTCACATTTTTTCCGAATGGCACGGTTTATGAAATATTGCGGTGATTTAGTTGCAAACCTGAGCCTATCTACATTCCCTTATCCGTACTAACAACCAGGCTACCATGCTATAGGGCGGCGATTACTGCCTCAACAACCAACAGACATATTGCCTGTCCATACAGGGCATCGGATCTATAGGATCTTTTCTGTGCTTCTTTGAAAGAGTGCTTTCTGTTTTGCATTCGGAAAGATCAAATGGCTTATACCCTTGAAACAGGCATCCATGTTCCTTTGAAAGAGACTTACGGGGCCGGCGGGGTGGCCGGCCCTTATTGATCCCCTATAATTAAAAGTATAATATGAAAACCCTGAATCTGGTATCCGCTGACAAAAGAAATGAAGTGCCTTTATCGCAGTTTGTTGAAAGGATCATTGAACAGCATTCCTTCACCGTGAAAGAGCAGCAAAGTATTGTGGTGAATCTCATCCATCCCGGTCTGAAACTGAATACCGGGGAACTGCTGACAGGTTCTATCATCAGCAGGCTGATCAAAGTAATGGTGGCGCATAGTCGCTACGGGCAGATAGCCATATCGGCAAAAGAGCTCTATGGGAAAATGATAGAGCTGAATATAAAAGATGAGAATTGCTGCAACACCTATGGCATAGCCTTAAGCCTGCAGGATGTAGTGCCCATGGCCGAAAAAGCGGGTGGAAGATTGAATATCCTGAACAGGAAACAAAAGATCACGACGGTCTCGTTCTCCTTTCCGGTGGTAAATGATAAGGATAGCGGGCATTCTTTCTTTGGCTGATGATCATCCCTTCTTTTTTCTTTTTTGTAACAACTCACGGAGTATTTTCGCCCCATATTCACCCGTATGCTGCGATCATTACTCTGCTTATCCTTTCTTTCATTCTCAATTTTAGTATATGCCGGTAAAATAGCCGGGCGGGTGACAGACGACAAAGGCATACCGCTTCCGTATGCCTCCATCAGTATTAAAGGCACTACCAGGGGGACCAACGCCAATAGTTCGGGTTATTACTCTATCACGCTCAGTCCGGGTCAGTACACGCTTATATGCCAGTACGTGAATTACAAGAAGGAGGAAAAAACAGTAACTATTACCGCAGATGACCTGGGTGTTGATTTCAGCCTGACCGTGCAACAGCTGACACTTAGTGAAGTGATCGTAAAAAAAGGGGAAGACCCGGCGTACGAGATCATCCGGCAAGCGATAAAGAAACGTTCTTATTACAATGGGCAGGTGGATTCTTTTTCCGTGGATGTCTATATTAAAGGGTTGCTGCGTTCAAGAGGGATGCCTTCGAGGATATTCGGGCAGAAAATAGAGCGGGATCAAAGCGATGGTCTTGATTCCCTGGGAAAAGGCATCCTGTTCCTTTCGGAGTCAGTGACTAAAGTTTCTTTTAAAAAGCCGGATAAGATCAAATACAATGTGATATCATCCCGGCAGAGCGGGGGAGGATTCGGCCTAAGCTTTCCTTTCTTTATTAACTTCTATCAGAATAATGTTTCAGTATTTGACAATAACCTGAATCCCCGCGGCTTCATTTCTCCCATTGCTGATGGGGCGTTGAATTTTTATAAGTACCGGTACGAAGGGAGTTTTGTAGAAGAGGGTAAAATGGTAAATACGATTAAAGTAACTCCGAGAAGAAAGAATGAGCCCTTGTTTTCCGGAACGATACAGATCATAGAGGATGACTGGCGTATTTATAGTCTCGATCTGCAAACCACCAAGGATTATTCCCTTGAACTGGTAGATACGATCCGCATCAGCCAGATCCATTCTGCTGTAACGGCTGATGTATGGAAAACAAAGAACCAGGTAGTGTATGTAGCCGTGAAAATGCTGGGTTTTGACTTTACCGGCAATTTTGTGAACGTGTATTCGGATTATGATCTGGCGCCGGGTTTTACAAAGAAATTTTTCGACCGGGTATTGATGAAGTACGACACAGCGGCCAACAAAAGAGATTCAAATTACTGGAATACTGTGCGGCCGGTAGCGCTGGAGCAGGATGAAAAGCGGGACTTTGTTTTTAAAGACAGCGTAGCGAAAGTGATGCGGGATTCATTCCTTACCCGCAGGAATATTGATTCATTGCGGAAGAACCAGAAGCCCATTTCACTAAAAGATATTGTTTGGTCAGGGGCCCATCATAATTTCTACGGTAAGAAGAGGATCGTCTCATATAGCGCCAAACCATTACTCACAAAGCTGGACTATAACACCGTAGAAGGGCTGGCAGTAGTGGTGGAACAATCCCTGCATTTTAACAGGCTCAAAAAGAAACTGAATTATACACTTGACTGGAATACCCGTTATGGATTCAGCAACACACACCTGAATTCTTATGCTGACCTGACGATCCGGCCGAAAGGGCTATATAGCAATATCCGTAACCGGTACCTGAAACTGTCTGGTGGCAAACGCTTATCTCAATTCAATCATGAGAGCCCGTTGGATCCTTTTTCCAATGCCATCACCACGCTATTCTGGAAAGAGAATTATATGAAGTTGTACGAGAACTGGTTTGGCCGGGTGGAATTCAATACCCGGACAGAAAGCGGTATCCGGCTGAACTTTCATATTACGTATGAAGACAGGTTGCCGGTAGAGAACAGTACGGATTTTTCTATCCTGGCAAAACACAAGACCATTTTGCCTAATCATCCTTACGAGTTAGCGTCTATTCCTTTCAACAGGCACCAGGCTTTAGTAGCCGGCATGAAACTGACCTGGCAACCGGGGCAGCGGTATATCGAGTTTCCCCGCTATAGAATGCCGATCGGTTCTGATGCACCTACATTCACGTTGGAATACAATAAAGGAATTGAAAATGTTCTTGGAAGTGATGTGAACTTTGATAAATGGAGACTCTCCGTCACAGATAACCTGAATTTTAAACTAGGTGGCGAGTTCAAATACAAGCTGAGTATCGGCGGATTCCTGAATAATAAGAAAGCAGAGATACCGGACTTCCAGCATTTCAATGGTAACCAGGTGTATTCTATCCGCAAATACCTTGATGCTTTCCAGATGGCGCCATACTACCGGTACAGCAATACAGAGAATTTTTATACCGTTGCGCATATAGAACATCACTTTAATGGGCTGCTGACAAATAAGATACCCCTGTTCAACAAACTGAAATGGTACATGGTAGCAGGGGCTAATGCATTTTACGTAGATAAGAATAAGAACTATGTAGAAGCTTTCCTGGGAGTAGAAAACATATTCAAGATATTCCGGGTTGATTTTATCAACGCGTACCAGCCGGGGTTGAATTATCAATTCGGTGTCAAGATAGGGGCAGGAGGGCTCATCGGGGGAAAGATCCGATTTGACCAATGACGATCGTGATGAAAACTCCCGGCTGATATCTTACAACTCCAGTCTCTTTTTCTTACCTTTGCCCTGTTTAAAATTTTTAACTGCAACGCAAGCAGTCACGAAAATTTAGTTCATGGCATTATTACACAACCGCATCTCCCAGAAGGAGCTGAAAGAACGGCTATACCAGGAGACCGAGCCCCGCACTACCATTTCCTTTTACCAGTATTTTCCTATTGCCGATCCGGTGAAATTCCGGGATGAGTTTTACAAAGCCCTCCATGAGCTGAAGGTCTTTGGCCGCATCTATGTGGCGCATGAGGGTATCAATGCACAGATCAGTGTGCCGCAAAGCCATTTTGAAGCGCTGAAGAACTACCTGTATTCCCATGAACCGCTGAACGGGCTCCGGCTGAATATTGCCGTAGATGATGATGGCAAGTCGTTCTGGGTACTTAAGGTAAAGGTCAGGGAAAAGATAGTAGCTGATGGGATCACCGATCCTTTGTTCAGCATGGAAAATAAAGGAAAGTATGTGAATGCAGAGGAGATGAACCAACTGATGAACGACCCGGATACGGTAGTGATAGATATGCGTAACCATTACGAGTACGAAGTGGGCCATTTTGAAAATGCCATTGAAATACCCAGTGATACGTTCCGCCAGCAATTACCGATAGCTGTTGACATGATGAAAGATAAAAAGGAACAGAACATCATCATGTATTGCACAGGTGGTATCCGTTGCGAAAAGGCCTCGGCCTATATGCTGCACAATGGGTTTACAAATGTTTTTCACCTGGAAGGCGGTATTATTAATTATGCTAAACAGGCGAAAGAGAATGGCCTGTCCAGTAAATTCATTGGTAAGAATTTTGTCTTTGATGAGCGACTGGGGGAGAGGATCACAGAAGATATTATTTCCAAATGTCATCAATGCGGTAAACCGGCCGATACACATACCAACTGTATAAACAGCGGTTGCCATCTTTTGTTTATTCAATGTGAAGAGTGTGCAGCAACGTATCAAGGCTGTTGCAGTAAAGAATGCCGGGAGGTGATCCACCTGCCGGAAGAAGAGCAGAAGAAGATCAGAGCTGGTATAGATAAGGGAAGCAATATCTTCAATAAATCCCGCCAGCGGCTGAGGCCCCTGCTCAAAGAAAGAAAATGATGCATACCCCGGAAGCTGGCATTCAGGGAGTTAATATTTTTTTAAGGATATCCAGGTTATTCACAAACCAATGACGATGCAGATTCGTATTTAATTCAATAAGAGTACATACTTATTCAGCTAATTCCCCGTTTTACGATCTGATTCCTTTGAAGAAACCAATCCATCGGACAAATCCGGCCTATCGAAAGCTATATTGAACCAATACCTTTCGTACCATGACGATCACCGTACCTGCTATCCACCGCCTTCTTACGGCTATTAAGACCAATGGCCTTTCTCCTGAATTAGATGATTACGAAAAAAGGAAGCTTGGTATTTTCAATATCATGAATGCGCTCGGGTTGCTGACCGGGCTTATCGTTCCGCTTGCCGGTCTGTTCAATGATGATCAATTGCCTTTGCTGGCCTGGATAGTGGCCTGTTCGCCTGCACTGATCAGCATTACTGTACTGGCCTGTAATTATTACCAGCGTTATGAACTGGCACGCCTTATTTATTTTACACTTTACCCGGTTCTCACGGCCCTGGTATATGCCGCCAAAGTAGATGTTGGCATCGAACTGTTCTTTATCCTTTATGGGGTATTGTCAGTTTTCTTTCTGAAGAAGATCATCAACGTGATCTTTTCTTTCTCGCTTTCCATCGCCTGCTATTTAGCTGTATTTGTTCTATGGAACCAGTATGATTTTGTATTGCTCGAACAGAATTACAGTTTCTATTTTTTCAACCACCTGCTCGCAGCCGTATTCATTTTTGCAGGTCTTTTTATGATCAAAAAGGAGAACAGCCGCTACCAGTTCAGCATCATAAGCAAGAACAGGGAATTGCTGAAAAGTAACCGGGAGATAGAGCAGCAAAAAGCCGAAATAGCAGAGAAAGCTGTTTTGCTGGAAAAACAGACAGCTGAGTTAAAGGAATTAGACGGGCTGAAGAATAAGTTATTCTCCATTATCGCACATGACCTGAAATCGCCCATGTATGCGCTGCGCAACCTGTTCCAGAATGTGCAGCAGTATAATTTGCCCGGCGATGAGGTGAAGGCGATGATCCCGCATGTGATCACCGACCTGAACTATACTACCGGGCTGATGGAAAATCTGCTGCAATGGGCAAAGACACAAATGCAGGCAAGCGCCATCAGGCCCGAAGTGATTGATGTATCCGCCCTGATCAAAGAAGTGATGCAACTGCTGCGGCTGCAGGCGGAAACCAAAAAAGTATATCTCGAAATGAAAACAGATGCCCCGGTGTATGTGTATGCTGATAAAGGAATGGTGAACCTCGTACTTCGTAACCTTTTGTCCAATGCCATTAAGTTCACTCCGGAAGAAGGGTATGTCTTTGCAGGCGCTAATCCCGGCGATTCTTTTGTAGAAATATTTGTAGAAGATACAGGTACCGGGATGAGCCCGGAAGTACTACAAAAAATAAACGCTGCCAATTATTATACAACAAAAGGTACAGCCAATGAGGCAGGCACCGGTCTTGGCCTGATGCTTTGCCGGGAATTCCTCTCTAAGAACGGCGGAAAGATGTTCGTCGAAAGTGAACCGGGTAAAGGTTCCGTATTCTCTTTCACATTGCCCTGTACTGATTAAAGCAGGCTTATCCATTTCAGGCAAACCGGCTTTCCCACTTCTATTCCTTTCCCTGAGTCGGATAGTAAGCCGGTGTTCTTGTCTCTTTTAAAGATCACGATCTCATCGCTGTTCTGGTTTCCTACCAGCAGGTAATTTCCGGAAGGATCGAAATTAAAATTGCGGGGTGTTTTACCCATGGTTGGCTGGTGACCGATTGCAGTGAGTTTGCCGTTCTTAGAATTAATTGAAAAAATGGCGATGGTGTTGGAGTTAGCCCTGTTGGAGGCGTATAAAAACTTTCCATCCGGTGATACATGGATATCAGCGCTGCCTGCAAAACTGGTGTCGCCTGCAGGCATGGTGCTGATGCGCTGCACGGTTTTCAATTTCCCATTTTTATATTGATACGTCACGACGGTTCCACTAAGTTCTTCTATCAGGTATGCATATTTATTACCGGGATGAAAAGTAAAATGACGCGGACCTGCACCATCCACTGATTTTGCAAAAGGCCGAGATGTCGGGGTGAGTTTGCCGGTTTGTGCATCAAAAGCATAGATCATCACTTTGTCAATACCGAGATCCGGGACAAAAAGGAATTTATTATCCGATGAAAACAAAGTGCAGTGTACATGTGGCTTTTCCTGCCTTTGTTTATTGAAACCTGAACCCTGGTGCTGAATATGATCAGTAGCGGCACCCAGGCTTCCGTCTTTGTTCACCGGGAGAACGGATAAACTGCCACTGCTGTAGTTACCGGCAACCACCCATTTGCCGGTTTTATCAGTTTCTACATAGCAAGGGTGATCGCCACCTGTTGGCTGCTGGTTGATGTAGGTAAGTGTACCTGATGATCGATCAAATGAGAAAGCAGATATCTCTCCGCCTTTTCCTTTATTATCCGCATTTTCCAGTACAGCATAAACGAATTTTTGATCCGGCGAGATAGTCACAAAGGAAGGGTTGGATGTTTTGATGTGGCTTGCTTCTTTGTAAGAGCCATCTGAACTATTGAACGTATAGACATAGATGCCTTCGCTTTTGCCACCGGTATAGGTGCCTACGATGAGATAATTCTTCTGCTGTGCTGCTGTGAACAGGGAGAACGCCAGGAGAAAAACAATAATGATATTTCTTTTCATACCTGCAAAATACAATTCCTCAGGCAGTCCGGGCAAATTCGGATAATGTAATGGAAGGTTTGCCCAGTTCTTTCCAGGTGTTTTCGCTTTCAAACTTTTCGGGGTATTTGTTCAAAGCTTCGCAAATATGCCAGGCGTAGTTGAACTTTGCTGAAAAACGGCCGAGGAACTTCATAATGCCGATCGGGGCTTTCATGACACTCAGTTTTCGCCGCGTATAATTCTGTATCATGATCGTATTGGCCTGGTCAAACGTGAAAGCCTCTGTTCCCTGGATGCTGTATTCCCTGTTCTCATTATTCAGCAGCCTGAACGAAGCCGCCACCTGCCGGGCATAGTCTTCTGCGGCAATGAACCACATGGGCATGACCGAATCACCCAGTATGGCTATCCTGCTTCCCATGATCATCTGGTGAGGGTATGCCTCCATAAAGGTGGAGGGGTAGAAAATAGTGTAAGAAAGACCGGAGTCCTTTATCTTTTGTATCGCTCCTTGTTTGATCCGGAATGCCCACCAGTCAAATCCGTTCATACCCTGGTACCGGTGAACCAGCGACGAGAGATAGACTATTCTTTTGACGCCGGTACCTTTGGCGGCAGCAATTATGTTTGTCATCCCTTCTTTTTCCGTATGGCGGTCTTTTTCTTTTGCCGTCTGCAGTACAGAAAGATTGCAATAAACCGTATCGGCGCCCTTCATGGCTTGCGCCAGGCTATCCTTTTCAAAAACATCTCCGCCAGTAACAGTTGTGTCCTGAAACAGGGACTGCATTTTATCAGTATCCCTTGCCAGCAATGTTACATCCAGTCCTGATTTTATCAATTCTTTGGCAACAGGTTTGCCAAGCATACCGGTAGCTCCGATGAATAATATTCTCATAGTTGAGTTTTTATTTTCCCAATGAAGATAATGCCGATTTTCTGAAATTTTTTCTTCCGGGTAATTGCTGGGATTCTGGTGTATACAAGACTTTAACAAGTTGTAATCAAACTTTAGCCCGTCGTTTGACTTCTTACAGTAAATGATCTGGAAAATCAAATCAACATCTAAAACTCTATTAGTATGAAAAAGATCTTTACTCTTACATCTGTCGTTTTGCTGACAGCCGTTTTTCTTACAGGTTGTTACAAGCAGGATATAGGCTTTAATGAAAACTACTGGCTGTCTAAGGAAAGGGGCGTAGTAGTGTACAGTGATGCGTATTGTAATTACTATGTGGTCGAAACGTACAATGGCTACACCATCATCCGTTCTTACGGCGGGTATAAACCGTTTGAAGGGAGTGTGCTCTATGGTGATTTCAGCTATGGCGGCACCAAAGACGTTTACAATCGTTCTTCGGGTGTAGTGTTTACAGGCACGGTGACCGATTACTGGCTTACCTATTTTGAAGCGCAGGATGCGATAGATTATTACTGCCCGCTGATCACCGGCAGACAAGCGACCAGCACGGGCAATTTCAGAACAAAGACAACTACAACGGCACCGGTAAAATAAATATCCCTTTGGAGATTATGGCAGAAAGGAGAGAAGGCGTTGCGTCTTTTCTCCTTTTTTATTTCAGGACAGGCTGGCAAGGGATGCAGTGATCCGCTGATAGGTGTCTTCATCAGAAAGAGGCTGCGGAATGAAACTGTCTCCAATAACTTTTTCGTACAGTTCGATGTAGCGTTGTGATATGGTGTTCACCCATTCGTCGGTCATTACGGGTACAGTCTGCCCTTCTTTTCCCATAAAATTGTTGGCGATCAGCCATTCTCTCACAAACTCCTTGCTCAGTTGTTTTTGTCTTTCCCCTTTTGCCTGTCTTTCTTCAAAGCCTTCCGCATAAAAGTACCTGGATGAGTCGGGAGTATGTATCTCATCCATCAGGCAGATCGTATCGCCGATCTTGCCAAATTCATATTTCGTATCCACCAGTATCAAGCCTCTTTGCGCGGCTAATTGTTTGCCTCTCGTAAAAAGTTGCAGGGTATAGTCCGACAATATTTCCCATTCTTTGGCTGTAGCCAGCCCATTGGCTATGATCTCATTGGCGGAAATGTCTTCGTCATGCCCCTGTTCAGCCTTGGTAGAGGGGGTAATGATGGGAGCAGGGAAGTAGTCATTTTCTTTCATTCCTTCCGGCATTTGCACGCCACACAACTCTCTTTTTCCAGCCGAGTAAGTACGCCAGGCATGACCAGTCAGGTTTCCTCTTACTACCATTTCGATCTTAAAAGGGATACACTTTTTTCCAATGGAAACATTTGGCGCCGGTACATCCAGCAGCCAGTTGGGGCAAATATCGCTGGTGGCTTTTAGCATGTAAGCAGCGATCTGGTTAAGGACTTGCCCTTTAAAAGGGATCGGCCGGGGCAATATCACATCAAATGCAGATATGCGGTCGGAAGCGACCATAACGAGTAATTGGTCTTGTATGGTGTAAACATCCCTTACTTTACCACTATAAAACCGGGTCTGTCCCGGAAACTGAAATGAAGCCATGAGCCGAAAGTAAGAAGGGTGAAAAATCTGCCCAAAGTATAATGGTTGCAGATTTCAACAAATTATCCTTTCTGCTTAAAAATTAAATTTTTAGATAAACCTGACAATCCTTATTTTTCCACCATATTCCAAACTAAAAATTGCTTATTATGAGAAAAAGCTCTCGCT
>JAEUVJ010000034.1 GCA_016787085.1 Chitinophagaceae bacterium | reverse complement strand
AGTCATAAAATCGCCGGGGTTTAGCTTGTAAAGCTGCCTAATTTATTTATATTTATAGTTGATGCCTGAATTTCTTTTACAGGATAATAAAAAAGCTATGAAATACCCTGCAACCCAAAATTATATCAACGGCGCTTTTGTCAATGCTTCTTCTGACCGCCGCCTCCCCGTGATCTCACCCATTGACGGCAATCATTTATCCGATGTGCCGATGTCAGCTGCCAAAGATCTCGATAGTGCGGTAAAAGCAGCCAAGGCAGCTTTTCCGGCCTGGAGCCGCACTCCTATCAAAGAAAGAGTGCAGGTGTTCTTTCGTTATAAGTTTTTATTAGAAAAGAACCTGAAAGAACTGGCTGAACTGGTACAGGAAGAAAATGGCAAGACCTACAGCGAAGCTGTGGCTGAAATTGAAAAAAGTATTGAACTGACCGAGTTTGCTACTTCCCTGCCCCAATTGGTGACCGGTGAAGTACTGGAGGTCAGTAAAGGGGTAGAATGCCGGACAGAGCATGTTGCCTTGGGTGTTGTCGCTTCTATTGTTCCGTTCAATTTTCCCAGCATGGTGCCGAACTGGACGATACCGAATGCCATTGCTCTGGGAAATAGCATGATCATCAAGCCATCGGAGAAAGTGCCGCTGAGTTGTGGCCGTTTGGCACAATTATTAAAGGAAGCCGGCTTGCCGGATGGCGTATTCAATATCGTGCATGGCGACAGCGAGATCGTTACTGCTATCTGCGACCATCCCGGTATAGAAGCGGTATCCTTTGTCGGTTCGACCAAAGTAGCGAAGATCGTTTACCAGAAAGCTACTTCCAATTATAAGCGTTGCCTGGCATTAGGCGGGGCCAAAAATCACCTGATGGTATTACCCGATGCGATCCCGGGAATGACGGCGCAGAATGTAGCCGCTTCGATGAGCGGTTGCGCCGGCCAGCGTTGTATGGCCGCCTCTGCGATGGTAGGTGTGGGCAACGTGGACCATATCATTGAAAAAATTTGCGAAGAAGCTAAAAAGATCGTTCCGGGTGAGAATCTCGGGGCTGTGATCAGCAAAGAATCCAAAGAAAGAATTGAAGGCTATATCACCGAAGCGGAAAAGCAGGGTGCCAAAGTATTGGTGGATGGGCGCAATACAAAAGTGAAAGGGAAAGAGAACGGTACCTACGTCGGTCCTACCGTAATAGATTATGTAAAGCCGGATATGTCTGTAGCAAAAGAGGAGATATTCGGTCCTGTTATTTCCATCATGCGGACAAAGACGGTGGACGAAGCCCTGGCGATCGAGAATGCGAACCCTTATGGTAATGCCGCATCCGTATTTACACAAAATGGCGGTATGGCCCGTTACATCATTGACCGTGCCAGCGCCGGTATGATCGGTGTGAATGTAGGTGTGCCGGTGCCAAGAGAACCGTTTTCCTTTGGCGGCTGGAATGAAAGCAAGTTTGGCGTGGGTGATATCACCGGGAAAAGTTCTATTGAGTTCTGGACAAAACTGAAAAAGAGTACCACGAAGTGGAACCCGGAGGCGGGGATCAACTGGATGAGTTAATGGTCTGAACCATGATTTTTAGGATTATTGAGATTATGAGAAAAATGAATCCTGTAAATCAGTTAATCAGCCCAAATCCCGGTTCAGACAAATGTTGAATGAAAAAATCAGAATTATGAGTTATGGATGGGAAAGGATCAATTCATAACTCTGAACTCATAATTCATAATTAACTTAAAATGTCACAAACAAAATCAATCTCCGAATCCCAGGAAATAATCCAAAACAACCAGGATTACACCCTCTTTTCGTGGAGTAAGCAAAAAGGCACCAATCCCATTGCTGTAAAATATGGCGAAGGTGTTTATCTCTATGACTACGACGGGAAACGCTATATTGATTTTTCATCCGGGCTGATGAATGTGAACATTGGTCACGGCAACCAGCGGGTGACGGAAGCTGTCATTAAACAAATGCAGGAAGTAAGTTATGTAACGCCGTCCTGTGTCACCAGGGTACGTGGTGAACTGGGTAAAAAATTATCAGAGATATGCCCCGGCGATCTGAACAAAGCTTTCTTTACGCTTTGCGGCGCTACCTCTATTGAGAATGGTATCAAGCTCGCCAGGTTATATACTGGCCGGCATAAGATACTGACCCGTTATCAATCCTATCATGGCGCTTCTATTGGCGCTATTTCTGCGAGTGGCGATCCGCGGCGTTTACCTGTGGATGCACAGCAGGCGCCGAACTTTGTGCATTTCGATCTCCCCTATCTGTATCGCTGGGAATATGGGGAGGAGAACCTGCTGAAAGAATCGGTGGCCTCATTAGAAAGAATGATCGCTTATGAAGGACCGGGGAATATTGCCGCGATATTGCTGGAAGGTGAATCCGGCTCATCCGGCTGCCTGAAATATCCTGGGGACTATCTGAAAGCAGTAAGAGAAATTTGTAACAAACACGGCATTTTGCTGATCATGGATGAAGTGATGAGTGGTTTTGGCAGAACGGGCAGATGGTTCGGCTTCGAAAACCACGGTATCATTCCTGACATGATCTGTATGGCAAAGGGGCTTACATCAGGTTACCTGCCATTTGGCTGTTTGATGGTGTCTGATAAGATCGCTGCGAAATATGATGATACGGTATTGGCGCTGGGTCTCACCTACTCTGCCCACCCTGTTAGTTGTGCTGCCGCCCTCGAAATGCTGCATATCTATGAGGATGAGAATTTAATTGCCAATGCAGCAGCAATGGGCAAGTATGTGGAAGCGCAGGTAGAGAAATTAAAACAAAAACATCCGTCTATCGGTGATTTCAGGAATACCGGGTTGTTAGGGTGTATCGAATTGGTGAAGAACCGTAAGACCAAAGAACCGATGGCTCCCTTTAATGCCAAACCGGATGAGATGGCAGTCATGAATAAGGTAGCAGCAAAGATCAAAGAACTGGGCATGTACACCTTTGTGCGCTGGAGTTACATCTTTATTGCACCGCCACTGATCGTAACCAAAGAGCAGATAGATGAAGGGCTGGCGATCATCAGTGAGGCGATCCTAATTGCTGATACCTCCCTAAATCCCTCCTAAAGGAGGGACTTTAGAACCCTAAACTTTATAATCTTCGAATGGATAGCGAAAACTCAAATTACGCAGACTCCGGTAACCCCCCTTCGGGGGGCAGGGGGGCTTTAATCAACGAAGACCTCGCTCCTATTCCTGCTTCCAGGCGCAAATGGGGAACCTGGAACTATGCAGCCCTGTGGATCAGCATGAGCCTGTGCATCCCTACCTATATGCTGGCCAGTTCACTGATCGGTGGTGGTATGAACTGGTGGCAGGCCATACTCACTATCTTTCTGGGCAATACGATCGTTCTCATCCCGATGATATTGAATGGACATGCCGGCGCCAAATATGGAATACCCTTTCCTGTGTTTGCCAGGGCAAGCTTCGGAACAAAGGGAGCTAATATACCCGCTATACTGAGGGCCATTGTTGCCTGTGGCTGGTTCGGCATCCAAACATGGATCGGTGGCACAGCTATCTATTATATGATAAGGGTATGGTCGCCGTCTTTACCTGAAATATCAACGACCACATTATTTCCCGGCATTGTTCCCTTTCTCTGTTTTCTTGCCTTTTGGTTTCTGAATATGTTCATCGTGTATCTCGGCGTGGAAAGTATCAGGAAGCTGTTAGTGTTCAAAGCGATCTTTCTTCCCGTTGCCGCATTAGCATTGCTGTTCTGGGCTATCAGTGCGGCCAATGGATTAGGACCTATTTTGGAACAGCCCTCCAAACTTTCGGGCGCCTCTTTCTGGAATTACTTCTTTCCGGCATTGACGGGTATGGTGGGTTTCTGGGCCACACTATCATTGAACATCCCCGATTTTACCCGTTATGCTAAAAGCCAGAAAGCACAGATACGGGGACAGATCATCGGTCTCCCTCCTTCCATGACCTTGTTTGCCTTTATCGGCGTGGTGGTCACTTCGGCTACGATGATCGTTTTTGGCAGTACGATCTGGGATCCGGTTCAGTTGGCCGGAAAATTTGAAAACAAGCTGATGGTAACCTTCGCTATGATCGCGGTGGCTATTTCAACATTAGCCACCAATATTGCTGCAAACATTGTCAGCCCGGCGAATGATTTCTCTCATCTGTCACCTAAGAAAATTGATTTCCGGATGGGCGGCTATATCACCGGTATCATTGGCGTTCTGATCTTCCCCTGGAAATTGGTCGCCGATCCCACCGGATATATTTTCACCTGGCTCGTGGGTTATTCCAGTTTGCTGGGCCCGGTCGGCGGTATCATGATCGCAGATTATTATTTCATCCGCAGGCAAACACTCAATGTGGATGAGTTGTATAGCCATAAAGGCCAATATGCTTTTTCGAATGGGTATAACAAACATGCCATCATTGCCCTGCTGGCGGGTATTTTGCCTAACGTTCCGGGTTTTCTTGTCACGATCAAAATAATAGCCGTGGATTCCGTTCCGGCATGGATAGCTAACCTGTATAACTATGCGTGGTTCGTCGGGTTCTTTATTTCGGCTATTGTTTATATCGCATTGATGCGTTCGTATAAAACAGCTATTTCCACCATCAAAGAAACTTCGTATGTCGCTGCTGATTAAAAACGGAAGGATCATTACTGCAGACGCCGACCAGGTCGCCGATATTTTCATTGAAGGCGAAACGGTAAAAGCGATCGGTAAAGATTTATCGGTAAAAGCCAGTAAAGAAATTGACGCCTCCGGCAAACTTGTTTTTCCCGGGGGTATTGATCCGCATGTGCATCTCGACATGCCATTCATGGGCACATTCTCCAGCGATAATTATGAAACAGGAACAAGGGCTGCACTATTCGGCGGCACTACCATGGTTATTGATTTCATCCTGCAGAAGCAGGGTAATTCATTACAAGCCGCATTGGACGAATGGAGAGGCAGAAGTAACGGCAATTGTGTAGGAGATTACAGTTTTCACATGGCCGTCACTGATTTTAACGACAATACCAAAAAAGAAATAAAAGGATTGATCGAAAATGAAGGTATCACCTCCTTTAAAACATTTATGGCCTATAAAGGTGCATTGATGATTGACGACAGGCAGATGATCGGCTTAATGGAAGAAGTAAAGAAATGCGGCGGCCTGATCAATGTACATGCCACCAATGGCGATATGATAGATTACCTCGTTGCCAAACACCGGGCAGAAGGCAAGCTTTCCCCATTGTATCATTATTTATCACAACCGGAAATAACCGAAGCAGAAGCCTCAGAACGATTTACTGACATGACCTTTTATACCGGTTGCCCCGGCTACATTGTTCACCTGACCTGCGAAGGGGCATTAAATGCGGTGCGGAATGCTACCAAAAGGAATCAGAAAGTATTTGTAGAAACCTGTATCCAGTATTTAATTATTGATGCATCATTATACCAAAGAGAAGACGGCGCCAAATGGGTGATGAGCCCTCCCCTTCGGGAGAAGAAAGACCAGGAAACATTATGGGCCGGCATCAACCAGGGACTGGTACAGGTGGTGGCAACGGATCACTGTCCCTTTAAATGGGAACAGAAGCTGATGGGCAAAGATGATTTTTCGAAGATACCGAACGGGCACCCGGCCATTGAGAACCGCATGGAATTACTGTACAGTGAAGGAGTGAATAAAGGCAGGATCACATTGAATAAATATGTAGAAGTAGCCTGCACCAACCCGGCAAAGATATTTGGCATGTTCCCGCGGAAAGGAACGATCGCTGTGGGAAGTGATGCAGATATTGTCATCTTTGATCCGGGTGAAAAGCATACCATCTCTGCCAAAACGCATCATATGAATGTTGATTACAGTGGGTATGAAGGCTGGGAACTTACCGGTAAAGTGAAAACGGTTTTACTGAGAGGGAAAGTAGCGATTGAGAATAACCATTGTAAAATTGACCGGGGATATGGTAAATTTATAAAGAGAAATAAAGTAGCCGATAAAATATAAAACGGAACACGGATAACACAGATGATGTGGATTTGCACTGATATTTATCCGTGATCATCTATCCAATCCGTGTCATCGTGTTCAAAAAAATAAACTATGCCAAGAATCATCAAATCAGGACTGATCCAGGTGAGCCTCCCTAAAACAGAAGGCGAAGGAACTATTGCAGAGATAAAGGATATGGTAAATTTATAAAAGGAAATAAGGTGGCCGATAAAGTATAAAACAAGAACACGGATTACACAGATTAAAGGAATTAACACGGATTTTTTGTTTCTCAGATATTACGGCTATTATAAAAAAAATCCGTGAAGATCTATCCAATCCGTGTTCAAAAAAAACAAACTATGCCAAGAATCATCAAATCAGGTCTCATTCAAATGTCGCTTCCTAAAACCGAAGGCGAAGGAACGATCGCAGAAATTAAAGAAGCGATGGTACAGAAACATATTCCTTTAATTGAAGAAGCCGGTAAAAAGGGGGTGCAGATACTTTGCTTCCAGGAAATTTTCAATACCCCCTATTTCTGCCCGGGGCAGGATAAAGCATGGTATGAGTCTGCCGAAACAGTTCCGGGGCCGACCATTGAAAGAATGCAGGCATACGCAAAGAAGTACAATATGGTCATGATCGTTCCGGTGTATGAAAAGGAACAAGCAGGTGTTTTGTATAATACGGCTGCGGTGATTGATGCGGATGGAACTTATCTTGGCAAGTACCGCAAGAACCATATACCGCATACTTCCGGTTTCTGGGAAAAATTCTTTTTCAAACCGGGTAATCTCGGGTATCCTGTTTTCCAGACAAAATATGCAAAGGTCGGCGTCTATATCTGTTATGACCGTCATTTCCCGGATGGAGCAAGGATACTGGGACTGAACGGCGCTGAGATCGTTTACAATCCTTCAGCTACTGTGGCAGGCTTATCACAGTATTTATGGAAACTGGAGCAACCCGCCCATGCGGCAGCCAACGGCTATTTCATGGGTTGTATCAATCGTGTAGGCACAGAAAAACCCTGGAATCTCGGCAAGTTCTATGGGTCTTCTTATTTCGTTGATCCGAGAGGGCAAATTTTTGCGCAGGCTTCAGAAGATAATGATGAGTTACTGGTAGCAGAGTTTGACCTTGATATGATAGAGCAAGTGAGAAGTGTGTGGCAGTTCTTCCGGGATCGCCGCCCTGAGACATACGGAAAGCTGGTTGAATTGTAGAATCAGAACACAGATGACACGGATAGACGGATTTACACAGATTGTAAAATAATTATGAAACACGAAGAACTAACTGAACAAATCATTAAGGCTTTCTTTAAAGTTTACAACACTCTTGGGTATGGTTTTCTGGAAAAAGTATATCAAAACGCAATGCTTATAGAATTGGTCAAAATGGGCTTCAAGGCTGATAAAGAAAAAAGAGTGCTTGTTCATTATGAAGGCCATGTTGTGGGTGACTATAGTGCTGATCTGACAGTTGAAGAAGTTGTGATTTGTGAACTAAAAACCAATGAACAACTCTATGAGGGAGACGAAAACCAATTGATAAATTATTTAAAAGCTACTGAAATTGAAGTTGGCTTATTATTAAACTTTGGAAAGAAACCCGAAGTAAGAAGAAAAGTTTATGATAATGACAGAAAATTCTGGCAAACAACTAAAATCAGACCTATAGAATAAAAATCCGTAAAAATCTATACATCCGTGTCATCCGTGTTCAAAAAGATTTTTTATGCCAATAAAAAATAACAGGCTAACCAAAGAACAATACGAAACCAACTTCGCCGACATTCACCCGCCGTTTGAAAATAAAACAGCAGCGCAGGTGGAAGCCAGCCGTTGCCTGTTCTGTTATGATGCTCCCTGTACCAAGTCCTGTCCTACGCATATTGATGTGCCCAAGTTCATCAAACAGATCGTAACGGATAATGTAAAAGGCTCTGCCCATACCATCTTTTCTTCTAACATCATGGGCGCAGGTTGCAGCAAGGTTTGCCCTGTTGAAAAACTTTGCGAGGGAAGCTGTGTATTCAATCTACTGCACGAACCTCCCATTCCAATAGCAAAGCTCCAACGATACAGCACGGAAAAAGCCATGAAAGAAAACTGGCAACTGTTTGAACGTAAAAACTCCCCTTCAGGGGCTGGGGGTAAAAAGGTTGCGATCGTTGGTGCAGGCCCCGCCGGTTTAAGCTGTGCTCATGTTCTCTCAAGAGAAGGAATTGATGTTACCATCTTTGAGAAAGAGAGCAAAGGCGGCGGACTGATGACCTACGGTATTGCTGCGTATAAAGTGACCCCGCAGTTCTGCGAAGATGAAGTGAACTATATCACTGCTATTGGCGGCATTGAAATAAAATACAACCAGGAACTGGGTAAAGACATTACACTGGCTCAACTGAAAAAGGAATTTGATGCAGTCTATCTCGGTATGGGTGTGGGTGTGGCGAGACAATTAGATATTCCCGGCGAAAAACTGGAGGGTGTGGTGGATGCGATCTCCTTTATCTATGATATACGTTCCAAAGGCTATCCGTCAGTACCGGTCGGCGACAAGGTAGCGGTGATCGGTATGGGCATGACAGCCATTGATGCCGCCACACAGGCCAAACGATTAGGAGCAAAAGAAGTGACAATGGTGTACCGCCGGACAGAAGCAGAAAAACCCTGCACACAGGCGGAACTCGATATAGCCATGCTCGACGGCTGTGAGATCGTCTGGCTGGCAGCGCCGAAAAAATTAAAAGGCTCTCAGGGAAAAGTAAAGCAACTCGTCTGCAGCAAAATGACACTGGGTGAACCGGATGCTTCGGGCCGCCGCTCCCCTGTTGATACCGGAGAGACCTTTACCCTGGATGTGGACATGGTCATCAAAGCGGCAGGACAGGTGCCGTTTGAAAAGCTGGTAAAAAAATACAAACTCGATAATAAGAACGGAAAGATCGTGATTAATGAGAACTGTGCAACGAATATCAAAGGCGTATTTGCCGGTGGTGATGCGGTGAACGGCGGTAAAGAGGTGGTAGATGCGGTACAGGCTGGGAAAGATGGAGCCAGGGCTATTTTGAATTATTTATTTTAAATTTTGAATGATTGGTTTTAAGTGAAATCTGACAACAAAATACAGGAACTTTCATTTGATTTTTCAATTCAGGTAATTAGCCTGTATAAACTTCTTGTTCAGAAAAACGAGTATGTATTATCTAAACAATTATTAAGGAGCGGCACAAGCATTGGCGCAAATATTGAAGAAGCAATCGCAGCACAATCAAGAAAGGATTTTATTTCAAAAATGTCCATCGCTTCAAAAGAAGCAAGAGAAACAAGATACTGGCTTCGTCTTTTAGATAAAAGCAAACTGGTTGATCTCGATTATTCTTCTTATCTGAATGCTATTGAACACATCATAAATATCCTGACCAAAATTGTGAAGACCAGCCAGGAGAATTAATTCAAAATTTAAAATTCAACATTTAAAATAACTACTCTTAGCCTATGGCCAACATATCATCAAACTTCCTCGGCATAAAATCCCCCAACCCCTACTGGCTGGCGAGTGCCCCCCCCACTGATAAAAAATACAATGTGCTGCGTGCCTTCGAGGCCGGCTGGGGCGGTGTGGTCTGGAAAACGCTGGGCTCACAGGTAAAGAATGTCTCATCGAGGTACTCCGCAGTGGACTATGGCGGGCAGCGGGTGATGGGATTGAATAATATCGAACTGATCTCCGACCGGCCGCTCGACATCAATTTAAAAGAGATCAAAGAGTGTATCCGGCTCTTTCCCGACAGGGCGATGATCGTCTCCCTGATGGCCGATAATGACAAAAAAAGCTGGCATGAGCTGATCAAAAAAGTGGAAGACACCGGGGCGCACGGGCTGGAACTGAATTTCGGCTGCCCGCATGGAATGACGGAACGTGGCATGGGCGCCGCCGTGGGACAGGACCCCGAGATCGCCTGTATGGTGGTGGAATGGGTGATGGAAGCTGCAACGATACCCGTCATCACCAAGCTTACTCCCAATGTACATTCTGTGGTACCAACGGGCCGTTCGGTGGTAAAGGCCGGCACCAATGGATTATCGCTGATCAATACGATTCAGTCGGTCACGGGTGTTGACCTCGATACACTGGTGCCCAATCCTTATGTGGCCGGCAAGTCTGTGTTTGGTGGTTATTGCGGACCGGCAGTAAAACCCATTGCACTCAAGTTTCTCACCACCATTGCGCAGGATGAGGTGACCAGCAAAGTTCCCATCTCCGGTATCGGCGGCGTCAGCACATGGAAAGATGCGGTGGAGTTTATGTTGCTTGGCGCCAGCAATGTGCAGGTGTGTACCGCTGTTATGAAATATGGCTTCCGCATTATTGATGATCTCTGTGAGGGCCTCAGCAACTGGATGGATGAAAAAGGTTTTAAAACGCTGGATGATCTTATCGGTAAGTCGGTGCTCACCATTACGCATTGGGAAGATCTCGATATCAATTATCATCATATCGCAAAGATCAACCAGGATAAATGTATCCATTGCGGGCTGTGCTATATCACTTGTGAAGATGCATCACACCAGTCCATCAACCTGGACTATGGCAAACCTTACAACACCTACACGGTAAAAGAACAGGAATGTGTCGGCTGCAATCTCTGCAAACTCGTTTGCCCCGTTGATAATTGTATTACGATGGAAGAACACCGTGTGGCGCCGGAATATCTGAATTGGATAGAATTCCAAAAGAGAGGTCTTCCTCTAAATGACCACTGATGCACTGTCGCCCTGAGCAATGTCATGCTGAGCTTGCCGAAGCATTGCCGAAGGGGATTATGTAGCCAGCTGCATTGCTACTATCATCGTCTGTTGCGTCGCACTCTTGTACGGTTGTGAATTCTATTCAGCTTAAACGAAAATCAAAAAAGCTATTTGCGTTTTTCCCTCTTTTTATTTTTGGAATTGCCATCGCTGCCTTTGGGAATTAATGAAACTTTTGTAGAAATATCATCATAGTCAACTCCAATTATTCCTAAAACACCTTTTTTAATTGAGACATTTTGCCATAGTTGGAAATATGGTTCAATCTCTTCGTAGTTACCTATTCGATCAGTAAGATATTTGGCGAGGTTTCGTATTGGTATGATAAGGAATCCACCAATAATATTTTCCTGAAGTATTGCAAGAGCCATTTTATTCAATGCCCGATGCGATGAAGAAATATTACCTGTTTCCCATTCAACTGCAATTGAACCAGCTTTAGTTTCGAGTAAAGCATCAATAGGCCCAGCATTTAGTTGATCAATAAGTTTAATACTGATTTCAGTTTTCCATCCTTTCGATTTTAAAAAAGTTACGAATTCATTTTTTATCGGTTTTACACCGTTGCCCATTCTAGTGGGATTTATCGTAAACTTTTTACTTTTCAGCGGCCAGGTTACTTTAGCAATAGCATCCTTAATGTCTTTAATCGCTAAAGAATAATACTTTTCTTCAGAGCTATTTTTAATAGCCAGAAAACTTTTTTCTCTATCAATTTTCATTATAACTTTCTACTTTTTGAATAAGAACAGATGCTTTAATTTTCAGTGCTTCAGAGATTTTAAATACTGTCTCAATTGTTGGCTGCCTTAACCCCCTTTCTAAAAGAGAAATATATGTCCTATCCAACTCGGCTAAATCAGCCAGATCATTTTGTGATATTTTCTTTTGATTCCTTAATTCTTTAAGTACAATGCCGAAAATCCTATCGACCTCCATAAGCCTAGTTTAAGCTGTGGAAGGTAGAAGTAATGGAAGAAAAGCTTCGCAGACTATAGTCTGCATTTTTTCCTTATATTTGAATTTGAAAAGCATTTGAAGTGAAAAATAACTTTCTAAGAGTTTTAGGTATTGAGAACCCGGATAAGAAGTCTATTCAGGACTTATCAATTAAACTTGATATACCTGTTCAGAAATTAAAATATTACAACGATTATAATATTCTTCCTGATATTTCTGAGTTAGATAAAATTGAAGCAAAGCTTTCAGTTAAAAGATACAAATTGATGCTGGGAATGGAAATTTATGACAAAGAATTATTAAATATTTTAAGAGACAATATTGATCAAATTACTCCTATTCTATCAAGACCCTATAGAAAAAAATCAATAGAGCAAAAAAAGCTTCCAATTTTTCAAACTCAATATGGAAAACTTTACAATCAAGACTGCATAAAACTTATGCAAGAGTTAGAATCTGAAAGTGTTGATTTAATCTTTGCTGACCCACCTTTTAATCTTAATAAGTTTTATTTATCCGCTATTAATGATAACTTGTCTGATAGAGATTATTTGGAGTGGTGTGAAAAATGGATTGATGAGTGCATTAGGATACTTAAAACAGGAGGAACATTTTATTTGTGGAATTTGCCGAAATGGAATAGTTACCTAGCCGACTATTTAAATAAAAGGCTTTCATTCAAACATTGGATTGCAACAGATATAAAATATACTCTTCCAATAGCCGGACGACTATATCCATCGCATTATTCACTATTAATGTATACAAAAGGAATAAAAGCTAATACATTTCATCCAGATAGGATGCCAATGGAAATCTGCAATAATTGTTACAAGGAGATTAAAGATTATGGCGGATATAAAGACAAAATGAATCCTAAGGGAATTAATCTCTCAGATGTTTGGTTGGACATTCCACCAGTAAGACATAAGAAATATAAAGCAAGGGAAGAAGCAAATGAACTTTCAATTAAGCTTTTGGATCGAATAATCGAAGCTAGCTCAAACCCGGGAGATATAGTTTTTGATCCGTTTGGAGGATCAGGAACTACCTATGCAGTTGCTGAAATAAAGGAAAGAAATTGGATCGGAACGGAGTTAGGCCCTGTTGATACAATTGTCGAAAGATTTTCTAGATTAGCTGAGGAACGTGACTACCTTAATCAATTAAGACAGGCTTATAATAACCTTTTTACTGAAAAAGTAAAAAAAGAAAGAAAGAAAAGAGGAATATGGACAGACGATACGTTTACTCAACTTAACGAACAAGGCAGTTTGTTCAATTCTGATTTAGTTAAGCAATCTCGCTAATTAGTCATTCTTCATCCTAAGCCTTAGTTCGTGTCCGCCCTTGCAGGTGTTCCCTTAAAAGAAGCACGCCGTGGTCAGTGCCTTTGTCCTCACCGACCACACGAATTAAAATCTTTCTTCCCTGGTTCTTCGCAGCAAAAACTGAAAATGAATTAACTTTCTGTACAAGAACTTGCTTAAAACAGAATCATGAACTACCAGGTCTTACTCTTACTAATTGTCGCAATAGGAGTGCTGGTATTTAAGCGTTGGGGGTTTGAGGTTAACCGTAAACGCCGTCGTGACTATTACAGAAACGATTATCTTAAGTCGGATGCATGGAAGCGGAAGCGTTATGTTGTACTCAAACGGGATAACTGGCGTTGCGTTTACTGTGGTGGTCGTGCTACTCAGGTTCATCACAAGAGATATGCAAAATATAACATCGGAAAAGAGCCAATCGAATGGCTCGTCTCAGCTTGTAAGTCTTGTCACGACTCTCAACATTCTTAAATAAAGTATCAAATCTTTTCCTGGCGTCTCAATAGTCTTTGTTCCTTTCCGTGATAATTAGAAAATAAGTAAAGGAGTTTTCAAATTGCCTGCGATATGCAAAGATGGAATTTGATGCGAGACTCGATTGGAGATAAAATTATTTCAATTTGGACTTCGCAAGAAAGCCATTAACATCCAACCAGTGCATGAATGCATCGAACCAACGATTACTGGTTCGATTAGGATTACCCAGGCCGAAACCATGTCCGCCATTTTGATAAAGATGAAATTCAACCGGGATGCCTGCTTTAAACCAGGAATCAACAACACCAAACTGGCCCCTGAAAAGAAAATCATCAGTTGCAATAACATTGAACATAGGCGGAGCATTTTTTGGCACTGTTACGGGGCCCATACCACCATAGATAGGTCCAATGAAAGCTAATTTCATGATTGTAGAGTTTAGTGTGCAATGCATAGTGAGACCCGCACCTGCTGAAAAACCGATCATACCTATTCTGCTGGTGTCGATGCCCCACTTCGCAGCATTTTTCACGATCATGTTGTATGCGGCCTCAGCATCCTGTAACTGGTTACTCAGATCAAGCTGCGGTGGACGTGGTGGTGTTGCTGTTGTTGTACCTTTTGAAGTATCGGCGGGAGGAGTAAAACGTGGACGATTCATCCAGGCTGCAAAACTATCGAGCGGCTCAATAGTGGGATGTAGCCGGTATTTAAGTACAAAAGCAGTAACTCCTTTTGCAGCGAGTGCCTCAGCAACTTCCCATCCTTCATTTCCCATAGAGAGCCATCGAAAACCTCCACCGGGTGCAACGATCACGACTGCGCCGTTCGCCGTTCCCGGTTTCGGGAAAAAAGGAGTCAGCGTGGCAGCAGTGATATTGCGGGCCATCGGATCACCCCATTGCCTGAACCATGTTTCAGAAGCTGGTTGATCTTTAACACCACCTGTATTGAGTGGGATCGCATTTGGCTCAGCAGGAGTAGCGAGTGGATATATAGTTCCGTCCTGTGCGAATGTGAATTCAGCAAAGACCATTGAACCAATCAAAAAGATCTTTTTGGATAAATTTTTAAAAGTACAAGGCATAGCAAAGTTGATTTTTATTTTCAATTCTGTTGACGTCCTTTTGTAATGATCATAGTTCCTGAATACCAGGTATGCCAACTTATAGTTTAAGTGAGATCAAAGGTTTATGGCCTTCGGTCTCCTGCAATATAATCCCCTATCCTTTTGCAGACTTCTATAATTCAACACCGGGAAATTTTGTATTTAATTATTACCCGCCCTTCGTTGGCCCCTCGTAGTCTGTAGTGTTCTTTCGGTCCACCCGGGGTCTTGCCCCACAGCCAGTACAACATAATTGAATGAAGAAGGCAGACCCGGGATAAGGATATTAAAAAAGAGCTGTCAATACAGCTCTTAAATTTAAAAAAATGAAGCAGGATCAGTTAAGCGCCGCTTCTTTTTTTCTGTCAGGTAAACCCATTGAGGCCCCTTCATTTACTTCATAACAATAATTTGTAGCCATTCCTTCTGATTCTTTGTCAAGAAATTTTTGAATTTCATCAACATTTCCTTCCCAAAGACAGGTACCTGTTTTACCATCCTGAGATGGAAATACCGACAGCACACTGGCTCCGGCAGGTGCGGAGGAAATAACAGTTTGTGCTTTTGCCCAGAAAGCTCCGGGATCGGTAATGTTCGTGTGTTGTGCGATGACTAACATAATGTAATTTTTTTTATCCGTTCCTGAATAATGCAGGCCCGCGGACTGGTTAAAAAATAAATACAAACAAAAGGATCAAAAAGGAAAAGCTTTCAATTAATACCAGATCAGCAAAGTGGATAAATTCAGCAGGCTACCTAAATATAGTCTTTTCTTTACAACTTTATGGAGTCCTTATTCCCGCACTTCCACAAAAAATGGCGATCAACCATTTCGTAGGTTTAGAAATGAATTAACGTCCTTTACAAAAACCTCCGCCTTGGTTAATGTCCCCAACAAAATGAGACGCCCCGCTGCCCGCTTTGTTATCGCAATACCCCGCACATCGGAACCAATAAGTTCTGATATTCTTGTCAAATCGCAGTAAATTGTACTGTATATGAAAAGCAAGTCAATCGCAATAATGATTTATGGCGAACCGGGTTCAACAAGGAATGCATTGACCGAGGAAAAATATAAAAACCTCGCTGCCCATCTTGCTCAAAAAGGGTTTCTTGTTGATTCCGTTGTCTATAATGATTCTGTCGCAGGTAACTACAAAAAGGTACTTTTAAAATATAAGGCGATACTTGTCTGGGTTAACCCTATAGAACAGGAAAACGACAGAACAATATTGGATAATTTATTAAGAAAGCTTTCCGAAAAAGGTTGTTTTGTTTCAGCCCATCCTGATACTATTTTAAAAATGGGAACCAAAGAAGTTTTGTACTCGATCCGGGATACAGAACTCGGAGGAGATATCCACCTGTATCATTCAGTGGAAGATTTTATTGAGCGGTTTGTAAAAAAGATCAAGGCGCCAAGAATACTTAAACAATACAGGGGGAATGGAGGAGACGGCGTATTTAAAGTCGAAAAGAATAACGAAATTATAGTCACTCATGCTAAAGGCGGCAGGGTAGAAACATTTACGTCCGACAGTGATCTTATTAAAATGTTTTCACCGTATTTTTCTTCAAACGGAATGCTTATTGATCAGCCATGGAATTCAAATATCATTAATGGAATGGTCAGGTGTTATTTGTGTGCCAATAAAGTGACAGGTTTTGGCTACCAGGAAATAAATGCACTTTATCCTGGGAAAAGACCCGGTCAACGATTTTATTTTAGTGAAGATTGTGGTTTATTCCAGGATTTAAGACAGAAAATGGAAGATTCCTGGATAAATAGTATTCAGGCCAGCACGCAGGTAACAGATGAACTGCTCCCGGTCATTTGGGATGCTGATTTTTTTATTAATGATGTCAATAATGCAAATACAAAAGAGAAATATTCACTTTGTGAGATCAATGTAAGCTGCGTATCGCCATTCCCCGAAAGTTCTATTCCCTATATAGCAAGGTATCTTGAAAAGAAAATTAAATGAGCATTTTTTCTCCTCCGCTTTGTTTCGTGCCCGTTAAAAAAGAAAACTCCGGTTCGTGTATCACGAAAAATTTTTTCCTCGCGGCAAAAACCAGAAAGTGAACTAACTTTCAGCACAACAACTTGCGTAATGCAAAATATTAGCGGTCATTGCAAAAGACTGGATCAAAGTGGATGAAGAAATTTTTGATCATGCCGGTAAGCGGATAAGCGGAGTGCTCATTGTCCCCCGTTTGCGGGGGAAGTATTACGATATAAGTGTAACTACAAATTGGGGTGGATTTTAAGCGTCGCATCTATTCCACCCCCATTTGATAAAGCATGAGGCTCGACCATACAGCCTCCCGATAAACCGGGACAGGCTCCGCTGGCGGGGGACATTATCAGTCTTATTTCAGTATGGCGTAGTTCTTTGCATCCCGGAATTATCAAAGTAAGTGATGCGTGAGACACGCATCACGGCATCAGCACAACGGACACTGAGTTTTCCTTGTGTCTTAATAATCTTTGTCCGCCTCAGGCGGATGAGCAAAAGAAAATGAATTACCTTTCTGTGCAAAAAATAGAACCGTATGGGAAAAATAATTTCATTTATGCACCTATCGCTTGACGGTTTTGTAGCAGGGCCAAACGGAGAACTGAACTGGGCTAAAGTTGATGAAGAAATTTTTGATCATGTGGGTAAGCGCATAAGCCAGGGCGACACGGCATTATATGGACGGGTAACTTACCAGCTAATGGAAAGTTACTGGCCTACCGCAGGAAACAAGCCGAATGCGAGCAAGCACGACATTGAACATTCAAAGTGGTATAGTAAAGTTCATAAAGTTGTTTTATCAAAAAAAATGAAAGATACAGGTTTGACCAACACAACAATTATCAGCGATAACCTTTTGGACAACATAAATGAAATAAAGCAACAGGGAGATAAAGAAATCTTGCTTTTTGGTAGCCCGACAGCCACACATTCATTGATGAAACTGAACTTAATTGACGGCTACTGGCTATTTGTTAATCCCATCATTCTTGGCCGGGGCATCCCCTTGTTTGCAGACATCAAAGACAAAATAAAACTAAAACTATTGCCTGCTACCCGGCAATTTACCTGCGGGGTAACGGAACTGAATTACACAGTGGACAGGCAATAAACAATGTCCACCCTGCGGAGTCTTCAGTGTCCCCCGCTGGCAGCCTGTCCCGATGACTATCGGGAGGGGAAGTACTACAACATAAATGAAATTACAATTAGGGGTGGTTATACTGGCGCCTTAATAATCTTTGCACTTTTGCGTGTAGCCTTACCTCTTACTTCCCTGGTTTTTCCTGCCTGACTTTTGCTGTGGCACTATTGATCCCGAACAGATCGTATGGTTTTTTTTCAAACTCTTTCTGTAGAATGAATACAGCAAGAAAGATGCAGGCAATAAATGCCAGCGCTATGAATACCTGTGCCGGGGAAGTTTTCTGGATATCCTGTCTTGTTTTTGTATCACATATCTCACCGGGGCAATACTGTGCCTTTTCTTTAAAAAACAGCGGGTAAAATTTACAGCCCAGGCAAATGCCAAATGCCGATTCAAAGAACAGGAATACCAGGCAAATGAGACAGCCGATTCCGGTGATGGGGCTATAAGCATTTACCAGCACCAGGAAAATGAACATGATAGCCGACAGGACCACCCCTATTATCCAGGCAAATTTTTTTTGCCTCGCCCCTACATATTCCGGGTTCTGGTTCCGCACCATCAGGCGACCCATTATCAGTGTGGGCGAAAACCGGGGATTTATAAAAACACGAATGAGAAAATCGGCGAAAAAGAACGTGACCACATACTTGATGGGTACAAAATTCCCTTTGAATACAATAAACATCAAAGACAGAAAGGTGGCAAGAAACAATATTCCGGCTGCTGCCCTTATTTCCCGTTCGTTCAAAACAGGGATCTCATACCCTTCCATATTTTCCCCGAACTGTATTACTGCGTTTTTCTTTCTCATAATTAGTCCTGTTGTAAAAGATCATCTGCCTGTATATCGGGCAACACCCATTTTAACAGCTGCACATACTCAGCAATACCATCGCCGTCATCATTGAAGCAATAAATAATTTCATAATGCTTGTTTTAGTTAGTATTATAAGGCAGGCAACAGCCTGTACCGGGTACAAGAATATTTCATGTCAGGAATACATTCATGCGGACACCGATGAACAGCAGGTTATAGCAGACAAACAACAGCAAAAGCGGCAAAGCAATGAGCGGTTACGGCTATCCCTGCATTGGTTGACGCAAACAGGTAGTTGGTACGCTACAATCACCAGTTGGTGAACAAAAGAACCTGTACAGAATAATTTGCCGACATTTAGGGACTGTTCATACAATGAGAATAACCGTCACCAAAGAAAAAGTGCAGTTTTACCTCAAACTGACCCTTGCTTTTTTCCTGCTGAACATGATTGGCAGTTTAATAACAGAGCCAGAGATATTTTTACAAAGAGGCATAAACCATACCTGGTGCCTTTTATTCGTAGTGCCGTTGCATTATATATTCCTGGAGTACACCCTTCCCTCAATACGATTATCCCTGAAAAGTATCCTTACCGGTCTCCTGCTCATTTTTATTCATTTACTGTTTTATTCATTTGGCCTGTACGGGTGGAGAGAACTGGGTGTTCTCCTGCATTTTTATACACCTACGCAGGTGTTTTCCAAACCCTGTGACGGGGTGCAGTTTTTCTTTGGCTACAGCATAGCCTCCCTTTTCTTTTTTGGTATTATACGTCATATCTATAACTATATTAAACTAAAACAGGCGGAACAAAAGCTGCGGATCGAAAAACAGGAGGCCGAACTGAACTACCTTAAATCACAAACCAACCCGCATTTTTTATTTAACACACTCAACAATATTTACTCGCTGACAAGAGACAAAAGTGATTTAGCGCCTGAATCCATTCTTCGCCTGTCAAAGATCCTGCGGTTTATGTTGTATGAAGCCGGCGGAAACTATATAGCGATTGAACTGGAAATAAAGATCATCAGTGATTATATTGCCCTGGAAAAACTCCGGTATGATGAATCCCTGCATGTAAACTTTAATTACGATATTGAGGATATGAAACAGGCCATACCGCCGCTGCTGCTGATCCCGCTGGTGGAAAATGCTTTTAAACACGGCGTATCAGAAACCCGGCAAGACCCGTTCGTGGATATTCATCTTTCGCTGAAGGAACGGCAATTGAAGTTTACCGTAAAAAACTCCGCAGAATCTGCGGGAGAAAGTAAAAATGTGAAAGAAAATATCGGACTATCCAACCTGAGGCGGCAACTGGAATTGTTATATAAAGATTTCAGCCTGTCCGTTCAGCAGGGCGAAACTGATTTTACTGCTGTGTTAACAATAAACCTGGCCAGCCATGCCTGATATTAAATGCATCATTGTAGAAGATGAGCCACTGGCTGCCAAAGTTCTGGCAGATTATATAGCACAGGTTCCGTTCCTGAAACTGCAGGGAAAATTCAAAGATGCCATACTTGCCACTGAGTTCCTGCACCACAATCAAACCGACCTGATCTTCCTGGATATCCATTTGCCCAGGCTGAAAGGAATGGCATTTTTGAAAACACTTACACATTCCCCGGCTATCATTATCACCACTGCTTATCACCAGTACGCCGTAGAGGGATTTAACCTGAATGTAACGGATTACCTGCTCAAGCCTTTTGAGTTTGAACGGTTCCTGGTGGCAGTGAATAAAGTAAATACGGCAGCCCCACAAAAATATTCCGGCACTGAGACCAAAGAGTCAAAGGATTATATGTTTGTAACCGTGCAGAAAAAGAAAGTAAAGATTTTATACGCAGACATTATTTATATAGAAAGCCAGCAGGAGTACATCAAGTTGGTCACTACTAAAAAAACATATTTCTCCAAACTAACCACATCTGAAATGGAATCGCTTTTACCGGCGCATCTCTTCAAACGAGTTCACCGGTCCTATATCATTTCTGTAAACAGGATTGACTCCTATACGGCTGATACTGTAGAAACAGGCGGTATATCCATCCCCATCGGACGGAGCTTCAGGAATGTATTTAAAGATCTATAATTATCCGATTGAGCCGCTTTCTATCCGGCAGGATCTTCCCGTTCTGCTGTCCGAACCTGTTCAGCAGATAGCGGGATAAGTTATCTTACATCGGAGCAGAGTGTGGCAGGTATGGGCCCGGCGCAAACGATTAGTAACGCCGGGTGCCGGTCAACTTGTCTGAAAAAAAAATTAACTTCCCGTATCATCAACCTAAAATATTTTTCATGAAAGTATCTATACTTTTCATCCCCATCTTTCTCGTGCCGTGTTTATTCGCACAATCCCAGGTAAAGATCATTGACATGCATGTTCACTCCTACACAGATAGTGACTTTGGCGAAAGAGAACCAGCCAGTGATTATTATGGCAACAAAGGGTCAAAAAACGCAGAGATACACCGCCAGGAAACAGTTGCCGCATTTAAGAAATGGAATATTGTAAAAGCAATGGTAAGCGGTAACCCGCAGAGTGTAGAGAACTGGGTGACAAAAGATAGCAACCAACGGATCATCAGGGGAATCCTGATGTTTGCTCCTTCAGATTATGGTATCGATAGTGTAAAGTTTGAGCAACTGGTAAAGGATAAAAAGATCGAAGTGTTTGGAGAGATCGCACCCTATTACAGTGGTACAACGCTTAGTGATTCGGCCTGGCAGCCTTACCTGCGGATTTGTGAGAAATATGATATACCGGTAGCTGTTCATACAGGCGGCGGTGATCCCGGCGGAACGTATTCATGGTCGCCAAAGGCAAGACTCCGTCTGGGTGATCCCTATTTAATTGAAGATGTTTTAGTGAAATATCCTAAGCTTAGAATTTACCTGATGCATGCAGGCGGAGAAGACTGGCCGGAGCATGCCATCAGGCTGATGGCTTATTATCCCCAGCTTTATACTGATCTTGCCGTAATGCTTTGGGTAGAACCCAATACACAACGTTATATCAAAGAATTTCTCCGAAATGCCAAAGAGGCCGGCTACCTGGACCGGGTGATGTTTGGTTCTGATCAGATGGTATGGCCTTATGCAATCGAAAAATCTGTTCGCTTTCTGAATAGCCTGACCTTTTTGACAAAGAAGGATAAGGAAGATATCTTTTATAACAATGCAGCAAAATTTTTAAGGATCAAAAATTGATTTCGCGTTATCGCACAAAAAACGACGATCAACCATTTTGCAGGTTCGTGGTTTTTATTTCACGCAGAGACGCTAAGGAACCACGGCGCAAGGGGTTTTCTTATCGTCTTTATAATCTTTGCGCCTTTGCGTGAAAACTTTTCGTCCACCGGGGTCTTGTCCACAGCCAATATAACATAATTGAATGAAGAGTGCATAGATAGTGAACCATGAGGATGTCACGCCGGACAAAATATATTTGCCTGTTTTATTTATTAGTAATTTCAGGAAAGCGTTTTTATATGAAAGCCATAATAGTAATATCTGCCATTCTTTTAAGTAATGCCGCATCTGCTCAAACCGAAGTTAAGATCGGCAAGCAGTCATGGATGACAGCTAATTTGAACGCGGAAGTTTTCCGCAATGGAGATTCCCTGTTGCATGCAAAAACATATGAAGAATGGGCAACTGCATTTGAAAATAAGGAACCCGCCTGGTGCTATTATGATAATGATCCCGGTAATGGAAAAAAATACGGCAAATTGTACAATTGGTTTGCTGTAAAAGATAAAAGAGGATTGTCACCTGCTGGCTGGCATATACCAACGGATGCTGAATGGAACCAACTAACAGAATTTCTTGGCGGAGCTGAAAAAGCCGGTACAAAAATGAAAAGCAGGGAAGGATGGGATGAAGGCGGAAACGGAACCAACAGCAGCGGTTTTTCAGGACTTCCGGGTGGTATACGTGACCTCAGCAGCGGAGACTTTTTTAAAATAGGCGTTGAGGGTTGGTGGTGGACCACGGGCGACCCTGATGAAGAGTTTATCTGGTGCCGCAAACTGAATTATGAAAATGGCTGGATTGAAAGCGACAATAAATTATTTTACGGATACTCGGTTCGTTGCCTCAGGGATCAATGATTTCTTCTTCGTCGGGTCTCCGAAGGGAACCGGAGTAATGAGGATTTATAATTATTTCACGTCAGTACCTAAGGAGCAAGGGCGCAAAGGGTTTTCTTAGCGGCTTTGCGTGAAGCATTATGTACCTTCTTTCTTGATACTTCACAACAATCGAAAAATGAATTAACTTCCTCTGCAAAACCAGTAAAAAACAGCAACTGCATCAAACTAAACAATAATGAATAAAGATATCCAGGCATACAACAGATCTCAATCACCAGGTGATAAAAAGATCTGTGCTTTACTGGCAGAGGAAATTGACCGCCACCTGCCGGAAGCCGAAAGCAAGATCTGGCATGCACATCCTGTCTGGTTCCTGGAGGGTAATCCCGTGGCCGGCTACAGTAAGCAAAAAGCGGGCATACGGTTAATGTTCTGGAGCGGTGCAGGTTTTGAAGAAGAGGCCCTGCAGCCTGGCACCGGAAAATTCAAAGACGCATCCATCATTTACACTTCCGAAGAGGAGATCAATAGCAAACACCTGAAACGATGGCTGAAAAAAGCCCGGGATATTCAATGGGATTATAAGAATATTGTAAAACGAAAAGGAGTGCTGGAAAGATTGAAATGAACAGCGGTGCGGTTCCTTTACCACAAACTATCATGGTCATCATCCATAAAAAAGCGGGATACTTTGCGTATCCCGCTGCCATTCTAGCCATTCTTAATCACATTGACCGTTTGTGATCCGCCGCTGCAAATACCAGCCCTGTTTTATTACCAGGTCCCTGTTTTTTGCCCACCTGTTACGGCATTACTATACCGGTCAGATATAAATAAGATGATCGGGGTTATAACATAGGCCTATGCGTTGATAAGCGAAACAAAAAAAGATGAAACAGCAAGCACAGACAGCAATGAAACCAGGAGGGTGAGTATAGTTAACACCGATGCACCCAATAAGCGCTTCTTCATATATTGAATTTTAATAACAGGAAGGCGCTCAACGCATTCCTTTGCTTTAAAAGGATGAAAGGACAATCACCTGTAAAGATTATTATTGGGAAATTTTGGTTGGGTGAGCCGTCAAAAAGTTAATCACAATTTCAATTTCACCCCCGCTGATAAACGGAGAAAGTTCGGCTTTGTCCTGACAACAGTATGACGGCTGGCGGATGAAAGCCCGAATTGTCCTGCGGGCGAAAGAGTAAGGGCTATTTTTTTGTTCAGGGCCAGTTCGCCCGTAAGGCCGGTAAGCAATGAGACATGCAGCGGTTGCAATCCCTGCATTTTAGCCGATGTACTGTAGTCCGTATCGAAGCTGGCGGTGGTCTTTCCCGAAAGCAGGAAATTCAGCTGGCCTCCTGCCGACGCCGCCAGGGAGAACTTTCCGGCCGACAGGAATTTATAGCTGATGCTGACCGGAACACCCAGGTAGGAAATAGTATTTTTTGACTTGCTGATAACGGTGCTGTCGCCGGCAGTAAGACCAGAGTTGTTCTGTGGCG
The DNA here is from genome assembly GCA_016787085.1 of Chitinophagaceae bacterium. Classification (GTDB taxonomy): domain Bacteria; phylum Bacteroidota; class Bacteroidia; order Chitinophagales; family Chitinophagaceae; genus VBAT01. The sequence goes on along the minus strand of JAEUVJ010000034.1, from coordinate 160,597 downwards.
TAACATACGAATAGCCCGAAGAAGAATTGAGACGATAGCGGATAGCGCCTGTATTATCACTTACGGCATATATCTTTTTGGAATTAATGATGGTCGAAGAGGAAAGGTATGCCAGCCCTGTTTCTGCAGACCATTTACCTGATAAAGCATAATGAAGGCTGACGCCGCCATGTATAGCCAGCCCGCTATGTTCACTACGTGAATAATCATGCCTGCTGTCTCCCCGGCCTCCGCCATTTCCGTTTCCGCCGTTGTTGCCCCCATTGCTCCCTCCGCTCCCGTTATTACCTCCTCCGTTTCCACCACCACGCCGGCGGCCATGGTGTTTGTTATCCCTGACCAAATTCCAGGTGATGCCGGGAGAAACATAGGCGCTTAAAGAAAGCCTTGAGCCGTGAACTGTCCTGCCGCCATATACCGTATGATTAGTTATTACCGGTATGATGGAGCTGCCGGGAACAGTAGCTGTCATAGGAGAGGCCATATCCTTCTTACCCGTAAAAGCAGTGGCCGACAGGGAAAATGATAATGGAGCTATTCGTTCTATCACTTCCATCCTATCCTCATATTCTCCGGCTTCTTCAGCTGCAGTACCCGCCTTCACCATGTCTGCTGCCTGTTCGGCTATCACTATCGGAGCCGCATTATCTGAAAGTATAGAGAGTGCTGGTTCATTTGTATCGAAGCCTGCTACAGTATGGGTAAATGTTGTTGTATTAGTCTGACCGTAGGGGGCCAAATCCTGGTCCACTACGACATTTTCACTGATGCTGCCATGCTGTCCGCTGCGTTTATCCTTAGCATCCTGCCTGGTGATGTCGCTACCGGACGGAGCAGGCTTATTGAATTCATGTCTTGCAGCATGACCTGCTTTTTTATTATTAAGTATGGATGTTTCATAGATCAGCAAACCGGTCAGGATCAAAAGCAGCACCAGCCCGATTCTTTTCATCGGGCCATATTTTTTCCTGTAGTCTTCCGCCGTTTTACGTTCCAGTTCTGCCTCCACCCGGCCCCATACCTTTTCGGAAGGGTATTCTGAGTGGCCTTCGATACCTTCGTAAAACAAATTGTCAATATCGTTGTGCGGCATACTCATTAATAAGTAGCAGAAATATTCATTTTCCTCAATTGTTTTTTCAGATACGTCCTGGCGTCGGATAAATTGGATTTGGAAGTGCCTTCCGTGATACCCAGTATCTCTGCGATTTCGCGGTGCTTGTACCCTTCAAATACATACAGGTTGAAGACCGCTTTGTATCCGGGCGGCAGCGACATCACCAGCTTCAGTAATTCACGGGAGCTGATATAGCCTTCCATATCATCATCAAAAGTGAGTTGCTCACGATAAGAATCTATACTGACTACCGGCGCCAGCCGGTTATTACTTTTGATCCGTTGCAATGCGCAGTTGACCATGATCTTCCTGATCCAGCTTTCTAACGAGCCCTGGTAATTGAACTGCGGTAAAAACTGGAACACTTTTACAAACCCTTCCTGCAGTATGTCTTCGGCTTCCTGCCTGTTTTTGGAGAAACGCAAACAGACCACAAACATTTTTGGGATGAACATGGCATACAGAACAGACTGGGCTTGCCTGTCCCCCTTCATACAATCATGGATGAGATTGGCGTCGGTCAATCTGCAACAGGAGATTAATAGTAAATAATCGGGGGCTTTTAATAGATTGGAGAATTAAATATACTCAACTATCGGTTAGAACGAACGGACGGGTAAAAGTTTTTGCCTGATTTACTTGTCCTTACCGGGTAAGTTTACTTTTTCTTTCTGGCTCCATATTTGCAATTTTGTGGACTGAAATCACTGTAAGCCACAGATTATGAAGAAAATATTCAGAAAAACCCTCAAGATCACCGGTATCACCCTGCTTGTACTGATCGCCGCCCTTTTTCTTATTCCTGTACTGTTCAAAAAACAGATCACCAACCTGGTGAAGCGGGAGATCAACAGCAGTATTACCGCCAAAGTGGATTTCAATAATGTCAGCCTTTCCTTATTCCGTCATTTTCCGAAGATCTCCATCTTATTGAATGATCTTTCTGTAGTGGGACTGAATGAATTTGCCGGGGATACATTGATCGCTGCCAAAACACTGGATGCTTCCGTCAACCTCATCAGCGCTATAAAAGGAGAGAATATAAAAGTATACGGTGTTTACCTGGAATCGCCGCGAATCCATGCACTTGTAAACAAAGAAGGGAAAGCCAACTGGGATATTGCCAAAGAAAGCAGTGATACGGCCACGTCTGCCGAAGCAGCCCCCTCCGAATTCAAAATGAACCTTAAAAAATACGAGATCAGCGATGGCTATATATACTATAATGATGAGAGCAGTAATATGAGCGCAGAGATATCGGGTCTTGATCATCAGGGCAGCGGGGATTTCACAGCCGATGTTTTTACGCTTTCTACGACAACAAAAGCTGAATCAGCCAATTTCACTTACGAATCCATCCCATATTTGTCCGGTGCAAAAGCAGACATAGATGCCGACATCCGGATAGATAACAGCAACAGTAAATACAGTTTTGAGACAGATGATATCACCCTGAACAATCTTAAGTTGAATGCGGACGGTTTTTTCCAGATAGCCAGCGACAGCTCCTACAATATGGATATCCGGTTCAAAACCCCTTCCAATGAATTCAGGGATATCCTTTCGCTGATCCCCGGTATATATAAGCAGGATTTTGACAAGATAAAAACGGAAGGCAAGGCGGCCTTCAATGGTTTCGTAAAAGGAACATACAGCCCGCAGCAACTACCCGCTTATGATGTGAACCTCCAGGTAAAAGATGGTTTCTTTCAGTATCCTGATCTGCCCAAACCGGTAAAGAATATCCGGTTGGATATGCAGGTAAATAACCCGGACGGTAAAACAGATAATACCGTAGTGAACATTTCAAACGGGCATGTTGAAATGGATAATGAGCCGTTTGATTTCAAATTGCTGTTCAAAAATCCTGAAACAAGTCAATATATTGATGCGATAGCCAAAGGCAAACTCGACCTGGCCAATATTTCAAAGTTTGTAAAACTCGAAGGCGGAACAAAGCTGGCCGGGCTGATATGGGCAGATGTTTTTGCAAAAGGAAATATGTCGGCATTGCAAAACCAGCAGGGAGATTTCACTGCAGGCGGTTTTCTTGATATCAGGGACCTGTTCTATTCTTCTTCTGCATTTCCTCAGCCTCTTCAGAACGGCAATATGAAGGTGCAGATCGAAAACTCAGGCGGTATTGCCGATAACACATCGGTTGGCATTTCAGCCGGGCACATTGAAGTGGGCAAAGATCCTGTGGATTTCACGCTGCAGGTAAAAAGACCTATGTCATCGGTTGATTTTGCAGGTACGGCAAAAGGAAGATTTACATTAGACAATATCAAACAATTCGTAACACTTGATCCGGGAACAAGTATTGCGGGTATCCTGAATGCAGATATCGGGTTCAACGGAAATAAAACGGCGATTGATAAAGGAGAATATGATAAGATCGCTATCAATGGAGTGGCCGGTTTAAAGAACCTGAAATATGTCTCGGCTGATTACCCTACCGGGCTGACTTTATCCAATACCGATCTTGGCTTCAACCAGCGAACGGTATCTTTAAAAGACCTGGCAGGAAATTACCTGAACACGAATTTCAGTGCGAATGGTGTGTTTAACAACCTGGTTGGGTTTGCATTGAAAGATGAGCCGCTGACTGGTACGCTGAATGTATCGGCCGATAAAATGGACCTGAACGACTGGATGGGCACAGATACCGCTACTGCACCGGCTTCAGCCTCCACCACTACGGCTGCTTCGTCTGATCCGTTTGTTATTCCTTCCAACATTGACCTTACCATCCATACCAAAGCAGGTAAGGTGAAGTATGATAAAGTAGACTATAATAATATTAACGGCACACTGGTATTGAAAGATGAGGCAGTCAAACTACAGAATGTAAAAGCGGAAGCGCTGGACGGAACCATGATCTTTAACGGGTCTTATTCCACTAAGTTAAGTAAGAAGGAACCGGCTATCACTATGAATTACGATGTAAAGGACCTGGATGTGCAGAAAGCGTTTTATTCATTCAATACTGTACAGAAATTGATGCCGATAGGCCAGTTTCTGGCAGGTAAGCTGAACTCTCAGCTTACCATGAACGGCAGTCTCAACGGTGACATGATGCCGGATCTGAGCACCCTTTCCGGGAAAGGGAATTTATTATTGATCGAAGGTGTATTGAAGAAATTCGCCCCGCTGGAAAAGATCGCCAGTACTTTGCAGATAGAAGAACTGAAGTCGGTTACTATTAAAGATATCAAGAATTACATCGAATTTGCCAATGGTAAGGTGTTGGTAAAACCCTTTACGGTAAAAGTAAAGGACATCGAAATGCAGATCGGTGGTATGCATGGCCTGGACCAGTCAATAGATTATGCCATCCAGATGAAAGTACCAAGAAAGTATATGGGCACGCAGGGTAATACCCTGCTGAACAACCTTGCCGCTTCCGCCAGCAATAAAGGTATACCTGTGAAACTTGGTGATGTGGTTGACCTGAATATCAAAATGGGTGGTAGCCTCGCTAATCCTTCTATTAAAACAGAGCTGAAAGAAGTGGCAGGTGATGCAATAAAGGAAATGCAGCAGCAGGCCGTAGATTTTGCAAAGGCGAAAGCCGATACGATAAAGCAAACGGTAAAAGATACGCTGGCTGCAGTAAAGAACCAGGTAGTAAAAGATCTGAAAGAAGAAGCGATGAATAAACTACTGGGCAATAAAGATTCGGCAAAAACCACGAACCTCGACAGTACCAAAAAGAAAGCAGAGCAAACTATAAAAGGAACAATTAAAGACCTCTTTAATAAAAAGAAAAAGCCGGCCAGTGATACAGCGGCTAAGCAATAAGGACTAATCAGTGTTAACACTTATAATGATGTGAAAGAAAGCAATTGATTTTTCTCAAATTGCAGATGAGAGGCGGTAGTGATTTTTTTTTGCTATTGAACTACCCCTATCTTTAGCAGATACAAACCTCTACAACTTTGCTTATGAACAGCCGACTCCTCCTCGTCTGCCTGCTTGCAGTCAGCGCCAGTTCTATTTATTCACAAACCCCCGTAGTCAACGCCAAGAAAAGAACCGCTACCATTACGATCAATGGTAACCCCAATGAAAGTATATGGGAGTTTACCAATCCTGTGACAAAGACTATTGTCGGTACTCCGAACAATACAGTCACCTATGCCGTACTATGGGATAGCCTGAATCTGTATGTTGCTATCAGGGTCACGGATGCCAATAAATTCAATGACTCTTCTAATCCATGGGATGATGACGCCACAGAAATATATATTGATGCCGATAATAACGGTGGTACCTCTTATGGTACCAATGACCGCCAGTTCATGAAAGAGTGGAACAGCAGTGCTATATGGGAGAAGAATGGAAGAACCACCGGAGTGCAGCATGGCTGGTCCAACATAAGTGGTGGCTACGCAATAGAGTTGCGCATTCCCTGGAGTAATATGGCCATCACTAATCCACAACCCGGTTTTACTATCGGTTTTGATATTGCCAGCGATGATGATGATAACGGCAGCACAAGGGAAAGCCAGCTGATGTGGGCCGGTGACGGTAATAACTGGCAGTATCCGCAAAATTTCGGTGATCTTGTTTTGGTTTTGGCAGACAGCCAGGCGCCTACTGCACCATCTAACCTTGCCGCATCCAATATTACCCAGTCTTCACTTCTCTTAAGCTGGACCGCTTCAACAGATAATGTGGGTGTGGCCGGATATGATATTTATCGGAACGGTACGAAGATCAACTCTTCGCTTGTCACAGGCACAACGTACAATGTAACGGGGCTATCGGCATCTACTGCTTACCAGTTCTATGTGCAGGCAAAGGATGCAGCCGGTAATACATCGGCCAGCAGTAATACTATCAATATAACTACTCCGGATACACAGGCGCCCACCGCTCCTGCCAATCTTACTGCTTCAAATATTACACAGGCATCGCTAACGCTGAACTGGACTGCTTCAACCGACAATGTCGGCGTAGAGGGTTATGATATTTACCAGGATAATGTAAAAATCAACTCAACGATCGTTACGTTAACCTCTTTTGCTGTTGCAGGCCTGGCAACAAATACTACGTATGCCTTCTATGTACAGGCAAGAGATGCGGCCGGTAATACCACTAACAGCAGTATATTAAATGTAACCACATTGGCGGCCCCGGATACCGAAGCTCCTTCTGCCCCGGCGAATCTTGTTACATCTAACCTTACACAAAATGCGGTAACCCTTACCTGGGATGCAGCTACCGATAATATAGGCGTTACCGGGTATGATATTTACAGGAACAGTACAAAGATCAATCCGTCTCTGGTTACTACTACAACTTATGATGCCACGGGTTTGGCCGCATTGACGGCTTATGATTTCTATGTTGTAGCAAGAGATGCGGGCAGCAATACTTCTGCCCCCAGCAACACAGTAAGTATAACCACTCCGGACACACAGGCGCCGACAGTACCATCTAACTTGTCTGCATCGAATGTTACGGCAACATCGCTTACATTGAACTGGACGGCTTCCACCGATAATGTGGTGGTAACCGGTTACGATATTTATCAAAATGGCATAAAGATCAACGCAAGCCCGGTGACAACCACTACCTTCAATGTTACAGGTTTGACACAAGCGACCACCTATAGCTTTTATGTAAATGCTTCTGATGGCACAGGCAATATTTCTGCGAACAGTAATACTTTAAATGTAACCACATCCGATATCCAGGCGCCAACCGCCCCAACAGGTTTGTCATCTTCCAATCTCACTTCTTCTTCATTGACATTAAGCTGGACGGCATCAACAGATAATGTAGCTGTGACAGGTTACGATGTGTACCAGAATGCAGTTAAAATAAACTCTTCTGTTGTAACTGCTACATCGTACAATGTCACGGGGCTGAGCCCTTCCACTGCCTATAGTTTTTATGTACAGGCAAGGGATGCGGCGGGCAATATTTCCGCGAACAGTAATACGGTCAATGTGACCACCCCGGCAGCACCCGGCTGTACAGGTACCGGTACCATCAATTACCAGAAATGGAACAGTATCACCGGAACATCTGTTTCGAGTTTAACTTCTAATGCCAATTACCCGAATAACCCGAGTGTGTCAGGAACGCTTGGCATTTTTGAGATTCCTGTCAACAGCGGAAATAACTATGGTATGAGAGTTTATGGATACATCTGTCCGCCCACAACGGGAAGCTATACTTTCTGGATCGCCAGTGATGATAACGGGGAGTTATGGTTAAGTACCAGCAGCAGTCCTGCAAATAAGGTAAGGATCGCTTATCATACATCCAATACCAGTTCACGGCAATGGAATAAGTTCGCTACTCAAAAATCGGCTGCTATCACCCTTACTGCAGGCCAGCTATACTATGTAGAGGCCCTGATGAAAGAAGGCAGCGGCAGTGATAATATGGCTGTAGGATGGGCAAAACCCGGGCAATCTACCTCTGCCCCGAGTGAAGTGATACCCGGTTCGCAGTTACTGACCCAGATACCTGATGCGCAGCCACCCACCGCACCTTCTGACCTGAGCGCAGTGAATATCGGTGAAACCTCATTCAGTCTTTTGTGGGATGCTTCAACCGATAATATTGGTGTGACGGGTTATGATATTTACCGGAATGGTACAAAGATCAACGGTTCACTTGTTACAGCACTTGGCTATAATGTGACAGGCTTGACGGCCGGCTCCACTTATACATTCACCGTGATTGCAAAAGATGCGGCAGGTAATTCCAGTGTGGCCAGTGCAGGATTAGTGGTGACCACATTCCAGTCGGTGCCTATCGAAACTTTTACGATGCGGACAGTGATCGCCAACCAGAGTATGCCGCACGATCTTGTATATGGTCCTGATAACAATATCTGGTACACGGAGCGGTTTGCGGGCACAGTAAGTTTTGTCAATCCTGTAAGCGGTTCAAAAACTGTTGTATTGTCATTAGGATCTAATATGGTACGTGCCGGTGGCCAGGATGGCCTGATGGGACTTGCCCTGCATCCTGAATTTAACCAGGGCAAACCTTACGTTTATATTTCCTATACTTATCAGTCGCTAAGTACTACTGTACGGAAAATAAGGATCGAAAGATATACCTATAATACAGGAAGCCAGCTATTGATTGAACCAGTCACAGTGCTGGAAGATATTCCCGGCAGCAACGATCATAATTCGTCGAGGCTGGCTATTGGCCCTGATCTTAAGCTTTACTACACAGCTGGCGATATGGGTGCCGGTCAGTTCAGTAATCTTGGCAGAACTAATAATGCGCAAAACCTGGGAGTTTATGAAGGGAAAGTGCTGCGTCTGAATACAGAGCCTGTCAATAGTTCCTGGATACCGGCAGATAATCCATTTGGAAATGCGGTATATACCTCCGGCCATCGCAATGCCCAGGGGCTTGTGTGGGGTAATGTGAACGGAACAAATATGCTGTATAGCAGTGAACATGGGCCATTCAGCGACGACGAACTGAATGTGATAGAAGCCGGACGCAACTATGGCTGGCCATTGGTGGTTGGTTTTTGCGATGGCAATTATAACGGAAGATATATTGGTAGCGGATGGCTCGGAAATGAACAGGCGAATTGTGCAACACTCAATGCCAGGGATCCTATGCGTTCTTTGTTCCCGGCAATGAATCCTCCAGACTCTACTACCAGTAACAGCACATGGCCTTCTACCGGCCCTTCCGGTACCGATTTCTATGGAAGTCCCGCTATCCCCGGATGGCAAAATTCAATATTGGTAGCCCAGTTGAAAAAAGGTACGGTCTCCAGGTTCAAATTAAGCAGCGATGGATTAAGTATTATATCTGATACCATTCATTACTTCCGCGGGCTGGGAAGGTTCAGGGACGTAGTGGTTTCAGCGGATGGCCTGAAGATATATGTGGCCTGCGATTCAAGCGGCTCCACATCCGGGCCTACCGGCAATGTAACCAGCACGCCTGCCAATCCCGGAAGCATTCTGGAGTTTACTTACCAGTTACCCGGCGGCAGAATGAAGAACCCGCTGATCGCAGCTGCTGAAACGATGCCTGCTGTAAAAGATAAAAGCATAGACGTATTTCCCAATCCTGCGAATACATACGTGATAGTATATGATCATGCAACAGAGCAAGGCCGCCGTGCAGAACTGACAGACATGAATGGTAAAATAATGAAAAGAGAGATGTTGCTCAATCGTGCCACCCGGATCGAAGTAAATAACCTGGCGGCCGGATTATATATTCTGAGAGTAACAGATACTAACGGAAAAGTGGTGATGACAGAAAAGATCATTATACAGAAATAGATCTTGTTGATTTGAATAGAAAGAGGCTGCTCTCAAAGGGCAGCCTCTTTGCGTTTGTCGGGCAGATCCCGATACAAATCGGGACGACCCTACGTCCTGAACGTTGTACTCAGGATTATTCATTCAACACTGAGTTAGTAAATAAAAAGAGGCTATCCTTTTGGGATAACCTCTTTTTATTTGTCGGGCAGATCCCGATACAAATCGGGACGCCCCCTTACGTCCCAAACATAGTACTCAGGATTATTCATTACAACACGGAGTCAGTAAATAAAAAGAGGCTATCTTTTTGGGATAACCTCTTTTTATTTGTCGGGCAGACTGGATTCGAACCAGCGACCCCTACGTCCCGAACGTAGTGCGCTACCGGGCTGCGCTACTGCCCGAAAAAGGGAATCGAAATTCCCTTTTTCAAAGTCGGGTGGACTGGATTCGAACCAGCGACCCCTTGCACCCCATGCAAGTGCGCTACCGGGCTGCGCCACCACCCGTACCTAACCGGTAATTGGACGGCAAATGTACAGCAGAATTCTGCAACTATAAAATCGAAACAAACCTTTATCTTCGCACCTTAATGAAAATCCTCATTAAGCAGGCCAAAGTAGTTGATCCTTCCTCTCCTTTCAATGGTCAAACCACCGATATTCTTATTGACAAAGGCATTATCAGCAAGATCAGCAGTACAATCTCAGAAAAGGCCGATAAAATAATTGAAATAGCCGGTCTTCACGCCTCACCCGGATGGATGGACATATTTGCCAATTTCGGCGATCCCGGCCATGAATTCAAAGAAACACTGGAAACAGGAGCCGCTGCCGCAGTTGCCGGTGGCTATACGGATGTGATGGTGATTCCCAACACCCACCCTGCTTTGCATAATAAAGCCAATATTGAGTATATCGTTCAAAAATCAGGTTCACTGCCTGTAAATGTTCGTCCGATAGGCGCCATCACCAAAAACACCGAAGGCAAAGAACTCGCGGAAATGTATGATATGCGGGCCAGCGGCGCCATCGCTTTCAGTGACGGGATCAATAGCGTTCAGTCAGCCGGATTATTGGTAAAGGCATTGCAATATGTAAAAGCATTTAATGGCACGCTTATCCAGGTACCGGATGATAAAAGCATCAATCCGCACGGGCTTATTCATGAAGGCATTGTGTCTACGCAATTGGGGTTACCGGGTAAACCGGCCATGGCGGAAGAACTGATCGTGGCAAGAGATATCAAGCTGGCAAGATATGCTGACTCCCGGCTGCATTTTACAGGAGTAGCTTCAAAAAAATCATTGGAATATATCAAGCGGGGAAAAGAAAGCGGCGCTGCTGTCAGTTGTTCTGTGACCCCCTATCATCTTTTTTTCTGCGATGAGGATCTGAAAGACTATGATACCAACCTGAAAGTGAATCCGCCCATAAGAACAAAAGAAGACAGGACTGCATTACAACATGCGATCCATGACGGCACGGTAGATTGTATCGCTTCTCATCACTTGCCCCATGAGTATGACAGCAAAGTACTGGAATTTGAATACGCCAAATATGGTATGACGGGACTGGAAACAGCTTATGCTGTACTCAATACGGCCATGCCCGGCGTATCACAGGAAAAATGGGTGACCCTGCTGTCTGTCAATCCCAGGAAACTGTTTGGGTTGGAACCACTGACAATACAGGAAGGAGCTAAAGCATCTCTTACTTTATTTGACCCCGAGAGGAAATGGGTAGTGGAGCAAAAAGACATCCGTTCCAGGTCAAAAAACACACCTTTTACAGGGAAAGAACTCACGGGCAAAGCGGTGGGCATTATTCACAAAGAAAAGGCAATAATCATTTAATATTGCAGGCTGTTATGACAAAGATCACACCATTGTTAAAAGGGATCATCACCGGCATAGCCATGCTTGTGGTTACTCTTGTTCTGTTCTATACAAAACAGAAACCTGATTCAGGACTTCAGTATATCATTTTTGCGATCTATGCAGGCGGTATCGCCTGGACATTACTTGTGTATTTCCGGTCGCCGGAATACACGGGCCGGTTTGGCGATATCTTCAGCCAGGGGTTTAAATGTTTTATTATTGTCACCCTGGTCATTGTCGCCTTTACAGGAATATTCAGCGCTATGCATCCTGAGTTTGCAGACGAAGATGCTAAACTGTATCGTGAATACCTGGTGCAGCAAAAAAACAATACGCCGCAGCAAATAGATGAGATGGTAAAAGATGAAAGAGATAACTATGCGACCAAGAATATGTGGCGGGCTGCATTCGGTACGTTGATACCGGGTGCGATCTTTACGGCCGCCGGTGCAGGATTACTGGTACTGAGAAAAAAATAAAATGGATATATCCCTTGTCATACCCTTATTGAATGAAGCCGAATCACTGCCTGAACTGTCCGCCTGGATAGAAAAGGTAATGAAAGAGCACAATTATTCTTACGAAGTGATATTTGTGGATGACGGCAGTACGGATACTTCCTGGAATGTGATAGAGGAGCTGCGCAGAAAGAACCCGAATATCAAAGGGATCAAATTCCAGCGCAATTATGGAAAATCGGCTGCATTGAATGAAGCTTTCCGGGCGGCACAAGGTGATGTGGTGATCACCATGGATGCTGATCTGCAGGACAGCCCTGATGAGATACCCGAATTAAGAAAAATGATCGTACAGGATGGCTATGATCTTGTCAGCGGATGGAAGAAGAAACGCTACGATAATACACTTACCAAGAATATCCCTTCCAAATTCTTTAATGCAGTTACGAGGAAGGTGTCTGGCATCAAACTGCATGATTTCAACTGTGGATTAAAGGCCTATCGGAACAAGGTGGTCAAAAGCATAGAAGTATACGGAGAGATGCACCGCTATATACCCGTGCTGGCGAAATGGGCTGGTTTTAAAAAGATCACTGAGAAACCGGTGGAGCACCGTGCCAGGAAATATGGCGTATCCAAGTTCGGTCTGCGAAGATTTGTCAATGGTTTCCTCGACCTGATCTCGATCACATTCGTAAGCAAGTTCTCCAAACGGCCCATGCATTTCTTTGGATTGTGGGGAAGTATATTCTTTCTCGTGGGTTTGGGTATCTCCTCATACCTGATCATTTCCAAGTTACTCAGTCCGCTCACTTTTGCGCTGACCAACCGGCCCGATTTCTACCTGGCATTAACAACATTGATCGTCGGTATGCAACTATTCCTTGCCGGGTTTATCGGCGAACTTGTTTCCCGTAATTCGGCCACACGCAACTCTTACCTCATCGAAGAAAAAACGGGTTTGTAATGGCTAAAGTCGTCATTATAGGACCTGCACACCCGCTGCGGGGAGGATTAGCGACTTTCAATCAAAGGTTGGCAAAGGAATTTATCCAGGCGGGATACGATTGTTCCATTTATTCTTTTTCCCTGCAATATCCTTCCTTCTTATTCCCGGGCAAAACACAGTATACGGATGAACCGGCGCCTGAAGGCATCGTGATCCATACGGTCATTAATTCTATCAATCCGTTTAACTGGATAAAAGTCGGTAACCGGTTAAAAAGAGAAAGACCTGATATACTTGTTGTGCGGTTCTGGTTGCCTTTCATGGGCCCGGCGCTGGGAACCATACTACGGAGAGTACGAAAGAATAAACACACAAAGATCGTTTGTATTGCCGACAATGTGATCCCGCATGAGAAAAGACCGGGCGATACTCCGTTTACCCGGTACTTCCTCAAAAGCTGCGATGCTTTTGTGACCATGAGTGAGAAAGTGATGAATGATCTGCGAAAGTTTGAGGCCGGGAAATCTGCACAGTTGGTTCACCACCCATTGTATGATACATTTGGTGACCGTATTTCAAAAGGGGACGCAAGAAAGCATCTTGGCTTGCCTGAGAGTGAAAAGATCATTTTGTTCTTTGGCTTTATCCGGAAATATAAAGGGCTTGACATATTGTTTGAAGCCATGACCCACCTGAAGGGCCAGGATATCAAACTGCTCGTTGCCGGCGAATTTTATGAAGAAGAAAAACCTTATCGTGAGCAGATCGAAAAGCTTGGCATCAGCAGTCAGTTGATATTGCGCACTGATTTTATCCCGGATAGTGAAGTGAAATATTATCTCTGTGCGGCGGATGCGGTAGTACAGCCTTACCGGAATGCTACACAAAGCGGGGTCACTCCCCTAGCCTATCATTTTGAAAAGCCCATGATCGTTACCAATGTCGGCGGGCTTCCGTCACTGGTACCGGATAATAAAGTGGGCCTGGTGGTTGAGCCTGACCCGGCCGCTATTGCAGATGGCATTATCCGTTTCTACCAATTAGGAGAAGACTATTTTATTCCTCATCTTCGCAGCGAAAAACAAAAGTATAGCTGGAGCAGTCTTGTTGGCACTATTCAAACACTTGCTGAATAGATGCCTGAAGCAGGATAAAAGTTTATCCAAATGCTGATATAATCAATCAGCATCACCAGCATAATCAACGGTAATGATCTATCGAAGCAAAGCACCTCTCAGGATCGGTTTAGCCGGTGGCGGTACGGATGTAAGTCCCTACAGCGACCTTTACGGCGGTGCTATATTGAATGCCACCATTTCATTATATGCGAATGCCACCATTGAACCTCTCACAGAAAATAAGATCATCCTGCAGGCGCTTGACCGCGGCGAGGAGTTAGAGTATGACTGGAGTAAAACGCTACCCCTGGATGGCCGGCTCGACCTGCTGAAAGGCATCTATAACCGGATACAGAAAGATTATGGAATAGCGCAACAGGGTTTCAGGCTGGCCACTTATGTGGATGCACCGGCAGGTTCCGGCTTAGGCACTTCGTCCACTCTTGTAGTGGCCATTATCGGTGCATTTACTGAAATGCTTCGTCTGCCCTTGGGCGAATATGATATGGCGCACTACGCCTATGAGATCGAAAGGAACGATCTGAAACTGGCAGGCGGTAAACAGGATCAGTATGCGGCTACATTTGGCGGAGTGAATTTCATGGAGTTTTATGGTGATGATAAAGTGATCGTGAACCCTTTGCGGATCAAACAGCAATATTTATTTGAATTGGAAAACAACCTGCTGCTCTATTATACTTCTACCAGCCGGGAATCAGCAGAGATCATTAAAAAGCAAAGCAAGAATGTGGTGGAGAAAAAGGGAAGCTCGATAGAGGCCATGCATCAGCTAAAAGAACAGGCCAGGCTGATGAAAGAAGCACTCCTGAAAGGTAAATTGCATGAAATAGGTGAAGTGCTGGATTTCGGTTTTCAGCAAAAAAGGCAAATGGCAGAAGGCATCAGTAACCCGCTGATGGAAGAGATATATGAAACAGCCAAAAAAGCAGGCGCTACCGGCGGTAAGATCTCCGGCGCCGGTGGTGGCGGGTTTATGATCTTTTATTGTCCTGTCAATACAAAGTATAGTGTGATAAAAAGCCTGGAAAGGTTTGGAGGAAGATACAGGAGGTATAAGTTCACGGAACAGGGGCTAACCACCTGGACGATCTGATTGTTGAATTTATCGTTAAGGACTATGAATAAGATCAAAGAAATCATCTCGGCATCCATTCATGTAAAGCAACAGTTGTTGCAGAATGATGAACTGTTACAGACCATAGAGAATATAACAAATGTGATCGTTGCGGCTTTCAAAAATGGCAACCGGGTTTATTTTTGTGGCAATGGAGGAAGCGCTGCTGATGCACAACACCTCGCTGCCGAATTTTCCGGCCGTTTTTATAAGGACAGGAAAGCGCTGCCCGCGGAGGCATTGCATTGTAATACTTCTTATATCACTGCAGTGGGGAATGATTATGGTTTTGATGTCATTTATTCCCGCATTATTGATGGCATCGGTGAAAAGGGAGATATCCTGATCGGGCTTTCCACCTCCGGCAATTCTGCCAATATTGTCCGGGCATTTGAAACAGCCAAAGCAAAAGGGATGGTTACGGTGGGTTTTACCGGCATCACAGGCGGTGCTATAAAGAGCCTGAGCGATTATCTCATTAATATCCCTTCTTCCGATACGCCCCGCATACAGGAAAGTCATATCATGGCCGGCCACATCATTTGTCAGGTCGTGGAAGAAAAGTTTTTTAACTGACAGTAAGAATCTCATTGAACTTGATCAAAGAAGCGATAATATTAGCCGGCGGATTGGGAACAAGACTGCGTGACGCCGTTCCGGACCTCCCTAAATGTATGGCTCCCGTGGCGGGAAGACCTTTTCTGTTTTATGTGATCAATTACCTGCGCAGCCAGGGCATAGAGAAATTCATTTTTTCGCTGGGATATAAACACGAAGTGATCGAAGAATATCTCGCCGCACAGTTTGCCACCCTCCGCTACAGTTGCGTGATCGAGGATGAACCTATGGGAACAGGCGGCGCCATATTCCTGGCCTGTAAAAATGCTACGGAGAAAAATGTACTGATCGCCAATGGCGACACCATTTTTAAAATGGACGGTGACCGGCTTTTTCCTTTTCATATACAGCAGGGCTCACACTGCACATTGTCTTTAAAACCTATGAAAGACTTTGACCGGTACGGTGTAGTAGAAACGGATGAGAATAATATCATCCGGAGCTTTAAGGAAAAACAGTTCTATACTAAAGGGCTCATCAACGGCGGTATTTACATACTGGATGTACAAAGTTTTCTTTCTGAATATTTCCCTCCAAAGTTTTCTTTCGAGAAAGACTACCTGGAAAAATGGCATGCGCAAAGAAAGTTTTATGGCCTGGCCGATGACGGCTATTTTATTGATATCGGTATCCCGGAAGATTATAACAGGGCGCAGACAGAACTTAGCCACCCGCCCCTTGATCTGAATGGCATAGACGACAACTGGACGCTTTTTCTTGACAGGGATGGCGTGATCAATGTGGACAAAGACGGCAGTTACATCTTTACCCCGGATGAGTTCATCTTTATGGAAGGCGCCCCCGATCTTTTTAAAAAGCTTACGTCGCATTTCAAATACATTGTGGTCGTCACGAACCAGCGGGGTGTAGGCCGTGGTTTGATGACAGAGGATTCGTTGCAATCCATTCACCATAAAATGAATGAAGGCATAAGCAGGTCAGGAGGAAAGATCACAGGTATCTATTATTGCACGGCAGATGACCGGTTCCATCCTGACAGGAAGCCCAACCCGGGGATGGCATTCAGGGCCCAGGCCGATTTTCCGGGGATAGACCTTTCCCGGTCAGTGATCGTGGGGAATAATATCAGCGATATGCGGTTTGGCCGCAATGCGGGTATTTACACAGTTTTTGTACGCACTACCACGAAGAATATGCAATGGCCCCACCCGGATATTGACATGATCTTTGATTCGCTGGCCGATTTTGCAAAAGCTTTATAATCTTTACGAAATTTTACCATCTTTTTGACGTTCTCTCCCTGCCCGCAACCAACAAGCCCGGCCAAACGTCAGAATCATGACCTATTTTTGCATGAACAAACCCAAACGATCAATTTCTGTGAAAATACCCGCATCAAAGTATTATATAGTTACTGCAATAGCTTTTCTCCTCGCTATTGACGTCTTTTCACAAACCATTGCCCCGGCTGACCTCAAAAAACTGAAAGCAAAGGAAGACTCTTTAAGGGATTTTGCCCGTTACATGATCACTGATTCACTGACGGAAGACCGTATGTATTCTGACAGCATTTTCACCAGGACACTGGTGAGAACCTTACAGGCAAAGAATTCTTTCTATTATCCTTTTGATTCCGTTTTCGGGATATCAAAACTATATGCCCCGGACAGTGCGTTCCGCATCTTTACCTGGAATCTTCAGATCAATGAATACTGGTCGCTTAAACGAGGTGCTATTCAAATGAGGACAAAAGACGGTTCTCTGAAACTGACCGGGCTGCATGATGTGTCTCCTTTTATAGAGAATGCTGACGATTCCGTACGTGGCAGAAAGAATTGGATCGGGGCAGTGTATTACAACATTGTCAAAACGCAGCATAACGGAAAGAATTACTATACACTGTTCGGATTTGATAATAATAATGCGATGAGCAGTAAGAAATGGATAGAAGTGCTCACATTTGATCAAAAGAATGAGCCGGTTTTCGGCGGCCCTTACTTCAGTTATGAACAGGATAGCATCAGGCAAAAATCAAAGTACCGCTTTAGCCTTGAATTTAAGAAAGAGGCCCGTGTGCTGGCGAATTATATTCCCGATCTGAACGTAATATTGGTTGACCACCTGATATCAGAAGCCAATGAGCCCGAACATAAATGGACCTATATACCGGATGGCGACAACGAAGCGTTCAAATGGGAGAACGGCAAATGGGTGCATGTTGACAAGGCTTTCGATTTTAAAATAGACATGTCGGGTGCCGATGCCTATCTCGGTAAACCACCTATGGGCGACCCGATACTGGACCTGAAAGGAAATAAAAATGAGAAAAAGCTGGATGATAAATCCAACAAGAATAAAGAGAAGGAAAAAAGGCAGATCAATTACGATAACTGATTCCCGTACTGTTCATAAAAGTGAATTAAACAAAAGGCGCAAAGAAAATCATTTTCTTTGCGCCTTTTGTTTGTCTTTATGTTTTTAATCGTCGAGTTTCAATACAGCGAGGAATGCTTCCTGCGGGACTTCCACGTTTCCGATCTGCCGCATACGCTTCTTACCTTCTTTCTGTTTCTCCAACAGTTTACGCTTACGGCTGATATCACCGCCATAACATTTAGCAGTAACATCTTTACGCATGGCAGAGATGTTTTCCCTGGCCACCACTTTAGCGCCGATAGCTGCCTGGATAGCGATCTGGAATTGCTGACGGGGTAACAATTCTTTCAGCTTTTCGCAAAGTTTTCTTCCAAACTCCTGCGCCCTGCTCCGGTGGATCAATGCACTCAATGCATCCACTTTGTCACTATTCAGCAGGATATCCATTTTTACAATGTCAGCATCACGATAGCCTATAGGATGATAATCAAAAGAGGCGTACCCCCGTGTCTGGGATTTCAGCTTATCGTAGAAGTCAAATACAATTTCCGTTAATGGCATTTCAAAGATCAGCTCCACTCTTGTCTGTGTCAGGTAGCTTTGATTGACCAATATGCCACGTTTGCCCAGGCAAAGCGTCATGATATTGCCTATATATTCCGGCTTGGTAATGATCTGCGCTTTGATAAAAGGCTCTTCTATCCTGTCGGTTTTTACAGGATCAGGAAACTCTGTAGGATTATTTACTATCACCTTCTCTCCTTTCGTAGTGTAAGCGATAAAGCTTACGTTGGGAACCGTGGTGATCACCGTCTGATTGAACTCTCTTTCCAGGCGCTCCTGGATGATCTCCATGTGCAGCAAACCAAGGAACCCGCAACGAAAACCAAAACCAAGAGCCTGCGAGGTTTCCAGTTCATAGGTCAGTGACGCATCGTTCAACTGTAGTTTGTCCATGCACTCCCTCAACTCCTCGAACTGGTCCGTATCCACCGGGAAGATACCAGCAAATACCATGGGTTTTACTTCTTCAAAACCCTGGATCATCTGCGGGTCAGGGTTAGAGGCTACCGTGATCGTATCCCCTACTTTTACCTCTTTTGCATTTTTGATACCTGTAATGATATAACCCACATCACCCGTCCTCACTTCAGGCTTTTCCGTCATTTTCAATTTCAGTATCCCTACCTCATCCGCACCATATTCCTGCCCTGTTGAAACAAACTTTACTTTGTCGCCTTTTTTGATAGCACCATTCAGGATACGATAATAAACGATGATACCTCTGAATGAATTGAATACACTGTCGAAGATCAACGCCTGCAATGGTGCTGCGGGATCGCCTTTAGGAGCAGGTATCCTTTTCACGATGGCATCGAGTATGCCATCCACACCAACACCGGTACGGCCGCTGGCCAGCAGGATATCTTCCGGCTTACATCCGATCAGGTCAATGATCTGGTCTTTCACTTCCTCGATCATTGCCCCGTCCATATCAATTTTGTTGATGATAGGAATGATCTCGAGATCGTTATCAATAGCGAGGTACAAATTGGAAATGGTCTGCGCCTGTATGCCCTGTGTAGCATCCACCAGCAAGAGACAGCCCTCGCAGGCAGCCAGTGCCCGGCTTACTTCATAACTAAAGTCAACGTGACCGGGTGTATCTATCAGGTTCAGGATATACTCCTGCCCGTCAGTGTGTTTATAGTTGATCTGGATGGCATGGCTTTTAATGGTAATGCCCTTTTCCCTTTCCAGGTCCATATCGTCAAGCACCTGGTCCATCATATCCCTTTCGCTAATGGTATTGGTGGATTGCAAAAGCCGGTCTGCCAGGGTGGATTTGCCGTGGTCAATATGTGCGATGATGCAGAAATTGCGGATATTCTTCATGTACGTTTTTCCCTCGTTTTCAGGACGTGCAAAGGTAAGGGAAAGCGGCGAGGTATGAGCAATGAATTACGAGCCATTCCGGCAACTGATCCGGGAAGCAAAACGGGTTTACTCCTGCAAGAAATTTTCTCTTCTGATCAATTGTTCCGGAAGTACATTTCTTTTTATATTGCTTTATGAAAAAGGCATTCCTTATCCTGTCTTGCTTTTCATACCTCAGTGGGTACGCTCAAAAGATCGAAAAATTCTACGATTACAACTGGAAGCGATGTGATCCGTCATTAGCCAGGTATTTCTCGCTTATTGAGTTTAAAGACAGCCTTTGGCATCGCAGCGACTATTATATCAGGGAGCGAAAACTCCAGATGCAGGGAGCATACAGGGACAGCAGTTCCAAAACCGAAGAGGGGTTATTCCGGCATTATCATGCAAACGGCCGCCTGCAGGCCGAAGGCAAATATGTCAATGGCAAAAAACAGGGAATATGGCTGCGTTATTATAATAGCGGCATGATGCACGACTCTGTTTTTTATGTAAACGGTCAGCCATCAGGAACAGCTCTTGGCTGGTATCCTAATGGGAACCCCAAGGATTCATCGGCCTATAAAGATGATGGCACGGCAGTAAAAATAGAATGGTTTGACAACGGTAATCCTTCCTCTGCAGGGAGGACTAAGAATGAAAAACTGCATGGCCGATGGGCCTTTTATCATAAGAACGGGAATATAAGTGCCAGGGAAACATATGACCAGGGTATTTTGACAACCCGTGAGTACTTTGATGAGGAGGGAAAGTTAAAGCCGGATACCAGCAACAGGGACAGGCCTGCGAGATTCAAAGGCGGACATGAGGCATGGGGCAAACACCTGCTAAGTAAATTATACTTTCCAAATCAATACAGGATCACCGGCGCTGATAAAATAGTAATCGTGATCAGTGCCATAATAGATGAAGAGGGAAAAGTTACGGACGCAGAGATATATTCTTCTTTTCATCCTGACCTGGATGAGATCGCATTAAAAGCAGTCAAAAGCTCTCCAAAATGGGACCCTTCGGTCAGTCACAACCGGAACGTGAAGTACTATATACGCCAGCCTGTAACATTTTCGCAAGAGATACAATGAATAAGCTGCCTATATCTTATTCAAGAATATCCTTCGCCAATGACCAGAACTTATCCAGCGCTATCATCCGGGGTTTGAGAAATGAAATGATCCGGGGCCAGTCCGCTTCTTTAAAAATATTAACCCCTTCCACTATTTTACTGATACGGCTGATCACATTTCCATTTTCATCAGTTGTCTGTAATTGCCAATCCCATGCTTCACCGGTCATTTGCTCCAGCACATTTTTCATTGACAGCAACTGTTCAAAATAATGAACCCGTAATGCACTATCAGTATGCCGTAATTCAATAGTCACAGAGGCAGCATTCGTTCCGGCATCCATCCTGAAATAAATGTGGCGGATGCCCGTCTTATAATTCAGCCAGTTCTTCTTTTCGCCGTCAGCGCCTGCGACGGGGCGCATATATTGCCCGAAGCTGGTCCAGAATTTTTTCCTGATCTGTGATATTTCCTGCCGGGTGTACATGAGTGCAAAATAAAAAGGAAATGGTTAAAACCATTTCCATGTATCGGGCTGTTTCATTCCCACAACCAGCCCACGGTTTAAACCGTGGGCTGGTTTAAACCGTGGGTTGAGAAAAATGGTACCCGAACGGATATAAACCATTTTAATGGTTTACCTTCAGAGTAAACCTTTTCTATGTCACATTCATTGACCAAAATATGGATCCATGCCATCTGGTCATTCTTCATTATTGTTTCTTTCCCTAACATTGCAGCATGTTATCACAGATCGCACCATGGATTGGCTACCTCGCTTCCATCCTGCTGGCCCTCGGATTACTTGTCAATAATGATATCAAATTCCGCTGGCTGAACTCAGGTGGATGTGTCGCCTTCATCATATATGGCATTTTTCTCAATGCCATCCCCATCATACTGACCAATGGGATATTGCTTGCTATCAACCTGGTCTGGTTATATAAAATGTATAACAGGCAGGAGCTTTTTGAACTGCTTGAATTCGATACCGGTGGCATCATGGTGGACAGGTTCCTCGCATTCTATCAAACAGATATCGGGAAATTCTTCCCGGATTTCAAAAGGGAACACCTGGCAGGCAATCTGAATTTTGTCGTGCTGCGTGACCTCGTTATCGCCAATATCTTCAGCGCCTCTGTCAAAGAGAACGGCGATGCAGAAGTGATCCTCAACTACACCGTACCGAAATACCGTGATTTCAAAGTTGGGCGTTTCATTTTTGACAAGGAAAAAAGATACCTGCTTTCCAAAGGAGTAAAACGGATCGTATATCATAGTGTAGCCAACGGCAATCACAGGAGGTTCCTGGAGGTCATGCAGTTTGCCACAGAAACGATCAATGGCCACCAGGGTCTTGTAAAGAACATAACCTGAAACGGGTGCCTGCTTCTTCATGATAGTATTGCGTGTAGCAATTCATGCGCTGTTTTCCCCAACACATCTTCTTTTGCATTTGCTTTTTAACAGCTTCAGATCAGCTTTGTGGCAAAACCTTAAACCATGAAGCTTCTCTACCTTATCCTTTTTGTATCTGTATCATTCAACGTGCAGGCGGCAGCGCCAACTGTTCCTTCCAGCAACCTCAGCTTTAATGCCATTGACGGCGGTTACTTCAATTTAGGATGGACACCAGGAAATGGCTCCCGCCGGCTTATCATCTGCAAGGCTGGAGGGCCTGTCACGTTTGTTCCGCAGAATGGAGTGGATTATACAGAGAATACCATCTTTGGCAGTGGCCAGCAGGTAGCGCCGGGTGAGTATGTGATCTATGATCATTTCTCTACCAGCTTTTTTCTGACTGGGCTGACACCCGCTACACAGTATTTCTTCAGGGTATATGATTACAACGGAACCGGAACGGCCATCGAATACCTTACCAGCGCCTTTTTATCCGGCAACGCCACTACATCGGCCACTCCTACTGTTCAAACCAGCAATGCTGTCTTCACTACTATCACTACCAATTCGGTTAACCTGACATGGACAAATGGCAACGGGCTCCGCCGGCTGATCGTGGTACGTGAAGGCGCACCCGTGAATGCTGATCCTGTAAGTAACCAGGTATATAATGTCAGCTTCCAGTTCGGTAATGGCGCAACGACCGGCACCGGCAATTACACTGTTTACAATAGCACCGGTACCGGCACCAACGTGGCAAACCTGCGGCCAGGCACCCAATACTTTTTCGCTTTCTATGAATTTAATGGCTCCAGCCAGCCGCAATACCTCGCACCTGCCTATACTACCAGTGTAACGACAAGAAGCATACCTACTGTCGCCTCCTCCAATCTGGTCATCAGTAAAACGGATGGCAAAGAACTTTCTTTGAACTGGACCAATGGCAACGGGCAACGTAGAATTGTAGTGGCCAAACAGGGAAGTAATATCACCGCCAATCCTGCCAATGGTACGGATTATAATGCCAATCCGGTTTTTGGTACGGGCCAGCAATTAAGCGCCGGCGAATATGTGGTGTATGATGACAACTTTAATGCCACCACTATCAGCGGGCTGAATCCGGCAACGACTTATTATTTTAAAATATTTGAATACGACGGCACCGGAAGCAATACCGCTTATCTTACTTCTTCATTTGCATCTGTGAACGGCCCTACGGCTGTGACACCTGATATACAGGCGGCCAATCTTACTGCCGGTGACATCACCTCCAATTCACTGCGCCTGCAGTTCAGCGCCGGTAACGGAAGGGCCAGGACGATCATCGGCCGCAAAGATGCCCCGGTGAGTGTGACGCCTGCTGACTTTACTTTGTACACTGCCGATGCAAATTTTGGCAACGGCCATGACCTTGGCAATGGCAATTTTGTAATGGGTAATACGACGGGAGAATTGATCAATATTCACAACCTGCAGCCGAACAGTACTTATCATTTTGCTGTGTTTGAATACAATGGTTTCAACCAGCCGCTGTACTTGTCACCAGCCGCTGCTTTCAGCGCTACCACGTCTTTTGCCCTGCCGGTGAAACTGGTGAAATGGGAAGCCACCCCTGCCAACGGAAAAGTAAAGCTGCAATGGACAACGGCCAGTGAAGTAAATGCCGGCCATTTCGTGATCGAACGCAGCGCTGATGGTGTGCACTATACCTCCGTTGCTACCGTTCAGGCAGCAGGTAATAGCACTGCAGATATACAGTACAGCAAAGAAGATCCAAACCCGTTAGCGGGTAAATCATACTATCGCCTGAAGATGGTGGACCTGGATGGCAAAACCGAATACTCGCCTGTAAGAACAGTGATCCTGTCAACCACGGCGGTTATCCGCTTAGCCGCCAATCCTGTGCAGGAAAAGCTCGAACTGATCGCATCCGCCATGAACGGGCGGAGCGAATGGCAGATCATCAATGCCGCAGGACAGACCATATCAAAAGGCGTGGTATCTAATGGGCGTACGGAGATCAACGTTGCCGGCCTGAAGCCCGGCAATTACTGGGTACGAGTGATAGTGAATAATGAAGCACAGGCATTAGCTTTTGTGAAGTTGTAAGAACTCTCGAAAAACAATTGTATTTGCGCTACTCTACGGGAGTAGCGCTTTTTTTATTAATTGTTTCAAAAAGAAGAAATTAAAATATTGTTCTCCTCTTTTGAGTAGCGTATATTAGCGTAAATACAAGTGTTGGTGGTGATTTTATTGGGCACTTCATGCGGCTTTTAATTTCCCTTATAGCGATGCTTAGTTTGTCTTGTAACTCTGGCAAGACAAAAACTATAACAGAAAACAATTCTATGTTCACATACGACATTCAACATGGTGGTGACCCACATGATAAATATGACCTAAAGGGACAAACTGACTATGACAACTTCATTTCAGCATTTGACGCCTTTCCGTGGCTCGACGAAATTGAGAAAGCGAATGCTAACCCAGGTGGGTGCTCTCCGACACTTTCAGTTAAAAACAAGACCGATGAAAAAGACTTTTGGGTTTCTATGTCGGGTGACAGAAATAATCATGGATATTTAGTTGGCTATGTTTATTTCAAAACCAAAAAAGGGTTATTAGGGTTTGGTAAAGAGGAAATAGTTAAGTGGGTTGAAATTTATTTGACAGAAGATAAACAACAAATAAAAGATTACTTCAAACTGTATTTTGACAAAAAATACGATGAACTACATACTGCAATTAAACAGTTAGAGAAGTTCGGTGAAATGGAAGCACAAAACTAATGACAGAAAAAACTACCACCAACATGAACTGTGTAAAAATTAATACCCTGCCGTATTTCACAAGACCAGCTGAACTAAATCAACGAAAGAGTCATAACAAAGCGAAAAGATATAATTATGAAATCCGTTCTTGACACCTCCGTAAGAGAGGAATTAGTAAACAGGATCAATTCGCTGAATCAACAAAGCAATGCCCGCTGGGGCAAAATGAATGTTTTCCAGATGGCTAAGCATTGTACTATGTGCGAGGACATGTTCCTGGGAAAACTGGTCATTAAGCGGGTCTTCATCGGGCGGCTGATCGGTGGAATAGTTTTAAAGAAAGTGCTGAAAGATGACAAGCCGTTCGGTAAAAACTCACCGACAAGTCCTGTATTAAAAACAACAGCAGAAAGTGGCGACCTGGAACAGCAAAAGAAAGAGTGGATAAACAGGATCGGCCAATACGCCGGTTATAATAACCCCGGTTTTGTTCACCCTTTCTTCGGACCCATGACCAAAGAGCAGGCCGGGCTCTTTGTCTATAAACATGCTGACCATCATTTAAGACAGTTTGGGGCATAAATAACTTTTGTATCAGCCCCTATCCCGAAATTATATTTTCACGCAGCGGCGCAAATGCGCTACGTAAAATGCATTTTTTTAAGGACGTTGCGTCGTGGCGTGATATTTTTTCCAGCGCTGTTGAGATACATTCCGGTTAGAACATAAAAAAATCCCCGCCGGGAAAAGCGGGGATTCTGTTTTATGGCTGTAAAAAACTTTATTTCATTTCCAGTGCATTGTTGATCAGGAACAGCATATTGGCCCGGTGAGCTTTGGTTTCTTCGTTGGTAGAAACCGCAGTGGCCAGCAAGGTCTTGATCTTTTTTAATGTATTCAATGCAGCTGCTTTGGATACATCATCGTATAAAGCGCCGCCGCCATCTTTGGCGATCATACCGGCCGTGCCTTTTACAAAAGCGGTCTGCAGGTATTGGCGATATACATTGACATTTGTTCCTTTGTCCGCATCAAAGATGCCTTTTACCAGGTCGCTCATCACATCCGCTGCGCTGTATTGGTTGCCATACAGGCGGCTGTTGGTGATACGCTGCAGTGTATTCGGACTAAGGATATGCGCCAATGCACCCACCTGGTTATTCAGCAACCCGGCGGTCAGTTTCAGATCCTCTCCATTGAATGGCTGGTTGAAACCGCGGCGCTGCAATTGCAGGTAAGGGAATACCTGCGCATCAGCATCATATACATTGGGAGCAAAGACGTATTTGTTCAATACTTCCATGGCCTTCTTTTGCGTAGCCAGCGGAACAGGTGTATAAGGTTTGTTGGGAGAGCCCTGCTCAGGGAAACTCCGGTCAATATAAATACCACCGATAAAGCGGCTGACCACAGCGATCATATTGGCACGCTGGCCGTTCAGGGTTCCGTACCGGGCCCTTAGTTCTGCATAGGTCTGGCCGGGTTTGCTGTATTTCTGCACCAGTTTACCCATCAGGCTGCTTACTAATTTCAGTCGTTCTTCTGCGTATGCAACCGGGTCGCTGCTCATATCATTGACATTGACCCGTGGGTCCATCGCTTTGCCGGGGGCACGCATATCATCGCCGTCGTTACCAAATACTAATTTGGGATCATTGCTGCGACTCAATATCTTTTTTAACCCTGCCGCTTCTTCGGCCTCTGTGAGAGGGGTATAACCATACTCGATAGCCCAGACGTCATAAGGACCAGCCAGCGTGGTATAGTAATCGCCCTGTTTGCTTTTATCCAGCGCCACATTAATAGCAGGATAATCCATCACGGACCCGATCAAACCGATCTTTCTCGTGATCTCTTTATTATGTACTTCAGCAGGTGACAGCATCTGGCTGGCTTTCATATTATGGTTAAGACCAAGCGTATGCCCCATCTCATGCATGATCAGGTAGATCAGGAACTGCTTGTGCATCTCTCCTATCTCTTTGGGATCGGCATTGGCGATATCCAGCACAGTGAGACCGGTGTTGAACTGGCTTTTCAGTTCCTGCGCCAGGGTACACATGTTGTAATGCTGGTTGTTCTCCATACCGGGGAAATGTAATTCCGCCCGGTTATAAGAGGTATTGCCTGTCAGCAGTTCATCAAAGATCGGCGTAGCACTGCCACTATACCATTCTACGGTAATGTCGGCACCAAGTATCTGACCTGTTTTCGGATTGACAAAGCTGGGCCCGATAGCGCCATAATTAGGTTGTGCAGAAGAAACCCAGCGGATCACATTATAGCGGATGTCGGCAGGGTCCCAGTTCGCATCATCCGGCATGATCTTCATCTGCACGGCATTTTTGAAACCGGCTTTCTCAAATGCTTCATTCCATTTCAACCCGGCATCTACAATGGTCTGGCGGTATTCGACAGGTGTGGTATTCTCCACCCAGAATACGATAGGCTCTACCGGTTCGCTGACTGCCGCAGAAGGATCTTTCTTTACCAGGCTCCAGCGGTTGATCCTGTCCTTAAACGGAACCGGGCTGATGCTGGTCTGGTCGGTGACCTGTTGCATGAAATAACCCACTCTCGGATCATCACGACGGGGACGAAAATCATTCTTTGGCATTTCGATCAGGCTGTGCTGCATACGTACACGTACATAGCGGGCATCCGTGATATCAGGACCGCCGCCTACCAATGCATTGGGATTATCGTAAGCCATATCCACTACCACATCCGTATTATTCGGGAATGATCGTAGCTGGTGATATTTTGACTTGGCAGGGTTCAGCATGCCAAGATTGAATTGCTGGGCGGCAAACGGCCCCGGAGCTACAACAGGTTTCACCGGGTCTAATTTTTCACTGATGAACAGAGCATCGGCGCTGATCAGGTAACCGGAGCTGTCTTCAGCGGCCACTTTTTCTGCCAGGAACACCGCTTCGGGTTTATCTACATTCGCTGTTTTGCTGACAGCGTTGGAAGGATCATACCAGAAGGCTGTATTCACCCTGGAGAATTCCAGCTTATCAAATGATTTTTCTACTTTGAAGACAATAGTTGCCCTGTGCATGCTCTGGTTCAGGAACAATGCGGTGGGACCGCTGATAGAAAAGCTCTGGTAAATGAACTCTTTTCCAAGCTGGTCTTTCTTTATGTACAACTGGACAGTGCCGACAGCAGTATCCTGGTACAGGGTAAATAATCCACCCGTCTTTTTACTGCTTTTCACCTTATCGGTGATACCTGCCGGGGCAGGTTTCTTTTTGGCAGAATCAGAAGGCGGAACAGCGGCGGTCTTCGGCTGGGCATAGGAGGCAAGAGAAACAAAACCCAGCAGCAAGAAGACAAAAAATAGTTTTTGCTTCATAAATGATTGTTTAGATTGATACAAGTATATGAGGATTTAAGGCCCGAAAGATACGGTTTTGGATGAATGCACCATTTCAGGGATGAAAATAAGGATAGTTCTGTTTTTACCGCCTTCAGCAACCCCGGTACCCGGTATACACGATTACAACGTGGTATATCTACTGGCGAAAAGGTACTTAGACTGTAGTAAAAACGAAAGTCATGCACCCGGTTTATCCAGATCATTGCAGAGCTCAGTAATTTTTTGTTGATTTAATTAAAATAATTTCTATGAAGACAGTTATCGTTCCGGTTGACTTTTCAGCCACTTCACTGAATGCAGCCACGTATGCCGTTAAGATGTTCACCGGCATTTATGGGATCAATATGACTCTTTACCACATGTACGACAAGCCTGAGAATGGGGCAGCCTGTGAGAAAGACATGGCGAAACTGAAGGAAAAGCTTTTTGAGGAAGGTATCGTAAAGATGGAAATACTTTGCGAGCAGGGAAATGACCTTGTCGGCAACATGGAGCGGCTGGCAAAAGAAAACCCGGTGGACATGATCATCATCGGTATTACCGGTAAGAATAAAGTGGCACAAACCCTTGTGGGCAGCAATACGGTGAAACTGGCCGGCAAAAATATATGCCCGGTACTGATCGTGCCGCCGGATGCCCGGTTCACGCAGATCAAAAACATAGCGCTGACATCAGATTTTTCACATGCACCCTCCCCTTTAGCTGTTACGATCATGAAGGATATCACGTCCGCCTATTTCGCAAAACTGCATATCGTGAATGTGAACCCGGAACACAACGTAACTATCACGGAGCCCTACCAGCAGGTAAAAGACAAAATGGATGACTCTTTTAAAGGAGTACAACATGAATTCTACTTTTTGAGCCTGTATGATTTCCAGGACACGATGAATATGTTCGTCCATGATCATCATATTGACATGCTGATCATCCTGCCGAAAGAACGTAACTGGTTAAACCATCTTACCGGGGACAGTAATACTAAAAAAATGGCCTATCATAGTACGGTGCCGGTATTGACCATGCATTAAAGAGAATGACCTGAAGTTTTAAGCATGCCGCAGCCATATGACTACGGTATGCTATGCTGATCATTCTTTTATTCCTTTTGCTTTGTACAAAATACCCAGCAGCTCTTTTACTTTCTGAGGGTCTTTATTCAGCTCTAGTGATCTTTCCAGGTACTGTACGGCATTTTTCTGGTCGCCTGTTTCATAATATCCTTCGCCGAGACTTGAAATGACGTTGGATGATTCGGGATAAAGATGCGCATTGACCTGGAACAGTTTCAACGCAGCTTCTTTTTTATCCTGTTTCAATAAAAGATATCCGAGACTGTTCAGTTCGTTTTCACCGCCCACCAAAGGTTTCAGTTGCCAGGCCAGGCTGCGGGCCGTAATGTTCTTGTCTGTCATAGTGCCGTCGGCCAACCAGTTGCGGATGGTTTCAAAACTCCGGTAGTTAGGGATATAGGATCTACCGGAGAGCAGGGCGAGCATATCTTTTTCCAATGAGTAAGAAGGGTATTCATTGATGCGGCCAATCTCTTTATCATTTTTATACAGGATAAAAACCGGTACCCGGAATATACCTTTTCCCGTCTCTTCATGTTGCGGGCTCTGCTTATACAATGAATCACCGCCGCCTACGGCAATGATATGCACCTGCTGCAGCGGGAATGAAAGTTCGTGGAGTATCTTCAGAAAACGGGGCACTTCTCTCCTGCTGTCGCCGCACCAGGTACCAAGAAATATCCGGATGCTTGTATTCTTCATGTTTATTTTTCTCAACGAACTGATGACTGTTGTGTCCGGCTGGTAGGCATCATATCCTTCGACGAACCACTTGTCGAACGGGGGGCGAAGCATATCTTCTTTGGATATGGCGCCATATAAAATTTCCGGCTTACTGCCGGTTGATTGGGCAAAGGAGTGAACAGATACTATAAGTAGTGAGGCTATAAAGAATGATTTTTTCATACTGATCGTTTTGATAGTTAAATAATGAGCAGGCACAATGGATAATGGTTCAGCTTGAAATTCACCACATAGGATCATAGGCACATAGGCCACACATAGGAGGTAAAACTATGTGACCCTATGTTTCTATTGTGGTAAAATATAATCGAAGAATTCAAACCTTCCCACTACTGGCACATGACATCGCCTGCTATGGTATTCATGGATAGCAATACTGTTAATAAAATAAATCGAAGTGGTAAAGATCAAATTACCTGTGGTGGCTGGTAAATTTCATGACAGGCGCCTTCACAAACTCTGGCGTTGCGGCAGATGTTGTAAGTGGGTTGATCATGCCAATAGTCACCTGTAGTATGTGTGAACAATGGCGAGAAATAGGACTCGTCAACGTGAATATGATTATGCGGGGCCGGCATCGGAGAAGGATCACTTCTGTCATTATCCACAATAAGTATCTTTTCACAATCGCATTGAGCAGAGGCCGTTTTAAAATAATTTGCCAGCTTGCATTCCAGGTAGCTGGCTTGCCGGGCATACTGAGCGGCAAAGAAGGTAACGACTAATATGATCGCAGAGATATTTCTCACGATAAGCAATTGGTGATACATAGCCTGACCGGGTATTTTGCGGAATGGTTGCACGTTACGGCTGCTTACCTTGAAATTAATTTCGGTTTATCCGTTACCTTCAGCCTTTAAATAACCTGTGCATGAGTGATCCCTTATCATCGAAGCAATTTGAGCTGACCGGCCAGTTATATATGAACCTGAAGCGTTCAGAAACGGCTTATAAAGAATACCTCGGCAACGGCAAAACATTCAGGTATGCCAGGATACTGCGGGTGTATAATGAAAAGATCCGACAGCTCGTCATGGAAAAAGGATACCTGCTGCCGCATCATTTGCAGCAGGACGGCCTGGACCTGGTCTCCCACTATGATGTGTGGATGCAGAAATGGGATGAACTAAAAGAGCAGATTAACCCTTCCCCGGATGATGAATTTGTATTTCCCAACAGCGTTACTTTTCCCAAAGAAGCAGCCCGCCACCTGGAACAGGAGTATGAGCGGATAAAGCAAGTAATGGTTCATGCCGAATAAACACCCGCATTATGTAGTAGCTGTTGCTTTATTGCTGATCACCCTTTCAGTCAATATTTCCATGCCCTTGTTCAGGGTATATGGAGCAGAAGCCGGTATGAACAATACACAGATCGCCCTGGTACTGGCTGCTTATATTATGGGAATGCTTCCCTGTTATGTATTTCTTGGCGGGCTTTCTGATAAAACAGGACGCAAACCTGTCATGATCGTAAGTGTTATTTGCGCTTTGGCCTCCACTGTCATCATCACGATGTTCCCCAATGTCTATGCATTGATCATCTCAAGAGTACTGCAGGGAGTAGCGCTGGGTTTGAGTATGGGTTGTGGCACTGCTTACATGAGTGAATTGCTGCAACCTGATCAACTGGCGACCACGAAAGCGGCTAATCTTGCATCCTTATTCACATCCTTTGGTTTTGGCGGTGGTGCATTGGCCACTACTATCGTACTGCTGATGCATTTCAGTTTGGTGCCGGTCACCTATTATATATTGATCGCAGTTACTTTTACCGGTTTGCTCTTTGTTTTGTTCCTTCCCGCCGTTCCGCCGATCGGCGGCAGTTTACTGCGGCTTCCTTATTTTCCTAAGGGCTCATTCCCGGTCAATCTTGCTATTGCTATTTGCTGGGCCGCCAATGGCGTGGTGATCGCCATTATTCCGGGGCAGTTAGCCAAATACGGACTGACCATTTACGGAGGTTTCTGTTTAGTACTGATAAACTGGTCAGGCGCTTTATTACAGCCATTCATACGACATGTCAACCCGGTTGCTGCAGTAAGGACAGGATTCTTTTTAGTTCCGGTTGGTTTTGGCCTGGTGGTACTCGGTTGTTATATCAATGAGTTGCTGGTGATACTGGCAGGAACCTGTATCATGGGCATCGCTGCGTACGGCTATTCTTTTATGGGTGGGTTGAATATCATTTCCAATTTAGGGGGAGTGCAAAAAGCAAGGGCTGTATCCGGGTATATGTTCTATGGCTATATCGGCTTTGGAATACCGGCGATCTTTCTCGGCTACCTGGCCGACAGGTTCAGCATCCTGAATTCCCTGGTATTCTTTGAAGTTTTGATCGTTTTACTGAGTGTGTACCTGTTTCTGACTTTTACTAAAAACGGATCGTCGCTGCCAGCAGAGGAAAGCCGTTAACCATATCTTTGAATATGCCCGTACATAAAGCCACCATAACAGATATACCGGCTTTGGTAGCATTGCTGAACAGTGCCTATCGTGGCGATGCCTCGAAGGAAGGATGGACCACTGAAGCGGATCTTATAAAAGGTGAACTGAGAACGGATGAACCCACGCTGCATAAACTGATGCACGAGCCTGGCGCCATATTCCTGAAATATACCAATGAGCAAAATGAGATCACAGGTTGTGTTTTTCTTCAAAAGAAAGAGAACGGCAAACTATATCTTGGCATGTTGAGCGTATCACCACGTATACAGGCTAAGGGTATCGGCAGGCAATTGATGACTGCAGCTATTGATCACGCCCAAAAGGAAAAGTGTATTTCCATTTTTATGCGGGTGATCTCTGTTCGTCATGAACTGGTCGCCTGGTATGAAAGACAGGGTTATCTCAAAACCGGAGAAACAGAGCCCTTTCCTGCCGATGACCGGTTTGGTATTCCTGTACAGCCGCTGGAGTTTGTGATCATGGAAAAAAATTTATGCTGATCCCTGTATTTTAAAGTTTCCTGCATCCTTTCTTACCATTTTAGAACCGGCATTCCATTAAAAGCCTCCCAGCTGAAAAACAAATTCAAGTACTTTTAGGCGGACAAACCAACACTATGAACCGTATTGACCGCCTGTTAGGCATTCTCACTTTACTGCAATCTAAAAAATATGTACCAGCCGAAAAGATCGCTGAGAAATTCCATATCAGTGTGCGCACGGTATACCGGGATGTAAAAGCATTGACAGAGATCGGCATACCGGTGAGTTTTGAAACACAGCGGGGTTACTTTGTTGTACAGGGTTATTTTCTTCCCCCTGTTTCTTTAACAACGGAAGAAGCTAATGCCCTGTTGCTGTCCGAATCATTGGTGTACGGGTTTGCCGACAAGTCCATCCAGACACATTACTCCAGCGCATTGAATAAAGTAAAAGCAGTATTGCGTTCTTCACAAAAGGAAAAGCTGGACGTACTGGATAACAGTATTAAAATGCAGATGCATCCCAAACTAGTGCTCAATTTCGAATACCTTTCGTTGCTGCAGAATGCCATCGCTGCCAAAACTATCATTGAGATCGAATATAAGAACCAGAAGGAAGAGACCAGCAAACGCCAGTTAGAACCCATCGGCCTGATCTTTTATGCATTTAGCTGGCACCTGATCGCCTGGTGTCATGCCCGAAAGGATTACCGTGATTTCAAGGTATCACGTATCATCCGGCTAAAAAGTACTGATATAACATTTAAAAACACTTCCCACATCGCCATCAGCGATTATATGAAGCTGCTCCCGGTAGATTACTGAATGGCTGTATTCACAGCCAGCCTGATCGTTTGAAAAAATAGTAAAGGAGTAAACAGGCGCCAATAGTAAAAAGCAATACCGCATAGAAACCATACCGCCATTCCGATTCAGGTATGAACTTAAAATTCATGCCATAGAAACCGGCTACCATGGTAGGTACTGCAATGATCGCAGCCCAGCCGGCAAAGCGTTTGGAAACGTCGCTCTGCGAAATAGATATCAAAGAAAAATTGGCTTCCAGTGCTGTGTTCAGGAGTTCCCGGGTATTATCTATCATTTCATTGATGCGTATCACATGGTCATAGATATCCCTGAAATAAGGCTGCGTTTCCGTGGAAATGCTTTTGATATCAAAGCGTGTCAGCCTGTTGCATACGTCCACCAGCGGGGATACGGCTCTCTTCACTTCCAGCAGGTCACGTTTCAACTGGTAGATCTGTTCAGTGGTCTCCCGGCTTGGCTTTTCTTTAAATACTTTATCCTCGATAGCTTCGAGCTTTAATTCGAGCTCATTTACTACAGGGAAATACCGGTCAACGATAAAATCCATCACTGCGTAAAGTACAAAGCCCTGCCCCTTGCTCATCATATCAGGCATTGTCTCACACCTTGCCCTTACTTCTGTGTACGGTACAGAGGAGCCATGACGGACGACCACAATAAAATTAGGCCCGACAAAGAAATGGGTCTCTCCGAATTCGATCTTCTTGTCACGGTTGATGTGTGCTGTACGCAGTACTACAAAAAGTGAATCGCCATACAGCTCAAGCTTGGGGCGCTGGTGAGCATGATGGGCATCCTCTACTGCCAGGTCATGCAACTCAAATTCCTCCTGTACCTGGTTAAGCAGCTCTTCAGATGGTTCATGCAGCCCGATCCAGACAAACTGGTCGGTTTCTTTCAATACCCGGTGAACTTCATTCAGCTTTACATCAGCAATACGATGTCCCTGTGAGTAGGCAGCGCAATTGATTATCTCATTCATAGGCTTCTTTTAAAAAGAGTAAGCAATGGTTAGTCATAGAAAGGTCGGAAAAAAGAACCATGTACAGGCAGATTTTCATTATAAATACAATAGATAAAAAACCTTGCGCAACTTCCTTTGCTTTTAGTACCTTCAAAATCTCCGGTCACCGGTCAAAAACCTAAAGTCAACTGCATGGCCACCACCCATACCGGCTTAACGCCGGCTTCTGTTCCTATTACGAAATCGTATCGTGTTGAGTCCATTGATCTCCTGAGGGGGTTAGTGATGATCATCATGGCGCTGGATCATGTGCGGGATTATTTTCATGCCGATGCGATGATCTATGACCCCACCGACATGTCTCAGACAAATACCTTTCTTTTTTTCACAAGGTGGATCACCCATTTTTGTGCGCCGGTATTTATGTTTCTTTCCGGTACCTCTGCTTACCTGGTGGGGCAAAGAAAAGGCCGTAAATACCTGTCCCGTTTTTTACTCACAAGGGGTATCTGGCTGATCTTTCTTGAATTCACGGTGATCAACTTTGGCTGGTATTTTAATTTCCCGCCTCCTTCTGTAGATTTTTTGGTGATCTGGGCCCTTGGTATCAGTATGATAGCGCTGGCCGGCTTTATCTACCTGCCTTTGCCATTGATCGCTGGTATTGGTCTTCTAATGGTATTCGGTCACAACCTGCTTGATACGATCACCGTACCCGGCAATGACCTTTCCTCAGTACTATGGTCTTTATTTCACCAGGCCAATTTCTTCCAATATGGCAACACTACTTTATTTGTAGGATACCCGGTGGTGCCGTGGATAGGCGTCATGGCTCTAGGCTATTGTCTAGGCAAGTTGTATGAAAAAGACATTAGTGTCCTGAGGCGGAAAAAAGTATTACTGCTGGCAGGCTTCCTGGCTGTTGCACTGTTTGTGGTGATCCGTTATACAAACATGTATGGCGATCCTTCAAAATGGAGTAGTCAGAAGAGCGGGATATTTACATTTCTTTCTTTTTTAAATGTGTCCAAGTATCCCCCTTCCCTTCTATACCTGCTGGTCACACTTGGACCGGCGTTATTGTTCTTGTCTTTTACAGAGAGTTCCCGCCAGTGGTTGGCGGAAAAGGTCAAAGTGATCGGCCGGGTACCGATGTTCTATTATCTTTTACATTTATACCTGATACACGGCATAGCCTTGTTCGCCACTTATCTCTGCGGGCATACCCCCGGTGATATGGTACTGACCGGGTGGATCGCATTTCAGCCGCAACTGGCCGGCTATGGATTTTCCCTCGGAGTCACCTACGGCGTCTGGATATTTATTGTTATCGTTCTTTATTTCGCCTGCCGCTGGTATGACAGGTATAAAAAAAACCACCAGCACTGGTGGTTAAGTTATTTGTAATGACCTGACTGGTTCAGAAGACCTTTTCTCCTTCTTCCTGTGCGATCAGTTTTTCTGCCAGCACTTCATCAAATACATTTTCCCGGTTGATGAGTACCTGGCGGAGCAGGTCATGAATGGTGACCACTCCTGCAAAACGGCTTTTGTCAAAAGCGATCACGTACCGGGTCTTGTGGAGGTTCAGGGTACTCATGCAATACTCTGCTGACTCAGCCACATCAATGATCGGTATATCGGTGGTCATCACTTCCTGCACCGTAGTGGTCTTGCTTGACCTGCCTTTTAATATCACATTCCGGCAGTAGTCCCTTTCACTGAAAATGCCCTTGAACTGGTCGTCGTCCATCACAATGAGGTAACTAAGATTCACTGAATTCAGCATGGTCAGTGCATCAATCACCAGGGCCGTTGGCTGAATGATGTTAAAAGACTTTTTCTTTCTGTCTAAGATGTTTTGTACGGGTATCATGGCAAGGTATTTAAACGTTAGTATTTGTAATTTATAACTAATTCTGTTCAGTTATGCATTTTGCCGGGTGATTTTTGTCAGTAGAGCTGATGTGATCTTCTTAGCTTTGCCTTCAACATTCTGTCAGCTATGCATTCTATTGCCCAAACACTGGATACGGTCATTGACGAATACTGGCCCCTGTTGCAAAAGATACCCGGAGACAAATTACTGTATAAGCCATCGGCTTTAAAATGGAGCAAAAAGGAGATCATTGGCCACCTGGTAGATTCGGCACAGAACAATATCCGCCGGTTTATCGTTGCACAATACGAAGATTCGCCGCATATTGTTTATAAGCAGGATAACTGGGTAGCTGTTTCCGGGTACCAGCAATACGATATGCAAGAATTGCTCAACTTATGGCGATCGCTGAACAAACACATGGTGATAGTACTAAAGAATATACCTCCCGGGATTGCTTCAAGAACCTGCCTTACCGAAAGCCTGCATAGCATTGAATGGCTGGCAGAAGATTATATCCGGCATTTAAAACATCACCTGCACCAGGTACTTGACCTCGAACCGGTAGCCTATCCATGATGTCAACAAATACTCATTCATGAAACTTAGCCAATCATTACTTCTATTATTGTCTGTTTGCTGCGGTGCGGACATTCTTTCGCAAAACGGGAACACCAAACCGCCTCAGGCTTTATTGCCGGTGCCATCTGCCGCACAAATGGCCTGGCACGAGATGGAGATGAATGCATTTGTTCATTTTACCACGAATACATTTACCGATCTGGAATGGGGAAAAGGCAATGAGTCACCTGGGATATTCAATCCTTCTCAATTAGATGCAGGCCAATGGGCGAGGGTATTAAAAGAAACAGGTTTCAAAACACTGATCCTGACCTGTAAGCATCATGACGGTTTTTGTCTCTGGCCCAGTCAGCATACGGAACATTCCGTAAAGAACAGCTCGTATAAAAATGGAAAAGGAGACTTGGTAAGAGAAGTAAGCGATGCCTGTAAAAAGTATGGGTTGAAATTCGGTGTCTATCTGTCGCCCTGGGACAGGAACCATGCGGAGTATGGCAAGCCGGGTTACATTACTTATTACCGGAACCAGTTGAAAGAACTATTCACGAGATACGGCCCTGTGTTTGAGATGTGGTTCGATGGCGCCAATGGCGGAGATGGCTATTATGGCGGCGCTAAGGAAATAAGAAGAATAAATGGTGCTAGTTATTATGAATGGCCTGCCACCCTTTCTTTTGTGAAAAGTATGCAGCCCCATGTGATCTTCTTCAGCGATGCAGGGCCCGGGGTAAGGTGGGTAGGCAATGAACGGGGTGTGGCCGGTGAGACCAACTGGAACACCATTTCTACTGATACATTGTTTGCAGGCAAAGCGGGTATAGAAGGATTGCTCAACACCGGTTCACCCGATGGAAATAAATGGGTGCCTGCGGAAGTGGATGTGTCTATCCGGCCGGGCTGGTTCTATCATGCCAAAGAAGATTCGCTGGTAAAAACGCCTGCGAAATTGTTTGATATCTATCTTACTTCAGTAGGCAGAGGATCTACTTTATTATTAAACATACCACCTGACCGCCGTGGGCTTTTTCATGAAAATGATATCAAAGCATTAAAAGGTTTCCGCGAGATATTGAATAAGGAATTCGCTGTTAACCTGGCAAAAGGAAAGAAAGTAACCGCCAGCAGCTTCCGGGGAAAAGCCAAGGCCTTTTCACCGGCCAACATCACTGACGGGAATAAACAGACATATTGGGCCACTGATGACCTGGTTACGAATGGAAGCTTTGAGATAGATCTGGGTAAAACTGTTACGGTCAAATACATTTTATTGCAGGAATATATCCGGCTTGGCCAGCGGGTAAAGGCTTTTACTATTGATGTATGGAAAGATAATAGCTGGCAGAAAGTGGCAGAAGGCGCCACGATAGGGTATAAACGGATCATACCCGTAACACCTGCACGAACAAACAGAATAAGAGTGACTATCGTTGATGCAAAAGCCTGCCCGGTAATTTCGAATGCAGAAGTGTATTGACTTGATATGTTATCGGAACAAAAACTGGGTTAAGCATTAGTCAGATATACAGGATGTACAAAGGAAAGTTCTTTTGTATTCTTGAGATACAGCATCACGAATGCGGTAAAGTGTTGCGACGTACGGAATGGCATGGCAAATTTGGTTTGTATTGCAGCAGTGTACTTTTCAGGGGTATCAATTTCAATGGTTTCAATTTTTCCGGATATGGTGCCCCTGTCGTCGGGATTTTCCGGTTCTTTATCCCAGAAACTATAATCAAACCGGTATTCGGCCATATAGATCAGGTCAAGGAATTTTTTATGGGCTTCGATCCAGATAGTACCTGTGTAATAAAACCTGTCTTCCAATTCCAGGGAATGTTTTACGGTAAAAAAACTGTGCCGCTGGAGGATCCCCTCCATCAGCCGGAAAAAGTCAATGGTGAAATTTCCGGTGGACATCTGTATCTGGCGTGAGGTCAGGAATTCCGGGATCTCTGCATCATCTATCCTGTAAACAAATAGCTTCTTTACACCGCTTTTCGATTCGGCGGATGTAGCCCATTCCGTTTCCTTTTCTACCCAGTCAGAAGCCAGCGAAGCGGAAGAAAGGATCAATATCACAAAATCGGCATTCTCAATCTCAAACCTAAGCCGCTGTTGCCAGTCTTCGCCGGTGGTAATGTCTTTTGAATCGAGAAATACATAATGTTTACTGTCCAACAGAGAAATATGGTCTCTGATCTGCTGCGCTATGGCCTTATCAGCCCTTGAGTAAGAAATAAAAAACCTGGCCATAAGATGAAGGTGTAAATAGTGCTGGTTTGTTAAATATACAAAAACAGCTATACATTCGTAATGGCCAGGAATATAAACAGGGCTAACCAGCTAAAAAAATCCAGACTCATGAGCCAGGCATTTGTAAAAGAAAGTGACGGAGAATGGTTGCACGATGTGGCACCTAGCCTTTCCGCATTGATACTTTACCTGACCAGGGAAAACAATGGTATCAGGGTGTATGAGAAAAGCAACAACTACAGCCAGAAACATGGCCGCGAGGTGCATGTGATGAGCAATGGTTTCAGTTATGCCAAAGATGACGATGGCAAATGGTATATTACTGAATAGCACAGCCACCCGCATCAGGAATCTGTCTTTACTTCTCTCCCAACCCGTCCTCTTTCCATTTTTTGAATACAGCAATGCTGCTGTCGGCAAGTTTAGGTTTTTTGAACGGCATATAGCCTCTGTCGCCGGGGTTCATTTCGATGCGGCGGATGATCTCATCAATATCAGACTTTACATTGGCGAAATTGTCGTAGGACTTTTTATTACCGCCTTTGGAAGGTATATGACAGGGTGTGCAATAAGCTTCGATGGCTGTTTTGACATTAGATTCATACGTGTAAGGGGGCGGCTTCGAGGCTGTGGCTTTCTTAGAGCCGCTGCAGTTATAAAGCAATACAGACGATGCCAGCATACCGCTGATGAAAAGATACTTCTTCATTCGTGATTGGTTAATATGGGTTAAATATATTTAATTGTCACAGATTTCTCACATCAGCGGTAAAAAATTTTCCACCGACAAAACTTTTGCTGACCTTTAATCACACGTTTTTCCCAAATCAAACCTTTTTATCATGCGATCAAATCTCCTTATCGGCATCGGGCTGCTGGCAGTTGCTTTATCCACGGCCTCGTGCAACAGCGAAGACAAAAAAGAACCTGAAACCAAAACAATAGCCATGAAAGAAGAGAATATCACCTATACAGGCGATGGAGTAACGATGAACGGTTTTGTAGTGTATGACTCCAATAGTACTGAAAAACGGCCTGCCGTCATCGTGGTACACGAATGGTGGGGGTTGAACGATTATGCTAAAAGACGTGCAAAAGAGCTGGCGGATATGGGGTATGTCGCTATGGCCCTTGATATGTTCGGTGAAGGCAGAACAGCTGATAACCCTGACAGTGCTATGAAACTGGCAGGTCCCTTTTACGGAAATAAAGCAATGGCAAAAGCCCGGTTTGATGCTGCATTAGAGAAACTGAAATCATACAGCCAGGTTGATCCCTCTAAAATTGCGGCTATTGGTTATTGCTTTGGCGGAGCCATGGTGCTGAACATGGCCAAACTCGGAGAAGACCTGGCGGGGGTAGTGAGTTTTCATGGCAACCTGAATGTAGTACCGGCTGATAAAAACCTGCTCAAAGCAAAAATATTGGTTTGCCACGGCGCCGATGATCCGCTGGTACCCCAGGCGGAGGTTGACCAGTTCAAAAAAGAGATGGATTCAATCGGGGCGGCTTATACGTTCAAGGCATATCCCGGCGCTGTCCATGCTTTTACCAATCCGGCTGCCGATGGGGTACACCAAAAGTTTCCGGGTCTTCCTGTCGGTTACAATGCAGCGGCTGACAGTGCATCATGGAAGGATATGAAAGATTTTTTCGGAACGATATTCAAATGAGAGCCGGAAGTATTTTATTAATTTGAAATGGAAAACAGGGAACTTGCTTACGTTCCCTGTTTTTCGTTAATTTCAATCCACCAACTTAAAATTCATTTACCATGGCAGTATTAATTGTAATAGGTATAATTGTGCTGATCGCCTTATGGGCCATCGCCGCTTATAATTCATTGGTCAGGCTTCGCAACCGGAGGGAAAATGCTTTTGCGGATATTGATGTGCAGTTGCGCCAGCGTCATGACCTCGTTCCCCAGTTAGTGGAAACCGTAAAAGGCTATGCAACGCATGAAAAAGACCTGCTGCTTAAAATAACCGAAGCCCGTTCGGCAGCGATCAATGCAAAATCCATTGACGATAAGATCGTAGCAGAACAGCAGCTGACCTCCGCTTTACAAGGTTTGCGTGTACAGGTAGAGGCTTATCCTGATCTTAAAGCCAATCAAAACTTTTTGCAATTGCAGGAAGAACTGAGCGACATAGAGAACAAACTTGCCGCTTCCCGCCGTTTCTTTAACGGCGCTACGACAGAATACAATAATGCGGTAGAAGCTTTCCCCGGCAACCTGATCGCAAAGAATTTTGGGTTCAAACGGGAAATATTCTTTGACCTTGGTGATGACAACCGCAAAAAAATGGAAGAGCCTCCTACTATCAAATTTTAATGCCTGAGATCCATTTGGATTTCATAATATGAAGTACGTCGGTTTATCCAAACAGGTACAAAGAAATAATATCAATTCATTTCTTTTGCTTCTCGTATTCCCGCTATTGTTGCTGGCAATGTTCTATGCCTTTTTCTTTTTTACCGGCGACCAGACCACGGAAGATGCCAATAGCTATTTTATAAGGGTGATGCCTTTTGTACTTATTGGCGTAGGCATCTGGTTCCTGATCGCCTGGGCGGGACATACTGCTTTTATCCGGATGGCTACCGGGGCCAAACCATTAGAACGAAAAGAAAACAAAAAGGTGTATAACCTGCTGGAGAACCTTTGCATTTCGCAAGGGATGGCTATGCCGAAACTATACATCATTGATGATGATTCCCTGAATGCATTCGCCAGTGGTATTGATCAGCGGAGCTATTCTGTTTCTTTATCGAAAGGGATCATTGATAAATTAAATGATGAGGAATTGGAGGGGGTCATCGCACATGAACTTACCCATATCCGCAACCGGGATGTACGGGTGCTTATCATTTCTATTGTATTTGTAGGTGTGTTTGCTTTTTTGGCAGAGATGGCCTTCCGGAGTTTACGGTTTGCCGGTTCGGGCAGGCGCAGCAGCAAAGACGAAAAAGGATCCGGCGCCATTATTCTGATAGCCATCGCTGTTACAGCAGTCGCTTATCTCATTTCTGTGCTGCTTCGTTTTGGCATCAGTCGTAAGAGGGAATACCTGGCTGACGCAGGGGCAGCGGAAATAACAAAGAAGCCTTACGCATTGGCCGCTGCATTACGAAAAATATCCGGCGACCCAATGATCGAAGCGGTAGAAAGCCGTGATGTAGCCCAGCTATTCATCCTTAACCCGAAACTATCGGCACATAAATCAGCTTCATGGGATAATATATTCTCTACACACCCGCCTGTTGAAAAGAGGATTGCTTTGTTAGAACAATTTGTATAACAAGGGAAAAATTACAACGGAACTACCGGGCATCCATATTTTTTCCGGTTGCCATTTCCGAAAAATCCATTGCCGCCGCCGATCCTGTATGTCAGGTGCAGGCCTGTGAAGTAATACATATCCTCATGTTTTTCTCCTCCGCGTATGGCGGTCTTATCAGGATATACCGGGTTGCCATTAGGTAATTCATCGCCCCTGTAAGAGAGATCAACGGCCATTTGCCCTTTGGCGGCCAGCAGGTCATTAGGATCGGCATACATAGCGCTGACATCATCTAAATAATCGGTAAACAGTTTTCTTATCCCCAGCTCGAGGCCTATCCTTATTTTGTCATTGAGGGCAAACTTAATACCGGCCCCAAAGGGTATAGCAAACTGGGTAAGGTCATACGGCTGGCGCCCGGGGTAACCCGGTAACCCCTGCCCTTCTGTACTCAGTGGCCGCAAATAAATTTTATTATTATTGTAATAGGTATAAGGATTGAAATGATACACCGCGAGACCGCCGAAAACATAAGGAGAGAAACGCTGGTCATACAGATTAAAGAAATAGTATTCCCCGATAGCACTGAATTCAGTAATGGATGTTTCAAAACTAAGATTACGGGCCACCAGGTCAGGCTGTGAATTATACCGGTCGGCGCCGCCAACCACAGCATACGTAAAACCGCCCCGGAGCATTACC
This sequence comes from Chitinophagaceae bacterium, assembly GCA_016787085.1. Classification (GTDB taxonomy): domain Bacteria; phylum Bacteroidota; class Bacteroidia; order Chitinophagales; family Chitinophagaceae; genus VBAT01. The sequence continues at coordinate 116,917 of JAEUVJ010000034.1, read as the reverse complement.
CGGTCTTTCCATTCATAATTCACGGATACGCCGACAGACCCATTGATCAGTTTCCTGGTAAAGATCTTTTCGGTCAGATCGCCGTTGTAAGCCGCGAATCCGCCAAAAACACCAATATGTACACGCTGGGCTGCAGACAATACTGTGATAAGACAAAAGCTTATCAAAAAAAGAAGATCTTTCATAACTGCTGTTTCTAAGAATAGCTGCAGTAAAGCAAATATGAGGCCGTAGTGCTGAATTCGCTTTGTTCAGTACAACTAAGCAATAGAGTGTGAATAAAAGAAGTTTTACAAAACACTTTTTGGACAGCGCTGGTGATAACTTTTATCCCGGCTGCTCTTTCTGAACAGAGCGCCAAGTGCATTTAATTTTACTTCTATGTTGATACCGGCGAAGTAATACCAATCCATTTCTGAAGGAGTACCACGCTGCTCGCCGTGAGAAGGATAAGGTGCACTCGCTGTCGGGCTGCTGAGCCCCCTGAAAGCCATTTCCACAGCTTTAGGCCCTTTTGCCGCCATCAGTTTATCGCGGTCCACATAAAAAGAACTGACATCATCCAGGTAATCGGTAAACGTTTTGCGCTGGCTGAGTTCGACACCAATGTGTACATTATCATTGACAGCATATTTGATACCGGCTCCGAATGGTAAGGAAAATTGTGTCAGTTTGTATGGTTTTTGTGAAGGAAAATCAGGCAGGCCCTGTCCTTCTGTACTCAATGGTTGCAGATATACTTTTTCCCCTGCATTGTCATAAGCCCAGGGATTGAATTGAAAAACAGCAATACCCCCGTACAAATAAGGGGTAAAACGGGTCCTTTCAATATTTAACAGGGACAATTCAAGCGCAGCATATACTTCTTTGATACCGGTAAAGAAGCTCAGGTTTCTCGGTTGCAGGTAATCACGGTTGTAGCGGTCAGCTGCTTCCAGGCTGCCAATGTTGAAACCCGCCTTTGCCGAAAACCACCGGCTAAGCGGCATCCGGATAGATGCCCCTGCCGTAAACTGAGAACGGCCAAAAGTAAAACTATTGGGATTCAGGTCGCCCTGGTAGTTGATGATACCTGTAAAAAAGGAGATAAATGGCTTCCTGCCGAATTCACTTTCCTGTGACCAGGTATTTCCTGCGTTCAGGCAAAACCATAAAGACAACACAGCAATGGCGGTTCTTCTCATAAGCCCGGATTTCCTGTCTAACGGGTTTAAACAGAAAATCGTCTTTACAAGGTAGATTTTTTATCACAACTTGTCAACATTTTATTTTTGAAACAGGCCTGTATAACGGATACCAAGCCCAGGTTCGCCACTGTACTGTATCCGGCCATTGTCATAACCGATACCCGTGGCAACATCTTCCTCCAATAACAACGGGCCATCCATATCTACATGGTCAATAAAAGGAAGTAAATGAGCGATCGCTGCTGATCCGACGGTGGACTCATTCATACAACCGACCATGACCTGCATGTTCAGCTCATGTGCCCGGCTGATCATTCTTCTTGCCGGGGTGATGCCGCTGCATTTGGTCAGCTTGATATTGATACCATGAAAATGATCTTTGCATTTGTCCACATCGCTCTCATACACACAGGCCTCATCGGCAAAGAGGGGCAAAGAAGACTCTTTGTATACTATTTTCATTCCTTCCCAGTCATCTTTCGCCAATGGCTGCTCTACCAATTCCACCCCCAGTTCTTTCAATTGCGGTATCAGTTTCAGAGCTGTTTCAACATCCCACGCAGCATTGGCATCCACCCGAAGGATACTATCCGTTTCTTCTCTCAATGCCTTAACAATAGCAATATCATCAGCAGTACCTACTTTGATCTTATATACAGGCCAGGGTCTTTCTTTCAGCTTGGCTACCATTTTCTCAATGCTGTCTATTCCGATCGTATAATCTGTGACCGGGTTCTTTGATACATCTCCATTCCATAACTCATAAAGTGGTTTGCCTTTCATTTTACCGTACAGGTCCCACGCAGCAATATCCAGAGCACATACCAGAAAGTGATTTTGCGGGAGCAGGTGATGCAGGTAATGCCAGTAACGCTCAGGCTCAGTAAAGGCAAATTTTTCTATAAAGATTTTCTTTTGCTCTATATCTGCTATCATCTTTTCCACCGGGATATTATAGTACGCAATGGCTGGCGCCTCACCGTAACCTTTTATGCCAAGATGTTCTAACTCTACGATCAGTGTTGGCTGATGTGTCTTTGTTCCCTTAGAAATAGTAAAAGGATGGCGGAACTTGAGATTGAATGGATAGTAAGTAAGTTTCACGGAAGTTTAAAGCTTAGGATGATAATACAAAAATAACCACTAACAATTACCGGCGTAGTTATTTTACATTCACCTTCCGCTGTTTTCTACATACCCTTTCAGCTCTTTATTGAATTCTTCCTCTTTGATCAGGTCTTCCAACGTGATATGCATACGGTATTGCCAGTAGTGCTTGGCTATGGCCGGGTTATTGATCCTTTCTTCATGCGGGTTCTGCCGTCTTAGCGTATCACTCATACCGAGGATATCCTGCAACTGGAATATGCTCCACATGGCCGGTGAATACAAATGCTGCATGACAATAGCCCGGCTAATCCATGACTCGCAGAAATAGGGTGCATTGCCCCATTGGCCAAGTACATTGTTATAGAAGTGCTGTGTCCGTTCCCGGTTCTCTTCCCACCAGCCACGAACCGTACTCATGTCATGTGTGGATGGTGTGATCACCGACATATACGGGGCATCATTCGGGTGGAAGAATTCTTTATTAATGTCTTTGGGCATTCTTTGTATCTCCAGGCTCAGGATACCCAGTTGCTTCATTACATCCGGCACGCAATGTGGCACCATGCCCAGGTCTTCTCCGCAGATAAGCATGTTCGTGGAATTTTTCAGATGCGGGAGTTTTTGCATCGCTTCCTTTTTCCAGAAATCGTCCTGGCGGCGGAAAAAGTAATTAATGTAAAGTTCCTTTAGTTTATGCTGTATGTGAGGTATAAGGTATTTGAACGACCATGTCTTTTCCATCGAGATGCGGAAATGGAACTCCTGCCCTCTTGACCCTTCCTGCTCAAACAGGATCACGTTGGAAATAAGATCGTACAGACCGAGCTTTAGTTTTTCATTGCATTCCGTCGGCGGCAAGGCGGTAAAATGAGCTTCTACCTGCCTCTGGGTCCCGAATTCAGGTTTTAGATCGTACCCTTCAAACTCATTGCGCTCCAGGAACTGTTCCCGTACTGTATTGGCAGCATCACCAAATACTTCATAAAGAATGACATCATTGATAAAAGGCTGACAAAACCGCCGGTCATCGAACCATATACCATTCTCGCCGAACTCGACAAAATGTACAGGTAAACAGGGCACAAAACGTCCCATGATGCCCTGTACGGCATGGGAAGGCACACTCCATATTCTGAAGAAGCCAAGGATATGGTCAATACGAAAGGCATCAAAATAATTGCTCATTTGCTCGAAGCGCTGCTTCCACCAGCCAAAGCCATCTTCCTGCATCCGCTTCCAGTTATAAGTAGGGAATTCCCAGTTTTGGCCAACAGCCGTAAAATCATCCGGCGGGGCACCGGCCTGCTCATGCATATTATAAAGCTCAGGAGCTACCCAGGCATCACAACCATGACGATAAATACCGATAGGAATATCTCCCTTGAGTACGATGCCTTTTTTATGGGCATAATCAGCCGCCTCTTTTAACTGCAGATGCAAATGGTACTGTACAAAACAATAAAACCTCACTTCCTTTTGTGAAGCCGATTTTGATGTAAACAACCTGCTCACATCAGCATTATTGTAAATGCCATTTGTCTTCCACTCCTGGAAATGTGACGTACCATACTTATCCCTGAAAAAACTAAAGGCTGCATAAGGCTCAAGCCAGAGTCTGTTGCTATCGAAAAAATATTTATAATCTTCTGATTCAAAACATTCTTCACCCATTAGTTCATACAGCTCTTTAAGCATGGTAATTTTGAACTTCATCATTTCCTCATAGTCCATGGCTGGCAGCTCATTGAGCTGTTTTTGCTTCTTCTTTAAGGCACTGACCCAGGCGGCATGTTTTTTACCCGCTACTTTACCCAGGTTGATGAACATTGGGTGAAGAGCAAATGCAGATATAGCTGCGTAAGGGTAAGAGTCCGTCCAGGTATGGGTAGCAGTCGTGTCATTTACAGGCAGTATCTGGATAAGCTTCAAGCCAGTTTGCCTGGCCCAGTCAACCAACAGCTTGATATCCGCAAATTCTCCCACCCCGAAACTATTTCTGCTTCGCAAACTGAAAACGGGTATAGCGATACCGGCCCCCTTCCAGGTATCGTTCGGTAAATGGATGAACCCGTCATGAAGGATGGTGATCTTTCCTTTTTCTGTATGATCATACACTAAACGGTTATCACCTTTTTCGTAAACGACAAACAGGTTATCTTTTGTATTAAAAACACCATACTTATACCCGGAAGGAAGCTCCCCTCCGGCAATGTTTACTTTAGCCGACCACCAATCCCCCTCACGGGTCATGATGATGGGCTCCGTTGTATTCCAGGAAGTCAATGCGGAACTATTGCCCATCAGGCAAACAGCTTCATTCTTTTTCAGTAAAGGGGCCTTTACTTTGAATATGTGCGTGAAATCCTTAGCGTCTTTTGTTTTTGATTTTGACACCGGCTTCTTTAACAGCACATTATTGAATGGGGCAGTAAAAAAAGTATTTTCGAATTCGCCGGAATGATTCCATGTGTCTATCAGTTCGATGGTATCAAGGTCCTTACGTGCCATAGCAATGAGCCTGTCATATCCACATTCGCTGACCCAGTCCCCTTCTTTTGTTTTCAGTAAATATTTATACCGGATACCTTCTTTAGGAAGGCCTTTCCGGCTGATTTCAATTTTGATATTCCAGAATTCTGTGTCGAGATATTGCATTTCCAATGCACCAGCCGGATCATCATTTCCTAACTCATCAATATTCCCGCAAAGCCATAAACTTTGCCCGAATTCAGTACGAAAACGGAGATTAAAATGGAGCTTCATCGCAATCGTGGTTCAGTTGGTTCTGTCAAAAAATCCTTCGTCGTGTCTAAAATACACATTTTGGCGAAAATAGAGAAAAAGCGAGCAAGGTTTGTACATTTATTTGAGATAGTTCATAAAAAAACCTGTAACGCTTTATGAAACCAGCCACTAAATATTGGAAAAACCTGTTCCTTTTCTGTCTCGGGTTGTTCGGTGCAGCAGCTTTTTGTATGAAATGGATGGAAAGTGATCTATATGCAAATGGAGAAAAATTCTCCATCATGGGTCTGGAGCTCTTTTACCCTAAAGAGAAAGTAATCGCCGTTATGACAGGTCTTGACGACCAGGTAAGGACCGTGTTGAGTTACCACCTGCACTTTGATTTTGTATTTATGGCTGGTGTTTTCCCTGGTATTGCCGCTTTGTCTATGATGGCAAGGCACAAGGCAGCAGGTCAGTTGAAAACAATACTCCTGGTATCAGCGATACTGCAGGCCGTTGCCTGGGGAGCCGATATTTATGAAAACCTGTCCCTGTTGAAATGGATGAAGGATCCGGTTATAGGTGATGAGTTTGGTTTGTTTCATTTCATCGTTGCAGCCAAATGGATCATTGCACTGACGGGGGCTTTGATGGCAATAAGTGTGCTGGTATTCATGCGAAAAAAGAGTTAAAGGCATATTTCATATTTTAATGACCGGGGCTTATTTTTGCAACGCTTACGGCAAAAATTAAACTAACCAAACATGGAACAAACAAAAAAGTACAAAGGGATCTGGTGGCTGGTTTTCCTGGCATCCACTGCTGCATTGATCTATGCTATTTATAGCCATTGGCCCTGGCTTACGCTTATTCTGCCATTCCAGACCACTGCTTTTGTAAAAGCTATGGATATCATGTAATACACTTTCTTTAAATAAAGAAACCCGTCCTGCCCCAGGCTTGACGGGTTTTTCTTTTACAAAAAAACCACCTGCATCAGCAAGTGGCCTGAACAAGCTACCATAAAAGAAACAAATTATCTTCTCAGCATAGTGCTGGCTGATCTCGCATTCCGGCGGATATTCCACATATCCGATACGGTGAAAACTTTCTTCCTTGCTTCGGGCAGTTGAATACCGGTTGCTACTGTTTCTTTTACTTCTGCCGTTAATTTACGCAGTTCATCTGCATCCATCTGTACAAGAGATGGCATTACATCAATCTTCATGATATATCTCCTTTTAATTATTACATATTAATATTCTGAGCTGCCGGAGAGAAAAACACTAAAGAATCGTTAAAAGAAAGTGTTGGATTCTGTCATCCTTTTGTAGTACTGTACAATGCTCAGATTGACGGTGCAAATATACGACAGATAACGGTTTGCTCCAAATAAGTAATGAGTGAACTGATGGTTTTAACTATCAGGCAGCCCGTTTGCCATGATGGAATGTAAAAGCACTTCTTCCCTGCGGTTACAATACTCTCATAAGCGTTGACAATATATCGTATGGCTTCGGAATATGTCAACGATCTGACTGAAGCTGATTTTTCATCAACCAAAAAGTATAGCCATGAAAAAGTCTTTCTTCCTCCAATCCTTCTTAATTATGATCTGTATGCTGTTGTTCAGCTGTTCAAAAGAAAAAGTGCTGATGCAACCTGTTGTTGATAACACGGCACCTAACGGCAATTCTGCAGACAGGTTGATGAGAGGAGGATCTGTTACCGGGTATATCTTACCTGAAAGAGCCAGTGTGAAAATATCTGTGTATAATCGTTTATTTACAAGTGCCGATTATTATTATACAAGAGATGGTCATTTCAGGTTTGATGGGTTGCCTGAAGGGTTGTATACAGTCAGGATACAGAATACGGAAACGTTATCCATTGTTGAAGTTCCGGTGGTGAAAGTAAAAAGAGGAATGATCACCGATATTGGAGTTATCATAATCCAATAAGCACAGGAAAAGCCCACATAGTAAAAAAGAGACAGACCTTTTCAGCACAGGACTTACATCTCGTACTTACAGTATAACCATTGCCGCCACCAGCGACCAGTTTGCCAGAAGGTGTAACAGTCAATTGGCTTTATGCAGAAATAACGGCAACCCCGATCGCCATTCGCCGTCAATATATAGTTCAAAGGAATAGCGTCCGGGTTTTTCAAATTTCATTTGTGTAAAATTCATCACCACATTGATAGTGGCCAGTTGCCCGTTTGCCGGCATAGGAATAGTAATATTGCCTTCTATTGGTTTGATCAGTTCCTTGCCGGCTTCATCAATCAGCCGCAGCCTGAAATCATGATCACCGGCTTCTTTGGCAGCAAAGCGTAATCTTGTTGCTACAGTACAGGCGGGATGCACACAGGGAAACTGTTTGGCATGTATCGAATCAAATGTGCCTACTATTGTAAGTTTTGAGTGATTATCCTGTGCAAAGTCAGCTAAAGTGAATATTTCTATTTCCATACTTGAAAACGCAATTAACAGTTAGTGCAAAAAATGAATACCTTGCCGCAAAGCTAACACAATATGAAACCTTACCTGTTTATCTTTTTATTACTTGTTTCTTTTACATCAATCACCGGGCAGGCACAGGAGACGGCGGAGGATTCCCTGGGTGCAGGTGAAAGAAATATTTTTGAAAAAGTAGATGAAGAAGCCTCGTTCCCCGGAGGTTTCGATGGATGGAGAATGTTTCTGGAAAAGAATCTGAACCCGAATGTACCAATAGAAAATTCGGCTCCTATCGGGAAGTACACGGTCATCGTTCAGTTTGTGGTGAGTCGTGACGGAACGATATCAGATATTAAGCCACTGACAAAGATCGGCTACGGGATGGAGCAGGAAGTAGTAAGGATACTGAAGAAATCAGGTTCCTGGACACCAGCGGTGCAGAATAACAGGCCTGTGAACGCATTCAGAAAACAGCCCGTTACCTTTATGGTAGAAGACGAGAGCTTTGAGATCACTACCGCAACGCCCTATACACTTTTCACGGATACAGATAACGATCTTACATTAAAGGTGGACAGGGTAAAATCTGAAGACCTGCAACTAACCATTGCCGGGGCTACCATTACTTCCCAGGGTGGCGGGAAATACATAATAAGAGTAAAAAGGAAAGCCAGGGTGATCATGGAGATATACAACACGAAAAGGAAAAAAACGGTCGGCAGTGTAAGTTTTGAAGTGAAAGACCCTAAGGATAAATAAAATGCCCGGCAATAAACCGGGCAAAAAATTTGACTAGCCTGTAATTATTATTTATTCAGTGAGTCTGCGGGATTTTTGGCCGGTTCAGTCGTGGGCGGCGGGGTCATCATCTGCATCAGTTCTTTGGGATCCATGAATACCCAGTGTTCCACTGCTTTCCCGTCTTTGAATTTAGATATATCTACAGATGTCATGGTAGTGGGTTTGCCCCCCATTGTTCCGCTCATAGTGGCCCAGGTATAAACATATTCATCATCCGCAAGGCTTCTTGTCATGGTTGACTTCATATCAGGCATCATCTCCCGGTATCGCTTCATTTCGCTGACGATATTCTCCAGTCCTTTTACATCGCCCGTCTCGCCGCCATGATCTACGGCATCGGCAGCAATATAGTCGCCCATCTTGCCGAAGTCTCCGGCTTCATACGCTTTCATGATGGCATCATTGATCTCTAAATTCTTTTTGGCAGTGGCGGACATACCGCCCTCATTGTTGCAGGACAGGAGCAACAGGCCTGTGGCTGCAACCAAAAGCATGAGAAATTTTTTCATGATTTTTTGGTTTGGTTAAGGAAAAGGTAGAATAATTTCTGCTATGGACAAAAATGCGTTTTACCAGGGTATTAAAATTGGTTAAACTTAGTAAACCCCTCTTTATGAACGATTCGATAAAAAAAGAACTGCACCAGTTGGTGGACAAATGTGAGAATGAAATGTTGCTGGAAGAAGCAAAAGCTTTGCTGGAGACCGGTAATAAGGATTGGTGGGATGAATTGTCGGAAGAAGACAGGAACCTGGTGATGGAGTCGGAAGCCAAATACGGTAAAGGTGAATTTATCAGCCACAACGAACTTATCCAACGCTTTGAGGCATGGCGAAAGAAATAGCCCGTACCACCGTTTCCTTTAGAACGGGCCATGGATAATTTGAAATAAAGCCGGGTGGAATAAATTCTGAAAAAGACTAATTTTACACTGTGCCAATTATCGTAAACATAAAAACAAAGACACAGGAGAAAAAGGTCTGTGACTTTCTCAAACAGCATGCGATAGACTTTCAAACTATTGTAGAAGAAGAGCAGGCGCCTTACCGCACAGGTACTAAAAAAACGCTGACAGCCAAAGAGAAAAAGATACTGAAAGGTCTCGACCAGTCTGTTGATTTTGTAAATAAATATAAAAAGGGCAAGACCAAAACGAAATCTCTCAATCAACTGCTGAATGAGCTTTAATATTATCCCCACTCCTGCTTTCGGGAAAGAATTAAAACAACTGGCAAAGAAATATCCTTCGGTAAAAAAAGACATAGCCAATTTAGCTTTTCAACTCCAGGTTGACCCCAAAATGGGAACTCCTCTTGGGAATGGCTGCTATAAAATTCGTATGGCTATTACTTCAAAAGGTAGAGGCAAATCAGGCGGGGCAAGAGTGATAACGTATGTACAAATAGTCAAAACCAATATTTTTCTTCTTGCTATTTATGACAAAGCTGAAATAATCAATATCTCAGATAAAGATTTGCAGGAAAGATTAAAAGGGTTGAAATAATTAATTTATACCAAGCCTGCTCTGCACACAAGGCCGGGCTGTGAGCGCCGGTTGAGAACCAAAAAGAATCTGAACGGGCATTACTTTTTAGATACTGATAACTTGCTTGCTAATTGTCTAAACATTTTGAAATACTCGTCCTGCTCCTTATTAAGCATTTTCTCATTTACAGAGCTAACTTGATAATCAGAAATAATTAACTTGTCATTTAATTTAATAAAATAATAAATATTGTACCCATTTAAAAAATAATTTGTAACATTCTCCGATTTTTTAATTACATATTCCATTGCAGAATCTCCGTTCAAGATCACTTTTTTTGCAGATAATTTTTTTTTCTCAGCCTTACCAATATTTAATAATTGCTTTATAGTCAATTCTGATTTTTCTTCTATACTGAACCCTTTGTCAAACTTTAAAACTTTAATTATGTTCCCAATTGATAATAAAAAAACATCCGATCTATACCCATAATTACCTTCCTTTCGCTTTTCCCAAGTACAGGGAATAGAAATATTAATCTTTATATTATCTAAATTTGAAATTCCTTCAATTTCATGATTGCATAAGTTTTTAAGGAAATCTGTTGGGCTTTCTTGAGAAAATGTTAATGAAGGATATACAAAAAAAAGAAAAAGGATTTTTTTCATACAATTCTTTAGACAAAAATAGCCGCAATATTTGATTACGGCTATTCTATTTGCTTCTATTGAAATCCGCTATTGGGGAGTGTCATATTGCCTGCTACACAACACATTAAACCGGCTCTGAATAGTGACTACCCCATTTAATTCCATTATTTTTCAGATGAATTTGAAGCTCATTGAGTATGTTGTTATAAAGAACATGATTTTCGATGTGACACTCAACAATCTTATCATTCATCTTTCCAAAATCGAATCTTTCCGGGAAAAGTTTTATGTCAATATCCGGGTCAGGATATCGTTGTGCTACATAATCTCTAGTATCACCGGAAATGACATAATAACCTTTCTTTCCTTTATCATCAAAGTCGTACATGAAAAGATACTGTCCGAAAAGACTTTCCATAATTTTTTATTTTACTTTTTAATACGGCACATTCGTCACAACCTAACACCTCTCCAATAGGGGAAAGAAAAGAGTTCGACTATATTTTATTTCACTTCCTCATACGGCACATCCGTCACATTATCGCTTGCACCAGCGCCTGCAGTTTGCCCATTGCCTCCTTCCGGTTGTGCGCCGGGCTGTGCTCCCTGGCCGGCAGCGCCCTGTGCATTATAAATATCCTGGCTGGCGGCTGTCCATGCAGCATTCAGCTCGGCCATAGCGGTATCAATAGCGGGAATATCCTGTGCCTTGTGGGCCTCTTTCAATTTAGCCACGCCTGCTTCAATTGCGCCTTTCTTATCCGCCGGTATCTTGTCGCCGTAATCCTTTATTTGTTTTTCGGTCTGGAATACAAGACTGTCTGCCTGGTTCAGCTTATCTACTTTCTCCCGTTCGGCTTTATCGGTAGCTTCATTGGCCTTTGCTTCTGCTTTCATCTTTTCCACCTCATCCTTGCTTAAGCCGGAGCCGGCTTCAATATGTATCTTTTGTTCTTTACCGGTGCCTTTGTCTTTCGCTGTTACGTGCAGGATACCGTTGGCGTCAATATCGAATATCACTTCGATCTGCGGTACGCCACGTGGCGCCGGGGGAATACCATCGAGGTTGAAGATACCGAGGCTCTTATTGTCCTTACTCATGCTGCGTTCACCCTGCAGTACATGTATCTGTACACCGGGCTGGTTATCGCTGGCAGTAGAGAACACTTCCGATTTTTTGGTCGGAATAGTCGTGTTGCTGGGTATCAGCGTGGTCATCACACCACCCATGGTCTCGATACCGAGAGAAAGCGGCGTAACGTCGAGCAGCAATACATCCTTTACTTCACCAGTCAGTACCGCACCCTGTATCGCAGCGCCTACGGCTACCACTTCATCCGGGTTCACACCCTTATGTGGTTTCTTACCAAAGAATTTTTCTACGATCTCCTGCACTTTGGGGATACGTGTACTACCACCCACCAGTATCACTTCATCAATCTGTGAGGTAGATAAACCGGCATCTTTCAATGCTGCTTCACAGGGTTTCAGACAACGGGCAAATAAATTATCGGCCAGTTGCTCAAATTTAGCCCTGCTCAGTTTTTTCACTAAGTGTTTGGGCACGCCATCCACTGCAGTGATGTAAGGCAGGTTGATCTCTGTTTCAGAAGAAGAGCTCAGTTCCACTTTGGCTTTTTCAGCAGATTCTTTCAAACGCTGCAGCGCCATCGGGTCCTTGCGCAGATCTATCGCTTCATCTTTTTTGAATTCATCAGCCAGCCAGTCCATGATCACTTTGTCAAAGTCGTCACCACCGAGGTGGGTATCACCATTGGTGGATTTTACCTCAAATACACCGTCGCCCAGTTCGAGCACAGAGATATCGAACGTACCACCACCAAGGTCGAATACGGCGATCTTATGATCATGCTTGTCCTTATCCAGGCCATAAGCCAGGGCAGCCGCTGTCGGCTCGTTCACAATACGGCGAACGGTCAGCCCGGCGATCTCACCGGCTTCTTTGGTCGCCTGTCTTTGTGAGTCGTTGAAATAAGCCGGGACGGTGATCACCGCTTCGGTCACTTCATGACCGAGGTAATCTTCGGCGGTCTTTTTCATTTTCTGCAGCACCATAGCCGAAATTTCCTGCGGCGTGTAGAGCCTGCCATCTATGTCAATACGAACGGTATTATTGTCACCTTTTGCCACCTTATAGCTCCAGTGGCTGATCTCTTCTGTCACTTCATCAAAGCGACGGCCCATGAAACGCTTCACCGAAGTGATCGTGTTCTGGGGGTTAGTGATGGCCTGGCGCTTGGCCGGGTCACCCACTTTACGTTCACCGTTTTTCAAAAAAGCCACTACTGACGGGGTTGTACGGCGTCCCTCGTCGTTGGCGATCACCACCGGCTCGTTGCCTTCCATTACGGCCACGCAGCTGTTGGTGGTTCCTAAGTCTATACCAATGATCTTTGCCATGATTCTTGAGTTTATGTTCGCTATTGGTAGTCAATGATTATGCCGTCAACGGATAACGTGAAAAATTGTCAGGAAATCCGGGTGAAGGGGGTAAAATGAGGCAGGAAAAGCCGGACAAACCTGTAATCCTGTAATTTCAGCCTGGATTTAAAAACCCAGTTCAAATGGAATGGCTTTGGATCATTATCGGGATCATTTTGGTGATAGCCGCAATTGCAGGCAGCATTTTACCCCTGCTGCCTGGCCCTCCCATCGCTTTTATAGGTTTACTATTACAACAGCTCAGACCGGAAAAACCTTTCAGTACTCAGTTCCTGCTGATCTGGGCCGGCATCGTGATCGTTTCCTTGCTGCTCGATTACCTGATCCCAATCTGGGGAACAAAGAAATTCGGCGGCACCAAGTATGGAGTCTGGGGCTGTACTCTCGGTTTCTTAGCGGCTTTTTGGTTAGGCCCCTGGGGAGTGATCATCGGGCCTTTTGCCGGGGCTTTTATCGGGGAGATGATCGCCGGGCAAAATTCAAAGAGATCATTCAAAGCAGCCGTCGGTTCATTTGTGGGTTTTTTGCTGGGATCATTTTTAAAACTGGTGGTTTGTTTCTTTATGCTCTACTACATCATTCAAAGCATCTGATAAGGCAAAATGCAGAACCTGGAAATAAAAACTCTCCTTAGTTTTACGATAAAGCTGCTTTTATGGCCACATCCATTGCCGATAAACTAAAGATCAAAGCAAAGCATACCCTGCTCACACTTCATGCTCCTGCTGATTTCAAAAAAGGACTACAAGGTTTACCGGCGGGTGTCAGGATCACCGATTCCGGGAAGGAATATGATCAGGTACATTGGTTTGTGATCAACCGGGCGCAATTAGAAAAAGAAATGAGCAAGGTGATGAAGTTGGTAAAGCCGGAAGTAACGGTATGGGTGTATTATCCCAAAGGAGCGTCGAAAATACAAACCGACCTGACAAGGGACAAAGGATGGGACTGCCTGCTGGCGGAAAGTGACAAACTCACCTGGATCAGCCTGATCTCTTTTAATGATACATGGTCAGTGTTTGGCTTTCGGGCAAAAACGGAGGCCGATAAAAAGAAAGAAGCAAAGCCAAAACAGGAAAGAGAGATATTCAAATGGGTGAACCCGTCAACCAAAGAAGTGAAGCTGCCGGACGATCTTGCTGTAGTTCTAAAGAAAAATAAAAAAGAGGCTTCGTTTTTTGACACCCTTTCATTCACCAATAAAAAAGAATATATCGAGTGGATAGTGACAGCGAAAAGAGTAGAGACGAGAAAAGAGCGGATCGGCGGGACTATAGAGAGACTGGGCAAGCAGTGGAAAAATCCGAGGAATATCTGACGGAACCTTTTTTGTGCAAGTCCCGGTTCTGGTATATTCTTTTCATTCCCCATCCAACTCATGCATCTTCGCAGAAGGGCGGATAAAAATCCATAGGGAACATTCTGGAATATTTTCAGAGTATATGGAAAAACTGCAGGCACTCTGGCGCAGATGTATTTGCTGGATAGCATGCACCCGGTAAAAGGAAAATCATAATATATCCGGCCGCTCCGAAAATTGCCCTTCCTCCACAAGCTGGTCAGGTTTCTTCTTGTAGAAAATCATTCCGATGGTCATGATGATACTCGTCGTAAGAATGATATAGAATAATATCCCGTCATTAAAATTACCCAGCTTCAGGTGATCGGGAATCTTGTAAAAGAGTACGATGGTAATTAGTCCCCGGGGTATAAAAAAAGACTCCGGGAACAGGTTGGTCCGCACAAAAAAACGGAGGTAAAGTATCCTGACAATAAATAATGCAGCAACGATAAGACTGCCAACAAGGATAATTTCATTCTCCGAAAGAAATTGAAGGGAAATGGAAAACCCGAACAATAAAAAGAAAAATGTGCGGATAAGGAATGAAGTCTCGGCAGTGACAGAATGAAGCAGGTGGTAAATGGATTGCACTTGCTCATGCGGAAAATATCGCAAAATCTTTGGCCACCTGATCAGGTCCCAGTTATTGATCAGTAAACCAAAACCGATAATGATGATCAGCGATGGAAGGTGAAATATTTTTCCAGCCGCATAAATCAGTATCAGCAAAGAAAATATCAGGAAGAACTTAATGTTGAGCCGGGTTTTAGCCAGTATGGTGAACAGCAAAAAGGAAAGAAGGACTGCCAGTACTATTGACACGCCTATATTAAGACCGAAAGTCCCCAAAGACCCCCATGTAAGACGATCATCCGCTATAAAATAATTGAATACAATAATGCCTATAATATCTGAGAATGAAGCCTCGTAAACCAGGAACTCCCTTTTCCTATCACTCAATGGGTGAATACTCGGAATCACGATCGAACTGCTCATAATAGAAAGAGGAATTGCATAAACAAGACATTTGTCAACCGGCTCGTTCAGCCAGAAATTCAGGATATAGGTTAGCAGAGCCGTGGATAATGCAAAAATGACCAGCGCTGAAAAAAAAGAATTACGGATCACCTTTAATTTATCCCTTCCCAGTTTAAGATCCAGCCCGGCTTCAAGAACGATCATGATTAGTCCCACGACACCAAGTATCTCAATCAATTGCTGCGAAAAATAAATGTTGACGGAATACAAATCAGCAAGGACCCGGAAACCGATACCTGCAAACAGTAATAATAATACTGATGGCACCCTTATATAACGGCTTATAATAGAAAAGAGATAAGAAAGTACCACCAGGGAACAGGTGGCAATAAGAATTTCATCGGTATTTAGTTTCCACATGGGCTCAAATTACAGGAAAAAACTCAGACCCACTCCCCTCCAATCATGACCTTATCAATAAGATTTGTGCCGAATGAATAAGGCAGGTAGGCAAGCGAGGGAATTTGCTTAGTAAAAATAAGATTGGCCTTTTTGCCAACAGTAATACTTCCCAGTTCATTTTGCAGTTCCATAGCATAAGCGCCGTTGATGGTACCCGCATTGATGGCCTCTTCCGGCAGCATCTTCATCTGGATGCAGCTCATAGCCATGACAAGATTCATATTACCCGAAGGCGATGAACCTGGATTATAATCTGTAGCCAACGCAACAGCACATCCGGCATCAATCAGTTTCCGGGCCGGTTGAAAAGGCATACGGAGAAAGAATGCAGCAGAAGGAAGAAGGGTTCCGATGGTTTCGGAATCGGCAAGCTCAGTGATGGCAGCATCGTCCATCGTTTCAAGATGATCTACGGAAATTGCTCCCAGCTGCACACCTGCCTGTACACCGCCTGACAAATTGAGTTGGTTGGCATGGATCTTTGGTTTTAACCCATAACTCATTCCGGCTTTACAAATGATCGCAGTTTCTTCCGGGGAAAAGAAACCGGTCTCACAGAACACGTCAATATAATCAGCCAGCTTTTCTTTGGCGATCACCGGCAGCATTTCGTTAATGATAAGAGCAATATATCCCTGGTGATCGTCTTTATACTCTAGTGGATAAGTATGCGCCCCAAGAAAAGTAGCCTTGATGGATAGTTTTGATCTTTCTTTCAGCTTCTTGATCACCCGCAGCATTTTCAATTCTCCTTCCACGGTCAATCCATACCCGCTTTTTATTTCGATGGCGCCGGTTCCCAGTTTACTTACTTCTTCCAGTCTTTTCCAGGCAAGGTTGAACAATTCAGCTTCTGATGCAGCATTCAGTTTTTTGGCTGAATTGAGAATGCCCCCTCCTTTCGCAGCGATCTCTGCATAACTCAGCCCTTTTATTTTGTCAATGAATTCTTCTTCGCGGCTGGCGGCAAACACCAGGTGTGTATGAGAATCGCACCAGGCTGGTAACACGATTTGTCCTGAAGCATCTGTTTGTAAAGAGAAATCTGAAACACGATGGCCGAGCTCTGACATCTTCCCGTACCCATCTATGACGCCGTCCTGGATGATCAGGTAGGCATCTTCAATACAGTTTAATTTAGCTAACATCTTCCCCCGGAGAAGCATATTATCTTCCCGGACACCGGCCAGCAGTTTTATATTTTTTATCAGCGTTACAGCCATACAACAAAGTAAACCCTTTCAGCCATTTAATCAACGGTCAGTTCAGCCATTTCCCTGCGGTAATCATACTGCAGGTCTTCATGCATGGTTGCCAGCACGGTATTGATCTTTTTTAACTGAGAAAGATAAAGGTTATTAATGACCGGGTTCCGTTCAATGGGTATGCCCGACTCTTTTAGTTGCAGGCAGAAATAGATACGCAGCTCCACTTCGGTCTGTTTTGAGCCGCTATACCGGCAATATTTATTAATGACCCTGGCGATCTTCCGCAAGGTCTTTTTAGCAAAATAAAGATGGGATAAGTTGATGGCGGCAAACTCATCATCTATTTCCTTTTTTATGCCCTGTACATAACCCTGTTCATCATTCGCTTCAAAAAGCAGGTAGGTCAGCAGTTCTTTATTCTCCTTTTTAAAACGACCAAGACGTAAATTCAGCTCAACCAGCTGTGCTGGTTTGAGTGTCAGCAATTCTTGCTTGATCTCGTGGATAGTGGCGGATTTCACAGGTCTGCAATAAGTTTTACTTAATCGTTCAAAGCGGCATAAGTCAAAGCCCTGAATTTTTCTACTACTTCACCATGCGTGGTCCGTTGCAACTGACGGTAAAAAAGCATCACTATTTTTTCCTTCGGGTCCACCCAGTAAGAAGTAGCAAATGCACCGCCCCAGCTAAAGGTACCTGCCTGCGCCGGTATATTCCCGTTCTTTTCAGATACGACCTGGAACCCTAAACCGAATTTATCATCACCACGGAATACAGTGTCCCCGAGCTGGTTCATCGTCATCATACGGACAGTATTGCGGCTCAAAACTCTTTTACCATTGTATTCGCCGCCATTCAGCAGCATCTGCAGGAAAACACCATAATCATAGATCGTAGAAGAAAGACCGGCACCACCGGAGTAATACGCATACTTTTCTAACGGGTAGGTTGCCAGCCCTGCGCCATTCAGCATATTGCCGCCTGACTTTACCAACTTACCCGTAGAGTCCTCCCCATAAAGATGCACGAGTCGTTTAGCTTTTTCCGCAGGCAGGGTAAAGTATGTATCCTTCATTCCAAGCGGTTCAAATATTTTGGTTCTGAAGAAATCATTCAGCGACATCCCGGATATCACTTCTACCAGGCACCCCAGCAGATCGGTGTTCAGGCCATAGGTCCATTTTTGTCCCGGCTGATGCATCAATGGTAATGAACCCAGCTCTGTCATCGCATCGAGCAGCGACCTGTCTGCAACAGCCAGTCCCGCAGTGATATTGTGTTTTGCATAGATCGCATTGGCTTCTCTTGATCCGATCTGTGCATAACCTAATCCCGATGTATGCGTCAGCAGATCTTTGATCGTGATATCCCTTGTTGCCGGAACAGTGGTGTAAGTGGTATCAGCCGCATTGAACTTGTCCAGTACTGCCTGCTTCTTAAATGAAGGAATATATTTTGATACCGGGTCATTCAGCAATAGTTTTCCTTCTTCAAAAAGGATCATGATGGCTACGCTGGTGATCGCCTTTGTCTGCGAAGCGATCCTGAAAATGCCATCTTTTTGCATGGCTGTTTTCGTATCGAGATCATTATAACCGGCTGCTTTATGATAAACGACCTTGCCGTCCCTTACCAGCAATGCCACAGCTCCCTGCATCCAGCCTTTACTCACCCATTCATTCAGGGCATTGTCAATCCGTTTTAATCTTTCTGAAGAAAAACCTGCCGATTCAGGAACCGCCGGTAGCATGGGCCTGCTCTTTTGTGCGTCAGAACATACTGCAGATACCGCCAGCAGAATAATAAATAATAGCCTTTTCATGTTGGTTATAGTATTTAGAAAGGTAATGCTGTAAATAAAAAGGGAAGATAAGAAAAGATATTACCTGCCGATCCAGATAACGGAATTACCGGTGTTATGCTCATTCTGCTCCCAGAGTTTATTACCGGGATCCAGTATCCATTGTCCGTCCACGACAAACTTGTACAGGTGTTTGCCTTTGGAAAGATGAACATCCATTACCCATTCATCACCCTGCTTTTTCATAGCAAAAGTATTGGGCGACCAATTATTAAAATTCCCGGCGAGATAAACCTGTTTGGCGTTTTCAAACCCTTTCAGCTTAAATGTGTGATTAGGTTCAACAACAAAATACAGGTTGCCCGGATTCTTATCATTGGGATCGGCAGTATGCGCCCCTGCCCATTTGCCATCTACCATGAACTTATATTCATAGTTGCCCGGCCCGATAGTATAAGGCAATTCCCATCCTTTATCCGTTTTTTTCATGAACAGCTCATCGGTGCGCCAGTTATTGAATGAACCGGAAAGTATGACCTGCTTTGCATCTGTAAAACCTGGGAGGTAAAATAAATGCGTCTTCCCGAGTCGAATCACGGAATTGTATTCGCCAAACTCATTAGGGAGGCGATCCGGGTTAGCCGGGTCTTCCAGCCACCGGCGGTCAGCAATGAAACGATAGGTATGTGTACCATCGGCCAGATAAACAGGGATCTCCCACCCTGTGGCTGTTTTATTCATCAGCAACTCTGTCTCATTCCAGCCATTGAAACTGCCCGTCACATATACCCTTCTCGCGGAAGAATAACCCGGAAGCCTGAAAATATAATTGGTTTTGAAGAAAACTGAATTGGTATTCCCCTGCCCGTCATTCTCTTTTACAAGGTTGTCGGGATCGTTCATCCAGTTACCATCCACAACGAATTTGTACCAGTATTTGCCCGGGCCGGTCTTTACATGAGCGATCCATCCGCTGTCGGTATGTGTCATGGCCAGGGCATCCGGATTCCATTCATTGAAGCTGCCGGCCAGCATCACTTTTTTGGCATTATTATAATTCCGCAGGTAAAACGTAACCACTGAATCCTGCGATGCAAAAGACGATTTGTTCCGGAACCGGTTATAACCATAACGGGTTCCGCTGCTCACTGCCGGGAATCTTGCCAGCAGGTCACCATCCTTTTCGGTAAATAATATCTTATTGACCGGGTTGTCCATATTGTCAAGACTGAACAAAGGTTTGCTGATGATAAATACTTCCTCATTGTCCACTTCTACTTTCCAGCCCTGTATCCTGAGCGAATCCAGCAGAACTCCGCGGACATATTTTTTCAGCGCCAGGTCCAGCAGGTTGTATTGCCTGGTAAAACTGTCAATGGATGCATCGCTCATTTGTTTGCCCAGGGCGATATACATTTTATTGTTCTTGATCGTATAGTTCTTAATAACAGGTTGTGCCGGTACCTCTCCTGAAAAAGCTGCCAGGACGACAAGCAGGCATACATAAAAGCGTATCCGCTTCTTCATGCTATGTATGGCCGCTTTTATTTCCATATGTACATTTTACGGTTCACAAAGTTAAATCCTATTTTATGGAGCGACAGGAAATCAAATCCCAGCATCCCGTCAAGGCAGCGGTCGTCGTACGCCCGGCACATCTTTTCGAGGTTGGTCACAATCACCGGCAATGAGCTTATCTCCAGGTTCGCCATTTTAATATTCTTCATATCGCCTGACAACGCCTCCACTTTAGAGTTCCCGGTACCAGAAAGCAGGACACGGCTGTTGATCGTCAGGTTCTCCAATATCCTATCCGGCAACCGGCTGTCCAGCACATTGGATTCTGCCCCGGTATCAACGATGAACGTAAGCTTTTTACCGGCTACCTCTCCGTAGGTATACAATTTGTTCTCCTTTATATCTATCGGAAACTCGTTATAGTTTTTTGTGTCATTCAGCATTTCATGCTGGTAAGTTTTTGCTTCCTTCTTAGAGATGAGATGAAGATAAAGAAGGTTGTTCTCGTAATCAATGATCATCTCGAAACGCTTGAAAAGATTCATCCCCAGTAAGCCCAGCACCCGGATACCCCTGCTGTTTTCGATATGCCCCAGGTTGATACGGTCAGCTTCCACCCGGGAGTATTTGTAAGTCCCCAAAACAAAATCGGCAACATCTGTGGGGCTGGAAGTGACTACATTCCCGGTAATCCCGCCTGATTCATCATCCGCACGAGAAGAGGAAGGATAATTACGGAAATAGGTCATATTCAGGATCAGCCCCGGTGCCCCGGTATCCAATATGAAGTTGCCTTCCGTTGTATCCACTCTTGCTTTAATGACGATCAGGTTGCCTGCCCGGTTAAAAGGAATGACACAGGACGGGGTGTCGCTGGCTATAACAGGATCGTTCAGGAAATTTATGTGCGGTGATGGAAATGGTGAAAGTGAATCAGTAAAGTTCCTTCTAATATCACCTGCATGCCCCGGGTTGCCTTTTTCACCTGCAATGGTGAATGCAAAGGATAAGAATATCCCTATACAACTGATCAATCGGGGTATTGAAGGCATCCGGCTGGTTTACTTTGTAAAAATAACGGATGTGCCGTGATAACAGGATGCTTCATTACATGCGGAATAATTTGAGGACGGAAGGACAGGACTGTTAAAAGATAAACAAAATCATATACCGTCAATGCTCAACAAAATCCATCTCTTTATGAAAAGTTTCCTTTGTATATAACACAGCAAGAAAACCTGCAACCAGGACGATGATACCCGTAACCCATGCCCCGGTCACATAGTTGTTAAACACAGAGTCGTCCCGCAGAAACTTAAACAACAGGATGATCAGCGGAAGAAATCCCCTGACAAGATTAGGAATGGAAATAGCAGCAGTGGCCCGCAGGTTTGTTCCGAACTGTTCCGCACTCATCGTGATATACTGCACCGAAATGCCGGCGCCAAAGCCAAGCCCCATACAAAGCAGGTACATATTGAAGGCGTTTCCCCCTCCCTTCGTTACAAAGAAAAGCGTAATGAAAATGGCCGTGATACAATAGAAAATGAGGAGGGTCTTCTTCCGGCTTTTAATATAATTACTCAGAAAGCCTGCCGCCATATCTCCGAATGCCAGCGCCACATATTGCAGCATCAGCGATTTGGGCTGGTCGAAATTGCTGATCCCGAATTCTTTTGCAAACTCATTGGAAAAAGTGATCAGGATACCAATCACATACCATACCGGCACCCCGATTAGTATGGCCCGGAAATAGCGAATGCATCGCTCCTTATTACCAAACAGCATGAGAAGATTGCCCATTTTAACACCCTGCGTTTTAGTGCCATGATACATACCGCTGTCGAATACTTTCATGCGCAGGAAAAGAAGTGCGAGCCCCATTCCGCCACCTATAAAATAGCAGAGACGCCAGTTGCCGCCGCTGAGGTCCTGTACAAAATACGCTACTATCGTTCCCATTACACCGCTGGTAGCGATCAGTGCGGCCGCAAGACCTCTCTTCTCCTTAGGAAGCATTTCGCTGGTAAGTGTAATACTGGCGCCTAACTCACCGGCAAGACCCAGACCGGCCACAAACCGCAATAAGGTATATGTAGAAATATCCTGAACAAATCCATTGGCAATAGTAGCCGCTGAATAAAGAAAGATGGAACCGAACAATACACTTGTTCTGCCTTTTTTATCGCCGAGGATGCCCCAGGCGATACCGCCAATGACCAGGCCGAGCATTTGCCATCCAATAATACTTTCTCCCACACTTTTAGCCGCTTCTTCTGCTACGCCCAGTTCCCTGAAACTGGCAATGCGTGTAATGGCGAATACCTGCAGATCGTAAATATCAACAAAGAAACCCAGCGCCCCGACGATAACGGGGAGGGAAAAGATACCGTATTGTTTTGGCTGCATTGACTGAAGAAGTTATCGGATAAAGATATTGGAAAATAATTATTGAAGACCTCGCTGAAGGCTCCATTCATCTGCATTCATTTCAAACTTAATCTCTCCCTTACCATAAAGTCCCGTTTCCTTCCACCCTGCTTTCCGGTAAAATGCTTCGGCCCTTGTACCAGGCGATGTGCTTAGCCAGATCGTCTTTTTTGTCTGGTTAAAATACCAGTTCATCATATCGTCATGCAAACGTTTACCGATCCCCATTTTGTCAAAACCCGGTTGTACAAAAAGGGCCCAGACATTATTATCCGTTACAGATACGATCGCAAATGCTACGATAACATCATTCACTTCGCATACCCATCCTTTTCCCCGGCGGGTAATATAATCTTCCACATCCCTGTCGGGTACCAAAGCGGGATCGGAAAGCATGTTCTCCTTCACCGAATTTCTTACCTTTTGTATCAGCGGTATATCAGCCGCATTAGCCTCACGGAATAGCATATTACGAATCCTGTATTAAAATAAAGCCGCCCCGCTGTAACGGGACGGCTTCAAATATATTGATTAAAAATTTTTAGTAGGGACGTATCACGGTCACGGTATCACCAGCCAGGTTTATCCATCTTACTTTGTAGTAGTAATTACTGTTGCCGGGACATGCGGTCGGGTTACCACTTGCATTCAATCCAAAGGTCACATCGGCATTGAATACCGGCGTGCTGTGTGCCACCATTCCGCTGGTCACCCTGAAATTACAATCCTGGCGGATCACAACAGGTGAAGTAATAGCGGTAGTGAATGCAGCGCCAAAACGGTTAGTTCCCCATTCTGCAATGTTAGAATTGCTGCCATCATTATGCGTACCGGTTGTAGTGATCACCACACCGCCGTTGTAGGCAAAGACCCTTTGTTTGGCCACCTGCCAGCTTCTCTGGGCGCCATTATTGAAAGTAACAGTAAGACCGCCGCTTGTAATGCTGTGTGTAATGGTTCCTAACGTAGCAAGATTGATCAGCAGACCGCCGCTAACGTTGGTATAGGTCTGTGCACCGTTAATGGTAATGCTTTTATTATCGCTCAGCCTTGTCACCTTGAAATTCTGGAATGTAACCGTGATCGCAGCGCCGGCATTCTTCCACTGGGTACCCTGCGGGGCAGAAAGAACGATCACACCGGTACGGGTACGGTTACCAAGACAATTAGTGCCGTCATAAGTGATGGTGATCGTCATCGGGTTGCTGGCAGTGTTCACCGCTACGGTGGCATCACAAATAATACCCATCACATCCTGTGGACCCTGGAAACGGCCGGTAAACCCGGTTGATGATTCAAGGGCAATATCCGCATCATTAGATGCCGCATCTATCTCTGATGAGAACTGTGACTGGTCATCCGAATGGGTGGCTACTTCGTCGTTATCATTATTTTTTGGATCAGCATCTTTTTTACAGGCTGTAAAAAGAAGGACAAGGGAAAAGGTCAGTAAATAAAGGATCTGTTTTTTCATAAAGTTGATTTTAAAAAATGCGCAGGTTAGGACTATGACGGCACCTGCGGGTTTAAAGTTGCAAAGACTTTTTTTCAGAAAAGAATCCTGCACTACTAAACACAACTTAAAACGCCTGTACGCTGCATTTAGTACAGCCCGGCAGAGGGGAATGTACTACAGCATCCCTGAAATATTACGGGTGGGATTTCCTGTCTGGTCAATACCTGCATTTCGAATTGTCGGTCTTTACAAAATAAGATTTGTAATTAAGCGCTTTCTTGTCCATGCATCCTTCCAGGTTCAGCAGTTCCACTTTGCGGAACTCCAGCGGGTGACTCTCCGCCTGCAGGGCGATATACCCTGAACTGACGACGGTGTTTTCTTTTTGTATCCAGTTCAGTGAATCGGCGCCAAAACCGAAATTGATCCATGGCTGTGTGGTATTAATAAATCCTCCACCGATCTGCGGCTTGTTGTAGGTCAGTACTGTATCGCTTTCGATGATATGATGGATGACAGAATCGCCATATACCACTGCCTCCGCTGTTATCCATTGATCAGCCGGGTAGTTGGGCGATGAAGAATTGATACAATGATCGAATACCGGCTTGCCATTCATGCTCACATAGGTGCCGGGGGTACACAAGTTACCGGTCGTTCTTTTTCGTGCCGTATCGCTCGCCAGGAACTGCATCTCGAAGGAGACAGGGAATGACTGATCCCTGCCAAGCGTGGCAGCGCCCTGCGAATGCAGCATCACGCCGCTGTTCAGGTAAGCATAGCCCGGGCCTCCTTCCAGTTGTTTACCGGTAAAACGATATTCAATACGTATCTTATAATAAGAAAATGGTTCCTTGTAGTAAAGATGCCCGAACTCGCCATCGAATTTTGTGTATCCGCTGTAATCCACTTTCAGGATACTGTCCTCCACCCGAAAAGTGTTATTGAAATTATCGTTCAGTTCATGTTTGGTGATCTTGATGTCCCAGCCGGTGAGATCTTTTTTGTTGAAGAGCTGTACCCATTCTTCCGAAAGGTCCTGTTTGGCAGGACCGGTACATGACAGAAAGAAGATACTAACGGAGACGCTTATCAAAAGAAGATATTTCATATAGTTCATCTTTAGAAAGTAAAGAATTTTTATCGCCTTCACTACTTATAATTTTTCAGCACTTGTTTCAAAAGTAAATGAATCTTCCTGACCGGGATGTTCCTTTCCGGATCAATCAGGAATATTTTCATCCTGGCTCTTTTCTCTGCGATCAGCCCCGGGTAGCTGATCAGATGACCATCTACGATACCGATATAAGGTTGCCGGTATTTTTTATGTATCCATAAATAACAAACCCGCTTTCCCTTATAACAGAAAAAGGGCATACTATACGCCCATTTCTCTGTAATGCCCTTATCCATGTCCAGGATATATTGCCTCAGGAATTGTAAACAGCTTTTGATCGGTTCCTCCTGTGATAAAAACCAGTTGTCGGCCGGATTCAGCATCTTAGTTGATTGATTGATTATTTCCGGAAGGCTTCACCAGGTCCCACAGGTTACCATACAGATCTTTGAACACTGCCACCGTTCCATAACTTTCGGTGGAAGGATTTCGCACAAACTGCACCCCGGCTTTCAGCATCGCATTGTAATCTCTCCAGAAATCATCCGTATGCAGGAAAAGAAAGACCCGTCCGCCCGTTTGGTTGCCCACTGCGGCCCGCTGCTCTTCATTGGCGGCTTTTGCCAGCAACAAACAACACTCCGTAGCTCCCTTAGGCGCCAATAATACCCATCGCTTTGTTTCGCTCATCACCGTATCCTCTACCACGCTGAAACCGAGCTTCTGTGTGTAAAACGTGATGGCTTCATCATAATCATCTACCACAAGAGTGATATGCGCTATGTGTTGTTTCACTGATAAGGAGAATTATTCTCAAATCTACCTATTATTTAAAGACGTCGTTGTCTGCATTTGATTTTGCCGGTTGGCCGGAGCGAACAATCAAACTACTACCTTTGTTATCCATAAAAATCAAAGGACATGCTTCGCCATTTTAATCAATTCCGGATACTCCCGTTACTCGTTGTTATCATTCTTGCATCCTGCAAACTGATGAGCAAGGATGAAGAAAAGAAGACCTCATCTGCAGATGTAAAATTGATTGACAGCCACCCGGCCTGGATCATGCAGGGCAACGTATATGAAGTGAACGTAAGACAATACACCCCGGAAGGAACTTTCAAAGCTTTTGAACAGCATCTTGACCGGCTGAAAGAAATGGGAGTGCAAACCCTATGGTTCATGCCCATCAATCCCATCGGTAAAGTTGATCGTAAAGGTGCAATGGGAAGTTATTACGCCGTTTCTGATTATACTGCCATCAACCCGGAGTTCGGCAGCATGGATGAATGGAAAGCCCTGGTGAAGAATGCACACGAAAAAGGTTTTAAGGTGATCATTGACTGGGTACCCAATCATACCAGCGCCGATCATATATGGCTGACCACACACCCTGATTTTTTTGTAAAGGACAGCACCGGCAAAGCCGCCGTTCCTTTTGACTGGACAGATACACGCCAACTGGATTATAAAAACAATGCAATGCGTGACAGCATGATCGCTGCGATGAAATTCTGGCTGACCGAAACCAACATAGACGGATTCCGTTGCGATGTGGCATGGAATGTACCCGGAGATTTCTGGACAAAATGCATCACCGATCTGAAGAAGGTCAATGGCAATATTTTCATGTTCGCTGAGGCGGATAAACCTTACCTCCATCCCAGCGGCTTTGATGCCACCTATCCCTGGGAGATGTTTCACATGATGGTAAAAGTAGCAAAAGGGCAAAGACCGGCTTTTGCACTCGACAGTATAAAGAACCGTTTCGATACACTGTATCCTAAAAATGGTTTGCTGCTGTACTTCACCAGCAACCACGATGAGAATAGCTGGAACAAGGCCGACTATGCCACCATGCCCGGCGCCATTCATGCACCTTTTGCCGTATTCACCCAGACGATGTATAACAGCGTACCGCTTATTTACAGCAGCCAGGAAGAACCTTTCTTAGACAGTCTCAGCTTTTTTTATAAGGATACTATCCCTTTCAAAAATTTTGCAAGAGCAAAGTTTTATAAAACATTGCTCGAATTAAGAAAGAACAACCCCGCTTTGGCTGCTAATGCTTCTTTCAGAAAAGTAAATGCAGGCGACGATAAAGCCCTGTATGCCTATGTACGGGAAGCTGGTGGCAGGAAAGTATTTGTTGTACTGAACCTTTCTGCAAAGGAACAAACAGTAAAAGTAACGGATGCCTCTTTGCATGGCGAGCCCTACAATGTGTTTATGGGAACTAAAGAACCACTCAAAGATGCAGAATGGAAGATAGAGCCGTGGGGGTATGTGGTGTATGAGTATTGAAGAATTAATGACGGGGACTGATAAAAATGGTCGTGCTGTAACCCGGCATGTGGATACCAGTACGGATGAATGAATGGGAACTCCGGGGAGGAAAAGATCAGATTCTGCCTGATTTTTTCCACAGTTCCTGTTTGTATGCGGTATTCACGAAATTGGTTTAAGGTGTTTCCAATCAACATTTTCATTGTCAAACCGTGTTATTTCACTTTGATAAACATCTACATTCACAAAATTTGCAATTAAAGCCAGTTGATTACCCGCCTTTTGAAAACCTGGTAGCTGAGTATGGTAAATCCGAAGACCATCATAGTCGAGCTGGACTTTCATTTTCAAAAGTCCGTCTGCATCAAGATGGGTTGTTTTAATGTTAAAGTCAATGGCCATGCTTAATTCAACGTCAAACGTTGTCCCGCTAAGTGATAAAAACTTTATCTGGCTATTAATCTGACAGTGTTCGGTTCCAAGATAAATAGAACCTTCGGCCGTTTTATTTTCGTATGAAAGGGTAAATTGTCGTCCAACAAGATTTTTCCAGTTAGTTTCTTGTATTCTATTTGTGTTGTCAGCAAAATTTATCCACTCCAGCATGATAGAGGTCTCTGTCGGCTGGTCAACGTAATCATGCCCGCTGTTAAAGGGCTTAAGCGGGATTTCAATAGAGTAATAGAGTGTCAGCGGAAGATTAATATTCGGATTTTCCCAGAGGTTGCAACTCATTTGTCCTTTTAGTGGCTGTATATCTTTTACATTTAATGTCATATAGTGGATGTCTGTTTAATATTTCATATAGAATCGGGATTATTTCCGCCAGGAGGCTTACCGCATGGCCTTGCGTTAAGCGGACTCCGGCCTTTTCTGTCGATGAAAGAGAAACTAAAAACTGCTAACCCTACTTCTTTCGTAATAATTCTATGTCCTGCACCAAATCATATTCCTTTTTGTGGATCTTTTTACTTGTAATGTCAATTTTTACTGTTGTCAAAAATTCTTTGAAATCATTGTTCATAGTTAGCTTATTGATCGTTTCCCAGTCCAGAGCCTCACGATATTTTGCAGGAAAAACTATTTCGGAGGAATGTGGATCTTCAAGATTTATTTTGATAACTCCAATACCGAAAGAAGTCGAAAGTCGTGATAACTCTTCTCTAAAATCCTCTTCGTCGGAGATAAGTGCTGCGACTAAATAGCTTTCATTTGCCCATGAAGAATTTGAAACAGTTTGAAAAAAACTTTCTCTTAAATTTCCAAATGAAAGTTCTCGTTTAAGCTCAAATGATACAAACTTGATTGAGATATTTCCAATTGACGAACTTAACTCATAAACTTCGGGCTTCCAATCGTCAAGAGGAAAGTAGCAGCCCACTATGTCTGGATGCACCCATTCACCAAATTCTTTTTTTGTTGATTGAGAATGATTAATTGTCTTGGTATAACAATGTAAATGATAGTAGGCGTAATAAGTTAAGAATGGATGCAGGTCTTTTTCTAAAAAGTCGTAACGCTTTTTCTTAGGTTGTACTGGCTCTTTTGTAATTGCAGTTTCGCTGAGATCAAGTTGCCCAACCTGTGCTTTTAGATAAAACTTTTTTGGTCTGCTGTCTGTCTGTGCGAATGGAGTTCTTGGATTGTCTTTTGCATTTACATACATCTGTGCACCAAGTGTAGCCCAAGGAGTTTTACCACCAGAGTTTAATTGTTTGTCGTAACTCTTTTCTACCGCAAATGCCCAAATTTCATTTGCTGTCATTGGTCGCTTTTCAACTCTTAAAACCTTTTCTGCTAATTCTAAAAATGTCATTTGTTGCCCGATTGATACTTAAAGTGCTGAAATCGGTTGTCTTCAACACGTAAATTTATGTCACTCCCATTTGCCTTTCAAGAAAATGTAGTTTGCCCTCCAGACAGTTGATCTTCACCATTCCCATTGTTTATTGCATACCACTACGCCCCCACTCACGACTCACTACTCACCACTCGCCTCTCCCTCCTCACACTATCTATCCAATATCCCCATGCCACGAGCAGCCATTGCGACAATCCCATCCAGGCCACGATCTCCACATTCGGTGGCGGATCGCCAAAGGCATTCATGAAATGGATCGCCAGTAAGAAAATCACCAATGCCCATAATGACCAGTTGCCCGAGCTGTATTTTGCACGGGTGACTTTGATATATATAAAAATACCGATGAGGAATAAACCAGTTTCAATTGCGATCTCCGCCCACTTGTGGTTCCATAATCCTAAACCTGTCCTTGCTTCAGAGAAAGGCGTCCACTGCAGGTCGGGCCGGTGAGTGATCCAATCTAATATCCAATGACTGAAAACAAGGAACAGCAATAACCAGGCGCCCCTGCTGTTCTTTGTCCGGGCATAATAGACCAACCCGAACAGGGCGCCCCATGCTATCGCCATCAGCATACTATGCGACCAGGGGTAGTATTCAAAATTCAGTGGCGTCAGTACGGTATTGCCGGGATCAATGCTGACTTTCTCTACGCCTGCGAGTACAAGTACCGGCCAAACAAGGTCCAACCATTGTACCGCCATGAACATAGTGCCCAGTGAAGGCCTTTTGTCAATTTGCTTCCCGGAAAGGCCGATAGCATAATGACCGATAAACATATAGAGCAGATTTTAGGTTACTGAACAGGAATTTCTTTGAATGTACTTTCATTCCCTGACCGGTCCACCCCGGTCACGGCAACATGGGTCAACACGGTTCGATCTTTCCCTTCTCCCCTTGTCTTATTCAAAAGATATGATCTGTCGGTACGGTTTAATAGGACATAGCTCCAGTTATTTCCATACTTATAATACACTACCCGGCGGAATACATCGGGATCATCAGTATCCGTCCATTCTATTTTGACCTGGTCGCCTTCAGGAGTAGTTTTCACTATTGGCGTTGCGGGAGCTTTTTTATCCAGCCAGGGACTCGCTGGTACCAATGCCTGTTTTTGATAAGGGCCATTCACAATGCCTTTTGCCATATTGGGATTATTGGTGAGGGATGAAATGCTCCAGTGCACGACTCCCTTACTTTCCGGTAGCATCCCCCGGTCAATCATGATCTGGCTGAGTATCTCATTTACATTTTTAGCACTGGTATCCCTGCCTACACTGATGCCCGGCCAGAGATGACGTTTTTTCCAATTCTCATCTCTCCACCATCCCAGCAGTACAGGAAAACTCGCTGATATCCGGTTGATGGGCCAATATAACTGCGGGGTGAAATAATCTATCCATCCTTTGTTCAGCCACAATTTTGCATCGGCATACAACTGGTCATACTGGTCAAACCCGGCAATGGATTCAGGATAACCCGGCCGCCACATACCAAAAGGACTTAAGCCAAACTTCACATGAGGTTTGGCGGCTTTGATCTCCCTGTATAATCTTTCAATGAACACGTTCACACTATTTCGCCTCCAGTCGCCGCGGGATAATTTACCGCCACTTTGTTGGTAAGCAGCCCAGCTTACTGAATCGGGAAAGTCGGCGCCGAGATTATAAGAAGGATAGGGATAGAAATAGTCATCGAAATGCACGCCATCAATATCATAGCGGTTCACCAGGTCCATCACCACATTTGTTGAATGATCCTGTGTTCCCTGCTGCGAAGGATCCAGCCACCAGTAACCTTCTTTCAGGTAAACAGCTAGCTCCGGTCTTTTCTTTACGATGGAATGTTCAGTTACTTCCTTTCCATCTTTATGATGCGCCCGGTAAGGGTTGAGCCATACATGCAATTCGATCCCCCTGTTGTGGGCTTCGTCCACCCAGAATTCAAGCGGGTCGTAATAAGGCTCCGGCGCTTTTCCCTGCTGGCCGGTGAGATAATAAGACCAGGGTTCGAGGTCGCTTTTGTATAAGGCATCACATTGTGGTCTTACCTGCAGGATCGCCGCATTGAAATTATTTGTCTGTAAAAAGTCAAGCAGTACGATCGCTTCCTGTTTTTGCTGTTCGGTACTAAGTCCAGGTTTACTCGGCCAGTTGATATTCGCTACGGTGGCGATCCAGGCGGCACGGAATTCCCGCATCGCAGCGGGTGGTTTGGCAGCAGCACTTTCACCGGTTGCTTTTTTCTGTGTACTGCAGGAAAGAAGTGATGTGCCGATGATAAGCAGTACCAGGGTATTTTTTATTGACCTCATATTGATGAAATGAAAGTTTAGTGATGTGAAGTGAACTGGTCTATCAGGCTCATGATCGTTACGCCTTCTTCCCCGCTGCAGGGATTCGGTCCCTTATCCAAAAAGTAATTGACCACTTTTCCGATCATCGGCTGCTGCACATGCGGCAACGGGTCAAACAGCAGCGTTTCTGTTTTACCTTCAATAGTTACTTCAATAGGTTTGTGATCAAAAAAGCTGAAACCGATCTTTCCCCTTTCACCGATGATCTCGCAACGGTCCCGTTCTTCTTCTTTAGCGACAGTAAAACACCATAGCCCGTTGAACACGACACCGGAACTGAATACAATACTCCCGGCCACGATATCCTCTGCATCATACTGCTTTGACTGGTTCTGAGAAACACCGGATACTTTAGCGGGCTCACCAAAAAAATAATACATCAGGTCGAGCTGGTGCGGCGCCAGGTCATGAAATATGCCGCCTCCTGCAATGGCTTTATTGATCCGCCATCCCCGTGAAGGATGAGCCCTGTCTTCCGGTGAAAACGCTTTCTTGAACATATCCAGCTTTGCAAAGCGGATATCACCGATCGTTTTCTCTTCGATCAGTTGTTTGATCTTGCTGAACAATGGCTGGGCACGACGATAATGGGCTACTACCAGTTTCTGTCCATATTTTTCTGCTGCCTCTGCCATCCGTTTGGCCGAAGCGGTATCAACGGACATAGGTTTTTCTACATACACCGGTTTACCGGCCTGTAAGGCAGCTATAGTATATTCTTCATGCGAGGAAGGCGGGGTGGCTACATACACCGCATTCACTTCCGGGTCGTTGATCAGTTTTGATGCATCACTATACCATTTCGGCACAGCATGCCTGCGGGCATAATCTGCTGCTTTGGCAGCATCCCGGCGCATCACAGCCACGAGTGAAGAGTTACTGACCTTATTAAAGGCCGGACCGCTTTTTACTTCGGTCACATCCCCGCAACCGATGATACCCCATTTAATGGCTGACATGAACCAGATTGTTAAATTTCCGATGAATGATTGTAAGAAATAAAGTTAGCAGAATTCT
The DNA here is from genome assembly GCA_016787085.1 of Chitinophagaceae bacterium. Lineage (GTDB taxonomy): Bacteria > Bacteroidota > Bacteroidia > Chitinophagales > Chitinophagaceae > VBAT01. The sequence goes on along the minus strand of JAEUVJ010000034.1, from coordinate 84,196 downwards.
GTTCAGCCGGAGTCTTATATTTATCACATGGAATTTTTTGTTGATAAAGGATCCATCGTAAGGAAGATCTGGGGTAAAGGAGATACGGTACTCTTTATTTTTGCCGGCGCCTCCGCCGAGTTTGCATTGAATAAAGCGGTGGACTGGTTATACTTCACCGGCCGTTTACCCGACGATCCGTTAGGCAGATTATTTTCCACGGTCAGTTATGCCCGGCAGATCGTTTTTTCAAATACCGGAGACGCCCATAAAGCCATTGACAAGATCACGGCAATACATACAGCCGTTGAGAACAACCGGCAAAGCAAGATACCCGACTGGGCCTATCGTGACGTGTTGTTCATGCTGATCCATTATTCGCAGGCATCGTTTGAATTACTCGAAAGAAAAATGACCGGAGAAGAGAAAGAAGAGCTGTTCGATGTGTTTTACCGGATGGGAACAAGAATGGGATTGAAGGATCTTCCGGCGGACTATGAACAATGGACCACGATGCGGGACGAGCACCTGCGAAACGATCTTGCCAAAAGCCACTATACGACCGACCTGTATAAACAATACCGCAAACATCTTGGGCCTGTACGTTTTTTCCTGCTGAAAGAATCACAAAAATTAGTAGTTCCCCCGCTGGCCTGCCGGTTACTTGGGTTTGGAAAATTTTCCTGGCTCACCCCTATTCTCTTTGTTTACAAAATGAGCCGGGTTATAAAACTTGACTGGTTCCTTAAATCCATCGTGTTGCCGTCAGCCTACAAAAAACAGATCAGGGAACTGGATATATCTCCTGCCTGATCATCCTGTCTTATATAACAATACCTGCGAAGTATTGCTGTCGGTGGTAACCTTAACATGATACAGGCCTTTGGGCAAAATTCCTATAGGAACAGTTTCCGTAAAACGGTTGCTGCCGGACCTGTTCAGTACTTCCCGGCCGGTTATCGTCATGATGCTTATCTCCCTGATCAGCCTTTTGGCCGTGACATTCACTTTCGTGGTAGCAGGATTCGGGTGCAATGATAATTCGTTGATCGGGTCCATCTTTTCCATGGGTTTAGGATTAGTATAAAGTGTCATGTGTAAGCTGATAGTCGCTCAATGATCATCACGTATGAACAACAATTTAAATTTGCGATATAATGTTCTCTCATAAAATTTTATGCTCCTTTTTCAAATAAGTTTAGGTAGATAAGAAGGTGCTTCGCTATAGGATTCCCCTTAGTTTATCGGCTTGTTTATTTAGCAATTGTCAAAAGATTTTTATTTTCAGAAATTATTGAAAATACAATAATATCAGTTAGCTTTGTGTCGTCATCAGTATAAGATATCCCGAAACAACTGATATGAACACCCTCGCCTACATCATTTACCTGCTGCTCACTTACTGGATCACGGTACATGTAGGAATGATATTCTTCCGGAACGGGCGCCGGTATATACTGCCCCTGCTGCATGATGATGAGCGGCTGACCGATTTCATCAACCGGGCATTACTTACCGGTTATTACCTGCTGAACCTGGGCTATGCTGCCATCATGATCCGTACCTGGCGTACGATCAGCACCTGGCAGGAACTGGTCGCTTCTATTAGTACCATGACCGGGCGCATCATGCTCACATTGGCTGTCATCCATTTTTTCAATATGGCGATGATCCTGCTGATCAGCCGCCGTCACCATACCGCAAACAATAAAAACTCAGATATATGAACACCTCTTTAAACCTCCTCGCTTATTTCATTTACCTGCCTGTTGTTATCATACTGACCTGGTATGTGGCCCATACCCTGTTCAGGAACAGCAAAGCATTCATGCTGGATATCTTTCATGGAAAGGCTGATATTGCCCTTTCCACCAACAAACTCTTTGAAACAGGTTTTTATTTGCTGAACCTTGGCTTTGCCCTGCTGATCATGGAAATAGTTGCGGATATATATAACAGCCGCAGTATGCTGGAGATACTCAGTTATAAGATCGGCGGATTCAGTATCTATCTTGGCATCATGCTATTCTTCAATCTCTACCTGTTCTTCCGCGGGCGCCGCATCTCCCGTGAAAGAGCCAGGCTGGCCGAAGCGCTGAAAAAGATACCGGGTAATGATGAGATAAAATGATCATAAAAAAAAACGAGATTGTTTCAAAAGATGGACTGATTATCATATTGAGCTTGTCGAAATATTGGCAATCGGTCCGTCAGTCTTCGGCAAGCTCAGACTGACAATACTTTTGAGACAGTCTCGTTTTACAAATGCTCAGACCGGAAATCTTACGGGACTCCCTTACCGGGCAGGAATGGCCAGCAAAGGTACCCTTGTATGATAGGCCATTCTCTTTGTCATACTCCGGTTGAAAATACTGCTGACAAGATTTCGCTTATGGGTGATCATCGCCAGCAGGTCTATTTCCTTTTCTTTAATGAACTCATCGAGTGTTTCGCCAAACCGCTGACCGGATAAATGTTCTGGGTGGATCACTATGTCTTTGTACCTGTCTTTCAATACGGCTTCGATCTGGTGGATCTCTTTGGCATCTTCCACATACTCCACAGCAACAGCAAAATCTTCATGTGTGAATATCACCACTTCTGTTTCTGCGTTGAATACCCTGGCGAGGTCAAAAACAGGATCAACGATATCTGTGGCTTCATGGGCATGATTGATGGCCAGCAGGAATTTCTTTGGCTCACTCCATTCATACTCCAACGGAATGGCTAATACGGGGATATCCGTTCTTCCGATCACTGATGCTGTTTTACTGCCCAGTATCCTTTCTTTTATACCGCTATGGCCAAGTGTACCCATGATGATGAGATCAGCTCCGTGCTCTTTGGCAGCCAGCAGCACGGTATCCGTAACAGGCCCGTTGTATAACTGCGTATTCACTAATATCCTTTCAGTATCCTCGATACTTTGCCGGATCATCTCCAGTTTAGCAAAAGCCTCATCGGTGATGGTTTTGTTATATTCTTCCTTCAGTTCCAGTTTATCTTTAAAGGTTGTGTCCAGCAGGTCGCAGGCATGTATGACGTAGATGGTCGCCTCGTTCAGCTTTGCGATCTGTACGGCATAGTCAATAGCTCTCGCAGCATTAGGCGAAAAATCGGTTGGCACCAGTATTTTTTTCATAACACGAAGTTTACAGGTTTATAAAACAACAATACAAACTCCGCTTTGGTTTGATCCGGCCTGTAGTCAGGGCTCGTGGATACTCATAACGGGGATCTTTGATCTGAACAATATCTGCTTTGAAGCGCTTTTATGAAAAATGCTTTCCAAAAGGCCATGTTTTTTAGGAATAGTAACAACAAGGTCAAGGTCATTATCCCTGGCAAATTCATTGATCCCCTCTTCCATGTCCGTATGGTCTATGAAATGATAGGATAGCTTTATGTCCCCGAATAAGGTCTGCATCCTGTATATCTCTTCATTCTTCTCAGGATCATACTTAGGGTTCAGGTGGTCTACATGAAGGACGTGCAGTTCGGCATGGAGTGTATTGGCTATTTCCTTTATGAATGAAGCGGGCATGCTGCCTGTTACATGTTTCAGGTCGCAGGCAAGCCCGATCTTCTTTATGCTTTTGTATTCCGTTCCCGGAGGCACCGCTATTATCGGCGAGTTCAGGTGACGCATCGCCAGCAATGTAGTACTGCCAAACAGCACCCTTCCAATGGCCGAGTGACCGGTAGAACCCATCACGATAGCAAAAGGTTTAAATTCCTTACTGAATGTTTCCAGTTCATTCACGGTATTGCCGATCCGGAGTTGTGTGAATACTTTCAATGTACCCGTATGTTCTTTTTCGATCTTTTCCTTCAGCGAGTTCAGGCTGTCTTCTGCATCTTTTTTCATTTGGTCTATACTTGCTTCCGTCATCATGACAGAAGCTTCGGTAGCCGTCAGCGGGATCTGAAAGGAATGAAAAAGAATGATAGCGGCTTCAATGTCTTTGGCCAGTTTTATACCGTAGTTCATGGCATTGCTGGCAGCCGGGGAGAAATCGGTCGGGATAATGATGAATTTCATATGCCAATCGTTTAGGTTATAAAATTACCTCCCCCCTTTTCGGGGTAACCTGATGTTGGTCACCAAACGATCTGATTTTAATGATAAAAAGTGACTACCCCCATTCCGGCCACCGTTACATCATTTGCGTTTCCAGCTTTTGATCCATTTTTCCAGTTCCACCGCATGAAACAGGATAGCAGCGGCAGCAATACAGATCAGCAATTCATTCAGCGATAGTGGCTGTGTTTTAAATAATTCATTGGCAAAAGGAAAATAGATGACCCCGAGTTGCAGCAAAAAAGTGAGCAGCACAGCCCCGAGCAAAGGCAGATTACTGAAAATACCCTGCTTGTATAAGAACTGCCGGTCGCTCCGGATAGCAAGTACATGGCCTAATTGCGCCAGCGACAATACCGTAAAGACCATCGTTTGCCAATGTTCAAGGCCGTTGTTGATCGCCCAGGCCTGTACGCCTAAAGTGATGCCTGCCATCAATAGACCCACCCATACGATATGAAAACCGATGCCGTCTGCAAAAAGGCTTTCATCCGTTTTTCTTGGGGGCCTTTTCATAATATCCCTTTCGGCTTTTTCACCCGCCAGGGCAAGACCCGGTAGTCCATCCGTGACCAGGTTGATCCATAAAATATGAATAGGCAGCAACGGAATAGGTAACCCGATCAGCGGCGCCAGGAACAGGGTCCATATCTCGGCCCCGTTACAGGTCATGATGTACTTGACAAACTTGCGGATATTATCATAGATACGGCGTCCTTCTTTCACGGCTTTTACAATGGTCGCAAAATTGTCATCCAATAAGATCATGTGTGCCGCTTCTTTGCTGACATCCGTACCATTGATGCCCATAGCCACGCCAATATTGGCTGACTTTAATGAAGGCGCATCGTTCACCCCGTCGCCGGTCATGGATACAAAATGACCTTTTCGCTGCAAAGCTTTTACGATATTCAGTTTTTGTTCCGGCGATACCCTTGCATACACTCTTATTTTCTCCACCTTCTCATCAAACTCTTCATAAGGAGTTGCCTGCAATTCTTTCCCGGTTATTACAAGATCTTTGTCCGTCAGTATCCCGATCTGCCGGGCGATCGCAGAGGCAGTCGCCGGATGATCACCTGTGATCATGACCGGTTTTATACCGGCTGTCTTACATTCTTGTATCGCCGCTTTGGCTTCTTCCCGCGGCGGGTCTATCATGCCTGCCAGCCCTGCAAAGGTCAATCCTGTTTCTGCCTGCTGGTAACTGAAAGGTTCAGGCAATGCGTCAACGATCTTATACGCAAAAGCGATCACACGGATACCATTACCGGCCCAGTCATTCGCTTTGGCAATGATTGCCGCTATATCCATTCCTTCTTTCAAACCGGCCACTACTGATTCAACCGCCCCTTTTGAAATGACCAAAAACCGGTTGTTGAAACGATGGACCGTTGTCATACACTTCCTGTCGGAGTCAAATGGCAATTCTGCCACCCGCGGGAGTTGCTGCTGCAACGCTTCCAGCTTTTCAGCGCTGTTTTTTTCAATGAAATATTCTACCAATGCGATCTCGGTAGGATCGCCGGTGAATCTATGGTCGCCTGATATTTTGACATCATGGTTTAAGGCAATGGCACAATCAAAGGCTGGTATGCCGTCAATGCCCTGGAATGATGTTTCGGCTGCTTCTGCCTGCACCACCTTCATTTTGTTTTGCGTCAGCGTTCCTGTTTTATCCGAGCAAATGAAGGTCACAGAGCCTAATGTTTCCACAGCAGGCAGCTTACGAACCAGTGCATTTCTTTTTACCAATCTTTTAGCGCCTCTTGCCAAGGCGATCGTGATAAGTGCCGGCAATGCTTCGGGGATAGCGGCTACTGCGAGTGAAATCGAAATGAGCAGCATGTTCAAAGGCTTCTCCCCTCTCAGCAAACCGATCACGAACAGCAACAGGCAGATCAGCAAAATGATATAGGAAAGTTTTTTTCCGAAGTCGGCCATCCTTTTCTGTAAAGGCGTTTCCGCTTCTTCCTGCTGCAGCATACGGGCAATCAAACCGATCTCCGTTTGCATACCGGTGGCGATCACCATACCTCTTGCCCGTCCATTGGTGACCAATGTGCTTTTAAAAGCCATATTGATCCGGTCGCCTAAAGGCAGATCAGCTTCACTCAATACTGCTTCATTCTTCTCAGCCGGTACGGACTCTCCTGTCAGGGCCGATTCATCAATACGGAGGCTATGTGTTTCCAGCAAGCGGACGTCGGCAGGCACTGCATTGCCTGCTTCCAGTAAGACCACATCACCCGGCACCAATGCCGATGCCGCTACGGTCAGTGGTTTGCCATTCCGTAATACCTGTGCCTGCAGGGCAGCGATCTTCTTCAATGCCTCCATCGCTTTCTCTGCCCGGTATTCTTGTATAAAACCGACTATGGCATTCAGGATCACAATGACCAGTATAATGATGGTATCTGTGAGGTCACCGGCGATACCGGCAACGATAGCCGCTGCCAGCAGTACGAGGATCATGAAATCTTTGAACTGGTGTAAGAAAAGCACCCATGCGGGTTTCTTTTTCTTTTCCTGCAACTCATTGGGGCCATACTCGGCCAGCTTTAGTGAGGCGGATTCTTCCGTCAGCCCGTTGACAGAAGAGCCGGTAAGTTTGATCACTTCCTCTAATGCAAGATGGTGCCAGTTCATATTGATTGGATAAAGTAAAGTTATTGAACGGCAGCGATACTGGCAGAATAAAAGGGTTTCTGCTTTACAGTTTAATTGTCTTTACAGGGATCTTTGATGACGGTGTATTCCACATTCTTTTCGATGGTTTGTTGTTTGCCGTCCTGGTCGGTGAAGGATATTTTGACCGGGACATAATGTTTGCCGGGTTTGGCAGATGCCTTGAATTTATATGTGGCTGTCATCGTCGCATCAATATCAACTTTTTTACCATTGACCATAATATCAGGTTTTGAAGCCATATTAAAGGCGCCTATACCGGCAATTATTTCAATTTTCTCACCTGCTTTTACGGCGCTGCTGCTTTGACCTATGATGGCTGAATAGCTATCAAATATTAAACCACATGGTATCGGAATCTTATTATGGCAAAATTGGACCATGCTGTTCTCAGCTATCTTTACATCATTCTGAAGCCTGCTCAGCATGGCAAGGGCAGTTATCGCAGGCTTGCCTGTAAAGTATTTCTTTACAACTGCCATATTTTTTTCTTCTGTACTATCAAATGCCCATGCTGAAATAGCGAGAACATGCACGAATACCGAATCCAATTGAGGATGAATGGAAAACATATCTTCATTATACTTTTTCAATCGTTGCTGAAGTTCGGCGCCCTTTCCTTGTATAAAAAAAAGACTCTCCACAACTTTTCTATCCAGTTCATTGAAAATTTCTGTTCCATCAATTCTTTTCCTGACTGCTTCATTTTTTATTTCCGACTTAAGTTTATCTATATAATCATACAGCCCTTTGCTCATACTCATTATTAATAAAGCTTTGGGCTGCCATATTCCGGCCTTTACGCTGGTAGCCGGATCGGTCAGTTTCTCATTTAATGACATTAACAGATCATCAGTCGAGCTATTGATGGCCCGGTTCGAACTCTCAAAACTTCCATTGATCTCTTTAAATATCACCAGTTCACTTTCGGAATTATCAGAGCAGGAAAAAAGGAATAAGGAGGATAAACAAACAAAGAAGACTGGCCTAAGCCACGCCTGAAGAAAGCAAAACATACAATTGGTTTGGAAAACAACGTAACCGGCCTCTCTTTGGTATGCTGGTTTCCATGCCCGGTAGTGTATTAAGAAAACTTTCAATTTTTAAAATACGTATCGTTTGTTTCAGTCTCTGGCTTCTTTTCGGCATCTATCTTTAAACAATGATGAAAATCATTACAAAAAACGAACTATAAAGCATATTGGCTGTTTTACCCAGAAAAACCTAAAGCATGCGTAAGGGAATCGCCGAAGGACGAAGCGGCACCATTAAACTCACCAGGCATTCGCTGGAAAAATTAGAGAGCAAAGGCTACAGGTTCGTACTCGTAAAGGGGCTTACCCCCGATCATCACTACGAACATGTGGAGCCCCATTGCCTATTACTGGTACCGATCAAAGAATTGCCCTCCGATCCGGCCAAGAAAGACATCTATGCACCAATCGGGAGTGAGATACTTCGTCAATGGGCCAGCGAGAAACAGGATACCCTGGAGATCCTTATTGCCAACCGGTCTTATCATTAAAGACAGGTAGCACGCAACACGTAAAATCACCGGGTAAGTTTTCGCTATGAGATGGAAGGGTTTTCTGCTAATTTTCAGGCTGAAGCCAAAATCCAATCCATTGAAAAGAAACCTTTACTTTCTTATCCTTATTGCATTTGTTCAAACCGCGGTGGCACAGCCTTTGTCCACCGATACAGCCGGACTTATTCAGCAAAAAGAAAATATCATTACTGCCGCTACGATCATCAAGATCGAGAACCTTGGCGACAAGATCAACACCAAATACCCTGAGTTGAGACCTACTGTTTCCGCTGATGGCAATCTCCTGTTCTTTATTGTGGAAGATCATCCGGAGAACACCAAGTACCGTTCTATCCGTAATTCGCAGGACATCTGGTATGCCTACCGGGATGAGAACGGCAAATGGAGCGAAGCGATCCACCTGGGTTACCCGCTGAACACTTACCACTACAATGCGGTGTACTGGGTCTCTCCCGACAATAACCGGATATTGATACGAAATGCTTTTATTGACGGCGACTATGTAGGCAATGGTGTCAGCATGAGTTACCTGAAAGAAGATTATACCTGGAGCAAACCGAATGCCCTTCGTATAAAGAATTACCTGAAGTATGACCGCGGCGCCCAGAACGGCGCTACCATGGCGCATGATGGAAAAACTTTACTGCTTTACATGACTGAAGTAAAATACGGCCTCGACAATGACATCTATGTGTGTTTCCTGGAAAAAGACGGTACATGGACAGAACCAAAAAGTATCGGAAAGAAGATCAATCTGCCGGATCACGATGAAATGACCCCCTATCTTGCTGCCGATGGCGTTACACTATACTTCAGCAGTGACCGTCCCGGTGGTCTTGGTGATAACGATATCTGGATGACGAAGAGATTAGATAATACCTGGCAGAAATGGACCGACCCTGTCAATCTCGGCGCACCGATCAATACGCCTGACTGGGATGCATTCTTTACCCTGGATGCGGGGGGTGAATATGCTTACCTCACCAGCAGCGCCGAAAGTTATGGTGAAAGTGATATTGTGCGGGTGAAACTCCTGGAAAAAGAAAAACCGGACCCGGTGGTGCTGGTGACCGGCAATGTATATAATAAAAAGACCGGCAAACCGCTTAGTGCCTCGCTGATCTATGAAACACTTCCGGAAGGGGATGTGGCCGGGAATGCCATATCCAACCCGGATGATGGCGCCTTTAAGATCGTGCTGCCGTATGATAAGAATTATATGATCAGGGCCAACGCTGATAAATTTTTTGCCCAGTCAGAAAACCTGAACCTCGACTCCCTGATACAGGAAGGTTATAAAGAGATACACAAAGACCTTTATCTCGTTCCTATCGAGATAGGCCAGGTGGTGAGGCTGAACAATGTCTTCTTTGATTTCGACAAATGGAATTTACGTCCTGAATCCTTCGTGGAGCTGGAAAGAGTGGTGACCATGCTGAAAGAGAATCCCTCCATAGAAATAGAAATGAGTGCACATACCGACAGCCGCGGCTCAGATGATTATAATTTCAAGCTTAGTGATAACCGTGCCCGCTCCTGTATGGAATACATTCTTTCAAGAGGAATTGATCCGTCACGTATCCGTTCGCAGGGATATGGTGAAACAAAACCTGTCGTCGCGAATGATACAGATGAGAACCGCCAGCTCAACCGGAGAGTAGAGTTTACGATATTGAAGAATTAGAATGCGTCTCTTCCGTTTGCATCGCCTTTTCCATCTTTTTAGCGATCTGAAAGGTCAGTGTGTCCATGTACATACGGAAAGCACAGAGTACACAAAGAACAGGCTTGCTTGCCCTGAAACTATCATTATGCTGAAAGACACGATGCCCGATGCCCGGTAAAAAATAACCGGTAAAAATGGCGATACCTATAAGCCAGTACTGTGGAATAATAAAGGCCAGCGCCAGCAAAGTAAAGAATAAGGTAGCTCCTATGAAATGAAGTACCTGGTTGCTCTTATCACTATGCGCCCGTAAATAGACAGGATAAAAACGGCCGAGCTCCTGTATGAATTTTTTCATCCCTGGAAGATATAGTTGAACTGTAAGTTATGCAGAACCGCTCATTCCTGGCCGGTTTATACCGTTGTCCGGCAACCTTTAACAAATCAGGACAGATTTAATATTACTGGTGCTCCGGCTTATCGTAGTTTTTCATGCAAAAAAGGATAGGATGTGAAAAGAATAATAAGCAGGTGCAACAATTAAATAGTTAATTTTAAATATACCCGTTACCCGCTTTTACAAACAAACTAATTCAACAACCGGGAATGCGGCTTTGCCCTATTCAACCCAAACTACTGATGACAGGATTTATCCTGGCTTGTAGTTCTTTGCTCGGCCATTCCCAGGTATGCCCTCCGAATATAGACTTTGAATCCGGCACCTTTAATGGATGGACCTGTTATACGGGTTATGTGACAGGAGCAGGTGTAAATGTGATGAACCTTAGCCCCTCCGGAGGCCCGGAAGCGGAGAGGCACACCATGTACTCCTCGTTTCCCGGCGATGGACTGGATCCGTATGGCGGATTTCCTATCAACTGCCCGAATGGCAGCGGTCATTCGATCAGGTTAGGCAATAGTTTTGGCGGAGGCCAGGCTGAAGGAATATCCTACGAATTCACTATTCCTTCCAATGAAAATTATTATACGCTGATCTATAACTATGCCGTAGTATTCCAGGACCCCGACCACCAGGAGTATGAACAACCGAGAATGGAGATCGAAGTGAGGAATTTGACGGATAACACCATTATCCATTGCTCTTCATTTACATTTATTCCTTACGGCAATATATTACCCGGTTTTTTTGAGTCGCCCAACCCGGGAACTGAAACGCCTGTATGGTGCAAAGACTGGACCGCTGTTTCCATCAACCTTGATGGCCATGCCGGCAAGAGCATCCGTATATTTTTCAAAACTTCGGATTGTACTTTTCAACGCCATTTCGGCTACGCCTATATTGATGTCAACTCCGAATGCAGCGGCACATTTACCGGCGCCACGTTTTGCCCGGATGATACATTAGTGAATGTAGTAGCTCCTTTCGGTTATCAAAGCTATACCTGGTTCAATAACACATTTACCCAGACCTTAGGTCAGCAACAAGTACTGACATTACAGCCTCCTCCTCCGGCCGGCACCACCATCGCCGTACAATTAGTTCCCTACAACGGGTATGGTTGCCTTGATACATTGTATGCCCGGCTGGTAGATACATTGACTGTAAGGGCCAATGCCGGCAATGATGCTGTCTCCTGTAATAACGACCCTGTGCCGATCGGCACGCCTCCAAAGCCGGGGCTTGTTTACAGGTGGAGCCCGGCAGCAGGATTGTCAAACGCTTATATAGCTAATCCCCGTGCTTCACCGGATACTACCACCATGTATATCCTGACTGTCAATCATGACGGAGGCGGATGTTATGACACAGACACCGTGGTGGTCAGAGCTTCGGTATTGAACCGTGCATTACAGTTTTCCGGGAAGGATATGTATTGCCTCGGCAGTAATGACAGTGCCGTGCTACGTGTACAGCCTACCGACAACATTCAATGGTTCCGGAATGGAACAGCCCTACCCGGCGCTACTGAACCTGTTTACCGGGCCACGCAAACTGGTTCGTATCATGCATCCCTTTCAAATACTATGGGGTGCAGTATGGTGACTGATCCAAAACAGGTCACGGTTACTTCTGTGCCGGTACCGGGTGTGAATATAGGCGCCGGTAACCAATGCCTGGTGGGCAACAGGTTTGTGTTTACTAATACCAGCACCAACGCCGTAGGCGCCATGCAATACGAATGGATACTTGGAGATGGTAATACTGTGCAGACCATGGATGTGACCCACAGTTACTTCGCTGCCGGTGTGTACACGGTAAATATGATCGTTCGCAGCAGCCCTGTTTGTTTTGACAGCGCCAGCATGCTGATCACGGTGTATCAAAATGCCATAGCCGATTTTGAAGTGAACCCTGTTTGCATCAACCTGCCTATGCAGGCAGTAAACAGAACGATGGATACACTTGGCTCACCTATTCATTATGCCTGGAATTTCAGTAATGGACAAACATCCACCCTGCGGGTGCCGGCGCCACAGGTCTATACAACTCCTGGCAGCTACCAGGTCAGTCTCGCTGTTCATACAGACCAGTGTCCTTCGCCGGTAAATGTTTTAAGAAAGAACGTAGTAGTGGACAGGCCCCGGCCGGGCATTGAATACCCGGTACAATTTGCAGTCATCAATTATCCGCTTGCATTACAGGCAAGGCCATTTGGCGAAACGGTTTTATGGAGCCCTGCTGCTAATTTAAATAACCAGGAAAGCTTCACACCTGTATTTACCGGCTCTTCTGAGCAGTTATATACGATCAGGATCACAACAGTCAGCGGCTGCGTAACAGTGGATACCCAGATAGTAAAAACAGTGAAAGAAGCGGCGATCTATGTACCAACCGCTTTCACACCCAACAATGACGGGTTGAATGACCGCCTGCGGCCGGTGTTAATTGGTATAAAGGAGCTTCGCTATTTCAGGATATTTAACCGATGGGGGCAATTGATATATCAAAGCAAAACCGAACTGCCCGGGTGGGACGGTACGGTCAGCGGTATACCGCAGGGCTCACAGGCTTTTGTATGGATGATAGAAGGCCTCAGTATTGACAACAGGGTGATCACCAGTAAAGGCACTTCCACACTGGTAAGATGATTCTATTTTATTTCAAGGATCAAGGCTGACATCGGCGCTACAGTAATGGCTTTTTCCAAAGAAATCGTTTGGCCGGTCAGTACATCAGTGCCTGATCTTTTATCCCTGATCATTTCGGCAAACCTGGATGTATTGATTGTAGTTTCTTCCGCATTCTTATTCAATATCACCATGACCGTATCGGTCTTGTCATACCTGAAATAAACATAAACCCCTTTTTGCGGGCCAAAGTGCAGCGTGTTGCCATCATGTATCACTTTCTTACTCTTTCTCCAGTTCAGCAGCTTTTTAAGAAAGGATTGCATGCGTAACTGATCTGCAGATAACCCCGCACCGGTAAACCCGTTCGCTGTATCGTCTTTCCATCCACCGGGAAAATCAGTGCGTATCAATCCATGGTCACCGGGCTTAGCGGTATTCTCTATCAGTACTTCTGTTCCATAATACAATTGGGGAATACCCCGTATGGTCAGCAGGTAAGTCAATGCCATCTGCATTAGGTCCGTCTTATTTTTAAGCTGGGTGAACAGCCTGTCCATATCGTGGTTATCGCCGAATACCAACAGATTTTTTGGATCAGCATATACAAAATCATTAGCCAACGCTTCATATAATTTGACAAGTCCCTTGTCCCATGTTTCCGGCTCGGTCAGCGCTTGTACCAGCACAGACTGTAAAGGGAAATCCATCGTACTTTTCATGCAGCCGTTATATCCGCTGGTGTTCGGCTTTCCTTTTTGCCAATATGCTGCTATCAGCGGGTTGGTACTCCACTCCTCGCCTACAATGCTGAAGCCGGGATATTCATTCACGATCTGGCAGGTCCATTTCTCCAAAAACTTTTTTTGAGAATATGGATACGTATCCTGGCGAATACCAGCAAGACCTAAGGTCTCTATCCACCAGATACTGTTTTGTATCAAAAAAGATGACAGGAAAGGGTTCAGTTGGTTAAGATCAGGCATAGAACGAACGAACCAGCCCTTTACCATTAATTCCTTGTCGGCAGCAGATGCGTAAGGGTCCTGGTTCACTGTGCGGCGATGGTTTGTTATTTGCATCGAATCCGCATAATTGATCCAGTCACGGAAAGGCAGATCCTTCATCCACCAGTAGTGAGAGCCGGTGTGGTTCACTACGCCATCAAATACCAATTTGATACCCTTTTGTCTTGCCTTATCGGCTAGTTCTTTGTAATCCGCCAATGTACCAAAGCGGGGATCCACTTTATAATAATCGGTAATGGCATATCCATGATAGGATGACTGGGGCATGTCATTCTCCAGCAAAGGTGTTGGCCAGATAGCTGTATAACCCATCCCGGCGATATAATCGAGCTGATCAATGATACCACGTATATCGCCTCCATGCCGCCCGTAGTCATTTTTCCGGTCAATCTTTTTCTCACGCATGGCAGGAGCTACATCATTACTTTCATCACCATTGGCAAACCGGTCTGGAGTGACGAGGTAAATGACATCAGAAGCGTTAAAACCTTTTACGGCACCTGCACCGGCTTTACGCTGGTACAGGGTATAATTGTACGTGTAAACTGTTTTTCCGCCTTTTTTAAAAGAAATAGTAAATGAACCGGGTTTTGCAGTACGGGCAACCAGCAGGTCAATGAAAAGATAGTTCTTACTCTCTGCTTTACTGACACGCCTGACCGTAACCCCGCCATAGCTGACCCAAGGCACTGTTTCACCGACATCTTCACCATGCACCAGCAACTGCAGTTCCGGGTTCTTCATTCCCACCCACCAGTTCATGGGTTCAACACGCAGTTGTTGTGCACGTAAGCTAAAAGGAAAAAACAGAAGCATTAACAAGATGCTGGCTACAGGTATCGCAGGCATAATCGTTATTTAGGAAAATAAAGGTATTTGAAAAATTACTGAAACGAACAACCCGGCGGCCAAACAAAAAAGGTATCGTTAGAGACGATACCTTTTGTTACGAACACAATCATCGTTGAGAAAATCTATAAAACCTGCTCATTGCTTGCTTAGTCAAAAAAGTGCTGGGACAGTGAATTAGCCACCACCTTATAATCATTTTCTTTTCGCACAAACCGGTAGCTGTTATTGATGGCCCTGATATGCGGGTTTGACAAATGTTTTTCATCGTAAGGCTTTACCAGGTCCTTTTCACTTAACACCTTACCCTCTCTGTCAACCGTCCGGGTAAAGATCCGGTAGTTGAAATGCCAGGGATTCAGGTCTTCATCCGTATCGTGGGCTGTGTATGTATTATTGAAGCCTTCAAATATCAGTTCGTGGGAACAGTCCGGTTCTGCCCGGAGAAGATCGGTGATATCTATGTTCTTATTAATGGCCGGGTCGTTACGTATGATACCGCTGTCCCAGATGGTCTCGCCGTCAAAAAAAATGACCAGCCTGTTGTCCACATTTTTAACGTTGATCCAGTATTGCTTTTTCATGCTTTGAAGTATTTGGTCTTTAATGAATAGGTGAAAATTTTACGGGACCAAAAATCAGAATTAAATAAAGAACAGGTCATGACAAAAATTATCCTGCGGGATGATAATCGTTAATTTTTTTTACCGGTATATATCCTGTAATACTGTAAACCCTTTTGCTGACCTCTGCCCTGTGCACCAAGTAACATTCGTCATTCGCCTGTATGATTTACATACAAAAGTGATAATGGTCACATAAGCCCCTTCCGGCCGCTAATAGTTTTACATGTTTTTGTGCTATTAAAGCAGAATTCACTCAAAACTTACGATTATGAAAAAGATACTTTCTATTCTGATCATGGGATCTTTACCCTTTTCACTCTTTGCACAGGCAGGTCATATCATGCAGGGCATCGGGGCCGTCAATATGTCAATGGGCGGCGCTGCTACAGCTCAGCCATTGGATATAAACGGCGCCCTGCACTGGAACCCCGCCGCCTTATCCGTCTTCAATAAAAAGATATTTTCTGCCAACGCCGGTTTGTTCTTTTCTTCTCCTGAAATATCTTCTACAGTTCCCACCTCCGGCGGCCCTGTCAGCGGAGTAACCAAAGACGACAGGGGTGTCTCTATTATGCCATCGCTGGCGATGGTATGGGGTAAAAAAGACAGCAAGCACACATTTGGAGTATCCGCTTTTGGCATCAGTGGCTTTGGTGTCACATTCCCTGAAGGCAATACTAACCCCATCACTATGCCGCAAAGCTATGGCGGTTTCGGACGGATCGAATCCGATTACCAGCTATTGCAGGTTGGATTTACGTATGCATACAAAATATCCAAACAGTTTTCTATCGGCCTGGCGCCAACATTTAATTATGGGACACTGGAACTGGCTCCTAATCCCTTGTCCGGTCCTTCGATGACAAAAGGATACCCGGTAAGTGATAAAGCTTCTGCATTGGGTTTTGGTGGTCAGCTTGGTATATTTTACAATTCCGGCACAGGTGTTAAACTCGGTGCTTCCTATAAGACACAGCAATACTTCAGCGATTTCGATTTCGAAAATACCTACCTGGATGGAACTGCCGCCCCTGCTGTAAAATTCAAAATGAATTACCCGGCCATCCTTTCTGCAGGTATTGGCTATTCAAAAAAGGATATAGACATTGCCGTGGATTATCGTTTTGTGAACTATAAGAATACAGATGGATTTGAAGCAAAAGGCTGGACCGAAATGGCCTCTGTCGAAGGATTCGGCTGGGACAATATATCCGTTGTATCTGCAGGCATCCAGTATAAAGGGATTGAAAAGTTCCCCCTGAGAGCAGGATACACCTATAGCTCAAATCCGATCAGCAGTGAACTTGCATTTTTCTCCGCCCCTGCTACTGCGATCATCAAAAATGCTTTCCAGCTTGGCTGTGGATATGAGTTCAGCAAAAGTTTTACACTTAACGCAGTGTATCATCACGGTACCAGCAGCGGTTCTACCGGCGGCATGTTACTAAGCCCGATGATGGTGACACCCTCAAATCCCTATGGAGCTATACCCGCCAGCAATGTATCTTATAAAATGACCACAGATATGGTGATGATAGGTATCAATTACAGTTTCTGAAAAGAACGGTATCGGTCTGCCTGGTCATAAACAAAAAGGGATAGCACCAGCTATCCCTTTTCGTTTACTCATTTTTGAAGAATTATTGCGTTGGATTTTTCTTTTGATCTTTTTTACGCAGATTCTTAACAAGTGTAAAATAAGTCGCTTTGAAACGGTCATTCGCAATCTCTCCCTGTACTTCAGCTTTCCGGATGGCATTGCAGAATCCATCTTTTGCATGGGCATCTCCATGCTCATCTATGGATGTTCCATCTACGTAATATGATTTGCCGTTGATACGAACAGCTAGTTCGCATCCCTTGCCGCTCATACCGAACTGGCAAAGACCGCAGGCGGCTTCCACTATTTCTACTTTTTTGGCGGAGTCAGGTTTTGCTATTTTGTTATCCTTGCCCTGCCCGAATGCTGCGGCAGAAACAAAAAGACAAAGCAATAAGGAGAAAAAAAATACTTTCATAAAAATTATTTAGTGTTAGGGTCTGTCAAAAATCAAAGATAAGATTTAGTTTCCCTGTAAACACTATCCAAAGACAGGTCATTACCGCCTGAAGCCGGAGTTATGCCAGGGATCTGCCTCGGGTACGGGGCTTTTGTAAATCACTATATTTGTACCTCAACAAATGGTTATGGCTAAACAATTTGAAGATTTTGATGCGAACCTGACCGGTGAGGAAGGAAAAACCGAAGAAACCAAGAGCAGTTGGTTCAAAAGGATCAAAAAAGGGATCAGTACCAAGACATCTGAAAAAAAGGAAACTCCCGAAGGCTTGTGGGTGAAGTGCCCTGAATGCAACTATATCTGTACGATCGGTGAGCTGAAAGAACATCTCTTTGTCTGCTCCAAGTGCAACTATCACCACCGGATCAACAGCAGCGAATACTTCGAAATACTATTTGACAATAATGAGTTCACGGAGTTATTTGAGAATATCCGGTCCAAAGATTTTCTCGGGTTCACGGACCTGAAACCGTATAAAAAACGGCTTGAAGAAATATGGAGCAAAACCGATCTGAAAGACTCAATGCGGGTGGCAGCCGGGCAAGTAAACGGGAACGGGATCGTTATAGCCTGTATGGATTTTGAGTTCATTGGCGGGTCACTGGGAAGCGTAATGGGCGAAAAATTTGCACGGGCAGTTGACTATTGTGTTGAGCATAAGCTTCCCTATATGGTCATCAGCAAAAGCGGCGGCGCCCGTATGATGGAAAGCGCATTTTCCCTGATGCAGCTTGCTAAAACAAGCGGTAAGCTTTCACAGCTAAGTGATGCACAACTTCCCTATATCTCGTTGCTGACCGATCCAACCTTTGGCGGTATCTCTGCCTCGTTTGGTATGCTTGGGGATATCAATATTGCGGAGCCCGGCGCTCTCATCGGATTTGCCGGCCCCAGGGTCATCAAAGAGACCATTAAGAAAGATCTGCCGGAAGGTTTTCAGCGAAGCGAGTTTTTGCTGGACCACGGGTTCCTTGACTTTATTGTTGCCAGGAAGGATATGAAGAACAAACTGGCAACTGTGCTGGAGTTATTTAAAAATTAAACGGTTTTTGCAATCTATTTTAATGAGTAAGAGGGTAACGACCTCTTACTTTTTTTATAAAACATGGAAATAAAGAACCGCTCCGCCTTCCACGAATACTTCATAGATGCCAGATATGAAGCGGGGATGGTGTTGCTCGGAACGGAAGTAAAATCCATACGCAACGGCAAAGTAAGTTTCAACGATAGCTATTGCCTGCTCCACAAAGGAGAAATATGGGTAAAATCACTGCATATTGCCGAATACTCGCATGGCAATATCAATAATCACGAGCCGATGCGTGACCGCAAACTGCTCTTACAGAAACGGGAAATAAAAAAGATAGAATCCAAACTGAAAGAGAAAGGTTATACCCTGATCCCGCTGCGGATCTATTTCAATGAAAAGGGCCTGGCCAAAATGGAGATCGGACTTGCTAAAGGTAAAAAGCTCCACGATAAACGGGAAACCATTAAGCAAAAGGACGTAGAAAGAGAAATGAAACGTTTTATTAAATAAATATTGGACAAAACTCCTTAATTTAAGCATGATTTTTGACCACCTATTCCTTCTATGAAGAAAACCCTCTTGCTGATCACTTTACTGGCCTCTTTATCTGTCTCTTCACAAAGTGTGTTCGGGTACTGGTATGGCGCCGCCAATGTGGATGTCCCTTCAAAGGTCAGCAATTACCTGGTGGAGCTTGTGCTGCAGCAGGAAAAAGGAAGTGTAAAAGGTGTATTGAACTACTATTTCAAAAATATCTATCGCAGCCTGGAGGTAAAGGGCAAGTATAACTCGGTCACCCGGGAATTAACTATCCTTCATGTGCCGGTGGTTTATTTTGGATCGCCTGTAAATAAGGAAGTGGATTGCATCATGAATTTCCGTGCCTTGCTGCGGGTAGCTGTGGCCGGTTCCACTTTATCAGGAAGATTTGAAGGGCTTCCGGAAAATTACTACGTCTGCGCTCCGGTCAATTTCACCCTTACGATGAATGCGGATGCCAGTAAAACAGATTCGGTGATCAAAGCGATCAGGGAATTCAAAGAAACCTACCAGGTATGGCAACCGGCTTTAGCCGATACATTGGTGGCTGCCAATATTATTCAGCGTAAAGTGGTGAATTATGTGGTAGAGAACCAGTTCAAAGAAAGGGAAGATGTGGTCAGCGAGGAAATAGAAGTTGAATCCGATACGTTAAAGGTGGATTTCTATGACAATGGCGAGGTGGATGGCGACTCAATATCTGTTTTTTTCAATAAAGAACTACTGGCCTTTTCCCAAAAACTTAGTGCACGATCCATTCATTTCAGCTTAGCCCTCGATTCGCTCAGGCAGGTGAATGAACTCAGCATGTTCGCTAATAACCTGGGGGCTATTCCTCCTAATACTGCACTTATGGTGATTGATGATGGCAGGAAAAAAATCAACATCCGCCTCTCGAGCAACCTGGAAAAGAATGCAACGATCCGGATCAAACGAAAGAAAAATGATATAAAAGCCAAACAATAGCTCTATTCGAACAGTTCTGCCTGCTGGTTATCCTGCTTTGTTTTTACCCATTCCATTTCCACGCTTTTATTGTAATCCACCAGTTTGGTGCCAACCGTTTTCCATCCCATCACTTCGGCTACTTTAGCGATCTTGAATTTGGCTTTGCGTACCTGGTCTCCCCTGCCGGTCTGCACGGCCAGTATGGGTTCTTCATCTGTTGAAACGGCCTCAACATAATTACCGTCTCCTTCTTTGATGAAGAAGAATTTATTCTTCAGTGTGGTGGTTTCGATCTTAAAGCGTTTCACGTTATACTGCAGGTTCTTTTTATCGAGGTAAACGGCTGAAATGATCTTCTCCGGATTGAATTTTCCGATCAGCAGGATATTCTCTGCATCAAACCGCTGCGTCAGTTCCTGGTCGGTGATCTCGTAATGACCATCGCTATATATCACCAATATCCTGTCGTCTGCCTCAAAAGTCCCAAGGTATAATCCTTTCTCTTCTTCACTCAAGCGGCCAAACTTATCGTCAAACCAGAGTTTCTTACCGCTCAGCGTAGCCCTGCCTGCTTCTTTGAACTTTACCGATTTGATGGCATATTTTGTCACCTGGTTGCCCATACTGCTGCGGCCTTTGATCGCCAGTTCTTCAAAGTAAAAATCAAATTCTTTTATCCGGGCAGAAGAAGAAGAACTCAGAACGATCTTTAATACCTCCGCTTCGCCATTGGGGTTCACGCTCAGGTAATGAACTTTACTTTTCTCATGGCCTTTGGTGAGATCATATTCCTTATCCCTTGTAATGCCCGTTACATTGAACCGCTTGGCATAGCTCATGCCATCCTTCCCATCCACATAGATCATGTTATAGGTAGTACGTTCATCATTCTTCCTGAAAACAGCCGCATGCAGGATGTCCTTTCCTATGAACACCTTGTCCGTCACCTTTACCACTTTCATTACCCCGTTCTTCGCAAAAGCAATGATGTCATCCAGGTCGGAGCATTCAAAAAGAAACTCATCTTTTTTCAAACCGGTTCCTATAAACCCTTCCTCCCTGTTCACATATAATCTCGTATTGGCAATCGCTACCTGTTTTGCTTCTATGACCTCGAACTGCCTGATCTCCGTTTTCCGTTCCCTTCCTTTTCCGTATTTCTTCAACAGATTCTCATAGTAAGCCACCGCATAATCAACAAGATTGGCCAGGTCATACTTCACCTGCTTGATGTCTGCTTCCAGGCCTTTGATCTGCGCATTCAGTTCATCAATGTCCAGCTTGTAGATACGACGTACCGGTTTTTCCGTCAGCTTAATGATATCCTCCCGGGTGATCGCCCGTTTCAGTTGTTTTTTGAATGGCACGAATGCCTTGTCTATCGCCTCCAGCACCTTATCCCATGTCTCATGTTTTTTCTCCAGCTCCTTGTATATCTTTTCTTCAAAGAATATTTTCTCCAAAGAAGTATAATGCCATTTTTCCTGCAGCTCGGCCAATTTTATTTTCAGCTCCTGCTCCAGCAGGTCTTTGGTCCTGTCTGCAGAAATCTTAAGGAGATCATGCACACCCAGGAACTGCGGCTTCATACCCACGATCACGCAGGCATTAGGGGAAATGGATATTTCACAGTCGGTGAATTTGTATAGCGCATCAATGGTGATATCAGGAGAAATGCCTGCGGCGAGGTCGATCAGTATCTCCACATCGGCTGCCGTTGTATCGGTTACTTTTTTTATTTTGATCTTACCCTGGTCATTGGCTTTTACGATCGAGTCCATCAGCTGGGTAGTGGTAACCCCGTAAGGAACAGAACGGATCGCTAATGTCTTTTTATCTACTTCTTCGATCAGTGCCCTTACCTTGACCTTCCCACCCCGTTTACCCTGGTTGTAATCTGCTATATCCAGCATTCCTCCCGTCATAAAATCGGGATACAACTCAAATCGCTTGCCGCGGAGGTATTTTACAGTAGCCTCTATCAGTTCGCAGAAATTATGGGGCAATATTTTTGTAGATAATCCTACAGCAATACCATCGGCACCCTGCGCCAGCAACAACGGGAACTTCATCGGTAAGGTCACCGGTTCATTCTTCCTTCCATCATAACTAAGCTGCCATTCAGTGGTTTTATTATTGAATGCCACTTCCAGGGCAAACTTGCTGAGCCTGGCTTCAATATACCTTGGTGCGGCAGCATCATCACCTGTCCGAACATCACCCCAGTTTCCCTGTGTTTCAACCAGCAGATCTTTTTGCCCCATGTTCACCAGTGCATCACCGATACTGGCATCGCCATGCGGGTGATATTGCATCGCCTGCCCTATGATATTGGCGACCTTATTAAAACGGCCGTCATCCATTTCCTTCATAGCATGAAGGATGCGGCGCTGTACCGGTTTCAGTCCGTCTTCTACAGCCGGCACGGCCCTTTCCAATATTACGTATGAGGCATAATCAAGAAACCAGGTCTTATACTGTCCATGCAAGCCTGAATCATTGTTCTGTATCTCTGTCAACTTGTTTTTCGCTGCGCTCATTTCTTATTTTTATACTTTCCGATTGTTCCAAGATGTGTGTATTTGAAACCGCGGTCTAATTTCAACCCATAACCGAACATGCGATCCATCGAGGAGTGGCCAAACAGAATGATCCCGATGATCAACATCAGTTCATTGGGCAGATAAAGGCCCATCATAAAGATCGCTACCGCCACTCCTTTGTGATGAAAAAAGTTATAGACCGTTGCCCCGGCTGCACTACCGGCCGCATACCCGATCATACTAATGTCAGGACCGATAAACAGTACCGGATAATACCAGCCATCTGCATTAAGTTGGTATAAGCCGAAAAGGCTAACGGCAAACATGGCCGCTTCTTCCAGTCTTATGACGTATTTCATACTATGGATTTACACTGCTGCTGCTTCCTCTGCGGAAGCCGCTGACTGCTTTGTGCCTGCCAGCTTTACATCAAACTCTTTCCATCCTTTGCTTACATCACCCATCGGTTCAACTTTTCCACCAGCGATCAATGCTTTCAATCGCCACATGATAAACACATCACCCGTCTTTATTTTCATCCGGTGAAGCGTGTTGGTCAGCACCCGGGTGGCCTTCTGCCATTCCTGCGTCACATTCTTCACTATCTCATTATCATAAAATGTTTCATCCTTACTGGCAATTTTCTTACCCCCTTCCAATATCCTAACGACAGCATTTTCGTCGCAGATCTTTTTCCATTCGTCCGGGTCCACCTCAAATTCGCTGGTGGTAACAGGCCTTGCCAATTTCTTCGCTTTTAAAAATTCTTTGGGCTGTATCTCATGCAGCCAGGAGGGATAAAAAATCTGTCCCTTCTCATTAATGAAAGGAAGATTATTCATGTAAAGACTCATGATCCTGCCCGCATAGTCTTTGAACTGTGACAGCAGCCAGTAATAACCGCATACATCATGCTGGTTCTGCCCCATCCATATCCACACCTGCTCATCGGGGCTGGCATTCAGCCTGTCTTTGATCTCCTTTACCGTTAACCGGTCATCAAAACTGCCCGCCAGTGTTTCTTTATAAGGCGACCCCTGGAGTAAACTTCTCCACCATTCTACCCTGGCCTGCCAGCCTTCTTCCGTATCAATATCAGCCAGCGGCCCGACAGCAAAATCATCTTTGATCTGCAGCACATCACCGGCCAGTGTCTCGTCAAGTTCCAGCACCTGTTTCATCAGGTCAATTTCAGACTCGTTAAAAACAATATGTATCATAATCACTTTTTTATTTTGACCGCCAGGAACAAATAGTTATTCGCTGCAGCGATCACTTCATATTTGACATAAAAGCTTTCTGTAAATATTTTGAAAGCCCTGAACTCGTGCATAGGTACTCCAAACTCATCAAACATGATGATGTCTCCATCATTCAGGTATTTATACAATTGCGATAAACTGAATAGAGTGGCGCTGAAAATATCGGCATCCATGTGTATCAGTTTTCTCCGGTCGTTTTTATACTGTTCCAGGAAGGGGTTCAGCGTATCCTGGAAAAGGCCTTTGTAAAAGCTGGCTCTTGTATCTGTCACATTCAAGGACTCAAGCGCCGCTGCCATGGTGCCTTTCGCAAAAGGCCCGAAATCTTCCGGCAATCCTTCAAATGTATCAAAACCATAGAACCTTGATCCGGGATGACCGTTATGCGCCAGCCACCATTTGAATGAATAACCACCACATACGCCAAACTCAAAATAATCAATGGGAATATCACCAACGTTCTCCTGGCTGATCACCGCCTCATATAATTTTTCCCGCCGGTTGTAATCCCATTTGCTTTGATACCAGTCGTTGTAGCTGGTCACTTTTGTTTCTTTCCTCCACTTACTCATCATAGACATATGGGTAAGGTTTTGCATAAACCCGGTGAACGGCTGAAATATCCCATGCAGCTGCCATTTCATGAACAGCGACTTTGTCTTTCGTATTATATCAAGTTTGGTCAATCTAATCCCTTAAACATTAAACGGCCTCTTCTTCCACTTTATCCATCTCTACCCGCAGGTTGCCTATGATAAACTCCTGCCGCTCCATGGTGTTTTTTCCCATATAATATTCCAGCAACTGCTGGATATGATCGCCGGCGTCTAAGCGCATCAGCTCTTTTCGCATATCAGGGCCAATGAAACGGGCGAATTCTTCCGGACTTATCTCTCCCAGTCCTTTGAAGCGGGTGATCTCCGGTTTGCCTCCTAATTTCTTAATGGCTGCCTGCTTTTCTGCTTCATCATAACAATAAATGGTTTCCTGCTTATTGCGTACCCGGAACAAAGGTGTTTGCAGCACATACACTTTCTCATGTTTCACCAGGTCAGGAAAAAACTGGAGGAAGAAGGTCATCAGCAGCAAACGGATATGCATGCCGTCCACATCGGCATCGGTGGCGATCACGACATTATTGAACCGAAGCCCCTCTAGCCCTTCTTCGATATTCAATGCATGTTGCAGCAGGTTGAACTCTTCGTTCTCATATACCACTTTCTTGGTGAGCCCGAAACAGTTCAGCGGTTTGCCGCGAAGGCTGAATACGGCCTGCGTTTCCACACTCCTTGATTTGGTAATGGAGCCGCTGGCACTGTCTCCTTCTGTAATAAAGATGGTCGTTTCCTGCTGTTTGGCGATGAACTCCTCTTTCCCTTTGGAAGGCGGTTCATCGTTCAGGTGATAACGGCAATCCCTCAGTTTACGGTTATGAAGATTCGCTTTCTTCGCTCTTTCATTGGCCAGTTTTTTAATCCCGGCCATTTCTTTTCTTTCCCTTTCACTCTGCTCGATCCGCTTCTTTAATCCATCGGCAACAGCAGGGTTCTTATGTAAAAAATTATCGAGTTCTTTTGCCAGGAAATCACCAATGAACTGACGCATACTCGGCCCGTCCGTATCCACGTTTAGGGAACCGAGTTTTGTTTTTGTCTGTGATTCAAATACCGGCTCTACCACTCTCACCGATACAGCGGCTACAATACCTGTGCGTACATCAGAGGCGTCATAATCTTTTTTGAAAAACTCCCTGATCGTTTTTACATAGGCTTCACGAAAAGCCTGCTGGTGTGTCCCCCCTTGTGTAGTATGCTGGCCATTCACAAAACTGTAGATATCCTCGCCGTAATCGTTGTTGTGTGTAATAGCGACCTCGATATCATCACCCCTTAAATGGATGATGGGATAACGTATCTCATCTTCATTCGTCTTGCGCTGCAACAGGTCCAGCAGGCCATTCTTGCTCACATAGGTCTTGCCGTTGAAAACGATCTTCAGCCCGGCATTCAGGAAACAATAGTTCCATATCTGGCTCTCCAGGAATTCAGGATGGAATTTGAAATTCTTGAAGACAGAATCATCGGGAATAAAGGTAACCAGGGTGCCATTCTGCTCACCGGTCTTTGCTTCTTTGTATTCCTTGATCAGGACGCCTCTTTCAAATTCAGCTGTCTTCTCTTTGCCTTCACGTACTGCAGTTACCTTAAAGTAGTGACTCAGTGCATTCACTGCCTTGGTGCCTACGCCGTTCAGACCCACTGATTTCTGGAAAGCCTTACTGTCATATTTTGCTCCCGTATTGATCTTGCTCACCACATCCACCACTTTGCCCAGGGGAATGCCACGGCCATAGTCACGGATCATCACCTGCTTACCTTCTACGGTCAGTTCCACCGTTTTACCATAACCCATCGTGTATTCATCAATGCAATTGTCAAGTACTTCTTTCACCAATACATAGATACCGTCATCAGGGCTGCTGCCATCGCCGAGTTTACCGATATACATACCCGGCCGCAGGCGGATATGCTCCTTCCAGTCAAGTGATTTGATACTCTCTTCGGTATAGTCAAACAGGTTCGTCTCTTTTTCTTTTGCCATATCACACTTTGTTTTTCAAAGATATTTTGTTGTCATCGTCCGGATCGCCGGTTTGGTGTTTACACTACAAGACCTTCACAAGGCCCGCAAAGATAATCTCAGCAGCTTATGGAAATGCCTGCAAGCTTTGCAGTTAAAATCAGTCAATTACAAAGCAGGCAAATATACCAAAACGAGGTTGGAGGCCGGGGTTCGGAGTTATTCACGATTGTGGAAAAAGAAGGTCATTTATGTCTCTTTTCAAGCACTTCCGCTATTTCCTTCAGACCATATCCCTTTGCTTTGAGTAAGATCAAATAATGAAAAAGCAGGTCAGCAGCTTCGCCTAAGAATTTGTCTTTATCGTCATCTTTTGCCTCGATCACCAGTTCCACAGCCTCTTCGCCCACTTTCTGGGCAATAGCATTGATGCCTTTTTTGAATAATCCGGATACGTATGAACCCTCCACCGGGTGTTGCCGGCGCCCTGCGATCACTTCTTCCAGCAGGTAAATGAAGTCATTGGCTTTATTAGCTTCGTTAAAACAGGTATCGGCGCCGGTATGACAAACCGGGCCGGCAGGAACCGCTTTTACCAGCAATGTATCATTATCGCAGTCGGGAGTTATACTTTTAAGATGAAGAAAATTGCCGCTTTCTTCACCCTTGGTCCAGAGGCGGTTCTTTGTCCGGCTGTAAAAGGTCACTTTGCCAGAATCAATCGTTTTCTGCAGGGCCTCTTCATTCATAAAACCGAGCATGAGCACTTTGCCGGTCCTTTCGTCCTGTATGATCGCCGGCGCCAGGCCATCGGCATATTTTGCATAGTCAACTGTCATGTTTTATTATTTTCTTACAAGAATATTATTGATTTCGAGATACGCCTTCAGATCAGGTATGCAGATCTCATTGAAGTGAAAGATACTGGCAGCAAGAGCTGCATCCACATTCGTTTTCTCAAACACATCTTTGAAATGTGCCATTGTTCCACCGCCGCCACTGGCGATCACCGGCACAGGCAAATTCTCCACCATTGCTTTGGTAATATCAAGGGCAAAGCCCTGTTTGGTGCCGTCATGGTTCATAGAAGTAAGTAATATCTCACCGGCGCCAAGTTCTACCGATTGTGCGGCCCATGTCATTGCCTTTGTATCTGTTTTCGTTCTCCCCCCATTGAGATAAACATACCATTCCCCGTCTTCCTCTTTCTTTGTATCAATGGCCAGTACCACACACTGGCTACCGAATTCATTGGCGAGTGCCGTGATCAATTGCGGATTTTTAAACGCTGCCGTGTTTACCGATATCTTATCTGCCCCGTTCTCTAATAACGCATTTACATCTGCCACACTACTGATACCCCCACCCACTGTAAAAGGGATATTGACGTGCATGGCAATGCGCCTTACCAGTTCCACCAGCGTTTTTCTTTTTTCCACCGTAGCCGTAATATCAAGAAAAACCAATTCATCCGCTCCCTGTTTTGCATATAATGCGCCCAATTCAACCGGATCGCCGGCATCACGCAGGTCAACAAAGTTGGTTCCTTTGACGGTCCTTCCGTCCTTGATATCCAGACAAGGTATGATCCGTTTCGTCAGCATTTATACAAATACTTTTAATTCCTGTAAACTGATCCTGTTCTCATAAATGGCTTTGCCTACAATAGCTCCTTTACATCCTGCCCTCTCCAGTTCCCCGAGGTCTTTCATAGAACTGACCCCCCCGCTGGCAATAAAATATAAGTCAGGAAATTTTGTGATGATACTATTATACAGATCAACCGCAGGGCCCTCTAATTTTCCATCTTTGCTGACATCGGTACAAAACAACTGCTTTATTCCTTTCGCAATATATTTCTCTATAAAGTCGTAGATCCATACATCTGACGTTTCCTGCCAGCCATGAATGGCGATCTTTTCGTCCTTTACATCCGCTCCCAACAAAAAACTATCCGCTCCAAACCGCAATAACCATTGTGTAAACTCTTCTTCATTTTTAACTGCAATGCTGCCCACTGTTGCCAGTTTTGCTCCTGAATCAAAAACGATCTTTACGTCCCTCTCTGTTTTGATACCGCCGCCAAAGTCAATGACCAGCGAAGTTTTGCCCGCAATAGTTTCCAATACCTTCCAGTTCTTCACGCCGCCTGCTTTTGCCCCGTCCAGGTCCACCAGGTGCAAACGGGTGAGCCCGGCATCCTCAAACTGTTTAGCCACCTCCAGCGGATGCTCATTATATACTTTCTTCTGTGCATAATCACCCTGCGTCAGGCGTACACATTTGCCATCTATGATATCTATCGCGGGAATAACGATCATAATTCAATAAAGTTTTTCAGTATCTGCTCTCCCACTACCGATGATTTTTCTGTATGAAATTGCACCCCGTAAAAGTTATCCTTTACAATAGCCGCAGCATATTCCACTCCATAGTTACAGGTGGCGATGGTATGATCACTTTTCTCAGCATAGTAACCATGTACATTGTAGATATAACTGTTTGAGGGAACCTCCTTGAACAAAGGAGACTTCAGCCCATAGATATTATTCCAGCCGATCTGCGGCACCTTACAATCTTTACCCGCCGGAAACTTTTTCACTTTCACAGGAACTATACCAAGACAATCCGTATCATTCTCTTCAGAATGTTTGCATAACAACTGCATACCAAGACAGATGCCCAGCACAGGTTGTTTCAGCCCTTTGATCACCTCATCCAGCTTTCTTTCCTTCAGGTATTTCATGGCAGAACTGGCCTCTCCCACACCCGGGAAGATCACTTTGTCTGCCCGGAGTATCCTTTCCTTTTCATCAGTAACTTCTGCCTGCACGCCAATTCTCTCCAGCGCAAACAGAACAGACTGGATATTCCCGGCATTATATTTTATGATGACTGTGTTCATCGTTATTAAACTTGTCAGACAGGTACTACAGCACTCCTTTTGTACTGGGGAGATAGTTATCGAACGGGTCTCTTTTTACCGCCATTCTGATAGCTTTGGCAAATGCTTTGAAGATCGCTTCGATCTTATGATGTTCGTTATCTCCGTTGCTTTCGATATGGAGGTTGCACCTGGCCGCATCGCTGAATGATTTGAAGAAATGAAAGAACATTTCCGTAGGCATCTCCCCGATCTTCTCTCTTTTGAACGTTGCATTCCATACGATCCATGGCCGTCCTCCAAAATCGATCAGCACTTTTGCATCCGCCTCATCCATAGGCAAAGCAAAGCCATATCGTTGCATACCTCTTTTATCAGCCAGCGCTTTGGCAAACGCTTCGCCCAATGCAATACCGGTGTCTTCTATCGTATGGTGTTCGTCAATATGCAGGTCGCCTTTGGCAGTAATGGAAAGGTCCAGTTTGCCATGCCTTGCTATCTGGTCGAGCATATGATCAAAAAAACCAAGACCGGTCGAAATATCCGTCTGGCCGCTTCCATCCGCATTCAGTTCTATCCTTATTTTTGTCTCATTCGTATTTCTTTCATGGATCACTTTGCGTAATCCAAGTTTCAGGAAAGAATAAATGTCACTCCAGGCGGTTGTCTCCAATGCCACTGTTGATTGTCTTAGCTCTTCTGCCTTTTCTTTTATTTCTGCGCCGCCGAGAGACGGGTCATTGTTCAGCCAGATACCCTTGCATCCCAGATTCTTCGCCAATTGGATATCGGTGATACGGTCGCCGATCACAAAAGAGTTTTGAATATCGTAATGGCCGTTATCAAGAAACTCTGCCAGCATACCAGTGCCGGGCTTCCGGGTGGGTGCATTATCGGCCGGATACGTTCTGTCAATAAGCACTTTTGAAAAAAAGATACCCTCACCTTCCAGGCTTTTCATCACCAGGTCATGCAAAGGCCAGAAAGAATGTTCAGGGAAATTATCTGTACCTAATCCGTCCTGGTTCGTCACCATTACCAGTTCATAATCCAGTTCACGGGCTATTTTTCCCATGTATTCAAACATCCCCGGATAAAAGGTCAGCTTATCAAACGAATCCAATTGATACGTTGGGGGGGCCTCATTTATCAGCGTACCATCCCTGTCTATAAATAAAACTCTTTTCATTCTCATTTTTTTGAATAGTCCCTTAGCGCTTTTACCAGCAGGGTGATCTCCTGCTCTGTACCGATAGTGATACGCAGGCAATCATCACAGAGACGAACATTGCTTCGGTCTCTTACCACAATGCCTTTTGACAGCAGGTAGTCATATACTTTTTTTGCATCCTTTATTTTCACCAATAAAAAGTTGGCATCCGACGGATACACTTTTTTTACCAACGGGATGGTATCAAGCACCTTTACCAGGGCATCCCGCATACTTACCAGTTCCCGGATCATATCATTCACCTGCCCGGTTTCGTCCAATGCCTGCTGTGCCAGTTCCTGCGTAGCCTGGTTGATATTGTAAGGCGGTTTCACTTTATCCAGCACCTGAACGATGGCCGCCGATCCAAACAAAACACCGAGCCGCAAGGCGGCGAGACCCCATGCCTTGCTAAAGGTTTGCATGACGACCAGGTTGGGATAGTCAGGCAATTCCTGTATAAAAGATTTATGCCTGGAAAAGTTGATGTATGCCTCGTCAATGACCACCAGGCCGCTGAAGTTATTCAGTATAGTTTCTATATCACCCCGATACATAGTGTTTCCGGTAGGATTATTGGGAGAGCATATCCAGATCAGTTTTGTCTGCTCATCAATCAGGTGTTCGATCTGTTTAATGTGCAGTTGAAAATCCCTTTCCAAAAGCGGGGCCTTTCTTACCTCTACATCATTGATATTGCCGCTTACTTCATACATGCCATAGGTGGGAGGGCAAATGATCACATTATCCTTTCTGGGTTCGCAAAAACAGCGGTACAAGAGGTCAATACACTCATCGCTTCCATTTCCGAGAAAAATATGTTCCGGAGTAATACCTTTCACCTTACTGATAGCTTTCTTCAGGTCTTTCTGGTGCGGGTCAGGATACCGGTTATACCATTTCACTAACGGCGAACCGAGGCTGTTCTCGTTTGCATCCAGGAATACTTTCGCTTCCCCGCTGAATTCATCCCGGGCAGAAGAATAAGGGGTAAGGTCCCTGATATTGTCCCGTATTAATTTTTTGAGATCAAAACTCATAGCTGTCTGTTTAACCTGCTGGTCATTTAATTTTTTAGCCGTATGCTCACTGCATTCCTGTGGGCATCCAATCCTTCCGCTGCTGCCATTTCTTCTATAGCGCTGCCTATATTTAGTAAGCCTTCCCTGGTTATTTGCTGGTACGTGATCTTTTTCACAAAAGAATCAACGCTTACACCGCTGAAGCTCCTGGCAAAACCATTCGTAGGTAATGTATGGTTCGTGCCGCTGGCATAATCGCCTGCACTCTCCGGTGAGTAATTCCCAATAAACACCGAACCTGCATTCAGTATCCTCTCCGCTATCGTCTCTGCTTCTTTACAGGCAATGATCAGGTGTTCGGGAGCATACTCATTTACCATATTGACAGCATCTTTCACTTCAGCCAGTACTATGGCACTGCTGTTCCTCAATGCCTGTTCAGCCAGCTCCTTCCGGGGCAATCTTTCCAGTTGTATTTTGACGGAAGCCATCACTTCATTAATAATTTTTTCTGTATTGCATACCAGCAATACCTGGCTGTCAGCACCATGCTCAGCCTGCGACAAAAGATCGGCTGCTACAAATGCAGGATCGCAGGTTTCATCAGCCATCACACACACTTCACTGGGTCCGGCGGGCATATCAATGGCTATCCCGTCTAATTGCACTAATTGTTTAGCGCAATTCACATACTGGTTACCCGGTCCAAATATCTTATAAACTCCGGGAATACTTTCCGTGCCGTAGGCCATGGCCCCGATCGCCTGTACCCCTCCTGCCTTGAAAATACGGGTTATACCTGCCAGGTTTGCAGCGAATAAAATAGCAGGATGGATATTCCCGTTTTTATCCGGGGGTGTGCATAAGATCACCTCTTTGCAAGCGGCGAGTTTTGCCGGGATACCCAGCATCAACACGGTGGAAAATAACGGTGCTGTACCTCCGGGAACATATAAACCCACTTTTTCAATACCTACGGACCTTCTCCAGCACCTTACTCCCGGCATAGTTTCTATGACCTCCGGTTGCCCGATCTGCTTTTCATGAAAACGGGTGATATTAACGGCTGCCGTTTCTATCGCTCTTTTCAGTTCTGCTGAAACCGTTTCTGCAGCCCTGTTCAATTCCGCTGTAGTTACTGCCATCTCATCAATAGCTACACTATCGAATTGTAAAGTGTATTTTTTTACAGCTATATCTCCATTAGCCCTTACATCGTCCAGTATCATTTTCACCTTTGCCTGCAGGGACATGACATCCATGGCAGGCCTTGCTGTGATCCCTTTCCAGTCCTTTCTATCCGGGTTGATATATACTTTCATACTAGACGATCATTTTTTCGATAGGTACTACCAGTATCCCCTGCGCACCTGCAGCCTTCAATTGCTCAATGATGCTCCAGAAATCATCTTCCTGTACCACACTATGGACGCTGCTCCACCCTTTTGTCGCCAGCGGAAGAACGGTCGGGCTTTTCATACCCGGCAGCAATGCAATGATCTCCTCCAGTTTATCATCAGGTGCATTGAGCAAAATATATTTATTGTTCCTTGCCTTCTGTACGGCCCTGATACGGAATAAAAGTTTCTGTACCAGGTTTTGTTTTTCTGTGCTCAATCCCTTGTGGCTGACCAGCACGGCCTGTGATGCTAAAACGGTTTCCGCTTCCTTCAACCCGTTTGTCAGTAATGTAGAGCCGCTGCTTACCAGGTCGCAGATAGCATCTGCAAGTCCAATACCGGGTGCTATTTCCACGCTACCGCTGATCTCATGGATCTCTGCACTGACCTTGTGCTGATCAAGGTATTGCTGCAGCAGCACGGGGTAACTAGTGGCAATTCGTTTCCCGTTCAGCCACTCCCTGCTGAATGTCTCTTTTTTATCTACAGCCAGGCTCAGCCGGCATTTACCAAAACCAAGTTTTTCCAGCACTTCCACCTGTTTCTTTTTTTCATACACCACGTTCTCCCCGGCTATGCCAATATCTGCTACTCCGTCTTCCACGTACTGGGGAATGTCATCATCCCGCAGAAAATAGACTTCAATCGGGAAGTTAGCGGCCTCTGCTTTTAACTTATTACCCCCGTTGGCTATAGCGATACCGCACTCTTTCAGCAGGCGCATCGAGTCGTCGTAAAGTCTTCCTGATTTTTGAACAGCGATCTTTAGTTTCATACTATTGGTTAAAATAAAAGGGCTTACCGTTTTGGGTAAGCCCTGAAAAAGTTCATGTATTACTTAATTACATACAACCATCACAGCTTACCGGCCGGGTAAAATGATGATGATGTGTATGTATGTTATTTATCATGCTTTCTGATCTGGCGCAAAAGTAAAGAGTAATCGGGAATCCAAAAATTTATTTTTCAGCCCGCCCGATACCATCTGATCACTACCATAAAGCCCGACTTATTAATCACAGGAGTACGATAAATATTAAAACTGACATACCTGTACAGTTGCATAAAAAAGTCAGGGCAGGATACCTGTCTCTCCGGCAGCCCTTACAGACAGTTTGTATCAACAACTACCGGGTATTCACCCTGTGTAAAAATACGTCCATGTGTTACGTGAAACATAAGCTGGTAGCGGATTACAGAATCCAATCAGCGGGAAACAGCTTGTCACTGCCGCTTTAATACAAGCCGGGCTACGCCCAATAAAAAAAATTTTTATGATCACTTTCTTGCTTTTCAGCTTGTTAGATTAACTGATCGGAATAATATCATTTGGGCAGTAGTTTTCCTATTGCAAACCTGCGATTGTTACTATTAAATTTACGTCGTATTTGATCCGAACCTTATGATGAATGACAGTCTTCTCTTTCGTAAAAACCCGTACAGAAACTTCACTTCATCATTGCCGGATCACACCAATTGAAGCAACAGGCAGGATTAGCTTAATAGCAGATTTCACGAAGAATAGCCGGTTGACAGTCCAATTCCAGACGAAGAGCTCGTATTAATCTAAACCCGTGAAGTATGAATCCGATCATTACCCTTATTGAGAACAAAACGCTCAGGTCTGTCATTACAGTGGCCTTGATGGTTTTCGGTGTATCAGCCAACAGCCAGATATCTTTGGTTTGTACCGATCCTACTAATACCATTTATGGATTGACGAACAGTGGTGAGATTCTTGCCATCAATTCCAACACCGGCGCTACTGCCATCACAGTAAAAAACAATTCTTATTCCGGCAACTCCGCTTCTAGTGCAAACGGAATAGGGTATAACAGCTTCAACAGCCGTTTCTATTATTTTAAAAGAAATGTAGGTACTTCACCGCAGGAGTTTGTATCCTTTACTCCCGCTACCAATACGGTTTCTGTTCTTGCCAGCAGCACCTGCACTGACGAGATACATACGGGATGCGTAAGCTTTGACGGAACCGGTTATTACACCATAGACATACAGGGTACCCTTCATTATTACAATATTGCTGCCAATACCTGGACGTATATTACTTCTACTATTCTTGACCAGAATGGAAACAATGTAACGGAGATCATCAAAACGCAGAATGCCGGAGACATGGCTATTGATGGTATCGGGCGGATATGGCTGGTCACATCCAGCAATGGTAACTGGGGATTGTATCGCTTTGCCGCTCCTATGCCTACTACTCCTGTAGCCCAGATCACTGTTAACCGGATCATTGACCCTACCAATGTTACTCCTACCGGCCGGAGCTTTGCTGGTATCGCTTTCAAACCCGACGGAAGGATATACATGTCGACCAGAGCTGATAACAGACTCTATCTGCTTCAGAACAATTTCACTCTTTCATTTATTGGTTCACTTACTACCACCAATGCAGGTAATGACCTGACATCATGCGTTTTCCCCACCAATGTATTACCGGTGACCTGGAAGAGTTTTGATGTAACGGTAAAAGGCAGCAACACTATCACACTGAACTGGGAAGTAGCAGAAGACCACCAGAACAAGGGTTTTTATATTGAGCATAGCCTGAACGGCAGCGACTGGGAAGATCTTGCGTTTGTAGAAAGCAGGCATGGTAATGAATATATCCGTCAATACACCTATTCGCAT
This sequence comes from Chitinophagaceae bacterium, assembly GCA_016787085.1. Lineage (GTDB taxonomy): Bacteria > Bacteroidota > Bacteroidia > Chitinophagales > Chitinophagaceae > VBAT01. Next base: position 48,566 of record JAEUVJ010000034.1, on the reverse strand, counting down.
ATCAACAACCTGAACAATAAACAATATTACCGCATCCGGCAGGTAGATATAGATGGCAAGACCAGTTATTCAGAAATAAAAGTTGTCACCCTTACCAATGAAATGCAAGCCGTTTCAGTATGGCCTAACCCTGCTACAGATTACCTGCGTATTGCCAGCAACGGGAACAATGGCTCACAATTGGTAAAAGCACAGGTATTTGACCTTTCAGGCAAGATGATCGCCGAAAAGAAACTGAATACCGGCGCCAATACGATCAGTATAAGCGAACTGCGTACCGGTACATACATTGTAAGAGTACAGGATACCCATGGTATTTCATTTAACCAAAAGTTCATCAAGCAATAATAAGGCAGAGATAAACAACAACGGTTTAAGTTAAACCCGTTATAGCCCATTACAACCATTCAATATGAAACTGGCACCAAAACGACTATTGGCAAAAAGGAACAGAACAGCGATCGTGGCCGTATGCATCCTGCTTAGCTCGCAGGTGCATAGCAGGAAAATATCCAAAACGAATATGACCGCCCCGCCGGTATTCTGGAATGTATTCAAAGCCACTGCCCAGAAAGATCAGGTGACCCTGACATGGATAGTGACGGAATATAATAATAAGGTGTTTTATATTCAGCATAGCCTGAATGCCACCGACTGGACCACTATAGATTCGGTAGAAACAAAAAACAGCCCGTTAACTTTGGATGAATACAACTATACCTGCACCAATAAGCAGGAAGGAAGGCATTATTACCGTGTAAAGCAAGTGGACATTGACCTTGTCAAGGATGGCTATTCAGAAGTAGTAACCGTAGTATTAAAAAAAACAAGGGAAAGCAATCAGCAGCCCGGCATTGCGTTATGGCCTAATCCTGCAACAGACCAGTTAAGGGTCATCAACGAAAACGACAAGCAGGCTTATTACAGCAAGGCGTTTATATATGACCTATCGGGCAAAAAAATAGCAGAGAAAAGAGCAGGCGACCATACAAATGTATTCAGTGTGAAGGACCTGCCGGCAGGTATATACCTGGTGCAGGTGCAGAATGATGATGGCACTTACTTTACCCGGAAAATGATCAAACAATAACGAGATCCGTTCGCCGCTATAATCCCACCCAAGCAAAAAGCCCTTCTTTGTGTTATGCAAAAAGGGCTTAATTTTTTTAGTGTTCACCAATAAAACCGGCACTACGTAGTTTTAAATTGAATAGCCCTACGGTTTGTCAATCTCGCTTATATTTGCAGTCCTTAATGAATGACTCCGTAGCTCAGTTGGTAGAGCTACTGACTCTTAATCAGTAGGTCCAGGGTTCGAGTCCCTGCGGGGTCACAGAGCAGACAAGGGTTTCAGCGAATGAAGCCCTTTTTAATCCTACCGATTTACATACTTTTTAACATACTGTTTGTATGACTGATAGAGAAAGGGAAATAGTCATTGAACACTCCAACAAACACCTTCTTAAAGACGGTAGGGCAAATCTTAACCGAATCGTAAGAGATTTGAATATTGAAAATGTCGTGGATGAGGATTATCTATACTTACGAGACGAGCTATTAAAAAATCCTGAGTTTTCTTTTGAGGAACTTAAAGGTTCAGGTTGGCATATTTTTAAAAACCCAAAATACAAACCGGAGAGCAAAAGAGAAAAGGAAATTGCCGATCTGAGTTATATGAAATTAAAGTATGACAAAAAAATTTCTGAAAGGATATACAAAACATATAGATCAACAAGAATAATGACCTTTATCGCCTTTTTGATCTCGGTCATACTGGCATACTTAAAGGCGGCTGAAGTATTTAAATGGTGGCCTTATCATTAATCCCACCCTGGCAACCCTTTTCCCCTTTCTTCTTTCTTCAGATAACCATTGAGGTTTTCGATTATCTGCCTGAGAATATTTTCATCCTGTAGCTGCCCTTCGATCAGCTTCCAATCCGGGCGCCGGGTTTTCATTCCCTTTGCTCTAAGTAATGGCCGGTTACTTTGCAGGGTTATTGATTTATTCCGGCCCGAAACCTTATACTTTTCTAACTGGTCACTCAGATAAACCTGTTCAACCTTAAACCGCAAATACTTTCCCTCACCGTAAACAGAGATATAAAACATCATAGCCAGTTCATCTTTGCTACTAACCTGCCAATAGCAAGCCCCAATAATAAAAACAATAAAGCAAAAAGACAGATTTTGAATATTATCGGGCCTCGCCTGTTCATTACCATGAAATTATAAAAAACCTTCGCTATAAGTGCAACAGCTTTCGAAAACCTGCTTTTATAAGTATGCGCCAGTTAAAAAAACTGTTTCAGAAGGCAAGGAGAATTTTAAAGTTAGTACTGAAAGTGCTAAAATTAATATTGAAAGTATTATTGATACTGAGAATAATATTTGAACTGCTAAAGGGTTGGTTATCGTGATCAAAAAAAATTGCTCTTAACCCATCATTAGTACGGTTGCGGTATAGCCTGTGCTTTTGCTGCTATTTTTTAAACCTTTCTTTTATCCTTACTGCAATATCGAGAATAAAAAGGACTGCTATGATTATCAGCCCTGCAATTTTAAAATTTTCCATGTGTCAGAGTTTAATATAAAAAAGCCCCGTTATAGAAATAACCGGGCTGACTGCATTCAATAACAATCTTTATGAATTACCAAGATCAAAATAACTATGTGCATCCGTTCTAAGGAAATTGAAGTCCTCAAAACATTCAACCCGGGCAGTTACCAGGTTCCTTTGGAAGTTATCAGAGTCCTCATACGAAAACTCTACCCTGAGGCTTTCAGTCTCCACCCTTTCGATAAAATCATTATCAATGATAATAACCTTATCGCTGGCTATCCATGAAGCGCCCACAACCGGGGTATTTGCAATTGAAATCGTTCCCTGTGGTGTGCCAACTACTGAACCGGCTCCCAGATACATACCATTGTCATAAAGCAGCTTCAGCATCCTGCCGACTCCGTTATGACGTACCAGGATAAACGAATTATTGAAGTCCTGATCCAAACGAGCCATCAGGGTATCAATAATCACTTTATTGTCGTCCGTTTCAACTGTATTGATTACCCCGGTAGCACCCCCGGAAGTTATCGCATTGTAAAATTTGCTGTTTTCCTTTTTAAAGAAATCCCTTAACAGCATCCGGGTTAATGTGTTTTGCAGCCAGGGAAGCTGGGTCATCATTTGCTTTGAAAAACGAGCAAACCCGGCGACATATCCCTGCACATTCCTGATCTCTGTAAAATCATAGTCAATCTGACTTTTAAGTTCTCCTTCTGTCTGCTCACCGATTGAACCCTCACCCCCGGTTTCCCGGTAGGTAACATATATCCCCGTATCTGAAGTGACAGAAGGAATAATGTCCCGGATGTTTACTTTTTGGTTCGGTACAATTCCCTGCCTGTTCCCATAACTCGCCTGACCGTCGCCGGTAAGATTTGATGTTACGGTCATAGTGCCGACTGACTTCAGAGTAAAGGAAAGTTTTGCATCCTTATCTTTCTGGAAGGCTTTTATCTCAGCCTGCTTTTCCGAAAACTGCCTGGCAATTGCTTCGCTGAAAGCATCTCCAAACGACTTCTTATTGCTTCTAAAAAAATGTACCTCCCCCTGCGCTGCAATCAGGTCATCCAACGCCTTCTGATTTTTGTCAGCAGCATCTTTCATCGGATCAATCAATGAATTTACATAACCCTCCAAACCTGTTTTTAGGTTATTGAGTTCGGTTTTAAGTTCAATACCGTTCATAAAAAATATTTTGTGTGTGCAGATAGCTGCATCACGGTTTAATAAATGTTTTTTGTGATTACCCTTTCAAAGTGGAGTTCTCCGGCTTTGTTTACGGAGTGCAAGGCTGCGGCTCCTGCGGGTATATGTAAGTGAAGATTGTTTCCGGGTTTGAGTGCTGTCAAAGCGGCTCAAATGGTATTTAATCTTTGACCGTTCTCAATGAGTGCTGTCAAAGCGGCTCATCAATATTGATCTTAGTTTTCATTCGATACTCCCGTAAGCAAAAATATAACGTTTTCCCTTTGCTTCATTGAATTGGCCCGGAAATTATTCAGGGCTTCAATGATTTTCTGATCTGCCTGCATTGCGTTTATCAACTGAGGCTTTGTTATCCCCTCGGGCATTGTGTCCCAAATCTGAATATTCCTTTTGATAGCCTCAGTGATCTTTTCAGCATCCTGCAACTGCATACGATACGAGTCAGCAAGCAACTTTGTTTTGTCCTTTTCAATCTTCATACAATTTATTTTGAAGGTTATTAAATGCGTCCATCTTTGCAGCCCTTTGTCTGTCTCTTTCCTCTCCCTGTAAATTGAAAGTCCTTTGTCCGGGGTTTACTATCTTATCAGGCTTTACTTTGTTTTTTGTTTCCGGTTTTGCCGTTTCAATCACTGCTGGAATATCTTCAGTGACTTCTTTAACTTCCGGGGGTTCGGTGTTTACTTCCACCGGGTCGGGATCGGGATCGGGTTCTGCTTGTACCGTGGTAACCGGGGCCGGTTTGGGAAGGTCATAAGGAAGGGAGGAAAAAACGATCATCATGCAGTCAGGTAACAGCCCCGGTATTAACGCCCTTCGCTCATTGCCCCTATCAAACATCTCATTGAAGGCTTTTTGCTGTTCCTGATCATATCGCTTACCATTGCAGTAATAAATACCGGAACAACCGGAGTCCTCAATAAATATCCATTGTTTTGGTGACCTGAAATCTTCGGGCAATAAATTACCGTTTGCAATAGCTTCTAAAATCCTGATCTTGTCATTCCTGTCCATATCGGTTAAAAGTTGCAGAGTTAAGTAATAGGGTTTCTCCGTTTGTCTTTTCGGGTTCGATCACTTCAGCAACTACAAACGATCCCACAACCTTATTATAAAGTTTGTCCAGGTCATTATCTGACAATTCAGCGAAACGCCCCTCAACTGCCAATGCTGATTGTTTAGGGGCGCAATACGGCAATATTTCGATAAGGAAAGTCAGCTTATCCTTTGCGGGTAGGCCGTCATACAATGCCTGTAATTTGTTCGGTGTAATGTTTCGCTTTATGAAACGTTCTACCATTCCTTTAACTGTCCGGGCCGAATTTTTCATCTTTCTACGTCCTTCCGGGTTCGGGCTTACTGATCCTTTTTTCCAATTGGGGTTTGCCATAGTCATTTTTATTGTCAGTATGTAAAATTGTATGCAAATAGTTAATTTACCGGTATCAAACTATTGGTAAATTCATTTGCAGCCTACTGATTACTAATCAGTAAAATTATCGAAATTGTTTGTTCATTCCTGTTCACAAACCTGAATTATAGCTCCTTATCGGTTCGGGCCTGCTTTGTTCGTTGTCCAGGGTTGCGGGTCCGTTTGTCAATTCGATCCTGTTTTTAGGTCAATTTCTTTTTTGGTTGTTTTGGAAGGTTAAAGGTCAATCCCTATATACAGGATTGACCTAACCTTATTAAAGGTCAATTGACCTGTTTTGACCTTAATTGACCTTATCAATATTCAGTCGGTAATTACCGTCCTCACCCTTGCTGATATACCCAAACCCGTCCATATTACTGAGCATTGTTTTAGCGGTTGACTGGCCCCTGTTGGTTTCCTGCATGATCCTGCTTATTGCATCTTTATGACAATAAGAGGACGGCGGGGCAAATACTTTATCAGCAATAGCCTTCAGCCTTGTTCTTTCCTTCAATGCCTTATTATCCCCTTCATTCGGTGCATCTACCTGCTGGTGATAACCTTTCTCTTTTGCATAGGCAAAACTTATTAAAGGGATTTCACCGTTACCGGCTTTCCGCATGATCTTAGGTTGCAGGGTTGAAATATCCCCTTCTTTTGTAACTGATAAAAGTCCGTAACATTTCCGCTGTACTTCGCTGCCGAAATGTCCCCTTTCTTTATCGCTGCCCGGATTAAGATGAACGATAATAATTACAGGACAATCGTATTTAATTGAAAGATGAATGAAGTATTGAACTATGCTGTATGCTTTTTCTTCATCATTGACAGAAGCCAGGTAATCGGCGCCACCGTCAATGACTATCAAATGGGTTCCTTTATGTTTTTCAGAAGTCAATTTACAGACGCTATCCGTTACTGGCTGATAGTTTTCAAGTGTTAATTGACGTATATTATATGAGTAATAGTAATCGGGGGTACTATCAAACCCTGCCCTTCTTAAAGTAGTATTAAAAAGGTGCTGCTGATCTGCTGCGGATTGTTCAGTATCGAAATGAATTACGGCCCTGCCTTCAGGGTTTGGTAGTACTTGAATCTCATTAAAGCCATCCACTTCACCCGTTTTTGAAATTGCACCTGCAAGTATTACACCGGCAACCGAAGTCTTTCCCGCTTTGCTTGCTGCGCTGATCCCGGTAATATTCCCTGGGGCGGCTATAGCTGCGCCTGCAATTGTTATAGTAGGTTCAGGTTGTGGTATATCTTTCTCTTTAGTTATCCTGAAAGGTTCGCAATCTTCAAGAGTTGAGAAATTCCCGGCTGGCCGTTGTGTTTCATTTTCGTTGTTATATTCCGGTGGTGGTGGCATTTGTTCAGGCAGTGGTATATTATGCAGCCTGTATAGTTCTTTAATCCTTTTCGTTGTTTTGTCCCAGTCTTTTTCTAATAGGTAGTAAAGAAGTTTGGCCGGTGTAAGGTTCCATTCCTTATCATCCTTTCCCTGCCTGGTGTGATAGGTAGGAAACCCGGTAAAAGATGCTGAAAAGATTAAAAGCAGTTTCGGCGCAAAGCAGACCTTTGCCGAATATTTTGCCGCTGAACCTTTGCGTAAATAGTAGTAATAAGTCTTTCCATCCTTAAACCGTTTTTGGTTTGTGGCAATAAGATCAATTTCAAGTATGAAATTCAGGAATAGATCATCCGGGCAAACCCTGTCAAAATGTTTTAGTAAATAGTCATGTTCGTCCGGGTAGTTCGTCCGGGTTCCCGGTGTATAGTCCCCCGGCTTTGGTATGTACCTATTGAACCGTATTGCAATCTCGCATAAAAAAGAAAATTCATCTTCAGTCAATGGTTCAATATCTGCAAAGTCATTATGAATTAGACCATAACCGGGAGTAGGATCACAGTAAGACAATAAACCGCCTGTATAAATGCTAATGAGTTCCTCCCCTTCTGCTGAACGGGCCAGCATGGTTTTTTCTTTTACTCCGTCGCAATGAAAATAAACATGATATCCGGCTGACCTGGTTTTTTCAATACATAGCTTTCTTAAAATATCCGGGTAGCTTGCTTCAACGATCCTTAACCAGCTTTCATATATAGTTTTGTCCGGGGAGTTCTTAAGGTCAAAATCAAACATTGCTTTAGGCCCGAATAACTTTAAAGCCATACCCGATACCGGGAAAACTTCATTATACATTCGTTCAATGCTGGAAAAATCCGGGCGGCTGTTCGCTTCATGTTTCGGGTGTTGTTTGGCAACCCTGTTTTCGCTGTCCCAACTAACCGGAACCGGGAAAAACCCTTTATCATATAAATCCTTCAGCGTTGATAGCTGAATTATATTTTCAGTAATTTTGACCATTCTTACATCCTTTTTGTTTCCTGTGCCTCACTTACCAGGTGAGGCTTTTTTTACAACCCTGATTTTATTTCGGCAATTGTCCTTTTCCTTCCGGTCTTTATCCAGGCTGATAGTTCGTTCTTTGAGAAATACAGTCTTTTTCCCTTCTTCATACAAGGGATTTTTGCAGAGCTTACAAGTCCGTAAATGGTTTGCCTTTCGAGCTTCAGAAATTCGCAGGCTTGCTCGATTGTTAGAAACTGATCTTCACCCGGAGTTTGCTTACAGTTGTGCTGTAATAAAAGATCTTCGATTTTTTCAACCTTTGCAAATAACTGGGAGACCGCTTCGGGTAATTGTTCAAAGGTGATTACTGCCATAGTTATCAATTATGGCACAATAATACCCGTTTTGTTAGCGGGTGGTTAGGACAAAAGATCAGAAAAAAAATCGGGTTTTGTCCTAAGGGTTTAACTCTCTTCCCCTGGTGATAAACTTTGTGATATTTGTATGATCCCGACTGCCTGAATAAGTAAACAGGTCAGCTTCATATAAAAATTTTCCAATTATCATTTCATTTTTTCCTGGTGAAAGTCTGTTTAGAAACTCGTTAAGATGATAAGCGGTGTTGTATTTGAGGTTAGTCAACTTCTTTTTTTCGGTTATTGCTTCTCTTTGTATTTTCATATTTTTTATCAACGGGCTATCATTGTCCTGTAAAGCCAGTTGCTCATAATGTATTTCATTATCATAATCCTCGGCAACAAATAAATCCAAAAAGTAACCTTTGATATCGGACAGCAATGGGCCTTTAATCACCGATTTTTCTTTTGTTGATGTTTTAAAAACAATTTCATTAACCCTATTGTCTAAAAACAGTCTGATCAATTTTTTAACCTCTGGAAGCGATCTATGATATTCTTTCCACTGTTCGCCTTTCCCTTGTTTCACCTGTGACTTAAAATCTGATTTCACAGCTAACACATTTTTTATTAAGCAAGCGACCCCGGAAAGTATATATTCAGGGTTTTTAAACCGTTTCAGGTCTTTTTCTGTAAAACATCTTTCAGCAGTTTTTAGATCGTTACCCGAAAACTTTGCATCGTTGCCCGGAATTAAAGCAAAAGGAAAATTCGACCTTAGAAACTTTCTTAACTCTCTTTCGGTTACCATGATCTTATAAGTTTACAATTCTCGCTTTCTGTTTTGATTTCTCATTCTTAAAGGCAGTAAGTTTATCTGTGGCCTGTATCAAAGTAGCATCTTCAAAGCTGGCTAAATAGGTCTGTGTTGTTTTCAGATCACTGTGGCCTAATGTTTCGCTAATTAGCTCCGTACTGGCCCCGCTCCTTTTCAGCACCGTTGCAAATGTGTGTCTTGCTACGTAGGTAGTCAGGTTCTCATTAACCCCGCAATCCTTTGCTATCTTCTTTAAATGTTTATTCAGAAGGCAATTAAAATCCCTCTTTTTTGCGTGTATCTGTTCTGCACTAAGTCCGGGAGTAAGTACGGGGAAAATAAAACTATCCGGGCTTTCAGGGTTACCCCATTTCTTAATGATAGCTTTCATTTCCGGTTTTAGGTGTATACGAATTTCCTCTTGCTCCGTTTTTGTCCTTACTGTCTTTTGCCGGTTATGCCTGATAAACTGTCCTTCAATATCCTTGTACTTCAAAAGGCATACGTCTTTAATGTTAATACCATTGCCTAAATACATGAATATAAAAAAGTCCTTCGCCTTCTCAGTAATGCTCCCCGGTTCGGGTTTGTAATTATAGATCACCCCAACGTCTGAAAGACTCAAAGCAATTTTTCTTTTCGCTCCCCTTTTTATTGTGTGCTGTCTTTTACCAAAAGGATAATCAGTCTGCGAAAGATCACCATCTGCAATAGCTTTATTAAACAGGCTGCGAAGGCATCGCAGATACATTCCTACTGTGGTAATACTATTGCCTTTTTTCAGCATCCATCTTTCATACTGCTGCAATAAATCCGGGGTAACTTCCGTGAAGGTTAAACCCGGTTTAAATGATGCAAGACTTTTCTTTGCATCCCCGTATGAAATAGCTGTCCCGATCTGATCATTTTCTTTCAGGTCTTTGATATATTCATCAAAGGCAGTATTGATTAACCCGGTGTCTGAGTTACCCCGGTCAAACTTCATTTTGAACTGGTCAAAAGAGAAAGTTTTCATCTTGTCAATAATACCGGCGGCTTTGCTCTCAATAGCTGCTATTTCCAGCCATGTATCTTTCAGGTCACCCGGACGGGCTCCCTTCATGGTTTTCCATTGTTTTTCCGAAAAACTGAATTTTGTTGGGTAATACTTCTGTGTCTTGTCGTAAGTGATCCGCAACCTGACCGGGTAAGTATCTGAGTCCTTCTTTTGATACCTGGTATCGAGAACAGCGGCGTAAGTGGCTTTTTTCATATTTGCATACTTTTGACATACAAACCTAATAAATAAACCACTACCAACAATAAGCAAAAAGCCAACACAATGTTAGAAAAGTCAATACCAGTAAGGGTTTCAATGGGCGTTTACTTATTATTCTTATCTCTTTGTTTTGGCTAAAAAACTGACTCTTAATCAGTAGGTCCAGGGTTCGAGTCCCTGCGGGGTCACCAGGCAAATCCTGCGATATCACATCGCAGGATTTGATATTTCAGGGTCAATTCATCCCCCGATTAATGCCACTTATCTATTTTCTTCCCGGCTTTTATGAAATGAACGTAACTTATGTTTCTAAAATCATCGGTATGAAAAAATTCCTGGTAGCTCTTGTCCTGACTGCAGGTGTTGGCGCTATCGCTTATGCCAGCCTGAGCAAAAGCAGCAGCAACAAGCAGGCAATTGAAAAAAAGACCGACAAGAAGGAAAAGAAAAAAGAGTGTCAGAAAAAGTGCCTCTTTAGCTGACCTGCCTTCTGGCAAAAAGTCCCGTACCGCCCCGGCCGTATGGGATTTTGCTTACCCCTGGGCCGCATACCGGGAGCGAAAATCCAGGTATCAGGCATAACTAAATGATTGTCAAACCTGGCTTTTTTACAGTAAAAAATTGAAGAAAACTGGCTAAAATTTAGATTTTGCCAATCGTTCAAATCCCTAATTTTGGTTACTACTCTCCCAATAAATTCTCCCAAAGAAAGACTGTTGCTGAAAGTTTGTAATGTTTGAATTACTACCCATTTCCGGATACGAATGAGCCGGTAAGACGAATTAAATGAACAAGAAAAAAACGGAGGGGCTATGTATACCTATGACCTGCTGGAAAACGGGTGCTATTACCTGGTAAAGCAAGAAGAAGATTCGCCGATCACGCTGATCAAAGTGACAGTAGAGACTGATTACTGTCTCTTTATCCAGCGGTTTGATGATCCGACACAGACAGAATGGAAACTGAAAAAAGATTCATTATTCGACATCATCGAGTGCCTGAGTGATGAGGCCGTGAAAGCCTGGGAAGAACACTACAACGCCGAAGATGAGTATTCCGAAGAGGAAGAGGAAGATGATGAAGATTAAACAGTCAAAGCCGTTCATGTATTTCTGATCTGCGGGGTGGTTGAATTGATTATATTAGATCATTCAATCACCTTTTTTATGCACACATCTTTCCTCAAAAGAGCCCCGCTCTTTGCCCTTTCATTATTTATCACCCTTTTTTCTTTTGGCCAGCCTTCGCCTGCCATGGATACAGACGAGGACATGCCCAAAGACTATTTACCCAAAGAATTTCATGCAGGCCGGAGAGCCGCATTGAGAGAGGCTATGCCGGATAATTCTGTGATAGTGGTGATGGCCTATCCTACCCGTACATTCTCCAATGACGTAGAGTATAAGTATCACCCGAACCCTGACATGTATTACTTCAGCGGGTATAAAGAGCCGCACTCATTATTGCTGGTGTTTAAAACCGAGCAAACAGATTCTGCAGGCAACAAATACTCCGAGATATTATTTGTACAAAAGAAAAATGCCGCTGCCGAGCAATGGACTGGAAAAAGGCTTGGCCTGGAAGGGTCAAAAACAAAACTCGGCATTGCGATGTCGTTCAACGGAGAAGACTTCAGCAATTTTTCCGTAGATTTTTCAAAATTTGATAAGATCATTTTTGACCGTTTCCCGGTAGATATCCCTAATGGCCGAGATAAGGCAGACCTTTACGACCTGTTGCAGCAATTCAAACAAAAAGCGGCTATCCCGGAAGATTATTCCAAAGAAAAAAGGTTCGACAACCGTTCTTACCGGGAGATAACTGCCAAATTAAGAGAAATAAAAACACCCGAAGAAATGACGCTGATCCGGAAAGCGGTCGAGATATCCTGCCAGGGGCAGAACGAGGTGATGAAAGCCGTGCGGCCCGATATGTCTGAAATGGAGATACAGGGGTTGCATGAGTTTGTACATAAAAAATATGGCGCTGAAGGTGTGGGATATGGCTCTATCATCGGATCGGGAGAGAATGGATGCACATTGCATTATGAAGAAAACACGAAAACAAAGATCGGCAGTTCGATGCTCCTGATGGACGTAGGCGCCGAATACCACGGTTATACGGCTGACGTGACCCGAACCATACCAGCTGGCGGAAAATTCGGTGAAGCAGAAAAAGTGATCTATCAATTAGTATATGATGCGCAGGAAGCCGCATTCAAAACACTAAAAGACGGCTCCAAATGGGCAGATGCGGAAAAAGCCGCCCGTGATGTGATCACAGATGGATTGGTAAGACTCGGCATTGCAAAAGATAAAGCGGAAGCCAATAAATACTACCCTCACGGGCTGGGGCACCATATCGGCATGGATGTACACGACCGGGGCACTTATTCCAATTTGAAAAAAGATATGGTGATAACCATTGAGCCCGGCATTTACATTCCGTCAAACAGCAATTGTGAAAAGAAATGGTGGGGCATTGCCGTACGTATTGAAGATGATGCCCGGGTCACCGAAGATGGGTATGAACTGCTCTCCCACTTTGCACCCCGCAAAATTGAGGATATAGAAAAAATGATATCCCAAAAAAGCGCATTGGATGATTTTAAATTGCCCGCATTAAAGTCGGCTTCGCCTGAGAAAAAAGCTTTCTGAAACAGGCGAAATAATATAATAAAGAGCCGCTTTTACTGCGGCTCTTTAGATTCTTTGAATATATTATCAGATCACTGATCACGGATAGGTAACCGTGAACTGGCCGTTGGTAATATCTACCAGCGTAGTAGTACCATTCAATATCGCTTTTCCGCTAAAGACGCCGGTGATGGTCTTGGTTGCGGTATTGTGAGTAATTCCTGAAATGACTAAGGTATTGGTAGCAAAGGCCGCTGTGACCGGATCAGCATCATACGTGATGGTTCCTGCGACATTTTCAAATGCAAATAATCCGATATTACCGGCAACAGGAGGAGCGCAATTATATGTTTCCCCTGTTACGATTGTACCGTTTGCGTCACCCAGACCGATGGCAAAAAGGTCGCCGGGCGCATTGTCGCCAAATCCTACAAATAAAATAGCCGGTGCCGGAAGTACCGTGTTATCAAAGGCCGCATCATAGAATGTTCCTGAATAGGTAGTAGTACCAACTCTGAATGTCCAGGTTCCGTAGTTAGGATCTACTGTGATAACAAAGCTGCACGGCGTTGTACCGGATGCTACCGGGATAGTAAAGTCTCCGCTATTCACCGGCGTGCCTGAGCCATTCAGTGTTACCGTTTGCAGGCCTGTGGTAGCAAAAGTTCCGGAAGCGGAATATATAATACCATTGGTAGGAGTAGTAGTAATCGTATAAGTACCCGCAACCGTGACATTCACATCTATTGATATAGTATTAACAGCTGCTACAGGCACCCCTTTGGTAAGATACCCATTCAGCGCGGCACTGCTGCAATCAACTGTGAAAGTGGCCGCACCTCCGGCACCCGGGTTTACTGTCACCGTCACATTACAGCCAGCCGTTCCGCCGGTTACCGGTATGGCGTTTGCCCCGGCTGTCGTTGGTGTTCCCGTGCCGTTCAATGTAACGTTCTGTGCACCCGTTGTAGCAAATGTACCGCTGGCAGAAAAAGTCATTCCGTTAAGCGTAGCGGTAATAGTATACGTACCGGCTGTTGTAACGTTTACAGGCAATGTTATCGTATTGGTAACCGTAAGTGCAGTTCCTACGGTGTAAGTGCCATTTACTGTAGCTGTTGTACAACTGGTAGTATAGGTGGCTGCTCCTCCGGCAGCGGGGTTCACGGTAATCGTTACGCTACTGCAGTTAGCCGTTCCTCCGGTAATGGTAAGACTGTTGCTACCGGCTGTTGTAGGTGTGCCTGATCCTGCCAGAGTAACCGTTTGTGTACCTGTAGCAGCAAAGGTTCCGGATGCCGAAAAAGTCATTCCATTGATAGTACCCGTAATGGTATAAGTGCCGGCCGTGGCCACATCCACACTTATACTTATAGTATTTGTTGTTCCCACTAATGCTGCTCCCACCATATAGGTGCCGTTCACAGCAGCCGTTGCACAATTCATAGTAAACGTTGCAGCGCCTGCAGCCGCACCTACTGTAACAGGGAAACTACAGCTTGAACTACCCGCTGTAACAGGGATATTGGTTGTGCCCGCTGTAGCGGGTGTTCCCGATCCGGTAAGGATAATAGTTTGAGAACCGGTGGTGGTAAATGTACCCGAACCGGTAAACGTCATTCCATTTGAAACAACAGTGGTGATATTGTAAGCCCCGGCTGTAGTGACATTCACCGAAAGGGTAACAGTATTGGCAGCTGTTAAAGCCGTGCCCGCAGTATAGGTACCGACCGGTGCCGCAGAAGTACAACCACCCGGCGCTCCGTCTAATGTAAATACGGCCAGAGTTCCTGAAGTGGTGACGGCTACTGCACAACTGGAAGTTCCATAGCTGACAATAAAGTTATGAATACCCGCTGCGACAGGTGTGCCGTTACCTTGTAAGGTAACCATATTCAATCCTGCAGCGGTAAAATTACCAGTTGCCCTGAAATAAATACCGTTTACCGTGTCTGTGTAAATAGTGTAAGAACCAATTGTAGTTACATCCACCTGCACTTCTATATAGTTAGCCGTTCCATTAAGGGCGATACCCGTTACATAAGCCCCGGCCACTGTTTTGGGGAGGCAGTCTCCGGCGCCGTCATCCTGTAATGTACCGGCTGAAGGCCCTGTACCGTTCTCAAAACTCTTCTCTGGTTCGCAAGCATTCAGTAACACAATCCCGGCAATGGCGAGGACGAACAGTAACCTTTTTTTCATAATAAGCAGAATTAAATATGAGGGTTAAAAATAAGACTATTTTAGCCACGAAAATGATGCCTGAAAGGTTAAATCATATTGAAATTTCTCCGGCAAACTTGCTATTTTACCGCTCAATTTTCCAATCCGTGAATATGATGAAAAGTTCAAACCTCTTTTGCTTTTTTATTGGCTTGCTGATGATGCAAACCAGTGTTCAGCTTCTTGCCCAGTCAACCCCTGAAGTCATGCTCATCACATCAGGAACAAAAACCAGCCTCCGTGGTTTGTCGGTGGTAAATGACAATGTGATCTGGGTAAGCGGAAGTAACGGTACAGTAGGCAAAAGCCTGAATGGCGGTAAGAACTGGAACTGGATGACGGTAAAAGGTTTTGAGAAAAAAGAATTCAGGGATATTGAAGGCTTTGATGGCAATACTGCCATCATCATGGCCATAGACTCCCCCGCCTACATTTTAAAAACAACCGACGGCGGCGATACATGGAAGGTGGTATACGAGAACAGGGCGAAAGGAATGTTCCTGGATGCAATGGATTTCTGCGACTTTGCTAATGGTATGGTAGTAGGCGATCCAATAGACAAGAAGGTCTTTCTTGCCTATACTACTGACAATGGTAATACATGGAAAGAGTTTCCCGATGATAAAAAACCATTGGCCGACAGCGGGGAAGCTTTTTTTGCAGCCAGCGGCAGCAATATCAGGCTATACAGGGATGGCAGTTATTTTCTTGCCAGCGGAGGTACTGCATCAAGGCTGATCAAAAAACCGGCCTCGGTTGTGCTCCCACTCATACAGGGAAAAGAAACCACCGGCGCCAACTCCATAGATATGTATGACAATGGCAACCCTGCTAAACCGGGAAAAAGAATTATTATAGTAGGCGGCGACTTCAATAGGCCTGCATCCACAGAAAAGAATTGTTTCTATACAAACGATGGCGGTAAAACATGGAAAGCCCCTAAGGTAGCGCCGCATGGATACAGGAGCAGCGTGGAGTATTTATCACAAAAAGATATTGTCGCCTGCGGTATTAACGGTGTGGATTACTCCAGCGATGGCGGTAAAACATGGAAATGGATCAGCAACGAAAGCTTTCATGTAGCCAGAATAGCAAGGAACGGATCAGCCCTTTTTCTTGCTGGCGAAAACGGTAAGATCGCCAAGCTGAATTTTGAACATTAAATGCTATTTACCCAGATTATCCAGTATCTCTTTGACAGAGGGCCTCTTCTTATAGTCGGATTCAAAAAAACGATACGTCACAGTTTGCTCTTTGTCTATAATGTACGTGGCGGGTATGGGTAAAAAATTCCCATTCTTCCCGTTGTTTTCATCCAGCTTGATGCCGGTATTGCGATACCTTGTTAGTACGTTTTCCGGCACTTCAAATTCCACATCATAAGCTTTCATGATCTTCATGCCTTCATCATAAATAATAGAATACTCAGCTCCGGTTTTCTCTACCGTCTTTGCTACATTCTCCGGCAATTCAGGGGTAATAGCCACCACAGTTGCCCCTTTGTCCTTTATCAGTTGCAGTGAATCCTCCAGCTTCTTCAGGTATTTGTTGCAATAGGGGCACCATTGCCCCCGGTAAAAAATCAGCACTACTTTTCCTTTTTTGACCAGGTCTTTTAACCTTACTTCGTCCCCGTTCTGGTCCTTTGCTTTAAAATCCGGGGCTTTTGACTGGATGAACAAACCTTCCGGCGCTTCCTGCGCACTCAAACAAATGACAGCCTGTAATAATAGTACTAACCCTATGAGTTTTTTCATATATGCAATTTATAAAGGAATCCGATACACAACTTTGTCCGCATTTATAACGATTAATTCATTAACAAATTATTATTTCCTTACTTTTGACGATTAGGAAATCCAGCCACTTAAACCTTACATACCATGACTAACAGGCACCGCCAGAAATATATCTCCCGGCTTCTGATAGGGTTAGGATTTGTTACAGCCGGACTGCTCGTTATTTTCTACATGTCGCTGTTGCGCCCCACCCAGGAAGAATGGTACTTATGGGCATTTGGTGTTGTTGTGCTGATCAATGGCGGCCTGCTCTGTCTTGGCAGCGCAGTGGTACACAAAGTAAAATCGGACCTGATCCGCAAACAGAAACATAAGGACCAGCAAAAGAAATACGAGTTCGAGTGATACCGTTCTTTCTTAGCCGAACCTTTTAGTGAACATAAAATAAACTGCCCCCATCAAAAAGGCGAAGCTGACCAGGTATCGCCAGTGAAAGGCTTCTTTCATGACCAGTACAGCGAAAACACTGAACACAATAAGCGTGATGATCTCCTGGATGATCTTTAATTGAAACAAACCGAACCCGGCTGTATTCCCGAAACGGTTGGCAGGCACAGCAAGACAATACTCAATAAAGGCGATCAGCCAGCTGATGACTATCGCTTTCCACAAAGGCCATCCCTCGTGTTTTAAATGATAATACCAGGCAAAGGTCATGAAGATGTTGGAGGCAAAGAGTAAAATGATGGTGCGCATAGACAATATTGATGTTCCTTAATGTATCAGTGAATCTCTTAACAGCCGGATATCATCCGGGTCAATGAAATTATTCTGATAACTTTCAGCAGATCCTGAAAAAGCCGGATGAATGAACTCCATTTTACTATTTGCCTTCCCTCTTAAAGACGAATGAAATTCCACACAGCCCGTTTTTTCTGCCAGCATTTTGATGTTCTCTTTCCGCACCCCACTTCCCGGCATGATGATGATCCTCTCATCCGAGACCTTATTCAGCTGTGCTATCAACTCAACGCCATCAGGTGCGGCTGGTTGCTGACCGGAGGTCAGTATACGTTCACAACCAATTCCGATCAATTGCTCTAATGCCTCAAAAGGATCACGGCAGCGGTCAAAGGCCCGGTGAAATGTAACGTCCAGCGGGTAAACAGCTTCCGCTATTTTCGCCGTTCGTATTATATCAATGCCGCCATCTGCATGAAGGAAACCGATCACCACCCCGTCGCAGCCAAGTTCTTTGGACAGAACGGCGTCACGTAGCATGATCTCAAACTCTTCATCCGTATATAAAAAGTCTCCGCCCCTTGTCCGGATGATGGGATACAATTCCACATCAAATGCTTCGCGGCATTTCTTAATCTGTCCGTACGAAGGCGTCGTTCCTCCTTCGGCAAGATTGGCACAAAGCTCAATACGGTCAGCACCGCCTTCCACTGCCGATTTCGTAGTGATAAAATCAGACGTTGCTATTTCGATAATATATTTCTTATCATCCATGATTGACATATTTGGCTAAGCCCTCACAACTCCTAACTAAAAATACTTTTAGCCGCTACCAGTTTTTCCACCCCTTCTGCTTTTATTGCATAACTGAACCCCTTGTGTATGGCAAAAGCCCCCACCTCCCCTTTTTTATTTAATGCAAGAAAAGCCACCTGAATATCCTTTGCCTTTTCTTTCTTTATCCTGATGATCCTTTCAACCGCTTTTTTACAAGCTGCTTCCGGTGATAATCCCTGCCGCATCAATTCTACTACCGTATGCGAACCCGCTACACGTATCACATCCTCTCCTTGTCCCGTAGCAGTACAGGCGCCTGCTTCATTATCCACGAACAAACCGGCGCCTATTATAGGAGAATCGCCCAGACGCCCCCGCATCTTAAAACCCATCCCGCTGGTAGTGCAGCTACCACTCAGGTTACCTTTTATATCCATTGCCACCATGCCGATCGTATCATGATTCCATTCACCTGATTCAAACCTGACAGGCGCTGAAGGGCCATGATCACCCTTGTTCTCAATATTGATAACGGGTTTGTATTCCGATTTCTTCAGCCAATTGTCATACGCTTCCTGTGCAGAAGGTGATAGCTTTTGCTCCTCCAGGGTGAATCCCTCAGCAATCGCAAACTGCTGGGCCCCGCTGCCCACCAGCATCACATGCGGGGTTTTTTCCATCACTCGCCTCGCTACCGATACAGGATGTTTTATTCTTTCCAGGAACGCCACAGACCCGCAATTGGCAAACTCATCCATGATGCAGGCATCTAATGTGACAAATCCATCCCGGTCCGGGTTAGCCCCTAATCCTACGCAACAATTCTGCGAAGCCTCCGTGACCATAACACCAGCCTCAACGGCATCCAGTGCCCGGCCACCCTTGCCCAGTATCTCCCACGCTCCCCTGTTTGCCTGGATACCGGCATCCCAGGTAGAAATGACAACGGGGCCTTTCCGAAAACCCGCTACATGACCTGCTGATGCCCTTCTGCCGATCGTTGCTGCCAATGAACCGAATGCTGATAATGCTATGAACTTTCTCCTGTTAAGCATTGTTAAGAGTTTGCTGCCGAAATTAAAGGATAAAGCTGTCAAAAAGCGGGAGCATTCTGATTTTACTAACAGATTGCCTGCCATCAAGGCCTGAACAGCCTGTCAAAAAGCCAAATAAAAGTCAAAGGATCAAAATTTGATGTTTAAACATTGTTTTTAACTACCTTTACATTCAAATCAACATACACACCATGAAAATAGAGATCATTACAGGGAGCCCCCGGCAACACAGTGTTACAAAAAGAGTGGCGCTGCACCTGTATAACCAGTTGAAGAGCTCAACCAACCATGTTATCAATATCATTGATGCAGCTGAATGGAACCTGCCTCCTTTGCAGGCTGTTTTCACTTCTGTGGACAGTACTCCCGAGGAGTTCAGGCCGCTTAGTAAACGTATATTCGAGGCAGATGCTTTTATCCTGGTAACACCAGAATACAACGGAAGCTATACGTCAGCATTGAAAAACATACTGGACCATTTTCCGAAACAACACCACAAACCATTTGGTATTGTGACCGCCTCTCCCGGCCCGCTGGGCGGAATGCGGGCAGCACAGCAATTATTGCAATTAGTACCGGCGTTATTTGGTATTGCATCCCCATACCTGCTGGTAGTGCCTGCCATAGATAAAAAATTCAATGCAGAAGGCCAATTGACAGATGAAGGCTTCAGGAATAATGTAAATAATTTCATCAATGAATACCTGTGGCTGGCAGAAAGCCTGGTAAAAGAAAAAGAAACAGTTCAATTATATCAATAAAACTGCTTGTATAAAGAGCAGATAAAAGGAGTTTGTTATGAAAACCATTCTTCACAAGGCCGATACAAGAGGCCACGCCAATCATGGATGGTTAGATTCTTATCACACATTCAGTTTTGCAGGGTATTATGATCCTGCAAGAATTCACTTCGGGTCTTTAAGGGTGTTGAATGACGACACGGTAGCCGGTGGCATGGGCTTTGGAGCCCATCCGCATGATAATATGGAGATCATCTCCATTCCCACCCTTGGCGACCTGGAGCATAAAGACAGCATGGGCAATAAACAGGTGATACGGCAAGGCGATGTGCAGGTAATGAGCGCCGGCACGGGTATCCAGCATTCAGAAAAGAACAAGAATGCCGACAAAGAAGTTAAATTCTTCCAGATATGGGTGTTTCCTAATAAAAAGAATGTGGAACCGAGATACGATCAGAAGAATTTTTCTGATATAGACAAACATAACCAATTACTCACCGTGGTGTCTCCCATCGGCACCAGCGATGGAGGTGTACAGATACACCAGGATGCCTGGTTCAGTCTTGGAAAACTGGACAAAGACTTCAACACTATCTATCAATTAAAAAAAGATACGAACGGAGTGTATGCTTTTGTCATAGAAGGTAACGTAACCATCAATGGCCAGCAACTGAACCGTCGTGATGGAATAGGCATCACAGAAGCCGCGGAGCTGAACATTAAAGCAGACAGCCATGCGGAAATACTATTGATGGAAGTACCCGTTTGACATGGAAACCTGAACCGAATTCAAACAAAGGAGAATATATGAAAGATCAATTAAGAAGTATAGAAGCGATCATAGCACCGCCACCACCCCATATGGTGGGTGATGGTTTCCGGGTACATAGTTTTTTTCCCGGTGGAAGGCTGATAGATAAAAAAAGAATGAGCCCTTTTTTCCTGATGGACTACGGGGCCAAGGTGGAATTCACCCCATCGAAAGAACCCAGAGGGGTGGGTGTACATCCGCACCGGGGTTTTGAAACAGTGACCATAGCCTATCATGGACGCATTGCGCATCATGATAGTGCCGGCAACAGCGGCGTGATCGGTGAAGGCGATGTACAATGGATGACCGCAGCTTCTGGTCTTTTGCATAAAGAGTATCATGAAGAAACATTCAGTAAAACAGGCGGCCTGTTCCAGATGGTACAGCTGTGGGTGAACCTCCCGGCAGAATATAAAATGACCGCTCCAAAATACCAGGAGATCACTACTGGTATGATGGGCAGGTATTCCTTACCCGCAAATGGCGGAACCGTTGAAGTGATCGCCGGGGAATATAATGGCATAAAAGGGCCGGCTTCCACATTTACACCTATGCATGTTTATAATGCAAAAATGAAAAAAGGAAGCAGGGCGGGCTTCAATTTTCCCTCTCATTACAACACGGGCTTACTGGTGATCGAAGGCCAGGCCACTGTCAATGGAGAAAAGGCGCCTGCTGATCATTTCGTATTATTAAAAAATGACGGTGAAGGGATAAATATCGAAGCCAGCGAAGATGCGATTATACTTATTTTGTCCGGAGAGCCGATTGATGAACCAATCGCTGCTTATGGCCCATTCCTGATGAATACCTGGAAGGAAGTAGAAGAAGCGATCCAGGATGTAAATGCAGGTAAGTTTGGAGTACTGGAAGACTAAGCGGTGAATAGTGCGTTCGCTTAGGATGACAAATCTATAGTGAATAGCTGGTGTTAATAGCCGGTTATTCACTTTTTTTATTGCGCATGAAATTTTCAAGGCTTTTTCTCGCATTCTTCTGTACTGCTTTTTTCATAAACCCGGTCCAGCCGAATAAAACACCTTTCCAGCCAAGTGCCTGCCCGATCCATGTGCTCAGGCGAAAAGCATCACTGTGTTCGATGATCCTGCCTTCGTATAACTTCATGTAGGCCTTTATATGATTCACCACTTTCCTGCCGGTTTTGGAAAAAGTGTAGGTAGCTGTCCATTTACATGTGCCGTACTCTTCATCCAGCATTTCGATATCAGAAAATGTCAATGAAAAATCACGGGCATTGGTACAAAGCATTTCCCACATGCTTTTTACTTCATTGCCCTTTAACATACCAAATGCAGGATCGCTGAATATGATATCCTCACTGTAACAGGCATTCATCGCCTGGTGATCCCTTTTTTGGAAAGCAGTATAAAATCTCTCCATGATCGCTTTATTATCGGACATGACGGGTGATTGAACGTGACTAATTTTTTTCAAACCTAACCAAAAAAAAGGAGCCCGCAACATTACACAATGGCTTAAATTGGCACCTCAAATAAACATATCTATGCGCTCAACGGCCCTTTTACTATGCTGCATCTTTGTAACCTGCTTAATTATTGCCCAGCCAGCCACTATCATTCCCCGGCCGGTAGAAGTAAAGCCCGGTACCGGAAGTTTTTCATTGAGCGCATCAACCGTTATTATTGTCACCAACGGGGTGGACGACAACAGTGCGAATTTTCTGAATAGTTATCTTAAAATGTATTACGGCTGGTCTTTAAGAAAAATAAAGACCGCTGCCGCCAACTATATCCGGCTGACCACCCTGCAAACATTATTGCCGGGAAAAGAAGGCGCATATTCACTGACCGTTGAGCCCGGCAGCATTTCTATACAGGGGCAAACGGCTTCAGGAACTTTCTATGGTATGCAGACGCTCATTCAGCTCTTCCCGGTTGAAAAGACAAATAGTAAACTCCCGGTCCCCTCCTTAATGATAAATGATGAGCCCCGCTTTGCCTACCGGGGTATGCATTTAGATGTGAGCCGTCATTTTTTCCCGGTGGCTTTTATCAAAAAATATATTGATTATCTCGCCGTGCATAAGATCAATACATTTCACTGGCACCTGACCGAAGACCAGGGCTGGCGCATTGAAATAAAAAAATATCCAAAACTTACTTCAGTGGGAGCCTGGCGAAACGGAACGATCATTGGCCGCTATCCCGGTACCGGCAATGACAATAAAAGATACGGTGGTTTTTATACACAGGCGGAAATAAAAGAAGTGGTGAAATATGCCAAAGATCGTTTCATTGACGTGGTACCCGAAATTGAAATGCCGGGGCACAGCAGTGCGGCCATTGCCGCTTATCCCTGGCTGAGTTGTTTTCCATCAAAACCTACCCCGATTCCGGGCAATATGATCTCTTCCAAAAGTGCGGATGAACAAAAAAAAGGCAGAATAAAACTGGTACAGGAAACATGGGGTGTATTTGACGATGTATTCTGCGCCGGCAATGAGTCTACTTTCCAGTTCCTGCAAAACGTCATTGATGAAGTCATTCCCCTCTTTCCTTCAAAATATTTTCATGTAGGTGGCGATGAATGCCCGAAGACACACTGGAAAACCTGTCCGAAATGCCAGCAACGAATGAAAGAACTTGGCCTGAAAGATGAGCATGAGTTACAGAGTTATTTTATCCAGCGTATTGAAAAATACCTGAATAGGAAGGGTAAAACGCTGATCGGGTGGGATGAGATACTGGAAGGAGGCCTGGCCCCCAATGCTATTGTGATGAGCTGGCGTGGCGAACAGGGAGGCATTGATGCTGCCAAACAAAAACATAAAGTGATCATGACTCCGGGCAATCCCGTTTATTTCGATCACACCCAAAGCCTGAATGAAGATTCAGTTACGATCGGGGGGTATAATCCTATCGAAAAAGTATATGCCTATGAACCCATACCGGCAGAACTGGATGCAGAAGAAGGCAAATACATTATGGGAGCACAGGCCAACCTTTGGACTGAATACATAAAAAACACCCGGAAAGTGGAGTATATGGTCTTTCCCCGTATGGCTGCGTTAAGTGAAGTACTCTGGAGCAAAAAAGAGAACAGGGACCTGGCGGATTTTGAAAAGAGATTATTGCAGCAATTTAAACGATACGAATTGTGGAAAGCGAATTACAGTCTTACTTTTTTTGACCTGAAAGCTGCTATTACTCCTGATACGGTCAGCCATGGCGTATTGCTGACAGTGAACAGTAAAATTCCCGGGGAGAATATCCTGTTTCATAACTATCCTGCTATGGACAGCAATTGTATTGATTCCAGACAAAGATCAGCCACCGACACGGTATGTTATGTTTGTTTAGAAAAAACTCCCTATACAAAAAGAATTAATTGCTCCGGGGTTTACGGCTATACATTAGTCGGTAAGAATCTTAATACATCTTTGGTGATTCAGAAGTTTCAACTCAACAAAGCAACGGGTAAACCTATCACCATCGCTACAGAGCCTTCCAGAAATTATCCCGGTGACGGTGCGTTTACATTGGTGAATGGCGTGCAGAATGAAAAAGGCCTTGCCCGCAGCCGTGAATTCCTCGGCTGGAGCGGTGATGACCTCGAAGCGGTGATAGATCTGGGCGTTTCCCAGTTCATCGGGAGCGTTGTTATTCATTCACTCAGCTCAGGCGGCAGTTGGATCTACCCGCCAGAATCTGCTGAGATTTTCATCTCACAGGATGGCCGTGAGTTTTTCCCGGTCGGGAAAAGCGATCAGTTTGAAAAAACAAACGGTTCAAATGGTGTGATCAGGATAAATCCCGCACCGGTCTCGACCCGCTTTATAAAAGTGTTTGTAAAGAATAAAGGGATTATTCCGGATGGTAATCCAGGGGCAGGCAATAAAGCATGGCTATTTGTGGATGAGATCGAAGTGAATTAAAGGTTGCAGGTTTTTGCAGCCACTTTGGATTGATTTGCCTGTGTACATTTCAATATCTTTGAACCCATCATTGTAAATATCACAATATGGCTAAGAAAGTTGCCTCTATTGATCTCTCAGACAGTTTTGAAAAGATACCCGTTAAGATATATCCGGACCCCAAAGAAGGTTCAAAATATGTAGCCCGGCAGATCGCTGACATGATCAGGTCTAAACAAAAAACCAAAGAAATATGTGTATTAGGTTTAGCGACTGGCTCCACTCCTAAATCCCTGTATGCAGAACTGGTACGGATACACAAAGAGGAAAAATTGAGTTTTAAAAATGTCATCACCTTCAACCTCGATGAATATTACCCGATAGACAATGATGCCTTGCAAAGCTATAACCGCTTCATGCGTACCCATCTCTTCGATCATGTGGATATCCATCCTAAGAATATTCATATCCCCGATGGTACGGTCAATAAAGAAGGCATCAAACAACATTGCCAGCAATATGAAAAGAAAATAAAAGACGCCGGCGGGATAGATCTGCAGATCCTGGGAATAGGTAATAACGGGCATATTGGCTTCAACGAGCCGGGTTCAGGTATTTATTCCAAAACAAGACTGATCACACTCGATAACTCCACCCGTATAGCCAATGCCTATGAGTTTGCCAATATATCCCAGGTACCAAGATTAGCGATCACTATGGGTATCAGTACCATCTTGCGATCCCGTAAGATCATCCTGATGGCATGGGGGCCGGCCAAAGCCCCTGTGTTGAAGAAAGCAGTAGAGGAAGATGATACTGAACAGGTGCCCGCATCATTATTGCAGAATCACGATGACGTAACATTCGTAGTGGATGAAGCAGCGGCTGCAGAACTGACAAGAAATAAGTCGCCCTGGCTCACCGGCGACTGTGAATGGACCCCTAAAATGATCAGGAAAGCTGTAGTGAATATGGCATTAAAACTAAAGAAACCAGTACTCAGCCTGACGAATACAGATTATAATGAATACGGGTTAAGCGATCTGCTGGTGGAAAAAGGCGATGCATATGAAATAAATCTCGATGTGTTTTATATGCTGCGTGATACCATCACGGGATGGCCCGCAGGAAAAAAAGATGCCGTCATTCCCGGCCACCCGGAACGTTCATCACCTTATCCTAAACGGGTGGTGATCTTCTCTCCTCACCCGGATGATGATATTATCAGCATGGGCGGTACTTTTCAGCGGTTGCATGACCAGGGACATGACGTGCATGTAGCCTATCAAACCTCCGGCAATATTGCCGTAACCGATGAATTTGTTACCCGCTTCCTGGATTTTGCCGTGGGCTTTGAAGAGATAGCTGGTATTGATACAAGTAAATCCGGGAAGATACTGGCCAATGCTAGAAAGTTCCTGGCGAATAAAAAATCAAACCAGATAGATACGCCCACTATCCGTTCTATCAAAGGATTGATACGGCGTGGTGAAGCGAAAGCCACCTGCCGCTATGTCGGGATCAAAGATGAGAACATACATTTTCAAAATCTGCCTTTCTACGAAACCGGCACCATCGAGAAAAAGCCGATGAGTGAAAAAGACATTAAGATCACGATTGAACTGTTACGAAAGATAAAACCACAACAGGTGTATTGTGCCGGCGACTTTGCTGACCCGCACGGTACGCACATCGTTTGTTTCCACGTAGTGCTGGAAGCCTTGAAAAGGATGAGGGCCGCCGGTGATGAATGGATCCACGATTGCTGGCTATGGCTGTATAAAGGCGCCTGGCAGGAATGGAATATGGAGGAAATTGAAATGGCTGTACCCATGAGCCCCGACCAGGTGTTAAAGAAACGGTTTGGTATTTTCATTCATCAATCACAAAAGGATATGGTCCCCTTCCAGGGCAGCGACTCCCGGGAGTTCTGGCAAAGGGCAGAAGAAAGAAATGCAGCCACTGCCGGCCTGTATGCTGATCTTGGATTGACACATTATGCTGCCATGGAAGCGTTTGTACGCTGGCACTACTAAGGGAAAATAACAAACGAAGAAATTCCATTTATGACAAATACTATTATGCCATAAGTGAATATTCTTTATTTGTGATTTCGTACATTTATACTCATAAAAATTAAACCACTATGGCAATATTTAAATCGGGCAATCCCACCTTGCAGGAAAAAGCCTTTGAGGGAACAATTTTCCAGGGCATCAGTACCGGTGAAGAAATGACGATACAAGGCACGATGAAAAAATTCTGTGTTCTTTTCCTTTTAATGCTGGCGACCACCCTCCTGGCATGGAACCAGTATTATAAAGGGAGCAACCCGATGCCCCTGATGATCACCGGTGTGGCCGGTGGCTTTATAATCGGCCTGGTCATGTCCTTCAAAAAACAGTGGTCGCCATTTTTGGCGCCTGCTTTTGCTATCCTGGAAGGCTTGTTTGTCGGTTCCGTTTCTGCCGCCTATGATTATTCTTTTAAAGAAAGTTACCCGGGGCTGGTCATGCAGGCTGTTGGTCTTACCCTGATAGTAACACTTGTCATGTACGTGTTGTACTATACACGGGTGATCAAAGTGACCAATAAATTCAGGTCCATTATTACCATTGCCACAGTCAGCATCATGTTATTCTACCTTCTCAAATGGGTAGCATTCCTGGTCTTTGGAACTACAATAGGTGCATTTACCAATGCCAGCACTCCGCTTGGGATCGGGTTTTCCGTAGTTGTTGTGTGCCTGGCGGCGTTGAACCTGCTGCTTGATTTCGATATGATAGAGAAAGGTGCAGAAATGAAAGCGCCCAGATACATGGAGTGGTACAGTGCTTTTGGTTTGTTGTTTACATTGGTATGGCTGTATCTTGAAATACTCCGCCTGTTGTCTAAACTCAAAGACTGATCATATAATTTTATTCAGGAAAACTCAGTGCTGGCCTCAGTACTGAGTTTTTTTTATTCATCCGGCTCAATATCTTCCTCGCTTTCCTGCGGCGTCCTTGCATGAGGCTGCGGCCTTGGGATATCAATAAATTCATTCATATAGATATTAAACAGCAAAATAATATAGCTGATCAGTAATGGGCCAAATACCAACCCGATAAAACCAAACAGGCCCAGCCCCACTATCACTCCGAGAATAGTGATCACGGGATGCACATCTCCCATTCTTTTCAATAATGTAATGCGGGACATATAATCCACATTGCCGGTAACAACGGCGCTGTAAATAAGCAGGGCTGTTCCCTGCCAGGTATTGCCGATAGCATAAGTATAGATCACGAGTGGTACCCATACGATCATAGTGCCCACTACCGGGAAAAAAGCAAAGACGCCGGTAAGAAATCCCCAGAGTGCCCATTCATTCACTCCGAAAATAAAATATCCGAGTGTGGCTGTCAGACCCTGGATAATGGAAATAAGCGGGATACCAAGCGCATTGGCTCTCACCATCTTTTTGGTCTCCGAAGCCAGCATGTTGATATTCTCCTGCTTCAGCGGAATGATCCTGTTCAGCGTCCGCTCTATTTCCCTGCCATTATACAACATATAATAAAGAACGAACAGCATGATAGCAAGATTGGTGATCAGGTTGGCCGTATCGTTCAGGATAGAAGGAATATAAGCAGAGAGCTTACCCAATGAATTGGTCAGGGATGCCTCCGATACAAAATTAAAGCCCAGCTTCTGCTGTATCAGTACCACAGAGTGCTTGGCGTCAGTGATCATTTGATCTGGATTCGATAAAAAAGAGTTCAGCTTAGGACTGATCAGCATAATGGCCAGAAATACAGGCAGCCCGATCAGCAGGAGATAATAAAGGATAAAAAGAGCCGCCGCCCACCCCTTTTTCCATTTCCGGTTATAGATCAACTGAAAATAGTTTGCCCGGCTGAGGATATACAAGGTCAGTGCGCCCAGTAAACCCGGCAAAAAAATATACAGCTCTTTAATAACTAAGTAAACCAACAGGATGATCACCGATAACAGCAGTATTTGTGTTATCCGGGTATTGAATTCAGGCATACATTAAAGATACAGCCATAAAAATAAAAAACGGAGCCCTGCTTTTACTGTAGAAAACAGAGCTCCGTAACCAACGCTGCTACACATACTTTTTTTACAGGTAATGCGCTATAACGTCACCCGGCCAACATAAATAATATTCTCTCCCTGGTTGGCCACAAACAACTCGTTCGTAGCTGCATTGTATGCCAGCCCCTGTACTTTATTGGCGCCTGCGCCGGGTGCATTAATAGTACCATGTACGATCAGGGTGCCGGGATGGAAAACGGTAATGACACCATTGGTACTGTTGCCGCTGAATAATAAACCATCGCCATAAGCCAAAGCATGACAACTGCCACCGGGCGCAGGGAATGACCGGACCACTGCTCCTGTCGGTTTGATAACATATATCCTGTTGATGATCGAATAATAAAAATAGGTACCATCAAAAGCGAGCCCTTCACCCCTGCCGGCAGGAACGGGCATAGATGCCAGTTGCGCACCTGTAGAAGGATTAATGGTATTGATAAAGCCGGAACCGGTGGTTACATTCGCCACCCGGATATGGCTGCCGTCCCATTCAAGACTCCCGATAGTATCGTTGCTTACAGGATCAATACTCCCCATTACTGCTCCTGTACCCGGGTTCATAAAATATATCCTCTCTGAAAAAGGCTTTTGCGTTAAAAACAACAGCGCCGGTTGTATAATAAATCCGATACGCATCCTGCGCACATAAGTAAGGGCGGAACTTGACCCCGAATTTAATTGAGGGAAACGAAACCGCCGTATCACGGTGAATGGCAGTACAGGAGCCGGTGTATTCATCAATGCATGGTAAGCGTTTATCCTTCCTCTACCGAGCCTGCCCGCAAAACCCGGGTTCTTTGCATCAATATTGTCGCAGGTTGACTGTATAATATTCCTCACCTGTGCATTTGTCAGTGTTTTATTCCTCGACCATATCAATGCGGCCAGACCGGCAACATGCGGAGAAGCCATTGAGGTACCGTCCAGGTAGGTATAGGTATTATCCGGGATGCTGGAATAAATATTGACCCCGGGTGCAGACACATCCACTTTTGTACCGTAATTAGAAAACGAAGCCCGTACATCTTTCTGGTTGGTAGCAGCTACGGCTATCACTTCGGGATACACGGCCGGGTATTGCGGAGTTACATCGATATCCGTATTGGCATTACCTGCGGCAAAACAAACAACCACGTTTTTACTGACAGCATTGATAATGGCATTGCGTACGCCGGTATGATCACCACTCATTTTCCAGCTGCAGTTAATGACATAGCGACGGCCCGGGTTGGCGGTGGCATGGGCTGCTACAAAATTGATCGCATCGGCCCGGTTCTGGTTCATACCAGCAGTAAGATTAACACGCAGCGGCATAATGCGGCATTTAGGTGCAACTCCTATCACCCCAACTGTATTGTCAATAGCAGCAGCTGTGCCTGCCACATGTGTGCCATGAATATCTGAATCATCGGGTGAAGGATCGCCGGCATCTGCAAAATCCCAGTCCTCAGTACCTCTTGGGAGCAAATTGTTTTTCAGATCGGGATGATCCATATCGCAGCCGGTATCAATCACGGCAATCACTATTTCGGGTTTTCCCCTGTTGATGTCCCAGGCCTCCGTAGCATCTATATCTGCATCGAGGGTGCCGGCAATGTTATTGACCACCTGGCCGGTGTTGCGCATGGCCCAGAGAACGGGGAAATCTGTATCATCAGGCAGGTATTGCAAAGCATCATTGAATCCTGCTTCACTGGGCTCAGCAAATGCCACTTCCTCCTGCTCCCCGAATTTCTGGATATTCTCAAACAAACCTTCTCCTTCAGGCACCTCAAGCGTATAATAGCCGGGTGTACGTTGCTCCACCAGTATCTTAGTGCCCATTTTTTTTATCAGCGTCTCCGCCTCTTTTTTCGTAATGGTCTCTTTGAACTGGACAGTGAATTCATCCGGTAAAAAAAACCGTCTTAACCCTTCCTGGTCAACCATCACAGGTAAGGCATTGGCCACATTGGTCTCATCTGTTAAATGGTCTTTCCTGCTTTTTTCTTTTGGTACCGCCGCATCACTGAACACTGCAAACCCTCTTTGCATATTCATCCCTTCTGTAATGGACATAGCCGATTTTTCCATAGCCGAACGGGCTGTCTCTGAAGTAGAGCCCGGTTGAAATGTTACCACCACTTCGTCTTCCACGGGTGTGAACTTCACTGACTTTTTTGTCAGCTTATTGGTGTAGGAAAATTTGTTTTCCTTTTTCACCTTTGGTTTTTTGTTAGGCATAGTAACCTCCTGTTTTTATTTTTAAATGAATAAGGTTGCCGAAGACATCAAAGAGCGGACAGCCTGCCTGTACAGGCGGCTGTATAGTTTTTTGCCAATGAAATGAAGGAGTATGAAAGAAGACGGCAATGACAGGCATCCATAACAGCAGGCATAATGATCTGAGCAATGTCTGTTAACTGAAAAAGAAGTGTATTACCTTTTTATAGTATCATTTATTTCAGCAGGCGTTCTATTCCGGGTACGCAGTATTCCATCATTACATTAGTTTTTCCAGGCGCTGCTTCCGGCAATTGGTCTTAAAGATTTATATCCGGCTGCGCCTCAGGGGATCAATGAACTGGCTACCAGAACCATGAAGTAATAACCTGTATAAAAAGTCGGGAGAGGGTGGGCGGGAATCCTGACTATGATATCTATATGAAGCTACGTTAAAAAAAGCCCTAAGTCAATACCCTTTTAGTGGTAAACAAACATATTCTGCGCATGAGAGCAGAATAGCTATCCTGTTCAGATGAAAGCAGACGTCGAATAATCGCTTGTAAGAAGAATATTATACAGGCACTTATAAAAAAAAGCAACTCGCATGAGTTGCTTTTGGTGACCCCGTCAGGATTCAAACCTGAAACCTTTTGATCCGTAGTCAAATGCTCTATTCAGTTGAGCTACGGGGCCTTTAATTACTTTATTTATTTAATCCCGCCAGGATTCGGACCTGAAACCTTCCCGACTTCTTAGTCGGGATGCTCTATTCAGTTGAGCTACGGGGCCTTTCCGTTAACCGGGCGGCAAAAATAAAGGAAAAATCGGTTGGGGCAAAATCAGTGTCATATTCCTGTGAAAAACATGCTGATTTTGCCAAACGGCTGTTATTGCATCCTTCCTTTCCTTAGCTTTAGCCCCTCTTATTCAAATTCCATTTTTATAGTATGAAAAAAGCATTCCTTCCTGCTTTACTGGTGCTGTGCGTTTCACTGCAAGCCCAGATGAAAGCAGACGATGTAAAGACCTTCACCCTGAAGAACGGGATGAAATTCCTGGTGGTGGAAGATAATTCCATCCCCAATGCTAATATGTACCTGTTTTATAAAGTGGGTTCACGAAACGAATACCAGGGCATTACCGGTCTCTCCCATTTTTTTGAACACATGATGTTTAACGGCGCCAAAAAATTCGGTCCTAAGGAGTTTGACCGGACCATGGAATTCAATGGTGGCGCCAATAATGCATACACCACGGAAAATGTCACGGTCTATACCAACTGGTTCCCGGCCTCTGCCTCCGAAGTGATATTCGACCTCGAAGGCGACCGCATATCCAGTCTGAGCATTGATCCGAAAATGGTGGAAAGCGAAAGAGGCGTTGTTCTTTCTGAAAGAAGTACCGGGCTGGAAAACTCACCCTGGAACCTGTTAGGCCAGTCCGTACAGGCCACCGCCTTCCAGGAGCATCCTTACCATTGGCCGGTGATCGGTTATGAAGATGACATGAAGAACTGGAAGCAAAGCGACCTGGAAAGGTATTTCAAGACCTACTATTCACCGAACAACTGTGTAGTCGTGATATCAGGCAGTGTCAAAACAGAGGATATAAAAAAACTGGCGGAGAAATACCTTGAACCGATACCTGCACAACCTGAACCTCCCAAAGTGCATACCGTGGAAGCACCGCAAACAGGTGAAAGAAGAATAGTAGTGCAGAAAGATGTGGCCACCCCCTATCTCAATATCGTTTACCATGCTCCTGAAGCAAAACACGAAGACTACTATGCACTGGCATTACTGAGTGATATTTTAAGCAGCGGCAAATCTTCCAGGTTATATTCATCTCTTGTGGATAAAAAACAACTGGCCACTTCCGTATTCACCGATTACGGCGCCAGTTTCGACCCTTACCTTTTTGGGATATATGCCGTGACCAGTAAAGCTATAAATGAAGCTGATCTTGAAAGATCCATTTATGAAGAACTGGAAAAGATCAAAAAAGATGGCATCACCGAAAATGAACTGCAAAAAGTAAAGAATCAGAAAGTGATGGAATTCTATAACCAGGTCGAAACGATCAATGGCAAATCGAATAATATCGGCACGTATGAAGTGTTCTTTGGCGACTACAGGAAGATGTTCGACGCTCCGGCTTTATACAACAAAGTAACAGCAGAAGACATCAAACGGGTAGCCAATAAGTATTTTACCAAAAGCAATAGGAGCGTCGGCATTTTAAAATCAAACACAGAGGAATAATACCATGAAATTTATAAAATATTCAATACTGTTTGCGTTCGTTATTTTCACTTTGCAGACCATAGCACAGGACTATAAACTGCCGGCCTATGAAAAGTTCACGCTAAAGAATGGTCTTACCGTTTACCTGATGGAACAGCATGAAGTGCCGGTGATCAATGTATCAGCCATCCTGCCTGCCGGTGCCATCTATGACGGCGAAAAATCAGGGCTGGCATCGCTGACTGCATCTGGTCTCAAATACGGGACAACGAATTATCCAAAAGCAAAGCTGGATGAAGAGTTAGACTTTATTGGTGCAACTGTCAACACTTTTGCGTCAAAGGAATCAGCAGGGTTATCTTCCAAATTTGCAGCAAAAGACAAAGACAAAGTTTTACCTATTATCAAAGAAATACTCACAGAGCCGGCATTTGACAATACGGAATTTGAAAAAGAAAAGAAAAGGGTGCTGGTCAGCCTGGAACAGGCCAAAGAAAGCCCCCGTTCGGTAATTGGCTCTTATTTCGATAAATTCCTTTACGGCGAACATGTATATGGCAATGTGGTACAGGGAAAGATATCTACCGTAACAGTCATTACTTCAGCAGACCTGAAAAAATTCTACCAGGAGAATTATGTCCCTAACGGCTCTGCCCTTTCCATTGTTGGTGATTTCAACACAAAAGAAATGAAAGCGGCGGTGACTAAATTATTTGCTGCATGGGCCAAAGGGAAACAGGCGCAGGCGAATGAAGCAGCCAAACCCGTTGTTAAACCTAATAGCAACCGGGTACTGCTGATCAACAAGGATGATGCAAAAGAGACCACCTTCTATATCGGTGCTCCGGGTATCAGCCGCAATAATCCTGATTATGTGTCAATCGAAGTGGTCAATACACTTTTTGGAGGACGCTTTACTTCTATGCTGAACGATGAACTGCGGGTAAATACAGGGTTGACTTATGGCGCCAGCAGCCGTTTCAACCCCTTGAAGAATGCCGGTACATTTGCCATTACTACATTCACTGCAGGTAAAACAACGGAGGCAGCCATTGATAAAGCTCTGGAGGTATTGAATAAACTTCATGAGAAAGGTATTGATGAAACATCTCTCACCTCTGCAAAGAACTATGTCAAAGGACAGTTCCCTCCCCGTTATGAAACATCGGGCCAACTGGCAGGTTTACTTACACAGATGTTCTGGTACGGTTTCAATGAATCGTTCATCAATACATTTCAGAAGAATGTGGATGGATTAACCACGGCAAAAGCCCGGCAGATCATTGCTCAATATTTTCCCAAAGACAAACTGCAGTTCGTCATGGTCGGCAAGTCAGCAGATATAAAAAAGATCGCAGAGAAATACGGACCTGTCACAGAAGTACAGATCAAAGAAGAAGTGAAGAAAGCGTTTTGACAGGTTCAAAACGTTGAAGGAGTTCAAAAGTTCATACTCATTCAATAAACCAGAATTTTGCACGGACCAATAAACCTTTTTGAATCCTGAAACTATTGAACCTTTTAAACAGTCTCTTGCATGAAACTCCAATTCTGGGCAATAGGAAAAAATCATGAACCCTATGTAAAAACAGGGGTGGATGATTTTACAGGCAGGATCAGCAAATATTTCAAGGCAGAATGGAATATCATTCCTGTTCCTAAAAATGCGGGTATGCTCAGTGAAATGGACCTGAAGAGGAAAGAAGGCGAAACGATCCTGGAGTGGTTAGATAAAGACGACTACCTGGTGGCCTTAGATGAAAGAGGAAAACAACTAACCTCAAGAAAACTGGCAGATTTCATACAGGCCAGGGCCAACGAAAGCACCAGGAAAATGGTATTCCTTATCGGAGGGGCATACGGACTGGATGAAGCAATACTCAAAAGAGCTAACTATACATGGAGTTTATCAGAGCTCACATTCCCGCACCAGTTGGTACGCCTGGTACTCGCCGAACAGATCTACCGGGCCTGCACCATTTTGAAAAATGAGAAGTATCATCACCAATAAAAATTCTATATTCGGTCTCCTGAAATAAGCCACATGGAAATATCAGTTACGCTTATCATTATCATCATTACAGCTATCATTTCATTCACTGCCTTCAGCAACCAACGGCTGATGGATCAGCTGATCTTCTACCCGCCTGCCGTTAAAAGAGGACAGTGGTACCGTTTTTTCAGTTGTGGGTTGCTGCATGCCGACATCGGCCACCTGCTTTTCAATATGTTTGCTCTTTATGTTTTTGGTGAGGGGAAGGTCAATACCCCTTCCGGCCCTGTTTATCTCGGTGTGGAGTTTCAGTTCATTGAAGTATTCGGCAATGCCGGCAAGCTGGTGTATCTCGGTATGTATGTGTTGGCGCTGGCTGCTTCGCTGCTCCCTACCTACGCAAAAAATAAGAACAACTATCATTATAGGAGCCTCGGCGCATCAGGTGCTGTATCAGCCGTAGTTTTTGCCAGTATTCTTTTCCGGCCGCTGGCAGGCATGGGACTCTTCTTTATACCGATCTATATTGCCGGTTTTCTTTTTGGGATCATCTACCTGTTTGTCTCAAACTGGATGGAAAAAAGAGGAGGTGACAATATTAATCACTCAGCCCATATATTCGGAGCATTGTTCGGGCTGGCATTTACCATTATTGCCTGTGTATCTTTTGCCGACTATCCCGTGCTTTCATTATTTGTTGAGCAGATAAAGAATATGAGCCTGGAAGACATCATCCAGTTTGGCGGTTAAGCAAAAGTGATCTTCAGCACCTTTTGCG
Organism: Chitinophagaceae bacterium; assembly: GCA_016787085.1. Classification (GTDB taxonomy): domain Bacteria; phylum Bacteroidota; class Bacteroidia; order Chitinophagales; family Chitinophagaceae; genus VBAT01. The sequence continues at coordinate 12,657 of JAEUVJ010000034.1, read as the reverse complement.
TCTGACCGGTTATTCTGAACCTGTCGTCAATCCGGTGACCCACCACCCAGATGATCTTTTTGTTCATTTCAATTACCCACACTTTTTCTTTATCCGCCTTAGAAAGTTTTTGATCAATAAAGAAACGGGCCAGCTTCTTTTTCTTTTTCATACCGAGAGGATAAAAATAATCACCGGTCTTCCATTTGCGGAGTAACAGCGGGAAACTGATCTCTTTTGCATCGAGACAGGCTGTGTGATTACTTGTTATTGGTTCCAGGTTGCTGACTATCCCGATATGCAGCGTTCCTTCTGAGAACTGAATTTGCTGATCATTTTCTTCGATGACGATATTCTCCGACTCTATGGAAGTAACCGGGCTGATAATAAACCAATGCCGGTGACGGATGATACGATAAGTGTTCCCGGGAGATTGAATATATCTTCCCGACTCACTTTCGGCCAGTTTGATCACTTCATCCACCTGCTTTTCAGAGAAGCCGTGATCAGCAATGATCTCATAGATCAGTGCTTTGTTCCTATATCCCATCAACTGTTTGACAGGAATATGTATCTCATTTCCCTTCTGTTTACACAGCTTCTTCCTGATCTCTCCGACAGAGGCCTTATACAGTTTTTCAATCTCTTTGAACCGTTCGATATTATCCTGCAGGTTCTCCTTCACCTGCGGATACACTTTGCTGATAGCAGGAATGATCTCATTCCGGAAGTAATTGCGGGTGTATTTGGAAGAGAGGTTGGATGAGTCTTCTGCAAAATCCAGTTTGTTTTCTTTGGCAAAAATCATCAGTTCTTCCTTGGAGAAAGTAAGCAGGGGTCTCCGGATATAGCCTGCCTTTACCGGGATACCTGTCAATCCGTGCAATCCTGTTCCCCGGAAGAAATTCATCAGCAGGGTCTCATTATTATCGTCTGCATGGTGGGCGGTAAGAAGATGAATGGTGAGGGGTGAATGGTGAGCAGGGATCACCTTTGATCGGCTATTCTCTGTTGTAAACAGATCATTTACTAATTCCTCAAACCAGGTATATCGTAACTCCCTCGCTGCTTCCTGGATGGACAACTTATGGTCAGCAGCATAACTTTCCGTTTCAAATTTTTTAACCCATACTTCTGTCCCATATTTTTTTCCTAATTCTCTCACAAACCTTTCATCCCTTTCACTCTCCTCTCCTCTCAACTGGAAATTACAATGTGCTATGATAAAATCATAACCCGCCTGTTTACATAGCTCGCACAGGACAACAGAATCAACACCGCCGCTGACGGCCAGCAGCAATTTATCCTTTGCTGAGAAAAGATGCTGTTGCCGGATATTATTCTGAAACCTATCGAGTAAAGACATTTTAAAAAGTTAATTCCTCATAAGCGCTTCTCAATTCACCAAAAGCATGATTGTCTCCGATCTTCTTCGCTTCCTCCATCCCTTTTTCATATACTTTGATGGCGCCATCCGTATCCTCATTCCGTTCCAGCAATTTGGCAAGATGGTAATAAGAACCCACATAGCCGGGCTCCTGTTCAAGTATCGTTTCAAATAAATTCCGGGCAGTTGTATCATCACCCAACTTGATATACTCCAGCGCCAGCGCATGCCGCACAAAGCTGTCTGCTGGGTTTGCCTGTAAAAATTCCCTGAGTTTTGCGATCCTGTCCATATTGTGTAAAAAAAATACCCGGATGTGCTTTATTTAAAATTCCTTCGCTTATCTTTGTTTTAGTTGCATAAACAACTATTCGCCTAACGATTAAACTACAACCATGAAGATCTTAGTTTGTATCAGTAAAACGCCGGACACTACGGCAAAAATAGCTTTCACCGATAACAACACGAAATTCGATACCAATGGCGTGCAGTGGATCATCAATCCCTACGACGAGTGGTATGCCCTTGTACGTGCCATTGAACTGAAAGAAAAAGATGCGGCAACCGTCATTCACCTCGTAACGGTGGCTTCAGCCGACGCAGAGCCCATCATCCGCAAAGCGCTGGCCTTAGGCGGAGACGAAGCCATCCGTGTCAATGCCGACAGCCATGATAGTTTTTACATTGCTTCTCAAATAGCAGAAATAGCCAGACAAGGCGGATACGACCTGGTATTTACAGGTAAAGAAACGATTGATTACAATGGTTCATCCATTGGTGGTATGGTAGCCGAATTGCTGGATATGCCTTATATATCCTTAGCCACAAAATTTGAACTGGCTGGTACCAAGGCCACCATTACCCGTGAAATAGAAGGTGGTGAAGAGATGTGTGAAGTAGAATTACCGGTAGTAGCTAGCGCACAAAAGGGTATGGCAGAACAGCGCATCCCGAATATGCGGGGCATTATGGCAGCGAGAACAAAACCATTAAAAGTGCTGGAACCCGCAACAACAGATGCGCTGACATCAGTAGCAGGTTTTGGATTGCCTCCTGCCAAAGCAGGTGTGAAATTAGTGCCTGCCGATAACGTGGAAGAACTCGTTCGTTTGCTCCATGAAGAAGCGAAAGCCTTTTAACCTGACTCATAACTCTTAACTCCTAACTTATTCAAATATGTCTGTTTTAATATTCATTGACACTGCCGAAGACGGCCATGTTAAAAAGGCTTCGCTGGAAGCGATCAGTTATGGCGCCAAAATAGCAGAGCAACTCGGCACTATTGCAGAAGGCGTCGTTCTTGGCAAAGTAACCGGCGACCTGCCTTCATTAGGTAAATACGGTGTAAAAAAGATCCATCATGTAAATAATGATATACTCAACCATTTTGATGCACAGGTGGATACCAAAGTGATTGGAGAGATAGCGCAACAGACCGGCGCCAAAGTGATCATATTCTCTAATAATGTGGATGGAAAGGCCATTGCCCCGAGATTATCAGCGAGATTAAAAGCAGGCCTGGTATCAGGCGCTGTGGCGTTACCAGATACATCCAACGGCTTTACGGTCAAGAAAAATGTATTCTCCGGAAAAGCATTCGCTAACATATCGGTCAATACAGACATTAAGATCATTGCCCTAAACCCCAATGCTTACCCGGTAGTGGCCGGTGAAGGTGTTGCTGAAGTAGTGCAGGCTAATGTTTCCGTAGAACCCGGCAAAGTGAAAGTAACCAATGTGACCAAATCAAGTGGCGAAGTGCCCCTGACCGAAGCAGAGATCGTAGTGAGTGCAGGACGTGGGCTGAAAGGGCCGGAGAACTGGGGCATGGTGGAAGAATTGGCCAAAACATTGCATGCGGCTACAGCCTGCAGCCGTCCCGTGGCGGATGCGCACTGGCGTCCGCATAACGAACACGTAGGGCAAACAGGTTTTGCAATTGCCCCCAACCTGTACATTGCAATCGGGATATCCGGGGCTATACAGCACCTGGCCGGTGTGAACAGAAGCAAAGTGATCGTAGTGATCAATAAAGACCCTGAAGCTCCCTTTTTTAAAGCCGCCGATTATGGTATCGTAGGCGACGCCTTTGAAGTAATACCCCGGTTCACTGCTGCGGTCAAGAAGCTGAAAGGATAGCCTGAAAGCCATATCAGACCTTTTTTGAAAGCCGGATGAATAATTTCATCTGGCTTTCTTTTTTCTACTCATGCTCAGGGAAATAGGCTGGAAAAAAGTGGAATTTTACCCGGTAATTTTTTGGATAAAAGCCTTAGTTTCGTGTGACATTTTATGAAGAAGATCGAACTGGAAATAGTGGCTTTATCCCATAGTATCACGCAGACACATTCCTATGCGGTGGTACTGGGAGAAGTGAACGGATTAAGACGCCTGCCTATCGTGATCGGTGGTTTTGAGGCCCAGGCCATTGCAGTGGCTTTGGAAAAAATGCATCCAAGCCGCCCTCTCACCCACGACCTGATGAAGAATTTCCTGAACGCCTTTGCCATAGATCTTCACGAGATCATTATTTGCGACCTGCAGGAAGGTATCTTCTATTCAAAGCTGGTTTGCTCATCAGAGAACGATACGATAGAGATAGACTCCAGGACGTCGGATGCATTGGCGCTGGCTGTCCGGTTCGGTTGTCCCATTTATACATATGAGAACATCCTGGAAAGCGCCGGCATCCTGATGGAAGACACTGCATCATCAGGTAAAAAGAAGAAAGCCAAACAGGAAGTAGTGGTGGAAGAGTCTTCTTCTCCTTCCGGCAATGAGGACCTGAAGACTATGACGCTGGAAGAGCTGAATACGCTTTTAACCGATGTGCTCGATAGCGAGGATTATATCAGGGCCATTGCGATCAGGGATGAGATCAATAGCCGGAAAAAAGGCCGCTGATCCGCTTCTGTTTAATCAGAATACCTCTTTGCAGGTTTATATCCTTCACTCAAATCCATGTAAACAGTGGTCGTTTTTCCCAATTGTAAGATCAATCTCGGCCTTCATATCATCCGCAAACGAAGCGACGGTTTCCATGATATTGAAACTATTTTTTATCCTCTTCCTCTTTACGACATACTGGAAATAATTGAACCGGCAGCGCAAAAAGATATTGCATTCAGCACAAGCGGCATCCCCATTGAAGCCACAACAGAAAACAACCTATGCATCAAAGCCTGGCGCCTGCTGCAGAAAGACTTCCCTTCACTGCCGCCTGTTCAAATGCATTTGCACAAGGCCATACCTATGGCTGCAGGATTAGGCGGTGGCAGTGCAGACGGAGCTTTTGTCTTACAACTGCTGAATAAAAAGTTTGAGCTTGGCTTAACCACGCAGCAACTGAACCGCTACGCTCTGCAGCTGGGCAGTGATTGCCCGTTCTTCATTATCAATAAACCCTGCTTTGCAACAGGACGAGGTGAAATACTGGAAGAAACAAGCATTGATCTGGGTGTTTACAAATTCGTTATTGTTAACCCGGGCATACACGTAAGCACCAAAGATGCTTTTTCGATGATCACTCCCGGTCCGCCGGTAAAGGATATTAAACGAATTATAGCACAATCCATAGACACCTGGAAGGATGAGCTAAAAAACGATTTTGAAGAACCGATCTTCGCCCTGCACCCGGAGATCGGGATGATCAAAACGGAGCTCTATAAAACAGGCGCTGTATATGCTTCCATGAGTGGTAGCGGCAGTACGGTGTATGGCATTGTTGAAAAAGAAAAACCATTACAGCTGGCATTTCCTTCTCATTATTTTGTCAGGGAGTTAAACAAGTGATTTATAAGGATATTTCATTGGCGTTCTTTTTCCACCTTTGAAAATCAGCCTGCAATTAATCAGCCACCCTTACATTTGCGCTCCCGAAGGGGTCCTTCGGACAAAATTTGAAAGCACATGGAGATCTACAAGGAATTTGCTTTTGACTCAGCTCACTTTTTACCCAACGTTCCTGACGGGCACAAATGCAAAAACATGCATGGGCATACCTATCATCTCCGTGTATATATAAGCGGAAAGCCGGACAAACAATTCGGGTGGATCATTGATTTCAAAGAACTGAAAGACCTGGTGATGCCACTGGTAGATACGATTGATCATAAAATAATGAACGATATTCCCGGACTTGAAAATCCTACTGCGGAGAACATCACGATCTGGTTCTGGGATCGTTTAAAGCCCTTACTACCTGCTCTGAGCCGTATCGAATTAAAAGAGACTCCTACTACCGGCGTTATCTACAGCGGGGAGTAGCATAGAATTCTCACTGATCTTTTGTATCTTGCAGGCATGCTGAACAGCAGGATACCTACAACCGATTTTCTCAAAGCCAACCTCGATCTTCTTAATCACTGAAGATAGATTACTCCCGTCCCCTAAAAGGGGGAGTTTATCCGTTTTCCTGCATTTTTTATTATCCTGTCTTTATCTAATAAATTAATTATGCAATCTATCATAAGCATGTCTGCAAAGACACAGCACTATCTTGAACTGGAAGAGCAATACGGTGCTCATAATTATCATCCTATTCCTGTCGTACTGACAAAAGGCGAAGGTGTATTTGTCTGGGATGTGGACGGCAAACGTTATTATGATTTCCTCAGCGGGTATTCTGCGGTTAACCAGGGTCATTGCCACCCGGCTATTGTAAGAGCATTTATTGAACAATCGCAAAAACTGACATTGACCAGCCGGGCCTTTCACAGCGACCTGTTGGGTGATTATGCAAAGTATATCACGGCATATTTTGGTTACGACAAAGTATTGCCGATGAATACGGGTGTGGAAGCCGTAGAAACAGCTATCAAGCTTTGCCGTAAATGGGCCTATGAAGTAAAAGGAGTTGACAGCAATAAAGCAACGATCGTCGTATGCGAAGGAAATTTTCATGGCCGGACCACCGGTGTCATTTCATTCAGCAGCGACCCTTCTTCCAATACCAACTTCGGGCCTTACCTGCCCGGCTTTGAGATCATTCCGTACAATGATATTACAGCATTGGAAAAAGCACTGGGCAATAAGAACGTGGCCGGCTTCCTCGTGGAGCCGATACAGGGAGAAGCAGGTGTGGTTGTTCCGGACACAGGCTACCTGGCCAAAGCAAAACAGCTTTGCAAAGAGGCCGATGTTCTTTTCCTGGCTGACGAAATACAAACCGGTTTATGTCGTACAGGTAAAATGCTGGCCTGCGATCATGAGGATGTACGACCTGATATCCTTATTCTCGGCAAGGCATTGGCCGGCGGTATGATGCCTGTCAGCGCTGTATTAGCGGATGATGAGATCATGCTGACGATCAAACCCGGTGAACATGGCTCTACCTATGGAGGTAATCCTCTCGCCTGCAAAACGGCGATGGCAGCGCTGCAGGTATTGAAAGAGGAGAAGATGGCGGAGAATGCAAAATCAATGGGTGATCTTTTACGAACTGAATTAAGTAACCTTCACTCCAAACATATTTCACTGGTCCGCGGCAAAGGATTATTGAATGCGATCGTTATTCAGCACAGCAATAAAGAAGCGGCCTGGGATCTTTGCCTGCAGCTAAAAGAAAATGGTTTGCTGGCAAAACCTACTCATGGTGATAAAATACGTTTTGCCCCTCCCCTTGTCATCAGTAAAGAACAGGTAATGGAATGTGTGAATATCATTGACCGCTCCCTGCATTGTCTTGATTGATCTGTTCCTTCCATAAAAGAAGAGAGCCGCAGGATTGCGGCTCTCTTTTTATTTGCTAAGGCTAAGAGATTACTGTACAACAAATGTCCTTGACAGGTTCACATCAGCGCTGTTCAGCTGCAGGGTATAAACACCGGCTTTCACCAAAGGCATCGGTATCGCTTCTGTCACTGATCCGCCCGGGTGGCTGATCGCCTGGTTATACATCAATTGTCCGGCAGCATTGAATATACGGAGGGCATATTGTCCTTTCGCCAGGTTAACAGCGGAATAACTCAGCTGACCGCCTGTAACAGGATTCGGGTACAGCACTAACTGTGTAGCGCCGCCTCTTGTATCCACTCTTACAATGATGCTGTATTTTGTTTTGGCATCAACTTCCAGCGATCTGATACGGTAGAAGTTTACACCATTGAAAGGATTAGCATCAATTAAACTGTAATCAGCTTTGCCGCCATTGTTCAGCCTGGCATTCACGGTTCCGATAGAGGTAAAGCTGCGCCCATCAGCAGAACGTTCTACTGTGTAGCTAACTACATCCAGCTCGGTCAGGTTACTCCAGTCAACTTTGATGCTGCCGGAAGATAACTGTGTTGCTTTTACTGTGCCGAAATTCACCGGAAGCACCTGGCCTACCTGGCCTACACCAAATGGTGAGAAACTGCTGATAGCGGAACGGGTAGCGGTATTGGCTGTATTGTCACCGGTGCCTGCCACTGTACCCCAGACAGAACCATCATGACGGGCAATACCGATCTGAGCGTCTGCCAGCGCAGCGAAGTTAGCTCCTTCCAGCGCTGCAGGCCATGATGTGGTCATGGTTACATCGCCTGTGCCGCCATTGCGGTCAACGATCCATACAGCATCTACCACACTTGCCTTTTGACCGGCAGTAAAGGCAGCACCATTCGGCTGTCCATCGGACGTAATACCGGTAAACGTATTTACACTAAAATCACTGGTAGCAGTTGGGTTCACTGTTACCGGCAAATAGGAAGTTGCTGTTCCAACCGGGAAAGTGAAGTTACCGACTGGTATATTCCCCGCCCTGAAGAACCCTTTGGCGCCTGTTGTTGTATTGGCAGCAGTTATGATATAACGGGTATTATCAAATGTACCCACCAGGTTAGCTGCCGTACCAAGATTAAGCGTTATCCCTTCAGCGATCTGCATCTTGCCGGCAGTCATAGTCAGGTTAGTTACCTCAGCATTGCTTCCGATCACCACTACACCGGTTCCTGTAGCATTCACTGTCAAAGAACCGATCTGGTTATTGATATTATCAAAATAAAGGCTGCTGTTTGAATTGCTTGAAGTTTGAATATTGAAATTGCCTCCACCACTGGTCCTGAATACACCCGTGCTGGTAACAAAGCCATTGATCCTGGCCGGACCGGCAAATGTGGTGATAGTATTTGTATTTACATATACCTGCGATCCCGCCTCTATTTCAATTCCGCCACCGGCAGCATTCCCAACCAGTACATCAGATGAGAGGGAAACACTTGTATTTAAAGTTGCAGTAATCCTGAAGAACCGGGCTGTATTTGAACCGCCGCCAAAGATCGTCTGCAGCGTTCCCCCATTCATGATCAATGTAACTGAATTAGCATCTGCAGGATTGACCACCGTTCCGCTGTAGGTGAGATTGCCATTCAGATCAATCGTTGCGAAGGGTGATGCTCCCGGAGCGCCTAACGTGATATTGTCGAATACCAGGTTGCCGTTTACTGTTGTTGTATTACCTGATAATGTTTTAGTACCGCCGGTCAGTTTCAGGTTCTGGTAAGTGATCGTATTCGGAACCGTATAAGAACCTGCCTGCGCAAATTCTATCGTACTGCCTGCTGCCACTGTACCATAAGTATGGGCAATGGTTGTATTCTCCAAAGTCAATTCACCAGTTGCGCTGATATCAACAGTACCTGTCAGGGTAAATGTAGAAGGTATCGTAAGATCGGTAACACCAAGGCCATCTCCTACCACCACTTTAGAACCTGCTCCGCTCACCACCCAGTCTGCATCTAATGTAGCGGCAGCCCTGTTGGCAACCGTGAACACCTGCCCGTCTGCCGTAAAGTTGGCTGGCGAAGAGCCTGTACCATCGGTATTCGGTCCCCATGTAGCTACATCTGTCAGGTTACCGGCTGCTTTGCTGTAATACGTGATAGTACCTGTTCCGGATACGGCAACAGTTGGAGGTGTTACATCTCCGCCGCCACTGAAGGTTACGTTGCCTGATTTAGCACCCGCACTCTGCGGAGTGAACCGCACATAAACAGGAGTTGCACTCAATGTAGCGCCGGCGTAAGGAATGGTAGTAGAGGGACCCCATGTACTGTTGTCATTGGAAACCTCGAAATCTGTCGAAGGCGACGTAACAGTTATATTACCCGGAGCGCCTGTCAGGTTCACACCAGAGAGATCAACACTCTGCGAAGTGGAATTGGAACCTACTGCCTGCTGGCCGAATGTAAGCGAGCCGGAACTAACAGACAGGTTTGGAGTACTACTCACGGCAAGGCTGCCATAAATACCCAGACCATTGACCCCCGCAGAAGGCGAATTAAAGCCCCATCCACCACTTGTTGTTTGACCGCTGGCATAATAGCGCAGGGTAACAGTAGTACCCGCCGATACATTTTGCAATGCCGGTACACCGCTGAGATCAATCAATGGCAATGCGGCAGGTGAGCCTATCGTTACGGTCGGTGAACCGATCAATGTGAAATTGGTACCATCCAGGCTGTAAGCGAATTGCGAGGAAACTCCGGGAGAAGCAGCAAATGATGCGGTACCCGCCATATTTCCATCTATGCCCGAAAGTGATAATTCAAAACCTGGTTGTGCTGTTAATGTCACCTGGAAATAGTCGGTATTGGAAGTAGCTATAGGGTCATTTTGAAAACCTTGTGTGCGGAATGAATTGGCACCTGCACTTGCAGTAGCGGTTGCCCCACGGGTAATATCATTGGCTCCGCTAGTGGAAACAAGATTTCCACTGAATGTGGTTGCAGTAGCGGTTGCCACAGTATTAAGACCTGTGAAATCCCATGCAGCTATAGGAACAGATGTGATATTAAATGTATTACTGACAACATCCCAGTCCCCAGTGCCATTGCGTTCAGCATTCAAAGCAAGCCCTGTGCCGGTGGCTGTATGTGTTAATCCGGCAAACGTTGCCAATCCAGATACAGCAGCAACCGTTACAGGAGAACCGGTAAGCGTTCCCGTAGATGTGATATCAATCGAAATTGTCGAACCAAGGTCACGGTTACCGTTTGCGTCGTTGACAGAAACAGTAACATTTGTCATTGGCAGACCGACATTAGTATTGGCAGGTTGCGCTACAAATGCAAGGGCTGTTCCTGTGACATCTACAACGTTATTGGCAGGCCCCGAATTTACATCCTGTCCTGTTGCCAACTGGCTACCCGACATTGTTACATCAGCAGTTTGTACTCTGAAAACAAAGTTCTGCCCGTCTATCACATTTCGTAATGCACCAAGATTGGTGTTCAACCATATTTTTAATGTATATGTCTTGGCAGCATCATCGGCTATATGACCCAATTCACCCACGTTATTTGAAATACCCGCGAATGTGATACTGCCCGTTCCGATAGTAGCAGTAGTAGTACTATTAGTGCCATCACTTAGTTCCACACCCAGTATCGCTGTTGTCCAGTTTGTCACTGAGTTCCCCGTTCCCGCATTCAAAATAATCTGGGAAATCTGGGAGGCAACAGCATCAGTAGACGGAGTTGCTCCGTCGTCTGTGATGGTGAAATCAAAATTTAATACAGATGCCCCTTGCGTGTTGACCAAAGATGAAATAGTGGCCGGCTCCGCACCGGGACCAGCAGTTATTGTAGTTGCTCCTGGAGGTGCAGCAATAGTTCTTGAATTACCAGCAAAGCTCCCGTTATTGCTGGTAGCAGTCGTAGTGAAAGTATTTGAACTTACTGTTGTAGTAACGCCGGGAGTAGAAACACCAACGCCGGCGATATCGGCTACAACTAAATAATTGCTTTGCGCTGTCAAACCTGTTTCACTGGTAATGCCGCTAAAGACCATCGAAGCGCTATAAGCTTGCGGAGATGCTCCTCCTACAGCCGCGTCAGCACCGTTGATGGCTCCGTTGCCGTCATTGTCTTTAAATATCCTTACGTTGGTTATATCTGTGCCGGTAGCAGTACCGGTACTTGTTACAGTTATTGAGCTAAAATCTACACTTGCGCTTGGAGTAATAGAAAAACCGGCTAAAACTGCATTGGCAGTACCCTGGGTGATGCTGCCGCTGGGTTGTGGAGCCAGATTGGCTAATGTTGCTGTAGTTCCGCCTGCTAATGGTGTGACTGAAGACCATGTTGTTCCTGCAAGGATTGCATCAACTTGTTGAGTGGATGCACTGCCAGCTCCCCCCTGACGAACATATGCAGCTATAATCGTAGCGGCATCAGCATTTGCAGCAATTACATTGGCAATTGTAGCAGCAGGTTCAGCCCCTCCCAGAGATGGGTCAACCCACAAGTTTACTGCGTCATCCTGCGCCGCAGCATTATAGATATAATTAGCCACTATAAAATAAGTCGTCCCAAAAGTTCTAACAGTTGATTCATAAGATGCCGTTCCTGCTTGCTTTCCGACACCAAAAACAAATCCGGCGCCACTTAATCTTGCATAGATTCTGAGAGGAAATGATGTATTATTTTGTAAAAGACCTATGAAATAATCTCCGGTAGCCTGAGCAGCACTTATATTTACCATGAAAGACACATAAGCACTGCCTGAATTGATAGCAGAAGATAAAGCCCTGTTATCGTCTTCGCCACTGGTTGTCATTGTGATTGCATTTCCTACCCCCGACCCCGGATGACCAGTATAGGTTAATCCCGGAGAAGTAACAGTGATTGCATTTGTGCCACCTCCCGAATGCGCAGTCCAGCCATTCGTTGTAAGAAGAGTTCCGGCAGTGTAATTAAAGTCTTCTGTAAGTAGCTGTCCCCATGAGACTGATGTAAAAAATAACATCCCCAGGATAAAGTAGATCTTCCTCATAACAGAGTTCGTTTTAGATTTTTAAATGAATCATGGACCAATAAACAATATTGGTTTTGAAAGGAAACTGGAATCGGGGATTCGAAGGGGCAGGAAACTGAGCGGCAAATATATTGCCCGGTCTCAAACGTCTGCGAAACTATTGTATTAAGTAAATATGAATCTTGACTTGCACAAAAAGTTTTCCCCAAACACCCATTTCCAGGTCATATTATAATTTATTCAAGCTTTTCATTATCCGTCAGATACAGTCATTACATCATATTCCGGATAAAGACAACAATAGAAGCGTCAGCAGGGAGCATAAAAAAATCCGCACCGGTAACGGTGCGGATAAACATATAAAAATTTGATCCTTTTACTGTTTGACAAACTTACTGGCAGTGGACTCCCCTCCCTCGGCCGAACGGCTCAGTACTTTGACCAGGTAGCTGCCTGCTGCCAGTTCTCCGATCTGCAGCGGTATCGTGTTGGAGCCCATCTCCACATTCACCAGCTTTTGTTTGATCGTCTTGCCGCTCACATCCATCAGCACCAGT